>JACRDD010000031.1 GCA_016218685.1 Desulfobacterales bacterium | reverse complement strand
TTAAAGGTTAACAGATGAAGACCAATATGGAGCACTAAGTCTCTAAATGAAACGAAAATATTTTAGCGGGTTATGAAGTTAGAGATGAAGGATGGTAAGTATGGAGGAAGTACTTCTCCGCGAAGCGGTTTAGTTCAACCTCAATTCGACGGCCGAATGGCCGTCTTGCTTTACGACTGCTTTTTCTACGAAATGGATTTAGACGACTGGTTTGATACATAATGCCCGAATCGGAACCTATTGGCCCACTCGAATGCCATCAAAGTCTCCTGCTATTAGGGCAACGGAACGCCCTCGTGAACAAGTTCATCTTGAAACTTTCGGTTGCGGTTCGGAATAGGGGAAGCTTACGGCCAACTTAGTTCATAAAACCATGGTGTGTCAACGTGTTAGGAGCGGTGGGAATCAAACAGGTGCGGTATCGGAAGCCTTTCTTGTGTCACCGCGTAGCTGCTAAATTGGGCACGTAGCAGGCGGAGGCGGGCGCAGAGCTGCGGCCGCCTCCGCCGGTGCCTACTACAGAGCCACTTAGTTACGGACTTTTTTTACTAAATCGGTTGCAGTGTATGCTTGATCGGTGCGGTTGGGCTTATCGGGGTAGCGAAGGCGCAATAGGCCGTGCGTTACCATGGGGGTAAGAAAGCGTGAGCGCAGCCCATCGGAGTTACGCTGGAGCAGGTCTGCCAATTGCTTTCGGGACAACCAACGGTTAAGGCAAAGCTCCAGAATCAATCGTTCCATGGCCTTGGTTTCCAGGCGACGATTTTCCCGCGCAGGCGCAGCAACCATGACAAGTTCGGCCAACGCATCTGCTTCGTCCCTATGTACGGAGTTCGCGGTCTTATGTACGGAGTCGGCCGCCTTATGTGAGGAGTCACTGATTTTATGTAAGGAGTGGGTATCGAAGGATAACCGATAACGGCTCCAACGCCCCTGTCCCTCCTGTACCAGCGCCCCCTTTGCAACCAAACCCTGCAACAGTCGCGTCATGTCCGTGGCGTGAGCCCCGCAGATCTGACGCATTCGGGCGTTGTCAACGGCGCCTTCTATATCGGCGGTGACCAGTGCTTGCAGCTCGTTTTTAGCGAATCGGCTATAGGCATTGCCGAACAGATTCCGTAACCGCTGGATGGACTCCTCGGGGATCAAACTTATCATGGGAAGGCGCCAGGCCACGCGATCCGGCTGCACTTGCTCGCTCACTATGGGCGAGCGCCAATGCTGTGAGGCCCACCCACGCCGCATTTTATCAACCCCGGAGCCTGCCTTCTCAGCCGCACCGATCAACATGAACATCGTTTGCAACGACTTGTTGCGACATTCGCTGACATTGCCGCGTAGCAACTGGTCAAAAGAAACCAAGAGGGTACCGGGATTAGAAAAATCGAAGGCATCGCGATGTTTCTCCACCACGATGCCGCCCTGGCCGCTGTAGTCGGCATGGATCAAAGCATTGACCAGGGCTTCGCGAATGGCCTCATGAACCTCGGACTCACCTTTACGGAAGAGTTCTGCATTCATTTGGAAAGGGAGCTTAAGGTCGGCGGCCAGGCGTTGCACCACGCGCAGGTAGAATTGGAACAGATTGCCACTCCAGGTGCCGTCCATGGTCAGCCGGTCGGTCCAGCGCACCGCCGGGTCAGTTGATAGTTTTTCGCGATAATCCACATGATAGCCGGGAACCCCCTCGCGCAGAGTTTCATCGCGACCGAACATCAGCAGCCCGGCTACTGTCAACCCTTCCAAGCCACTCTTGCGGTCGCGCCGCCAGCCGCCCAACTTGGCGAGCAACTCCTTGTCTTCCTCGCTCAACCAGGGGTGCGTGGGCTTATGGGAGGTGAGGCGCTGACGGTACTGGCGCAAGCTGGCAAGGTCAAGGTCGTCCATTCCGAAGCCTTCCAGAATTCTACTATCGGCAGGCTCCTCGCCACGATCGGAAAGCATCCGCCCGACCTCTTGTTCGGTGCATCGGTAGTCACCTTCGAAATTGCGGCGATAGGTGCCGGTGAGCGGGTTCTGACCAAGAAACACTGGCCGTTGGTAACGGTTGGCCCGGGGTACATGGATAGCGATAACAGAACCCGCTTCGAGGGCCACAACGGCCAAGTCTGAGTCGTTCAGCAGATTGGCACTCACCTTGCCTCGGTTGTTGATGGTGTCCCAGAAGGACTTCTTCAACTTGCTTGGTTCATGGACACCGCTGACCGTACCGTCATCTTCTACTCCAAGCAGGATCACTCCGCCGTGGCTGTTGGCCATGGCGCTGTAGGTCTCCCAGAGGCTTCCCGGCAAGCCGCCTCTGGCGGATTTGAACTCCAAATCGTCACCTTCGTCCCAGTTCAGGCGGACAAGGATATCCAGGGAGTTGACGGGTTTCGGCTTGGGCCGGCGGTGATTTGATTTCATGGGCTTTAACATAGCCCGCTTCGTCGTGTGGAGCGGGTCAGGGATTCCTTTTATCCTTAAAGATGTGATTCGAAATCACCACTCGCTGAATCTCCGAAGTCCCTTCGTAGATCGTGAACACCCGCGCATCCCGATAATATCGTTCCACCGGGTACTCCTGGGTGTAGCCGTAGCCGCCGTGCAGTTGGATGGCTTGGCCGGTGACGCGGTTGACCATCTCCGAGGCGAAGAGCTTGGCCATGGCCGCCTGCAAGGTGTAGTTCTCCCCCTGGTCCTTGGCCACCGCCGCCGCCAGCATCAATTGGCGCGCCGCCGCCACCTCCACCGCCATGTCGGCCACCATCCAGCGCAACCCCTGGAACTTGGAGATGCTCTGGCCGAACTGGGTGCGCTGGCGCGTGTATTTGACCGCCGCATCCAAAGCCGCCTGGGCCACGCCCACGCTCTGGGCCGCGATGCCGATGCGGCCGCTGTCCAGCCCCTGCATGGCGATCTCGAACCCCTGGCCTTCGGCTCCCAGGCGCTGGGCCGCCGGCACCCGGCAGCCCTCGAAAATCAAGTCGGTGGTGTCCGACGCGCGCAGCCCCAGCTTCTCTTCGGGGGCCCCGACTTTGAAACCGGCGGTCTTCTTGGGCACGATGAAGACCGAAATGCCCCGGTGTTTCTTGCTTTCGTCGGTCTTGGCCGTGACCAGCACGATACCGGCATTCTTGCCCGAAGTGATGAAGCGCTTGGTGCCCTCCAGGATGTAGAAATCGCCGTCGCGCACCGCCGTGGTGCTCTGGCTCACCGGGTCCGAGCCGGCCTCGGGCTCGGTCATGGCAAAGGCGCCGATGGTCTTGCCCTGGGCCAGCGGCATCAGGAAACGCTCCTGCTGGGCCGGCGTGCCGAAGCGCAGCAGGCTCTCGCACACGATGGAGTTCTGCACCGACATGACCACCGCCGTGGCCGCGCAGGCATAGGCGATCTCCGACAGGGCCGACACATAGCCCACGGCGTCGCTGCCGCTGCCGCCCAGCTCGGTGGGCACCATCATGCCCAGCAGGCCCAGCTCGCCCATCTGGCGCAGCACCTGGGCCGGAAACTGCTTGGTGCGATCCCGTTCGGCGGCCCCGGCCGCCACCACCCGGCGCGCAAACTCGCGCACCATGTGCTGGATCATGAGCTGCTCTTCGGACAACTTCACCATATGCCGCTCCCGTCCTTTTTTTGCACAGATACGAATAGGATTTTAAGGGTGATAGACCACCACCATCAACTCCGCATCTTCCTCGCCCGTATTGCGCATGTGGTGCTGGATGCCCGAGTTGAAATGCAGCGACTGGCCGGCCTCCAGGCGATTGACGTGGTCGCCCACGGTCACCTCGATGCGGCCCTTGAGCACATAGACGAACTCTTCACCCTCGTGCTGGTAGCCCACGCCCTGGTGCTCCTGCATGGCCTTGACCTGGATGCGGAACGCCTTGAGATGCTTGTGCTCGGCACCGGGGGTCAACGTGGTGTAGGCGTAGTTCTGGGTGCGCTTGGTGTAGGCATCCGCGCGCTTGTCGCGGGCCGGTGCCGGCTCTTGGAGCAGGTCGCCCGAATCGATGTGCAGGGCCCGGCAGATCTGCAGCAGGGTACCCACCGGCGGCATCTCGGCGCCGGATTCGATCTCCTTGAGAAACTCGATGCGGCAGCCGGTCTCGTTGGCCAGTTGATCGAGGGCGATCTTTTTGCGGGTGCGGGCCGACTTGATGCGCTGGCCGATGGGGGAAGCTTTTTTAGGACGCGGCATGGCGGCTCCTTTTAAGTTCTGTCCAGGAACTGTCCGTAAATTTGCTGGGCTCAGGATAGACCAAAGGGCTGCACTGGATCAAGCTAAGAAGTGGCCGAGGCTCGCTTACAGCCCTTTGCCGGTAAAGAAGATCACATTCTCGTTGAGGAACTTCACGTTGATCTGCTTCTTCTCGCCGCCCCAGGTGCAATCCTTGATGCCCATGGCGCCGTCGCACTTGTCCGGCTTGCCCAGCAGATCGACCACATCCTCGTAGGGCATGCTCATTTTGAGTTGACTGTAGTTTTCGGGGGTCAATTTGCTGCAGGCGACGGTTAGAAGCAATGCGGACAGTAGAAGAGCAAAGATCTTGGAGGTCGAAGGGCGCATGGTTGCTCCTATTGAGGGGGGTGAAGGGTTTGGGGGAGCGATGGTCCGGCCCCCCGGGGGCGAACACGAGGTTCGCCCCCGGGGGCCGGGAAAGGGCGGAGGCGCGAGAAGAGATCCGCCGCTATTTCGAATATTCGTAGAATCCGCGGCCGGTCTTTTTGCCCAGCCAGCCGGCTTCCACATATTTGCGCAGCAGCGGGCAGGGCCGGTACTTGGAGTCCTTGAAACCGTCGTAGAGCGTCTCCATGATGGCCAAACAGGTGTCCAGGCCGATGAGGTCGGCCAGAGCCAGCGGCCCCATGGGATGGTTCATGCCGAGCTGCATCACGGTGTCGATGGCTTCGCGGCTGCCCACGCTGTGATAGAGGCAGAAGACCGCTTCGTTGATCATGGGCATCAGGATGCGGTTGGCAATGAAGCCGGGGAAGTCGTTGGCCTCGGCCGGCGTCTTGCCGAACATTTCGGAAAGCTGCCAGGTGATTTGGAAGGTCTCTTCGGAGGTGGCGATGCCGCGGATCACTTCCACCAGTTTCATCAGGGGCACCGGGTTCATAAAGTGCATGCCGATGACTTTGTCGGGCCGCTTGGTCTGGGCCGCGATGCGACCGATGGGAATGGAAGAGGTATTGGAGCCCAGGATCACGCCGGGCCGGCAGATCTCGTCCAGTTTGCGGAAGATCTGGAACTTTAGATCTTCTCTTTCCGTGGCGGCCTCGACCACAAAATCCGCGGCGGCCATGTCTTCCAGCTTGGTGCTGCCCTTGATGCGGCCCAGGACCGTCTCTTTTTGCTCGGCGGTCAGCTTGCCCTTGGCAATGCCGCGGTCGAAGAACTTGGCGATGGTCTCGCCACCGCGCTGCACGAACTCGTCCTTGATGTCGTTCATGATCACGGCAAGGCCGCTCATGGCGGCCACCTGGGCGATGCCGCTGCCCATCTGACCGGCGCCGATGACGCCGAAAGTTTTAATCTCCATCATCCCTCTCCTTCAGAAGTATTTAAACCACGGTTTTACTATGCTCTTATCGCTTGACCACCAGCGCCACGGCTTCGCCGCCGCCCAAACACAGCGAGGCCACGCCGGTCTTCTTGTCGCTACGGATCATTTCGTGAATCAGGGTGACCAGCACGCGGCAGCCGCTGGCGCCGATGGGATGGCCCAGGGCCACGCTGCCGCCGTTGACGTTGGTCTTGGCCGGGTCAAGCTTGAGCTCCTGCATCACGGCGCAGGTCGAGCCGGCAAAGGCTTCATTGATTTCGAACAGATCCACCCGGTCGATGCCGATCCCCTCCTTGGCCAACACCTTGGGCACGGCCCAGATGGGGGCCACCAGCACGTACTTCATGTCGATGCCGTAGGAAGCCTGGGCCCCGATCGTGGCCAGGATCTCGCAGCCCAGCTCCTGGGCCGCCTGGCGCGACATGACCACCACGGCCGCCGCGCCGTCGCTGATCACCGAAGCGTTGCCGGCGGTGGTGACACCGCCCTTTTTAAAGGCGGCCCCCATTTTGGACAGGGCTTCCAGGCTGGTCTCCCGGGGGCATTCGTCGGTGTCGAAGATCTTGGGCTCGCCCTTGCGCTGGGGAATGCTTACCGGCAGGATCTCTTTTTTGAAGCGGCCGGCGGCGATGGATGAAAGGGCGCGCTGGTAGGAACTCAGGGCATAACGGTCCTGAACTTCGCGGGAGATGTTGTACTTCTCCGAGCACAGCTCGTTGGAGATGCCCATGTGAAAGTCATTGACGATGTCCCACAGCCCGTCGTGGACCATGTGGTCCTGGATCTGGCCCGGGCCCATGCGGTAGCCGAAGCGCGCCTTTTCCAGGTAGTAGGGCGCCGCGCTCATGTTCTCCATGCCGCCGGCCACCACCACGTCGGCATCGCCGGTCTGCACGGCCTGGGCCGCCAGCATGACCGCCTTGAGGGCCGATCCGCACACCTTGTTGATGGTGAAGCATTCCACTTCCCAGGGCAGGCCGGCTTTGATGGCGGCCTGCTTGGCCGGGTTCTGGCCGTAGCCGCAGGGCAGCACCAGGCCCATGATCACTTCGTTGACCCGTTCGGCCGGAACGTTGGCCCGCTGGACCGCTTCGGCGATGACTTTGCCGCCCAGATCGGTGGCGCCGATGCCGGCCAGGGTGCCGTTGAAACCGCCCAGGGGCGTGCGGACCGCACTGACGATGACTGCTTCACGCATAACAATTCTCCTTTGATGCAACAGGCGGAAGGCGAGCTCCTTCGCCCTGCGTTATTTTGACAAAACCATCGGAAGGCCCCCTTTTACGAAGCTGCCGATCGTATTGCAAGCCTCTTTTATTACATGTCCTGCTTGAAAAACTGGTCGGGCTCGGTGATTTGTCCGGGCCGGGGGGTGTACCGTTGGGGAACGGTGCCTTCCTTGAAGCACTCGAAAACGGTCTCCTTGGATTCCGGAATGGGCAGCAAGCCGGTCTGGGCATCGATCTTGGCGAAGACCACGCCCTCGGGCACCTGGAAGATCTGCACCGGCTGATCCTTGAGCACCTCCTGCATGAAGCCCAGCCAGATGGGGCTGGCGGCCCGGGCCCCGGTTTCGCCCTCGCCCAGGGGGCGTACGCGGTCGAAGCCGACCCACACGCCGGTGATGTAGCGCGGGGTGTAGCCCACGAACCAGGCATCGATCAAATCGTTGGTGGTGCCGGTCTTGCCGGCTACCGGGCGCTTGAGAGCCCGGATGCGCTGGCCGGTGCCGAATTTGATCACGCCTTCCATCAGGCTGGTCATGATATAGGCGGTGCTCTCCTCGATCGCCTTTTGACGCGTCGGGCTCGCCTCTTCCAGGATGTTGCCGTCGCGGTCCACGATCTTGGTGACGAAGGTGGACGACACCAGGTAGCCCTGGTTGGCGAAGACCGAATAGGCCCGCACCAACTCGAACAGCGAGACTTCCGACGTGCCCAGGGCCAGGGAGAGGTTGCGGCCCAGTTCGGATTCGAAGCCCAGCTTGCGGGCATAGTCGATCACATAGTCCACGCCGATGTCCTGCAGGATCTTGATCGTGACCACATTGCGCGATTTGGCCAGGGCTTCGCGCACCAGGGTGGGGCCGTAGAATTTCTCGCCGTAGTTCTTGGGCTTCCAGGCTTCGTCCTGGTAGGGGTCCTTGAAGATAATCGGGGCGTCGATGATCATGGTGGCCGGCGTGTAGCCCTTGTCGATGGCCGCCGCGTAGATCACGGGCTTGAAGGCCGAACCGGGTTGCCGGCGCGATTGGGTGGCGCGGTTGAACTGGCTCTCGGAAAAATCCCGGCCGCCCACCATCACCTTGACCAGGCCGGTGCCGGCCTCGATGCACATCAAGGCCGCCTGGGCTTCGGGGACCTGGTCCAACAGCACCTTCCAGCCCTCGGCCTTGTCGTCCTTGGCCACCGGTTCCACCAGCACCACGTCGCCCACGGCCAGGGCCTGGCTGATCCGGCTGATTTTGGCCGTGTGCCACTCGATCTCGGGATTGGGCTTGCGCGCCCAGCGCATCGTGTCGATGGTGATCACGCCCCGTTCATGGCCCATGCGCACGGTCGCCTGGCCGGCCTTGTCGTCCATGGCGATGACCACCGCCCGCACCGCCACGCCCGGCGTCAACGGCTGGAGGTCCAGCTCCTTTTGCCGCTCCTGGCAAAAGGTTTCGATACGGTCGGGGGGCAGCTTCTCCAGCGGGCCGCGGTACCCGATGCGCCGGTCCAGGTCCTTGAGCCCCTTTTGGACCTCGGCCACAGCGGTTTTCTGCATGTCGATGTTCACGGCCGCATAGATGTGCAAGCCCTGGTTGTAGAGGGCGTTTTCGCCGTACTTCTTCTCCACGTAGCGCCGGATGTCTTCGGTGTAGACCGGCACCTGCTCCAGGTACCAGTTGCGCCGCGGCTTGATGTCCAGTTCCAGGGCCATGGCCGCCGAAGCTTCGATCTGGCTGATGTAACCCTCTTCCACCATGCGCGTGAGCACGTAGATCTGCCGCTCCTTGGCCCGTTCGGGATAGTGAAAGGGCGAGTAGCGGCTGGGGGCCTGGGGCAGGCCGGCCATCATGGCGCATTCGGCCAGATTCAGCTCCTGTACCGACTTGCCGAAGTAGTTCTCGGCCGCGGCCTGCACGCCGTAAGCCCCATGGCCCAGGTAGATCTGGTTCAGATAAAGAAAGAGGATCTCGTCTTTGGTAAAGGCCTTGTCGATCTGGTAGGCCAGGATCGCCTCCTTGACCTTGCGCTCGTAGCTGCGCTCGGGCGTGAGCAGGAAGCTCTTGGTCACCTGCTGGGTGATGGTGCTGCCGCCCTGGACAATGGCGCCGGCCTCGAGGTTCTTGAAAAAGGCCCGCACGATGCTGAACACATCGATGCCCTTGTGCTTGTAAAAGCGCGAGTCTTCGGCCGAGATGAACGCCTGGCGGAGCTGTATGGGGATTTGCGCCATGGGCATGACGATGCGCCGTTCCTTGTAAAACTCGGCGATTTTGCGGTTGTCGTCGGAATAGACCATGGTGACCACCGGCGGCCGATAGTCCTTGAGCGAGGTGATCTTGGGCAACCCCTCGCTCATATAGAGAACAAAGCCGGCCGTGGCGGCGAAAGCCAGCAGCATCAGGAAAAGCACCAGCCACAAGGACCATTTGATGATTCTGGTATAGGGCCCGCGCTGCTCCTTGCGGGCCCGCTTTTTCAAAATTTGAGACGCGGTCGTGGATTTGGCCATGGACATTTCACCCGGGCGGTCTATTCCTCGGAAATCGTGGCGCCGATGCGCCGGTGATGATTCGCGTTCCTCGAAGTTCACTCAACTTAACAAAAACAAAACGCTACGGCAAGCCGGCGCTTCCCGCAAGCGCGTTCATGCCCTCGGCGAAACGCGCCCGGGGCCGGCGCCAACCCTTAAAAAGCTAAAGCGCTCAATGATTTTGGACGATATATCAACAGTCAATGCGGTCTGATCAATGCTCCGCCGCCGGGGAAGAAGCTCAATGAACACCGTCACGAACAACGAGACGCCGCTGTCCGACCAGGGTATCGTCGACATCAAATATCAGAAAAACCTGAACATGCCGTTGATCGTGATCGGCTTTCCGGTGTTTTTGTGTTTTTCCATCTATATGTTTCTGCGGGGCGACAACCTCCAGGCGCTTTTCTTTTTGGGCTTGGCGCTGACGGCATCGACCTCGCTGATCCTCTCGTACCGCATCCGGGACCTGAAACAATTGACCCTGCTCAAGCAGGTCGGCGCCTTTCTGACCTTCGGCCTGTTGGCCGCCAGCATTCTGACCGGGCTGTTTACCAAAGACATCTATTTCTCCTATCCCTGGATCTTCTTTTACCCGATCACCATCGCGATTTTCGTCGGCGGACGGCCGGGGATTATCGGGTCCGCGCTCTACTGCGCGGCCACCGCCATCGCCATTATGTACCTGGAGTATCCGCATTGGACGGCATCCTATATCCAGGATTTCAGGCTCAACTCGATTCTGACATTGATCATTCTGCTGCTGGTGGCCGCGGTTTCGGAGAATGCCCGGTTGCGCATGCGCAACCATCTGCTCGAGGCGCGCAATCAGTATCGGCAAGCCGAAGCGTGGCAACGCCGCACCAACCTGGAGCTCAAGAGTGAAATCGAGATGCGCCTGGAATCGGAAAAAGCGCTGGCCCAGAGCGAGCGGCGCTACCGGGCGCTGTTCGAGGAGTCGGCGATTTCGTTGTGGGAAGAGGACTGGTCGGCGATCAAGGCCCATCTGGACAAGCTGCCCCCCGAGGCCGGCAACGATTTGGAAGCCTATTTAAAGGGCCATCCCGACCAGGTCACGCAGATGACCCTGTTGCTGCGCGTCACGGCGGTCAACCGGGCGACCCTCAAGCTGTATGCGGCCGACAGCATGCCGCATCTGGTGCGCAACATCCGGACGGTCCTGCCGTCCGACCTGGAAACGTTCATGCGCCGGCGCATCGCGGGCATCTACCATGGGGGCCAGGTCGAAGACCAGACGACCATGCAAACCCTCGAAGGCCGCGGGCGGCACCTGCTGATCACCAGCGCCGTGCCCGCCGGCTTCGAGCACAGTTGGGAAAAGGTGTTCTCCTCGGTCTACGACATCACCGAGCGGGTGGCCGTGGAGGAAGATAGAAAACGGATGGACCGCCAGTTGCACCACACCCGCCAGATTCAAGCCGTGGCCTCCCTGGCCGGCGGCATCGCCCACCAGTTCAACAATGCCCTGGCCGTGATCTGGGGCAATCTGGATCTGCTGGAACTCGATCCCCAGGGGCCGCAACCGAAAAACCGCTTCCTCGGGTCGTTGCGCGCATCCACGGAGCGCATGCGCTCCTTGACCGAGCAACTGCTGGCCTACGCCAGGGGCGGAAAGTATCAGCCCGGCGACATCGCCATCAACAAACTGATCCAGGATCTGCTGACGGCCGGCAAGGCTTTCCGCAAACCGGGCATCGCCATCACCACCCGCTTCGAAGAGGGCCTGCGTCTGACCGGCGGAGACGCCACCCAGATCCGCAACGTGCTGGAGGCCGTGCTGGCCAACGCCGTCGAGGCCATGCCCCAGGGCGGCGAAGTGGTCATCGACACGCGCGGGCAGGTCATCGCGACGGAGCCGGCCGGGGATGCCCCCTTGCGCCCCGGCCGTTATGTCCTGATCACCGTTACGGATCAAGGTGTCGGCATGGACGAAGAGACCCTCCGACGCATCTTCGAACCTTTCTTCAGCACCAAGTTCGTCGGCCGGGGCCTGGGCATGGCTGCGGTGGACGGCATCGTGCGCAACCACGACGGCCGGATCGAGGTTCAATCGGCCCTCGGCCAAGGCACCCGGGTCACGATTCATCTGCCGGGGGCCAACCCGGTTCAGGCCGGCCCCGATCCGGGCGACGGGCACAACGCCTAACCGGTTTCTATTTCTAAAGGTAAGGGGCCGACCGTCCGATAAGCTATTGTGAATCGGAGACGGGGGCGGGGCACATGGAAGAGACCAAAGCATCGATCGGTAGCGACAAGGAAGATAGCTCCGGCCGGATGAGCGTCGAAGTCAGGTATCACCGCAACATGGACGTGCGGTTGGTCCTGCTCGCCGTGCCGGTGTATCTCTTTTTCGTCTTTTTCTATTATTTGCGCGACGACTATATCCAGACCGGCCTCTTCGTCGCCCTGACGCTCAACGCCATCGTGGGCCAGGGCTGGGCCTTCCGCACCAACGATACCCGGCAACTGATCCTGATCAAACAGGTGGGTGCCGCCATCGCTTTTGCCCTAATCGCCGTCAGCATCGCCATCGGCGTCCTGACCAGCGACATCTACATCTCCTATCCCTGGCTTTTCTTTTACCCCGTGACCGCCGCCCTCTTTTTCGGTGGCCGCATCGGCATCACCCTCGCCGCGGCGTTTTCGGCGGTCATGGTGGTCGTGATCTTTTCCCTCCATTTTCCGGCTTGGAACGAGGCCTATACCAAGGTGTTCAAGCTGCACTCCATCTTGACGCTGCTGGCGATCATGTCGATCGCCATCATTTCCGAACGGGCGCGGGTGCGCATGCGCAACCACCTGCTGGAAGCCCGCAACATGTACAAGGCGGCCGAGGCCCGGCAGCGCCACACCAATGCCGAGCTGAAAAGCGAAATCGAGATGCGCCTGGAATCGGAAAAGGCCCTGGCCCAGAGCGAAACCCGCTACCGGGCCTTGTTCGAAGAGTCTTCGGTTTCCATGTGGGAAGAAAATTGGGCCGGCCTCAAGGAGGTCATCGACGGCTTGCCCTCCGAGGCCCATGCGGACCTGCAAGCCTACCTAAGGGCCAATCCCCAGGAGGTCCGCCGGTGCATCAAGTCGATTTGGATCACGGGGGTGAACCGGGCAACCCTTAAGCTTTACGCGGCCGACAGCTTCGAGCATTTTCTCCAAAATATATGGGCCATTCTACCGGCGGACATCGAGACGTTTACGATTCAGCGGATCGTGGCCATATACCGCACCGGCCGCTACGATAGCCAGGTAACGGCCCGCAGCCTCGCCGGGCGCGGGTTGCATCTGCTGGTGACCAGCGCGATTCCGGCCGGCTATGAACAGAGTTGGGAAAAGGTGTTCACTTCGGTCTACGACATCACCGAGCGGGTGGCCGTGGAGGAGGAGCGCAAACGGGTGGATCTGCAGTTGCAGCACACCCGCCAGATCCAGGCGGTGGCCTCCCTGGCCGGCGGCATCGCCCACCAGTTCAACAACGCCCTGGCCGTCATCATGGGCAACCTGGACCTGATCGAGCTCGACCCCCAGGGGCCGGGCAAAAACAACCGGTTCATCGATGGGTTGCGCACCTCCACGGAACGCATGCACGGGTTGACCGAACAGCTCCTGGCCTATGCCCGCGGCGGCAAGTATCAACCCGGGAATTTTTCCATCAACGAACTGATCCTGAATCTGCTCAAAAACAGTAAAACCCTGCGCATGCCAAAGGTGCGGATGGTGACCCACTTCGAGGAGGATGTCTCCTTGTCGGGCGCCGACAACACCCAGATCCGAACGGTGCTGGAGGCGGTGCTGGCCAATGCCGTCGAAGCCATGCCCAACGGCGGCGATGTGCTTATCGCCACCTGCTACCGGATGCTTGCGGAGGGACCCAAAGGACCGGACGGCGCCCTGCCGGCCGGCCTCTATGCGGCCATCACCATCGCCGATCAAGGTGTCGGCATGGATGAAGAAGCCTGCCGGCGCATCTTCGAACCTTTCTTCTCCACCAAATTCGTGGGCCGGGGCTTGAGCATGGCCGCCGCCTACGGCATCGTGCGCAACCACGACGGCATGATCGAAGTCCAATCGGCGCCCGACAAGGGCACCCAGGTGACGATCTACCTGCCCGGCACACCCCTGGCCAAGCCCTCGGAAGGGGCCTTTCGACGGGCCGCCTGACCCCAAAATCGCCTTGATTTTCCAGCACGGTTCCCTTATTCGGAAGTACAGCCTGTTCGTCTGAGGTGCAATGGCCCGTACCGTCCCTTGACCGTAGTTCGCGCGCATCTCGATCCCACCCGCGAAAGGAGTGCCCCGTGCGTAAAATCCTGGTCGTCCTCCTGGTGCTGCTTCTAGTGGCCGTGGCCTACTTGCTGCTGATGCCGGTGCCCATGGCGCCCGTGGCCTGGCAGGCCCCGGCCGATGCCGGCTATGTGGGGCCGTTTGCGGTCAACACGCGGCTGGCCGAGTTGCACCGGATCACCATCGGCACCGAGGCCGGCCCCGAGCACGTGGCCCTGGGACCGGACGGCCAACTGTATGCCGCGGTGGACGGCGGCAAGATCCTGCGCCTTGCGCCAGACGGCGCCAGCGTGGAGATCTGGGCGCGCACCGGCGGACGGGTGCTGGGTTTCGATTTCGACCGCACCGGCCGCTTGATCGCCGCCGATGCCCTGCGCGGGCTGCTGGCCATCGGCCCCCTGGCGGGCAAAGAGAGCGGCCGCACCATTTCGGTGTTGGCCGATTCGGTCGCTATCGACGGCGTCCAAGATCCGATCCGTTATGCCGATGCGGTGGCGGTGGCCTCCGACAACAAGATCTATTTCACCGACGCCTCCCGCCGCTTCGGGCCGGCCCAATGGGGCGGCACCTACACGGCCAGCATCCTGGATATCATGGAGCACAGCCGCACCGGCCGGGTGCTGGTGCACGATCCGGCCGCCGGGCGCACCGAAGTTCTGGCCGCCGGACTCTCGTTCGCCAACGGCATCGCCCTGTCGGCCGATCAACAGTGGCTGTTCGTGGCGGAAACCGGCGCCTACCGCATCTGGCGGATTCCGGTCGCTGCCCGGAACATGGACCTGACCCGATCCCCGGGCGAGGCCAAGGTCATCGTCGACAACCTTCCCGGCTACCCCGACAATCTCATGCGCGGCCGGGATGGGCGCATCTGGGCCGGCCTGGTCAAGCCGCGCAGCCGGCTGCTCGACTGGCTGGCGGACAAGCCCCTCTTGCGCAAGATGGCCATGCGCCTGCCCCAGCGGCTCTGGCCGGTGCCCAAATCTTACGGCCACGTGTTCGCCTTCGATGAGAGCGGCCGAATCGTGGCCGATATGCAGGACCCGAGCGGCGCCTATCCGCAAACCACCGGCGTCACCGAAACCGCCGAGCGGCTCTATATCCAGAGCTTGCATGCACCGGCGCTCGGCTGGCGGACCAACGATCTAAATTTGAATTGACTGGGCCGCCGACAATCGGTACTAAAGCGGATTTCAACGACAGGAGCATGTGAACGATGAAGGCAACCCTTGATTTCAAGAAGCTGGACGGCCTGGTTCCAGCGGTGGTCCAGGACCACCTCAGCGGCGAAGTGCTCATGGTGGGCTTC
Source organism: Desulfobacterales bacterium (assembly GCA_016218685.1). Lineage (GTDB taxonomy): Bacteria > Desulfobacterota > Desulfobacteria > Desulfobacterales > Desulfosarcinaceae > Desulfatitalea. The sequence continues at coordinate 34,984 of JACRDD010000031.1, read as the reverse complement.
ATGAATCCCGAGGCCTGGGAAACCACGGTGCGCACGGGCAAGGCCACCTTTTGGAGCCGCACCCGCCAGACTCTCTGGACCAAGGGCCTGACCTCGGGCAACGTTCAACTGGTCAAAGAAATCAGAATCGATTGCGACGACGACACGGTGGTGCTCAAGGTCGAGCAGGTGGGCGGCGCGGCCTGCCACACCGGCCACCAGAGCTGTTTTTACAAACGCCTGAGCGCCGACGGCGACATCGAAGTGGTGGGCCGGCCCCTGTTCGATCCCAAGGAGGTTTATAAAAAATGACATTACCTTTGAAACTCGGCGTTCCCAAGGGCAGCCTGCAGAACGCCACCATCGCCCTGTTCAAGCGCTCGGGCTGGTCCATCGACGTCAACGGACGCAGCTACTTTCCCGAAATCGATGATAAGGAGATCGAGTGTGCCATCTGCCGGGCCCAGGAGATGTCGCGCTACGTTGAAAGTGGCACCCTGGACGCCGGTCTGACCGGCAAGGACTGGATCGCCGAAAACCAATCCGACGTGCACGTGGTCGAGGACCTGGTCTACTCCAAGGTGAGTTCCCGGCCGGCGCGCTGGGTGTTGGCCGTGCCCTACGATTCAGGCATCACCACCCTAGAAGGCCTGAAAGGCAAGAAGATTTCCACCGAACTGGTGGGCTTTACCAAGCGTTTCTTTGCCGAGCGCAACATCGACGTCTCGGTGGAGTTCTCCTGGGGCGCCACCGAAGCCAAGGTGGTCTCGGGCCTGGCCGACGCCATCGTCGAGGTCACCGAAACCGGCAGCACCATCAAGGCCCACGGCCTGCGTATCATCTATGACCTGATGCAGACCAACACCCAGCTCATCGCCAACCACACCGCCTGGAAAGACCCGGCCAAGCGCGAAAAGATCGAGCAGATCGCCCTTTTGCTGCAAGGCGCCCTGCGCGGCGAAAAGCTGGTGGGCCTGAAGATGAACGTCTCCAAGGAGCACCTGGAAAAGGTGGTGGGCCTGCTGCCCAGCCTCAACGCCCCCACGGTATCCCCGCTGTATCAGTCCTCCTGGTTCGCTGTGGAGAGCGTGGTCAACACCCACGTGGTGCGCGAGCTGATTCCCAAACTGCTCAAGGCCGGGGCGGAAGGGATTATCGAGTATCCGTTGAACAAAGTGGTTTAGCGCCGATGATCTCCCAACGCCTCGAAAAAATGACCTCCTTCATCGTGATGGATGTCATGGAAAAAGCCGCCGAGCTGGCGCGCCAAGGGATCGACGTTGTCCACCTGGAAGTGGGCGAGCCCGATTTCGACGCGCCGGCCTGCGTCATCGAGGCGGTCACCCGGGCCATGCGTGACGGCTTCACCCACTACACCCACAGCCTGGGGGTGCGCGAACTGCGCGAGGCCATCTGCGCCTACTACCACGACACCTACAACGTCTCGGTGGACCCGGATCAGGTGGTGGTCACCTCGGGCAGCTCGCCGGCTATCTTCATGGCCTGCGCGGCCCTGCTCGATCCGGGCGACGAGGTGATCCTCTCCGACCCCCACTACGCCTGCTATCCCAATTTCATCAATTTCGTCCAGGGCCGCTGCGTCCGGGTGCCGGTGCATGAGGCCGACGGCTTTCAGTACCGGCCCGAGGCCATCCGGGCCAAGCTTACCGACCGCACCAAGTGCATCTTCGTCAATTCGCCGGCCAACCCCACCGGCACGCTGCTGTCGCCCGAACGCATGGCCGCCGTGGCCGGCCTGGGTCCCTGGGTGCTCTCCGACGAGATCTATCACGGCCTGGTCTACGAGGGCCGCGCGCGCTCGATTCTGGAGTTCAGCGACCGGGCCTTCGTGATCAACGGTTTTTCCAAGCTCTTTGCCATGACCGGCCTGCGCCTGGGCTACATCATCGCCCCCAAAGCGTTTATCCGGCCGTTGCAGAAGATCCACCAGAACTTCTTCATCTCGGCCAACGGCCCCGTACAGAAAGCTGGCATTGCGGCCCTTCAGTGCGCCCAGGCCGATGTGGCCCGCATGGTGGCCACCTACGACACGCGCCGCAGGGCCATGATCGAGGGCTTGCGCCGCATCGGCTTTAAAATCGCGGTGGAACCCACCGGCGCCTTCTATGTCTTCGTCAATGCCCGGCACCTGTCCGTCGATTCCTATGCCCTGGCCTTCGATATTCTGGAAAAGGCCCACGTGGGCGTGACCCCGGGCATCGATTTCGGACCTAACGGAGAAGGTTTCCTGCGCTTTTCCTACGCCAACTCCCTGGAGAACATCCAGGAGGGGCTGGCCCGCCTGGAACGCTACCTTAAAACCCGATAGAAAAGCCCATCCCCCATATTTTTCTAATTATTTAAAGCTAAGCGGCCGAAAAAGGTAATATCCGCGCATGTGGCAGAAATGCGCCCTCAGAGAGAAACTCTGTTGCGTGATAGGGAAAGAAACCATGCAAACAATTGACTTGAAAAACGAAATCGGGCGATGGGGCGGCTGGCTCAGGCGCGCGACCCTGGGGCTTTGCCTTCTGATCGGTCTTGGCATTCCCGTAGCCCAGGCCACCCAGGCCATGGCCAAGGATCTGACCGAGATGAGCATCGAGGATCTCATGTCCGTGGAAGTGACCACGACCGTCGCGCGCAAGGCCCAGCGCCTGTCCGACACGGCGGCGGCCGTGTTTGTGATCACGGCCGAAGATATCCGCCGCTCGGGGGTCGTCTCCATCGCCGAAGCCCTGCGCATGGTGCCGGGTATCGAGGTGGCCCGGCTGGATGCCAATCGTTACGCCATCACGGCCCGCGGCTTCAACGGCAACTTCGCCAACAAACTGCTGGTGCTCATGGACGGCCGCACGGTCTATTCGCCGCTCTATTCGGGCGTCTTCTGGGACGTGCAGGACACACTGCTGGAAGACATCGCCCGCATCGAGGTGATCCGCGGTCCCGGGGCCAGCCTGTGGGGGGCCAATGCGGTCAACGGCGTAATCAACATCATCACCAAGCCGGCCAATGAGACCCAGGGCGGGCTGATGGCGGCCGGCGCCGGCACCGAAGAAAAGGCCTTCGGCGGCCTGCGCTACGGCGGAACCATGGGCAGCACGGCCCATTACCGGGCCTATGCCAAGTATTTCAACCGCGACAATGCCGTCGATCTGCAAGGCAACGACAACTACGACCAACTCGAAGTGGCCCGGGGCGGCGGCCGCATGGACTGGCAGGCGTCGGAGCGGGATGCCGTCACTTTCCAGGGGGATTACTACGACGGCCGGGTGGGTAATCAGGGCACCTATCCGCTCTACGATCCGCCCTACCTGGCCGATTTCAAGGACAATGTGCCCATCACCGGCGGCAACCTGCTGGGCCGCTGGCAGCGCACCCTCTCGTCCAGCTCCGATTTCATTTTTCAAACCTACTACGACCACACCGAACGGCCCGTGGTCCTGCTGGAAGAGACCCGCGACACCTTCGACCTGGATTTCCAGCACCGCTTCGGCCTGGGCCGGCGCCAGGAGATTATGTGGGGCGCTGGCTACCGCTTGACCCAGGCCCATCTGGTCAATGGTCCCGCGGTGTTCATGCGCGACGAGGAGCGCCAGGATCAGCTTTTCAGCTTTTTCGTGCAGGACGAGATTGCCCTGTGGCCGGAAAAGCTCTCGCTGCTGCTGGGCAGCAAGTTCGAAGAGAACGATTACACTGGTTTTGAAGTGCAGCCCAACGCCCGCCTGCTGTGGAACGCCCATCGCCAGCACACCTTCTGGGGCGCGGTCTCCCGGGCGGTGCGCACGCCCTCCCAGGCCGAGCACGACACGATCTTGACCCGCTATGTGTTGCCCGGCAATCCCGAAACCCTGATCCGCTTTTATGGCAACGAGGATTTCGAATCCGAAGAGCTGATCGCCTATGAACTGGGCTACCGCTATGTGCCCGAGGAGCGCCTCTCCCTGGACCTGGCGTTGTTCTACAACGACTATGACAAGCTGCGCACCGCCGAAGCGGGCGCCCCGTTCCTGGAGATTGGGGCGCCGCCCTATATAGTAGTACCTCTGTATGTGGACAACCAAATGAAGGGTCACACCTACGGCACCGAGCTGGCGCTGGAGTTCCGGCCCTGGCAGTGGTGGCGCCTGAAGGGGGCTTACACCTATTTGAAAATGCATTTACAGAACTATGATACCAGCAATGATCCAACAAGCGAGGACGCCGAAGGCGAAGTGCCGCGCCATCAGGTCTCCTTGCTCTCCTACCTGGATTTGCCGGGCAATTGGGGCCTGGATCTATGGGGCCGTTACGTGGACGACCTGCCGGCCCAGGACATTTCCGATTATATCACCCTGGATGCGCGCCTGAGCTGGCGGCCCACGGCTCGGCTGGAACTGGCCCTGGTGGGCCAGAATCTGGTGGAGGAGAAGCATCAGGAGTATGCACCCGAATATATCGAATTTACGCCCGCGGAAATCGAACGCAGCGTTTATGTCAAAATGACGTGGCAATTTTGAGAATCGCGCAGGGCATGTGCTTCGAGAGGGCATGCGCGTGACATGGGTAGAGCGGTTGGGATGCGACTGAAACGTTCCATATATAGGCTGATGGCCGCCTGGATGCTGTGGTTCGCCGCGGGGCCGGCCATGGCCGAGCCGCCGCCCGTCAGTGAGTATCAGATCAAGGCCGCATTCCTCTATAATTTCGCAAAGTTCATCGAATGGCCGGCCGATGCCCACCTGGCCGATGCCCAGAGCTTTGCCATCGGCATTCTGGGCCGGGACCCCTTTGGCCCGGACATCGCGGTCATCGAAGGCAAGCCGGTTAAGGACAAGCCGCTGCGGGTGGTGCGCGGTCTTACCCTGGAGGAGCTCAAGGGGTGCCAGGTGCTTTTCATCGGCGCGGCCTCCGCCGCGGAGCTGGAGCGAACTTTGAACAGTCTCAAAGGCCAGCCCGTGCTCACCGTGGGAGAGTTCGAGGGGTTTGCCCGCCGGGGCGGTATGATTCACCTGATGACCGTGGAGAACAAGGTGCGCTTCGAGATCAACGCCCAGGTCACCGACCAGGCCGGGTTGAAAGTCAGCTCCCATCTGTTGCGCCTGGCCAAGATCGTGTCCACGGACGATGCAAGCGAGAGTCACTAAGATGCGATTCCAAAACCTGTCGATCAAATACAAGCTGATCGCCATCAGCATGCTCACCAGCGCGGTGGCGCTGCTGTTCGCCTTGGCCATCTATGTGAGCGGCGCCTTCTTCGCCACGCGCAACGGCACCATGGAGCGCATCTCCTCCCTGGCCCGGGTGGTGGGCACCAATTGCGTGGCGGCCCTGACCTTCGATGATGCCGAAGCCGCCCGGGAGACGCTCAAAGCCTTGTCGGCCGAACCCCAGATCGTTTTCGCCCGGATCTACGACGACAAGGGCGCCCCCTTTGCCGAATACCGCCGCGGCGATCGAGTGGCCAACAGCGGGAGCGACGCGCTGTCGGCCGCGGCCATTCTACCGGTTCTGCAATCCGCCGAACCGGTGTACAACCTGAGCTATCACTACCGCGACGGCCAACTGCAGGTCATCGCGCCGATCCTGCTGGACCGGCGGCCCATCGGCGCCGTGGAGGTCACCTCGGATCTGAGCGACCTGGTGCGCAACATGAAACGGGTGGCGGCCCTGAGCCTGATCGTGCTCTTCATCTCCTTCGGGGTGGCCTATGCCGTTTCCACCCTGACCCAGCGGACGATTTCCGGCCCGATCATCAACCTTACCGGCGTCATGAACAAAGTCTCCCAGGACAAGGATTACTCGGTGCGCGTCACCAGCGACAGTCGCGATGAACTGGGCACGCTGTTCCGGGGCTTCAACCAGATGCTATCGGAAATCCAGGCCCGGGATGCAAAGCTCTACTTCACCCAGTTTTCGGTGGATCACATGGGCGACGCGGCGCTGTGGATGGACGCTTCCGGCCACATCGTCAACGTCAACCATGCCGCCGGCGAGGCCCTGGGGGTCTCGCCCGAGATCCTGCTGGCCATGACCATCGAGGATATCGATCCCAGCCTGAACCCGGAGCGCTGGGCGACCCTGTGGGCCAAGGTGCAGCAGCGCACGGCGTTCACTTTCGAATCGGCCCATCTGAGAAAGGACGGCAAGTTCTTCCCCGTGGAGGTTTTTGCCAATTTCCTATCGTTCCAGGGCCAGGAGTTCATGTGTGTCTTTGCCCGCAACATCTCCGAGCGCAAGACGCTGCAACTGCAACTGGAGCAGGCCCAGAAGATGGAGGCCATCGGCACCCTGGCCGGCGGCGTGGCCCACGATCTGAACAATATCCTGGGCGGCCTGGTGGGATATCCCGATGTGCTGCTCATGGGGCTGCCGCCGGACAGCACCTTGCGCAAGCCGCTGCTGGCGGTCAAGGCCTCGGGCGAGAAAGCCGCGGCCATTGTCCAGGACATGCTTACCCTGGCGCGCCGCGGCGTCGATCTGCGCACCGCGGTCAACCTCAACGAAATTGTGGACGAGTACGTGAAGTCGGCCGAACACGCCCGCATCCAGCAGTTTCATTCCAGCGTGCGCTTCGAAATCCGGTTGGACCCGGAACTGCCCAACATCCTGGGCTCCGAGATCCATTTGTCCAAGACGCTCATGAACCTGGTCTCCAACGCGGCCGAGGCCATCGGCTACAAGGGTCAGGTGACGATCTCGACCTTCCGCCGCCTGCTGGACGCGCCCCTGGTGGGTTTCCAGACCATTGCCGAAGGCGAATACGCGGTGTTGCGGGTGGAAGACGACGGCTCGGGCATGTGCGTGGAAGACATGACCAAGATATTCGAGCCGTTCTACACCAAGAAGAAAATGGGGCGCAGCGGAACGGGTCTGGGCATGAGCGTGGTTTCCGGCACGGTCAAGGACCACAAGGGATTCATCGATCTGCGCAGCGTCGAAGACAACGGCACGCGCTTCGATCTTTACTTTCCGATCACCCGGACGGCGGTGCAAGAAAAGAGCAACAACTTCGTCATCGAGAAGCACATGGGCACCGAGAAGATTCTGGTGGTGGACGACGTGCGCGAGCAGCGCGAGATCGCCACGGTGCTGCTGAGCAAGCTGGGCTACCGGGTCGAAGCGGTGAACAGCGGCGAAGCGGCCATCCTCTATATGCGCGACAATGCCGCCGATTTGATCGTGCTGGACATGATCATGGACCCTGGCCTGGACGGCCTGGACACCTACCGCCAGATCGTCCAGCAGCACCCCAAGCAAAAGGCGGTGGTGGCCAGCGGATTTTCCGAGACCAGCCGGGTGCGCCAGATCCTGGCCCTGGGAGCCGGCGCATACGTGCGCAAGCCCTATAGCCTGGAGCGGCTGGGCGTGGCGGTGCGCAAAGTGCTGGACGGGAAGGCCTGATGGCCAGCCCTTTGAAAAAATGAGGCCCCGATGGTAAAGGAGCCTCCCTATGAGCCCCAACGACAAGCACGCTGCAATGCTTCCATGGCCGCCGCTCCTAAGCGGCCGCCTGATCCGGCGCTACAAGCGTTTCCTGGCCGACGTGGGATTGGATGACGGCCGGGCCGTGACCGCCCATTGCCCCAATTCGGGCAGCATGGCCGCCTGTTGCGCGCCGGGGCAGCCGGTCTATCTTTCCAGCCATGACAATCCCAAGCGCAAGCTGAAATTCACCTGGGAGCTGATCCGGATGCCGACCTCGCTGGTGGGGGTCAACACCCTGGTGCCTAACCGCCTGGCGGCCAAGGCCATCGCCGCCGGTGTCATCCCGGAGCTGGCCGGCTATGGTCCGCCCCGGGCCGAGGTGAAGGTCGATGCCCACACGCGCCTGGATCTGATGCTCCGCGACGGCAAACGGGCCGATTGCTACATCGAGGTTAAAAACTGCACCCTGGTCGAAGATGGCCTGGCCCGTTTTCCCGACGCCCGCACCGTGCGCGGCCAGAAGCACCTTGAGACCCTGGCGCGCCTCAAGGCCGGCGGCAGCCGGGCCGTGATGCTTTTTATCGTTCAAAGGGGTGACGCAACGGTTTTCGCACCGGCCGATGCCATCGATCCGGCGTACGGCCGCGGCCTGCGGCAGGCGGCCGAAGCGGGGGTGGAGATCCTGGTGTACGATGTGGCCATCGATCTGGCCGGCATCGCCCTGCGCCGGCCCTTGCCCTGTCGCTTCGATATCCATCCGTAGGCGCTCTTTTCAGATCCCGGCTGCGCGCGACGCGCATGAGACGATTGACTTTGACCCATCACTCGGATAGGTTTTTGGACCTTGAAAACGGAACTCGAAGATGCGTGGGATCTGCGATGTCGGATAGAAAACTCGTCAACACCATTGCCAGCCGGGAAAATCTGATCCGCATTCTGGACAACCTCAACGAGGGCATCATCGCCCATGACCTGCAGCGCCGCATCTTCTTCTTCAATGCCGAGGCCGAACGCATCACCGGTTTTACCCGCCAGGAGGTGGTCGGCCACGACTGTCACGATGTCTTCGGAGCCCCCTTTTGCGGCCAGCGCTGCTCGTTTTGCGACGGTGCGCCCTTCGTGCGCGAGAACATCGCCTACCCCTTGAGCATCACCACCAAGCAGGGCGCGCCCCGGCGCTTGGAATTCCGGGCCACCCTGATGCGCGATGACGCCGGCGAAGCGGTGGGCGTGCTGGCGGCCTTCAGCGATGTCACGGTGCTGCGCGAGCTGGAGCGCCGCAGCGGCGAAACCACCCATTTCGCCAACATCATCGGCGCCGACAGCCAGATGCGCGGCCTGTTTCAGCAGATCGTGGATGTGGCCCAGTACGACTTTCCGGTGCACATTTCCGGCGAGACCGGCACCGGCAAGGAATTGGTGGCCAACGCCATCCACAACGAGAGCCGGCGCGGCGGGGCACCCTTCGTGCCCATCAATTGCGGGGCCCTGCCCGAGGGGCTGATCGAAAGCGAACTGTTCGGGCATGTCAAAGGGGCCTTCTCGGGCGCCATCCGCGACAAGAAGGGCCGCTTCGAACTGGCCGACGGCGGCACTGTTTTTCTGGACGAGGTGGCCGACCTGCCCAAGCCGCTGCAGGTCAAGCTGCTGCGCTTTTTGCAGGAGGGCCGTTTCGAAAAGGTGGGCGGCGAGCGCACCGTGGCGGTCAATGTGCGCGTGATCAGCGCCACCAACAAGGACCTGCGCGCGGAAGTAAAGAAGAATACCTTCCGGGAAGATCTCTTCTACCGGCTCAACGTGATCCCCATCCATATCCCGCCGTTGCGCGAACGGCGCAACGACGTGCCGTTGCTGGCCGGCCATTTTCTGCGCCAGGTGGCCGAGCGCACCGGCCAGAGTGCGCCCAAGATCTCGGATGCGGCCATGGCGCTGCTCATGGACTACGACTGGCCGGGCAACGTGCGCGAGCTGCAAAACGCCGTGCAGTTCGCCCTGGTCAAGTGCGACAACAAGACCATCACGCCGGCCGACCTGCCCCTGGAGCTGCGGCCCGCCTCAACCCAAAACCTCGCCCCGCGTCTCGAACGCGGCCGCAAGCTCAACGTCCAGGCCGTCCAAGAGGCCCTGGCCAAAACAGCCGGCAACAAGGCCCGCGCCGCGCGCACGCTGGGTGTGGGACGGGCCACGCTCTATCGTTTCCTGGAAGAGAATCCCGGGGCGGATGCGAACGCATAAAAAAAGGGCGCCCCTTGCGGAGCGCCCAAGGCTGCATGCATAATAAAGCGAACTAGGCCGCGTCGATGGCCCGGCGATCCTGCATATCCATCAGGACGCGTTCGCGGCCCTTGTCCAGACCCAACGCTTTGCGCTTCTTGTCGATGTGGGCGATCATCAGGCGGGCGATGTCGTGGGGATCCACCGCAAAGCCCCACTTGCCGAAACCTTGGGTTTCCAAACCTTCGAAGAGCAGTTTTTCGAACTTGGTGCCCTTGGTGATGGGGAAGGTGACGCCGAAAACCGTGTAAACACCCGAGGCCACGAAGTACTGCCCAATGGCGATGGCTTTTTCGCTCATGTATTCCGGTGCACAGCCGGCCACGGGCAGATCGGCGATGCTGTCACCCAATCCACCGGTTTTGACCATTTCCGCGCAGGCGATCAAGACGCGGCTGTTGTCCACGCAGGCGCCCAATCCCAGCACGGGCGGCATGCCCACGGTTTCGCACACCTCTTTTAATCCCGGGCCGGCCAGATGGGCCGCTTCGGGCGTGGTCAGGCCGGCCTTGGCCAGGGCGATCTGGGAACAACCGGTTTGCACCACCAGAATATCGTTCTTGATCAGTTCCTTGACCAACTCCACATGCACCCAGTCCTGCTTGACGCGGGGATTGGTGCAGCCCACCACGCCGGCCACGCCCCGGATGCGGCCATTGATGATGTTGTCGTTGAGCGGCGTGTAGGAGCCGCGGAAGCTGCCGCCCAGCATGTAGTTGATATACTCGTGGGAGAAACCGTGAACGCCGAAATTGACGTTCTTGGGGATCTGCACCGGGAACTTGCGGTTCTTGAAGCGTGTGATGGCCTTGATCACGATGCCGTCGGTGCACTCCTGGGGATTGTGCTCGTGCAGCTCGAGATGGGTGGCGCCTTCGATCTTGCAGCGCGGATTGGTCGTGAAGAGCGGCGTGCCGTAGCATTCGGCCACCTTCACCAAACCCTGCTGGATGCATTGGATGTCGACCGCCATGGCATCCACGGCCCCGGTGACCAGGATCGGTTCGGTGGAAGAGAAGTTGCCGGCGTGGGGCACGCCGTGCCGGGAGAGTACTTCCAGGCCCGAGCAGCACATGCCGACCAGGTTGATGCCTTTGGCGCCGGCCTCCTTGGCCGCCTTGACCAGGGTCGGCTCCTTGACCGACATCAGCATGGACTCGAACAGGTTGGGCTCATGGCCGTGCACGATGATGTTGACCTGGTCTTCCTTGAGCACGCCCATGTTGACCTCGATGGTCACGGGCGACGGCGTACCGAACATGATGTCGCCGATCTCGGTGGCCACCATGGACCCGCCCCAGCCGTCCACCAGAGCGGTACGGCTGATCTGCTTCATGATGTTGTTGTAATCCTGGTCCACGCCCATATGGGTGCGGCTCATCATCTCCATGATCTCGCGCATGGCGCCGCGGGGCACGATGTTGTGCTTGCGCCACAGTTCGAGGGTCTTGGCCGGCACGCGCTTGGCGAAGGGAATTTCGCCTTCCACCTGGGTGTAGGTTTTTTCGAGCGCATCATACAAATCCAGGGCGATCTCCTTGGTCGTGCGGCCTTCGATCGCGATGCCGATGGAGGTGGCCACGCTTTCCAGTTTGGCCACATCCTTGATGGCGTAGTCCTTGATTTCTCCATTGACCACGTCTCTAAAGATATTCAACATGGCCATGCCGTGATCGTTATGGCAGGCCGTGCCCGCCGCAACCATGCGGGCGAAGTTTCGGGATTGGATGGTGTCGATATTGGCCCCGCAGACACCGACTTTGCCATAGGGGTCATTGGCATTGAGCCGACAGGGGCCCATGGCGCAATGTTTACAGCAGGCCGAATCGGCGCCGATGGGGCAGGCTTTCATATTCAGCGCGCGGTCGAATTGGGTCTCCACGCCGTCTCTGCGCGCCTTTTCGAGCATCTGGGCCGTGGCCTCACAGGTGGTCAGGTCTCTGATGGGCGCCTCTTTCTTTTCCTTCTCGATTTTTTTCTTTTCTTCCATGGTGTCTCCCTTCTTGGGAAAGATTGTTTTAGGACGATTCGGCTCCAGCGTTCGGATAGTTGCGGTTCCCCGAGCCGGCCGGGTTTTACCTTATCAGTAATGGTTCCTAATTTTTTTAGCTTGCCCTTGTCCGTATGTCAAGCTGGAATATGCCGCGGTGGTCAAAATCCTCGATTCTTGAATTCCCGGCTCGACCCACCGGGGTTTGCATTCCAGGGGAAGCTGTATTATCTAAAGATCTCATTCATGTCAGACCAAGTTCAACGCAGCGAGCGTTTGCCATCCAATTCACGCCACAGAAAGGAAGAGGGGCCATGGCCAATGAGCAAGTCAAGATATACAGTCTGAGCACCTGCAGTCACTGCAAATCCACCAAGAAGTTTCTCAGCGAGTGCACGATCAAATACGAGTTCGTGGATGTGGATCTGCTGGAAGGAGACGAGCGCAAGGCCATTTTGGAAGATGTGAAGAAGTTCAACCCCAAGTGCTCGTTTCCCACCATTATAATAGGCGACAAGGTGATCGTCGGTTTCAAGGAGAACGAGATCAAGGAGGCGCTGGGGCTCTGATGGATGCGAAACAGCTTTACGATAACTTGAAAAAGGTCCAGGAGGCCAAAGGGTACTTTTTCAGCAACGACAAGCAGCGGGTCTTTGAGTTGATGGATGCGCTGCTGGCCAACAAGCAGCGCTACGGATACATGGCTTGTCCCTGCCGCCTGGCGTCCGGCGATCGCGAGGCCGACAAGGATATCTTCTGCCCGTGCGTCTATCGCGAACCCGATGTCAACGAGTTCGGCAGTTGCTACTGCAATCTGTATGTGTCCAAAGCCTGGAACGACGGCACCATACCGCATGCCTATGTCCCTGAGCGTAGGCCGCCCGAAAAAATGGGTTTCTGATCGGGGCAGCGGGACGACACCCGCCCGGACATCGGTCGCGACATCCGGGCGGAGGCTTCCCGATCAGCTTTTAAACTTGGCGCAAACCGCCTTGCCGTAATCCTGGCAGGCCTTGACACCATCGCGGGTGTCGATGACCGCCTCTTTCAGATTGAGCGCGCCCAGATCGACCATATCCATCTTATAGACGTGCTGCATGGTGTCGAAGATCATGGGCCCGGATTCGCCGCTGTGGGTGTAGGAGCAGAAGGCGCCGCCCATCTTGCCGGTCAGATTGGCTTTCTGGGCCAGGAAGAGAAAATTCTTCATGCCGTTGGTCATGTCCCGGTGATAGGTGGGGCATCCGAAGAGATAGGCATCGTACCCGTTGAGCTGAGCTTCGTTGTTGATCTCGGAGATCTTGCGGATATCGACCTGCTGGCCGGTCATGCGGATGCCTTCGGCTATGAAGTTGGCCATCTTCTCGGTCATGCCGGTCCTGCTGATATAAGCCACCAAAATCTTGTGCATCGTCTTCTCCTTTAATTTTAAAACAGTTTCAGTTTTCAAGAATCGGCCGAAAGGGTGCTATTTGTCCTCGATTGCAAAACGGGCCAGGTTGGACTTCTGGGGCACAAACTCGCCGATGGGCACCAGCTTCTTGTTAAACTTGACGCAATCCACGATGGTGTTCCACAGCTTGAGCATCTGCTGGGTCTCAACTTCGTTTTCGGGAACCATTTCCACCAGGTTTTTCTCGACTTTGATTTTCATAAATCCCCCTTCTACCTTATTGTTGTATGGATGAACCCGTTGATATCTTGGGTAGTGATGCGTACCGGTCAGCGCCTTGGCTCCTGACTTATCAAAATGTATGCCATGCTTTCGAACGTCGAAATTATATTAATTATGTGCAACTACAGCATGTTAAAAATACAGACGGCTATCCGTGGCCCGGTGGGTGTCCCCGCCGATCGGTCGATGAGACACAGGTGTCTCGCGGTACGTAATACACTTTTTGCTCCTCTGCCGGACAGGTGTGGGTGGTTATGGCGCATAGCAGGGTGGCTTCCTGTTGGGTCTTCCATAAGGGGCACCGGCGGATGGTCCGTTCACATCACCGCGCTGGGGGCGACTCGACCATTGCAGGAAGGTGGGGCCAAGGAGTTGAAACGTACCGGCAGGGTTGCATTGGGAGTCTGAGCGTTAAGTTTGCATTAGCATTTTATGGTTTTATTTTCAACCCATACATGATAATGGTTCCTAATTACCCAAGGGGCACCAAGCAAAAGGAGAAAATGATGGAAGACGCCTGTAAACCCATCCTTAACACCGGCTTACGGGGAGTGACGGTTGCCAGTACCAAGATCAGCGATGTCATCGGCGACAAGGGAAAATTGATCTATCGCGGTTATTTGGCACCGGATCTGGCTGCCAAAGCCAGCTACGAGGAGATCATCCACCTGCTGCTTTTCGAAAAGCTGCCCAACAAAGAAGAGTTGGCGGCTTTGAAACAGCAATTGACGGCCGAACGCCAGATCCCCGAGGCCCTCATCGAAGCGCTCAAGACTCAGCCCAAAATGGCGCTGCCCATGGATATCCTGCAGGGTGCCGTGGCGTTGCTCGCCAACCACGATCCGGAAATCGGCGATGCATCCCAGGCGTCCTGCGTGCGCAAGGCGATCCGCCTGGTTGCCAAGCTGCCCACCATAGTGGCGGCCTGGGAGCGGGTGCGCAACGGTCAGAACCCCGTGGCGCCGGACCCCAAACTGGATCACGCGGCCAATTTTCTTTACATGCTCTTCGGCAAGAAGCCCGAAGCCGAACTGGTCCACTTCTTCGACGTAGGCCTGGTGCTGCATGCCGAACACTCTTTTAATGCCTCCACCTTCGCGGCCCGGGAAGTGGCTTCCACCCGCGCCCATATTTATGCCGCGGTTTCGGCGGCCATCGGATCGCTCTCCGGCGAACTGCACGGCGGCGCCAACGTGCGCGTCATGCAAATGCTGCTGGAGATCGGCAGTCCCGATCGGGTCGAAGCCTATGTGAAGCATGTCCTGGAAGCAGGCAAGCTGATCATGGGGTTGGGCCACGCGGTGTACAAAACCGACGATCCGCGCGCCCATATCCTGGCGCCCATGTCCAAAAGGGCGGGGGAGATGGCCGGCGACACCCGCTGGTATGAAATCTCCAAAATTCTGGAGGAAAAGGGCAAGAAAGCCTTCAAGGAGCGCAAAGGCACCGACATCTACGTCAACGTCGATTTCTACAGCGCCTCCTTGTACTACTCCATGGGCATTCCGGTGGACCTGTATACGCCGTTGTTTGCCATATCCCGGGTGGCCGGCTGGACGGCCCACGTGCTGGAAGAGCAATTCGCCGGCGCGGCGCCCAAACCCATGCTCTACCGGCCGGAGTCCAAATACATCGGCGAATATTGCGGCCCGGACGAGTGCAGCTTTGTACCCATTGAGAAACGCTGATCGCGGCGGCGCGCCCAAGGCCCGGCATTGGCCGGGCGGGCGCGTCACGAGTCATGCAGCATGTATGCAAACGTGAAAACACTTTTAGAATCGGATCGAATGGACCGCCTGCGCATGACCCGCCAACGGCGGGTCATCTTGGAAGAGCTGCGCAAGGAGAACATCCATCCGACGGCCGACCTGCTCTACGAGATGGTGCGCAAGCGTATGCCCAAGATCAGTCTGGGCACCGTTTACCGCAACCTGGAGATTCTGACGGCCCTGGGCGAGATCCAAACCCTGGAGATCAGCGGCAGCCAGAAACGCTACGATGGAATCCCCCAGAAGCATTACCACATCCGCTGCGTCCACTGCGGCCGCATGGACGACGCCCCCATCGCGCCCCTGAGCACCCTCGAAGATGAACTTTACGGCGCCACGGTCTACACCATCATGGGCCACCGCCTGGAGTTCATGGGGCTATGTCCCGAGTGCTCGCGCGATGAAGAGGCCCGGCGCGTGGCCGAACAGTTGCTGGGGATTCCGACGGAGCCGGCCAAGCCGACCGACCAAAACTAATTGATCGTCAGCTCCTTGCGCAACCACTCCTTGACCACCCCCTCGACGGCATAAACCCCCTTGAGCGTTCCGTTCTCCTTGGCAAAGGCCTTGCGGATGGCCGGTGGCATTTCGATGCGAGCAATCTCCTTGGCCTCTTCGGAGTTGCGGCGGATCAAATAGATGATCGGCGGCTCTTTCCAGGTGCTGATGGCGAAATAAAGGGTTTCGTCGTTTTTAGAGCGGATCACGTAGTTGCCCCGCGCCCAGTTGTTGCCCCATTCCAGATAGAGTCGCACCGCTTCCTCGGGAGTCATCTCCCAATCGATGGCGTTGAGCAGTTCGGCATCTTGTTTAATATTTTCCATGGAACCCATGGCTTTCTCCTTTCGTGGCACCCATGCCATTCCGTCATGGGGCATGCCCGTATTCGACCGTCCATAACAGGTTAGCAATTAATATGCCTTCGTCCACCCTGGCCGGCCGTAATATTCGGTGAAACTTCACAGCGCGTTTGGCCGAAACGATCGCCATTCATCGATAATTGCCGATGGGTCGGACCCTCGGCTTGATCATGGATTATCCGTGTGATACGGGTGAATTGAAACGCCTGGATGGCGCTGCTCCAAGCCTGGACCGCCCATATGGAATCTGCCGATAAAACCTTTTCGATATCATCCGTTCACAAAGGGGCGGAGGAGCCGGCGACTCCGATGAGGCTCATCTGTATTGCGAGACAGATGTGTATCAAGAAACCCGCTGTGCTGGAGAGACACTCCGATTGCATTGAAAAACATTGGGTTGCCGTACCCACCGATCGTCTGGTAAGAGCAAGGCAGCGGCGCTGTGTATCATATGCCACCGACCGCGGCGATCGTTGTGCGCTCTCGATCTCTGACAGGATTTACGAAAAGCCTCTATCTGAAGGGGTTCTCCCGGCTTCTGGGCATGGCGCCATGGCTTGGCATAGGTTTTGATAAGCCGTTTGAGACGATGGGCTCGATTCTACTCAGCCCTTAATTTCTTCCGGAGACTTCAGCCAAGTGAAACCCTGCGATCGAAACATTCAACGTACGATCGATTTAACGCAGGAGATGATCCGCCTGGCCGACCGCGGCGATGTGGATCGGGAAGACACCGGCTGCGGCATCCTTTATGGGATGCTGCGCGATGCCGCCTACAAGCTCTGGCGCATGGCCGAAGAAGAGAAACAACGTCATTCGAATAAATCGACTCAACCCAAAACATGAAAAAGGAGGACCGATCGTGGCCAGTGTGAAAGGAACCCAAACCGAGAAGAACCTGTTAGCCTCATTCGCGGGCGAATCCCAGGCCCGCAACCGCTACACCTTCTTTGCCGGCAAGGCGCGCAAGGACGGTTTGGTTCAGATCGCCGATATTTTCGAAGAGACTGCCCACCAGGAAAAAGAGCATGCCAAGCGATTCTTCAACTTCCTGGAAGGCGGCGACCTCCAGATCACCGGCGCCTTCCCGGCCGGAATCGTGGGCACCACCCAGGACAACCTGATTGCCGCCGCCAATGGCGAAAAACACGAGCACACCGAGATGTACCCCGGCTTTGCCAAGATCGCCCGCCAGGAAGGCTTCGAAGCCATCGCCATGGTCTGGATGGCCATTTCGGTGGCCGAGAAACAACATGAGAAACGCTATCGTGATCTGGCCGCCAACCTGGCCGCCGGACGGGTTTTCAAACGCGCCCAGGCAGTTGTCTGGCGCTGCCGCAACTGCGGCTACCTCCACCAGGGAATGGAAGCGCCCCAGATGTGCCCGGCCTGTGCCCATCCTCAGGCCCATTTCGAGCTGTTGGGCGAGAACTGGTAGTCCATCCGCGGGCGCCCGCGGGCGCCCGCCCTCACCTTTAAACGCAAACTAGGAGGAGCAAAAAATGACCCAACGGCTGGAAGTTTACAAATGCGGCGTATGCGGCAACATCGTCGACGTACTGCATCCGGGTGCCGGACAACTGGTGTGCTGCGGCCAACCCATGACCTGCCTCAAGGAGAATACCGTCGATGCGGCCAAGGAAAAGCATGTGCCGGTGATCGAAAAGATCCAGGGCGGCGTGAAGGTGAAAGTGGGCAGTGTGGCCCATCCCATGGAAGAGAAGCACTATATCGAATGGATCGAGATCGTGGCCGACGGCAAATCCTACCGGCAGTTTTTAAAGCCGGGCCAGACCCCGGAAGCCACCTTCATGATCGAGGCGGCCAGTATTTCGGCCCGTGAGTACTGCAACCTGCACGGCCACTGGAAGGCATAAGCGCTCCCCGTGGCGAATGGAAGGGGCGTATGATAATACGCCCCTGCGCCCCAACCAATAAAAGGAGGTGATCCCGTGGCTGACTGGAAATGCTCGAATTGCGGTTATCAATTGGAGGCCAAGACCCCCCCGGAGCGTTGCCCGTCTTGCAAAAAGACGTGCGAGTTCCTGGATAACAGTTGCTATACGCCGGATTGCCAGGCCCAAGGCAAGGACCCGCGTATCAAATGAAAGGAGGATCTTATGACGACTCCCCAACATTGTCCGGGCTTCGAAGCGTTCAGGAATCTTAAATCCTTCCAATGCAAGTGTCCGCAGTGCGGCGCGTCCAAGGAGATCTTCTCGGACGAGTTTCAAAAAAAGCATAAATGCGACGCGTGCGGCAAACCCATCGACTTTACCCAATGCACATTGGAGGGGGCGGCCGCAACCAAAGCCCCTCGCTGAGGAGAATAAGGATGGATCCTGTCTTCTTGTCACGGCTGCAATTTGCGGCGGCCACCATGTTTCACTTCCTGTTCGTACCGCTGACCCTGGGCCTGTCGATCCTGGTGGCCTACATGGAGACGCGCTTTGCGCGCAGTGGCGACGAAACCTATCTGCGCATGACCAAATTCTGGGGCAAGTTGTTCCTGATCAACTTCGCCCTGGGGGTGGTCACCGGCATCACGCTGGAGTTTCAATTCGGTACCAACTGGTCGCGCTATTCGGCCTACGTGGGGGACATCTTCGGTTCCTTGCTGGCCATCGAGGCCTCGGTGGCCTTCTTCCTGGAATCCACTTTGATCGGCGTATGGATCTTCGGCTGGAAAAAGCTCTCGCCCAAGGCCCACGCCGCCGTGATGTGGCTGGTGGCCGGCGCCGGCAACATCTCGGCCTTGTGGATTTTGATCGCCAACGGCTGGATGCAGCATCCGGTGGGCTACGTGCTGCGCAACGGCCGGGCCGAGCTCAACGACTTCGCGGCCGTGGTTTTCAACAAGTTCGCCATCATGGAGTTTTTGCACACCGTGCCGGCAGCCTTCATCCTGAGCAGC
Source organism: Desulfobacterales bacterium (assembly GCA_016218685.1). Lineage (GTDB taxonomy): Bacteria > Desulfobacterota > Desulfobacteria > Desulfobacterales > Desulfosarcinaceae > Desulfatitalea. Next base: position 16,116 of record JACRDD010000031.1, on the reverse strand, counting down.
TTCTTTGTGATGGGCATCAGCGCCTACCATCTATTGAAAAAGCAGGAGATCGACTTCTTCACCCGCTCGTTCAACATCGCCCTGGTTCTGGGTTTGTTCTCCTCGATCTGGGTGGCGGTCCAGGGCGATCAGCACGCGGTGCACGTCACCGAAGTGCAGCCGGCCAAGCTGGCGGCAATGGAGTCCCACTGGGAGACCACCAGCGCCGCGCCCATGCTGCTGCTGGCCATCCCCGACGAAGAAAACGAGCGTAATCTCTTCGAGTTCGGCCGCATTCCCGGCTTGCTCAGCCTTTTGGGCTATCACGACATCAATGCCGAGGTGCGCGGCCTCAATGACTTCCCTAAGGAAGATCGCCCGCCGGTACTGCTCACCTTCCTGTCGTTCCGCATCATGGTGATCCTGGGAACCCTCTTTCCGCTGCTGACCATTATCGGCTGGTTCCTGCGCAAACGCCTGGTGGAGAACCGCTGGTACCTGACGATCATGATGCTGGCTATCCCCCTGCCCTATATCGCCATCGAGGCCGGGTGGGTCCTGGCCGAGGTGGGGCGCCAGCCCTGGATCGTCTATGGCCTGCTGCGCACCACGAATGCCGTTTCGCCGGTGGCCGGCGCGCAAGTGCTCTCGTCGCTGGCGGCCTTCATCCTGGTTTACGGACTGCTGGGGCTGGTGGGGTTTTTCCTCATCGGCCGGTTCGCCCTCCAGGGACCGCCGGCGCAACCCGCGCCGGCCAGTAGATAACTGCGTTGGCCACGATTAACAAATGGGGGATGAGACCATGCTTTTAGTAGCTACCTGGTTTTACGTCTGGGGCCTGTTGTGGGCCATTTTCTTCATCACCGACGGTTTTGACTTCGGCATCGGCACCCTGTACCCGTTTCTGGGGCGCAGCGATGGCGACAAGCGGAGCATGATCAATGCCATGGGCCCCCTGTGGGACGGAAACGAGGTGTGGCTGATCACCGCCGGCGGCGTCACCTTCGCCGCCTTCCCGCTGGTTTACGCCGTGATGTTCTCTTCGCTCTACACACCCCTGATGCTGATCCTCTTCGCCCTGATCCTGCGAGGGGTCTCCATGGAGTTCCGCGGCAAGGTGGATTCGCCGGCCTGGCGCCGGGTGTGGGACACCTGCATCTTCGTCGGCAGCTTCCTGCCGGCCCTGCTCTTCGGCGTGGCCTTCGCCAACATCTTCCAGGGTCTGCCGCTGGACAAGGTCAATCAGGAGTACTTGTTCCGGGGCAACCTGCTGACCCTGCTCAACCCCTACGGACTGCTGGGCGGCATTCTGTTCCTGCTCTTCTTCCTGGTGCACGGGGCGCTATGGCTGGCCATCCGCACCGAAGGTGACCTTCAGCAGCGGGCCGTGCGCACCGCGGCCTGGATCTGGTTGCCGTTGCTCCTGGCCGCGGTGGCTTTCCTGGCATACAGCGCCGTGGCCACAAATCTTTACGCCAACTACCTGGCCCGGCCCTTCCGGTTCGTGGTGATCCTGCTGGCCGTGGCCGGCCTGCTGGGCATCCGGGTCTTCCTGGCCCGGCAACAATTTTTCAAGGCCTGGTTCGCCTCGGCCCTGGCCATCGTGGCCGCCACCTTTTTCGGCATCGTGGGGTTGTTCCCCAGAATGCTGCCATCCACGATCGCCGATACCTACAGCCTCACGGCCTTCAACGCCGCCTCCAGCCAACTGACCCTCAAGATCATGCTGGTGGTGGTGCTGCTCTTCATCCCGGTGGTGCTGGCCTATCAGATCTGGGCCTATCACCTGTTCCGCACCAAGATGACCGGTGAAGATATGGTTTATTGAGGATGGTTGATCGCCCGCGGGAAAGATGCTAGACAGGGGAAGGTCGAGGGAGAGACAGGATGCACCGTTTCGTAGCGGTAGTTGTGGTTCCATCCGTAGCGCTGCTGTTGGCATGGGGGGCCGCGGCCCAGACCGGCAAAGGGGCCGAGCAGATCAAGCTGGCCGGCGGCACCCAGGGGGCGGTACCGTTTCCCCACCACCGCCACCAGAAAGCCTTGGGCGATGACTGCCTGGCCTGCCATGCCTTTTTCGCCCAGGAGCCGGGCAGCATCGTCAAGTCCAAAGCCGAAGGCAAGCTGGCGCCCAAGCAGGTGATGAACACCATGTGCATCCAGTGCCACCGCGACCGCAAACAGGCCGGACAGCCCAGTGGCCCCATCGGTTGCGCCAAATGTCATATAAAGGAGTGAGTCGATGCTTGCACTAGGTCTGCAAGGCAGCCCGCGCAAGAAAGGCAACAGCGACGTCCTGCTGACCATGTTCATGCAGGCCCTGGAACGCCAGGGAGCCCAAACCATGACCATCGATGTCTGCCGGCGCGCCATCGAACCGTGCAAGGAACTGGTCGTCTGCGAAAAAAAAGGGTTTTGCCCCATCGACGACGACATGAGCCGCGAGATCTACGGCCTGCTGCGCCGGGCCGACATCGTGGTGGCCGCCTCGCCGGTCTTCTTTTACGGCGTCACGGCCCAGCTCAAGGCTTTAATCGACCGCTGCCAGACCCTGTGGGCCCGCCGTTACACCCTAAAGCTCAACGATCCGGGCCACAAAACCCGTCGCGGCTTCATGCTGGCGGTGGGCGCCACGGCGGGCAAGCAGTTGTTCGACGGCCTGAACCTGACGGCCAAATACTTCTTCGACGGCATCACGGCCCAATTTGCCGGTACGCTGGCGTATCGGCATATCGAAAAACGCGGCGAGATGGCCTCCCACCCCACGGCCCAGGCCGAGGTGGAGCAGGCGGCCCAAAGCCTGATGCAAGGTCTGGCCGGTCGATCCAAAGTGCTCTTTGCCTGCCGGGAAAACGCCTGCCGCAGCCAGATGGCGGCGGCGTTCGCCCGCCTGTACGGCGGGGAGCGCTGGGATGTGGCCAGCGCCGGCAGCCAGCCAGCGGCCCAGGTCAATTCCGACATGGTGGCGGTCATGGAAGAGCGCGGCATCGACATGGGCTTCCTGACGACCCAGAGCCTGGAGACGGCCATCGAACGTCATCGGCCGCGGGTCATCGTCACCATGGGCTGCGGCGAGCAGTGCCCCCTGGTGCCCGGCGCGCGGCGCGAGGATTGGGACCTGCCCGACCCGGCCGGACAATCCATAGAGACGATGCGCGCCATTCGCGATCAAATCGAAAACAAGGTGAAAGCCTTTATCGAAACGGCGTCATAGCTATCGGGGTACGCGCCAACGAACACCGCTCGGCCCGATGGCCTCGGCTTGAATAGATGACATCAACCCCATAGAAGGAGGAAGACCCGAATGGAACGTTATGTTTGCACGATTTGCGGCTATGTGTATGATCCCGAGCAGGGTGACCCGGACAACGGCGTGAAGGCCGGCACCAAGTTCAAAGACCTGCCCGAGGACTGGGAGTGCCCGGTCTGCGGAGCGTCCAAATCCGATTTCGAAAAAGAAGAGTAACGCCGATCGGCTTTTCCCGGATGCCCTTTTTGCACGTGGCGAAAAGGGCATTGCCATTTCTGGCTGGCGGCCCGATTTGAGCCCATTAGCAAAGGAACCGCAACATGAAACCCATTGAAATCGCCAAAGGCGTCTACGATGTCGGCGTCAACGACTGGAACATCGAAGATTTTCACGGCTACTCGACCCCCCTGGGGACCAGCTATAACGCTTTTCTGATCGTAGATGAAAAGATCGCCCTCATCGACACGGTGAAGAAAGAGTTCGCCGATCAATTGATCGCCAACATCGAGCGAGTCATCGATCCGCGCAAGATCGACTACATGATCAGCAACCACACCGAGATGGACCACTCCGGGTCCCTGGCGCGGGTGATGCACCGCATCGGCGAAGACAAGCCGATCTACTGCTCCAAGCTGGGGGCCAAGAACCTGGCCCTGCACCTTCCCCAGCGCTACAACTACCATGCCGTGCAGGAGGGCGAAAAGCTCTCCTTGGGAAAACGCACTCTGACTTTCATGGAAACGCGCATGGTGCACTGGCCCGACAGCATGTTCACTTACCTCATCGAAGAGCAGATGCTTTTTTCCAGCGACGGCTTCGGGCAGCACTACGCCGGTTTCGAAAAGTTCGACGACGTCATCGGCCACGTCATCATGCCGCATGCCAAAAAGTACTTCGCCAACATTTTGCTGCTCTACGCGCCCCTGATTCTCAAGCTGATCGACAAGGTGACCCAGATGGGCCTTGCGATCAAGACCATCTGCCCGGACCACGGCGTCATCTGGCGCAAGGACCCGGGCAAGATCATCGCGGCCTATGACCAGTGGAGCCGCCAGACGCCCAAACGCAAGGCCGTGCTGGTCTACGACACCATGTGGCACAGCACCGAGCGCATGGCCGAGGCCATCGCGGCCGGCCTGAGCGCCGAGGGCATCCAGGTGCGGCCCATGTACCTGCGCAAGTGGCACCGCAGCGACGTGATGACCGAGGTGTTGGATGCCAAGGCCGTGATCGTGGGTTCGCCGACCCTCAACAACGGGCTCTTTCCCACGGTGAGTGATTTTCTGACTTACATGAAGGGGCTCAAGCCGGTGGGCAAGATCGGCGCGGCTTTCGGCTCCCATGGCTGGAGCGGTGAAGCGCCCAAGCTGATCAGCCAGGAGCTGGAGTCCTTGCAGTTCGAGATGGTGGCCCCCATCCGGCGGCAGTTCGTGCCCGACGGCAAGAGCCTGGAGGAGAGTTACGAGTTCGGCCGGGCCATCGGACAACGGATCGCGGCCCAGGTGCCGGCATGAAACGACCCGCGGTGGATATCGCCACCTGCACCCTGTGCATGGGGTGCGTGGCGGTCTGCCCGGAAGTGTTCAGCTTGAACGATGCCGGGTATATTGGCGTGGCGGATCTGGAGGTCTACCCCGCGGCGTGCGTAAACGAGGCCATCAAATATTGCCCGGTGGATGTGATCGTCTGGGAAGATGAGTAGAAGTATCGATGGCCATACGCCTCATAAAACAGCAGGTGTTGGCGCTCCTTCGGGCCGACCGCCTGCCATCGGCCCTGGCCGCCTTGGGGCAGTGGCCGCCGCGCCAGGTGGTCAACCCCCTCATCGGCTCGCTCTACCATGGCGAACCGCGGGTGCGCTGGCATGCGGTGGCGGCCTTGGGGCAGGTGGTGGCGCGCCTGGCCGACGAGGATATGGAAGCAGCGCGGGTGGTGATGCGGCGGCTCATGTGGAGTCTCAACGACGAGTCGGGCGGCATCGGTTGGGGCGCGCCCGAGGCCATGGCCGAGATCATGGCCAATCACGCGCGCCTGGCCGGCGAGTATGCCTGCATCCTGGTCTCCTATCTCAATCCCGACGGCAATTTCCTGGAGCATGAGGGCTTGCAGCAGGGCGTCTTATGGGGGCTCGGCCGGCTGGGCCGCGTGCGCCCCGACCTGGTGGCCGAGGCCGTGCCCTTCATCCAGCCCTATTTTGCTTCGGCCCAGGACGTCCTGCGCGGCATGGCCGTGTGGGCGGCCGGCGCCCTGCGCGCACCCGCCTTGGAAGGGGCGCTGATAGCCTTAAGACCCGACCCGACCCCCATTCTGCTCTTTGACCAGGGGCGCTTGACCGAACACACCATCGGCAAGCTGGCCGCGGCTGCCCTGGTCTGATCCCCGCTCCCGTCACACACTTTCCGCCTTGAACTTGACGAAAAGATCTCATCCCTGGATGGACACCAATTAGGGTGTTGGCATCTTAAAATTAGGCTTCTCCTAATTGCATAATAAGAGGGTTACGGTGTATCTGGAAAAGAATTTCGGCATTTTGTCTCATAATTGCGACAAAATGGAAAAATTCCGGAGCAACCCCCGATCTCCGTCGAAAAGCGCGGCGGGCGGTCCCATCGACTTGGCCCTCATCCTGCGGCACGGAAAGGCTTCATTCAGGGGTCAAACACCCCTGCAAGCGCGTGTCGGGTTTGTTCGCTGACGCCGCCCGGAAGATCGTTGGGTTGCAGATATACACAGCCTCTCGTGATCATAAAGGAAAGGAGGTGATGCCCTCCGCAATAGGCGTTGGTTGTTGCCCGTGTTGGCAGAGATGTCTTTCGGCGGAAGCGTGCCAGCACCCTTATAAATGGAAGATGTGAAAAGAAAGGATTTAAAATGACAACATCCAAAAAAGCGGCATCATTGCTATTATCGTTGGTAGTGCTCTTGTTTGTTTTTTCCGGTTGTGATTCTGGCAGCAGCAGCGGCGGCCAATCGGGTGGCACCGCTTCGGGCGTCAGCTCTTCGACCCTTTTCGTCCCCTCCGGCAGCGGCGTCACCGGCGCCGTCACCGTCTCCGGCGGCTTTACCAACACCAAGGAGCAAATGTATTGGCTGGCGGAAGCCCTTCAAGATGGCGGGATCATCGCCCTGGCCATCAGTGCGACCAACAACAGCTCCATCGGCGGTTATGAAAATGCCCACCGGGGCGGCCTGACGATCTTGCGCAACAACAGCACGATCAGGAATCGGCTCGGCAAACTCGGCATCATGGGCTTTTCCATGGGCGGCGGCGCGGTCATCAACCTGGGGGCCACGGATGGTGTCGATGTCGTGGTAGCGATGGCGCCCTATTCACCAAACACCCCCAGCCGGAACCATGATGCGGCCACCATGATCCTGACCGGCACCAGTGATACAACGGCGCCGGCCCGCATGGGCGAAGGGGCCTACAACAATCTGCCCTCGACCACGCCCCGACTGTATGCCAGTTTGAGTGGAAAGTCCCACACCTACTGGATGACCAGCGGCAGCAAGGGCAGCGAAGTGGACTTTATCGTGGCCTGGTCGCAGTTCTATCTGAACGCCAACCAGTCCGCTTACAGCGTCTTTTCGCAAGGCGCCGGCCGCGGCATGACCGACTACAAGTTCAATGCGGGTAGCGGCGGCAGTAGCAGTAGCAGCAGTAGCAGCAGCAGTGGTGGGTGCAACTAATTCAGATAAGCCGATCAGCGGGCTTATCTTCTGAAGAACCCATAGTAAACAAAGCGGGGGGAAGCGCTCACGCCCTTCCCCCCGCTTTGGTAGTCATCTATTTTCGGGCGCACCGCTATGGAGCAACGCGTATGTCCATAAAAAAGCGAATGGTTTTGTCTCTGGTGATCGTTGCCTTCGCCGGCATCGGTCTGTTCGCCGCAGGGGGGCAATTGAATGGCCCCGACATTACAGAATCGGTCGCCTGGGTTAACGGCACGCCGATCAGCCTAAATGAGCTGCAAAAAGAGATCAAAAAGACCCGGGACGCCTATGCCATGCAAAACATCTTTCACGACAAATCCGAGCTCGCGCAATTAGAGCAAGCGGTACTGGAGCGCCTTATCGAAAGAGAGCTGCTATGGCAGCAGGCGGCCAAGATGGGCATCTCCGTGACCGACGAGGCCGTTTCCGCGGAAATGGAGGAGATGAAAAAGCAATATGGCAACGAGGCCATTTTTAATAACATGCTGAACAACCGGAAGCTGTCGCTCCCGGTATTTCTTACGTTGGTCAGAAAAGATTTGACGATCAATGCCCTCATCGAACAGGAGATTGCCGGCGGGATAGCCGTTTCGGACACCGCTTGCCGAACCTACTATCAGATCAACATCGACAGATTTAAAGAACCGGAAAAAATCAGAGCCAGCCATATCGGTATCTTCCTGGATGAGAACGCCTCCGATGCCGAAAAGCAGAAGGCCCTATCCACCATCCAATCCCTTGAGCAGCGGTTGCGACAAGGAGAACCATTTGAAGTCCTGGCCCGCGAATTCTCCGACTGCGCCAGCAGCGAGCGCGGCGGGGATCTTGGCTTTTTAACCGGCGGCACCCTGGATCCCGCATTCGAAAAGGCGGCCTTTGCCTTAAAGCTCAACGAGGTGAGCCCGATCGTGAAAAGTTCGATGGGGTATCACATCATCAAAGTGACCGATCGCCAGCCGGTACGGGTCATTGCCTTCGATGAAGCCCGAGAAGCGATCGAACGGCACTTGCTGGACCAGGAAATCGGCAATGGCGTGAAGCAATATCTGGCCGGGCTGCGGCAAAAAGCAGAGATCAAAACCGCCATGCCACGACTATGACCTGCCTTTAGCTATCCACCAGAAAATTCAATATGCTTTCCATGCGTTCATTGGATGGCGCGATCCGCTCATATTGGCCCCGAATGTCCGCTTCGCTCTGGATGCAGGGCTCCGGCACCAACTCATGACCGCAATGGAAAATGAGCTGCTCGATGCTCTGCTGAGTGGACTCCAGGTGAAACTGCAACCCCAGGGCCGCCGGTGGATAGAAAAAGGCCTGGTGGCGGCAGGCCACGCTCTGGGCCAGGTGCACGGCACCGGCCGGCAGGTCGAAGGTGTCGCCGTGCCAGTGAAACGCAAAGAAATGCTCCGGCAAAAGGCCGGTCCAGGGCGGGCTTTGCGCGCCCTGGGTGCGGGTCACCGGAAACCAGCCGATCTCCTTGTGGCGGTTTTTATAAACCCTGGCACCCAACACGTCGGCCATGAGCTGCGCCCCCAGGCAGATGCCGAGCACTTTTTTCTTCGCGGCCAGGGCCTGTTCGATAAACCGCTTCTCGCGCACCAGCCACGGATACTCTGCGCTATCGTAAACCCCCATGGGGCCGCCCATGATCACCAGCAGCTCGAGGGCCTCGGGCGCGGGCAACGGTTCGCCGCTGAACAGGGCCGTGGCCGTTAGCCCGTGACCCTGTTGCCGGGCCCAGGTCTCGATATGGCCAAGGCCTTCGAAGGGAACATGTTGTAGATAATGGATGCGCATAACTGCCTCTCTGCCCACATTTCTTACTCGTACGCGTGCTCGAAAACACCTCCCGAGAACGCCGCCAATGACCCCATATAATTGACATACCCCGTTCCCTCCTTGACTTAGGTCAATTCGCTTTCCAGGCGAACCCGGTATCAATCTAACACTAATGCAACTCTAATGCGGCGCGCGCTTGCGAGTATTGCAAGTTCACGGAGAGAAACGACCCCAAATGCATAGCATAGGCCAATATCTCAAACAACCCAGACATCTATTCCAACTGGTGGTGCTGTTGCTCACCCTGGCCATCGGCCTGCAATTTTACTTCTATGTGCGCCAGGCGTCCGGCACCGGCGCCATCACCGTGGCCCGACCGCCGGGGGTGGAGGGCTTTCTGCCCATCGGCGCCCTTATGGGCTGGAAGCAGTTCGCGCTCGGCGGTCCATGGGACGTGGTCCATCCCGCGGCCATGGTGATTTTGGGCTGGGCCGTGGCCCTGTCGCTGCTGTTGCGCAAAAGTTTTTGCGGCTGGTTCTGCCCCGTCGGTACAATTTCGGAGTGGTGCTGGCGCCTGGGCCGGCGGCTGTTGGGCCGCAATGGGCAACTGCCCGCCTGGCTCGACATCCCCGCGCGGAGCCTGAAATATCTTCTCCTCGGCTTCTTCGGATGGGTCATCTTCACCATGAGCGCTGAGGAGATCGCCGCTTTCATGCACAGCCCCTACTACAAACTCTCCGACGTCAAAATGCTGCACTTCTTCACTCGTATGAGCGCCCTGACCGCCGTGGTGCTCCTCTTCCTGCTGGCCTTTTCCCTGGTGGTCAAAAACTTCTGGTGCCGCTATCTGTGCCCCTATGGCGCCTTGCTCGGTCTTTGCGCCATGGCCGGCCCCACCCGCATCCGCCGGGACCAAAAACGCTGTGTCGACTGCGGGCGCTGCGACCGGGCCTGTCCGTCCCGCCTGCCGGTTTCGAAGAAAACCATGATTCACAGCCCGGAATGTATCGGCTGCCTGGATTGCGTGGCCGCCTGTCCGGTGGAAGAGACCCTGGCGCTCTCCAGTGCCGGGCTCGGGCGCCGGTTCTGGACCCCGGCCCGGGTGGGTCTGTGCATCGCGCTCTGCTTCGTGCTGAGCGTCTATGGGGCCGCCATCAGCGGCCATTGGCGCGGGGGGGTGTCGGACCTGGAGTTCCGCATGCGTCTGGCGACCATCGATGCACCGGAAAACACCCATCCCACGGTGGGTATGGGGCGGCCAAGCGAGTGAGATTGTGCCCATGGCAACCCTGTTTTCATTTGACATCAACCTTGGTTTGGCATTTGACTTAACTCAAGGAGTTCCCACAGACTGCGCATATCCTTGAGCCATCTCCTGCTTCGCGCCTGAAATGCAACGCGTATCCCTCTCCGCCAAGCTGGGGTTCATGAGCTTGGCAAACCAATCCCCAAAGAGAGCTGGAGGTGTTCCCATGCAAGCACAACGATCGCTCCCCCAAGACCTTTCGCCCTGGTGGCGCCGCAGCGTGGCGCTGGTCTTTCTGGTCGGCATGGCGGTGTTGATTTTCATCTCCGCCATGGCCTATCGCCATGCCCCCCCGATTCCGGCCAAGGTGGTCGGCCCGGGCGGCGAGACGGTTTTCAGCGGCCGGGATATCGAGACCGGCCAGCAGGTTTTCCTGAAATACGCCCTGATGCAAAACGGCACCATCTGGGGCCACGGCGCCTACCTGGGCCCCGATTTTTCGGCCCGATACCTCCATGAGCTGTCGCTGGATGCCGGCAACGCCCTGGCCGTCGAGCGCTTTGGCCGGGAGCCGGCAAAGCTCGACGAGGCCCAACGCGCGGCAGTCAACGCCCAGGCGGCGCTCCTGCTCAAGGAGAATCGCTACGAGGCCGCAACCCACACCCTCCGCTTTTCCGCGGCCGAAAAAACCTCTTTCGAAAGGCAGTTGGGGGTGTGGGCCGACTACTTCGCCCACCCCACCAACAACGGCGGCCTTCCGAGCAAGTATATCGACGACCCGCAGGAGATCCGCCAACTGACCGCCTTTTTCGCCTGGGCCGCCTGGGCCAGCGTGGCCAAGCGGCCGGACAAGCCCTATTCGTATACCAACAACTTTCCCTATGACCCCACCGTCGGCAACCTTTTGACCCGCGACGCCATCCTGTGGAGCGCGTTGAGCGTGGTCATGCTGCTGGGCGGCCTGGCCCTGGTGCTCTTCACCTTCGGCCGCTTCGACTACCTGGGGTGGAAAGGCGGACAACCCGAGATCAAACCCCTGATGCGGCCCGGCGAGGCCACGCCCGGCCAGCGGGCGGTGGTCAAGTACTTCGTCATCGTGGCGCTGCTCTTCCTGGCCCAGGTCGTGATCGGCGGCGCCCTGGCCCACTACCGGGCCGAGCCCGGCGATTTCTACGGCGTCGACCTGGCCCAGTACCTGCCCAGCAACATCCTGCGCACCTGGCACTTGCAACTGGCCCTGTTCTGGATCGCCACCGGCTATGTGGCCGGCGGCCTGCTGCTGGCCTCCTCCCTCGGGCAAGCCGAACCGCGCGGTCACGCCGTGGGCGTTCACCTGCTCTTCTGGGCCCTGGTCGTGCTGGTGGTGGGCAGCCTGCTGGGCGAAATCCTGGGCATCCACCAACTGTTCGGTTCCCTGTGGATGTGGTTCGGCCACCAGGGCTGGGAATTTCTCGAACTGGGGCGCTTCTGGCAGGTGATTCTGGCCGTGGGCCTGAGCTTCTGGCTGTGGCTGCTGTTCCGGGCCATCGGACCGGCGCTCAGGGACCCCGAGAGAAAGGAGATCGGATGGCTCTTCCTGGGGGCCGCGGCCTCCATTCCGGTGTTTTACCTGCCGGCCTTTTTCTTCGGCACCACCACCAACTTCGCGGTGGTCGACACCTGGCGCTTCTGGATCATCCATCTCTGGGTCGAAGGGTTTTTCGAGCTGTTCGTCACCGTGCTGGTGGCCGTCACCTTCTATCAACTGGGCTTCGTGCGGCGCCTCAACGTGATCCGGGTCATCTATATGGATGCCATCCTGTTTCTGGCCGGGGGCATCATCGGCACGGCCCACCACTGGTACTGGACCGGTCAGACCAACATCACCATGGCCCTGGCCGCCATGTTCTCGGCCCTGGAGGTGGTGCCCCTGACCCTCTTGACCCTGGACGCCTGGGACTTCATGAAGCTGACCGGCACCCAGGGCGCCGACCCGGCACCCCCCAAGGCGATCCCCCACAAATGGGCCTTCTACTTTCTGATGGCCGTGGGTTTCTGGAATTTCGTGGGCGCCGGCATTTTCGGCTTCTTGATCAACATGCCGGTGGTCAGCTACTTTGAAGTGGGCACGGTCCTGACTCTTAACCACGGCCATGCGGCCCTGCTGGGGGCCTTCGGCATGCTGGCCATGGCCCTGCTGGTGCTTTGCCTGCGCCACGTGCTCAGGGACGAGCAATGGCGGGCGCCCGAGAAGTGGGTCAAGGTCTCGTTCTGGGGCATGAACGGCGGGCTGGCCCTGATGGTCCTCACCAACCTGTTTCCCGTGGGCATCCTGCAGGTCTGGGATGTGCTCTCCAACGGGTACTGGCATGCCCGGGGGCTGGAGTTCATGGCCCAGGATCGCATTCGACTGCTGGAATGGGCCAGCCTGCCTTCGCATGCGGTGCTGATCGGCCTGGGCGTGATTCCCATGGTGATCGCCGCCGGACTGACCTATTTAAAAATAAGGCAACCCATCCGAGCATGATTGAGTTTCTGGCACTTATCGGTTATAGCATTTGTAAGTTTCCGCCGAACCAATCGATGCGCACGGCAAACCCAAAAACCCGCCAACATGGACCGGCGCAATACAACTGTTGAAAGGGTGACGGATGCAATCTTTCCTAAAGAATCGATGGAAATTCCTGGTGGCGACCGCGGCGCTGGCCGTCCTCCTGGCCTTTTTCCTCGCCTTCGGCCCACCCAAACTTATGGCGCGCACCGAGTCGCCGCTCTTCTGCGCTTCCTGCCATATCATGAAGACCCGCTATGAAACCTGGTTCAGTATGGGCACGCATCGCAGCGTTCGCTGTGTGGATTGCCACTTGCCGCACCGCAATCTGCCCCTCTACTACATGTGGAAATCCATCGATGGCATGAAAGATGTCATCATTTTTTACTCCGGAGATATTCCCGAATATATCGAGGTGTCCAATCGCGGACGTAATTTCTTGCAGAGCAATTGCATCCGCTGCCATTCGGAGAGGGTGGAGATGATCGACAAAACGCGCGACTGTTGGGATTGCCACCGCTTCGTACAGCACCAATTGGCCGGCACCCGATTGACAAATTGATCAAACCAGCAACACATGCAAGGAGGAGAAATGGCTTTCAGCACCCGAACAAAATCGGCTGTATGCGCGCTCTTCATTCTGGCGATGCTCCTGAGCGCGTGCGGAGCTCCCCCCGAACCCAAGCCGAGGGAGATTATTACAATCCCGGACAATACCGCCGATCCCGCTCTTTGGGGCAAGGCCTATCCAGAAGAATTCGAGTTGTGGAAGAAAACGGCCGAACCCATCGGCACGCGGCGCAGCAAATATAAAACCGGCATGGACAGCGGCGCCTTGTCGGTGGACAAGCTGTCGCAGTTTCCCTACATGGCGCTGCTTTTCAACGGATGGGGGTTCGGGGTGGAGTACAACGAACCGCGCGGACATGCCAATATGGTCCGCGACCAACTGGAAATCGATGCGTCCCGGCTCAAGGCCGGCGGCGTCTGCCTGAGCTGCAAGAGCCCTTATGCCCCCGGGCTTCAAAAGGAGATGGGCGAAGATTACTACAAGCTGCCCTTCAAGGATGTTTTGGCCAAAATCCCCGAGCAATTCCGCGAATTGGGCGTGGCCTGCCTCGACTGCCACGACAACAAGGACATGAGCCTCAAGCTGTCGCGCAGTTTCACCCTGGTGGAGGCCATGAAAAGCATGGGCCAGGACCCCGCCACGCTCAGCCGCCAGGAGATGCGTTCGGCCGTGTGCGCCCAATGCCATGTGACCTACAATATCCCCAAAAAGGACGGTAAATCGGTCGGCCTCTATTTCCCCTGGCAAAACAGCAAACCCGGCGCGATTACCATCGAAGACATCATCCTGCGCATCCGCCAGGACGAATCGGTGAAGGAGTGGAAGCAAAACGTGACGGGCTTCAAGATGGCCTTCATCCGACATCCCGAATATGAGTTCTGGACCAAGGGCAGCATTCACTTCAAGGCCGGCGCCTCCTGCGCTGACTGCCACATGCCCTACACCGCGGCCGGAATTCATAAGATCTCGGACCACCGCGTCATGAGCCCGGTCCAGGCCGGCATGAAATCGTGCAAGCAGTGCCACGCCGAAGACGCCGACTGGCTGCGCGACCGCGTCTTCGACATCCAGGACCAGGTGGTCTCCATCATGATCCGCGCCGGTTACGAGACCGCCACGGTGGCCAAGCTCTTCGAAACCACGCACAAGGCCCAGGCCGAAGGCAAAACCATCGATCAGGGACTGTATGACAAGGCCAAGGAGTTCTACGAAGAGGCCTTCTACCGCTCCCTGTTCATAGGCGCCGAAAACTCCATCGGCTTCCATAACCCCACCGAAGCGTTGCGCATCCTGGGCGACTCGCTGGCCTTCGGCACCCGCGCCGAGGCCTACCTGCGCCAGGCCCTGGCCCAGGCCGGCGTCGTCGTGCCGGTCAAGGTGGATCTGGAAATCATGAAGTACGTGGACCAGCGCGGCGAAAAGAAGCTGCCCTTCAAGCCCGAACTGGAGTTCAAGGACCCCATGGGGTTGCAGGATAAGTTCTTCTAAAAGTCTCTACGATTGCTTCCTAATAATCGAACCGGCGAAGCCAGATTTAGCTTCGCCGGTTTGATTTGCACGGCCCGGCCGTCTTTGTCATTCATCTTTGCCGAACTGGAATATCTCCGCCTGGATCGTCCGCGTGACCAGGGCCATCTGCTGAGGATTAAAGTAGGCCCCTCGCGTTCGGTGGCCGCGTTTCCGGTGATCCGCCGCATGTTCTTCTGACCAGAAGAAGACGCTCTCCTTTCAGAAGGCGTCGACGATGCACTCATCTTCCAGCCCGAACAGGTCCACCTCCGGCACGAAACACAGGGGCCGGCATCCTTCGGCATCCGTTGCGACCGCGAGGTCGCTGTCGATGCGCAGCACCATGGGCTGCCCGCAATGGGCACAGCAGGTGTGCACGGTGGCAGCGATATACGCGTTTCTCAGGCGCCCTTGCACGAAGGGCGTGGCGAATGCGTCGGCCGCTCAAGCGGCATACACCTGTTCACCGCTGCCGAGGGTGACCCGATGCGGCGTTTTTTCGACCGTCACCGGATAGGCCCACACCACCTCACCCTGTTGGTTGCGGCAGATGAAGGTCATATGTTCGTCCAGATCTTTCAGGATCGATCGCACCTGGGCAGCCGCCATCCCGGCCCGCCCGGCAATGAAGTCGGCCGTCATCGGTTTGCCATACCCGGGCAGCTCCCGCACAATCAGATGATGAATCCGGCGATGCCCGGCGCTCATAAACGCCATCTCCTTTTCGAACTTGCGCTTCGCGCCCTGCATCCGTTTCTCCAAGAGAGACGGAGGGGCCTTCAGGATGAAGCGCCAGAACCCGAACAACAGTCTTTTCTGCAAGTTCATTCCTCCCGTGACGAGTGTCTATTAGGGTTGTTGCCATTCAAAATCCTTCAGCGGCTGTTTTCCGTCGCGCCAGATCCCTCGAATCCGTTGCCTTGCTTTGTTCGGGTTGCCCGGCAACCGCGGATCGTCTATGTTCCCACTGGATGAGGCCATGCTATCGTCAAAATGCTGGCCTGTATTGTGCGCAAACGAAATAGTTTTATGAATTCACGCAAGCGGTGATCCATGGCCGGGAGCCGACCGGCCGCTTCACCCGGAGGCAGTTGCCGATGCCCAGAAGAGCCGAGCCCTCGGTTTCCATCGATCTGGCGCGTATATTGATCCGCTATGCCGCTGACCACGGGTGGCCGGCAGAGGCGCTGTGGCGGCTTTGCGGATTGGACCCTCTGCAGCGGCAAGTCGGCGGGGTTCGCATCCCGGCGCAGCGCTTCGATGCCCTGTGGCGGGCCGTGGACGGCAATGCCGGCGACGGCCTCTTCGGCCTTGGGCTGGGCCGGGCGGTAAAAGATTATGCCGGCGGGCACCTGTTGTATGCCGTGTTGTTGAACAGCCCCACGGTGGGAGCCGCGCTCGCAAAATTCTGCCGCTACCACAGCATCCTTTCCGACGTCGTGCAACCCCGGCTGGACCCATCGATATCGACGCCCGCCATTCGCTTGGAACCGCCGCTGCAGCAGATGCACCTGGGCCTGAGCCAGGAGGCGTTC
>JACRDD010000030.1 GCA_016218685.1 Desulfobacterales bacterium | reverse complement strand
TCTGGCCCCTTTTCTGCTTTCGTTGCATTATCGGTTGGTTGGCGCTATCCGATATACTACAGCGAGTAGTAAAATGCCAGCGCAAAATGCGCTTTTTTTATCCGTTACAAGTAGTTACGATCGTGGATGGACACTAGCTAAAGATCCACACAGGTCCGCTCGGCACTCTGTAGGCTTATCTACTCATTTTGCTTCGCCTGTGTGGAGGTTCGAAGCCCGGGGCAGCTTTAAAAGATCACCAGAGGGCTGCATCGATGTGGGACAACTGCCGACACCAACGCGAGGAGCGGTCCTACGCAATAATAGGCGCCTCACCGATAGCGTAATGCCCGGCGCGGCATTAGGGTTTAACCATGGCCCCTGATGCGCCCGGGCGCCAACGTTGCTTAGGGAGGAAACATGCCTAAACCGACACGCACTAGTCACCCCGTTTTCCGCAAAAGCGTGGACGACTTGGTGCGGGAGCGGCGCCAGGCGGTGGCGGCGCCCGGTTGGTTTCAGTGGCATCATTCCCAGGATACGAACGCCGGCAAGAGTCGGTCCGAATACAGCGTGGCGTATGCTTGCGATCCAACCAATGTCGCCAAAGCCCGGGCCATCGTGCTGCGCAACATTCAACGCATGCAGTCGCAGCCGGTCGATATCGCTTAACAGGACCTGGCCAAAGCAATGCTGCTGCGTGAAATCCCTCTGCGGTTGATGGGCTTGGATAGCATCGCCCAAGGATTCATCTATCGCACCGCAATGGATCTGCCCCTGGACGAGACCACCCGGGCGGCGCAACACTTGCGGCCCTGACGGTCGAACAGGTCCAGGCCGCTTTCGCCAAATGGCTGCGGCTCGGGGACTGGGTCCAAGTTTCGGAGGGTCCGGCGCCGGCTACGGCGTCTTGAACACCCGCGCCAGGTCGTTGTCGATGACGTAGATGCATACCGCCTTGGCGCCCTGGGAGGTGTAGCGGTATTTGGAGGTCAGGTTGTTCATCAGGTAGGTGACGTCCTGGCGGACCTTGCGGTCGTAGGTCTTGAAATCATCCTCATCGTAATCCTTGATTGCCCGCCGGAAGTTTTCATTCTCCAGGAAGGGATCGAGCACCTTCTCCTTGATATTATAGATGTAGCGTTCGTTGAGTTTGGCGAACAAGCTGGTTTTGCGCAGGCTCTTGCCGCCCCGGGGAACTTCCTGGGTCAAGGTTTTGGTGGCGTACTCCTTCTGGACATCCTTGCGCAGCGACTTTCTTTCCGCCAACTGGGCGCTGCCCCCCAATATGCGCAGTTCGAAGTTCTTGAGGTATTCCTCGGTGATCTCGATCTTGTCGCCGGTGTAGGGGCAGGTTTCGGTGGAGCCCAGTTCGAAGTTCACGGCGAACATGTAGTTCTGGATCTCCACGGCGATCTGGTCTTCGTTGAAGTAGTACAACGATTCCTTGACCTCCTGGAGCACCGAGTAATCGTACATGTGCAGCACCGAATCCAGGAAGCCGTCGGGGATCGAGGCGCGCAGATCTTTTTTGGAGCGGAAGAACTTGCCCAGGGTGGACATATCGATCAAATTGTCAGCCTTGGCGAAGGCGGTGTGGAACTCGCCGAAGATTTTGATGGCGTCCCGGCCCGAGATACCATGCTTGCCCTCGTTCTCCGATTCGGCGATGATGCGCCGCCTGCGTTTGGCCGTCAGTCCTTTGCGGTCCTCTTCGCTCAGCCAGGTTGGGATATAGCCGGTGTAGATCTCCATCTTGAGCAACTGTAAATTCTTGTCGCAGTAGCGGCTGTATTTGTCCGGGTCACCGATCCATTCGAGCAAGGCTTCGGAGCGCAGGCTCAGGCGCGAGGAGATGATCACGCGGGCAAAGTTGTGCAGCACGCGCGGCAGGAAGGCGTCGTCGATATGGCGGCCGAAGATGTCACGGTAGATGTCCACCTCGGTGTTATGATCCAGGACATAGGAAATGTTGATGTAGGCGATGCGGTCGGAAAAGGACTGAATGTTCTGGATGTTCTTCTTGTCCTCGGGGTTCATCAAGGCCACGAACAGCGAGCTGACGTTCTCTTCCACGTCCCGGACCTTGTGGACGCCCTCGGAAACGATATTGTGCAGCTCGATGAGGCGCTCGATGTTGTGGGACTTGATGTCCATCAGGGCGTAGAGTCCGTGGTGGGTCTTGGCGTAACGCGAGAAGATGTAGTGCACCTGATTGCTGTCGCCGAAAAGCCGGTTGATGCGGTTCTGGAGCATTTCGTTGGTCAGCACCGATTCCTTCAGCGGCGGGTCGCCGGGGTTGAAGACGCTGACGCCCGTGCCCAGGCGGCGATTGGCGCTGTAGGGTTTGGCCCACAGCATGTCGAACACCTTGAGGGGGTCTTTGAGCCGCCGCAGCAGGGCATCGTACATGGAGCTACAGATGGTGCACGGCACGTCGCTGAAGATCCATTCGTACTCCTTGTCGGTGAATAGGGTGTACTTGAAGGCATCGTTTTTAAACAGATCGTCCAGAAAAGCACGCCGGCGCGCCTTGGGGATCAATAGCAAGGGATTGTCATGGCTCGGGCAGGGGATCTCCAGGAATTGATCGCCACTTTGTTGCAGCATGCGCGATTTGATGCGGTCATACTGACTTTGCTGAGACTCTTTTTGCAGTTGAAACAATTTCTCCAGAATGTTGAAGGTTTCATCGCTCATGGGAGGGCCGCCCAGGGCGCTCATATTGATGCGCCAGACCGTTTCGTAGCGGCAGCCCTCGTCGGTATGGGTGTACTCTTCGAATCGGGTGAGCAGGTTGTTCAGAAAGGTGCTTTTGCCGCAGCCGTGAGGTCCGTCGAAAATGTAAATCTTGTTCTGCTGGGACCCCTGGCGCATGCTCTCCACTTGCTGGATGAAGCGGTTGGCGAACAGGCGGTCGGCGAAGAAGGGGTGATCCGAACCCTCGACGAACAATCGCGTGCAGTCGTAGTCCACATAGTTGATCGACTCGGGATCGTCCGGGTATTCGTCGACGCCGGTACCCACGTAGGCTTTGATCATGTCGTGGAAGAACTGGAAGACGTTGCGGATCAGGGCGGCCGGCCGCTGGGTGACCTGGGTCAAAAATTCATCGAAGGCAATGGGGGCCTGCTGTTCCAGCGTGTTGTTGGTGCGCTGGATCTGCTGCATGGCTTTTTCTATATTGGTCGTCTCTTTGATCATGGATCGGCCTTTGCTTTCAATCCTCATGCCGCGATACGGCGGCTCAGTTTACGCTCTTTCATCGTGTAGACCACCCGCTGCCACTGGATCGGTGGTTCATCGCCTTTGGCGGCCGCACTCTTGGGGCGGTCCGAACGCGTCAGCTTGGGTAAGGGTTCGTGGGTCTCCAGCTCTACCGGTCCGCCCCAGAGATATTCGACACCCATCAAGGTGTTGGCGATGAAATCCTTGATCAGCGGCTTGTGTTCAAAGTGGTGGATCAGGTAAAGGGCGTTGTCGCGCTTGCCCTTCTCGTGATCGATGCCGATGCGCGGTGGATGGTAGAGGCCGTCGAGCAGCATCTGACGGTAGTCGTCGCTGTTGCGGCTCTTGACATAATACTCCCACACCATTTTGGCCTCATTGAGGCGCCGGCCGGCCACGAAAAGATCGTGTTGGGTAACGAAATCCTGGTTGATGAACTGGTTGATAAAAGTGAAATCGGAATGATTTTCCCGGACGTGGAAGATATACTCCCTTCCGCGTCCCAGGGTGCCATCGTACTTTTCCCGCTGGCGGGCGTCCTTGAGGCGCTGAAAATCCCAGGTGATCCGTCCTTTGTTGGCGTTCTCCTCGATGGCGTAAAACATGCGCATGCCCAGGGCGTAGGGGTTGAGCCCCACCCGCGGCATGGCCGTCACGCCGGCATTGACCCGGGCAAAGTCCACCTCGTGGCCTTCGATGCGGTCATCTTGCAGAAAGAGCGTTTCGTGCCAATAGCTGGCCCATCCCTCGTTCATGATCTTGGTGCGGATCTGGGGTTGGAAGAACAAAGATGTTTTGCGGATCACCTCGATGATGATCTTCATCCATTTGTTTTCTTCCTTGTTCAAGAAGGGAGAGTTCTCCAGTATGTATTGAATCAGATCCACGGGCGGGGCGCTCTTGTGCTCCTTGTACTTGACAAAGAGCGCCTTGAACTCTGGATGGCGGCGGTCCACTTCGGCGAAAAACATGTCGTCGCACAGGTGGGCGTACTCGGCCAGGCACTGGTTGTAACGTTCGATCTCCTTGATGTACTCGCTGGTTTTGACCTTTCGTACGCTTTGTAAAAACACATCGAAATAGTAATCCAGGCGCGCAGGCAGTTGGGCGGTCGTCACCGGGAAAAGTCGATGCAATTCCGGAAAATAGCCCACCAGATTGTCGATGCCTCGAGCAAATTCGATGACATAGTCCACCCAGTGGCCGTGCTCGGAACGCAGCTTGGCGATGACCCGTTTGTCGGAAAGCGCCTCCCCGGTGAAATCGTAGTCCCAGGTGTGGCGAAAGTACAAATTGTTCTGGAAAAAATCGATATGGCCGATCACATGATAGAAGATCATCACGTTGAGCCAATCGGGGTTGTTGTCGTTATAATAGGAGATGGCCGGCCGGGTGTTGATCACCGTTTCGTAGGGGTTGCTGGGATAGAGCTCGTACTTGCCCTTGCCCTTGAGCACCTCCACGTCGTGCACCCAGTAGTCGTAGAGTGTGGGAATCATGATCTTGGGCGACAGCTCCAACAGGTCGCGGTTGGTGACCACGTACTCCAGGGATTCGTTTTCGAAACGCAACCCGGCCGCCCGCGCGCGCTCCTTGCAGCCTTCCATGATTTTTTTGGTATGCTGGTTGATCAGTTCCATAGGACCCCT
This sequence comes from Desulfobacterales bacterium, assembly GCA_016218685.1. Lineage (GTDB taxonomy): Bacteria > Desulfobacterota > Desulfobacteria > Desulfobacterales > Desulfosarcinaceae > Desulfatitalea. The sequence continues at coordinate 40,922 of JACRDD010000030.1, read as the reverse complement.
AAGGCTATCTCTTGTCCTGCGATATCAATTTACGGATGCCTTCGATCAGACGCGATTCGTCCGCATCGTCGGTGAGCACATCCATCCGAATCAATTCGGGAGCCTGCTCCAGCAGTCCCGATTTCTTGATGTACTTTTCCACTTCCGTGGAGCTGCCGGCGCTGTGCTGTGCGATGGTGATGCCCACGCGGTTGGCATAGCGCATCATCAGTTTGAGCTGGGGAATCGACTCCCGGCCTTCGGCATCCCAGTCGTCGCCATCGGTGCCGTGAAACACGTAGATGTTGTAATCCTGGGCCAGGTTCTCCTTCTCCACGATCTCATTGACCAGCTTGTAGGCCGACGAGACCTGGGTGCCGCCGGCCACCTTGGAGTTGTAGTAGGTGTAGAAATCCGGCACTTCCTTGGCCGTGGTGTCGTGCAGCACGAAGCGCGTCTGCACCTGGTTGGCGTACTGGTAGAGCAGCCAACTGTAGATCAGCACATGCTGGGCCACGATCAGCTCGGTGGTTTTGCCCACCATGGAGCCGGAGTAGTCGCGCACGAAAAAGACCATGGCCTGGGATTCGAAATCCTTTTCCCGGCTTAAGATGCGGTAGACCATGTCTTTGGGCGAAATCAGAAAACCCAAGGTATCGATGTCGTTGACGTCGGGCAGGTTGCCCAGATGGATATTGGTCTCGACGATCTTGCGCAGGGTGGCCTTCTTGTCCAGCACCTGGCCGAAGCCGCGGTGGCGGTCGGTGAGGTCGTAGGTGTAGCGCGTCAACGAGCGCTTCTTGCCCTTGTCCTTGAGATTGGGCAGCTCGAACTGTTCGGTGAGGATGCGGCCCAGGTCGTAGGCCGAAGACTCCAGTTCATGCTGATCGCCTTCGCCCTGTCCGGGACCGGCGCCGCTGCCTTTTTCCGATTGGCGCACCGGCTCTTCGCCGATGACTTCGCCTTCCTCGCCCTCGCCCGAGCCGCCGCCGGCCGACTCTTCTTCCTGGTCCTGGAACGACGAGTCGTGCATCAGCTTTTCTTCGGTGGAGGTGGGTACCACCACCACCTTGTCCTTGCCGCCGCGACCCGGTTTGATCATACGGCCCACGCGCACCTTGCGCGGAAAACCATCTTTCTCACGCTGGCGGTCCTTGGCCAGCAGATCGTCGATGGTGCGCACCTGGCTGGTGTGGCTCTGGGCCATGGCAAGCGGTTGCAGTACTTGCAGGTCGGCCCAATCGTAGAAGCCGGTCAGTGCCGGCGGCGTCAACGACTCCAAAGCGGTGGCGCCCGCCGATGGGTTGGTATCGATTTCGGACAGGATCTTCTTTTCAAGCGCCGGATCGAGCCCTTCAGCCTTGAGTCGAAGATATATTTCCCACAGTTCATTCTTCATATTGCGACCTTCTTTTCGTGCTCGCGCTCGAATTCATTTCCCGAGTGCGTGTACGAGTACCGCTTCGCTGCGTATGAGTACGATTGAAGTTAATTCTCATCCTCCTGCGTACAGAAGTATTCAATCGTTTTTTGCGCGCAGGTGCGGCAGTATCCCAGCTTGTTGAGCATGGTGCTCACCATGCGGTCGTAGAGCTTCTGGTTCTCTTCATTGGTGCGGTTGGCCAGGGCGCCGATCAGGCTGCCGGCGCCGGCGATGTCCGACTTGAGGCGCACATCGGTGACCGCCTTGACCAGCTCCAGGTTGTCCATGAAGTCGTAGTTGGGATCCACGGAGATCTTCTGGCCGTAGATCTTGCGGATCGAAGTGCGGAAGGTGTCGCGCTGCTCTTCGGTTTTCAGTCCCAGACGCTCTTCCACGCTCTTGATGAAGCGTTCGTCGATCTTCAGGGCGCGCAGCTCTCCGGTCTGGGGGTCCTTGTACTTCCACATCTTGTCCGGCCCCAGGTTTTCGGCATCCGTGCCGATGATCATGTTGACGTAGTTCATCACGTCCTTGCGGATGGCCAGCGGCTCGTCCATGTAGGCATTGAACATTTCGGTCATGATGCGTTCGCGGTAGAGCCCCTTGGCGATCTTGAGGTCTTCGAGATATTTGGCGCGATCGTTGGCATCGGTGACATAGTCCAGAATGATGCGATCCAGGGCCGTGAAGACATCATAGGCAAACATGCACTCGCCTTCGTTGGTTTCGGAGCTTTCGGTAAGCAACTGGATGGCCCGGCCCAGGTTGCGCTGGCCCAGACCCTTTTGGCCGAAGCGCTTGGTGATGTCCGGGTCCTGGTTGAGGGTGTCGATCACCTCGGCCAGGGCCTTGATGCTCTTTTCACCGGCCACTTCGCCGGCGGCCAGCTTCATGGTCTCGATGGCGGTGAGCTTCTCCGAGCGCGGCAGGCGGCTGAGCACCACGGCCACCGAGGCGGCGTAGTTCAGGTTGGGGTCCTGGTGCAGGGATTCGCGGGTCAACGTGGTGCGCGCCTCGTTGCCGATGGCGTAGGCGGTAAGATCCTTTTGCATCTTGTAATTGGTGTTGTGCGAAACATAGCAGATGCGGCAGCGGTCCACGATGGGTGCTTCCTCTTTTTCGGCCAGGAAACGGTTGAACTCCGAGTTGTTGCTGGTGGCGATGATCAGGGTGTCGATGGGCCACTTGTAGCCGTCGATCTCGATGTTGCGGTTCTGAATCACCCCTAAGTAGACTTGGACCAAGTCTTTTTTGTTCTTGTAGATCTCGTCGGCGAAGTGGATGCCGCCGCCGGCCACGCGCGCCAGGGCGCCGCGGCGCAGGTCGAAGCGGTAGGGGTTGTTGGTGTCGGTGATGTGCAACAGGCGCTGGATCGATTCTTCGCCCAGAAGGTCCACGGCCGAAGAGGTGATCTTGTCCTTGGCCGGATATTTGCCGGTGATGGTGCCCAGGCTTTCGGTGAGCGGCACCGGCATGATCTCCACGAAGGAGAGTGCTTTCTCCAGATCGCCGTCGCAATATTGGCGGATGTCGTTCCAGATATAGCCGCTGCACGCGCCCAGGGGCCGGTAGTTTTCATAAAGACGATCGATGGCTTTGTCGCTGAAGCCGAACGCCCGGCCCAGGTGGGCCCTGTTTTCCTCGGGATCGTCGAACAGGTTCATGGCCAGAATCATGGGATCTTCATAGGTCTGGGACTCGATAATGTTGATGCGGCCGTAGTGGCCCAAGGCTTCCATGCCCTTGAAGCGGAAGGTATACTTGCGGTTCTCGGGCTTGGATAGGAATTGGCGGTACTGGGAGCACATGAACTCCACGAAGAAGGTCTTGCCGTTGCCCGGTTCACCCACCAGCACGAAGGCCATCTCCTTGGAAGATCCGTTTTCGGCCGCGTCCTTGACATAGGAAACAAAGCTGTTGATCTCGTCATACATGCCGATGACGTGCTTTCTCCCATGCCGGAAGATGTTGAAGTCGTACGTGGTCCGGGCATTGACCACCACCTTCTCGATATTGCTTCCCAGAATCATCCGGGCCACGCCTTCAAAGGCGTTCTCGAAGCGGCGGTTGCCTTCCTGCACGGCCTGGCAATGCTGTCGCAGTTGCAGTTGGGGTTGGGTCTGGGCTGGTGATTTGACCTGTGCTCTTTTGGCCATGATGCCTCCCGATGGTTGGTTGAGAAAGTTTGCCCTGAAGGGCTAAACGTAAGGTTTCCGATGATGGTTACCCCACCGGAGGATTCTAAGGAGATGCCCTGCCTCCGGGTTAGGAGAAGTCGAACCGCGAGATCCGTGATCGATCGCTTCGTGAGGACAGATTCCGCCCAGGTTCCGAATAGATCCGCTAGTAGACGATTTCAATTATAGTGCCTGAGCATATGGACGCAACCTTAATTTTGATTGCGGCCAGGTTCCTGAATAGAAAATTAGCAATAAGCATGCCTCTTCGGATCGGAGGTGGTTGGGTCAGTCCTTTAAGAAGCAGATCGGGGGACGGGGGGGATCGAGGTGCACGCTTCAGGACATGGCGCCGATGATGGTCACGATCTGGGGGCCGAAGGCCTCTACCTGCCATTGGTGCATCATGGGGATGCGCGCCAGTTCTTCCACGGTCTTGGGCTTGTGCACGGCGATTTCTCGGATCAGGGACTTGTTCATCAGCAGGGCCGGTTCCAAGGCCAGGCCGGCGGCCAGTTCATCGCGCCAGGTGCGCAAGAGCTTGACGCGGCGGGGAATGCGCGGCGAGAGCCGGGGGGAGCGCTGGCGCGGGTATCGTGGCAACTGGTCGCTGGGCAGATGGATGGCGCGGGCCACGGCGGCCAGGACGCTCTGGCCGTACATTTCGATCTGCTTGGCGCTCAACGCCTGGCATTCCTTCAACTGCGCCAGGTCGGCGGGCAGGAGCATGGCGAGTTTGAGCAGGTCGGCATTGTTCATGATCTTGAACAAGGGGCGGTCCTTTTGGCGCGCGACGGCATCGCGCAACAACAGCAGTTCCTCCAGGGCAGCCAATTGACGGGGCGTCAAGCGTCCGGCGCCCCTGAACTTAAGGTACATGGGCAGATTGTTCTCCTGGGGCCGCACCTGGCTGAGCAGACGGCACCCTTCCTGGACCCAGGCCAGGCGTCCCTTGGCTTCCAATTCGGTCATGAGCGTCTGGGCCAGGGGGATCAGGTAACGCACATCGGCGGCGGCGTAGGCCACCATCTCGGGCGGCAGGGGCCGCCGGGACCAATCCTTTTTCTGGTACTTTTTATCCAGCACCACGCCGTAACGACGGCTCACGACAGCCTCCAGGCTGGTTTCGCTCTGGCCCAGGTACATGCTGGCCAGTTGGGTATCGAACAGGTGGTTGACGCTGATGCCGAAATCACGGTAGAGCGAGCGCACGTCATAGTCGGCGCCGTGGAACACTTTGAGAATGGCTTCGTCGGCGAACAATGGCTTTAGAGGGTCAAGGTCGGCGACTTTTAGCGGATCGACCACCACCGTTGTACCGTTGGCGGCCATTTGCAGCAGGCACACTTTTTCGCGGTAGTGAAACATGGAATCGGCTTCCAGATCGACGGCCAGCATCCGAGCCTGCCGGGCGTGAAGGGCAAATGCCGCCAGTTCTGAAGCCTCCTCGATCAACTGGTAGGTGTGCGGGGCGGAAAATTCCCTATTTTTCTCTTGACCCACTGGGGTATTTCTCCTACTTCAGTCCAATTGTCCGGGTAACTATTTGAAGGGACATCCCTTAACATCCAAAAAGGCGTTTTCAAAGATGGTGACTATAACACTTCCTGATGGGAGCTTAAAGCAATTTGACCATTCCCCCACCGGATTCGAGGTGGCCCAGAGCATCTCCGAAGGATTCGCGCGCAACTGCGTGGTGATGGAACTGGACGGCCAGAAGAAAGATCTTTACGCCGCCATCGATCATGATGCTAGCGTGCGCTTCATCACCATCAAGGAGCCCCAGGCCCTGGAGATCATGCGCCACAGCGCGGCCCACGTGATGGCCCAGGCGATCCTGCGACTCTATCCCCAGGCCAAATTGACCATCGGTCCGGTGGTGGAGGATGGGTTCTATTACGACATCGACATGCCGCCCATCTCCGAGGAGGCCTTCGAGCGCATCGAGGCCGAGATGAAAAAGATCGTCCAGGAAAAGGTGCCCATTCAGCGCCGGGAGGTCTCCAAGAGCGACGCCCTCAAACTTTACGAGAACGAACCTTACAAGCTGGAGATGATCCAGGATTTGCAGGACGGTACCATCTCGCTCTATTCCCAGGGGGAGTTCACCGACCTGTGCCGCGGGCCCCACGTACCCAACACCGGCTTCGTCAAAGCCTTCAAGCTGATGAAGTCCTCGGGGGCCTACTGGCGCGCCGACCAAACTAAGGCCCAGCTCCAGCGCATCTACGGCACCGCCTATTTCGACAAAAAAGAGCTGAGTGCCTACCTCACCCTGCTGGAAGAGGCGCGCAAGCGCAACCACCGGCGCATCGGCACGGCCCTGGACCTGTTCAGTTTCCATGACGAGGCGCCGGGCATGCCTTTTTTTCATCCCAAAGGCATGGCCATGTGGAACGCCCTGATGGACTACTGGCGCCACGAGCACCGCGCCGCCGGCTATGTGGAAACCAAGACGCCCATCCTGCTGCAGCGCAAACTGTGGGAGCGCAGCGGCCATTGGGAAAACTACCGTGAAAACATGTACACGGCGGTCATCGACGAGACCGACTACGCCATCAAGCCCATGAATTGCCCGGGTGGCATGCTGCTCTACGGCCGCAAGCACACCTCCTACCGCGACCTGCCCATCCGGGCCGCCGAAGTAGGCCTGGTGCACCGCCACGAACTGAGCGGGGTGCTCAACGGCCTGTTCCGGGTGCGCGCCTTTCACCAGGATGACGCCCACATCTTCATGACCCCCGAACAGATCCAGAGTGAAATCCTGGGGGTCCTGCAACTGGTGGATCGCATTTACAGCACCTTCGGACTGGGGTTCCACCTGGAACTTTCCACTCGGCCGGTCAAATCCATCGGCACCGACCAGCAGTGGGCGACGGCCACCGATGGCCTGAAAGCAGCCCTCGCGGCCTACGGCGCCGAGTACAAGCTCAACGAAGGCGACGGCGCCTTTTACGGCCCCAAGATCGATATTCATATCAAAGACGCCCTGGGGCGCACCTGGCAATGCGGCACCATCCAGTTGGACATGAATCTGCCCGAACGCTTCGACTTGACCTATGTGGGGGGCGACAACGAACGCCACCGACCCATCATGATCCACCGGGTGATATACGGTTCTATCGAGCGCTTCTTTGGCATCCTGGTGGAGCATTTCGCCGGCAACTTTCCCCTCTGGCTGGCCCCGGTGCAGGCGGGCATCCTGCCGCTCAACGACGACCTGCTGCCCTTTGCCCAGAGCGTGGCCGCCCGGCTGGAGAAGGCCGGGCTGCGCACCGAGGTGGATTCGCGTTCCGAGAGCCTGAACAAAAAGGTGCGCGACGCCCAGCTCAACAAGATCCCCCTGATCCTCACCTGCGGCGCCAAGGAAAAAGAGGCCGGCACCATCTCGGTGCGCACCCTGGACGGCCAGGTGAAACAAGGGGTGCCCATGGATGAGTTCGAGCGGCGGGTGCTCGACAATGTGCGCCAGCGCAAGCTGAATCTGGAATTCGGGTGGTGATTGCCGGCCGGGCGCACAACGAGAATCGATTTCTCAAGTATTGGTTGCCACTGATCGCCTGGTGCGCGCTGATCTTCACCCAATCCGCGTTTGCCACGCCGGATATCGAGCCTCCATGGCCATTTTTCGACAAAATGGCCCATACGGCGATTTATGGCCTCCTGGGTCTGTTGCTTTGCCGGGCCTTGAACACGCTGGCCGGGTGGCAATCGCGAACTATCAAGCTGTGGGCGACGGCCACCGTTCTGACGACCTTGTATGGCCTTAGTGACGAGTGGCACCAATCTTTCGTTCCCGCGCGACATGCCGATGCGGCCGATTTGCTGGCCGACTTGCTCGGCGGCTTGCTGGGCAGCGGGTTGTACTTGCTCGTTGGAAAACTCAATATTTCCCCGCGGGCGCGCCGGAAGTCATCCGGCGCAGAGTAAAAACCCACCGAATCTCACTTCCTGTCACTCCTATCGATTGACAAAAGAGCCGTTCTTTTCTAAAGGTATGCGACCCGTTCGCCCGCTATCCGCCCTATCCGCCGACGGGAACAACCTTCAAGGAGTGACTGCAGGTATGAGCGCCCAAACCCTTTCGATCAATGGCCGAGAATTCGGTTTCGAACCCGGCGAGACGATTCTGGCGGTGGCCCGGCGTCACCACATCGACATCCCCACCCTGTGCCATTTGAAGGGGGCCATGCCCACCGGCGCCTGCCGCATCTGCGTGGTGGAGGTGGTCGGGGCCAAAACCCTGCTCACCGCCTGCAACACGAAGGTGGATGCCGGCATGCAGGTGCAGACCGAATCGCCCACGGTGGTGGCGGCACGCAAGCTGATCATCCAGTTGATGCTCAGCTCGGGCAACCACAACTGCGCTGTGCCTGGCAGCGATCGCCAGGAGTGGACCGACTTTCAGATCAAGGTCCAGGGCGAGGACGGCAGCAATCAGTTATGCCCGGTGTGGGGCGACTGCCGCCTGCAGGACTTGGCCTTCCGCTACCAGGTCAGCCCCGAGCGTCTCGATGTCACCCCTGCCCGTTACCCCATGGAGACCGTCAACCCCTTCATCGTGCGCGATTTTTCGCGCTGCATCAATTGCGGCCGCTGCGTGCAGGCCTGCAACGAGGTGCAGGTCAACAACGCCATCCAATTCGGCTACCGCGGTCCGGAGGCCAAGATTATCGCCGCCGACGACAAGCCCTTGAAGGATTCGGATTGTGTCTTCTGCGGCGAGTGCGTCCAGGTCTGCCCGGTGGGTGCCCTGGTGGAAAAGGAAGGGCGCTACAGTGTGCGGCTGTGGGAGACGCAACAAGTGCGCACCACCTGCTCTTACTGCGGCGTGGGCTGTCAACTCGACCTGCACGTCAAGGACAACCGGGTGGTCAGGGTCACCGGCGTTGACGCACCGCCCAACAACGGCAGCCTGTGCGTCAAGGGCCGCTTCGGCTACCACTTCGTCAACTCCCCCGAACGGCTCACCGACCCCTTGATCAAAGAGAACGGCAAGTTTCGCAAAGCCTCCTGGGACGAGGCCCTGGACCTTGTGGCCAATAAGTTCAAGAAGATCCGCGACACCCACGGCGGCGACAGCATGGGCGTGCTGGTCTCCGCGCGCATGACCAACGAAGAGAACTACGTGGCCCAGAAGTTCACCCGGGCCGTGCTCAAGACCAACAATATCGACCATTGCGCCCGGCTCTGACATAGCTCCACCGTGGCCGGTCTGGCCGCAGCTTTCGGTTCGGGTGCAATGACCAACACCATCGCCGACATCGAACAAGCCGATGTGATTCTCGTCACCGGCTCCAATACCACCGAAAACCATCCGGTGCTTTCCACCTTCGTCAAGCGCGCCGCCAAGTTCAGGGGCGCCAAGCTGATCGTGGTGGACCCGCGCCGCATCAAACTGACCGAGTTCGCCCACTTCTGGCTGCGCCCCAACCTGGGCACCGACGTGGCCTGGATCAACGGCCTGATGCATGTAATCCTCAAAGAAGATCTGCACAAGAAAGAGTTTATCCAGAATCGGACCGAAGGCTTCGATGCCCTGCGCAAGGTCGTGGAGAAGTACACCCCCGACTTCGTGGAAGGCATCACCGGCATTCCGGCCGAAAACATAGTGGCCGCGGCCAGGATGTTCGCCCAGGCCAAAACCGGCAGCATTCTTTACTGTATGGGGATCACCCAGCACATCAGCGGCACCGACAACGTCAAATCCCTGGCCAACCTGGCCATGCTCACCGGCCACCTGGGCGCTCCCGGCACCGGCGTCAACCCGCTGCGCGGCCAGAACAACGTCCAGGGCGCCTGCGACATGGGCGGCCTGCCCAATGTCTACACCGCTTATCAACCGGTGGCCGACCTGGGCATGGCCAAGAAGATGGAAGACGCCTGGGGTGTCACCGGCTTGTCCACCCAGCCCGGCCTGACCGTCACCAAAATGCTGCCCAAGGCGCATTCCGGCGAGCTCAAGGCGCTTTACATCATCGGCGAAAATCCCATGGTCTCCGATCCCGACCTGAACCACGCCGAGAAGAGTTTGAAGCATCTCGACTTCCTGGTCGTCCAGGATATCTTCCTCACCGAAACCGCCCAACTGGCCGACGTCGTCCTGCCCTCGGCCTGCTTCGCCGAAAAGGAGGGCACCTTCTCCAACACCGAACGCCGGGTGCAGCGCGTGCGCCAGGCCGTGACGCCGCCAGGCGAATCCAAGGACGACTGGTGGATCACCAGCCAGATCGCCACCCGCATGGGGTATGCCATGCAGTATCCAAACAGCCGCGCCATCTTCGAAGAGATCGCCCGGGTGACGCCTTCTTATGCCGGCATCACCTACAACCGCCTCGAAAACGAAGGGCTGCACTGGCCGTGCCCCACCGAAGAACATCCGGGCACGCCCATCCTGCACACCCAGCAGTTCACCCGGGGCAAGGGGATGTTTCATGCCATCGAGTGGATTCCGCCCGCCGAGCAGGTGGACGAAGAGTATCCGCTTTACCTCACCACCGGCCGCGTGCTCTACCAGTACCACACCGGTACCATGACCATGAAGAGCGCGGACCTCAACGAGCGCGCTCCGGAATCCTTCGTGGAGATCTCCGGCAAGGACGCCGAGAAGTACAAGCTCCAAGAGGGCGACCAGGTCACCATCGCCTCCCGCCGCGGAGAGATCCGCGTGCGGGTCCAGATCCAGGACAAGGCCGTGGAAGGCACCGTCTTCATCCCCTTCCACTTTGCCCAGGGCGCCGCCAACAAGCTGACCAACGCCGCCCTCGACCCCGTCTCGGGAATTCCCGAGTTCAAGGTGTGCGCAGTGAGGATCGGCAAGGCAGCGTAAGGCGCTCTCAGCGACGCATTTCAATAGCACCCTGTACAATATCGAAGGCCGCTCCAATGTGGGAGAGGCCTTCGTGTTTTCGTTGCCTCCTGGGTGTCGGCGGAGCGCTATCGCATGGGGGCCCAGAGTCATGCATTCGAATGGATGCCAAGCAAATGCTCGGACAAAGGTATCCGGCCATTAATTTTATACCGGATAAAAAAAGGCCGGCAGCCACATTGCGGCTGCCGGCCTTAATAGCTCTTATATATATATGATGACGGGTTAGGCTTCGCTCTCGGGGTGGAACACGTCCACATCCTTCAAGTCGTCGCCCAGGTAGGTCCTTTCGTTGGGGCCAAGCACACCCAGGGAAAGGCACAGCAGGGTCCACAAGTGCACCGTCTGCCAAGCGTGATGACGCATTTCGCTCAGGTCGTGAACCTGGGCGTGGCAGTTGTGACAGGGAGTGATGCAGTACTCGGCACCGGTGGCCAGGATCTGGTTGGCCTTCATCTCGCCGTACTTGCGACGCTGCTCGGTAAATCCGGATTGCAGGTATCCGCCGCCGCCGCCGCAACAGAAGTTGTTCGAACGGTTGGGATACATGTCGATGAAGTTCTCTTCACCCACCACGGCCTTGACCACATAGCGCAGATCCTCGGCCACCGGGTCGCCGAAGGTCTTGCGCACCAGCTGGCAGGGGTCCTGGACCGTGAACTTGATCTTGCGCTCCTTGTTCCATTCCGAGCTGGGTTTGAGCTTGCCGGCTTTGATCCACTCGGCGTAGAGCTGGATGATGCTCTTGATCTCGAAGTTGTAGGGAATCTTGAATTTTTGCAGTCCGAACCGGACCGCGAAGAGTTCGTGCCCTCACTCCGTGTTGAGCCACACTTTGCAGCCCAAATCTTCGACTGCCTTGACCTTGGTGCGGACGATCTTTTCCCAGTTTTCGTCGTCGGCCATGAACAGACAGTAGTTTTCGGCTGCCCAGCCTTTGGATCCATAGGTCCAGTCGGCGCCAGCCAGGTGCAGGATCTTCCATAAGGGGACCATTTCATCGGGCTCGGTCACCGGCTCGCGTGAGTTTTGATTTAGAAAGTAGTAAGCGCCTTCACGATTGACATCCGCTGTCATCTCGGCGAATTCGGGTTGGGCTTCCTGGTACTCGCCCAATACGTCTTCGACCACGAATTGGAAATCCTCTTCGGTGGCGCCCATGGCGCTGCACGTATCGTTGCGCAGGGCCATATCACAGGAACCCAGGATACCTTTGGGTCGTTTTTCCCTCGGCCAGGATTGCCGCGCATAGAAAACCAATTGGGGAATGTTGATTTTCATGGGGCAGACATAGACGCAACGGGTGCACATGCTGCACATCCAAACCCAGGGGGTCGTGGTGATCTCTTCATCCATCCCCAGGGCCGCCATGCGCAGGAATTTGCGCGGGTCCATACCTTCCAAGCCGGTGGCGGGGCAACCCGACGAGCACGCACCGCAGGTCAGGCAGAGGTTTAGATTCCCGCCTTCGGGAAGCAACCCCTTGACCTTGTCGATGAAGGTGCTCTGTTTTTTGCCGCCAAGTTTGATTGCTTGTTCAGCCATTAACAAAACCTCCAGATGTTATTGCCGTCCATTGTAACTCTATGGGTCATTGCCGTAACTGATCGGTTGCAAATGGAAAAAACTTAATTGCACCTTGCCATTGCGTATGCGGCGGCACAGGCGAATCCGCTTCAGTCGGTTTTCAAAGGTGCCTATCTAAACGGATTCGCCGGATTGTGTCAATTCCTTCTTTAAAAAGGATGGTTTTTTATTTCTTGACAGAAGCAAAGGCCCTTTGATAAATGAGTGAACATTCATTCATTATGGATCGGCAGGTTGGAACGGGCTATGAAGCGTAACACGGAAAAGTACAAACAAATCCTCACGGCAGCCATCAAGGTGTTCGCTGAAAGGGGTTTTTCCCAATCCACCATTTCCCAGATTGCCCAGGAAGCCGGTGTCGCCGATGGCACGATCTACCTTTATTTCAAGAACAAAGACGACATTCTGGTGCAGTTCTACGAACGCATGACCGAGCACGTTTCCGAACGCTTCTGGACCGCGGTGGAAAATGGCCGGACGGCCGTGGAAAAACTGAATAATCTGGTTCATGCCCATTTGGAACTGTTTCAAAACGAACCCAACGGCGCCATCGTCTATCAGGGAGAGACCCACCTGCAATGGCGTTTGGTTCAGGAACCCACCCGGCAGATGTCCAAGATGTACCGCGATATCATCACCAAGGTCGTCGAAATGGGGCAGCAGGAGGGCAGCATCCGGGGCGATCTTTACGTGGGGTTGGTCAAGCGGCTGATCAACGGTGCCGTGGAAGAGGTGATCAACACCTGGATCCACACCGGTCGGGACCACGACCTGGCCGCCATGGCCGAACCGCTGGTGGAATTGTTCATCCGCGGCATCGGTACCACCCAGAGCCAACAAAACGCAGCTACCCAAACACTGCAATCGCAGAACGAAATCAATGCGGTGATATGACTTATAAGGAAGGAGAGATTTAAATGGCACAGGTTATAGCGGAACGCAAGGACATCGACTTTGTACTTTTCGATCAGCTCAATGTCGAAAATGTGACCAAACATCCTGATTTTGCGGAATACAATCGCAAGACCATCGAGATGATCATCAACGAGGCGCGCAATTTGGCCGTCAAAGAGTTGCTGCCCACCCAGAAAGAGGGCGACGAAGTCGGCTGCCACCTGGAAAACGGCAAGGTTACCACCCCCGAGAGTTTCAAGCGCGTCTGGGAGCTGTTCAAAGAGGGTGAATGGGTCGGCACCAGCATGTCTTCCGAATGGGGCGGGCAAGGCATGCCCCACGTGGTGGCCACCGCGGCCGGCGACTATTTCTCCGGCGCCAACTTCGCCTTCATGATGTATGTGGGGCTGACCAACGGTGCTGCTTCCCTCATCGAGAATTTCGGCACCGAGAAACTGAAGAAGCTTTTCCTGAAAAAGATGAACACCGGTATTTGGACCGGCACCATGCTGCTCACCGAGCCCGAAGCCGGTTCGGACGTGGGCGCTTTGACCAGCACGGCGGTCAAGAACCCCGACGGCACCTACTCCATCACCGGCAACAAAATCTTCATCTCCTCGGGCGATCACGACCTGGCCGATAACATCATCCATGCCTGCCTGGCCCGCATCGAAGGCGCGCCGGCCGGTACCCCCGGCATCTCGTTGTTTGCCGTTCCCAAGATTTGGGTCAACGATGACGGCAGCCTGGGCGAGCCCAACGACGTGGTCTGCACCGCCCTCGAGGAAAAAATGGGCATTCACGGCAACGCCACCGCGGCCCTGGCCTTGGGCACCAAAGGCAAATGCCGCGGCTACCTGCTGGGCGAAGAGAACAAGGGCATGCGCGCCATGTTCCTGATGATGAACGGTGCCCGTCTGCACACCGGCCAGCAGGCCGTGGCCTGCGCCAGCACCTCCTATCTCAATGCCCTCACCTATGCCCGGGATCGCGTTCAGTTCCGCCGGGCCGATGCCTTCGAGAAAAATGCGCCAGCCGTGCCCATCATTCAGCATCCCGATGTGCGCCGCATGTTGATGACCTCCAAGACCTTCGTGGAAGGCATGCGCAGCCTGCTCTATTATGTCGGTCTGCTCATCGACAAAGTCCACATGGCCAAGGATGAGAAGGAAAAGGCCGAGTTGGAATCCCTGTTGGGCTTCCTGACCCCCATCTGTAAGGGGTATTGCACAGACCGCGCCTATGACGTGACCAACCTGGGCATGCAGGTGTACGGCGGTTACGGCTTCATCAAAGAGTACCCCCAGGAGCAACTGGTGCGCGACACCCGCATCACCATGATCTATGAGGGCACCAACGGTATTCAGGCCCTGGATCTGCTCGGCCGAAAGACGGTCATGGACGGCGGCAAATCCATGATGGCCATGGCGGCCGAGATTCAGAAGGTCGTCAACCGCGCCAAGGAGACCGAAGGCCTCAAAGAGCTGGCCGAAAAAACCGAAGCCGCCGTCAAGCGCCTGGGCGATGCCGCCATGCATCTGGGCAAAGGCATGATGGAAGGCAAGATTTTCAATTCCTTGGTTTTCTCCTACACCTTCATGGAAGTCGTCGGCGACGTGATCATGGCCTGGATGCTGCTGTGGCGTGCCTGCATCGCCGCCGAGCTGCTGGCCAAGGGCACCCGCAAGAAGGACGAGAAGTACCTGGTCGGCCAGGTCAAGGGCGCCCATTACTTTATCAAGAATTTCCTGCCGATCACCATCGGCAAGATCGAAACCATCATGGGTAGCTGCGCCGCGGCGGTCGAAATGGAAGATGACAGCTTCGGCGGAAAGTAAGCTGCCGGAGATATCGAGTTCTACCTAGATAAATCTAAAAGCCGGAAATCCGTGAGGGTTTCCGGCTTTTTCTGTTCAATTTTAAGCCTGCCAAGATAAACGGCCACCCCCCGAAGGAAATGGCCGTTTGGATTCGCGGGTATGAAGGCGATTACTTGTTCCCTCTCTTCTTCATCTCCTCGTCCTTCAGGTCCTTGCGCAGCACCTTGCCCACGTTGGTTTTGGGCAGCTCCTTGCGGAACTCGATCTCCGTGGGCCATTTGTACTTGGCCAGCTTGTCCGCGCAGTAGTTGATCATCTCTTCGGCGGTGGCGGTTTGACCCTCCTTGAGCACGATGAACACCTTGACGGCTTCACCGCGAGAGGGGTGGGGAATGCCGATGGCCGTGGCTTCCACCACCTTGGGATGCTCGAAGTAGACCTCTTCGATGTCCCGCGGATAGATATTGTAGCCGCCGGAGATGACCATGTCCTTCTTGCGGTCGATGATGTAGAAGTAGCCGTCGTCGTCCATCTTGGCGATATCGCCGGTGTGCAGCCAGCCGTCGGCCAGGGTTTCGGCCGTGGCCTCGGGACGGTTGAGATAGCCGCGCATCACCTGGGGGCCTTTGATCAGCAGTTCGCCGGTTTCGCCGACCGGCACGTCGGTCTTGCCGTCATTGACATCCACGATGCGGCACAACGTGTCGCTGATGGGCAGGCCGATGCTGCCCACCTTGCGCAGGCTGCCCGCGCCGCAGGGATTGATGTGCGTGGTGGGCGAGCTTTCGGTCAGGCCATAGCCTTCCACGATAATGCCCTTGGTGCGGGTTTCGAACTCCTTGATGACTTCCACCGGCAAGGGCGCGCTGCCCGAGAACATGTTGTCGATGGAGCTCATGTCCACCGTGCCGATGGCGGGGTCCTGCAGAATGCCGATGTACATGGTGGGCACCAGGGCGGCGAAGGTGGGTTTGCTCTTCTTGATGGCCTCGATGAGTTGGGGCGGCTGGGGTTTGGGGACCAGGACCGCCGTCCAGCCGTAGTATATGGTTGCGTTCATGACGTTGGTCAGGCCGAAGACGTGGAAGAAGGGCAGCGCCCCCAGGGCCACGTTGTTCTCGTCGATATGGGGGAACCAGGCGGCGATCTGCTGCAATTGTTTGCTCAGGTTGCCGTGGGTCAGGATGGCGCCCTTGCTGACACCGGTGGTGCCGCCCGTGTATTGATACATGGCCACATCGTCGAAGGTCACCTTGACGCGCACGGCGGGATCGGGCGAGCTTTGGGCGATGAGCGCCTTCCAGCGGTAGAGCTCTTCGGCCGGCTTGACATCGGCCATCAGTCCCTTCTTCTTGCCCACCAAGGGAAAGAGCAGGCTTTTGGGAAAGGGCAGATAGTCGCCGATGCCGCACACCACGATCTGTTTGATCTTGGTCCGGGGCCGCAGATCGATCATGCGGTTGGCCAGCAGATCCACCGTGATCAGCACCTTGGCGCTGGAATCGTTGAGCTGATGGTGTAACTCCCGGTCGGAGTAAAGCGGATTGTTCATGACTGCAATGGCACCCAGGCGGTGAACGGCATAGTAGGCCGCCACGCAGTGAATGGTGTTGGGCAGCAGGAGCGCAACAGAATCGTTTTTGCGGACACCGAAGCGATGCAGGCAGGTCGCGAACCGATCCACCATGTCCTTGAGTTGGGTGTAGGTGAGTTTAAAGCCTTGGAATTCAAAAGCGGTTTTGTGGGGGAAGCGGTCGGTGGTGCGATCCAGGAAATCCGGAAGACACATGTCCACGTACTTCGGAATTTCCGGAACGCCGGCCTGGTAGTGTTTTAGCCACGGTTTGTCCTGGTAGGTCGGTTTTGCTGGCACAGACACCTCCTTGTGCTGGAAATGGGTGGGAAGGGGATGAAATATTGTTTTAGAATCCCTAATGGCGAATCTTTATGCTTGTCAATAATTATTGCGCCTGACGTTTAACCCTGCCATAGAGGGCGGCGAGTTCAAAAACAGTAACAAAGCTCGAATTGTTCAATGTGGTATCTTGGGGCGGGATTTATCAAGCGCCTTTTTGCCGGATGCACGGATGAGCGGTAGTCGCGGGAACCTAGAATCAAGTGTCACTTTTCTTGCGTCGCACCCCCTGAAACCACACTTTTTTGCTTGACAGGAGCGGTTCGGATTAGTAGTTGAATGAGTCCTCATTCATTAGTTGGGACCAACAGGACAAATTCCAGGTATATTCAAGGAGAAGAAGAGTAATATGGACTTCGCGCTCATCCCCCCGGCCAGCGGAACGTTTCTATTCATACCCGCCTGGATCATCTACACGTTGATACCGGTCGTCGGCATCACCCTTTTCATCTATATCATCGTGATGCGCCTGAAACCCATGGTTCTGGCGCAGCCCGATATGCCCATGGCGGACATTCTGGCGAATGTGCCGGCGCGTATCATCCAGGTCATCAAGGTCTGGCTGCTCCAGTGGCGCCACCCGCGCTACATGCTGGCCGGTGTAATCCATATCCTGCTCTTCGCAGGTTTCTTGATCTTGGGTCTGCGCTCGACGGAACTCATGTTCGTCGGGATCAAGACCGGCTTTTCGTTGCCGGGCATGGACGGCACCCTGGGCGCCATCTACAACGTGATCCGCTCCTATGCCGCGACCTGGGTCCTGGTAGTGGCACTGATGGCCATGTACCGCCGGCTGGTCACCAAACCGGCGCGCTACGCGGTGCCGGCCAAGTACGGTAAGCCCCATACCGCTGAGGCCGTCTTCGTTCTGGGTATGATCTGCACCCTGGTGCTCATGGAAGGATTGTTCGAAGGCAGCCTGGTGGCGGCCCAGGAACAACAGGGAATGCACGCCCATTTCCTGGCGCCTTTCACCCTGGCTTGGTTCTTTCAGCATATCCTGGCTTTCGCGAATAAGGATACCCTTCAGTTTTTCCACTCGGCATCCTATTTCCTTCACGATATCACCTTTTTCACCTTCTTGTGCTTCCTGCCCATGGGCAAGCACTTCCACGTCATCACCTCGCTCTTCAACGTCTTTTTGATGCGCGTGCGCCGGGGCAACATTAAACCGGTCAAGTACGGCATCACCGGCGAGGAACTGGACAACCTGAAATCTTTCGGCGTCAAGAACCTGGAGGATTTCACCTGGCGTCACATCCTGCACTTTTATTCCTGCGTGGACTGCGGCCGCTGCTCGGACAACTGCCCGGCCAACGCCGTGGGCCGTCCGCTCTCGCCGCGCTTTATCTCCATCAAGGGCCGCAACCTGCTTTTCGCCACCCATCCCCTGCACGGCGAACGCAAGATCGAAAAACAGCCCTTGATCGGCAGCACCTACGAAGAAGATGAAATCTGGTCCTGCACCACCTGCGGCGCCTGCGAGCAGGAGTGCCCCGTGGGCATCGAATACATCGACAAAATCGTCGACCTGCGCCGCGGCATGGTGGATGAGGGCATGGTACCCCAGAGCCTGCAAAAGCCCCTCAGCGCCATCGGCAAGCGCGGCAATCCCTGGGGCAAAATGGAGAAGAAGCGCTCCGAGTGGACCAAGGCCATCGAGGGCGACGTGCCGGTCAAGGTCCTTGAAGGCGACAAGGCCGATGTCCTGTTCTTCGTGGACAGCATCACCTCATTTGATGACCGCATGCAGAAGATCGGTCAGGCCACGGCCACCCTGCTGCATCGCGCCGGCGTGGATTTCGGCATCCTAGGTAAGGACGAAAAGGACAGCGGCCATGAAGTGCGGCGCTTCGGCGAGGAGATGCTCTTTCAGAGCCTGCGCGAGCACAATACCGAGATGATCAAGGAGACCGGCGCCACCAAGATCGTGACCGCCGATCCCCATGCCCTCAACGCCCTGAAAAATGATTACGAGGATCTGCCCCCGGTGGAGCACATCAGCCAGTTCCTGGCCCGGGAGGTCCGCAAGGGCGCGCTGCAGTTCAAGGCCAACGGCGACGGCCAGAAGGTTTACACCTTTCACGATCCTTGCTACCTGGGGCGCCACAATGCCGTGTACGAAGACCCGCGTGCCGTGCTGGACGCCATTCCCGGCCTCAAACGAGTAGATATGCTGCGCTGCAAGGACCGATCGTTCTGCTGTGGCGGCGGCGGCTTGATGCTCTTCTACGAACCCGAGGAAGAACAGCGCATGGGCGTATTGCGCGTGAAGATGGCGGCCGAAGCCGGCGCCAACGTCATCGTCACGGCCTGTCCCTTCTGCCTGGTGAACATGGAAGACGCCATCAAGGTGGCCGGCATGGAAGGCAAGATGGAAGCCATCGACCTGGCCGAACTGGCGGCCCAACATTTGGAATAAGCCCGCTGCGCGGGAAGTATTGAAGGTTTCGGAAGAACGAGCCAATAGGGAACCATACACGATAATGGAGGAGTAAACATGGAGATTCTGGTATGCGTGAAGAGGGTTCCGGATACCGCCGAGAATGAAATTACCATCAAGGGCGACGGGACCGACATCCAAAGAGACGACTTGGTCTATTCGGTCAACGAATGGGATAACTACGCCACGGAAGAGGCCATCCAGATCCGCGACAAAGTCGGCGGTGCGGTAACCGTGGTGACCGTGGGCGACAGCGAAGCCGAAGAGATTCTGCGGCGCCAGATGGCCATGGGTGCCGATAAGGGCATTCTGCTGGCCGACGATGCCTTCGAAGGTTCCGACGGACGCGGCATCGCTTCCATTCTCAAGGCCGAAATTCTGAAGGGCAAGTACGACCTGATCCTCACCGGGGCCCAGGCCGATGACGGCGCCGCCCAAGTGGGTGGCATGCTGGCCGCCATGTTGGATTGGCCCTATGCCTCGCTGGTGAACAAGATCGAAATCGACGGCAAGAAGCTCAAGATCGGCCGCGAGATCGAAGGCGGCAACCAGGAGATGAACGAAATCGAACTGCCCTGCGTGCTTTCCATCCAGACCGGTATCAACGAACCCCGCTACGTGGGTATCCGCGGCATCCGCAAGGTGGCCTCGGTGGAGATTCCCAGCCACGGCGCCGGCGATCTGGGTATCGCCGCCGGCAGCGTGGGCGCGGCCGCGGCCAGAGTCAAACGGGCCGACTACTTCACGCCGGTCATGGGCAAGGGCGCCGAAATGCTCGAAGGCAGCATGGAAGAAAAGATCGACAAACTGATTGAACTTTTGAAAGCTAAAGGAGGGCTGAAATAATGGCTCAGATTTTTGCTTATATCGCTCACAAGAACGGGGTGGTGGAAGACTCGGCTGCTGAACTGGCCGTGGCTGCCAAAAAGATCGATGCCGCCGCCCAACCGACCGCCATTGTGACCGGCTCGGGCAGCACTCTGGATTCGGCTTGCCAGGGCGCGGCCAAGCTCTACGCCCAAGTGTGGAAATTAGACAACGCCGCCTTGGCTTACCCCAACGGCGAAGTGGTGCGCAAGGCCTTGGCCAAGATCGTTCCGGCCGGCAGCATCGTCCTGATTCCCCATGACACCTTCGGCATGGATATGGCCCCCGGCCTCTCCATTAAATTGGATGCGGCCTATGCGGCCGACATCGTGGGCCTCGACGGCCTGAGCGGCGCGACCCTCAAAGCCGTGCGCCAGGAGTTTGCCGGTATGGCCCATACCCATGTGACCATCGACACGGCCAAAGGCGCCGTGTTGACCCTGCGTCCGGGCTCTTTCCAGCCGGATGGCAGCAGCGCCTCGGGCAGCGTCACCGATAAATCGGGCGATGCCGGGGACCTGGGCGCCAAACGCCGCTTCCTCCAGGTCGTGGAAGCCGAAACCGGCGATGTGGACATCACCAAGGCCGACGTGCTGGTCTCCGTGGGCCGCGGCATCGAAGACGCCGAGAACATCAGCATCGCCCAGGAATTGGCCGAGGCCATGGGCGCCGTGGTGAGCTGCTCCCGGCCCATCGTGGATGCCAAGTGGCTGGAAAAATCCCGCCAGGTCGGCACCTCCGGCAAGACGGTCAAACCCAAAGTCTACATGGCCATGGGCATCAGCGGTTCGTTCCAGCACCTGGGCGGACTCAAGGGCTCGCCCTTCATCGTGGCCGTGAACAAGAACCCCAAGGCCCCCATCTTCCAGGTGGCCGATGTGGGCATCGTGGAGAACATCCTCGAGTTCATGCCCGCCCTGACGGAGAAGATCGGCGGTTAGCCTTCGCAAGATCTTCGTTCCTGCTTAAACTCCCGGCAGGCTGCGCTTCCGGCCGCAGCCTGCCGGTTTTTTTGTCGCTTGCGAATCCACCGTGCCTTACCGTAATATGAGCGCCCATGCGGCCACGGCTCAAAAAAACTCTGATTGCTTCCGGGGCGGCGGTGCTGCTGGTCATCGCCCTCCTGATCGCCGCTGCCGCCTATCTGAACACGGCGGCCATGCGGGAGCGGTTGCTTGCCGCGGTCAATGGCCAGATTCGCGGCCGTCTGAGCCTGGCCGACCATCACATCTCCTTGCTTACCGGAACCATACGCCTGGCGGGGATCGTGCTGACCGACGAAGCCGGGCGGCCCATCATCGCCATCGAAACCCTCCAGGGGCGCATCTTCTGGCCGGCCCTGGCGCACCGCACCGTGCACGTCGCTTCGCTGACCATCGCACAGAGCTTCCTGGATCTGCATCACGATGGCCAAGACCGGTTGAATCTCCTGCGGGTTTTGGATCTGAGCGAAACCGGCGGCGCCGATGCAGCGGTCGACGATCGCCCCATTTCCTTCCAGTTCTATCTGGAGGATCTGCAATGGCATCTGGCGAAGATCCGCTACGAGCGATCGGCCGCGGGACTGGCCGTGGAAGGCCATGCCCTGGCCATCGGCGGCCAAGGGGATTCGGCACTCCCCGGCGGCGAACTGGAACTCAAGGCGGGGCGGCTCCGGGTGCGGGCACCCGATATGGACGAGGAACTCGAGAGCCTGACCCTGAGCGCGGCTTACAACCCCGGCCGCAAAACCCCCATCGACCTGGCACTGAGCGCCGGCCCATCGCGCCTGGCGCTCAAGGGCCGTATCGATCCACATCAGGATTCCTACCAGATTGCGGCCGAGGCGCAATTCGATCTGCTCCTGGCGCAGATTCAGCCTTGGTTGCCCGCAACCCTGGCACTGGGCGGACGGGCCACCGGACGCCTGGATCTTTCGGGCCGCTGGACCGATCCGCAAGCCAGTCTGGAGCTGAGCGTTGCGGACGGTGCCGCGGCCGGCATACCCATTAACCGCTTGAATCTGAGTGCCCGCCTGATGCAGCGTCAGGTGACGCTTGCCGCTTGTCGGGCGCAAGGCCCCTGGGGCGACGTCGAGCTCACCGGTGACCTGGACCTGCGGCCGCTCTTTCCCCACAGCCTAGCCGATCCGGCCGGAGAGGCAGATGGGATGGCCTATCAGGCGGTGGTCGGGCTTCGCCAATTGATTCCCCAAAAGCTTGCCGCCCTCCAATTCCCCTTGGAAGGTGCCTGGCAAGGCCGCGTGGCGCTCAAGGGCAAAGGGTTCGATCCCGGCAAGCTCACGGCCGACGTGGAGGCCGATTTGAAGGTGGCCGCCCTGCGCGTCTTTCAAGGCACACCCGCCGCGGACGGCAGTCTTGCCGGGGCAGCCCGCTGGCAAGCCGGGCACCTGATGGTGTCGCGGCTTTCGGCCGCCCTCGGTGACACCACGCTGCAGGCCACCGGCGAGTTGGATACCACCCGGCGCACCTTCTCGGCCGAGGCCGCTTTGGCTTCCGGTCACCTGGCCACGCTGGGAGATTTCTTCGACATTTACCTGCCCCGGGGCCGCGCCGGCGCCAAGCTCAACGGTCAGGGGCCCTGGCAGCATCCCCAGGCCCACCTGGAGTTGCACGGCGAAGATCTTTCCATGGAAGGCTGGCGCTTCGGTCAATTGAGCGCCAGCGCCGATCTGGGCGCCGATGGCATCCTCCAGGTGCCGCGCCTGACCGTGAAAAATCGCGAAGGCAGTGTCGAGGGCAATGGCCGCTTGCATCTCTTCGATGCGCAGGGCGATCCCATCGCCGACCCCGGCTTCACGCTGACCCTTTCGGGCCGGGGCCTGGATCTGGCCGATTTCTACGACGACCTGCCGGTCAACACCGTGATCGAGGCCAAACTGCAAGGCGGCGGTACCTTCGAGCGTCCCACGGCCCGTCTGACCCTGGATGACAGCCCCGTGCGCTGGCAAAATCTCGATCTGCGCGCCAAGGGTGCCGCTGCCTGGGCCGACGGCGGCCTCACGATTTCTTCCCTGCAACTTTCCAAGGGCCGCTCGTCCGCCGAGTTCAACGGCCAGGCACGCTGGCAGGCAAAGCCGGATGGCCTTTGGCTGGACGATCCGCTCCTGACCGCCGATCTCAAGGCCAAGGCCTTTTTCCTGGAGGATTTTCTTCCCAAGGGGCAGGGGGCGTTAGCCTTTTCGGCCGACATCGACGGCCCGGCTTCCCGCCTGAAAGGCGCCTTTCAAATGGATGGCTCGGGCTTGCGCCTGGGGCGCCAGCGCTTGGCCTCCATCGCCGTGGCCGGCCGGCTGGAAGATCAGACCCTGCATGTGGCGCGCCTGGCCCTCGCCGTGGCCCCCGGGCAGGAGTTGACCGGCAGCGGCTGGTATGCCTTCGACGAACGTTTCAGCGCCACCTTGCGCGCAGCCAACATAGAGTTGCGCCATCTGGTGGCGCTGCAGCAAGCCTATCCCGTCGACGGCCGGCTGAATCTTTCGGCCGATGCCCAGGGCAGCCTGGATCATCCCCAGGCTCAGGCCCAGGTGTTGATCCGCAAGCCCCTTATAAATGGTAAAGCCTGGGACGATTTTACGATCGAAGCCCGACTGCGCGACCGGCAGTTGACCCTGGCCGCCGATCTCACCTTTCAACTGAACGGCCAGGCCCGCACGGATACCGGCCTTTTCGAGCTTTCCGCCGATTTCGACCAGACCGATCTGGCTCCCTATCTGGCCCTGGGACTCGACGACCAGTGGGGCGGGCGGCTCTCGGGCAGCCTGCGGGCGGCCGGCAACTGGCATGCGCCCAAGGCGCTCAAGGCCGATCTGGCGTTGCGGGACACCCAGTTGAGCTACCAGAAGTCCGATCTGATCGGCCTCGAAACGCTGGAGATGCACATGGCCGACGGCGTCGTGCGGCTGCCCCAAACCCGGCTCACGTTGCTCAACGAGGGCTATCTGACCGCCGCGGCCACGGGCCACCTGGATAAAGTGTTGACGGCCACCGTCACAGGCCGCCTGCCGTTTGCGGCCCTGGCGCCGTTTACCGACAGCGTGGAGCGCGCCAGCGGCGAGCTGAAGATTGATCTGCGCGCCGAGGGACCCTGGCGCGCCGTCCAGTGGCAGGCCGAATTGGAGCCGGTGGAGATGAGCTGCATCTTTACCGATCTGGACCAAACCGTGCGCCACCTCAATGGCCGCATCCGTCTGAACCCGCAAATGCTCAGCGTGGATGCGCTCTCGGGAATGCTGGACGACGGCCGCTTTGCCCTCAACGGAACAGTTCAACTGGAAGCGTGGCAGCCCTCCCGCTTCGCCCTGACCTTGAACGCACAATCGCTGCCGTTGCACTGGCCCGACACCATGGACCTTACGGTCGGGGCCGATCTGAACCTGAAAGGCGAGGCCCGTCAGGCCGTGCTGGACGGGCAGGTGGTGTTGCTGGAAGGCTCCTATTACAAGGATGTGCGCTATGACCTGCTCTCGTTGCGCCTGGTCCAGCCCCAGCGCGCCGAGCAGTTGCCCGAGACAGCGCCGTCACCGGAGTGGATGAAGGCCATCGGCCTGGATGTCACCGTTACCCACCGCTACCCCTTTCTGGTGGACAACAACCTGTGCCGCCTGGAGATCGTGCCGGATCTGAAAATCACCGGAACAGCCGCCAACCCCCTGCTCAACGGCCGCGCCTACGTGCGCTCGGGCGAGGTGCTCTTCCAGGGACGCGCCTTCGAAGTCCAGCGCGGGGTGGTGGATTTCCTCAACCCCCAGCGCATCGAGCCGACCCTGGATATCATGGCCAGATCCCAGATCCGCCAGTGGCTGGTGACCCTGTCGCTGACCGGAACACCGGACAACCTGTTGCTGAAATTGAACTCCGATCCGCCCGAATCGGATGCCAACATCCTCTCGCTGATCCTGTTGGGCCGCACGAATACCGAATCGGCCGCCAACACCGGTGAGGGCGCCGGCAGCTCCAAACAGATGATGGCCTCGCTGATGGCCTCTACGCTCAGCGACGACATCAAGGATAAAACCGGAGTGGACATCTTCGAGATGGAAACCGGGCCGAAAGAAGATTCCGACAGCCAAGAGCGGGTCCAATTGACAGTGGGCAAGAACTTGACCCCCCGGCTGTCGATCAAGTATGAGCTGGAGTCAGACAATGTCGAGCGCGTCCAGCGCGCCGTCTCCGAGTATCGTATGCTGGAGCACATTGTGGCCAGCGGCTTTCAGGATACAGCCGGCAATTATGGCGGCGAGTTGATCTTCAGGGTACAATTTCGATGAGGGGCCGCGATCTTTTGAGAACGTGCTTCAGCCACATGCCCATCGGCGGGCGGGTGCGTGTACCGCTCCTGGTTCTGCTGGCCTGGGCTTTGTCTTTCAGCGCAGCCTGGGCCGAGGATGCCATGTGGGCCGGCCTGCCCACAACGGTAGCCGAGGTCCATGTCAAGGTAGAAGATCAGCATCCCAATGGCGTGCCTTGGGAGCGGTTGGCCCTTTCCCTGATCCGCCTGAAGCCGGGAGACCCCTTGACCACCGCGCGCATCGATGAGGCGCTCAAGGCCCTGGCCCAAATTGCCAGTGCCCGGGTGGACAACCAGGCGCGACCCCAGGGCATGGCGCTTTTCTTTACCATCCGTCCCTATAAACGCGTCAAAACCATTGCCGTGAGCGGCGCCTATCCCCTGTTCGAAAAAGATGTGCTCAACGCCATGACCGTCGCGGCCGGAGACCTTTTTTTCGAAGCCAAGATGGCCGATCAGGAGCAGGCCGTGGCCCAACGTTATCGCACCGAAGGCTATCTCGATCCAAAGGTGCGGATCACCTGGACCGAGGACCCCCATGACGGCCACTACCATTTGCGCGTGACGCTCGACAAGGGCAAGTACTACCGCCTGGAGAAGGTGCGGCTGATCGGCAACCGGGCCATCTCCGAGGCCCGCATCCTCCCGCGTTTGAAGACCTGGCGCACGACCTTCTTGAGTTGGGGTGGCGGCCGCTTCGAAAACGAAGAACTCAGGGAAGATTTACGCGAGCTCACCGATTACTACCGCAAGCAGGGTTATGCCGAGGTGGTGATCACCGCCAAGGAGCATCGGGATGCCGGCAGCAACAGCGTGATTTGCGATTTTATCATCGATGAAGGTCCCTACTACACGATCCGGCTGTTGGGCAACAAGCACTTTTCGCGCTTCCGCCTGCGCAAGGAAATGGTGCTGTTCAAGGTGGGCAACCTCGGCAGCATCGGCCAGCGCCGAACGGTGCAGAACATTCGACGGCGCTATTTGAAGGCCGGCTTCGCCGATGTCAAAGTACTTTCAAAGGAAACCTCCCGCGATGCGCAGGGGCTTGCCCAACGGGAGATCGCCATCGAGATCGAAGAAGGGCGGCGGCACATCGTTACCGCTTTGAATATTCAAGGCAACCAACATCTTGCGAGCGAAACGTTGCGCAAGCAGATGTTGACCCGACCCTCCGGCCGCCTGCGCAGTGGGGCCTTCGTGGCCGAGACCCTGAGGGAAGACATCACGGCCGTGGCCGCCCTCTACCGTTCCCACGGCTTTTTGAACGTCCAGGTCGAGTCGGAAGTAAAAACGGCGGAGGACGCCGGCGTGACTGTCACGCTCACCGTCGACGAGGGCGTTCGTACCCTGGTGGGCAGCATTTCCCGGCAGGGCGGCGACGGACTGCCCAAAGATCCGCTGGCGACCGAACTGGATCTGCAAGCGGGGGCTCCCTATACGTCCTTCAAACTCCAGAATGACGAAAACCGCATCAGCGCCCACTTGGCCCAAATGGGCTATCCCCACGCCGAAGTCAAGGCGGCCCAAAGCATGTCGCCGGACCAAACCCGAGTCGATATCGTGCATGACATCACACCAGGACCCGCGGTGCGCATGGGCGACGTTTTCTTCCTGGGCAATTTCAGAACCAGGGAGCGGTTCATGCGCCGCGAAGTGGATCTTGCGCCCGGCGATCCGTTTGTGCTCCAGGAAGTTCTGGAATCCCAGCGCAACCTGCGCGATTTGAATATTTTCGATTCGGTGCAGGTGGTTCCCATCGGGCTCAAGGAGAAAGAATCCACCGTCGATCTGATGGTCGGTGCCGTGGAAAAAAAGCCTTACTATTTCGAACTGGGCGGCGGCTACCAAACCGATACCGGGTTCTTCGGCCGCAGTAAGATCGGTGATCTGAACTTTCTGGGCACGGGCAAGGATACCTCCGTGAGCGGTCAGCTCAGCGAGGTGGGCTACCGCTGGGACCTGGGCATGGGCGAACCGCGCTTCCTGGGCCTGCCGATCCAGGCCAAGGCCGGCCTCTACGGCGAGGTCAGCGAACCCTTCAACCAGGATTTCGGCACCGAAACCCAGGGCGCGAAGCTTAATTTTTTTCACGAGTGGAAGGCCAACAACACCGTGGGCCTGGCGTCGCGCCTCGAACAGCGCCAACAATACGCCCTCGAAGAGAGCGCCACGGCATCCGAAAACCCCGATGCCTTCGAAAACCGCACCGTCTTCGTCGTCACGCCTTCGGTTCAGTATGACGGCCGGGATTCGTTCATTCGACCCAAGCGCGGCCAGTTGGTCGGTTTTTCCGTGGATGTCTCCAAGGGCTTGGACGATACCCTGGACGATTTTCTCAGGTATCGCCTCGACCTGCGGGCTTATCAGGAGGTCGTGGAAAAGGTCACCCTGGCGGCCCGGGCCGGCGTGGGATATCTAAACCAGTACAGTGGCGAGGTCTCGCCCCAGGACCAACTCTTCTTTCTGGGCGGCACCAACAGCGTGCGCGGCTTCGATGAGAACCTGCTGCGTTTCGATGAAAACGGCAGTCCGGTGGGCGGCCGCCTGGCCCTGCTCGGCAGTCTGGAGGCCCGCCTGGATCTGGGCTATGATTTTGAGCTGACCGCCTTCGTGGACACCGGCAGCGTGCGCGAAACCGAAGTCGCGGCCGGCGGCGACGACTTTCGCTGGTCCGCCGGCCTGGGCCTGCAATACGTCACCCCCATCGGCCCCATCGGCGTCTTTTACGGCCACAAGCTCGACCGCCGCGAGGGCGAATCGGCCGGCCAGTTTCATCTGTCCATTGGCTACGCTTTTTAAAGACAAACAGGGGATTCAGGCTAAAGCTTTCGGGTCGATGACCGATATAGCTCTCGTCGGGTCCAACGCCGGCATTATCTGTCGATATTGCCGGGCTCCGGAATTTTCAGAAAATACGGCGGTGGAAAAGTGAAAATCAAGTGGCATACCCTTCAGGCAAAGCTGAATATGGCCATCATTTTGCTCACTTCGGTCATTCTATTCGGCTTCGGCGTATTCGATTATGTCTCGCTCAAGTCTCGCATGACTTCGGAGCTGTCCGCCCTGACCGAGTCCGTGGCGCACCGTTTGTCGATCAACATCGTGGCTGCGCTGTGGGATCTCAATCCCGAGCTCGGGCAACTGGTGGTCGCCTCGGAAATGAAGGACCCTCGGGTTCACGCCGTATTTATCAAAGAGAATAAAGCCAAAGAGCCCTTTTTGTCGGTGCGCCGCGATGAAAAGAGTGGGGCGCCCGTCGTTCTTAAAAAGGAAGATATCGAGAAGGATGTCCTGTCCGCCGTTCGAGCGGTCCAAAAAGAGAGCAAAGAGCTCGGAAATATCGAAGTCTTTATTACCAAAAAGTTCATGCAAAAAGAGCTTCGAGAAAGTCTCGTCTATCTTTTTCTGCGGGTATTTCTCTTGGATGCGATTTTGTTCGTCGGCATGTCCCTGGCAGTAAAAAGGCTTCTCGACCGGCCGATCAAGGCTATCGTGCAGCGGGTCGGTGATATCGCCAACGGCGAGGGCGATCTGACCATGCGGTTGGAAGTGCGCTCCAAGGACGAGATCGGCGAATTGGCAGGGTTGATCAATCAGTTCCTGGGAAGTCTGCAAAAAATGATCACCGACATTTCCAAAAATGCGGATGTGCTCAGCAACTCTTCGGGCGACTTGTCGAGTCTGTCGCACAAGATGTCCCAGGGCGCGGATGAGATGTCCACCAAAGCCAACTCCGTGGCCGCTGCCAGCGAAGAGATGAGTGCCAATATCGATTCCGTGGCGGCCACCATGGAGCAGGCCTCGACCAACATCGGCATCATCGCCAGTTCGGCCCAGGAGATGACGGCGACCATCGGCGAAATCTCCAAAAACTCCGACAAGGCCCGCACGATCACGGAAGAGGCCGTAAAGCAGGCGCACCATACGTCGGTTAAGGTCGATGAACTCGGCGTGGCAGCCCAAGAGATCGGCAAGGTTACGGAAGCCATCACGGAAATTTCCGAGCAGACCAATCTGTTGGCCTTGAATGCCACCATCGAGGCGGCCCGGGCCGGCGATGCCGGCAAAGGGTTCGCCGTCGTCGCCAATGAGATCAAAGAGCTGGCCCGACAGACGGCCGCGGCCACCCAGGAGATCAAGGCCAAGATATCGGCCATCCAGACCACGACCTCCGGCACGGTGACGGAGATCGGCCAAATTCAGAAAATCATCAAGGATGTGAACGATATCGTATCCACCATCGCCGCCGCGGTGGAAGAGCAGTCGGTGACCACCGAAGAGATCGCCAACAATGTATCGCAAGCCTCTCAAGGCATTCAATCGGTCAACGAAAATGTCAGCAGCAGCAATACGGTCTCTAAGGAGATCGCCGGCGAGATCGCCATGGTCAATCAATCCACTGCGGAAATATCCAACGGTACCTCCCAACTCAGCATGAGCGCCGAGGACTTGACCGGCTTGGCCGCCAAGCTCAAGGAGATGGTGGGTCGATTCAAGGTGTGAACGTGCGATACCACGCAGTTCCGCGCCCTCAGACCATTTGGGGCAGGACTGAATATCAAACCAAAGCATATTCTATAAGGAGACAATACATGAAAAAATCGTTACTTCTGCTCTCGCTTCTGACCCTTATCTGGGTGCCCGCCGTTTTCGGTGAAACGCTTCAACTGGCCGGCGTCGAAAACGTATCCCCCCTGATCTTTCAGGAAAACGGACAGATGAAAGGCCTCGATTACGATATCTGGATGGAGCTGTCCAAACGGCTGGGGGTCCAAGCCAATATCCAATTATTGCCCTTCAAACGGCTGTGGAGTGATCTGCAAACCGGCGAACTGGATGGGACGCTGCAGATCTATTACAACGCGGATCGCGAAAACGAGATCATATACTCCAAAACCCCCATGCACTGGTCAGCCCACTATGTGATTGTGCGCAAAGAAGATCTGCCCAAATTCAAGACCGGTACCATCGAGGACTTGTACGGCAAGACCGTCGGTAAAAATGCGGGGTTTTTCGTAACCAAGGAATTTGAAGAAGCGGTCAAGGCGGGTAAGATCACCGTGGATGAGCAGGCCTCTTCCGAATTGAATCTTAAGAAATTGGCCGCGGGCCGTATCGACTGCTATGTCAGCAACCTGCATTCGGCCATATGGGCCGCCAAGCAACTGGGCATTCAGGATCAGATTACCCCGCTGGGCCAGCCGTTCGCCGAAAAGAAAGGCACCTTCTTCGCCATCAGCAAGAAAAGCAAAAACATCGCCGACAAAGAAGGGTTCATGGCCAAAGTCGACGCCGAACTTGCCAAAATGCACGCCGACGGAACGATCGATCGGATGTGGGAGAAATACTCCAAATAGTCCCTGAATTCGGATCGGCAGGGCGGGGTGAACCCGCCCTGCTCCACATTTCCGAGCGACGCACGCCTCCCATGAATCAGGATTGGAATCGCCATGATTGCCATTCCCCTGACCAAAAACTTCAGTTGGCGCAACCCGCCGCTGCTGACCATCGCCTTGATCCTGATTAATTGTTTTATTTTTATCGCCTTTCAACGCGACGACGACCGCCGCTGGGAAGAGGCCCTGGAATTCTACTTTGTGTCCGGCCTGGGCGACCTGGAGATCGACGCCTATAAACGCTATGTCCAACAGGCGAGTGCGCCGTCGCCGGAAAACGATGCCGTCTTCGCCAAACTTTCCGAGGACGAAAAACAGTATTACTACTATCGTGCGATCGTCGAGAACGCCGAATTCGGCCGAAGACTCGCGGCCGGCGCCATCTGGCCGGAAACCGAGCCCCGATTAGGAGAGTGGCGGCGATTGCGATCCGAGTTCGAAAGCCGAATGGAGTGCGTGGTCTCCTACCGATACGGCTTTCGGCCGGCCTTCCCGCGCCTGGTGACTTGGTTTTCGAGCATGTTCCTGCACGGCGGATGGGGGCATTTGATCGGCAATATGATTTTCCTGTGGCTGATCGGCGCCCTGATCGAATATGGATGCCGGCATGTGGTTTTCCCGGTCGTCTATCTTTTGGCCGGCGTGGGCGGCGATGTGCTTTTCTGGTTGTTGCACAGCGGCAGCACCTCGCCGTGCGTGGGGGCCTCGGGCGCCATCTCCGGCATCATGGGCGCTTTTGCCGTCTTTTACGGGCTCAAGCGCGTGGGCATTTTCATCAACCTTGGTTTTTACTTCAATTATTTGAAGTTCCCGGCCATTTTGCTGCTGCCGTTTTGGATGGGACACGAATTGTTCCAGCTCCACTTCGACGAGATGAGCAACGTCGGTTATGCGGCCCATTTGGGAGGTTTGGGTTTCGGTGCCCTGTTGGCCTGGGGCGCCAGAATAATTCCCGGATGTCTGGATCAGGAGGCCTTCGCCGCCGCCGAGGAAGATAAAGTGGCCCCCCGGTTGGAACAGGCCTTAAAGCATATGGGCGCCCTGGAATTCACCGAAGCGCGCCGGATGCTGGAAGATGTCCTGAAAGAAGCGCCCGAAAACATTACGGCATGGCAGCATCTTTTTACTATTGACCGCCAAAGCCCGGAAGCGCCCCAATTCCATCAAACCACCGCCAAACTGATGGATCTGCTTTGCGCCGATCCGGCCAACGCCAACAAAGCCTGCGCGCTCTTCCAGGCCTATTCCCAAACCGCCAAACCGCCGCGGCTCTCCGCCGGCCACTATCTGCGCGTCAGTCAATGCTTTCTGGCCAGCGGCGACTTGGGCGCGGCCCGTCGCATCCTGGTCACCCTCGTCAAGAAAGCCAAGCATCTGGAGGGGCTGCCCATGGCGCTCTTCCGTCTGTCCCAGGGCTTCCAGCGCAGCAAGCTGAGCGGCGACTACCTGGAGTGCCTGCAACTGATTCGAGCCGAATTCCCCCTGTCGGACGTTGCCCGGGTGGCTGGAGAGCATTTGAAAAAGGCATGATAGGCCGATAACGCCTCGATGGCCGCTAAATCCCTTTTAAATACGTCTTGGCGAAATTCGCGATCTCGTGATCCGGGTATTTGCTGATCAAGGCCGTCAGGATCTTCTTGGCCCTATCGGTGTTCATCAGTTTTTCGTGCAGGATCTGGGCGGCGCGGTAGTACGCCTTGGGAATCAAGGCATCCTGGGGATGGGCTTTGGTCAATAGATTGAAGGTGTGGACCGCCAGCTTGGCATTGCCCTGCTCGTTGAACCAACTGCCGATTTTGAAAAGCGTCGTGGCCGAAGCCGAGAACCCTTGCTTGCCCATGCAGGCCTCAAAAAGCGCCATGGCCTTATCTTTCTCGCCGGCCTTGACCAGCAGATCCAGATGCCGCGGGGCATAATCGACCAGCTCCTGGTCGCGATGGCGCATCTGCAGAAGATTGGCGTAGCGTTCGGACAGTTGCAGGTCGTTGATCTTGAGGTCGGTTTCGCGCCGGATCAAGGCGATGGCGCCGTCCAGATCGCCTTCCTGAATCAGCGGCGCCAGATCGTTGAGCAGGCCCGCTTCATGGGCGGCGGCCGGCGTCTGCCCGGCCGGTGCGTCATTGCGCGCGGCCGTCGGGTGGACCGAGGCCAACAGCGTTCCGAAGTCCACCGGATAGGAGAGCCGCTCGTGGTACTGCAAGATCACGCAGCCCATCAAATGGTAGGTCACCAGGGTGTAGTAATTGTTGGCCGCCAGCCAGAAGAAGAGTTGCGTGACCTCGGGCATGTGGCGAATGACCGCATAGCCCAGCGCGCTGGGGGCGGAATAGAGCAGCATGAGAAAGAAAAAAAGCAGCAGATAGCCCCAGCCGATGCGGGCCGCCATCCCCAGGAAATAGACCGGGTTGAGGGCCTGGCCCAAGTCGTCGTTGATCGCCAGGATGATGATCATGGCGGGCAGTCCGATGATGACGCACACCCCGAAGAGAATCCAGAAAAAAGGATTCAATTGCGCGATGAAGAAAACGAAAAGCAGGCCGAGGGCAATAAACAGGGCGATTTGTTTAAAGACGATCCCCAAATTGTCGGTGAGTACCTGTGAGGTGAGAGGGGGCGGTTTGAAGCGTCCCTCGGCCGTGGCGCGCAATGCTTCGAAGGCATATTTGACCATCAGGGCCCAGGGAATGATCCTGAAAATCAAACCCAAAAAGCCGACCTCGGCGAAAAGGGTCGATAGCAATGCCAGGCCGAAGATCAAGCCGATGGATTGAACGGAAGAGAAGGGATAGGCAAAGCATTTGTGCAGCCGCCTCCAGAAGGGCGGAATGATGTTGGCGGTATCGAGTTGGGTCGCGGGCACATTACATTTTGGGCAGAGGAAGAAATCGTCGTTGCCGGTGAAACCCCCCTTGCGATGCACGATGCACTTGGGGCAAAGGAACTTGACGCAATTGGGGCATTGCCACCAAGCTGGCTGCGTCGGGTGGTAGCTGCAAAGATCGGTCATCCGCGATGCTCCTTTGATTATGCCATCATCCCCGGTTCCGCCGGTTGCGGTAGCGCCTGCGTAATCTTCTATTTATCCGATTTGATTCGTTATCACGGGACAAAGTAGCATAACTTCGGATAGGCGACAACAGGGATCTGGTCCATCTTGGGAAGGTCGGCGCCAGGGCAAGACCCCATGCTTGCGGTCAGTGTGTGCGGTGCTTAGAGTGTGGCACGTCGCGGCGGACATCATGGCCGCGCGTATTAAATAAGGGCAACGCGGGCATCGGCCGCGGTCGCCCGAAGGAGGGCCCCATGGTACAAGAAACCTTGACCAGGCTCGATCAAGCATGCATCAGCGAATGCATTTTCAAGCACTGGAGCGAAAACAGCACCACTGCCCCGGAAAACAGGCAGGAGGCATACGAGCAGTGCCTGGCGAAGTGTCAGGTCTGCGTTTGATCCGCGGTTCAAACAGACAGTACGGCCGGTCATCCGCGAATGACCGGCCGTTTCGTTTTTGGGGGCTATAATCTTTCCAGTAGATCGCACAAGAGCCGCACCCCGAAGCCGGTGCCGCCCGGGCCGCAGTAATCCGAGCCTTTTTTGGCATGGCCCGGGCCGGCGATGTCGATGTGCGCCCAGCGCGTCGCGTTGGTGAACTCGGAGAGGAACAGCGCGGCCGTGATGGCACCGCCGTAGCGCGAGCTGGACATGTTGCTGATGTCGGCCAGATCGCTCTTGAGCAACTCCTTGTAATCGTCGGGCATGGGCATGGGCCAGCAGCGCTCGTGCACCGCTTCGCCGGCGGCCTTGATGGCCGCGGTCAGGGCTTCGTCCCGGGAAAAAACAGCGGCCATCTTCTCGCCCAAAGCGATCACGCAGGCGCCCGTCAGGGTGGCCAGGTCTACCAGCACGTCGGGCTTGTGCTTCTTGATGGCGTAGGCCATGGCATCGATGAGGATCAGCCGGCCCTCGGCGTCGGTGTTGCCGATCTCTACGGTCTTGCCCGCGAAGCTGGTGACGATGTCGCCCGGACGAGTGGCCGTGCCCGAGGGCATGTTCTCCACGATGGGCGTGATGCCGATGACCCGCTGCTTGGGCTTGAGCCGCGCCACGGCCAGCATGGCGCCCACCACGGCAGCGGCGCCGGCCATGTCGCCTTTCATGGCCTCCATGCCCGCCGCTGGTTTGAGGCTGATGCCGCCCGTATCGAAGGTGACGCCCTTGCCCACCAGCACGATGGTTTGGGCCCCGGCCGCTTTGGCCGGCGT
Source organism: Desulfobacterales bacterium (assembly GCA_016218685.1). Lineage (GTDB taxonomy): Bacteria > Desulfobacterota > Desulfobacteria > Desulfobacterales > Desulfosarcinaceae > Desulfatitalea. The sequence goes on along the minus strand of JACRDD010000030.1, from coordinate 6,002 downwards.
ATAGACGATCTCCACCAGGCAGGGCGCATGGGCGCTGCCGGCGGCCACGGCCAGCAGGGCACCGAATTTGGCGCGTTTCAACTGGGCCTGATCCAGAGTGCGGACCTTCAGTCCGGCCCGGGAAGCCGCCGTGGCGAAAGCCTGGCCCAATTGCTCAGGCAGCTTGTCGTTGCCGGGGGTACTGACCCACTCGCGCGCTTGGCATACGGCCCGACAAACCGCTTCCACCCGTCCCGGCAGGGCGGCGAACTGCTTGGCCGTGGCGGAAGGGACCAGCAGGGAGACCCTTTGCAGGGGTTCGTGCTTGGGTTTTTCCTTGTAACGCGTAAAGGAGTGATTTGCGAGACAGGCCCCTTCGGCCAGGGCCTGGAGAAGTACTTGCGGCGCCATATCCAGGGCCTGGGCCAGGGGCGCCGCCACCGTCAGGTCCGCGCGCTTGGCGCCCATGACCGCCTTGACCGCCCGGCCGGCGAAGGCGCGCAGGGTTTCGGCGGTGATCTTCTTGCGGGGTCCCAGCCCCATGAACAGGCAGCGGCGCACCCGGCCGTCCAGCAGGTTGTAGAGCGTCAACTGTTGCTTGGCCTCGCCCTTGAATTCTTCCAGCGCCTTGGCCTCGGCGACCAGCGCCAGCAGCTCTTTATCGGCGTGAATCTCGGCATCTTCGCATACCGGAATGGCGAGAAAATCGATTTCGGAACGGCCTAGTACGACAGAAGTGAAGTTCAGCATCGGAATTCTCCTTTATCCAAATCTTTCCCAAGCAATCAGTGCCCACGTCGAACCCGCGGCGATGAGCGAAATCAGCACCGCAGCCGAGCCCATATCCTTGGCCTGGCCGCAGAGGGGGTGCAGCTCGGGACCGAAACGGTCCACCACCGCTTCGATGCCCGAGTTGAGCAGTTCGACGATGGGAATCAGCAGCAACGAGCACAGCAGCAGGGCGCGCTGGGTGGCGTTGCCGCCTAGCCAGAAGGAGACTGGCAGCAGCGGCACGACGACGTAGACTTCCTGGCGGAAGGCCTGTTCGCAGCGCCAGGCCGCGCGCAGCCCGAGCCACGAGTAGCGCGTGGCATCCAGCAGGCGTTGCAGACCGCTACGGGTTCTCTTTTGCATGGTCATCTCTCTCTTCTTCGGGTGGAGGATTCTCGCCGGGGAGCGTCGTTTCTGTCAAGGTAGCCGTGGCGTAGGCCGGCATGACCGGATCGCGCAGAATCAACTCGATGGCCTGTTTGGCGGCTTCGGCCATGCGCGGGAAGACATCGCGCAGGCCCACGATGTGGCGCAGGTTGTCGGCCGTGCGCAGGGCCAGCATGGCCAGGTCGCCTTCGGCCATCTGGCCGGCCTGCACCGCTTTTTCCCAGGGGGTTTCCGAAGCCCAGTGCCAGATCGCCAGCGTGGGCCGCAGGAAGATCGGGCGCACCTCGAAGCCGCGCACCTGCATCTGCTTGGCAAAGCCGTACAAGCCGCGCGTCACGCGGTTGACCGCCTTGACCAGCACCTCGGGCAGGCTCTTTTTGTCCAGGTGCTCGTCGGTCTCCTTGTCGTTGACCAGGCCGGACATCACCGCGGCCAGCAAGGCCGGGTCGGCTTGGGGAAAGATGTTATGGCGCAAGCCTTCGGCCACCAGCAGCGGCTGGTCGATGCGCAGTTGGGCGGCCCACAAACCGTCTTCGGTGAGCCGGCCCTCGGTGTTCACGAAGCCGGTGGCCTGCAGGAATTCCAGGTGCCGCTGGAAATCCTCCCACAAATGGGCATGGGCCGCGTCTTCGCCGCCGTAGGCCGCGCCGTGGCGCTGGAAAGCGGCCAGGGAACGGTGCAGCAGATCTTCGACTTCCGATGGCGCGTGCGAAAGCAAAAGATTGAGGGTCATGGAGAAGTTGATGCGGATCTGGCTGTGCACGTCGGCGGCCGGCGCCCGCAGCAGACGGGCCACCTGGCGCACGTCCATGTAGCGGCCCGGAACGACGAGGGCGAAGCCGATGCGGTCCTTGCCCCGGCGGCCGGCCCGGCCGGTCATCTGCTGCAACTCGGTGGCGTCCAAAGGCATGAACTCGCGGCCATTGAAGCGGTCGGAGTTGAGAAAGGCCACCGTGCGCGCGGGAAAATCCACTCCCGCGGCCACCGTGGAGGTGGCGAAGATGGCGTCCAGCAAACCTTCGCTCATCAAGGCTTCCAACACCTGTTTCCAGGCCGGCAACTGGCCGCTGTGGTGCGAACCCACCGCCATGTGTTCGATCAGCCAGCGCTGGCGGTGGCGCTTGACATGCGGAAAACGCTCGGTGAGTTCGGTCATGCGCTGGTTGATGCGCATGGCCTGCTCCTCGTCCTGGATGCGGTTTTCCAGGCAGAGCTGGAGCGCCTGGTCGCAGTCGGCCCGGGATTTGAGGAAGAAGATGGCCGGCAGTAAATTGTACTTGCGCAACACGTCCAGCATGGCGCCGAAGGGCGGCAGATGGCCCGGCGCGGCCAGGGTGGGCACGTGCTTGGCGCCCAGAAAATCGGCCACTTTTTTGTAGAGCCGGGATTTGCCGCCCTCGCCGGCGACGAGCAGCGGCAGCAATGTTCCGTCGGGATGCAGCAAAATGGGGTAGAGGGGCACCGGCCGGCGGGTCTCCTGAACGACCCGGCAGGGCCGGCCCCGGATGGCACTCATCCACTGGGCGATCTGGCCGGCATTGCCTACGGTGGCCGAGAGCAGCAGCAAAGGGATGCGCTGGGGCAGGTAGATCATGGTCTCTTCCCACACCACGCCCCGGTCTTGGTCGCCCAGATAATGGGCCTCGTCCAGCACCACGAAGTCGGTGGCCAGGGCTTCGCCCCGGTGCATGGCATCGTAGAGCTGGTTGCGCAGGATTTCGGTGGTGCCCACGATGATCGGCGCGTCGGCGTTCTCCTTGCGGTCGCCGGTGAGGATGCCCACGTTGTCCGGCCCGAAGTGTTCGGCGAATTCGATCAGCTTGGCATTGGAGAGCGCCTTAAGGGGCGAGGCATACCAGGCCCGGCCGCCGCCCTTGAAGATGCGGTCGATGGCCTGCACGGCGATCCAGGTCTTGCCCGCGCCGGTGGGGGCGGTCACCAGACAGTCGCTGTGCCGCACCGCCTCCAGGGCCTGGAGTTGAAACGGATCGGGCACGAAGGGGGTGGGATCGGGCGTTCCGATGCGGGTGAAGAGTTTTTTCAGCTTGGCGTCGGCCCCCGGACGCAGGCTCACCTCCCGCGACCGGGATCGCGGGGGCCGTCGATGCCCGGGCGCCCGGGTGGCATATCGGCGGTGGTTGGCCATGATCAGAGTTTGGCGATCATTTCTTTGACGATCTGCTTGGCTTCCGACGCCACCTCGTAGGGCGACTGACCGTTGAGGTCGGCTTCGATCAGTTCGTTGCCGTAGGGCAGAAAGCCGAGTATCTCGAAGTCGGACAGATGCTGGCGGATGAAGGCCTCGTCCTTGGGCGAGCGGATCTTGTTGGCCACCACGGCGATGCGCTCTAAGCGGATCTCCTTGGCCAGTTGGCGGATGTGCTCGGCCGTGTCGATGCTGCGCCGGCCCGGCTCCACCACCACGATCAATTTGTCCACCGCGCTGGCCGTGGCCCGGCCCAAATGTTCGATGCCGGCCTCCATGTCCATGACCACCACCTCGTCCCGGGCCAGCACGATGTGCATCACCAGGCTCTTGAGCAGCGTGCTCTCCGGGCACAGGCACCCGCCGCCGCCCTTCTTGACGCTGCCCAGGCGCATCAGCTTGATGTTGTCCTTGCGTACCGACAGGCTGTCGGGCAGATCGTCCACCTTGGGGTTGAGCCGGAAAAAACCACCCACCGTGCCCGGCTGGGCCCCGGTGCGCTCGAAGATCATATCCTTCATCTCGGCGATGGGCGTGATCTTGTCCGAATCGGGAATGCCCAAAGCCGAAGCCAGATTGGCATCCGGGTCGGCATCGATGGCCAGCACCTTCTTGCCCATGTCGCTCAGCGTTCGTATCAACAAAGAGGCGAAGGTGGTCTTGCCCACCCCGCCTTTACCGCTCACCGCTAATTTCATTGTCGATCCTTTCCATATTGTCCGTATCCTGAAGACCGTACGCATCAATATAACAAACAAACACCTTTCAGCAAGGCAGGAGATGGGAACGCGCCGGAAACACAGCCATCGATGCGCATCGCCTACCTCGACTCGCGGCCGCCTTTAAGCCGGGATAGATTTGATTTGACAGTCGGCCCCGTCCCGATAAAAAATATTAGTAACGCTTTGAAATTCATCGTCCGCGCAGCACCGATGCCCCCAATCCACCAGGCTTGATTTACTTCCGGTTGCGCCAACTTCTTCTTCGTTCGGAATGCAGGCTTGAGCCCCAGCAGGACTGCCTCGATATGGAGATCCGAATAGGTAGTGCCCATCCAGAAACGGCTATTATTGCCGAGAGAGCACCACCATACAAAAAGGAGGCCAATATGTCGGTAAAAGTCATTATCCGCCGGAAGTATTCCAAGGAGTCCGAGAGAGATCTCATGCAATGCATCCGCCAGATCCGCGAGGTAGTGCACACCATGTCGGGCTATGTCTCGGGTGAGTATCTCAAAGCCATCAATATCAATGACGAAATCACAACCATCAGCTCCTGGTTTTCCCTGGAAGATTGGCAAGCCTGGATAGACAGCAAGGAGAGAAGAACGATTCAGGCCAGGATCGATGAGCTGGGGGTCACCTCGGAGTACACCATCTACCGGGTGATCAAGACGCGGTAGAGCCTCCAGGGGATTAACTTATTAACTTTAGATCGGCACGCAACCAACGACCTGCCATCCCCTGCAATGCCAGGACTTTAGCGCGGCAGGGCAAGGGGCGTGGTACCCGCTATCATAGGGGGATTCATGCTTGACTTGCGGCCAACCTCTTGGTACACGGTCAGGGCAGCAAAACCAAGCGGAATCCCTCAGCACCACCTACAAATCGCTCTTCGGATCTCCAACGGCACCCGATCGGACCACCCCGGGGATTGTACCGCTATCCAATAAATCTTAAGGCTTCTGCAAACAAATCGAAGATGGGGTGGCAGCGGCGGCTGAGCGCCGAACCCGATACGGCGCCGCCGCTGGTGCGGAAAAGGAGGGAGATCCATGGCCCAGGCAATCACCGTCGCGCCCGGCGACACCATCGGCAAGATCCTGACTCGGCGGGGCATCAAGGCCCACGAGACCCATACCTGGCTCGGCAAGGTGCGTAGCGCCAACCCCCACCTGAGCGACCCGGATCGTATCTGGCCAGGCGATAAAATACTACTGCCCGACAGCCTGATCGAAGTCGTCCCCGAATACCAGGTGTGGCAAAACGCGCTCAGCGGCGTACCCCAAGCACTTAAACGGCCTCACAACGGTAACACCGCCCTTTACTTCACCATGCCGGGCGATACCATCGACGGCGTTGCCCAGACCATGTTCGCCAAAGAGAAGACCCATGGAATGTCCGCAAGCACCAAGCGGGCGGTGCTGCTCAACAACAATCCGGTGTTGATCAGTTACCGGGTTCCCAAATATCTTCCCGCCGGCCTGACCCTCAACATCACGCCAGTCCTGCTCTCGGGACGCGAGACCCATTTCTGGCAGGCCGAAGGCCCGATGTTCGGAAGCTGGCTGCAGCAATTCGACCCCAGCGCCCGAAATCTTTACCAGGAGATGGGCCCGCAAGAGACTCTGGCCATGGCCCAAATCATCGAAAGTCTGAGGGCGGCCGGTGCGGCCGTGGGCATCGACAGCCCCGTGGGCGCGGCCGGCGCCCTTGTGGGGCTGGGGGACGGTTGCCTGGCTGCCGGGGCCCTGTCCGCGGGCAATGCCAACGCCCTCATGCATGAGATTTATTCCGATGCGGTCCGGCAATTAGGCGCCAAGGTGGTGACCTCCAACAAGGCCAACCACATCCGTCAGATGACCGCCTTGCTCAAAGCCCATCCCAAGTTCCCCCAACTGATGCAGCATTTAAGGGATCTCCCCCGCCTGGTCATCACC
>JACRDD010000032.1 GCA_016218685.1 Desulfobacterales bacterium | reverse complement strand
CGGAAGCTCATATCCTTGAGACCCTTGTTCTCTTCCTTGGTGATCGGGCCGTACATGACGCGCTTGTACATCCACAATAGATAGACGGCGCCCAGCAGCAGTCCGAGCATGGCCACCGAGGCAAAGAACACGCTGGCCTTGTAGGCGCCGATGAGGATCAACAACTCACCGATGAAACCGTTGAGCCCGGGCACGCCGATGGATGAAAAGCAGACCATCAGAAACAGGGTCGCGAACAGCGGCATCACTTTCATCACGCCGCCGTACTCGGAGATCAGGCGGGTATGGCGCCGCTCGTAGAGCATGCCGACGATGAGGAAGAGCGCGCCGGTGCTCAAGCCGTGGTTGACCATCTGAATCGTGCTGCCTTCGATGCCCTCCACGTTGAGGGCGAACATGCCCAGCATGCAGTAGCCCAGGTGGCTCACGCTGGAGTAGGCCACCATCTTTTTGATGTCGTCCTGGGCCAGAGAGACGAATGCACCGTAGACGATGCCGATGACGGAAAGCCAGAAGATGAACGGCACGAATTGATGCGTGGCCTCGGGAAACATCGGCAGGTTGAAGCGCAGGAAACCGTAGGTGCCCATCTTCAGGAGCACGCCGGCCAGAATCACGGAGCCGGCCGTAGGCGCTTCCACGTGGGCGTCGGGCAACCAGGTGTGGAACGGGAACATGGGCACCTTGATGGCGAACGCCAGGAAGAAGGCCAGGAACAGCCAGAACTGAGTACCGGCCGGGATAGCGAGCCCATGGTACTTCAGAATGTCGAAGGTATACGCCCCGGTGGCCTTGTACATCATGAAGTAGAGGCTCAAAATCGCGATCAGCATGAGCACGCTGCCGGCCATCGTATATATAAAGAATTTGACCGCCGCGTAAATGCGTCGCGGACCGCCCCAGATGCCGATGATAAAGTACATCGGAATCAGCATCACTTCCCAGAAGACATAGAAAAGGAAGAAATCGAGCGAGCAGAACACGCCCAGCATGCCGACTTCCAGGAAGAGCAGGCACACCATGTACCCTTTGACGTTTTCTTTCACCGCGCTCCAGGTGGAGAGCACCGCCAGGGCTGAAAGAAAGGTGGTCAGCATCACCAGCAGCAGGCTGATGCCGTCGATGCCCATGTGGTAGTCGATGCCGAAACGCCGCACCCACGGAATGTGCTCCACGAACTGCATCTGCCAGGTGCTCTCGTCAAAGCCGAAATAGATCGGCAATGAGGCGACGAAGGTGACGATCGTCGTCAGGAAAGCGGTCCAGCGGATCAGATCGTGGCGCTTGTGGCTCAGGCAGCAGATCAGCACGATGCCTGCCAGGGGCAGGTAGGTGATGATGGACAAGATCGGTAATTGCGCAATGTTCATAGTCGTTACATCTGATAGGCGATTAGGTAAAAAGCAATAAGGGCCATGCTTCCGACAAGCATCACAAACGCATAACTGCGAACGAGCCCGCTCTGAACGCGGCGCAGGTTACCGGACAGGCTCATGAAAAAGCCCGCCACGCCGTTGACCAGCCCGTCCACCACAAGGCGATCGAAAATCCGGCTGGAGAAATCGGCGATCTTCAAAAAGCCGGCGCTGAACCAAGTGTTGTAAACGTTGGTCAGATAGTTCTCATAGGCCGCCAGCGGTTTGTTGGCGAACCACATGAAAACCTTGGCGCCCTTGCGGTAGAACCAGTCGGTATCCACGCTGACCGTAGGCTCGGGATCGAGTTTTTTCAACAGCATGAAGAATCCCAGGCCGGTGAATAGCAGTATTCCCAAAGCGCTGGTCACATGTTGGCCGGTATAGGGATGATACTCCGCATTAAAGGGCAGCAGATGGTACAAGGGCCCGGGCAGTACACCGATGCCGATGCACAAAAAGGCCGCCATGCCCATGGCGATCAGCATGTTCAGGGGCGGTTCCTTGGCTCGGATGCCTGAGTCTTTGCCAAAGAACATATAGTAGGGCAGCTTCAATCCTGTGTGCAGGAAGGTACCGGCCGAGGCCATGGTCAACAGCAAGGAGACGATAGGCCGGTGATCGTAGGCTGCGCCGGACACCACCATGGACTTGGTCACGAAGCCGCTGAACAAGGGGAAGGCCGAGATGGCGAACCCTCCGATCATATATAAACATAACGTCCAGGGCATGGTCTTGTAGAGCCCGCCCAGTTCGGTCAGCTTGCGCTTGCCGGTCATCATGATCACCGCGCCGGCGCCCATGAACAAGAGGCCTTTATAAAGGATGTGGGCAAAGGCGTGGGAAACCGAGCCGTTCAGCGACAAGTCCGTGCCGATACCGACACCGGCCACCATGTAGCCGACCTGGCTGATGATGTGGTAGGCCAACAGGCGACGGCAGTCGTTTTCCAACACGGCGTAGACCACGCCGTAGAGGGCCATGATGGTTCCCATATAGACCAGCAGCTCGGTGCCGGGGAAGACGCGCACCAGAACGTATACGGCCGTTTTGGTGGTGAAGGCCGACATGAAGACCGAGCCGGTCACCGTCCCTTCGGGATAGGCATCGGTCAGCCAGGCGTGCAGGGGCGGCACGGCCGCGTTGAGGATGAAACCCACCAGAATCAGGTAAAAGGCCAGGCTCCCATCCTGGGGCAACGGGCCGACGGCGATCGAACCGGTAGCGACCACATGCAGGATGATGCCGCCCAGCAGGCAGACACCGCCGAAGATGTGCACCAGCAGGTAGCGGAAGCCGGCGGCCGTTGCTTGCGCGTTGCGGCTGGCAAATACCAGGAAGGCGGAGGCGAAGGCCATCAACTCCCAGAAGACGAAGAGGCTGAAATAGTCGCCGGCAAAGGTGACGCCCAGGGAGCCGCCGATATAAAGGAATGCAGACGTATGCTGGCCGCTGTCCTTGACGTGCAGCGCGTAGACCATGCCGATAAAGGCCGCGATGGTGAACACCCAGGCGAAAACGACGCTCAGTTTGTCCACATGGCCGAAGACCAGTTGGTTGCCCAAAAAGGAGTAGCTCCAATAGTCTCCGGCCGTCATGCGGTAGACCGCAAAGATGGCCAATGCCGGCAGCAGCAGGATATAGGCCTGCTGCGCCTTGCCGCGCAGGAATGGCACCAGGAACGCTCCCACGATGAAAATAACGGCTGGATGGAACCACTCAGTCATAGTAATCCTCTTTCTTCATAATGCCTCCCTGGTGACCGATGAACTTGGAAACCAGGATGATCACCACGCAGGAGACAAACCCGTAAAACGCACCCCAGCCGGGAAGCTTATCCCAAAGATAGGTGACGTGGCCGGCATGCGCGGCATGCGCCGCATGCCTGGCTTCCAGGTAATTCGCCACCTGAACCCAGATATCAGCCGCCACGACGACCGCCAGGGCAATAAAACCTATAAGATTCTTCTGTTTCGAAGTTTCGGGACTGCCGATATAATCAACGAGCTTTTTGATCATCGCAGCACCTCCTGGGCCAGTCTCAAGAAGTAATTCGGGTAGATACCGAGGATCAGGGAGATGACCGCCGTCAGGAGCAACGGTCCGGCCACCATGGGGATCTCCCGGATTTCAGCATGATGCCCATGTCCATGATCATCCCCATGGGGGTTGCCATGGCCGTGGGTCTCGGCCTTCTGGAAGAATGCCTTGTAGGTGATGGGCAGAAAATAGGCCGCGTTCAGCACGGTACTGGCCAGCAGCACGATCAGGATCGGCAGTTGGTGGGCCTCGATGGCGCCCAGCGCGATGTACCATTTGCTGATGAAGCCGGCCGCCGGGGGCACGCCGATCATGCTCAACGAGGCGACGAAGAAGGCGGCCATGGTCAGGGGCATCTTTTTACCGATGCCGCTGAGTTGGCTGATCTCGGTCATGTGGGCCGCGGTGTAGAGCGAGCCGGCGCAGAAGAACAACGTAATCTTGGAAAAAGCGTGGTTGGCGATGTGCACGATGCCGCCGGTCATGCTGAGCGGCGTAAGCAGCACGGCCCCCAGGATGACGTAGGAGAGCTGACTGACCGTGGAATAGGCCAGCCGCGCTTTCAGGTTGTCCTTGGTCAGGGCGATCACCGAGGCCGTTATGATGGTGAACGCCACGATGTAGGTGGCCACCGTGCCGATGTCCATGCGGGTCATGGCATCCACGCCGTAGGTGTGGAAGACCACCCGCAGGATGGAGAAGACGCCGACTTTGACCACCGCCACGGCGTGCAACAGGGCGCTGACCGGGGTGGGCGCCACCATGGCCGACGGCAGCCAGTTGTGCACCGGCATGACGCCGCCTTTGGCAAAACCGAACAGGAAGAGGAAGAAGCCGACGAACAGCAGGGTGGAACTGGGGGCATCCTTCAACAGGCCGCCGGGAACGAAATCG
>JACRDD010000029.1 GCA_016218685.1 Desulfobacterales bacterium | reverse complement strand
TCCCGATTGGCAAAAACGCGTGGTGACCCCGGATGCCGCCCTGGCGCGCATCGAGCCGGGCATGAACATCTTCCTGGGCACGGGCACGGCCGAGCCGCGCACCCTGGTCAAGCACCTGATGGCCTCCAAGGCCTACAATCTCCAGGATCTGACCCTGGTCCAACTGGTCAGCCTGGGGGATGCCATCTCCCTGCAGGCCTTGCAATCCCACAAGTACCGGCTGAAAACCTTTTTTGCCGGTTGGGTGGCCTCCGAGGCCATCACCGCCGGCTATGTGGATCTGATCCCCTCGCGCTTTTCGACGATCCCGCAGTTGATGAACTCGGGCCAGATCCCCATCGACATCGCCCTGATCCAGATCACGCCCCCCAACGAGGCCGGCTACTGCAGCCTGGGGGTGGGGGTGGATGTGGCCCGCCGGGCCATGGAGCAAGCCGATCTGGTGGTGGGTGAGATCAACGAGCAGGTGCCGTTCACCTTCGGCGACACCTTCGTGCCCGTGGAACAGTTCGATCTGCTCGTGCACTCCCAGGACCCGCCCATCTACTTCACGCGCTGGCCTTACGACGAGGTCATCGACCGGGTGGCGGCCAACGTGGCCTCGGTGATCGAAGACGGCAGTTGCCTGGCCTACAGCATCGGCGCGCTCTTCGAAGCCCTGCCCAAGCACCTGGCCGGCAAGCGCGACCTGGGCATCCACACCCCCTCGTTCACCGACGCCCTCATGGACCTGGTGAAAAGCGGCGCGGTGAGCAACCGCCGCAAGGGATTGTTCCGTGGCCGTTCCCTGGCGGCCTTTGCCCTGGGCAGCCCCGAACTGATGCGCTGGCTCGACCGCAATCCGCTGGTGGAGTTCCAGAGCGTGGACCGGGTCTTCAGTCCCACGGACATCGGCCGCAACTCCCGTTTCGTGCTGATCATGCCCGGCCGGCGCGTGGATCTTTCCGGCCGGGTGGCCATGCCCATCGGCAAGGGCAACGTCACCAGCGGCCCCGGGCAACTGTCCGATTTTTTCAACGGCGCGGAGCTTTCGCCGGGCGGTTACACCATCGTGGCCCTGCCCAGCCGCAACCTCAAGGGGCAACCCAACGTCCGCCTGTCGGTGGAAGATATGCCCAATCTGCTCAATCAGCCCGAGTCCATGGACATCGTGGCCACGGAATACGGCACGGCTCACTTGCGCGGCCGCAGCTTGCGCGAACGGGCCCAGGCCCTCATCGAGATTGCCCATCCCGAGGATCGGCCGGGGCTGGTCCAGGCAGCCAAGGAGGCGCGCATCCTCTACCAGGATCAGGTCTTCCTGGCCGAAGGCGCCCATTTCTACCCCCAGGAGATCGCCACGCGCCACACGTTCAAAAACGGGGTCAGCGTGCACTTCCGGGCCATCAAGCCCTCGGACGAGGAGCAGATGCGCCGGCTCTTCTACCGATTCTCGGACGATTCCATTTACTACCGTTACTTCGCGCCCATCAAGACCATGCCGCATGCCGAGATGCAGTCCTACGTCAACATCGACTACCGCACGGCCCTTTCCATCGTAGGCCTGGTGGGCGAACCGGGCCAGGAGAAGGTCATCGCCGAGGGGCGCTACGTCAAACTGGACAATCGCCCCTTCGCCGAAGTGGCCTTCGTCGTGGACGAAGCCTATCAGGGATTGGGCATCGCTTCTTTTCTCTACCGCATGCTGGTTCAGCACGCCCTGCAGCACGGCCTGAGCGGCCTGACCGCCGATGTGCTGGCCACCAACAAGTCGATGTTCAAGGTGTTCGAGAAGGGCGAATACCCCATGCAGGCCAAACTGCGCGACGGGGTCTACTCCCTGACCATCAATTTCACGAAAACCAACCCGGACAATGGGCTGCCTTTCAAGACCTCGCTGAAGCCGGGTCGCAGGGAAAGAAGTTAGGGGCAGGCTGAAAGTGAAAGGATTTGGGCGATGGATTTAGGTTTAAAGGGCAGGACGGCGCTGATCACCGGCGGTTCAAAGGGCATCGGCCGGGCCTGCGCGCAAGTATTGGCGGCGGAAGGGTGCCATCTGCACCTGGCGGCCCGGGGCGAGGCTGAGTTGCACCAGACCCGGGAAGAAATTGCTGCGCGCTTTGGTGTGGCGGTGAGCGTGCATCCCATGGACTTGAGCCGCGGCGAGAATGCCAGGGCCCTGGCCGAAGCCTGCGCGGACATCGACATCCTGGTCAACAACGCCGGCGCCATTCCCCGGGGGGACCTGGCCGCAATCGGAGAGCCCCAATGGCGCGAGGCCTGGGACCTGAAAGTCTTCGGCTACATCAATCTTTGCCGGGCCGTCTACACCCAGATGCGCACCCGGCATAAAGGCGTGATCGTCAACGTCATCGGCGCGGCCGGGGCCCGGCCCCAGGCCGATTACATCGCCGGCGGCGCCGGCAACGCGGCCCTGATGGCCTTCACCAAGGCGATAGGCGGACGCAGCCTGCGCGACGGCATCCGCGTGGTGGCCGTCAACCCCGGCCTGATCAAGACCGAGCGCCTGGAAAAACTCTTACGCAGCCTGGCCCAGAACAAATTCAATGACGCCGACCGCTGGACCGAGTTCGTGCCCAAGGACCCGCCGCCCGGCGACCCCGAAGACATCGCGCACTTCGTCGCCTTCCTGGCCTCCGAGCGCGCCAAATTCGCCACCGGCGCGGTCTTCAACGTGGATGGCGGCTATAGCGCCACATAAGCGTGCCTTCATGACGGCAGGCCCGAGCCGCCCATCGTTCCCGATAACGTCGAAAGAACGAGGTGTGAACATGAAGAAGACCGCATTTTCGATTTCCCTTTTCCTCATTCTGACGGTCTCGCTGGCAAAGGCCTACGATCTGGCTACGGAGATATCGAACGAGAATGGGAAGGTTACATTATCGTCCATCGGCTATGCAAAAGCAGGACTTATCAAAGTCGAGACCAGCGCCAAAGGCAAAATCAGCCTCAAGGGAACCATCTCGGTCAATGGCAAGGCCAATGTCGTCATGTGGTCGAAGGTCGAGGGGAATTACTACTTTTCGAAACTGCCTGCCTTGCAGAATATACAAAACCAGCAAAACCTGAGCTTTGAAATCCCCTTCAATGCCGCCGACAAGACCGTCACCGAAGTAATCTTGGAAGTCGAATTGTTGGGTGGCGGCCGGATCGAGGTCGATCGTCTGAAGCTGGTCAGTGGTTGATCTCTTCGTTTTCAAGCACCCAGGCGCGCACGCCCGCCAGGGTGTTGGCAAAGCACTATGAATGACCTTTTGACCAAAGCTTATGAAATCGAATCCCCTGGCGGGAAAATTTATACCAAGCAATGGATGCCGGCCAATGCTTTGTCGGAGATCCCCATCGTTTTACTCCACGACTCCCTGGGCAGCGTCGAGTTGTGGCGGGATTTCCCGGAGCAATTGGCGCTCGACCTGAGCCGCCCCGTAATCGCCTATGATCGGCTGGGATTCGGCCAGTCCGGTCCTCGCACGGAGCTGCCCGGACTAGACTTCATCGCTGAAGAAGCCGTAAAGTATTTCCCGGCAATGAAAAAGGGGTTGTCGCTGACCCGGTATGTGCTCTTCGGTCATAGTGTCGGCGGCGCCATGGCCGTCAATATTGCCGCGCGGGAAGCTGGCTGCGCGGCCGTCATCACCATGGCTTCCCAGGCATTTGTCGAGGCGCGTACGGTTGCCGGTATCGTGGCGGCAAAGCACGCTTTTGAGCAACCAGGCGAGATCGAACGGCTGAGAAAGTGGCATGGCGCGAAAGCCGAATGGGTCCTAAACGCCTGGACCGATGTCTGGCTTTCGCCGGAATTCGCCGGCTGGAGCCTGGCCGAGAGCATCGGCCAAGTGGTTTGCCCGGTATTGGCGATTCATGGGGACCAGGACGAGTATGGTTCGATCGCGTTTCCCGAATTTATTGCCGGCCGGGCTGGCGGCCGATCGCAAATGCTGATCCTTGAAAACTGCGGCCATATGCCCCATAAGGAGAAGCCGGCTGAGGTCGTCGAAGCCGTAAAGGTTTTTCTGGAGGGAGTAAAGGACATCTCAGATCTGATCGTGGGTCATGCACATCCTGAAAAAACATTTTTATAAAAAGCAGTTCGGCGACGTCCTCGGATACAATTCCGGCATCAGCCTGATCGGCCCGCCCCTGATGACGGCCTGGTGTTATCTCCTCGACGGCGTTTTGATCGATTCGGGCATCCGGCATCTGCGGCCGGCCATCCTGGGGGCCGTGCGGGAAGACAAGCCCGACGTAATACTGATCACCCACCACCATGAAGACCACAGCGGCAATGTCGCTGCCATCCGCAACGCTCTGGGCATCCCGGCCTTCGCCCATCCGCTGACGGTGGACAAGATGCGTGCCCCCTTTAAGATCCGGCCATATCAACACCTGATGTGGGGCCAAACCGAACCGGTGGCGCTCGCGGTCCATGCGCTGGTTCATGAGTTTGGAAAGAGCCGGTTCCGGCCCATCCATACGCCGGGGCACAGCCAGGATCACACGGTCTACCTGGAAGAAAATCGCGGCTACCTCTTTTCCGGCGACCTCTTCCTGGGCGAGCGGATCAAATTCTTCCGGGCCGACGAAACCATGGGCGATCAACTGGCCTCCCTGAAAAGCGTCCTGCGCCTGGATTTCGACGTTTTGTTCTGCGCCCACCGGCCATTGATGCAAAATGGCAAGCAGGCGCTGCGGAACAAACTCGATTTCCTCGAAAACTTCTGCGCAACGATCCAGGCCCTCAAAGACCAGGGCATGAGCCTCAAGGCCGTCGTCCGGCATCTGGACCGCCATGAGGATCGCCTGGTCAAATGGCTGACCCTGAAAAATGCCTGTTTCGCCAACATGGTCCGGTCTGCGTATTTGCTGACGGAGGTTCCGGCGCCGGAATTGACATCCGACTCATCTTTTGGCCCCAACGGCCGATAATCGGTATTACGTGGCAAATCGGTGGGAAGCATGAGGCGGTCGATCGATGGAGGAAAAAACCAGGCTCGCGGATCTTGAAGCGCGCATCGCCCGGATGGAGCAGGAGCGGTTGGCGTGCCGGGGCGTCGAGGAGGCGTTGCGCGCCAGCGAATCCCGTTTCAGCTCGCTGCTGG
Organism: Desulfobacterales bacterium; assembly: GCA_016218685.1. Lineage (GTDB taxonomy): Bacteria > Desulfobacterota > Desulfobacteria > Desulfobacterales > Desulfosarcinaceae > Desulfatitalea. The sequence goes on along the minus strand of JACRDD010000029.1, from coordinate 19,618 downwards.
AAACCATTCCCCACGGCATTGTGGATTGCACCATCGAGGGCATCATCACCTTCAGCAACAGCGCCCACGATCGGCTGTGCGAATACGCGCAGGGGGAGCTGATCGGCAAGGCCATCTGGGAACTTGTGGCCGACCCGGCCGAGAAGGCGCACCTGCCCGGCCTGCTGCGCCAAATGGCCGCCAAACAGCCGACGCCGACGCCTTATCTGACCCGCAATCGCACCAAACTTGGACGCATCGTGGATGTTCGCGTGGATTGGAACTACAAGCGCGACGCAGAGGGCCAGGTGGTCGGCCTCATATCCGTGATCACCGATATCACCGATCAGCTCAAAGCCTCCCGGGAGCTGGAAGAGAGCGAACAGCGCTACCGCACCCTGTTCCAAAAGGCCGGCGACGCCATCTTCATCATCGAGGCCGAAGGCCCGGAGGCCGGCCGGATCATCGACACCAACCAGGCGGCCGTTCACATGCATGGCTACAGCCTTTCCGAACTCAAGGGCATGAAAATCCAGGACATCGACGGGCCGCAGGATGCCGCCAGTGTCACCGAGCGCATTGGCCGCATGCTGGCCGGACAATGGGTGCACGAAGAGATCTTGCACCGCAAAAAAGACGGCACGCTTTTCCCCGTGGAATTGAGCGCCGGCATCATCTCCCTGGGCAAAAAGAGAGTGGTGATCGGCATCGATCGCGATATCACCGAGCAAACGGCCACCAAAGCCGCACTCAACGAGCAGATCGACTTTCTACAGACGCTCATCGACAACCTACCCCATCCGATCTTTTACAAAGACGCCCAGGGGCTCTATTTGGGCTGCAACCAATCCTTCGAAGCCTTCACCGGGACGCCCAAGGCATTGCTTGTCGGCAAGTCCGTATTCGACCTATCCCCTCCCGATCTTGCCCAGGTGTATTTCGATGCTGACCAGCGATTGTTTGACTCGCGCCGGCCCCAAAGCTACGAAGCCAAAGTCCGCGATGCCAATGGGAGCATGCGCGACGTGCTCTTCAAGAAAGCGGTCTTCTATCGCAAAGACGGCCGGTTGGGCGGCCTGGTGGGCGCCATCATCGACATCACCGAGCGCAAGCGGGCCGAGCAGGAAAAGGCCCTCTTGGCCGCGGCCATCGAGCAGACGCCGGACATTGTCATCCTGACCGATCGAAACGGTACCATTCACTACGTCAACCCGGCCTTCGAGCAGATCAGCGGCTACTGCCGCGACGAAGCCATCGGCCGCACGCCGGCCCTGATGCGCAGCGGACGCCATGACGCCTCTTTCTACCACGAAATGTGGTCGATCTTGAAAACCCGAAATGTCTGGAAAGGTCGCCTGACCAACCGCCGCAAGGACGGCAGCCATTTCGAGGTAGAAGCCGCCATCGCGCCGGTACATCGCCAGGATGGCGAGCTCACCGGCTTTCTGGCTGTGGAGCGCGATATCTCCCAGCAGATCCTGCGTGAAAAGCAGTTGCGCCAGGCCCAGAAGATGGAAGCCATCGGCACCCTGGCCGGGGGTATCGCTCATGATTTCAACAACATTCTGTCGGCCATCCTGGGCTTTACCGAAATTGCCCTGCACGACCTGCCCGACAGCGCTTCCCAGCGGCCATACCTTTCCAAGGTGCTGCAAGCCGGGGAACGCGCCCGCAACCTGGTACTCCAGATTTTGACGTTCAGCCGCGCCACGGAACAGGAGAATCGGCCGGTGGAGGTGCGCTTTATCATAAAGGAAGCCCTCAAGCTGTTGAAGGCCACCCTGCCCAGCACCATCGCAATCCAGTTCGACTGCGCTTCGTCGGCCACCATTCTGGCCGATCCCACCCAGATCCACCAGGTGGTGATGAACCTGTGCACCAACGCGGCCCATGCCATGCGCGAGACCGGCGGCCGCTTGACCATCAACCTCAGCGATGTGTCGCCCAACGCCGAGGTCAATCCCCTTCCCGGCCAGAATGGGACGCGCCAGGTTCAGCTCTCTGTCCAGGACACGGGCGTCGGCATGCGACCTGAAGTCATCGAGCGCATTTTCGATCCCTTCTTCACCACCAAAAAACCCGGTGAAGGCACCGGCATGGGCCTGTCCGTGGTACACGGCATCGTCAAAAGCTGCAACGGCACGATCCGGGTGCACAGCGCCCCGGGCCAGGGCAGCACATTTATCGTCTTGCTGCCCGTGATCGACAGCCCGGCACCGGCAGCCATAGCGGCCGAACCTGCCTTGCCCCTGGGCAACGAACACATTCTCTTCGTCGACGATGAGCCGTTTCAAGTGGATCTGGCCGAGAACATGCTCCAGCGACTGGGGTATCGCGTCACGGCCGTGAACAGCAGCAACCGGGCCCTGGAAGTTTTCAGGGCAGACCCCCAGCGCTACGATCTGGTGGTCACCGACATGACCATGCCGGACATGACCGGCGACCGCCTGGCCCAGCAGTTGCTGAAGATTCGTCCGGATCTGCCGGTGATCCTTTGCACCGGTTACAGCCATCGGCTGGCGGAAAGGTGCGTCCAGGAATTGGGGCTGGCCGGAATCGCCCTCAAGCCCGTGATCATGAAGGATCTGGCCGTCATGATCCGCGCGGCCATCGACAAGAAAACAGCGTAGCGCGAAGTACGCAAAACCCTTTGACATCCCACCTCTCACGGTTCAATATACGCCTATCACGCGCCACCGTTCTAACCCGAAACCTTGGAACTCATTTGGAAATCCATGATCAGCGGGTAAATGCGCCCCCAAGGCGCTTGTTCGACAATGCCATACATTAACACAGAGGAGGAAGGGTCCATGAATCTAGCGGAACTGCCTGCCAAGGAGATCGAACGTTTCGGTGAACATGTATCGATGATTTTCGGCGATCGCCAGTACACCAACGTGCAAATGCACAAAGACACCCTGCGCCTGGCCAATGCCCTCAAGAGCCTGGGCATCCGCAAGGGCGACCGCGTGATCATTCAGATGCCCAACTGCCCGGAAGTATTTCAGAGCTTTCTGGCAGTCTATACCCTGGGAGCCGTGATCGTGCCCATCAACTTCATGGTGGGCGACGCCGAGACCGCCTTCATCTACCAAAACTCGGGCGCCAAGGCGATCATCAGCAGCAAACTCTTCCTGCCCAAAATCGAGAACTGCCGCAAGCAGGCGCCCAACGTCGAGCACATCATCCTCATCGACGCGGAGGTGCCGGCCCACACCCACGCCTATCACCAATTGCTGGCCAAGCATTCGGACAATTGCCCCATCGAGCCGGTGGCCGACGACGATCTGGCGGCCCTGATCTACACGGCCGGCACCACCGGCACGCCCAAGGGGGTGATGCACACCCACAAGAGCCTGCTGACCAATGCCCAGATGCAGGTGGATACCGTGGACCTGCCGTCGGGGCTTACCGCCGTGGTGGTGTTGCCCCTGTGCCACTCCTACGGCATCGCCAGCATGAACTTCGGCATGATCAAGGGCGGCGGCAAGGCCGTGGTGCTCGACTCGTTCGACATCGACAAGCTGTTCGCGGCCATCGAGCAGCATAAAGCCAACAGCCTGGCCGCCGTGCCCACCATGTATGTCTTCATGCTGCTGCATCCCGATCCCAAGAAGTACGACCTGAGCTCCATGAAATATTGGATCTGCGGCTCGGCGCCGTTGACCCAGGAGACCTGGAACCGCTTCAAGGAAGTCTTCGGCGGCGAGATCGCCGAGGGCTGGGGCCTGACCGAGGCCGGCGCCAACAACTCCGCCAATCCCATCCAGGGGGCCAAGAAGGTCGGCTCCATCGGCCGGCCCATGAACGGCACCCAGATGAAGGTGGTGGACGACCTGGGCAACGAACTGCCCCCGGGCCAGCAGGGCGAAATCCTGATCGGCGGACCGATGCTGATGAAAGGCTACTGGAAAAATCCCGAAGAGACCGCCAAGGTGCTGCGCGACGGCTGGCTCTACACCGGCGACGTGGGCTACCGGGACGCGGAAGGCTATTTCTTCATCACCGAACGCAAAAAAGACCTGATCATCAAAGGCGGCGAGAACATCGCACCCCGAGAAGTCGAAGAGGTACTCTTCAAACACCCCAAGGTGGCTGAAGCGGCCGTAGTCGGCATCAAGGACGAGGTCTACGGCGAAAACATCAAGGCCTGGGTGGTACTCAAGCCGGGCCAAACCGCCACGGCAGAAGAGATCATCGAATTCTGCCAGGCCCATCTCAAGCGCTTCAAGTCGCCCAAGGAGGTCGCCTTCCTGCCGGCCCTGCCCAAGAACCTGGTGGGCAAGATCCTGCGCAAGGAGTTGCGCAAGATGTAGGACCGGAAGCTTCGTTGCCGTACCTCCATCGCATGATGCCCCCCTCATCCTTTTGGCCGATCGGCCGATAATGGTGGCATCGGGCCGCCGCTCGGTCGAAGACGGGCGGTTGATGCGGCCAAATTGAGTGCAAAGGGGGATTTCATATGCGTATCTTCAAGATTTTTCTGGTAATCGGAATGCTCGCGGCGACCGGCTCGGCTTATGCCGAGGATAAAGCCACACCGGAGGATGTCTATCGCCTGGTGGTCAACGCCTATGAGGTGATCAAGACCCTGAAGGAGGGGGCCCTCCCGGCGTTCAACAATCCCAAGGGAGAATTCGTGTACAAGGACACCTACGTGTTTGTCATGAAATGCCCCGAATACATGGTTGCCCATCCTTTTGCCATAGACAAGCTCAAGGATCGGGACCTCCGCAAGGATTACCCGTTCCAGACAACGTTGTGCGAAGGTGGAGAAAGTCCATTCGGCACCTGGGTCGAGTACTACTGGCCCAAACCCGGCAGCAGCGAGCCATCGCGGAAGATATCGTTTGCCATTCATGTTACCGGCACGCCCTATACGGTCGTGGCGGGGATCTACAACGATGATCTCGGCCTCGATGGGTTGAACAAATCGCTCACTAAGAAATAGTGCGATACCCGGGATTTTCGATTCCAAAGACCAAGGGGCGCCGTCGGGCACAAATGCCCGACGGCGCCCTGCGCGCCTGCGCCTAGCCGAACCGGTTTTCCCTCTGGAATTCCCGTCGCGGGCGTGATAATCAGCGGCTCATGAAAATCGCCCTGATTGCCTCCCCCTATCCGTTGGAAGAAGCCCCGTCGCCGCCCCTGGGACTATGCTATGCCGCCGCGGCCTGCGAAGCCGCCGGGGCCCAGGTCATGATCATCGACTATATCGTCAGCCAGTATACGCCCGAAAAACTGGCCGCGGCCCTGGACCGGTTCCAACCCGATGTGGTGGGCACCAACTCGGTGACCATGAACTTTCCCCAGGCCATCCGCATCATCCAGGAGGCCAAGCGGCACCGCCCCGGCGTCGTCACCATGATGGGCGGGCCGCATGTCTCGTTCGACGTGCAGAACACGCTTACGAAATACCCCGAGCTGGACCTGATCGTGATCGGCGAGGGCGAGGAGACCCTAAAGGAGCTGATCCCGGCGCTCTCCGACCGGCGCCAATGGAACTCCATCGCCGGCATCGCCTTCCGGGAGAAGGGGGCCGTCGTCACGACTGAGCGCCGGCCGCTGATCGCCGACCTGGATACCCTGCCCCTGCCAGCGCGGCACCTGCTGCCCATCTCGCGCTACCTGGCGCTGGGCTTTCCGGTGAGCATCATCACCAGCCGCGGCTGCCCCAATAAATGCATCTTCTGCCTGGGCCGGCGCATGGTGGGTCACAAGCCGCGTTTCCGCAGCCCCAAGCAGGTAGTGGACGAGATCGAACAGATCCTGGCCTACGGCTTTACCTGGATCAACATCGCCGACGACCTGTTCACGGCCAGCAAGAAACGCGTGCAGGCCTTGTGCGACGAGATCACCCGCCGGGGGGTCAAATTCGTCTGGAGCGCCTTTGCCCGGGTCAACACCGTGGACCCCGAGATGCTGGCCACCATGAAGGCCGCCGGTTGCGACAGCATCGGCTTCGGCGTGGAATCGGGCAACCAGGAGATTTTGAAGACCGCCAACAAGGGCATCACCCTGGCCCAGATCCGCCAGGCCGTGACCTGGAGCAAGGCCGCGGGCTTGCGCGTGCACGCCTCGTTCATCGTGGGCCTGCCGGGCGAAAGCCATGCGACCCTGGCCGAGACCCAGGCGTTTGCCGAAACCCTGGATGTGGAGTACGGCTACCACCTGCTGGCGCCCTTTCCCGGCACCACCCTGCGCGAGAAGATCGACCAATACGATTTGCAGATCCTCACCGACGACTGGAGCCGCTATGACGCCAACCAGGCCATCATGCGCAGTTCCAAGCTATCTCCCGAGGAGATGGACGCCTTCGTCAACGCCCTCTACCAGAAGCACGAGACCAAGAACACCGAGGCCGAAAAACGCTATTTCGCCGGCCAATCGCCCCCCGAAGAGTTCATGATGTACGAGGGCTGCCACCGCATGAAGCTGGTCTTCACGCTCTTCTCCAAGGACATCATCGAGGCCCTGGGGACATTGACCGTCAACGGTTCGGAGCCCCTGACGTCCTTGGCCGAGGCGGTCACCCGCGCCACCGGCATGCATGCGGGCCTGGTGCAGCGCTCGCTGCAAAGCTTCATCCAGTCGGGCTATCTCAAATCCATGCAGGTCCATGACGGCCTGCGATGGTTCTGGACCCACAACAAACAACTGGACCAGGCACCGGCGGTCTAACAAGCGGCTGCCGACTATTCTTCCGCCATCCGCGCGCCACCCTTGCGGCTGCCGGTCGGCCAGTGATCCAGCCGACCCATCACGAATCCTCCCGCCGATACATAAAATTTACTTGCAAACCTCGGCATCATCGGGGCAAATTGTCACCTTTGGCCCGAGGGCCTTTAACTTAACTTTGCCGAATCGAAGGAGAATGGGAATGGACATCAAACGGATCTGCGTGATCGGCGCAGGCTTGATGGGCAACGGCATCGCCCAGGTATGCGCCGCGGCCGGCTATCAGGTGGGCATGCAGGATATCGAGCAACGGTTCGTCGACAACGGCATGAACACGATCAAGAAGAACCTGGCGCGCGAAGTCGAAAAAGGCAAACGCACCCGGGCCGACATGGACGCACTGCTGGCCCGCATCAAACCCACCACCGACCTCAAAGCGGCGGCCACCGAGGCCGACGTGGTCATCGAGGTGATCATCGAGGTGCTCGAAGCCAAGAAGAAGCTCTTCCAGCAACTTGAAACCATCGTTAAACCCGAATGCCTGTTCTTCACCAACACCTCGGGCATCAGCATCACCGCCATAGCGGCCATGACCAAACGGCCGGACAAATTCATCGGCGCCCACTTCTTCAATCCGGTGCCGGTGATGAAGCTGCTGGAGATCATCAGGGGCTACGAAACTTCAGACGAAACCCTGAACATCGCGCTCGCGTGGGGCAAGACCCTGGGCAAGGAAACCATCGTGGTCAACGAGGCCCCGGCCTTTGCCGTCAACCGCGTGCTGTGCCCCATGCTCAACGAGGCCTTCTTCGTCCTGGGCGAGGGGGTGGCCAGCGCCGAAGACATCGACAAGGGGATGATGCTGGGCTGCAACCATCCCATCGGCCCGCTGGCGCTGTCGGACATGATCGGCCTGGACACGCTGCTGCATGTCATCGAGAACCTGCATCGCGAATTGGGCGACAAGTACCGCCCGGCGCCCTTGCTGGTCAAGCTGGTGCGCGCCGGACGCTTCGGTCGTAAAAGCGGCAAAGGGGTCTTCGACTACACCAAATGATAGGATCAATTCAAAGCGCCGTCGCTTTTGCTGCCATCCAACACCCGCCGCACCTTGGCAGCCATGGATTTGACCGCGAATGGTTTTTGCAGGTAGTGCACGCCCTCGGCGAGCACTCCGTGATGGGCGATTACGTCGGCCGTGTAGCCGGACATGAAGAGCGTCTTGATGCCCGGCCGCAGGTTCTGGATCGACTGGCTCAGCCCATTGCCGTTCATGCCGGGCATCACCACATCGGTCATCAGCAGGTCGATGGTGCCTGAATGGCGCTGCGCCAACGCCAGGGCGCTTTGCGGCGAGCCGGCCGCGAGCACCGTGTAGCCGTACTTTTTCAGAATCGCCTGGCCCAGGGATAGAATTCCCGCTTCGTCCTCCACCAGCAGCACGGTTTCGGTGCCCCCCGCCGGTTCGCGTTCCATCTCCACGGATTCATGCTTCTCAGCCGCCTGGGCCCGGGGCAGGTATATCTTGAATGTCGCACCCTGGCCCGGCGCGCTGGACACGTCGATATGTCCGTTGTTCTGGGAGACGATACCGTATACGGTAGCCAGCCCCAACCCCGTGCCTTTGCCGGTTTCCTTGGTGGTGAAGAAGGGTTCGAACAGGTGCTCCAGCGTCGCCGGCTCCATGCCGCAGCCCGTGTCGCTCACCACAAGCCGCACAAATTCGCCGCAAATCAAATCCGCGCGGCACTCGCCATCGGTTTCATCCAAAAAGATATTGGCCGTTTCGATGGTCAACTGCCCATGGCCGGCAATGGCGTCCCGGGCATTGACCGCCAGGTTGGCCACAATCTGGTCCACCTGGGCCGGGTCGATCAGGACCGGCCACAAGTTGGCGCCCGGTTTCCACACCAGGGCGATCTCTTCGCCGATGATGCGCTGGAGCATCTTGAGCATGCCGGCCATGGTTTCGTTCAGATCGAGCACTTTGGGCTGGATGGTCTGCTTGCGGGCAAAGGCCAGCAGTTGACGCGTCAGATCGGCCGAGCGCCGGCCGGCGGCCAGGATTTCCGTCAGGTCGGCATGCAGCGAATCGTCGGGATCGACCCGCGCCATACCCATTTCCGCATAGCCGATGATCAGGGCCAGCATGTTGTTAAAATCGTGGGCCACGCCGCCCGCCAGACGTCCGATCGACTCCATCTTCTGGGCCTGGAGCAACTGGTCTTGCAGCTTGCGGTTGCGCGCCTCCGACTGTTTGCGGTCGGTGATATCGTGCACGATGGCGTGCACAAAGGCGCCCCCATTGGTGGCGATCCGGCTGCTGAACACCTCCACGTCGCGGATCGATCCGTCGGCGCGCCGGTGCCTGAATTCGAAACAAGTCTGATTGAGCGCCTGGGCCTTGGCCATCTCCTGCCTGATTTCCGGAAGGGACAGGGTGTCGATCTGCTCGATGCTCATGCCCCGCAACGCTTGCCGCGACCAGCCATAGTAATTCGCGGCAGCCTGATTGGCATCCACGATGGCCCCGCTTTCGGGGGCGATGATCATTTTCACCGCGCTATGCTCTTCGAACAAGCGCCGATAATTCTCCTCGCTCTGGCGCAATGCGGCTATGGAACGGGCGCCGGCCTCCTGGTCGGAGAGGATTTTGCCGGCCAGGATGGTGGCCAGCGGATAGAGCAGGATCACGGGCAGCCCGATACGCCGGACCACCGACCAGGCGATCTCGGCCGGCAGGACTAACATCAGGGCCACCATGGCCAGGTGCACGACCACGCCGAAGCAGTAGAGATACCAGGCCGTGGGCGGGTTCTGGGCGCCCTGGAGGCGATAATGGGCCAGCAGGCCGATGGCCAGGGAGGAAAGGATCACCAGCACGCCCATGACCGCGCCCACGCCGCCCATGGCGATCCGGCACGCCAGGGCCATGGGTCCGGCCACCGCCGCGGCCCAGGGGCCGAAATAGAGGGCCACAAGACTGAGCAACACCGACCGGCCGTCGAAGATCAGGCCGCCGCCCATGTTCAGGGGCCGCAACATGCCGATCACCGCCGCCCCGCCGAAAAGCAACCCCTGGAGCAAGACCCCCAGCCGGGTTTGCCTGGGCCAGCGCTGGACAATGAAGCCGGAGACCACGCTGAGGGCCACCAACAACGCAAGATTGAGAATCAGGTTGAGATAAACCATGGCATCCTTTTTATGTTTCGACCTTGTCCAGTGCCTTGCGGACGGCTTCGGCCAGGGCGCGCTTGGCCACCGGCTTCATGAGGTAGCTTGAAATTCCCAGGGCGGCGCACTTGGCATCGTCGAGCTGTTCGCTGAATCCGGTGCATACGATCACCGGCAGGTTCGGGCGGATGGCTTTGACCGTCCCGGCCAGTTGGATGCCGGTCATGTTGGGCATGGTCATGTCGGTGAGCAGCAGGTCGAAACCGTCGGGATGGGCCTTGAACGCCGCCAGGGCCTCGATGCTGGAGGTGCGCACCGTCACCTGGTAACCCAGGCGGCTGAGCATCTGCTGCTCCATGCGCACGATGGTCTCCTCGTCATCGACCAGCAGAATCCGTTCCGTGCCGCCGCGCATATGTTCGGCAGCGGCGGGCACTTCCTTGACGATCTTCTTTTCCACCAGGGGCAGATAGACATGCACCTCGGTTCCCAGGCCCGGCTCGCTGTCGATCCGCACGTCGCCATGGTAGCTGGCCACGATGCCGTGCACCACGGAAAGTCCCAGGCCCGTGCCCTTGCCGTCGCTCTTGGTGGTGAAATAGGGGTCGAAGACCCGGGCGAGGATTTCCTTGGTCATGCCCGCGCCCGTGTCCGCCACGCAAAGGTGGGCATAAGGGCCGTCGGGCAGGGTCGGATCAGATTCGAGGCGTACGGCTTCGAGCTTGATGCTGAGCACGCCCCCCTTTTCTTCCATGGCGTGATAGGCGTTGGTGGCCAGGTTCATGACGATCTGGTGGACGTGGGTGGGGTCGGCAATCACCAGGGGGCACTCCCCATCGATCTGCTGCTCGATGCCGATGGTGGTGGGAATGGTGGCGCGCAGCAGCTTGATGGCCTCCTTGACGATGGATTGCAGCCGGACGGGTTTGTCCTTGCGCTCGGCCTTGCGGCTGAAGGCCAGAATCTGCTGGACCAACTCCCTGGAGCGGAAGGCGGCGTGCAGGATTTCATTGACGTTCTCTTGCAGCGGGCTGTCGGGCGGCAGGTCCTCTTTCAGCATTTCGGCAAAACCCACTAGGGGAAAAAGCATATTGTTGAAGTCGTGGGCGATGCCGCCGGCCAGGGTGCCGATGGCCTCCATCTTCTGGGCTTGCTGCAGCCGCTCCTCCAGCTTGGCCATAGCGCTCTGGGCACGACGCTGGGCCGTGATGTCCTGGAAGATGCAGTGGGTCTGCTGGAAATGGGCTTCGGCGTCATGGCCGATCTTGCCGGTAAACGAAGCGAGCACCGTCTCGCCGTTCTTTTTGAGCATTTCGAACTCCACGCCCATGACCTCGCCCAGGGTCTTGAACCTGGGAAACTGAGCCTTGAAATGCTCACGCCACTGGGGAAGGATGAAGTCGCTGAAATTGCGGCCGATCACCTCCTCGCGGCCATAGCCCAGGGTGGCGAGCCAGGCCGGGTTGACTTCTATAAAGTTGCCCTCGCCATCCAGCGACTGGTAAGGCACGGGCACGTTGCTGAAGAGCATCTTGAAGCGCTCCTCGCTCTCGCGCAGCGCCTCCTCGACCTGCTTGCGACGGGTGATATCCATGATGCTCACCAGCACCATCGGTTCTCGCCGGAGAATGAGACGCGTGGTCGAAAGCAGGAAGGTAAGCCGCAGGTCCCGGCCTTCCAGGCGAAACGGCAGGCTGGCCTCCACCTGGTGATGGCTGCACCCGGATTCCAGGGTGTCCACCACCGCCTGGCGTATGGCGCAGTGAGCGCAAGTGGGACCAAAGCCGCAACCCTCGGGATTATGCAAGGCGTTGAGACAACGCAGGGCTTCGCCGCTGCGCAGGCCGATCAGGTCGCTGGTCGGACGTCCGGCGAACTCGCCGGCCACCCCATTGACCTTGCGCACCCGACGCTCCTGGTCCAGCAGCATCAGGAGCAGCGGGGCATTGTTGTAAATGGCGACGAGTTCTTCCTGACTCTCCTGAAGGTATTGTTCGGCGTGGTACTTTTCGGTGCTGTCGGTGAAGATCGAAGCGAATTGGCCTTTGGCCGGCGAAAAGACGCTGATGCGAAAATGCTTGGCCATGGGCGGCCAAAAGATCGTAAAATGCTCCGCTTGGCCGGTGGCCGCGACCCGGGCATAGGTTTCCAAAAACGGGGCCGCGCCGGTCTGGTAGACGTCCGAAGCCAGGGCGCCCACCACCGCCGCTTTTCTGAGCCCGGTGATCTGCTCATAGGCCGGGTTGGCATCCAGAATTCTATAATCGACGGCCGTCCCATTTGCATCGTACACCATTTCGTGCAGACAGGCGCCTTCATTCATGGCCTCGAAGAGCCTGTTGAACTTCTCCTCACTGGACGCGGCCTGGGCGCGCAATGCTTCGATCTCGGATGGCATGGGTGCTCCGGTAATGACTGCGACTTGGTTACTGGAACTGGAACGAACGGGCATTACCACCCGAACAGATGTGCAGGGATGATCAACGCAGGCATCAGGTGGGTTATCGGTCAAAATCACCAAAAAATTAACACAAGGATGATGAGGGCGGCAAGAAGTTGTTACAAAGTGTCGTACGACAAACCCCCAACTTGAAAAATAGCTAAAGATTACGGCGAAGCGTCCGATGTGTAGGTACGGTATATCAACCCCAACTCGCTAATTAAGGATCAGGGTATGTCCAAGGTGCTGATCATCGATGACGACAGCGGCGTGTGTCGAACCCTTAAGGTGATGGTCGGTCAACAGGGTCATGAAGCCTGTACGGCCTCGACCCTGGCCCAAGGTTTGGAGATGATCGCCAGGGAGTCCATCGATCTGGTGCTGCTGGATGTGCATCTGCCGGACGGCAACGGACTGGAAAAGATCCCCGCCATCGCCCAGAGCCCCTCCCGGCCGGAGATCATCATCCTCACCGGCCAGGGCGATCCGGACGGCGCCGATCTGGCCATCCGCAACGGCGCCTGGGATTACATCGAAAAATCGTCATCTCCCAAAGCCATGGCCCTGCGCTTCTTGCGCGTGCTCGAATATCGGACCCACAAGAACCTGCTGCGCCGGGCCCTGCCCGTGGACCGGGAGGGCATCATCGGTGTAAGCGAGCCCCTGATGCAGGCCCTGGCGCAACTGTCCCAGACCATGGGCAGCGATGCCGGCGTGCTGATCACCGGCGAAACCGGCACGGGCAAGGAGCTGTTCGCCCAGGCCGTGCATCGCAACAGCCCCCGTAAGGACAAAAACTTCGTGGTGGTCGATTGCGCCTCGCTGCCCAAAACCCTGGTGGAGAGCATGCTCTTCGGCCATGTGAAGGGAGCCTTCACCGGCGCCGACACCGCTCGCGACGGCCTGATCATGCAGGCCGACGGCGGCAGCCTGTTCCTGGATGAAGTCGGCGAAATGCCGCTGGGCCTGCAAAAAAGCTTCCTGCGCGTTCTAGAGACCCACCGCTTCCGGCCCATCGGCGGCAAGCAGGAAGTGGCCAGCAATTTCCGCATCATCGCCTCGACCAACCGCGACCTGGACGAAATGGTGGCCCAGGGCCGCTTTCGCAAAGACCTGCTCTACCGCCTGCGCGCCTTTCATCTGAAACTGCCAGCCCTGCACCAGCGACGGGAAGACATTGCCGAGTTGGCCCTGCATCACCTGCAGCGCCTGAGCGCCATCTATGGCGAACCGGCCAAGGAGGTCTCGCCCGACCTGCTGGAGGTGTTGAGCGCTTACGACTGGCCGGGCAATGTACGTGAACTGGTCAACACCATAGAGTGCGTCCTGGCGGCGGCACGCTACGATGCGGCGCTTTTCGCCTGCCATCTGCCCCCGGCCTTACGCGCCCATGCGGCCCGCAAACGCCTGGTCAAGCCGACGGCGACGGCAACTCCCGGAACCATGCCCCCCGCCGGCGGCGCCTTTCCGCTGCTGCAGGCCGTCCGGGAAGCGGCCATCGAGAAGGCCGAAGCCGACTACCTCAGCGCCTTGATGTCCAGCGTCCAAGGAAGCATGCACAAGGCCTGTTCGCTCTCGGGCGTTTCGCGCTCGCGGCTGTATGAATTGCTCAAGAAGCACGCTATCGCCTAGCCGGCGTCCGTCCGGCCGGGGCAGACAAAAATCCGATGAAACCGGACGCATCCGCCTCAGTCTGCCCTCCCCGAGATCCCGATAAATATTAACATGCTGTTTATGTTGGCTTATTTTGAGCATCGAACCAATGGCACGGCTGTTGCTCAGATTCGGGCGGAATCAACTGGCCCCACGGTTCAACAATAAGGAGAAGCTATGGCCGAACGGTCCTCCTCACTGATTTTCGCCCCTTCCGAAACGACGACCGCTTCTCGGATCGCCGATCTGATTTGCAGCGATGCGGGCCTGCCCGCCAATAGCTGCCCGGTCTGCACCAGCGCCGCGATGCTCCGCGGCGCTTTAACCCATGTGCCCCGGGAGCGCTGCCTGGCAGTGCTGCTGGCGTCCCGGTCCGAGGAGTTGGACCAGATGGTGGCCCTCTCGGGCTGGCTGCAAGACCTTCCCATTATCCTGATGATCCCTGACAGCGACAGTGAAACCATCGCCAAAGCGCACCGGCTGCGGCCGCGCTATCTCACCGGTCCCCCGGTCGACTGGGACGAGCTGCGCGCCGTGATCCGACAAATCTTGCTTCCAAGCCGGAAGCCCGAGGCGCCGGAGCCCCAAAGCCCCCCGGCCCTGCTGGTGGCATTGAAAGGCAAAACAGATCGATTCTTTCGCATAAGACAAACAACATAGAAAAGAAAGGAAACGCAACATGTTCCGCAATATGAAATTAAGTGCCAAAATGCTACTGGCCTTTGGCGGCGTGGCCTTTATCACGTTGCTGCTGGGCCTGGTGGGATATTTCGGTGCCGTGAAAAGCGAGGGCGCCATCGATGACATCGGCAGCGTGCGCCTGCCCGGCGTGGATGCCCTGCTGACTATCAAGCAGAGCGCCGAAAGCGTCCGCGGCACGCTGCGAACCCTGGTGATCCCGGGTCTGGACAAAGAGGTTCGCGACCGCCAATACAGCAACCTGGCCAACACCCGGGAAGTATACCAAGCGGCCTGGGACGCATTTGAAAAACTTCCGCAAAGCAAGGACGAGGCGACCGCCTGGCAGCAGTTCGTACCAGCCTGGAATGCCTGGCGCGAAGAGAATAACAAATTCATCGAACTGAGCCATCAGTTCGACCGTAACGGCATCGCTGACCCTGCCGATCTGACCCGGCGGCTGGAGCAGTTCACCAAGGACCACTATATCCTGGTGCATCGGGTCCGGGATCTGCTGGCCAATGCCAGCGCCCGTTTCGACGGCGGGGACGACCACACCGCCTGTAACGCGGGCCGGTATTTCCCGACCTTCCAGACCGAAAACCAGGCCCTGTCGGCAACGGTTCGGGAGTTCGCCACCCCCCATCGCCAGTTTCACGAGACCGCGGGCCGCATTAAGCGCCTGAGCGCCGAGGGCAAGGTCGCCGAGGCCCAGGCGCTTTATCAGCAAACCATGGTGCCGGCCATGCTCGATGTGTTCAAACAGTTCGAGGTGATGCTGGCGATGGCCAACGAATCCAAGGCGATCCGCGAAAAGGCCGAAGCCCAGGCCTTGGGACCGGTAATGCAGAAACAGCGCACCGCCATCGAGATGCTGGATAAGGTGGTGCAGAGCAACCGCGATGCGGCCAAAAAGGGCGTCGAGCACTCCCGCTCCCAGGCAGCTTTTCTCAAAGCCTTCTCCCTGGTGGCCATGGCGGTGAGCGTCCTGGCGGCCCTGGGCTTGGGTGCCGTCATCGCCCGGGCCATCACCCGGCCCATCATCCAGGCGGCCGAGATTTCCGACCGCCTGAGCAACGGCGATCTGACCGTGAACATCGCGGTCCAGAGCAAGGATGAAACCGGCCAACTGCTGGGCGCCATGAAGAACATGGTGGAAAAACTGCGCGGTATTGTGGCCGATGTGCAGACCGCGGCCGACAATGTGGCTTCGGGCAGCCAGCAACTGAGCGCCAGCAGCGAAGAGATGAGCCAGGGGGCCACCGAGCAGGCTGCCTCCGCCGAAGAGGCCTCTTCGTCCATGGAGCAGATGGCGGCCAACATCAAGCAGAATGCCGACAACGCCGTCCAGACCGAGAAGATCGCGCTCAAATCGGCCGAGGATGCCGTGGCCGGCGGCAAAGCCGTCTCCGAGACCGTCGCGGCCATGAAGCAGATCGCCCAGAAGATTTCGATCATCGAAGAGATCGCGCGCCAGACCGATCTTTTGGCCCTCAACGCCGCCATCGAGGCGGCCCGGGCCGGCGAGCACGGCAAAGGCTTTGCCGTGGTGGCCTCGGAAGTGCGCAAGCTGGCCGAACGCAGCCAGACCGCGGCCGGCGAGATCAGCCGCCTGTCCGGAACGAGCGTGGAGGTCGCCGAAAAAGCCGGCGAGATGCTCAACCGCATGGTGCCCGATATCCAGAAGACTTCCGAACTGGTCCAGGAGATCAGCGCGGCCAGCAACGAGCAGAATTCAGGTGCCGAGCAGGTCAACAAGGCCATCCAGCAATTGGACCAGGTGATTCAACAGAATGCGTCGGCTTCCGAGGAGATGGCCTCCACCTCCGAAGAGCTCTCCAGCCAGGCCGAGCAGTTGCAGGATGCCATCGCCTTCTTCAAGCTCGATACGCAGAAGAGCCAGGTCGCCAAAAGGGCCAAGGCGCCAGCCCATAAAGCACCCGCCGCCATGCCGCACCTCCATTTCCAGAAGATGCAGCCCAAGGCCGGCAACGGCAATGGCAACGGTCATCATCCCGAAAAGGAGAAAATCGGCGGCGGGATTGCCCTGAATATGGGTAAACCGTCCAACGGCGAAGATCTGGATGCGGAGTTCGAGCGCTTTTAAGTATAGGCCGAAGGCCTAAACAGGAAAGGACAAGCCAATGATCGAGCAGAGCGGCAAAAACATGCTGCAACAATACCTGACCTTTAGGCTGGGCGAAGAAATGTTCGCCCTCGATGTCTCCCAGGTACGCGAAATTCTGGATGTGACCAACATCACCAAGGTGCCGCGCGCCCCCGAGTTCATGCGCGGGGTGATCAACGTGCGCGGCAGCGTGGTGCCGGTGGTGGACCTGCGGCTCAAATTCGGCCTGGCTGCCACCACACAGACCCTGGATACCCGCATCGTGGTCATGGAGATCGCCCTTTCGGGGGAGGTTTGCGTCATCGGTGCCCTGGCCGACGCGGTCCACAACGTCATGGACATCGAACCGGCGTCCATCGAGCCGGCGCCCAAGATCGGCGCCAAGTGGAACACCGAGTTCATCAAGGGCATCGGCAAGCATAACGATGAGTTCATCATCATCTTGAACGTGGACCGCATCTTCTCGGCCGAAGAGTTGGCCCTGGTGCCGCCGGAAGAGAGCGTAACCGAA
Organism: Desulfobacterales bacterium; assembly: GCA_016218685.1. Lineage (GTDB taxonomy): Bacteria > Desulfobacterota > Desulfobacteria > Desulfobacterales > Desulfosarcinaceae > Desulfatitalea. The sequence continues at coordinate 2,377 of JACRDD010000029.1, read as the reverse complement.
GGAGCAAATTCGCAAGCGGCGGCCTGAGCCGACTGCCGATAGGAAAATCGCCCATATGACCGCAAAAAGAATTATGGTGGTAGACGATGAAGCCCCCATCCGGGGTTTGTTCCTGAAGGGATTCTCACGCGCAGGGTATTGCGTTTACACGGCCGATAGTGCCGAAGACGCCATCGCCATGCTGCCGGAAAGCGCATGCCAAGTCTTCTTCCTGGATCTGTACCTGCCGGACATGAACGGCATCGACCTTTGCCGCCAAATCCGCCACGCGGAGCCCTCGATGATTTGCTACGCGGTGACCGGATACGATGCGCTTTCCGAGCTCAACGAATTCAGGCATGCCGAGTTTGAGAATTGCTTCATCAAACCGGTCGACATGGTCGTCCTGCTGGCGGCCGCCAAGCATGCCTTTGCCAAAATCGAACAGGGGAAGTCCAAGTAATTTCATCCCGTCCTGTTAAAGCGGACAGCCATCCAATACCGCCGGACAAAATCGATGTCCGGCGGACCCCCCCAAAGTTCCAACATTTATATTAATTTACCGTTATTATTGTTTTTTCAACAATTACTACTATCCGCGACGCAAGTGGCACAACTGTTGCTCATAGAGGCATAACCTGTGCTGCCCGTGGAAAAATCGAACTGACGTGGCCGCTAAATCGGGGACGAGCGCGCGAATAAGACCTAAATATAAAATCGCTCATTAACCGAAGAGGAAAGGACATGTTTAAAAACTTGAGACTTGGCACCAAGCTGGGCGCCGGATTCGGCATGCTGATCCTGATTGCCATGGTCCTGGGCGGTATCGCCGTGGTGATGATGAAAGCTGTGGAGAGCGACTCGATCAACCTTTCCCAAGAGTACGTCCCCGAAACCGATCTGGCCGGCCAAGGCCGCACACCACAAAGCGCCCGTCGAACTGTACCACCACTTTCAGAAGATGACGCCCAAGACCGGCAATGGCAACGGCCATCATCCCGACAAGGAGAAAATCGGCGGCGGGATTGCCTTGAACATGGGCAAACCGGCCAGCGGCGAGGATCTGGATGCGAATTTCGAGCGGTTTTAATAAACGGAAGGCTGAAGACTGAAGGTCGAGAAGGATAGCTTCCGTCTTCAGCATAACGAGAAAGGATAAGCCAATGAACGAAACAACCGGCAAAAACATGCTTCAGCAGTACCTGACCTTTAAGCTGGGCGAAGAGATGTTCGCCCTCGATGTCTCCCAGGTGCGCGAAATTCTGGACGTGACCAACATCACCAAGGTGCCCCGCGCTCCCGAGTTCATGCGCGGGGTGATCAATGTGCGCGGCAGCGTGGTGCCGGTGGTGGACCTGCGGCTCAAGTTCGGCCTGGCCGCCACCACCCGGACCCTGGATACCCGCATCGTGGTCATGGAGATCTCCCTGGCCGGAGAAGTATGCGTCATCGGCGCCCTGGCCGACGCGGTCCACAACGTCATGGACCTGGAGGCCGGCCAGATCGAGGCCACGCCCAAGATCGGCGCCAAATGGAACAGCGCCTTTATCAAGGGCATCGGCAAGCATAACGATCAGTTCATCATCATCCTGGATGTGGACCGCATCTTTTCCAGCGATGAGTTGGCCATGGTGCAAACCGAAACGGGCGGCGGGTTTGAAACCAGCCGGGCCGCCTAAACGACTGCAAGTGCAAGACAAAAGGAGAAAACCCATGAGTTTCCTGAACTGGCGACAAACCGAAGAAAAACTGAACCAGGCCAACCGCCGCATCGCCCAACTCGAGGCGGACGCGGCAGCCAAGGACCAGACCTTGACCGCCTGCTATGCCGAGATCTCCAAATTGGCTAAGGACATCGCCAACGGTCGGCTGGAGAGCCGCTGCAATGCTTCCGCCCACAAGGGCGAGTGGTGCAACCTGCTCTCGGACGTTAACGCGCTGGTCGATGCCTTCGAGGCGCCCATCGATGTCACTGCCAAGTACATCGAACAGATTGCCAAGGGCGAGCTGCCCCCCAGGATCGCCGAAGAGTATCGCGGCACGTTCAACACCATTAAATCCAACCTGAATCACTGCATCGACGTGCTCAACAATTTCACCGTCGACATGAAGCAGATGAGCGGCGCGCACGACGCGGGCGATATCGACGTGACGATGCCGGACAACAATTACAACGGCATTTACCAGGCCATGGCCAAAGGGGTCAACGACATGGTCAAGGGCCACATCAGCGTCAAGAAGAAAGCCATGGCCTGCGTCGCCGAATTCGGCAAAGGCAATTTCGACGCCGCCCTGGAAAAGTTCCCCGGCAAAAAAGCCTTTATCAACGAGAACATCGAAGCCATGCGGCTGAACATCAAGAACTTCATCAAAGACATGGCCGAGATGAGCCACCAGC
>JACRDD010000027.1 GCA_016218685.1 Desulfobacterales bacterium | reverse complement strand
CATCACCGCCATCGCGGTGGCCCTGGCCATGGACGCCTTTGCCGTGGCCGTGGCCGCCGGTATCCAATTGGGTTGCATCGATTTTCGCCAGAACTTCCGCCTGGCCTGGCATTTCGGCCTGTTCCAGGCGCTCATGCCCATCGCCGGCTGGGCCGCCGGCCAGACCATCCGAGCCCAGATCGAACGCTTCGACCACTGGGCCGCCTTCGCCCTGCTGCTCTTCGTGGCCCAGGGCATGCTGCGCCAGGCCTTTGCCAAGCAAGAGGACGAAAAGGCATGCAAAGATCCCACCCGGGGCGCCACCATGGTGATGCTCTCGGTGGCCACCAGCCTGGATGCCCTGGCCGTGGGGCTGAGCCTTTCCATGCTCAATGTCTCCATCTGGCGGCCGGCGCTGGTCATCGGCATCGTGGCCGCCGCCTTCACCACCCTGGGCATGCACCTGGGCAAACGCGTCTCCAAAGCCACCCGTATCGGCCGTTACGCCGACCTGCTGGGGGGATTGGTATTGCTGGCCATCGGGCTGAACATCTTGCGCGAACACAGCGTGTTCGCCGCCTGGTGAGCCGTCCACTTGCCCCTTTTCAGCGCCCCGCCGGCGCGGGCTTCAAGACCAAGGTGGTCCGGGCATGGGCCTGGATGGCCTGATCGCTGAACCACCAGTAGCGCTCCCGGCCGTCGAGAAACGGTGCGATCTGGTCGGTGGCATGGGGGTGAAACAAGCGGCCGGTCACCCCGCCGGGCAGGACGGCCAGGACCTTGTCCCCATCTGCCAAATCCGCCACCATGCGCAGGGAGGCCATCACATCCACGGTGGAAAGATCGTCGTGGGGCGATTTGCTGCGCAGCAAAGTGTCGCCCGATCCATCGGCGGCATGCACGCCGCCGCCCAACAGGCGCTTGAGCAGACCCGCGCGCGCCAGCGGGTGGATGAATTCATACCGGTGAACATCGCCCCAGCGCCAATCGGCCGGGGTGCCGCCCAGGCGCTTTTGCAGCCGGCCGAGCACGGCCAGGGCCGAACGGTGCAGCAGGGCGTCAAGGGATTCCACCGTGTCGGTCGTGCGGATATCATCGAACCAGACCGAGCGGCCCGATGCAATCATCTGCGCCAGGCGCTGCTCCCAAAAGTAGGTGTTGCCCAGCATGGCCTGGCTCAGGGCCTCGCCCAGTTCATCCGTATAAGTTTGCCGGGCCAGCTCGTTGAAAAGCGAATGGAACAGGAGCGGGCCAGCCTGATCGCTGCCGTCCGTGCCGTTCCACGTTTGGAGAATGCGGCCCATGGCCCGGGTCTCTTCCCGCGCGAGCAGGGCCCGGGCCATGATCGGCGCAATGCGCCACGCCTTCAGGTTGACCAGGTCGCGTTGAAATTGCCAGTGATCCTGGGCCGCGGTGGCGGTCGCCTCTGCCATGAGCTGCATCAGGCGCTCCTGGCGATAACTGGTGGCGAAGTAATTGGAGTAGTAGTAGGGGCAATCCCGGGTGGTGGTTTTGTGGTTGGAGGTGCCCACCCAACCGGCCGGCGGGTTGGTGGCCTGGGGCATCTGATCGGCGGGAACCCAGCCGCGCCAGTTGTCCCGGTCCGTCCGGACCGCGAAGGGCAGATCCCCGCCGCCCGGATCGCGGATGGGCAACAGGCCGCTGACCTGCCAGCCGATGTTGCCGGCCGTATCGGCAAAAACATAATTGAGCATGATCTGCTCGACCGGCGCCAAGGCCCGGCGAAATTCATCTATGTTGCGGGCTTTTAAAAACGCCTCGAACCCCAGCGACGCCGCGGTGCCTTCGAAGGCCGACCAGCGGATGGTCATCACCGGGTTGGCGGCCAGGCCGGGCAGCAGGTCGGAGACCACCGGCCCCCGGCGCGTGCGACGGATGTGCAGGGTTTCCTTGGCAAATCCGTCGGGTGCCTGCTTGTCCTTGAATTTGAGGGTCTCCTCGATGACATCGAAGGGGATGGCGCGCTCGCCCTCCAGGTATTGGTTGGGATTTTGGGGGTCCACCGTCTCGATATAAAGGTCCTGGGTGTCGCCGTAGGCATTGGTGACGCCGAAGGCAACAAATTGGGTGCGGCCGACGGCGATGCCGGGCGTACCCGCGATAGTGGCGCCCACGGCCCGGTGGTCCGGCAGGATCAGCCCGCACGGATACCACGGACCGGGCAGCAGGTTGGCCATCAGGTGGGGATCGCCGGCCACAATGGGCCGACCGCTCCGGGAGCGCTGCGGCGCCACGGCCCAGTTGTTGCTGCCCAGGCGCAGCGGTGGGTCCGGAAACTGCGCCAGGAGTGCCTGGAGGCGTTCAAACCCCACACGCCCCACCGGTTGGCCTTCACGCCACGGTGCTGCCGCGCCCGGGGCCGCTTGGTTTTCGGCCGGATTGATATTCAAAGGAAAAAGCTCGGCCGCACGCTCCGGCCCCAGGTGCTCCACCAGCATGCGGCCGACGATCTCGTGCTGGATGTTGGCCGCGCTGTTCCACCCCATGAAGTACAAAATGGTCAATGAGTCCGCGGGTTCCCACGGTTCCGGCCGGAGACCGGCCAGTTTGAATTCCAGATGGATCTGCTTTGGGCATTGGCGGATAAAGGCGTTGACGCCATCGGCGTAACGTTGCAGCAGGTGTCGGGTGGGTTCGTCGAGCCCCTTAAGGTGCGCCTGGGCCTGGCGGCGAAAACCCAAGGTGCGCATGCGCGCGTCCGAGGCCCGGGCTTTGGCGCCGACCAGCTCGCCGATGCGCCCCGAGGCGAGCAGCTTGGACAAGGTCATCTGGAAGAGCCGGTCCTGGGCGCTGGCAAATCCCTGGGCCATGAGCAGGTCCTCTATATTCTGCGCATGGATATAAGGCGTCCCCAGTTCATCCCGGAGGATGCGCACGGGCCCCGCGAGGCCCTCCAGGTTCAAGGTCCCCTCAGTCTGATAGGTGTTCAGCGGCGACGGGCCGAAGGGATTGACGACCACCAGTACCAAGACGATCGCGGCCGCGATCAAGGCCACGACCCCCAACAGCAACGCTTTGAGCCATTTCATAGCATCCCTTCCCGTAAAGAAGTTTTGCCTTTACTGCGGCCGCTCCTGGACCGCCATCACATCCATGAAGGCCCTGAAGAGCACCACGTGCACGAACAGTTCGAGCGTGGCCAGACCGGTTGTGAAAGCCAGTTGGAAGATCGGATTGGGCATCAGGCTGACAAAGGTGCGTTCCACTGTCACCCCCAGCATGAGCAGAGGGCCGTTGGTTAAAAACAGCAGGGCCAGAATCAGGCTCAGTTGCCCGCGGGTAGCCAGCAGGCTGCGCTGGAGGGCTTCGCGGGGGGTCATCCCGAACAGCACCAGGTAAAATTCGGCAAAGGCCAGACGGCCCCAAAGCCATAGGCCGGGAACGATGATCAGGCCGAATCCCACCAGGATCAAAAACGAGGCCACAATCTTGAGGGTCAGCAGAGCGCTCCATTGGGGGATGGCCGCCGTGATCAGGGCGCTGCTGGTCGGTCGCTCCTGCCGGGCGCGGCCGGCCATCAAACGGATCAGGGCACCCATATAAATAGGATAGATCACCGCACCCAAGGCCACCGAGGCCAAGAAAGCCATGGGACTGGCCGGATAGGCCTGCTCCAGAATCACCTGGAAAAGGGCGATGCCAAATAAAAAGGGAAGGCACATCGTGGCGATTTGACGAAAATTGCCCACGAAGAACGTGAAGGCATCGCTAAAAATCATCTGGATTCGGGTGGCCAGGTTGTTCGGCATGGGTCGTGGTTCCTTTTGGCGTCTATTTAAGGGTAGCGTTTACCACGACTGGCCGGCCGCTGCCACTTCAAATGAATCAAAATAATTTGTCTTGACAACTTTACCAATTTTGACCATAAATGCCACCATCTTAAGGTGAGGTATGCCATGCTCAACCCCAACGCCCCGATACCGCTATACCGCCAGTTGGCCGATCTGCTCAGCGCCTGCATCCGCTCGGGGGAATATGCGCCGGGCAGCCGCATCCCCTCGGAGCACCAGCTCGCGGCGGCCCACGGCCTGGGGCGGCCGACCATCCGCCAGGCCGTGGATCTGTTGATCCGCAAGGGGCTGCTCACCCGCCGGCGCGGGTCGGGCACCTACGTGCAGGAACCCCAGCAGGAGGTGGACCTCTTCTCCCTGGACGGCACCAGCGCCTCGTTCCGAAAAAAAGGGTTGGCCGTGGAGACCCTCCTGCTGGCGCCGATCGATTTGAAGAACGTGGCCGGCACGCCCGAAAACCCCTTCAACGGGCAGTCGGCCTATTGCTTTTCCCGGCTGACCCGCGTGGCGGGCACACCGGTGCTGCTGGAGGCCCTCTACCTGCATGCCGCCCTTTTCGACGGCATCCAGCGCCTGGACCTGGAAGGCCGGTCGCTCTCGGCCATCGCCGAAGAGCAGTACTACCTGCGGCCCTCAGGCGGCAAGCAGAGTTTCCGCATCGCAGCCGCCGACGCGGACCAGGCCCGCCATCTGCAAGTGGCGCCCCACACCCCGCTGCTGGCCGTCCAGCGCTGGCTGACCTTTGCCCAAACCCCCTGCGGCGTCTTTTCCGAGCTGTGGTGCCGCACCGATCAATTCGTCTTTACGCAAACCATCGGAGGAACCGTATATGCATAAGCGTGGATACTACGACCGTTTCGGCGGCGCCTTCATCCCCGAGATTCTGACCGCCACCTTCGACGAACTGGAGGCGGCCTTCGAGGCGGCCAAGGCCGATCCCGACTTCTGGCCGTCGTACGTCAACTTGATGGCCAACTATTCGGGACGGCCCACGCCGCTGACGTTCGCCGAGCGGCTCACCGGTCACTTCGGCGGCGCCAAGATCTACATCAAACGCGAGGATCTCAACCACACCGGGGCCCACAAGGCCAACAACGTCATGGGTCAGGGGCTGCTGGTGCGGCGCATGGGCAAGACCCGCGTGATCGCCGAAACCGGCGCCGGCCAGCACGGCGTGGCCACGGCCACTATGGCGGCGCGCTTCGGCTTTGACTGCACCATCTACATGGGCGAGGTGGATGTGCTGCGCCAGCGGCCCAATGTCTTCTGGATGCAGCGCCTGGGCGCCACCGTGGTACCGGTGCGCGACGGCACGCGCATCCTCAAAGACGCCATAAACGAAGCCTTCCGCGACTGGGTGGGCCACATGGACACCACCCACTACGTGCTGGGCACGGCCTGCGGCCCGCACCCTTTCCCGGAGATGGTGACCTACTTCCAATCCATCATCGGCCAGGAGGCGCGCCGCCAAATCCTCGAACAGGAGGGCCGGCTACCCGATCGGGTCTTTGCCTGCGTGGGCGGCGGCTCCAATGCCATGGGCGTTTTCTCGGGATTTTTCAACGACCCCGTGACCCTGGTGGGGGTAGAGGCCGGCGGCAAAGGATTGGCCAGCGGGCGGCATGCCTCCCGGCTCAAATCCAATGATGCCAGCATCGGCGTGGCCCAGGGCTACAAGACCTACTTTCTTCAGGACGGCGACGGCCAGATGCGCGAGACCCACAGCATCTCGGCCGGCCTGGACTACGTGGGCGTATCGCCCATCCTGGCCCATTGCAAGGAGAACGGCCGGGTGCGGTTCGAAGCGGCCACCGACGACGAGGTGGTGGCGGCCATGGCCCTGAGCATGCGCCTGGAAGGTTTGATCCCGGCCCTGGAATCGGCCCACGCTTTTGCCCAGGCCTTCAAGGAGGCACCCCTGATGACGCCCGACCAGATCATCGTTATCAACCAGTCGGGCCGCGGCGACAAGGATATCTTCACCGTGGCCGATGCCTTCGACGATCCGGAGTGGAAGGCGTTTATTTGCGCCAAGGCCGAGCAGTATAAAAGCGGCAACGCATGAAAGGATCTCCCATGTTGGAAGCATACATCCGCAGCCGGTTGGAAGAGAAGAAAATCCTTCTCATGACCCACATCGTCATCGGCTATCCATCCCTGGACGCCTCCTACGAGATCGTGCGCGCCATGGTCGCGGCGGGCGTGGACCTGATGGAGCTGCAAATCCCTTTTTCCGAGCCCATCGCCGACGGCCCGGTGATCCTCAAGGCCAACCAGGCTTCGCTGGCCGCGGGCACCACCGTGGCCGCCTGCCTGGATTTTGCCCGGCGGGCGGCCGCCGAGTTCAAGATCCCTTTTCTGCTCATGACCTACTACAATATCCTTTTCAAGTACGGCGTGCCGGCCTTTGCCCAGGCCATGGCCCGGGGCAACCTGCGTGGCGCCATCGTGCCGGACCTGCCGCCCGAAGAGGGCCGGGAGTATTTAGATGCCATGGGCGCCCACGGCCTGGCGCCGATCTTCATCTTCGCGCCCACTTCGCCCGATGAGCGCATGCGCCGGATCGCCGAACATGCTAAAGGCTTTGTCTACTGCGTGGCGCGCAAGGGTGTCACCGGCCAGCAGACCGACTTCACCCAGGATCTGCGCCTCTATCTTTCGCGCTGCCGCCAGGCCACCCGACTGCCGCTGGCCCTGGGCTTCGGCGTCAAAGACAAAGCCGACATCGACTTTCTCACCGGCCAGGTGGAGATCGCCGTCATCGGGACCCAGACGATCCGGGTGGTGGAAGAAAAGGGGATCGCGGCGGTCGGCGATTTTATCGGAGGGTTAAGATAATGGAATTCGAAGCCAAAGACACCCGCGCCGAAACGCTAAAGCAAGCCATCGCGCAATTGCCTTTCGTCTGCGCCGATCTGCCCGGCATCGGCGGCGCCATCAAGGCTACGCCCGAGCATTTCCAGGTGGAAGAGATCCTGCCGTATGAGGCCTGCGGCGAGGGCGAGCACCTCTTCGTGACCCTGCGGCGCAAGCTGTGGAACACGGCCGACGTGGCCGCCGAACTGGCGCGCTGCTTCGGGTTGAGAAGCATGGATGTGGGCTGGGGCGGCCGCAAGGACAAACAGGCTGTCACCACCCAGACCTTTTCCCTGCTGCTGCCCATGAGCCAGAGCCTCGAAGAGGCGGCAGCCCGCCTGGGCGCCCTGCCCTTCGAGATCCTCGACCTCAAACGCCACCGCAACAAGATCAAAACCGGCCACGTGGCCGCCAACCGCTTCCGCATCGTGCTGACCGAGGTGACCGCGACGGCCCTGGCACCGGCCCAGGCCATGGCCCAGGCATTGCGCCAACACGGTCTGCCCAATTTTTACGGCGAGCAGCGTTTCGGCTTCAACCTGGCCAACATCGACCGCGCCTTTCAGTTGCTGCAGCGACGGCGGCCGGTGCGCGGCAAGCAGGATGAGTTGCTCGTTTCGGCCCTGCAGAGCGGCCTGTTCAATTTGTGGCTGGCCGAACGCATGACCCGGGGGGATTACCGCACGTTGCTGTTGGGCGATGTGGCCCAGAAAACCGACACCGGCGGCCTGTTCGTGGTCGAGGATCTGGCCGAAGCCGCCGCGCGCTTCGCCCAGGGCGCCATCACCTACACCGGTCCGATTTTCGGACCTAAAATGATGGCCGCCGCCGCTGCGGCCGGCGAATATGAAGCGGCCCCGCTGACGGCCTTTGCCTTGACCACCGACGATTTCAAGCGGCTCAAGGCGCCCGGGTCGCGGCGCCGGGCGATCCTGAACCTGGAGGATCTGAGCGTGCAGTTGGACGAACAGGGATTGTGCTTCACTTTTACCCTGCCGCCTGGCGCTTACGCCACCATCGTGCTGCGGGAATTCATGCGGCCGCCCAAGTTCTGAAGACCGATGCTTTATTTTGAGAGCGAAATAGATTAAACAAACGCGGAATAATGTCGATACAATAGCAGCTATTCCCCGGGACGCGGCCATGCCATCCCCTGCCGCGGTTTCCCGCCAGGATGGTTGTGCGTCGCCACATTGGATCGGAGATGCAAAGCATGGGGAGCCTGTTTCGCTGGCTCGTGTTTTTGGCGGTTTTTCTTTGCCTTTATGGCACGCTGCACCTTTACGTCCTGATCAAGGTGCGCCGATCGCTTTATCTGGAAGGGTTGAGTTACATCCTGCTGCTGATCGTGCTGGCTTTTTTGATGCTGGCGCCCATCCTGGCCCGGTTGCTGGAAAGCCAAGGGCACTCGCTGTTCGGCCTGCTGCTCACCTGGGTGGGCTACGTGTGGATGGGCTATCTCTTTCTGTTCGTTTGCATCGCCATTCCGGTGGACACCTACCACCTGATCGTCGGCGGGCTGCAGCGGCTTTTCGAAGTCGATTGGAGCGACTACATGCTCATGCGGCGCCACAACCTAATGCTGGTGGCCGCCGCCGCGGGCCTGTTGACCGTCTACGGCGCCCTCGCCGCTCATTTTGTGGGTGTCAAGCACGTCGCCATCGCCTGTCCCAAGCTGCCGGCCTCCGTGGCGCAGGTGCGTATCGTCCAGATCAGCGACCTGCACCTGGGCCCCATGCTCTATCCCGGCCGCCTGGAGCCGATCCTGACAGCGATCAAGGAAGCCAAGCCGGATATCCTGGTGTGCACCGGCGACCTGCTCGACGGTCCGTTGGACGATAGCGCCAATGTGGCCCAGTTGTTCAACGCCCTTCCCGCGACCATGGGCAAATACGCCATCCTGGGCAACCACGAGTTCTACACGGGCCTCGCCGAGGCGGCCCAGTTCATCCAAGCGGCGGGCTTTCACCTGCTGCGCGGCACCTATGCCGCCCCCCGGGAGGGCATCGCCATCGCCGGCCTCGACGACCCGGCCAGCCGAACCGCCGAAGGGCTTTCCGAACCCGAGTTGCTGGCCCAAATACCGCCGGACCAGCTCGCCATCCTGCTCAAGCACCGGCCCCTGCCGCGAAGCGACGGCCAGCGCCGGTTCGACCTGCAGCTCTCGGGGCATGTCCACAACGGCCAGGTCTTTCCCTTCGGCCTCGTAATTAAAATGCTTTATCCCTTTACCAAAGGCCTGTACGCCGTCGCACCCGCGGCCCATCTTTACGTCAGCCCGGGCACCGGCACCTGGGGGCCGCCGTTGCGCGTCTTCGCCCCCCCGGAGATCACGGTCATCGACCTGCAGCGGCCGACAACCAACGGCCAACAGAGCGAGAAATCGAAATGAATACCGGCCCCCCCGACCTCTGGCAGACCCATGCCATCCGCTTTCTGGAGTGCGCCTTTCGCAGCGATCGCCACGAACGGCTGCAACAGGCCGACGGCCGCGGCCAAAAGACCCGCGAGTGCGGCGATTCGGTGGAAATTTTCGTTATCCTCAAGGCAGAGACGATCCAGAACATCGCGTACACCCTGAACGGATGCATCCATACCAATGCCTGCGTCAATGCGCTCATCGACCTGGCCGAGGGTCAATCCTTGAACAAGGCGCTGCAGATCACCCCCCAGCAGGTGGCCGCTTACCTGCAAAGCTTGTCGCCGAAAGAGTTCCACTGCGCCGAGCTGGCCGTGGAAACCTTCCGCCTGGCGCTGGCCGATGCCCGCCGGACGCGCCAGGCGCCCTGGAAGAAGAATTACCGATAAACAGAGTATCTAATCATTAGACTTTCCAGCTATCCGCCGGTTCAACCTGACGGAGCGGCCACACTGTTGCCGAAATGCACACAATGTGATAGCGGATACGCATGAAGATCATTAACTGGAATACCGAAAAAAGTCTGTCGCTTAAAGAATCAAGGGGCATCTGCTTCGAGGATGTGGTTTTCTATATTGAAAAAGGCCAAATACTAGACGACCTTGTGCATCCCAATCAGAAGGATTACCCAGGGCTGCGGATCATGGTCATCGACATCGGCGGCTACGCCTATCTTGTTCCCTATGTCGAAAGCGATGAGGAACTTTTTCTCAAAACGATTATTCCGAGCAGAAAAGCGACCAAAAAATACATCGGAGATAAAAATGAACGCTAAGTTAGCCAAAGAAGAGAAAGCCTTGCTCGATAGTTTCGAAAAGGACGAATGGATTCCCGTGAAAAACCTTGCCAAGCGGAAAAAGGAGCTTTCCGAATACGCCCGCAACACACTGAGAAAAGACAAGCGCCTGAATATAAGAATTTCCGAAAGGGATCTCATCGAGCTGCAACGAAAGGCCGTGCAGGAAGGATTGCCGTACCAGACCTATGTTTCAAGCATCATTCATAAGTTCATCAATGGCGCCTTGATTGAAGCAAACAAATGATTTTCTCGGTATTTGAAAAAGAGACCTCTAAAAATTTCCCAGGGGCAAAGCGGGATCATTCATGGGCCGGACGGGTGCTGGCGGTTTGGGTCGATATCCCGCTACGCAGCAACTGGTGGCGATAGCGCCGCTGGCGCAGCAGACCGCCGATGGCCTTCAAGGGGTCCAGCAGCATGCTCACATTGCTTTCGGCGGCCGAATCCTTCCAGAAGATGGGGATCTCTTCGATCTTACCGCCCAATAGCTCGGTGAGCATCAGAATTTCCGTATCGAAGGCAAAGCCGATTTCGCGCAGGTAGGGACGGATGCGCACCACGGTGTCATAGCGCAGGGCCTTGAAGCCGTTTTGGGTATCGGCGAAATCCAATCCCAGCAGGGTGTAAACCAGCAGGTTGTAGATCCAACTGCTGATCTTCTGCTTGATGCCGCGGTCCACCACGGTGGCGCCGTCGTGCCAGCGGCTGGAGAGGCTGAGATCGGCGCCGGTCAGCAGCGACGCGATGAGGCTGCCGGACAGGCGCAGATCCGAGGAGATGTCGGCGTCGGTGTAGATCACGATATCCGAGGGTCGGGGGCCGAGGGTCTCCAGATGGCGCAGGGCCGTGATCACCGCCCCGCCCTTGCGCGAGGCCGCCGCGATCTCCGGGGCCAATTCCTCCAGAAACCAGACCCGAATCTGACCCGCCGCCAATTTGCGCGGATAAAGCTCCTGGACGCGCTCGTGAACGAGGCAGCCGGAGTGGCGCTCCCGGTCGCCGTCGTCGATGAAAATCAGGCGCCATTGAAATTGGGGTGTGTGGGCGCTCAAGGCCTCCAGTTGCTCGACCTTGACGCGCACGAAATCTTCGCCGTGCGGATTGCCGATGGAGCGCGGATAGAGCCGGTTGTGTTCATGGAAGATCGGCACGAGGTAGTAGACGGTGCATGGCGGGACGTCCCGCAAGCGATCCAGATCGATAAGCGCGAAGTACAGGTAGTGCGCCAGGTCCTGGGGCACGGACTGGAAGACGAAAATCTGGGAGAAGAGAAAATTGAGGCTGACGTTGGTGACCACGGCCGTTATTTGGCAGAGCAAAGGGGAAAGGCCCACCCACTCGACCAGCACAAGGGTCTGCGCCAGGGTGGCCGCCAGCGTGATGGCGCGGGTCAGCAGATAGAGCCGCAACTGCTCGCCCACCCGGGGATCGATGCTGCCAAAGGTCCAGGTGCGGTTGATGTAAAAGGTGATCAGGTTGACGCAGAGAAAGGCGATGGCCTGACAGAGCAGGTAGTGGGCCCCCAGAAAGTAAATGGCGCTGAAGAAGAACAGGTGCAACACTGTGTTGAGGATGCCCACCGCCGAGAAGCGGCGGAAGCGCACCCAGAGGATTCTTTTGCGCGACATGGGTTCCTTGTTCAGCGGCTCTCCAATCCCGGCTTATCGTCCGTCCGTGAACTCCGGCGTGGGTCCCGGACCGACCACATACAGCTCATACCCCGGCACCGGCGACAAGTTGGTCAACTCCTTACGCCAGGCGGGCGGTGTCTCGCCGTAGCGCTCCTTTTCCATGGGTCCCCAGAAGATATGCGTCACCCGCAAATGCGCCGCGATCTGGCGCCAATCGCCGCCCCCCTGGTAGAGACGGCCGATCATGGCTTCGGGTTCCTGATAATCGATGCCGTGGGACCACAGATGCCCGGAGTAGCCCACGGCGATGGCATAACCCCAAAAAGAGAGCGGATGGTTGAAGGTCGGCGCGGCGGCCACCACGGCATCTTTCGGCAGCGCCAGCACCGCGCCCTTGGTGTTCCACAGCTCGCGCCATTCGTAAAGCTTGGTGGGCTGGGCCTGGCCGCCGGAAACCGTCAGCAGGCTCACCGTTCCTGAGAAGAACAGCACCAGGCACAGGGCCGCCTTGCGCCGCGGGGTCAAGAAGGGCGTGACGGCCTTGGCGGCCAGGGCCACGCCGATCAGGTAGAACCAAATCAGCACCTTGAGCTTGTCCCAATCCCAGGGGGCCAGCAGCACGCCGTTAAAAAGCAGAAACGCGCCGCCGGCCATGAGCCATTCGGCCCGCTCGCGGCCGCTTCCCTTCCACAGGCGGTAGACGGCCGCGGCCAGCAGAAACAGGGTCCAGGGCCCCAGCTCCACGCCGAAGAACAGGGCCATATTGCGCGGCTCGAACCAGCTCCACTGAAAATGGAGCATGGCGCCCTTGCGGAACAGATCGGTGAGGTAGAGCACGAAAACCGTCCCCAGGGGCACGGCCAGGGCCAGGACCGGGGCCAGTTGGCGCAAATTGCTTTTGGGCGCGGCGCCGGCCAGGGTGTAGAAGGCGATGAGCAAGCTGATCACGATGAAGGCGTGCATGTGGAAAAAGGGCAAGGCCCCCCAGGCCAGACCCACCAGGATCACCTGACCCCGGGACCAGGGCGAGGCGGCGCCGTTCGGGGCATAAAAACGCTCCCGGACCTGGCCCACCAGCCACAATCCCAAGGGCAGCGCCATCAGCAGGCCGCGCTGGGTGATGAAGAGGGTCATGAAAAAGTTCTTCCAGGTGAGCGTCTCCTGGTAGTCTTGCCACACACCGCTGGTCAGCAGTTGCCAGCCGGCCCAGCCGCCGTTGAGGAAAAAGGCCCCTACCGTCAGAATACCGCCGAAACGGTACAAGGCCAGCACCGTGGCCAGCAGCAACAAAAAACCCACCACGAAAAGATGGGACTGGGTGGGCACGCCGAGCTGCTCCCAGAAGGCGTTGTAGAAATCGACGCCGAAGGGGTAGAACAAGTTCTCCAGGGAGAAAAAGGGATTGTCGGGCGGAAAGAAGGCGCCGTCCGTCAGATGGCGGATGTAGGCGATGTGCAGGGGCAGATCGCCGTAGTTGTTCTTGAGCAGGGTTTGGACGGCGTTGTCCACGCTGAAGTAAAGATAGGCAAAGTGGCGCAGGCCGAGCAGCAGGATGAAGCCCGCCACCGTTTTGTCGATCCAATCCCAGGCGATCGTTTCCCGGCGCTCGCTTCCGGGCAGGAACGCGCGGCAGGCATACACCAGGCCCGCGCCGGTCAGCAGGCTCGCGGCCGCGATCCAGCCGTTGAGTCCCTGGAAGACCAACGCCAGCAGGGCGCCGCACAGCGTGCTGAAGACAATATGCCAGAGGATGCCTTGGACGACGATCACGGGGCGGGCTCCTGGGGGCTGGGCGGCGGGCCGACCAGGGTACTGGCGCCCTGCCAGGTATCCTTGAAGCGCGCCTCCCGGTAGTAGTAGAGGATGTCGGTATAGGCATCGCGCAGCCGGCCGCTCACCCGGTAGTAGGGGGCATCCAGCATGGCTTCCACGGCTTGCTGATCCTGGATGTCCACGAGCAGCACGTCCCCCCGCACCGGGTTGCCGGCCTTGAAGGGGTCGAAGTGCAGCTCGGGGTAATCGCTCAAGGTCCAGGGCAGGGGCCAGGTTTGCTGGATGGCCACCACGATGCGCATGTTCTTGGCTTCGGGATGGCGGGCGCAGGCCCGCTCGATATGGTCGGTCAGATCGACGATGGATTTGAAGGAATGGGTATAGACATAACGCTGCTTGGGGTCGTCGGGGTAACGGAAGGTGAGCCGGGCGGCCAATCCCGCGTTGGCCGCAACGAGCAAGGCGGCCGCCAGGTAGGCCACCCCCTTGCCCACCACCGGCCAGTGCTGGCGGATGGTCTCCACGCCATATCCGAATACGAAACACAGCGGCCAGATCAGGTTGAGGATCAGCCAGGGCGTTTTATAGGGGATCAGCGAATAGGCCAGCACGCCGCCCACGGCCAGCGCGCACCAGAAACGGCCGAGGCGCGAGGTACGCCATCCCAGGAGGACCGTCGCGGCCAGGGCGGCCAGGGCCGGCCACTCGTAGTGCCGCATGAGATTGAGCCAGTAGAAGAAAGGCTTCTCGTGACCGCTGCTGCCCATGCCGGTCTTCAGCCAGGGCGCCAGGGCCACGACCATGTCGATGACCCCGTGGGGATTCATTAAAAAGCCGCTGTAGACCACCAGGGTCACCAGCAGACCGGCGCCGATCGTGCGGTAGAGAAAGCGTTGGTGATCGGGGGGCGCAAAGACCGGCTGGACAGCCCGTTTGCTTTTGATTTTGCCTTTGACCGCCGGCAGGGGCGATTCTTCCTGGACGTCGGCCTCCGGCAGAAAACGCGCCAGCATCGCCACCAGCATCAGGGCGATGAACCAGGTGCCGAAGAAGATGAAAAAGGTTTCCTTGATCAGCACCGTGCCGAAGAAGCCGGCGGTCATGCAGACCACGCCCCGGCGCCAGGAGACGCGCCGGGCATAGTTGAAGTAGCCGAAGCTGAAAAGCAGTTGGAAGAAGATGAAGACCGTCTCGTGGATCGCGTATCGTCCGTAAAAAATCGAGGCGCTGCTGAAGGCCAGGGCCAGGGCTGCCCAGAGGGCGATACGGCCGAAGAAGCGGCGGTGGGCCAGCACCAGCAGCGTGTTGGCCGCGGCGAAGACCACCGTCACCAGGCGCAGGGAGATGATCCCTTTGCCGAACAGGGTTTCGCTGAGCTGCAACAGGTAAAAGAACAGGGGGCCGTGATAGTTGCTGGGATCGTAGCGAAAGAAACCCTGGCGCCACATCTGCATGATGTACCAGCCGTTGACCCCCTCGTCGTGATGGGGCGGCCGCAGGTCGAGGTCGTAGAGCAGCATCAAAAGCCAGACGGCCGCGGGCAGTGCCAGAGCCCAGTGCCAGCTATCACTCTTCTTCATCGTCAAGCCAATCGCGCCCCTAAAGGGACGGGCGCCCTCGCGTCGCGGAATCAAAGGCCCGCCGTTCGACCGAGGCGGCACCTATTTGCAGGGAGAAATAAACGCCCGGTGCATAACATAAAGCCGGGATGCAATTCAACGTCTGAATCATGCCGTGCAAATTCTCGGTGAACCTTCATGGCACGTTCAGGTCCTGGTCCGGGTCACCTCGTCAAGGACCGGGACACCCATTTTCCCCCGACATCGCCGATGCCTCCCGATTCGCTTAGGGTTATTCCGGTCGGGCTCGATAGGGATAACCCTCAACTATTGGATATGCATTGACAAATTCCATTAGATCGCATCAAAAACAACTCGCATCATCCAACATTCAAGGGTTACCCCCGGGAGGCCTGCATGCCTGTTCGCAAAATGACAATGCTTGAACCCAATGCCCCGCACCCCGAATTCGAGGAGCGCGAAAAAATCGAAGCGGCGCTTCGGGAGGCCCAAAGTCAGTACCATCAACTGATTGACGAGTTGCCGGCCGCTTACTCGGAGGTAGACCTTAAGGGAAAGCTCATTTCATTGAATCAAGCCACCCTCGATCTGTGCCTGCGAACCAAGGACGAGCTCATCAACCTGCCCTATAAAGCGTACCTGGATCCTGAAACGGCGGACAAGGTGTTTCGGGCGTACAATACCGTTTATAAAACCGGCATCCCCATGCAAGGGTTCGTTCATCAACTCATTCGCAAGGATGGCAATCCGATCACCATCGAATGTGCCATCTCCTTGAAAAAAGAAAACGGCAAAGTGGTCGGATTCCGCGGGATTTGGAACGATATCACCGCGCGCAAAAAGACCGAGGAAGATCTCGCCAATCATCGCAGCCGCCTGGAAGCCATCTTCGGCAGTGTCCAGGAAGGGATCATCGCAGTCAACGCGGACGGCCAGGCGACCGATGCCAATCGCGCCGTTGAATCCATCTGCGGCGTGGCCATCGAAAACATCATCGGCAAACCCTATGGCGACACCCAAACCTTATGCGGTCGGTCGTGTCATCGTATTTTGCAGGAAACCCTATCCAAAGAGACCGAGATCAAGGAGTGTCAAATCGGGTGCAATCGGTACGATCGGCCCCAGCAGGTCGTCGTGGTCAATAGTTCTCCGCTGATCGGCGCCAACGGCAACAGCATGGGCGCGGTGCTGGTGATCCGGGACATCACCGAACTGCTGGGTCTGGAAAAGGAGCTGCGGGGCCGGTACAAGTTCCAGAACCTGATCGGCAAAAGCAAGAAAATGCAGGAGACCTACGATCTTCTGGAAAATTTGGCCAACCTTGAGACCACGGTCTTAATCACGGGCAAAAGCGGCACGGGCAAAGAGCTGGTGGCCAAGGCCCTGCACTATGCCGGCGGGCGAACCCATCAGCCTTTCGTGAAGGTCAATTGTTCCGCCCTCACGGAGAGTCTGCTGGAAAGCGAGCTTTTCGGCCATGTCAAAGGCGCTTTTACTGGCGCCATCAAGGACCGTCAGGGCCGATTCCAGATGGCCGACGGCGGCACGATTCTGCTGGATGAGATCGGCGACATATCCCCCCTGATCCAACTCAAGCTGTTGCGCGTGCTTCAGGAAAAAGAGTTCGAAAGGGTCGGCGAATCCACGACGCTGAAAGTGGATGTACGGGTCATTACCGCCACCAACAAAGATCTGAGAGCGAAGGTGAAAAACGGAGAGTTCCGGGAAGATCTCTACTACCGCCTGAAGGTCATGGAGATTGCGCTGCCTTGTCTGCGCGACCGGATCGAGGATGTGCCCTTGCTGGTGGATCATTTTTGCCGATTGTTCCGTGAGCGCTTTAACAAGCGCATCGATGGCGTGACCAGCGATGTGATGAGCCGGTTCATGAATTATGGGTGGCCCGGCAACGTGCGGGAATTGGAGCATGTGCTGGAGCATGCCTTTGTGCTGTGCGGCGAGCGCACCGTAAGGCTTGAGCATTTGCCCGCGGAAATCAGGGATTACACCGGAGCGGAGTCCATGCCGACTCACCCCAAACCCGCCCAAAAAACGCACACGGCCCAAGCGGTGCTGAACGCTTTGGAAAAAGCCCGCTGGAACAAGACCAAAGCCGCGCTGCTGCTGGGGGTTGAACGGCGCACCATTCACCGTAAGATCAAGCAATTCCATTTGCTCGAAAAATAGAATGGCCAGCGTACCGTTGGCGGGTTCATCGGGACTCGCCCCTACCCAGCCAGTGAGACATGTCGCACTATGCGACGCCTCACTGTGTCGCAGTCGCAGTCAACCACTCCTTCCTGTTTTACACTTTGTACTTAATTCCACCCCGGCGCCATATCAAACGTTTGCCCGGATCTCGCTTTTCCATACGTAACGATCCTCAATCATTAGAGTAATGCTATGGCTGGCGTCATAATCTCTTTATCATGCATTTTTAAAGTGCACTGGCACCTCTGTTGCACAGCTTACCCTTCTTGATTCGGTTCGATCGAATACCCCTCCTACTCGAGTGCCATCGGCCAAATGGTTTCCGCTGCACCCATTTTAATGCGGGAAAAGGGCTATCGCGCGCTTGAAAACAAAGATTCACAACCAGCGAAGCAAGGGAGAAAATGATGAAGGGAGCTGATGGGAGAAGTGTGAAAACGTACTTTGCAAGGTTCCGCAAAGCGGTTCTGTTGCTCTTTCCGATAGCCCTGATTCCGATGATAGCGGCCGCCGCCAAGGGCCACGGAACCGGTGAGTTTGTGGGCGGCGCGCCGGTTGCGGGGCTGACCTACCGGAGCGACAAGTGTACCGGGACCACCGATGCCCAAGGAACCTTTGTCTATTTCAGTGGCAAAGCGGTCACCT
>JACRDD010000028.1 GCA_016218685.1 Desulfobacterales bacterium | reverse complement strand
GATTATAACTACGCCGTAGCCGCCTAGGCGGCTTCCGTCCTGCCCTTTCTCTCCTGCGGATTGGGGCCAGGGCGTCGACTAGCGGGATAGTTCATGCCGAATGCCTGTTACGGCACGAATGAAATCATAGCAGACTAGCGGACCCAGCCTTTTGCCTGATGGAGCCTCGGTTCGCGAAACCAATCATCGGGACATGTATGTAGACGCCAGTGCGGAATGTTTTCGGACGCGGGTTCAACTCCCGCCGCCTCCACCATGCTTCGCCCTTCGGGCTACGCATGGCAGGCCATTGCGCAATAGTTACAGCCCCTGATATTCGCGACCCACAAAGAGCGGCGAAGCCTGGGCTATTCTCAACAAATCACCTAAATATTTCTGCTTACATGTACTACGTTTACATGCTCCGCAGCATACCGAATCCGGAACAAACCTAAATCGGTTTCACAGAAGGTCTCAAATCCCGCCTTGCTTCTCACAACAATGGGCAGTCGCCCCATACATCAAAATTCAAACCCTGGGAACTTTCCACGTACATCGCCTTTAAGGATCGCAGCAAAGCCCTTGCCTTTGAAAAATATCTCAAGACCCATTCGGGAAGAGCTTTTGCCACGAAACGGTTCTGGTAAATCAGTTAACGATCCAATACCGGTGATCGAACGGGCGCGCGAAGCCCGCCATAACAGCGGACAGTGTCCGCACACGTCGAAATTCAAACCATGGCGCATCAAAACCGCGATTGCTTATTCGGATCGTGGGAAGGCCCTGGAATTCGAGACCTATCTGAAAAGCGGATCGGGAATGGCTTTTGCCAAAAAGCGGTTTTAGTGAATTGATAAAAATATCTCTTTTGATGCTGAAATCAGGCAGGACGGGTGAAGCGTCGAATGAATAGAGCCACGTCGGCTTTATCGAGGTCGCCCCGGACGACGGAAAGCACCATGTCGGCGAAGTCATCTTCGGGGGCATCGAAGTCGAAGTTGTTCAGTGCGAGAAAGATGAGTGCCGCAACAGCACCCGTGCGTTTATTGCCGTCGATGAAGGGATGGTTTTTCACCAGGTGGAACAGATAGGCCGCGGCCATCTCGTAGATGTCCGTGTGCAGAAATTGACCGCCGAAAGTGGCCGAAGGCATACCGAGGGCGGATTTGAGCAACTCGATATCCCGGATGCCGGAAGCACCTCCGTAGCGGGCAACTTGGTCCTGATGGATCTCCAGCACCTCTGCCAGGCTGAGAAAGACAGGATCCACTGGTTACTCCGCCAGCTTCTTCAAGGCCTTGGGGTACCTGGCGTTCACCTTGTCGAGAGCGGCCTTGAAGGCTTGGCGCCGGCCGGCTTCCTTTACCGGGCTGAGAATGAGGACCTGACCGTCGGTGGAGATGTCGAACGGTGTATCAGCGTCTGCGCCGATCAACTCGAGGACCGGTTTTTCGATTACCAGGGCCAGACTGTTTCCGTGTTTGGTAAGGGTCTTGATCATGATTCAGACTCCCATTTTCGTTAATACATAGTATATACAAAGATACAACAAACAAGCAGCCCCGGTCAAGGCCCGCTTTCTTTCGTTTATTGGCTCCATCTGAAAGCCGGGATATTTGTCCCAGATCAATTGACCCAGTTCTTCGTTGTTCGAGTATGCGCCGATGTCCCAGCTCCGAAACGCATGCAGGTCCTCCGCCAGCACCGTGATCACATCCCGCAATTCCAAAGCATCCAGCCACGAAAGGGTTCCCCGCATGGTCGGCCTCATCTGCTTCCACCTTATCTTAATTATTAATGCAGCAATTAAACGTACCAGCCCGAGGTTTTGATGTGGACGATGATCGATCCGTCGCACTTGTCGGCGATGGTGTAGTCGTTGCCAAGGCCCCTTTCCAGGTAAAGCCCCCTTGTTGTTTTCGAAAAATTGCAGGGAATCGATTTGAAAAGTGACCACGTCGCTCTTCGAGAATGACTTGTAGACGATGTGGCGGGTGGTGTAAGTGAGCATGGCATTGGCCAGATCGCCGATCACTTCATCTTTGCCGGTCAGCGCCGCGTGCCGGGAGGCCCGCATCCGCAAATGGGTGGTCAAACAGGGGCCAGAACAAAGCTCGTCAGAAAATCGGCTCGTGCGACGGAGAATTTTCATGGGGGTTCACTGAGAGCCTATCAAGATCCTCCGCATCCTGCCGATCAATAGGATCTGAGGGTTCCATCTTTTTTTGTAAAGGCTCAAAGCGTTATGGTCAAATTCCAGCGAAACCACCTCCCAGTCGATGAGGATTACCGCCGACAACCCCGCATCGAGTTCCAACTGCCGGTCAGCATCATCGGGGTTGAGGTCCAAGCTTACATTCTGGACTTTAGTCTTGAAGGGTTTTACATCCAGGTGGACCGCGCCGCCGATTTCAATGAAGGCCAGTCGTTGAGACTGGCGCTGCGATTTCCAGCCGAAAGAAACCTGTCCATGATCAAGGTCCGGGTCGCGCGGATCGACACGCACGGGCTCGGCTGCGAGTTCATTGACCTGGACCCCACCACGAAGGAACTCATCGATAGGAACTTCGAAATCTTCAGCGCCACCCTTCCGATCCAGTAAAGGATTACAGAGCTACCCGGCAGGTAGCCAATCTCAATTGGCACGCCGGGCTTGAAAAATCGACCCAAGCGGGATAGGGAAGGCCGATTACAATCCGATCCATCGAGGAGGCCGTCGGCCGCCAATGACCCCTGAAGCAGTCGGTAACGATCTCATCCTGACACCGGCCGGCCGTCTGCGTTTGGTGCAAGGCGATGGCGCGATCCCACCGGATGCCTGGATGCGGCGGGTCGCGGCCGGCTTTGGGTCGTCTCAGGCTGCGGGTCTTTTCGCGCTGGCCGCGACGCGGCCCGAAGCGCCACCACCGGCAACGTTCTCCTTTTGGCGTGAGTTTGCCTGCCGCTACCTGACCCAGCTCTGCCGTTTGCCCGAGTCGGTTGGAAAAGCGCTCGATCCCATCGAACCGCCGGACGCGTCCGAGCTTTCGGCCCTGCGGCTCTGCGCGCCGCCCATGCAGGGTGGCGAGTATCTGGCCGTCGAGGTCTTTGGGGATCTTTGGGCCGAGTTGGACGCCTGGGCGCGCGAAGAGGTTGCCGCTGCAAAAGATGGCTTATCGGGGTGGCTGAAAAAGCGTGCCCCCATCTGGCATCAGGTCGGACGCGTCTGCTTTCACCTGGCCGAAAACAAGCAAGATGCCGAGCTGCCCTTCGCCTTTTTGGCCACCTATGCCCCGAGCCTTTCAACGGCGGGGCGCGTGCAATACCGGCCCCTGGGCAAGGCCCTTCAGGAGTTCGCCGGCGAGCGCAACAAAAGGGCGCTGATCAACCTGCTCGCCCCCGTGCAGCGCGCCTCCGAAAAGATCGACTTCGTCAAGGAGATGGTCGCTTCCGGCGATATTTTCCATCCGCTGGCCTGGAGCCCGGGCGAGGCCTATCGCCTTTTGAAAAACGCGCCCCTGCTCGAAGAGAGCGGCCTGTTGGTGCGCCTGCCGGACTGGTGGCGCAAGCGCCCCCGCCCCCGGGTGGCCGTAACCATCGGCGAAAAGAAGCACAGCCGCTTCGGTGCCGACGCGATGCTGGACTTCAAGGTCGAGCTGGCCCTGGGCGACCAGCACCTGAGCGAAGCGGAGTGGCGCCGGATCATGGCCTCCCAGGAGGGTCTGGTTTTTATCAAAGGGCAATGGGTCGAGGTGGACCGGGAGAAACTGGCCGCGGCCCTGGCCCATTGGAAGCAGGTGGAGGCCGAGGCGGCCGGGCAAGGCATCGCCTTTATCCAAGGCATGCGTCTTCTGGCGGGTGCGCCGGCCGACCTGGCGGCCGACGATTCGGCCATGGAGGCGCAACGCGCGTGGGCCTTCGTCGATGCCGGCCCCTGGCTCGCCGGTGTTTTGGCGAACCTGCGCAATGCCGACGGGTTGACCGGCCCGCAGGGTCTCAAGGATTTTCGCGGCACGCTGCGCCCCTACCAGCAGGCCGGGACCAACTGGCTCCGGTTCCTGTCGAACCTGGGGCTCGGCGCCTGTCTGGCCGACGACATGGGGCTGGGCAAGACCATCCAGGTCCTATCGCTCCTGCTGGCCTTGAAGCAGAGCCCGCCGCGGCCCGCCCAACCGTCGCTCCTGGTGCTGCCGGCCTCGCTGCTGGCGAACTGGAAGGCCGAGATCGCGCGCTTTGCGCCGACGCTGGAGGCGGTTTTTCTCCATCCGTCGGAAATGGAGAAGAGCACACTGGCGGCCATGACCGCCGCGCGGCTGGCCAAGGCCGATGTGGTCCTGACCACCTATGGCATGCTGCCCCGGCAAAAATGGCTGCTGGAAGTAAAGTGGCGCCTGGTGATTCTGGACGAAGCCCAGGCGATCAAGAATCCCGCCACCCAACAGGCCAAAACCGTCAAACAGCTCACGGCCCAGGCCCGCATTGCGCTCACGGGCACGCCGGTGGAGAACCGGCTCGCCGATCTGTGGTCGCTGTTCGATTTTCTCTGCCCGGGCCTGCTCGGTTCGGCCGCCAAATTCAGAGGCTTCGTCAAAGGACTGGAAGAGCGCGGACAGGATCGCTACGCGCCGCTCCGGAATCTGGTCAGTCCTTATGTGCTCCGGCGCCTGAAGACGGACAAAAGCATTATCGCCGATCTGCCCGACAAGACCGAAATGAAGGCCTTCTGCGGCCTGACGAAAAAGCAGGCGGCGCTGTATGCCACCTCGGTGACGCAGCTTGCCGCAAACCTCGAGGAAGTCGATGGCATCCAACGGCGCGGACTAGTACTGGCGTTTCTGATGCGCTTTAAGCAGATCTGCAATCATCCCAGCCAGTTTCTCGGCGACGGGGAGTACGCGCCGGCCGCCAGCGGAAAATTCGACCGTCTTCGAAGCATCTGCGAAGAGATCGCCGCGCGCCAGGAAAAGGTGCTGGTCTTCACCCAGTTCCGGGAGATGACCGAACCCATCGCCGCTTTTCTCCGAAACGTCTTCGGGCGCGAGGGCCTGGTGCTGAGCGGCGCGACGGCGGTGCAGAAGCGCAAGGCCCTCATCGACCGCTTTCAAAGCGAAGAGGGGCCGCCGTTTTTCGTGCTCTCGCTCAAGGCGGGCGGCACGGGTCTGAATCTCACGGCCGCTTCGCATGTGGTCCACTTCGACCGCTGGTGGAACCCGGCCGTGGAGAACCAGGCCACGGACCGGGCCTTCCGCATCGGTCAGCATCGCAACGTGGTGGTGCACAAATTCATTTGCCGGGGCACCATCGAAGAAAAGATCGACACGCTGATGGAAGAAAAAACCAACCTTGCCGACGATATCCTGAAGGCCGGGGCCGAAGCCCTGCTCACGGGGATGAGCGACGCGCAACTGCTCAAGGCCGTGGCCCTGGATATCGATCGGGCGCAACTCTAGGAGTCCAAAATGGGGTGGTACGAATTCAGGCCCTACGTTTCCGTGGCCGAACGCCGGGCCAAGGCCCTTAAAAAGATGGAGAAGCTGCGCAAGAAGGGGCAGCAGATCAAGCCGGTACGGATCGAAGGGCGCAAGATCGCCCACACCTTCTGGGGCCAGGCCTGGTGCGAGCACCTCGAATCGTTCAGCGATTACGAAAACCGCTTGCCGCGCGGCCGCACCTACGTCCGCAACGGCTCGGTGTGCCATCTCGACATCGAAAAAGGCGCGATCCGGGCCATGGTCAGCGGCTCCGAGATCTACACCGTGGAGATCGCCATCAAGACGCTGCCCGCCCAAAAATGGAAAGCAGTAAAGGCGCGTTGCGCCGGACAAATCGGTTCGCTGCTGGAACTGCTCCAGGGCCGCTTTTCCGAAAACGTGATGTCCATCGTCACCGACCGCGAGAAGGGCTTATTTCCCTTGCCCGGAGAGATCGGTCTCAAGTGTAGCTGCCCCGACTGGGCCGTGATGTGCAAGCATGTCGCCGCCGTGCTGTACGGTGTGGGCGCACGGCTGGACCAGGCGCCGGAGTTGCTCTTTCTGCTGCGGGGCGTGGACCACGAAGAACTCATCGGCGCCGAAATCGGCGTGGCCGCCGTGGCCGAGCCCCCGAGCGGGCGCCGACGCATCGAAGAGAATGCCCTGGCGGATGTGTTCGGCATCGAAATGTCGGATGATGCGCCGCCCGCCGCCAAGAACCCCCCGGCGGGCCGAGGGAAGTCCGCACCAAAACCGAAAAAGAGTTCAAAGAGCAGGCCCAAGGAGACGACGCAGAGGCCGGCGGAAACCGCTATCCGTAAAACGAAACGTCATAAGTCGCCTGGTTCGCGCGCGGCAGAAGCGCCAGTATCATCGAAATCCGCGCGCGACGCCATGCCTTTTACCGGCAAGGCCGTTTACGAATTGCGCGCCAAATTCGGCCTGTCGCAAAGCGAGTTCGCAAAGCTTCTGGGCGTAAGCGTGCCTACGATTGGAAATTGGGAGAAGAAATCCGGACCGCTCGACCTGCAATTGCGCTCGCTCGAAGCCTGGAACGCAGCCAAGCGACTGACGAAACGCAAGGCCCGGCAGAAGCTGGACGGGTTATGACAAGAAACATCTTCCAGCCGGCCCATCCGTATCCCGACATCATTAACGCCTAATGAATGGTCACATATGATCACTGGTCATATATGACCGGCTACCTTCACGCTTCCCGTCCCCCGGTCCGCATCTGTACCATTAGATATCCCCATTAAATCAGTTAATACGGTTAGGGAGCGGGACACACGCATTCCGGCACGACTCTTGAGTGACCCTAAAGGAAGAGATGGGCACGCGCGATGGCAAGCAAGGGCCACACGCAAGCGCACCAAAAGTCTGCTTTGCGTTCTCGACGCGTGGAAAATCGCTGAAAGCGAGACCGTAATCATGAAAGGAGAGTTTACATGAATGCGAAACACATCATCGGCCTGATACTGGCCGGGCTGGCGCTCGTCTTCATCGTCCAGAATATCACAGTGATCGAGCTCAAATTCCTATTCTGGAGGCTGTCGATATCCGGGGCGTTGTTGATGTTCCTGATCGGGTCGGCAGGAATTTTCCTGGGCTGGCTGCTGCATGGCAGCTACAGCCGAAGGAAAAGCCGCACCCTCGACCCACCAGAGCCTGTGCAGGTGACTCACAATATCGCGGAATGACGCCGCCGCGGTGTTGGCGGGTTGGTTCAGAGGAGCGGCGGCGTGGCTAACCGTAAAAAAAAGATCCTGTTCATGGCGGGGGTCATCGTCCTGGTGATCTTTACGGGTATGCTTGCGCTCTGGCTCAACATCCAATCCCTTACACCGCGAATCGAGACGGCCGTGTCAACGGCTCTGGGAATGGATGTCCGGATCGAAGGCAAGGTGGCTATCGCTCCTTTGCCTGGTTTGGGTCTGTCGCTGAACGACGTCAACGTGCGCAACAAGGGCGCGGCTATCGCCAGGATAGAGAAGATCAGGGTCGGGCTGAAGCTCACCCCCCTGGCACGCTTCGACGTCCAGGTATTCAGGATCGGGCTGATCAAACCGGTCTTCTCCATCGTTCGCGCCAATAGCGGGCGGTTCAATTTTGAAACGCCGGAACGTTCGTCATGGGCAAAACTATTTGCGGTCGAAAAGTTCTCCATTGCTCGGGGCAAGGTTGTCTATGTGGATGAACGCTCCAAAAGGAAAATCGAAGTCGATGATTTCGATTTGACCCTGAGTAATCTTATTTCCAGGGGAACGCGCAGCGTCGCACCACTCAAGGAGATCTCGTTTACCGCGACTGCCGGGTGCAAGATGCTTAAGATCGATGACCTGGCCCTGAAGAACCTCGTGATGAAAGCCGCGGCTGAGAAGGGAAAACTCGATATCGACCCGCTTCGCCTGGATATCTTCGGTGGCACCGGGAGCGGGAGCATTCAAATGGATGCGACGGGGTCACACCCCCATTTCAGGTTACTATATGCCCTGAATCAGATCAGGATCGAAAACCTGCTCGATCTCTTCTCGCCCGGGAAGGCCCCCCGGAAAAGCATTGAAGGGGTGATCGACATGTCCGCCGACCTTACGGCAATGGGCAAAAGCGCAAATGAGATGAAGCGCTCGCTGGCCGGCAAGCTTGCTTTGAACGGGGAGCATTTGGTGCTCAACGACATCGATATCGATGCCTTTATCGTGCAATACGAACGCAGCCAAAACTTCAACCTGATGGATTTGGGGGCGTTTTTCCTTGCGGGTCCCTTCGGGCCGCTGCTCACCAAGAGCTACGATTTTGCCGGCGTCTATGACGCGGCGCAAGGTGGAAAAGGGGTCGTCCGCAAGCTGGTCTCGGTCTGGAAGGTTGAAAAGGGCATTGCCGAAGCGCTCGATGTGGCCCTCGCCTCGGAATCGCAGCGGATTGCCATGCAAGGAGATCTGGACTTGATCGACGAGCAATTTGTCGATGTCGTGGTAGCGGCCCTCGATAAACGGGGCTGCGCCGTTTACAGCGAGAACGTCCATGGGCCCTTCGCTACGCCGCGCATCGAAAGGGAAAACATCATCAAGTCCATGGCCGGACCTGTTTTGAACCCGATGCAGGATGTGTGGCAATTCATCCAGGGTCAAGAATGCACGGTCTTCTATTCGGGTTCCGTAGCGCATCCGGAGAGGTAAGGCGAGAACGATGCCATATAAGAACACTGATTCATGTCCGGCTACACATCCGACGCGATCGCCCATTTATCCAGAAACCATTCTCAATGAAATCCCTCGCCACCAATGCATGCGAAGCCCTGGAACAGCAGGGTTAATATTCGATCACAGCGATTGAAGGAGGACTTAAGCGATGGCAGCAAAAGAGATTAAATATGGGGTCGTGGCCAGAGAGAAGCTGATGAAGGGCGTGGACACCCTGACCGACGCGGTAAAGGTGACTCTCGGGCCCAAGGGTCGCAATGTGCTCATCAATAAAGCCTGGGGTTCGCCCAAAATCACCAAGGACGGGGTCACCGTCGCCAAAGAGATCGAACTTGCAGACCGCTTCGAAAACATCGGCGCCCAGATGGTCCGGCAAGCAGCGTCGGAAACCTCCGATAACGCTGGCGACGGCACGACCACGGCCACCGTTCTGGCCCGGGCCATCTACAGCGAGGGGGCCAAGCTCGTGGCGGCCGGCGTGAATCCCATGTCCATAAAACGAGGCATCGACAAGGCCGTTGGGATGGTGGTGGCCGAACTGCAAAAGATGTCCAAACCGATCCAGGACAAAAAGGATATCGCCCAGGTCGGCACCCTATCGGCCAACAACGACCCGGCCCTTGGCGGCCTGATCGCCGAGGCCATGGAACGCGTGGGCAAGCAGGGGGTGATCACGGTCGAGGAGGCCAAGTCCATGGAGACGACGCTCAAGGTGGTCGAAGGCCTGCGGTTCGACCGCGGCTATCTGAGCCCCTATTTCGTCACCGACCCAGTGAAGATGACGGTCCAAATGCAAGGGGCCTATATTCTTCTGCATGAAAGAAGAATCAATGCCATGCGCGATCTGCTGCCCATTCTGGAGCAGGTGGCCAAAACCGGCAAACCCATCCTGATCATGGCCGAGGAGGTCGATGGCGAGGCCCTGGCCACCCTAGTGGTCAATAAACTGCGCGGTACCTTGGTGTGCGCGGCGGTCAAGACCCCGGGTTTTGGCGATCATCGCAGGGCCACGCTGGAAGACTTGGCCATCCTGACCGGGGGCCGGGCGCTGACCGAGGATCTGGGCCTCGACCTGCAAACCGTGCTTCTGCAAGACCTGGGTACCGCAAAGCGGATTGCGGTAGACAAGGAGAGCACGACGATCATCGACGGGGGCGGCGACCGCAAGGCCCTGGAGAGCCGCATCCGACAGCTTAAAATGCAAATCGAAGCGACCGACAGCAACTATGACAAGGAGAAGATTCAGGAGCGCCTGGCCAAATTGGCAGGCGGAGTCGCCGTGATCACGGTGGGTGCGGCCACCGAGACCGAAATGCAGGAGAAAAAGGACCGCATCGAGGATGCCCTCAATGCCACGCGCGCGGCCGTGGAGGAAGGCATCGTTCCCGGCGGCGGGGTCGCCTATCTCCGGGCATTAAAGGTGCTGGAAAAGGCGAAACTGCCCGGCGAAGAACAACTGGGGGTCAAGCTGATCCGGCGCGCCCTCGAAGCGCCGCTGCGGCAGATCGCGACCAATGCCGGTTTCGAGGCCTCCATCGTGCTTCGGCAAGTGCTGGACGGCCAAGGCAGCTTTGGCTTCAATGCCGAAACCGGAACGTATGAGGATCTGATCGCGGCCGGCATCGTGGACCCGACCAAGGTCACCCGCTTTGCGCTTCAAAATGCCGCTTCCGTGGCCGGACTGCTCATGACGACGGAAGCCATGATTGCCGACAAGCCCGAAGAGGATAGTTCCTCGGCACCGGAATAGAAAACGATCGCGAAGCGGCCTTGCTTGAATGCAAGCTGCTACTTCTTTTCGATCTGACCCAGCCATTCGCCGACAAAGGCACGGGCCGCCTGCACCGGTTCCCGGCCCGCGCGGTAGCACAGTTTCCATTCGGCGGTTTGGGCTTCGTATTGGGGATCGGCGAACTTCAGGAGCTTGCCTTTTGGGACCAATTGGGCGTCAAAAGGAATGTCCTGGCTCACTTCGAGGAATTGACGGAGCCGGGCGGCGACCAGCGCCTTGGGGTCCTCGGGATATTTTTTCTCCCAGGTGGCCAGGCGCTCCTGGTAGTCCTTTTGGGCGGAAATGCCTTCTTGTTCATAGCTCTGTTTCATGATCTCCGCCATCTGCGGATCTTTGGCGGATTTGGCGACATTATCTTCCATTTGTTTTACGACGCCTTGCATTTGCTTCTGCATATCCGGCGGCATCTTGGCGATGTCCTGCTTGGTCTTTTCGATATCCTGGCGCTGCTTTTCCAGAAAAGCCGCATACTGCGCATCGGCTGTCCCTTTCGCTTCGGGAGCAGAAGGCTTGGCGGCCTCGCGCTGCTTGGCATAGTCGGCCTTAAAGGCATCGCTCTCCGTGTAGCTTTTGAACCAGCTCAGGGTATTCTGGACGAAGGCGGCCTGAACTGCGGGCGACGCCGCTTTATACACCTTCTTGTCGGGATAGGCGGGAAGATACCCATTGGCCAGCGATTCGACGATGCGCTCTTCCAGTTCATTGGCTTTCAAACCAAACTCGGCCATGGAACCCTGAGCCAGCGCGACGGCTACCCAGGCGCCAAGCAGGATCACGCAGGCGATCAAAACGGACTTCAGGCGCACTTTCATGAATCGTTACCCCCTTGATAGAATCAATGCAGAATGTTTTGTGCCCAAGATGTGAAGTTTATATATTTCAAGGGGGTCGGTGGCAACAGGATTTCGCGGGCGAACCAAAAAGGACGCCGCGGCCCTGGCATCTCCCCGGGGACGCTTGCCTTCGGCAGGCCTGATTGCGAGGATCGGTCAGGCAGGCGCCGGGATCTTCCGCCCAATGTGCTTCACATCTGCTTTGGTTGCCAAAGCCAATGCGGCCGCAATGCCGCCTTGAAGGATCTGGTCGGATTTTTCCCGGTCGAGGGTGATTCGTGAAAGCTGCAGGGCGCCGACCATCACGGAAAATATGTTCATGGCGGTTTGTCGTTTTTCTTCGGTAGTGAAGTCCGTGGGCAAATTCTCCCCGATATAGGTCAAGAGCTTTTCGATCTTTTCATCGATGACTTTTCGGGTGCTTTCCGAATGGCGGGCGATTTCGGTGGACGCGGCGGCAATCGCGCAGCCTTTGTCCGGATTATCCCGGTGTTTGGGATGAAGATAGGTCCGCACGAACCTTTCCAACGTGCCGTTTTTCTCCGTCGAGGCGCGTTCACTTGGCTTTCCGGCAGGTTCCTGAAACGAATCGGCAAGCGCTGCCGCCACCAGCTCTTCCTTGGATTTAAAATGATTGTAAAAGCCGCCATGGGTGAGCCCGGCATCGGACATCAGGCTGGCCAGTCCGACCGCGTTTATGCCCTCCTTGCGGAAACGCCTGGAAGCGATTTCGAGAATTTTTTTACGCGTGAGCTCTTTGTGACCTTTTTCATAGCGCATGCCGCACGACCTTTCCGGAATTCACAATCTGCCGCGAACCCGCTTCAAATCGTTTAAAATATAAGCATGGATGCACGGCTTGCATGCCGGGCCCGCCGATAGCCTCTGCCTATCCGTTGCCGCCCGGGACATCCTCCCTGGTTAAATATGATGGTTGACATATAACATGATGGTCATAATATTACAATCATCATTTAATTCACGGCGACCGATCGCAGCCGCCTTTAAAACGGACACATCTGTGCCGCCAAGGAGGACCCAAAATGAAACCGATTATGAAAGCAAATCCCCAAAGCGGTGCCCGCGCCATCAGGGAACCACGCGTTCTATATCCCGTCGCGACGCCAAAGACGCGCCCAATCGACCGACAGGTTGTTTTGAAATCGGGCGCGTGGATCACCTTGCGCCATGCCGTTGCGGCCGATGCGGCCGAACTGGTTCAGATGCACCTGCGCCTTTCGCCCTTGTCGCGCTACCATAGGTATTTGCGGCCTCACAGCCCCGGTTTGGCTGAAATGGAAGAGCTCTGCCGGCTGGCGCGCGGGATCGGAGAAGCCTTTGTGGCCGAATCCGACGACCCCGAAAAGCACATCGTCGGCCTGATCTACTACATCCGGGACAGTTACCCGCGGGATCATCAGGCCGAATTCGGCGTGACCGTCGAGGATGGGTTTCAGGGCGGGGGCATGGGAAGAGCCATGCTCGATCATATGGTCGAACACGCTCGCTTCAATGGGGTTCATCTGATGGAAGCCAATGTCCTGCCCCAAAACAAAAAGATGCTCCACCTGCTGGATACCTGCGGCCGGCCGCTGCACCGATCCTTGTCACCGGAATTCATCACGGTCACCATGGAAATCGGCGCAGACGCGGACGACGAAGCGCAATTGATGTGTTTGCTGGCGGATGCGGCCGCATCACCTCTACCGACGGCGCAATCCGCCCTTTGCGGCTGAGTGCCGTCAAGTAGCCGGCCACCAGCACCGATCTGGGAGCAGGATGCTCGCCGACCTGGTTCGGTATCGGAATCGTGGTGGACAATCCCAAAGGCGGCGTTCAGGCCGGACGTGGTGTGACAAATAGCGCCACGTCTAGTAAGTGTCCATCCAGGAATGGCTATTTTCGCCGATTTCGGCGTTGGGCGAAAATTTTAATCCTCGAAATATGTCCATATATTCCTGCGGTTAAAATTTTCGTCCGCCTTGAACTCGACGAAAAGATCTCATCCCTGGATGGACACTAGTTAGTGCGATTCAGGCTACTCGATGGAGGTCAGCCCTTCCCGGATGGCGTATTTGGTCAGTCCGGCCACGTTGTTGATGTTCAACTTCTCCATGATTTTGCTGCGGCGGGCCTCCACGGTCTTGACGCTGATATGCAGCAATTCGGCAATATCCTTGGTTTTTTTGCCCTCGGCGATGAGCTGCAACACCTCGCGCTCCTTGTCGGTGAGCAGCTCGACGGTGTTGGGTTCATTGGAACCCATCATTTTCACGAACTCGTCCCGCACGATTTCGGAAATCTTGGGGCTCAGGTAGGTCTGGTAGCGCATCACGGTCTGGATGGCTTCGGCCAGCTCTTCGAAAGCGCAATTCTTCAATAGATAACCGGAAACGCCGGCCTTGAGCATCCCTTTGACATAGCTGCGGTCGGAGTACATGGAAAGGGCGATGATGCGGGTCTGGGGCAGTTCGGCCACGATCTGGCGCGTGGCATCCACGCCGTTCAAATCCGGCATGTTGATATCCATGACCACCACGTCCGGCTGAAGCTTACGGGCCAGGGAGATGGCGATGCGGCCGTTTTCGGCCTCGGCCACCACTTCGAAATTCTCCATTTTATTGAGCATCACCTTCAGGCCTTCCCGGGTGATGCTGTGGTCGTCGGCAATCAGGATTCGGATACTCATGGTCGATCCTCTCTTGTGAGTTTCATGGGTGCGATCAGGGTCATTCGCGTTCCTTTGCCCGGCTCGGAAGAGATCTCAAGATGGCCGCCAAAATGTTTCAGCCGCTCCTGGATGGAAAACAGTCCAAATCCGCCTCCTTTTCGCGTCTTGGATCGGTTTTGCATGGATGCGTGCAAACCGATGCCATCGTCTTCGATTTCGATGTGAATCTGTTCATCCTGGCGATTGAGGGTCACCCACGCATGATGAGCGTAAGCGTGTTTGACGATGTTGAATAATAACTCGCGGGCTGCCTGAAAAGCAAGTACTCGTACACTTTCGTCCACGGGCTTGGGAGCCGGGTCCTCCTTGAACACCATGGCGATGCGGTACTGCTCGCGCATCTGGTCCACAAGCCACTCCAGGGCCGCCCCCAGGCCCAGGTCATAGAGCACCGGAGGGCTCAGATCAAAGGTCAGCGATTGCGTATCCTGAATGGATTGATCGACCAGGCCCGAGATCCGCGACAGGGCCTTCTGGCTCTCATCGCCGGTCACGTTTTGCTTTAAGGCGCCCAATTGCATGCGCACATTGGCCAGGGCGTGCCCGATGCGGTCGTGCAGATCGACGGCGATGCGCCGGCGCTGGCGCTCTTCGGTCAGGACCAGCTCGGAGGAGAGCGTGCGCAGCTTTTCGGAAAGCTCGATCAGGTCGCGCTCCTTTTGGCGCACGTTTTCGTAGAGCCTGGCATTTTCGATGGAGATGGCCGCCTGGGAGGCGATCAATTGCAAAATCTCGATGCGGTCCGGAGTAAAGACGCCGGCCACGATGTTGTTTTCGAGATAGAGGATCGCCACCAAATTGCCCTGCCGTACGATGGGCAGGCAAAAAATCGCCTTGGGTTTTTGGCGGGTGACATAGGGGTCGCTACGATACTCGGCGCTGGCCTGGGCATCGTCGATAACCACCGATTGCAGCGTGTGTTGCACATAATGGACGGCCGACAGCAACAAGTCATCGCGGTTCTCGATCGGCACGGTCTGGTTGGTGATGCGCGTGGGGCCGCCCACGCCGCCGCTGGCCTTGATCTCCAGGCTCTCGCCCTGTCGCAGGATGAACAAAACCTTCTGGGCGCCGGCGTTTTCCACCACGATTTTCATCAGCCGGACGAGCAACTGGTCCAGCACGATTTCGGTGGAGATCGCCTGCAAGGCGCTGACCACCGTGGCATAATCGATTTGGCGCGATGCCGTCAGCGAAGATACCGGCAGCAGATCGGACAGATATTGGGACGCGTTGCGCGCCATCAGCCGGCTCTTGGCCAGGGCACCCCATTTCAAATAAGAGGCGTTGGCCTCCTGGGTGAAGATCTTGGCCAGGGATGGATGCCCCTGTTTGATGGCCAGCTTGGCCGACAGCTCGTTGGCCAGGGCCACCATCTGAAGAAAGCCGCTCTCCTGGGCCGAACGGACGGCATCCTTGAAATAGTTGAAGGCTTTTTCGGTTTTGCCTTCCACGCGGGCTTTCTCCCCCAGAAGGATGAGCAGCTTATGGCGAAAGTTGGGGGCGCAGTGTTTGGCCATTCTTGAAAAACGCTTGATCTGACGGCGGATGGAGCGGCGGTGTTCGCGTTGCTTGGATGGGGTGGTCTGCGGCCAGAGGGCCAACATGGTCAGGGCGCGGTAAAAAAGGAATTCCACGTAGATGATGGTGCCGGCGTGATGGGCGATGATCCGCAGGGCGCGCTGGGCCATTTCCCAGGCGCCCTCCATATCTTCCATCATATAGAGCAACTGCAATTTCAGCAGATAGTGCCTGAGCAGCACGATCTTGACATCGTCGCGGAGCAGTTGCTGCAGATGATCGGTCTCCACGAACTCGCCGTCGTCCAGGCTCGAATTATTTTTAGTTTCTCCGCGCAAACACCTGATGCTTTGTCTCAAGGAGGTCACATAGTTGATCGCGCCCTGGTCCTTGGACTCCTTGATGAAGTCGAAATGGCGGTCGCACTCGTTTTCAACCTCTTCCAAGGCAAGGCCGCTGTGCAACTGAAAGATCAGAATGGATTGGACATGATAGACGGCGAAGTTCAAATCGCCGCTCTCCAGGGCGCGCGCCAAACCGAGCCGGTTATACTTCAAAGCCTCGCGGATCGGATGACGCCAGAAGCAGATGCCCGCGGCGTAGTAAAGCAGGATTTTGGAATGGGACTGCAAGCGGCCCAGCTTCTCGTTCAAGTCGATGGCCAGCCGCCCCAAATGGTCACCCAATACATAATCCTGAAAACGGGCGCAGATATAACCGCCGTAGATGGCGTAGCCCAGGCTGGCCGTGGGGGAGTTGCCGTATTTGAGGGTCAGATCGAAGATCCGGATCACCAGCAGGAGATAGTGCTTGGGATCGATCAGAAAAATCGAGAAGGAAATGTCGAGCAGAATCTTCATGATCAAATTTTGCTTGGGATCGACGATCCGCTCCACCTCGGCCAGGGAAGAGATCCGGCGGCGGGAGAGCCGCAGGCGCAACAGGACGAACTTTGCGATCAGTTCATACTTGCTCGCATCAAGCGAGATGTGCTCTCCGAGCAGTTTCAGGGCCTCGAACCCGGTGGTCACGGTCTCCTGATGTTTGCCCGAGCCGGCGTACATGATCATTCTGAAGTTCAGCAAAGTGGCTTTATCGATATCCTTTTTCGTGCGCGCGACCACGAAATCGAACAGGTGCTCGGCCGTTTCGATCTGACGCCCCAAAAAAGCGCATTCCATTTTTTCTTTATGCAGACCGAAGGCCAGGTCATAATCTTCCTGCCAGCAAGACTCCGAGAGCAGCGCGATACCGGAATTGAAGTAATTGGTGGCCACCATATAGGCGGCCCCTTCCTTGGCTCTCTTGCCGGCCATGAGAAAGAGGCCGGCGAACTTTTTTTTCTCGACTTTATCGCTGACCAGGTCCACCCCCTGGCTCAGATGGTTGACCATGTGAAAGATGTTTTCGTAGATCCCCTTGGCGTCCATCCGGTGCAACAACAATTGCCCGATTTTCAGGTGCAGCGGCTTGCGCGATTGAATCGGCAGCAGATCGTAAACCGCCTGATGCACCCGATCGTGCAAAAATTCGAAGCTGCCGTCGGCCTCCGCGATCGGTTGACTGAAGAGCATCCCATCCTCTTTGGAAGCATGGGCCGGGAGCAAGTATGGATGCAGCCGGCGATAGCCCTCCCCCTGGGCGATCACATAGCCCCGGTCGATGGCACCCAGCAATCCTTCGGCCGTCTCGCTTACCGGCGCGCCGTTGGCTTCGGATAAAATTTTAAAATCGAACCGGCTGCCGATACAGGCTGCGGTTTTCAAAACGGCCTGGGTGTTGGGCGGCAGCTTTTGCAGCTCGCCGCTCATCAGCTCGATCACATTGTCCGTCAAGGATTGGGCTTTGATGCCCTGTTCGTTCCAGCGCCACACCCCGGTTTCGAAATCGAAAAAAAGCAATTTCCGCAAATAGAGCGACTGGAGGAACTGACCGACGAAGAAGGGATTGCCATGGGTTTTAAGCACCACCAATTCGGCCAGGCGCTGTACTTCCATGACGTTTTTGGACAAGGAGGCGACAATGGCTTGCCGGATATGCTCCACGCCCAAGGGTCCGAGCGTCATCACCCCCGCGGGCACGGCCTTGGATCGCAAGCGCTCCAGCACCTGGGCCAGGGGATGCGAAGCACTCATTTCGTTGTCGCGGAAAGCCCCGATCAAAAGAACATACTGCAAGGGATCGCCGCCGAGAACATATTCGATAAGCGTCAAACTGGCCGAATCGGCCCATTGCAAGTCATCGAGAAACAACACCAGGGGATGTTCCTTGCGGGCAAAGACCCTTAGAAATTCAACGCAGGTGTTCAAGAAGCGCTTTTCGGTTTTGTCCGGCAGCGTTTCCGGCAGCGACGGCTGAACCCCGACGATGCACTCCAGCTCCGGCAAAAAGTCGATGATCATCTGGATATGGCGCCCGACCCCGCTCAGGAAGCAATCTTTCCAGTACCCCAAGCCCTCGGGGCTCTCGCCCAAAATTTTCTTGATCACGCCGCGAAAGGCTTCGATCAAGCCGGCATAGGGCGTGTTGCGATGAAATGGATCGTACTTGCCCATGCCATAGTAGCCGCCGGCTTCACCGACCGCCACCTGCAGCTCTTCGACCAGGCGTGTTTTGCCGATACCCGGCGGGCCGGTGACGGTGAAGATTTCACCGGAGCCTGCTTTGACTTTTTCGAAGATGGACAGCAACCGCTCCAACGGCTCTTCACGGCCGAAGAGTTTTTTGGAGAGCCGCAGTTTTTCGGGAGCGTCCCGGTTGCCCAGGGCAAAGAGGGAAATGAAGCCGTTGGCCGCGTACTCCCTTTGGCAGCGCCGCAGATCGGTCAGCAGGCCGAAGGTGCTTTGGTACCGGTCCTCGGGCATTTTGGCCAGGAGCTTGAGCGTGATCCTGGAGAGCATCTCCGGGATATCCATGCTGATCTTGGTCAACGGCACCGGCTGCCGGGCGATATGGGCATGGATCAACTCCAGCGGGTCATTGGAAGCAAAAGGGGTCCGGCCGGTGAGCAGTTCGTAGAACACGACGCCGAACGAGTAGAAATCCGAGCGGTAATCGACCTGCTGGTTCATGCGACCGGTTTGCTCGGGAGAGATATAGGGCAGCACGCGGGTGACAAAATCGGGGTCATACAGCTCTTTGGCCGCGCGCCGCGAAATGGGATGGGTGGCGGCCAGCAGCACCAGCGGCGTGTTGACCGCAAGGGCTTTGCTCCCCTCGCGGATCAGCAAGGTGGTGGGGTTGATCTCTTTTAAGCTGACGCCGTTCTGGTGCAACAGGTTGGCGGCTTCCAGCAACCCGATGGCGATCTCGAAGAAGCGCGCCAGATTCTGCCGATCGTGGCCTTGGGACTCCTGGAGAGATTTGGCGCCATTGTATTCGCAGACAAAGACCAGATCTTCGCGATTGAGGGCCGGGATGCGGATGAAATCGTGGATGAAGACCAGGTTTTCCGATTTGACCGACTTCAGACGCTCGTAATTGTAGACGATTTCGGCGATGCTCTCTTCGGCAAGACCGTCGCACGACCGATGGACAAGCAGAACCGGCCGGTGCTGTTCAAGATCGCTCGCCTCGTAAAGGGCGACCAGCCGGTCCTGCTTCAGTCGTTGGACGATCTTGTAACCATCGACGGTAATCATGGCGAAGCCTAAACGAGAATGATTATCCGCGCTTTGTCTGCGTCTATTTGTATTTAATCAAAACCGGAAGTTTGATCAAGGATGGAGCATCTATCCGGATCGGCGAGCTGCTCCTACCTAATTACGATGGCATAAGGCAGCCAATATCGCCAAAAGTACCATCAAAGGTAGGATAAATCGTCTCTATAAATGGTAATTTACCTAATAGCAACACAAGAAATGCTATTTGACAGCCGTCTGGCATTGGGCTATTCAAAAAACAGCGCCAAATCAACACGTAGATCCTTGGGCATCATCAGTCAGCATGGAATCTTAAATGAAAGCCTGATCTGAACGCGCTCCCGCGGTTGGGGAATCCGCGTGAAAGGTTGTGGGTTTTGCGGCTTGCGGCATGCATCCGATTTTGGCTGAGAGCGGCACTGGTCAGCCTGCCCCTTTTTCTCTTCGCCCTCCATGGCGCGGCTTGGGGCGCCACCTTTTTGCTGGATTCTGGCACAGAACACCTGGTGATCAACAACCATCTGTCCTATCTGGTGGAAGATCAACCCCTGACCCATCTGGAGGCCTCGGCCCCCGAACGTAAAAACCAGTGGCAGCCCCTGAGCGGGGATAGTTTCAACTTCGGCACCTTGCATCCGCCCATCTGGGTGCGTTTCGATATCGCCAACCTCTCCCTGACAGATCACTTGTGGTTGCTGGAAGTTGGCTGGCCCCTTTTAGAGCTCGTGCAAGTCTTCCAATTCAACCACACCACCCAACGCTGGTCGTCCGAAATGTCAGCGGGCATTCGCGCCCCCATGGACCAACGCGCCGTTCTGCACCACCATTTTCTATTCCCACTCTCTCTGCTTTTTAACGAACGCGCCACGGTCTACATCCGGGTGGAATGCCGTATGGCCCTGTTCCTGACCCTCGACGTCTGGCGCAACCGCACCTTTTGGCTCGAGGACCAGCAGCGTATTCTGTTGCTGGGACTTTTCTTCGGCATCTTGCTCATCATGGTGCTCTACAACCTGGCCTTATACATCATCACCAAAGACCGCAACTACCTGTTCTATGTGATGTACGCCGTGGCCATCCTCTTCTATGAGCTGGCCGGCACCGGCATCGGCGGTCGATACTTGTGGGACGACTCCCCGTGGCTCAGGTACATGGGCTATGTCCTGTTCGCCTCCCTCAGCTTCCTGGCCGCGACTATTTTCACGCGCGAGTTCTTGTCTCTCAAACGCTATGGCGGCTGGCTGCTCAAGCTCAACAACGTCATTCTGGTCTACTGGCTGATCGTTACGCTTTCGTGCGCCTGGGGCGACAACCCCCTGCTCGATTACACCTCGCAATTGGCCGCCATGCTCAGTCCAGTGGCGGCGATGCTGACCGGCATCTACCTGTGGATCAAAGGCAACGTCCAAGCCAAGCACTACACCATCGCCTACTCTTTCCTCGACGTGGGCACCATTGTCCTGATGCTCGGCTTGTCCGGAATTGTTCCACGAGGGCCCTTGACCGAGTACGGGCAGATGGTGGGGTTTGTGTTGCAGTTTGTATTACTTTCATTGTCGTTGGCCGACCGTATCAACCGCGAGCGCAGGGAGCGCGAAGAGGCCCAGCGGGTAGCCCTGGATCTGAGCCGGAAGATCAGCCAGACGCATGAAGAAAAACTCATGATCCAAGAGCAGATTCTGGAAATTCAACGCCGGGCGAACGAGGAACTCGACGTCCGGGTATTGGACCGCACCAATGAACTGGAGCGGGCCATGAAAAACCTCGAACTGGCCAACAAGGAGCTCTCCAAACTGAGCTACACCGACCCGCTGACCCGGGTTCACAACCGGCGCTATTTCGATCAGATCCTAAGCGGTGAAATCCGGCGCGCCGCGCGCACCCAACAACCGGTAAGCGTGGCCATCGCCGATATCGATCATTTCAAGCAAATCAATGAAGTTCACGGCCACTTGATCGGGGATGAATGCTTGCGCCTGGTAGCCAAAACCCTTGGGCAGCAACTGGGCCGCACCGGCGACTTCATCGCGCGCTATGGTGGCGAAGAGTTCGCTTTCATTTTGCCGGCCACCATCCAGGAAAATGCCATGATCGTGGCCGACCGCGCGCGATCGGCCGTGGAAAGCCTCAATTTCATCAACGCGGGCAAACGCATCGGCATCAGCGTGAGTATCGGGGTCGCCGGCTGGATTCCCAAACAAGATGAGGCCCCCCACCGGTTGCTGCATGCGGCCGACCGCGCCCTGCAGCAGGCCAAGAACAACGGCCGCAACAAAGCCGTGGCCGCCGACTGACCGCTTTCCATGTCAACGCTTTCTTTGGGATCATGGTTGCAACGCTTTCCTAGGCTCTTGCAGTATTTTTAAAACTATTTTAAAAGTACCTCGACCGAAACCTCGAAAATGCCGGACCCGCCTGGCTTCGAAATCAGATTTACAAAATATTCGGTTGTAAATAATTGATCGTTTTCATCGAAAATGATCGATCCAAATTCTATAGCTAAAAGGCTTGGAAGTGGTGAAAAAGTCTCAATGGAAACAATAAGAATTTTAGGAACCGGTTCCTATGTCCCCCCCCATATCGTCACCAACGATGACCTTGTTCAACAAGGTTTGGACACCTCGGACGAATGGATCGCCAAACGCACCGGTGTGCGCCAGCGGCGCGTGGCCGAACCCGAGGTGACCACATCGGACATGG
This sequence comes from Desulfobacterales bacterium, assembly GCA_016218685.1. Lineage (GTDB taxonomy): Bacteria > Desulfobacterota > Desulfobacteria > Desulfobacterales > Desulfosarcinaceae > Desulfatitalea. Next base: position 47,612 of record JACRDD010000028.1, on the reverse strand, counting down.
CCTGCATCGCCGCGCAAAAGGCCTTGGACATGGCCGGCATCCCCGCCAGCCAGATCGACTTGATCATCCTGGCCACCATCACGCCCGACACCAGTTGCCCGGCCGGCGCCAATTGGCTTCAAGCCAAACTCAACGCGCCCCAGGCGGTCAGCTTCGACGTCACGGCCGCCTGCTCGGGGTTCGTTTTCGCCATGAACATCGCGGAGCAATTTCTGAAAAACCGAACCTTTAGAAAGGTTTTGGTCGTAGGCGGAGAGGTGATGACGCGCGTCGTGGATTGGAACGACCGCGGCACCTGCGTCCTGTGGGGGGATGGCGCCGGCGCTGCCGTCCTGAGCCTCGGGGAAAGCGGCCCGGAGCTTCTGTCCACCCATATCCACAGCGATGGCACCAATGGCCAGAACCTGCTGCTGCCCGGCGGCGGTTCCCGATCCACGCCCATCAATCACGAGAGCGTGGAAAAAGGCTTGCATCACCTGCGCATGATCGAAGGCAACATGATTTTCCGTGTGGCCGTGCGCTATTTCATGGAAAGCATCAAAGAGGCGGCCGAACACAACCGGATTGCGGTGGAGCAGGTCGACTGGTTCATCCCCCACCAGGCCAACATCCGCATGTTTCAGAACATCTCCCAGACCATGAACATTCCCATGGAAAAGTTTTACCTCACCTTGCACAAGTACGGCAACATCTCGGCAGCCTCCTGCGCCATCGCCCTGGACGAGGCGGTGCGTGACGGCAGCGTACGCGACGGGCAGTTGATCAGCATGCCGGTGTTCGGCGGCGGCCTGACCTGGGGCGGCGCCATGATCCGCTGGTAGGTTGTTCAACCTAGCTTCGGAAATCTTCATTCCATAAAGCGGCTACCAGAATTTCCACTGGGTCATTACGTTCAAGGTAGTGATGAACTGCGAGCTTCTATACTCCTCGTCGATATCGTCATCGAAGAGATAGAAGTATTTATACCTCAGGGAAACGCTCAAATATTCATTGACCTTGGCCGAGACAGCGGTGTCGGTTTCGCTGCGCAGGCCCCAGCGACCGCCATCGTCATTTTCGAGCATGGCGAAATTATCGAAGTTCAATTCGTAAAGGAAATACTTCAGGAACGGATATTTGATGCCGACGATGAACTCCACGCCGTAATCGGCGTCTTCGGCCGGATCGTGGACCTCCTTATCGAAACCAAGACCCAATTTGCCCTGGAAAACACTTCTATAATATGAAATGCCGGCCGTTTCGCGAATGAGCACGGGGCGCAACCCGTCTACGGAGCGCACGACGGTATCGGCCTGGAACTTGTTATAGGGCCGCCAATACTCGTCCAGATTGTAATCGTACAGAATGGTGCCGCGCAGCAAATTCTGGAGATAATCGTCGTCCTGGCTCACATAGAAGATATAGGGCGTCAAGACCAGACGATGTTTTTCGTTATAGAAGCTCAGGTCGATGCGATCTTCGATGCCCCATTTATCGTAGCTGCGCGTGGGCTGCGCCACCGGCGTTTCGATGGTGGGGTCGCGTTTGACATCCACCGAGGTAACGAAGTTGGCTAAATACACATCGACCAGGGTCCGGAAGCGTCTCTCCAGATAGGTGTAATCGGTGCGCAATACCACCCGTTCGTTTTCAAGGTCCGAGACGAGCAGATCGGTCACCGTCGACCAACTGTTGCTGTATTTGAGCTCCGCGCCCAACAGGCGCTGGATCTTCTCGAAGGCCGACTGGGTGGCCGCCACCCGGTATTTGCGCAACGGCTCCAGGGGGTAGCCTTGCACGCCGACCGTTTTGCCATGGGTAAACCCCGTGACCACCAGCTCGGTGTTGGCCTCGTGGAGCCTTTTCAACTGCTCGCCCCGCAGGGCGAAAGTGAAGATGTTGTAATCCAGGTTGACCACGCGCAGAAAATCGGATTTGCGCACGTCACCCGTGATCGGGCAGGCGTTGATGGTGTTTTTGTCCACCACAGCCAGCTCGCTGTTGAAACGGTCCCTTAAAAGCTGCGTCAGGCGCACGTCATCCAACACGCAGGCCGTTTCGTCGATCTGGGCCAAAGTTTGGTTCTGTTCGGCCAGGTACTTTTGTTTCCACAACGTCAGGCGCTGGCGCCACTCCTGATAGGCGCCCGTGGTGGTGGGCAACGGCAGCGCCTTGCGCGGATGCATGGCCTGAAAAAGCACTTTATCGTCCAGCAGCAGATCCACGGTGTAGTAATCGTAGCGATCGTCCAGCATCGCGATGGACCGGCCGTCCACCAGATCCACGCGGGAGGCCTTGCCCGCATATAAGGCGCCGGTATAGTCGCCGCCGCACAGGGCCAGGTCGATCCCGGGATATACTTCCATCATCTTCAGGGTGTCGCCGAGGGTCAGGCCCGAAAGCAAGACGATGTGACGCACGCCGCTGGCTTCGATCTCCTTGATAACCGGTTCGAGGGCGGCCTGTTCATCCTGGATCGTGGTGTTGTAAAGATTTTTTTCGGCGATATCGAAACCCAGCGTTTTGGACGAAAGCCCTACAAAGGCGATGCGGGTCCCGCGCACCTCGGCCACATAATAAGGTTTAAAAGCCGGTCCTTCCGGACGCGCGATATTGGCGGAGAGCAAGCGCACATTGCTTCGGGCTTGTAGAAAATTCAAGTTGTCCAGCCCGATATGCATGTCTTTGGAGGAGACCAGGGTGGCGCCGCAGCCCATGGCATCGAAAAAATCCATCATGATGGCACCCGAGCTGTATTTGGAAAGCAGCCCCGGATAGAACGCATTGCCCATGTCCAGGTAAAGATCCGTTCCAGCCCTCTGCTCCGCCTGGATATTCTGGGCCAGTACCAGCAGAGGGTCGACCAGCTCCTGGTTTTCTATGTTTACAAACGACTTGCCTTGGATATTGGAGGTGAGAAGCAGTTTGACCCCCATCTGGGCATGGGCCGCATTGAATGCGAGCGCCACAAGAATGCAAATCGACAAGGTTTGAAGAACGACTCGGGCCATTTTGGAAACAATTCCATTCACGCGCATCTCCATTTGTCTACCGCTGCCGAAGACTGGGGGTTGAAACAAGCCGGCCGGGCATCGTCGATAAGATCGATGCCTGGGGCAAGATAAGGTTGCCTATCTTTTAGTTCTTGTTGACGACGGCGCTGGAAAGCCTTTCCAGCTTCTGCCGCAGATCGGCATTGGCCGCCTTGAGCTCGGCCAGTTCGCTTTCGATCTGCTGTTTGGCCGATTGGGAAGCCTCCAATCGGGCGGAAAGGTCGTCGATCTTTTGGGTCATTTCGCCGTTGGTGTTTTTCAGTGCGGCGATCTGCGTCTCCTGGTCCTTGATGCTCTTTTTGAGGCTCGCAATCTCCTCGCTCAGATCGAACTCCCGTTTGGCGCTCTCCTGTTTGAGCAGGTCCCGTTCCTGACTGAAGGCATTCTTTTGCGTGACGATCTGATGGTTGAGATCCTTGACCTCCTGGTTGCGTTTAAGCTCCAGGGAGTTGTAGCGCGCCGTCAGTTCGGTGTATTTGCGGGTGCTTTCGGCTTCCAGCCGGTTGTATTTGTCGGTCAGGTTGGTGATCTGCTCCTCGTTCTGAGCCATATCCATGCCGTACTTTTCGTTCAGACTGGCCAGGTCGGTGCTCAGCTTTTCATTGGTGGCGGTCGTCTGTTGCAATTGCTTTTTGTACTGCAAATTTTCTTGATTGAGCACATCGTTTTCCCGTTCCACCAGGGAAAGACGCTTTTTCATCTGACTGTTTTCCGCCATGATATAGTCCCGGTCCCGATTCTGGGCCGGTGCTTGCGGACCGGTGGCCACGCAGCCACCGAGCAGCAGCAGACCCAAAAGAGCGCAGGCGATCAGCGACCTGCCCACCGCGGGGACCATCCATCTTCTTTTTGCGAAATCCATCAAAACCATACCTCTTCCTTCAGTCAATTTTTCCGAGGCCGAGCAGCGGTCCGTAACAGGGCCCTGCGAGCTGCCCGGGAAACAGGCGCCAAGCTTAACGCAAGCCCCTTTATCTTGCAACCCATGAAAGCGGCGCCCTTGAGAATCCCCTTGACTTGCCAGTAATTGCCCCATAAAGGCTGGCTGGTCCAGGCTGCGGCCCCTTGTGTGGCCGCGGTTGGCTCGACAAATATTAGCCCGAAGGATATCGCGCCCTATGAATGGTTCCGCGCCCCTGGTGCGCCTACAACAGGTGTGCAAGCGCTATGGCGACCAGGTCGCCCTGGTGGATGTCGACCTGGATATTTTCAACGGCGAGTTTGTGACCATCTTAGGCCCCTCGGGCTGCGGCAAGACCACGTTGCTCCGTCTGGTCGCCGGCTTCGAGCCGGTCAGTTCAGGCCGCATCCAGCTCAACGGCCGCGACGTGGCCGGCCTGCCCCCGGAAAAACGCGAGGTCAATACCGTCTTCCAGAGCTATGCCCTCTTTCCCCACATGACGGTTTTCGACAATGTGGCTTTCGGCTTGCGCATGCGCGGCCAGGCGCCGGAAGAGATCCAGCGCCGGGTGGGCGACGCGCTCAGCCTGGTACAGTTGACCGGCTTCGAGGCCCGACGGCCCCATCAACTGTCGGGCGGCCAGCAGCAGCGCGTGGCCGTGGCCCGGGCCATCGTCAACCGGCCCCTGGTGCTGCTGCTGGATGAACCCCTTTCGGCCCTGGACTACCGCCTGCGCAAGCAGATGCAATTGGATCTCAAGCACTTGCAGCGTCGCCTGGGCATCACCTTCATCCTGGTGACCCATGACCAGGAGGAGGCCTTTTCCATGTCCGACCGGGTGGTGGTGCTCAATGCCGGCCGCATCGAACAGGCCGGCCCGCCCAACGAGGTCTATGAGCAGCCGCGCAATCTTTACGTGGCGCGTTTCGTTGGCGAAATCAACCTTTTGGACGGTCTGGTGGACCGGGTCGAGGGTGAGCGTGTCGTGCTGCGCATCGACCATTTGAATGTGCGCGTCAAATCCAACCGCACCTTTGCCCCGAGTGATCGGGTGCATGTCCTGCTGCGGCCCGAAGATCTGCGTGTGGAGACCCTCAAGGATCTGGCCGACAATCCGGCCCTGAAAAACAGCTTTGCCGACGGCGGCTATTTCCTGGGCACGGTCCAGGAGACCATATATAAAGGAGCGACTTACGACGTGGCCGTGCTGTTGGACAACGGCCGGCCGATCATGGCCACCGAGTTTTTCAATGCCGAGGACGCCACGGTCTACTTCCGTCCCGGGGACCGGGTGGCGGTCAGTTGGATCGAGGGCTGGGAGGTGCTTTTGCCCCATGAAGGATAGCCGCTTTTTCCGCCGCGTGGTGGTCACGGCCATCCTGGCCTGGATGGTGCTCTTCGCCTTTGGCCCCAACCTGCTGGTACTGCTGGCCAGCTTCGGCCACAGCCGGGGTGCGGCCTTCGTGGAACCCGGCTTGTCCCTGCACAACTACCTGCGGCTGCTGGAACCGGCCTACGGCCGGATTCTGCTCTCCTCCCTGTGGCTGGCAGGGGGAGTAACCATCATCTGCCTGGTGTGCGGCTATCCCTTCGCCGCCATCCTGGCCCGCACCCGGCCGCCCTGGCGCAACTGGCTGTTGTTGCTGGTGGTGATCCCCTTCTGGACCAACTCCCTGGTGCGCACCTACGCCATGATCGCCATCCTCAACGCCAACGGCATCGCCAACCGCCTGCTGCTGGCCGCGGGCCTGATCCAGGCGCCGCTGCCCATGATGTATTCGGACGGTGCGGTGCTGGTCGGCCTGATTTACGCTCTGTTGCCATTCATGGTGCTGCCGCTCTACGCGGCCCTGGAGCGGCTGGACCAGCGTTTCGTGGAGGCAGCCCGGGACTTGGGCGCCACGCCGGTCAAGACCTTCGTGCGCATCATCGTGCCCCTGACCATGCCGGGCATCGTTTCGGGCTGCATGCTGGTGTTTCTACCGGCCTTGGGCATGTTCTACGTGACGGATGTTTTGGGCGGAGCCAAGGGCATGCTCCTGGGTAACTTCATCCGCGACCAGTTTCTCACCAGCCGCGACTGGCCCTTCGGGTCGGCCGCCAGTGTGGCCATGACCGTGGTGATGGGCTTCATGCTGCTGCTCTACTGGAAGAGCAACACCCGATTGTCGCGCAGGGAGTGGACATGAGCCGGTCGCTTAAAATCGCCTACGCCACCCTGGTCTATCTCTTTCTCTACCTGCCGCTGGTGGTGATGGTGGTCTACTCGTTCAACGCCTCGCGCTTTTCCATGCAATGGAAGGGCTTCACCCTGCACTGGTACGACACGCTGATCCACGACGCCAGCCTGATCCAGGCGGCCCTGCATTCGCTGGCCATTGCGGCCGTATCGGCCACGGTGGCCTGCTTCATCGGCACGGTGACGGCCCTGGCCATCCACCGCTGGCGCTTCGTGGGCCGCAAGGTGATCCACGCCGTGCTCTTCGTGATGATGATGTCGCCGGACATCGTCATCGGCATCTCGCTGCTGGTACTCTTCATGACCCTGAGCCTGCCCCTGGGCTTCTGGACCCTGCTCATGGCCCACGTGACCCTATGTGTGCCGTTCGTGGCCATCACCGTCCACGGCCGATTGCAGGGCTTCGACCCCCACGTGGTCGAAGCCGCCCGGGACCTGGGGGCCGGCGAATACGAGGTGTGGCGCCACATCGTGCTGCCCATGACCATGCCTGCCGTGCTGGCCGGCTGGTTCATGAGCTTCACGCTCTCCCTGGACGATGTGATCATCGCTTTTTTTACCACCGGTCCGACCTTCGAAGTCCTGCCCCTGCGCATTTACTCCATGGTGCGCCTGGGGCTCAAACCCGAGATCAACGCGCTGTGCGCCGCGATGATCCTCATAACCGCCGTTGCCGTCGTGACGACGCAAGGGCTGCTCAAGGAGCGCAAATGAAAAAAATTCTCTTCTCCCTGCTTTTGCTTCTGCTTGTGGCCGGCAACGCCTGGGCCGCCAAAAAGAACCTGTATGTCTACTGCTGGTCGGAGTACATTCCCGAAGCGGTGATCGCGCAATTCACGGCCAAAACCGGCATCAAGGTGACGCTCTCCACCTACGACAGCAACGAGGCCATGTACGCCAAGGTCAAGATGACCGGCCAGGGCTACGATCTCATCGTGCCCTCCACCGACTTCGTATCGCGCATGGGCAAGGAGGGCTTGCTGCTGCCCCTGGACAAAAAGCAGCTCACCCGCCTGGGCAACCTCTCGCCCAAGCTGATGAATCAGGCCTTCGACCCGGGCAACACCTACAGCGTGCCCTACATGTGGGGCTCCACGGCCATGGCCGTCAACAGCGCCGATCCGGTGGCCGCGGGCGTGACCTCGCTGGCCGATCTTTGGAAGCCGGAGGTCAAGGGCAAGTTGCTGCTCCCTAACGACATGCGCTCGGTGATCGGACTGGGGCTCAAACGCCTGGGCCGCTCCTGGAACGAAACCGATCCGGCCCAGATCCAGAAAGCCTGCGAGCTGCTCCGGCCCCTGATGGCCAACGTGCGAGTTTTCGACTCCGATTCGCCCAAGCAGGCCCTGATCAACAATGAGGTCTCGGCAGCCATACTCTGGAACGGCGAAGCCTACATCGCCAGCGGCGAGAACCCCAAGATCCGCTACATCTACCCGCCCGAAGGCTTCGGTCTGTGGCTCGACAGCCTGTGCATCCCCAAGGGCGCCAAGAACCTGGCCGAGGCCCATGCCTTCATCGACTTTCTGCTGCAGCCCAAAATGGCCGCAGCCATCAGCGAGGAGATGGGTTACTCGTCGCCCAACCTCAAGGCCATGGAGCTATTGCCGGCCGAGGTGCGGGCCAATGCCATCGTCTACCCCGACGAAGCCACCCTGGCCCGGGGCGAATTCGAGGTCGATCTGGGCCGGGAGACCGAACGCATTTACGAAAAGTGCTGGACCACGCTCAAGACCGGCCGCTGAAGGCACGATAGCCCGCTGTTCCATAACCACAACGATTTGCAAGGGATATTGTCCGTAAAGGATCGTCCGCAATGGTTCCGCGCGGTTCAGGCCCCCCAAAACCGCGCGGAACCATAAAAAGCCTTGACACCCGCATTGCAAAAAGTCTAAGGACAGACATTAACAAAGCTGGGCGGATGAGCCGGCCCCCGTGGCCATATGCAGGCAAATTCATCGCTCATCGCGCGGAAAAACCCTTTAATTCAGAGCATTGTTTTGGAGGCAAACGCATCCGCTGGATTTTTAACCCCTAAGGATTGACGATACGGAACTTGCGCACCGCCAATTGCCAGCCATCCCCTGAAACCAAAGCCACAAAACGATCCACGCGTTTTGCCCGCGGAATTACGGCCTTAGTCCTGGGACTCCTGTTTGTATTTCAAATGGTCGCCACCACGGCGGCGGCAACGAGCGACACCCCCCAACCGGTTGCCGCCCCTAACCAGGTAAGCTCCTCCAAGACGGCCAAAGCTCCTTCGAAATCCAAACGGGCCAGTGCTTCCAAAACGAAAAAGAGCGCCCGTTCCCAAAAAGCATGCCCCACCAAACCCTTGGTCAGCAAAACCACCAAAGCCAAGGCGGAAAATATCACCAGCCAGGTCTCCGACGCCCTGCCCGAACGCCTGGAGAGCGAAATCAAACAGTACTTTGGATTGCGCTATCGCATGGGCGGCACCGGCCAGAATGGGATCGATTGTTCTGGGCTAGTGCAAAAGGTTTATGCCGATGTGTTCGATATCGATCTGCCGCGCAGCTCCTTCGAACAGAGCCGCCTCGACAAAATGGAAAATGTCAGTGGCGATCAAATCGAAACCGGAGACCTGCTCTTCTTTGGTCCCAGGCGCAAACACGTCAACCATGTGGGCATCTACCTGTCCGGCGGCTATTTCCTGCATGCCGCGCGCTCGGAAGGGGTGACGATTTCGCGGTTGGACGACGGCTACTGGAAATCGCGCTGGATGCTCACCAAGCGGGTCAAGGGGCTGCAAATCGGATACGATACGATGGAACCCGAGCCGGCATTTGACGATACTTTCACGGAACTGGCTTTGGGTTCGCTCTTCCCCGGCGAGACCAAGAGCATCAACTATTTAGAAAGCGGCTTGAAATTCAACGACTGGCCCGAATTCCGCCTGACCGGTTTTTATTCCCAGGCCCTGGCCGAATCCATTCAGGAATCGGGTGTCGGCACCTCCCTGCCGCTGCAACCGATGCCTTACTATCTGGACGAGGGGGTCAGCGGATTCCGGTTGGCCACTGTATTTGCGCCTTTGCCCTGGGAGGGTTTTCGCCTGATTCCCTCGGTGACCCAGATATCCGCCGCCAACCCAAGGGTTGGGCTGGAGGAAGATAGCCAGACCTTGGGCCTGGAGACCTGGATGGCGTTGCCGGCCTCCCGCATCGCAGTTTTCATGGGAGCCAGCGCTCAGAACCGGGACGACATTTTCACCCGTCCCCTGGCCGTCTCACCGGACTGGAACACCCTGGACTTTTCCTTGGGATTGCACTACCGCCTCTCGGATGCGCTCAACTTCTCGCTCACCGGCACCCATGCCTACCGGACCGCCCTTGAAGACGATGAGGCCCAAGAAGAATCGGAGCGTCTTTTGGAAGACGTCTCTTTCCGCCTGAGCTTCCGGTTTTAATACCAGAAGCGACTTCCCCTTCAATTTAATCCCCCATCCGCACAGCCCAAAATATTGACGGACTCGCAGATAGTGGGTGCCCATTAGACAACTCCGCAGGCAGGGATTTATGCTATTTACGCAAATATGAGCGGGGTCAAAATCAAAAAAGGAGTGGGACTTTATCCCGCTCCTTATTTTTTTCTGGTGATCCCAAGGGGATTCGAACCCCTGTTACTGGCGTGAGAGGCCAGTGTCCTAACCGTTAGACGATGGGACCACATCAATTGGTAGGCGCTGGAATATAAAAAAGGTGTCGGTTTGTCAACACCATTTGCCCGGTACGGATCAGGTGCCGGCCTTCTTGCCGCCCTTGCGGAATCCGAAGGCAAAATAGATGATGGGGCCCAAAAATGGGATCATCGTCACGAAAGCCCAAGCCGCTTTCTTCTCGATCCCACCGAAGTCCTTGCGGGCGATATCGAAAATGGCCCAGCAGGTCAGCAGAAAAAAGGTGATGCCGGTGAGTATGATCCATTCGGCCGCGCTCATGGGGCAATTTCCGGCAGCAGGTCGACGATTTTCAGCACGGCATTCACATAGTACTTGCTGTGGTTGTAGTGAAATACCACCTTGCCCGCCTCTTCCCGGGTGATGCCCGGCTTCCAGCCGTAATTCTTCAGGTAACCGGCGATGCTGAAAATGGCGTCGGCGTCCTCGAAGAGGTTGATGCGGCCGTCGCCGTTGCCGTCCTGCCCGTAGGCCAGGATGTTGCTGGGCATGAATTGGGCGATGCCCAGGGCGCCGGCATAGGAACCCACCACCGAGGGGGGATCGATGCCGTGCAGGCTAGTATAGGTGAGAAAGGCCTTGAGCTCCTTGTAAGCCCAATCGGCTTTGGCATCGGCTTTGCGGTCGTATTCGATGCGCGTGAAGCGGCGCTCGGTGGGCAGTTGTTCCCACAGATACTCCCTGGGCCGGGCCTCGGTGAGGGCCGCCATGGTGGAGAGCGTATTGAGGATCGAGCGCTTGCCCAGGTACTTGCCGAACTTGGTCTCCACCAGGATGATGGCGGTGATAACCCGCGGATCGACGCCGAATTTCTCCTCGGCCCGCTTCAGGGCATCGGCATGGGTCTGCATGTAGGCCTGGGCATCCCGGATGTAGCTGGCGTTGGTCAGCTTGTCATAGTCCAGGGTGGCTTCGTTATGCTGAAAATAGGCTGTTACGCCCCGGACTTCGAAAAATACTTCTTCATGTTGGTAGATCTGCTGGATACGTTGGGCATCGAAGCCATCGGCGACCAGGCGCTTTTGCAGGGTTTCGAAAAGCTCGGGGGGCGCTTTTTCGCCCGGCACCGCGGCGCAAAAAAGCGCCAACCACAATACTACCACGCTCCAGATTCCATATCTTCCCATGGAATTGCATGATTTCTTCATGTCGCGATCTCTATCCATATCCGTGAAGGCATTGTTATTATTACATAGGTCCATAGGGCCAGCTTGATAGGCGCACCATGACATGGTATGGTGCGCAGTGTCAATTGGTAATGCCGTCGCGTGGGTCCCGCCGTCCACGGTCAGTACTTCCAATATATTTCAGGGCACAGCGCTCACCGCAAAGGGGAATCCATGGCCAAACGCAGCACCAAAACCTTGTTCAGTTGCCAGGCGTGCGGCTATCAATCCCCCAAGTGGCTGGGCAAATGCCCGGAGTGCGGCCAGTGGGACGGTTTTGCCGAGGAGACCCTGGCCGCGGCGGAGAAAAGCGGCCCCCTGCGGGGCATCATCGAAACCCTCAAACCCAAGCCGGTACCCATCGACGCGGTGGAACTGGAAGATCAGGCGCGCATCTCCACCCATATTGACGAGCTGGACCGCGTGCTGGGCGGCGGCCTGGTGGGCGGATCGCTGGTGCTCATCGGCGGCGAACCGGGCATCGGCAAATCGACCCTGATGCTCCAGGCCATGCACGGCATGGCGGCCAAGGGCCATACGGTGCTCTACGTATCGGGCGAAGAGTCAGTGCAGCAATTGCGTCTGCGCAGCCGGCGCCTGGCAGCCGGCGCGCCCAAATTGCTGGTGGTATCGGAGATCGACCTGGACGCCATTCTGGCAATGGTGGAAGAGCACCGCCCCGACGTGCTGGTGATCGACTCCATCCAGACCATGTACAGCAGCGATCTGACCTCGGCGCCGGGCAGCGTCAGCCAGGTGCGCGATTCAGCCATGCGGTTGATGCTCAACGCCAAGAAGTCGGGCATCCCCACCTTGCTCGTGGGCCATGTGACCAAGGACGGCGCCATCGCCGGTCCCAAGCTGCTCGAACACATGGTGGACACGGTGCTCTATTTCGAAGGCGACCGCAACCACGTCTTCCGCATCCTGCGGGCCGTGAAAAACCGCTTCGGTTCGACCAACGAGATCGGCGTGTTCGAGATGCAGTCCGGCGGCCTGGCCCAGGTGCCCAATCCCTCGGCGGTGTTTCTCTCCGAGCGGCCCGACAACGCCTCCGGATCGGTGGTCACGGCCACCATGGAGGGCACGCGGCCGATCCTGGTAGAGCTCCAGGCCCTGGCCAGCAGCTCGAACCTGGGCACCGCGCGCCGCACGGTACTGGGTCTCGACCCCCAACGCGTGGCGCTACTTGTAGCGGTAATGGAAAAGAAGCTGGGCCTGCACCTCATCGGCCACGACATCTTCATCAACGTGGCCGGCGGCGTCAAGATCGACGAGCCGTCGGTGGATCTGGCGGTGCTGGCCGCCATCGCGTCCAGCTTTCTGGACAAGCCCGTGGCCGGCGACACGCTGGTGCTGGGCGAAGTCGGTCTGGCCGGCGAAGTGCGGGCCATCGGCAACATCGAAGCTCGCCTGACCGAAGCCCGCAAGATGGGCTTTCAACGCTGCGTTGCACCCAAGGGCAGCCTCAAGCGCATGGAAGCCCCGCCCGAGATCACGCTGATCGGCGTCGGTACTGTGGAAGAGGCGCTGGCGGAATTATTTTAAAATTTGACTTAACACAGCAGCAATATTATGAATCGAAAAAAAGGCGCTAAATCAAATCAGTGGCAGGACCACTACACGCGCCAGGCCCAAAAGGAGCACTATCCGGCCCGATCGGTTTTCAAGCTGGCCGAAATCCAGAAGAAGCATCGCATCATCGCCCGCGGTGACCGGGTCCTGGATCTGGGATGCGCGCCGGGGTCGTGGCTGCTTTTCGCGGCCCAGCAGACCGGCCCGTCCGGAACCCTGGTGGGGGTGGACCTCACGCCGGTGACCGAACCCATGCCGGCCAATGTGCGCACCGTGGCGGGCGATATTTATGAACTGTGCCCATCGTCCGACGCCATTCTGGGCGCCGGTTTTCAGGTGGTGCTCAGCGATATGGCACCGGCCACCACCGGCGACAAAGGCGGCGATGCAGCCCGCTCGTTCCAATTGTGCCAGGCCGCCCTGGCCGTGGCCGATGCGCTGCTGCTTCCCGGCGGTCATTTTGTGTGCAAGATATTTCAGGGCGAAGATTTCAAAACCTTTTGCGATCAGGTGAAAACGCGGTTCGACCGCATGGACATATTCAAACCCCAAAGCAGTCGTAAAGCCAGCCGGGAGATTTTTATCATCGGTCTGGGCAAACATTAGGAGGATCCTATGTCAGGGCACAGCAAATGGGCCAACATCAAACACAAAAAAGGCGCGGCCGATGCCCGCCGCGGCAAGATCTTTACGAAACTGATCAAAGAGATCACCGTGGCGGCGCGCACCGGCAGCGGCGATCTCAACTCCAACCCCCGCCTGCGGGCCGCGGTCATGGAGGCCAAGGCCGAAAACATGCCCAAGGACAACATCGAACGGGCCATTAAAAAAGGCACCGGCGAGTTGGAAGGGGTGCACTACGAAGAGTCCACCTACGAAGGCTATGGCCCGGGCGGTGTGGCGGTGCTCATCGATTCTTTGGCCGACAACAAGAATCGCGCCGTGTCCGAGATCCGCCACGCCCTGGCCAAACACGGCGGCAACATGGGTGAAAGCGGCTGCGTGGCCTGGATGTTCAAGAAGAAGGGGTACATGGTGGTGGAAAAGGGCGCCGTGGCCGAAGACACGCTCATGGAGGTGGCCCTGGAAGCGGGCGCCGAAGATGTGCGCGACGACGGCGACAGCTTCGAAATCATCACCGATCCGGACACCTTCGAGGATGTCAAAGCCTCCATCGAAGCCAAGGGCATCACACTGGTGGACCCCGAAGTGACCATGGTGCCCCAAACCATGACGCCGGTGGAGGGCGAAACGGCCCAACGCCTGATCCGCTTGATCGAAGCCCTGGAAGATTTGGACGACGTGCAAAAGGTCTATACCAATGCCGATCTGCCCGACGATCTGGAGATGGAATAGGCCCGCGTGCCCTGAAAAGCAGTGCTTCTCAACTTTTGGATCAGGCCATGGGCGGATTTCCGCCCAGGGCCTGATCCGTTTTCCGGGATAGGCTTTAAAACCCAGCAGAAGGAACGAAGATGACCCCTATCGCCCACCCGAGCGGTGGTTTGCCCGCCGCCGTAGGCTTGTACGATCCACGCTTCGAGCACGATGCCTGCGGCGTAGGCTTCGTCTGCCGCCTCAACGGCACGCCCTCCCACGACATCGTCGACCAGGGCCTGCAGATTCTGCTGAACCTGTCCCACCGCGGGGCCTATGCCTGCGATGCCGACACCGGCGACGGCGCCGGCATCATGCTCCAGATGCCCGACCGCTTCCTGCGCGCCGCCTGCAAACACGACGGCCTCGACCTGCCCGGCCCGGGCAACTATGCCGTGGGCCTGGTCTTCCTGCCACCGGACATCCAGCAGCAGGAGAGCTGCAAGCAGAAACTGGAGACTATGGTGCGCCTGGAGGGTCAGACCGTGCTGGGCTGGCGCAAGGTGCCGGTGAAAAGCGAGGTACTGGGCCCCTTGTCGCGACACGTGGAACCCGATATCCATCAGATTGTCATCGGCCGCGCCAAAGCCGTCAAGGACCAGGATCACTTCGAACGCGTGCTCTTCCTGATCCGGCGCCAGGCCGAAAAAGCCGTGGCCCAGGCCGGTCTGGCCCAGGGCGGCTATTTTCACATCCCCAGCCTTTCCAGCCGTACGCTGATCTATAAAGGCATGTTCGTGGCCCACCAGCTCAAGGGCTACTTCAGCGACCTGAGCGAGCCGGAGATGGAGAGCGCCCTGGCCATGGTGCACCAACGCTACAGCACCAACACCTTTCCGGCCTGGGCCCTGGCCCACCCCTTCCGCTTCATCGCCCACAACGGCGAGATCAATTCGCTGCGCGGCAACCTCAACTGGCTCAAATCCCGGGAGGCGCTCTTCGGCTCGCCCAAATTCGGCAAGCACATCGGCAAATTGCTGCCCATCGTGCGGCCCGGGTCGAGCGATTCGGCGGCCCTGGACAGCGTGGTGGAGTTGCTCTACCACGGCGGCCGATCGCTGCCCCACTGCATCATGATGCTCATTCCCGAGGCCTGGCAGCGCCACGACACCATGCCCGACGCCAAGCGCGCCTTCTACGAATACCACGCCTGCGGCCTGGAACCCTGGGACGGGCCGGCCACCGTGCCCTTCAGCGACGGCCGGCTCATCGGCGCCGTGCTGGACCGCAACGGCCTGCGGCCCTCGCGCTACACGGTCACCCACGACGGCCTGGTGGTGCTGGCCTCGGAGACCGGCGTGCTGCCCATCGCCCCCGAGCGGGTGCAGCAAAAAGGGCGACTGCAACCCGGCCGCATGTTCCTGGCCGACCTTTCCGCCGGCCGGATCATCGAAGACGAAGAGATCAAGGCCGCCGTGAGCGGGCGACAGCCCTACCGGCAGTGGCTCAACGCCAACCTGGTCACCCTGGAGACCATCGCGAAAGAGAAGCAAGGCGCGGCGCCGGAAGCAGATTCCGGTCCGGCGCTGGAAGCCTGGCAGAAATTACTGCTCTTCGGCTACACCCAGGAAGACATCAAAATGCTGCTGCCGCCCATGGTCAAGGAAGGCAAGGAGGCCGTGGGCTCCATGGGCGACGATATCCCGCCGGCCATCATGTCCCGCAAATCGCGCCTGCTCTACGACTACTTCAAGCAACTCTTCGCCCAGGTGACCAACCCGCCCCTGGACGCCATCCGCGAAGCACTGGTCACCTCGTTGAGCACCTACCTGGGAACCGAAGGCAATCTGCTGGAAGAGTCGCCGGAACACTGCCGCCGCCTAAAACTGGAGAGCCCCGTCCTGACCCGCGACCAGATGGCCCTTTTGCGCGGCCTGGATCGTCCGGGGCTGCGCACGGTCAGCCTGCCGACCAGCTTTGCAGCCGGGGCGGGCGGCCCGGGGCTGGAAGAGGCTTTGGAAAAACTCTGCCGGCATGCCGAACGAGCGGTGGCCGACGGCGCCACCATCCTGATTCTCTCCGACCGGGCCGTCGATGCCCGCCGGGCGCCGATGCCGGCCCTGCTGGCCGTGGCCGCCGTCCATCACCACCTGATCCGCCAGGGCGTGCGCACCCGCTGCGGCCTGGTGGTCGAGAGCGCCGAGCCGCGCGAGACCCACCACTTCTGCTGCCTGCTGGGCTACGGCGCCAGCGCCGTCTATCCCTACCTGGCCTATGAGACCATCGCCGATCTGGTGGCCGCAAAGGAGATCGAGCCGGCCGACCCGGCCGCGGCCATTCCCAACTACCTGCATGCCGTGGAGGCGGGCATCCTCAAGGTGATGTCCAAGATCGGCATCTCCACCCTGCAAAGCTACCAGGGGGCCCAGATCTTCGAATGCCTGGGGCTCAACCCCGAGATCGTGGAGCGCTTCTTCACCGATACGGCCACGCGCATCGGCGGCGCCGATCTGGCCTCCCTGGCGGCCGAAGTCCAGACGCGCCACGACCGGGCCTTTAAAGCCCCCGAGCGGCCCGAAGCCCGCTTGCTGCCCTCGGGCGGCCGCTACAAATGGCGCCGGGACGGCGAAGCCCACCAGTACAACCCGCTCATGCTGGCCCGCTTCCGCCAGGCGGTCTTCAAGGAAGATTGGAAAAGCTGGCAGGAATTTTCAGCCGGCGTGGACGCACAGAACCGCACCGAGGGCCTGCTGCGCGGGCTGATCGACTTCAAGGTCTGGGACCAGCCCGTGCCCCTGGACGAAGTCGAGCCCTGGACCGAGATCGTCAAACGCTTCAAGACCGGTGCCATGTCCTACGGCTCGATCAGCAAGGAGGCCCACGAGACCCTGGCCATCGCCATGAACCGCATGGGCGGCCGCAGCAACAGCGGCGAGGGCGGCGAAGATGCCGACCGCTTTGCCCCCGATGCCAACGGTGACTGGCGCAACAGCGCCATCAAACAGGTGGCCTCGGGCCGCTTCGGCGTCACCGCCGCCTATCTGGCCAGCGCCAGGGAACTGCAAATCAAGATGGCCCAGGGCGCCAAACCGGGCGAAGGCGGTCAACTGCCCGGCTTCAAAGTCTACCCCTGGATCGCCAAAACCCGGCGCAGCACGCCTTACGTGGGCTTGATCTCGCCGCCGCCGCACCATGACATCTACTCCATCGAAGATCTCTCCCAACTGATCTACGACCTCAAACGGGCCAATGCCCGGGCGCGCATCAGCGTCAAGCTGGTCTCCACCGTGGGCGTGGGAACGATCGCTGCCGGCGTGGTCAAGGGCGGCGCCGACTGCGTGCTGATCAGCGGCGACACCGGCGGCACCGGCGCCGCACCCCAGGGATCGATCCGCTATTCGGGCGTGCCCTGGGAGCTGGGACTGCCCGAGGCCCACCAGACCCTGGTGCTCAACGGCCTGCGCCAACGCGCCGTGCTCGAATGCGACGGCCAGCTCAAGACCGGCCGGGACGTGGCCATCGCCTGTTTGCTGGGGGCGGAAGAGTTCGGCTTCGGCACGCTGTCCTTGGTGGCCCTGGGGTGCATCATGATGCGCGTCTGCCACCTGAACACCTGCCCGGTGGGTATCGCCACCCAGGACCCGGAGCTGCGCAAGAAGTTCGCCGGCCGGCCCGAGCACGTGATCACCATGATGCGCTTCATCGCCGAAGAGCTGCGCCTGATCATGGCCCGCCTGGGATTCCGCCGCATCGCGGACATGGTGGGCAAGGCCGACCGCCTGGCGTTCGATCCGGCCGTGACGCACTGGAAGGCCCAGGGCGTGGATCTCTCGGATGCGGTCAAGCGCGCCCGCACGCCGGCGCACATTATGGACCACTGCGGCAATATCCAAACCCAGCCCGCCGACGAGAGCGTGGACGACGCCATCCGCGCCGCGGCCGCGCCGGCCCTGGACGCCCGCCAACCGGTGGCGGTCCAAGTCAGCCTGGGCAACGTGCACCGCACCGTGGGCACGCGTCTGAGCAGCGAGATCGCCCTGCGCTACGGCGAGGCCGGGCTGCCCGACGACACCATCACCCTGCGCTGCCAAGGATCGGCCGGCCAGAGCTTCTTCGCCTTTGCCGCCCGGGGCCTGACCGCCTTTATCCACGGCGATGCCAACGACTACTTCGGCAAGGGGCTGTCGGGCGCCAAACTGATCATCCAGCCACCCGCCGAAGCCACCTTCGCCGCCGAAGAGAACGTGATCATCGGCAACGTGGCCTTGTACGGCGCCACCGGCGGCGAGGCCTACATCCGCGGCAAGGCCGGCGAACGCTTCGCCGTGCGCAACAGCGGTGCCCGGGCCGTGGTGGAGGGCACCGGCGATCACGCCTGCGAGTACATGACCGGCGGCCGGGTGGTCATCCTGGGGCCCACCGGCCGCAACACCGCCGCCGGCATGAGCGGCGGCATCGCCTACGTGCTCGACGAGAACGGCGACTTTGCCCAGCACCGCTGCAATCTGGAGATGGTGGACCTGGAAGCAATAGCAGAAGAAAAAGAGATCGCCGATGTGCAGGCCATGATCCGCAAGCATTGGGAGTATACCCAGAGCCCGGTGGCCAAACGGGTGCTCGATACTTGGGAAGAAATACTGCCCAAGATCGTGAAGATCATGCCGGTGGATTATAAGAAGGCATTGCTCAGCCAGGATCAAGTCGAGTGAAGGAAAAGGCAATGGGCATCGATTATCTCATGAATACTTCGCCGGCCGGCGCGGCAACGGACCTGCGCCACACGCCGCCGGATCAAGGGATGCTAAGCGTGCGCTCCGGACGCCCTGGAAACTCGCTGCGCTCAGACAGTCCAGGGCGTTTTTCCTCCGCTGCACGCCAAGCATCCCTAAATCCGGCGTCTGACGTGTCGCAGGTCCGTTGCCGCGCCGGCCTACCTTCGTGCCATTCAAGTAACCTAGTAAATAAATGAAGGTGACCCATGGGTAAACCCACCGGATTCAAAGAACACACCCGCGAGCTGCCCCAGCGGCGGCCCGTGGCGGAGCGCGTGGACGATTTTCGCGAAATCTACCAGCCCTTTCCCCGGGAAGCGCTCCAGGCCCAGGCCGCGCGCTGCATGGACTGCGGCGTGCCCACCTGCATCTCCGGCTGTCCCCTGGGCAACCTGATCCCGGAGTGGAACGACGCGGTATATAAAGACAAGTGGCGCGAAGCCATCGAGCGCCTGCACGCCACCAACAACTTTCCCGAGTTCACCGGCCGCCTCTGCCCGGCCCCCTGCGAAGAGGCCTGCGTGCTGGCCATCAACGAACCGGCCGTGACCATCGAGCAGATCGAAAAAGAGATCGTCGAGCACGCCTTTGCCCAGGGCTGGATTCAGCCCCAGCCGCCCAAACAGCGCACCGGCAAGACCGTGGCCGTGGTGGGCTCGGGACCCTCGGGACTGGCCTGCGCCCAGCAGCTCAACCGCGCCGGGCACCAGGTGACGGTTTTCGAGCGCGCCGACCGCATCGGCGGCTTGCTGCGCTACGGCATTCCCGATTTCAAGATGGAAAAGCAGGTCATCGACCGTCGCCTGAAGCTCATGGAGGCCGAGGGAATTCAGTTCCGCACCAACGTCCACGTGGGCCTGACCTTCGGCCGGGACGAGCTTCAAGCCTTCGATGCCGTGGTGCTCTGCATGGGCGCCACCGTGCCCCGGGACCTGCCCCTGCCGGGCCGCGAGTTAAAGGGCATCCACTTTGCCATGGATTTTCTCACCCGCCAGAACCGGCTCAATGCCGGCGACGACCTGGCCGCCCTGGGCCTTGGCCCCCTCAGCGCCCGAGGCAAGCAGGTCGTCGTCATCGGCGGCGGCGACACGGGCAGCGACTGCATCGGCACCAGTTTGCGCCAGAAGGCCAAATCGGTGGTCAATTTCGAGGCCGTGGCCATGCCGCCGGCCGGCCGGCCCGAGCACCAGCCCTGGCCCTATTACCCCATGCGGCTGCGCACCAGCAGTTCGCATGAGGAGGGCGGCGAGCGCCACTGGAGTATTTTGACCAAAAAATTCATCGGCGACCACGGCCGAGTCAAGGAGCTGGTCACGGTGGAGATCGACATGATGCCCCAGCCCAATGGACCGCCCAAGATCCAGGAACGGCCCGGCACCGAACGGCGCTGGCCGGCCGAACTGGTGCTCATCGCCATCGGCTACAGCGGCCCCGAAACCAACACCATTGCCAAGCAATTGGGCCTGGCCACGACGCCCCAGGGCGCCATCCAGACCGACAGCCACTACATGACCAGCGCCCCCGGCATCTTCTGCGCCGGCGACGCCCACCGGGGCCAGTCGCTCATCGTCTGGGCCATCTCCGAAGGCCGCGAAGCGGCCCGGGAAGTGGATCTCTTCCTGATGGGCGAAAGTCTGCTGCCGGCCAAGGGGTGTTGCGACCTGCCGCTGATCCGTTGAAGCGCGAAAAATCCCATCGCTTTACGTCCCGATGTCGAGACCGAGGCGCCGCGATGCCGCGGCGCCTCGACGGAATACTGCCATGCGCTTGAGGTTATTGGGCCACTAGTTCCACGCGGCGGTTCTTGGCGCGCCCCTCTTCGCTGGTATTGGCGGCCACCGGGGCCGTGGGACCGGCGCCGAAGGGGGTCAGACGCACTGCGGCAATGCCGTGTTTGCCGGACAGGGCGCCGACCACGGACACGGCCCGGGCCTGGGAGAGTTTGACATTGTAGTCGAAGGCGCCCACGTTGTCGGTGTGGCCGACCACGTAGAGCTTGAGGTTGGCATCGGCCTTGAGCAGCTTGGCGATCTCGCCGATGGCCTGCTCCGAGGCGGGCTTGATTTCGGATTTGCCGGTATCGAAGTAGATGCCGTACACGGCGGCCTTGCCGGTGGCGCGGATACTGCGGGCCAGATTCTCGGCATTGGCCTGCACATCCTGGCGCATCAACTCTTTCTCGATGACATGGATCTTGTACATGCCGTTGCCACCGGCCTCCACCGCCGCCCAGAGCTCGACATCCTCCTTGACCACCTTGAGGGTCAGGAACTGCCCGCCGCCGTCTTCATATTCGTACACCGCCTGGCCGCCGATGGCCTGGATGGCGTTGGTATAGTTGCGGGTAATCTGCAGGGCGCTAGGGACCTGGATGCCTTCGTTGGCATAGTAGTCCACGTAGGTGTGGCGGCCCTCCACGGCTTGCTTCTTGTCCTGTCCCACCGCGAATTCATAGCGGTCGAATTCGAGCCGTACGAAATTGTAGATATGGAAACCAGGCATACGGCTGAAAAGCGGTGGATCGCCGCTGCCCGGCATATCCTTGGGATCGCCGGCCCAAAGAGCGCCGGCACCCACCATCACGAAAACAACACACATCCACACCAAGACGCATTTCTTCATTTTCCGGCCTCCAGTTCCTTTCGTGGGTGCGAGAAGAAAAAAGGTAATAAACATGCCTTATTTGGCTGCATTTAAGTATCATTCCGCCGGATGGCCGTCAATCCGGCCAAGCGTGCGTCAAGGCAACCTTCGCCACTCCGGCTCTTGGTCGGATGCTCAATCCATGCTATGGTGCGCAACCCAACGTAGAACAAAATACCGATTTGATTTCCAAGGAGGAGTAAAATGAAGCTGATCCGAGTCGATATGAATGCCCAAAAAATCCGCGAGGAGAACGTTCCCGACGCCTATGCCGGGATGGGCGGCCGGGGCCTGACCGCCGTCCTGATCGATGCCGAGGTGCCGCCGCGCTGTGACGCCCTGGGCCCCGAAAACAAACTGGTCTTCGCGCCTGGCCTGCTCAGCGGCACCTCCCTGGTCAATACCAGCCGCATCTCCATCGGCGCCAAGAGCCCGCTCACCGGAACGATCAAAGAGAGCAACTCGGGCGGCAAGATCGCGGCTTGCCTGGGCAAATTGGGCATTACGGCCATCGTGGTGGAAGGCCGGGCCCCGGCGGGCAAGCTCTTCGTACTGACGGTGGATGCCCAGGGCCAGGCCGCCCTGCTGGACGGCGCCGCGTATAAGGGCATGCGCACTTATGCCCTCAGCGCCAAGCTGCTGGAGACCCATGGGGCCAAAAATACCATCGCCTGCATCGGCCCGGCCGGCGAGGCGCAAATGCTTTCAGCCAGCATCCAGACCACGGATGTGGACGACCGTCCCTGCCGGGCCGCGGGCCGTGGCGGTTTGGGCGCGGTGATGGGCGCCAAGGGACTCAAGGCCCTGGTGGTGAGCACCGAGGGCAAGAGCGCCGACGAGTTGGCCGATCCCGAAACCTTCAAGGAGTCGGCCAAGGTCTTTGCCCAGGAACTGCGCAACAATCCGTTCACCAGCAAGGTGCTGCCGCGCTACGGCACGGCCTCGACCATGGCCGCCGTCAACGCCCTGGGCGCCTTCCCCAGCTACAACGCCACCAAGGGGGTCTTCGACGGCTGGGAGAAGATCAATGGCGAGGCCCTGGCCAAGACCATCACCGCGCGCGGCGGCCAGGCCCAGCACATGGGCTGCGCCCAGTGCATCGTGCAGTGCTCCAATGTCTTCGTGGATGAAAAGGGTAAGTACGTCACCTCTTCGCTGGAATACGAAACCCTCTGGTCCATGGGCGGCATGCTGGGCATCGACGACCTGGACACCATCGCGCGCCTCGATTACCTGTGCGACGACATCGGCCTGGACACGATCAACACCGGCGTGGCCGTGGCCGTGGCCATGGATGCCGGTTACAAGCCGTTCAGCGACCGCCAGGCCGCCATCGAGATGGTCGAAGCGGTGGCCCAGGGCACGGAAATGGGTCGCCTGATCGGCAACGGCCCGGATGCGGTGGGCAAGCACTTCAACCACCACCGCGTGCCCACGGTCAAAGGCCAGAGCATCGCGGCCTACGATCCGCGCGGCATGCAGGGCAACGGCGTCACCTACGCCACCTCCACCATGGGGGCCGATCACACCGCCGGCAATATGCTCGGGCTCTATTTGGGCAAAAAGCTCGATCCGCTGGCGCCCGAAGGCCAGGTGGACGGTTCGCGCAAGGTGCAGATCGGCATGGCGGCCATGGACTGCACCGGCATGTGCATCCTGGCCGGCATGGGCATGGCCACCCCGGCGGCCAACGAGGCCATGTTCAAGATGATCGGCGCCAAGCTTGGCAAGCCCTTTACCGCCGCCGACTACACCGGCATGGGCATGCGCGTGCTCAAGGTCGAACGGGGATTCAATCAGAAGGCGGGTTTCACCAGCAAGGATGACCGGCTGCCGCGCTTTTTCATGGAAGAGCCGCTGGCGCCGCACAACAAGGTCTTCGCGGTCAGCGACGAGGATCTGGATAAGCTGTATAATTTTTAGCGCATGCTCAACGTCACCATCAAACTTTACGGTTCCCTGCCCTGGCGGGTTCCCGGATACGATCCTGAAAAGGGATTGACCCTGGAACTCGCCCGGGGAGCCTGCATCAACGATCTTACCACGTGCCTGGGGATTGCAGCCGAAGAGGATGTGGTCGTTGCCATGGCCGGCCGGGTGGCCCGGCCCGACGATCCAGTGGAAGACGGCGCCACCCTGCGCATCTTTCCCGTGGCCCATGGCGGATGAAAATGGGGGCCGGAGCGGTTAAGCGGGCGTTCAAGCCCCGCAGCACTTCTTATACTTCTTGCCGCTGCCGCAGGAGCAAGGATCGTTGCGGCCGACCTTAGGTCCCTGGCGCACAAACTGCACGGTCTTGGGGGCCTTGCCGTCGAGGAAATACCAGCGGCCCTCGCTGCGCTTGAATTCGGCCACTTCGCAATGATCTACGGCTTTACCGTTTTCCCGGTACCGGGCCACAAACTGCACCGTGCCCGTCTCGTCGTCCGGCCCGCCGTCCTGGGCCTCCACCAGCTCGAACCCCAGCCACTCGGCATTCTTGCACCAGGCGGCGACGCTCTCCTTGTTGACCTGGCGGCGCTGGGAGATGTGGGTCGTCTCGTAGATATAATCCACCTCGGATTTCACATGGGCGCTGTAGCGCGAACGCATCAAGGCCTCGGCCGTGAGTGCGGGGCGGGTGCCCTGAATCAAGGGTTGGCAACAATCACTATACGGTTGGCCGCTGCCGCAGGGGCATGATTCCATAGCGTCACTCCTATTCGATATATGGTACCGGGTCCGGGATCTTGGGTGGGACGCCCGCTTCCGGCCATCGCCTATAATGGGTAAGAACCGCCGCTGTCAAGGATTGAAATCGGGCTAGATGCGCCTTTCCTGGGCCGCTACTTCCGGACGGATCTTGCCGGTCATCAGGGGCGAAAAGAGATAAAGAACCATGCAGATGAGGCAGATGTATCCGAAGAAGGGCGTAAAGAGCCCCCCGACAATCAGGAAGAACGCCAGCCGGCCCAGCCAGGCGTTGCGGCTCATGGCCCGGCCCATGTGGATGAAATGGATCGGATAGATGTTCATGGTGACGGCGCCGAGGAGCATGGTGCCGACGGCGAACCAGCTCCAGAAAGCGATCCAGGCCGGCGCGTAATCGGCGCCTTGATCCAGGATCACCAGGGGCGCCAGCACCAGCAAGGCGGCCGCCGGCGACGGCAGCCCCTTGAAGAAGCCGGGAATGGGATTCTTGTCCAGGGTGAAATAGGTCAACCGGCCGATCCCCATGACCGAATAGAAGATGGCGATCCAGCCCACCGGCAGGGCGGCCGCAAAACCGGCCGGGGTCAGATGCGCCAGGGTGATGTAGAAGATCCAGCCCGGCACGATGCAAAAGCTCAGGCCGTCGGCAAAGTCGTCCATGAGGTTGCCCAGGTTGATTTTTCTCTGGGGCGGCGCATTGGGCAGCGGTTCGGTCAGGCCCAGGCGCCGGGCCACGGCGCCGTCCAGCTTGTCGAAAGTGGCGGCGCCGATGACCATCAGGTAGGACTCCCGCAGCCGGCCCTGGTAGGCGAAAAAAACGGCGATGAGCCCCATCACCGCGTTCATGACGGTCAGGGCATTGGGCAGCACCGACAGAATCCGGCGCCGCAGCAGTTGATCGCCAAAGCACAACTCGTCCAGGCAGACCGTGCCGTATTTGCGGCAGTAGGCCGCGATGGAGCCGAAGTTGATCACCAGAAAAAGGATCTCCACGAAGAACAGGTAGCGCAGCGGCAGGGTGCCCATCCAGGTGGTCCAGAAATAGATCCACGACGAGGGGCTCTCGGGCACGTGAAAGGCGTGGGCGTAGAGCAGTGCGCTCACCGGCGCGGCCACGATGGTGCGCAGCCGGTTGAACTCCACCGACTCGGGCTCCACCCCCTGGCGCACGGCGAATCCACGCATGAAAGCCGCGAAATTATCCCTGACGAGTACCGTGACACATAACAGTAGTACGAATATGGCGTGCAGCAGTTGGGCATGAGTCGGGTCCGAACTCGAAGCCACCAGGCGCCACATGGTGCCCACGGCGATCACGGGAAAAATGATCGAATAGACCAGCTTGTCCATCAGGCGGTCGGCCAGGTGGGCCAGGGGCGCATTGGGCCGGAAGCGGGCCGCGAACCAGCCATCCACCAGGTCGAAGGTCATGGAGACCAACAAAAGACATAGACCGAGTGTATAAAGGACCGGCTCCCAGCGCCACATGACGGCCACGGCGCACACCATGCCACCGAAGACAAGCACGGGCCGGCTGTAGACCAGAAGCGCGGCCAGACGGGCGGATAATTGAGGCGCAGCGGGCATAGGTTCATGATCCTTTTTGGGGTCGGCCCCAGCGGGCTTCATATCTTCAGGGCGATCATCTGCTCCACGGCCTTGAGGGCCGGCAAGCGGATCGACTCGGGCACCTTGACTTCGTTGCTCAGGTTCGTAAGGCAGCGGTGCACATCGTCCAGCCCGATTTTCTTCATGTTCTTACAGATCATCTTCTTGGAGGCCGGGTAGAAGTGCTTGTCGGGATTGGCTTTTTGCAAGGGGTAGAGCAGCCCCTGCTCCGTGCCGATGATGAACTCCCGCTCCCTGGCCTGGGCCACGTGGCGCAACATGCCCGAGGTGCTGGCGATGACATCGGCCAGTTGCAGGATCTCCGGGCGGCATTCGGGGTGGGCCACGAAGACCGCTTCGGGATGGGCGGCCCGGGCATCGGCCACATCCGCGGGGGTGAGCCATTCATGGGTGGGGCAGTAGCCTTCCCAGATGTGGATCTTCTTGCCGGTGCGTGACGCGGCGTACATGGCCAGGTTGCGATCCGGGGTGAGCAGCATTTCGTCGGCCGAAAGGCTGTTGACCACCTGGACCACGTTGGCCGAGGTGCAGCAGACCGTGGAGAGCGCTTTGACATCGGCCGTGGAGTTGACGTAGGTGACCACCGGCATGGGCGGCAGGCTCTGGATCTTGTGCTCGAGCGCCTCGGCGGTGATCATGTCGGCCATCAGGCAGCCGGCATCCAGTCGCGGCAGCAGCACCTTTTTATGCGGGCTGAGGATCGAGGCGGTTTCGGCCATGAAGTGCACCCCGCAAAAAACGATCACTTCGGCATCGGTCTGGGCCGCCTTGCGGCTCAGTTCCAGGGAGTCGCCGCACAGATCGGCCAGATCCTGGATCTCGGGCGGCTGGTAGTTGTGGGCCAGAATGATGGCGTTGCGTTGCTTGGCCAGGGCCTTGATGGTCTGGATCTGCTTGCCGATCTGTTGGGTCGGTTCGTCGCGCATGCTCGCTCCGTGTTAAAACTGGTCCATCTTGACCACATCCGTCCCCTTGGGGATGGAGAAGGTAAACTGCCCATCGCTGGGATCGAGGTTGAACTGGTAGTTGCTCAAGACGATGCGCGTTTCGTCGCCATAGGAATTATGGGTCACCACCTGGTCGATCTGAAAGGTGCCCTTGGCCGCCGAAATCACGATGTCAGCCAGTTCGGCCGTGGGTTTGACCGGCGTCAATTTCAGGCGGTAGTAGTCCGGGTTGTCGGCGGCCTGCATCTGGATGGTGAAGCTCTTGCGCACCTGCCGGATGTCGGACAGGAAGCCGGCCCCCTTGCCGCCGCCGAAGTATTCGGGGGCCTTGCCCACCATCACCTGGTTGTCGGCCGGACGGTGGATCCACATGGTGCGGCCGTCGGTAATGATGTTCTGGATCTCGGGGATGGTGTACTCCCAGCGCATCTTGCCCGGCCGCTTGACCGTCAGGCGGCCTTCGGCGGTATCGGTGATCTGCATGGCCTTGAGGATCGACTCCTGAAAAAAGGAGGCCGTGAAGCCTTTGCCGTCATAGCGCCGCTCGATGCCGTCGAGGATTTGATCCAGCGTGACCGGCCCTGCCGCCGCGGTCTGCGAATAGAGCGGGGTCGCCCAGAACGCAGCTCCCAACAACGCGGCTCCCCAAAACAAGGCTCCAACGATCAACCCTACCAACAGGGATCTTGCTCTCCCCATATCCATTCCTCCCTTGAAAGCCTCCGACCTGTGTTCCAGGCCCTCATTTTTATTGAAGTAGCGCGGGTTTGTAAATAGGCTTTGCAAAACAATTTGGGGCCGGGCCGGTTCTATTCATCCAAAAGCAGGTCAACCGCCAGGGGTTCTTGAAAATAGCGCGTGCCGCCGAACAGGGCCGTGCTGATGCGATCCACCTGGCCCATCCAGGAACGCCACTGGGCAACATCGCCGTGGGCCGCCCGGGCGCCCTGGAGCATCAGGATTTCCATGTTGCCGGCCCGCAGCCGCCGGTCGAAGGCCTGGGCCTTGCAAAGCGCCTGGAAGTAAAAGCGCTTTTTGGACATCAGAAAGTCGAAGGGGTCCTGATCCGGCGCGAACTCTTCCAACAGGCCGCACAGGAAGGTCAGGTCGCTTTCGAATTCATCGGCCGCGGGCGCGGTTTTGAATAAGAAGAGATCCAACAGCTCGACCTGCTGGGGCTGCCAAGGCAGTCGCGCATGACGCAGGATGGCGCGCACCGGCGGCCGATGGACGTCGTCGAGGTGCCTATCGAGGGCCTCCAGCAGCATCCGGGGCGGTTGCCAGGCGATGTTCAAGCGTTGCACAAAGGCGCGCAGGGCAAAGTCCGGCATCATCAGGCGCAAGGGCGCGTTGCGGCCGGGCATGTGCAGCGTGGCCGCCACAGGATCGCGCACCAATAGTTCTGCAAGGTCCCGCGCCGACGCAGCCGAGAAAGCGTGCAGCCCCCATCGGACTTCATAGGCGTGTTTGGTCGCCCGGTCCGGAAAGAAAATCAGCTCCAAAAACGAAGCCGACTCGCCACTCTCCATATCGGCCAGCAGCACTTGGGGGTCCGGCGTGCCGAAGGTGCTCTCCAGGCACGCCAGCAGGCCGGCATCCAGATGCAGGCCACGCGCCAGGGTGGCGCGAATCCAGTCGCCAAGATCGAGCAGGGCAGACACATCAGAATCCTTTGCAAGCAAGGTTTGCGCGGTGATCGGCCTCAGCCTATCATTGCCGGCCGAAGTTTGCGATTGCCTTTTTATCGATGATCAGTACCGGCTTGATACAATTTGACGCATCGCCCCCGAGTGCTATAGGGTGAGGAAAGTCCGCATATGCCCCTTGACGGTGCCTGCCCCAATGAACCCTTCCAGTTGAAAGAGGTTGACCCGCATGAGCGTTGTTGAAACCAAGGACGCCGCAACCCCTGCGTCGGGGGCTTCAACGCCGCGGCCTGCCCGCAATGGATGGGGGGCCCAATTCTTTTTCAAGCAGATCGGTCTTTCGGTACCCAACGCCGGGGCCATCGCGGTCGCCGCGCTGGGTCTGGCGGCCCTTTATTACGCCAACCTTTACAGTTTCCTGCTGTTCCACGTGCTCGTGGAAATATTCAGCGTCATCGTCGCCTTTGCCATTTTCATGTTCGCCTGGAATACGCGGGCCAACTTGCACAACAACAGCCTCATCTTGCTGGGGGCCGCCTTCCTGACCATCGGCGCCGTCGATCTGCTGCATACGTTAAGCTACAAAGGGATGGGGATCTTCACGCGTTTCGGTGCCGATAGCGCCACGCAGTTATGGATCGCCGCGCGTTTTATTCAAGGCATTAGCCTTGCGGCGGCGCCGCTGTTTGTCAACGTCAAACTCCCCATGGCCCGCACCGTCTGCGTCTACGTGGGGATTTTGATGCTGGTGATCGCCGCCGTATTCGTATGGCCGATCTTCCCGACCTGCTATGTGGACGGCGTGGGGCTGACCCCTTTCAAGAAGATCGGCGAATACATCATTTCCGCCATCCTGGTCTTCGGCCTGGTGATCCTGTCCCATCAACGGAAGTACTACGACGAGGTAGTTTTTCGCCAACTGGCGATTTCGATTCTCCTCACCATCGTGTCGGAGCTAATGTTCACCTTTTATATCAGCGTCTACGGCATCTCCAACCTGGTGGGCCACCTCTTCAAGCTGGGGGCCTTCTGGCTGATCTACAAGGCGATCATCGAAACCGGCTTGCAAAAGCCCTATGCCTTGCTTTTCAGGGAGCTGGCCCAAAGCGGTCAGCGCTACCGCGACCTGGTCTACACGCTGCCCACCGGCATCTGCGAAATCACGCCCGACCAGCGCGTGACCTATATCAATCCGGCCGGCCTTCGGATTTTCGGCTTTACCACGGAAGATGTCCGCCAGGGGCTCAGCCTGAATCTGCTTCTGGAAATATCCGACCAGGAACGCGCCCGCCGAAGGATGGATAAACTTCTGCAAGGGCAGCCCGTCGGTGGTGCCGAATACAGCGTCCGGCGCAAGGATGGATCGAAGGCCGACGTGATCGTCTACTCGTTCCCGATTTTCGAAGAGGGCCGGCTCAAAATCATTCAAACCAGCATCACCGATGTGACCGAATTCAAACGTTTGCAAGGCCGGCTGCAGGAAGCCCAAAAAATGGAGACCGTGGCCGGATTGGCCGGCGGCATGGCCCACGAGATCAACAATAAGTTGATGGGCATCGTCGGCCGCGTCGAAGTTTTAAAGTTGAACATGCGCAAAAAGCCGGTTTCGGATGCCGATCTGGCCGATATCCTGAACAGTTGCGACCGCATCGCCGCCTTGATCAAGTATTTGCTGGCCTATGCGCGCGGCGGCCGCTATCGTTCCGAACGTATCGATCTGACGCAATTTCTCCATAAGATTATGCCGGAGATGAAACCGCAGATCCATCCGCGGGTCCTGATCGCCTGCGACTTGCCTGCGGGACTGCCCCAAACATGGGCCGATCCCGTTCAACTGCGAATGGTGGTCGAAGAGATTGTGCGCAACAGTGCCGAAGCCATCGAGGGCGACGGCCGCATCGATCTGCGCCTGCAATCGGAAACCATCGATGCCGCCCAAGCCCAGCAATACGTCGATCTCGAGCCGGGCCGCTACCTATGCCTGGAAGTTGAAGATACGGGGCGAGGCATCGATGAGCAGATGTTGCCGCGGATCTTCGAGCCTTTTTACACCGACAAATTCATGGGTCGCGGCCTGGGTTTGGCCGCGGTCCATGGGATTGTGAAAAATCATGGGGGCTGGATCGGTATCGATTCCAAACCTGGGCGAGGGACTCGGGTGCGGATTCTCTTGCCGGCCGCACCCCAGGGGGATGGGGCCTGAATCAGGCGCCGGCCTCGTCCTCGATCTGTTTGATCAGGCCTTCCAACGCCCGCACCGCCGCGCCAAGTTCGCCCAACTGGTTGTTCATGGCCCGCGCTTCGATGACCTTGGCCGCGGCGCTCACATCGACGAGCCCCAAGTTGCCGGCGGCGCCCTTGATGGTATGGGCGGCGCGCATGACCTGGTCGGCGTCGCCGGCGGCCATGCCCGCCACGATCTTTTGAAAGTCGCCGCCCCCGGACGCTATGAAAAGATCGATCAGTTCGCGGTACTCGTCTTCTTCCAACCCGAGGTTTTCCGACAACTCCTTGATGTTCATGCAGCGCTCCTGTTTAAGACATATTTGGCGATCATTTCGAAAACCTGTTCGCGTTTGATCGGTTTGGTCACGTAATCGTTCATGCCGGCCGCCAGGCACATTTCGCGGTCGCCTTTCATGGCGTTGGCGGTCATGGCCACGATGGGCACATCCGTATGCCCCAATTCCCGCAACTTGCGCGAGGCCTCCTGGCCGTCCATCTCCGGCATCTGCACATCCATGAAGATCAGGTCGTACTTTTCGGGAGCGGCCGAATACTTCTCCACGGCCTCGCGGCCGTTGACGGCCACTTCAACCTGGTAGCCGGCCTTGCCCAGCATGAGGGTTGCCAGCTTCTGGTTGACCGGATTGTCTTCGGCCAGCAAAATACTCACCGAATGCTTCAAGGCTTCGCGCACCGTATACTGGGTGTGCATCTTGCGGCCGACGTTTTCGCCCGGGTCCTGCTTGGCTTTGGCCCCTTCGCCCAGCAGCCGGCCCATCATCTGCACCAGGCGGGGCCGACGCACCGGCTTGGCCTGGAAACCGTCGAAGCCGGCGGCCTCGCACTTGGCGGCGTCGCGCTCCAGGGCCGACGAGAGGGCGATCATGTAGGGCGGATGTTCCAGGGCGCCCCGCAGGCTTTCGGCCACCTGATAGCCATTCATGCCGGGCATGCCCAGATCGATCAGGCAGATATCGATGGGTGCGCCCTGGGCCTGGGCCTGGATCAGGGTCGGCGTCACCAGGCGCCCGCCCTCGAGACTGACCACCTGCATCTGGGCCGCCGCGAGCATGCGCTCCAGGATCTGGCGCGTGCCGGCATGGTCGTCGGCCACCAACACGCGCTTGCCGGCCAGCGAGGCGGGCGCCACCCGGGCCGGCAACTGGGCCTCGGTCTTTTGCAGGCAGGCCGTAAAATGAAAGACGCTGCCTTTGCCCACTTCGCTTTCGGCCCAGGTATCGCCGCCCATCATATTCGCCAGGGTCTTGCAGATGGACAGGCCCAGGCCGGTGCCGCCGTATTTGCGCGAGGTCGAGTTGTCGGCCTGCTGAAAGGCCTCGAACACCGCTCCCAGCTTGTCCTGGGGAATGCCGATGCCCGTGTCGCTGATCGTGGTATGCAGGTGCAGCGCATGCTCGGTCTGGGCCTCCACCGAAAGGTGCACGCAGATTTCACCTTGCTCGGTGAACTTGGGCGCGTTGCCCAACAGGTTGGTGATCACCTGGCGGTAGCGCAACGGATCGCCCTTGACCAGGGGCGGCACATCGTCATCGATGTTGCACACCAGCTCGATGGGTTTGGTGCCGATCTTGGGCCGCACCAGCTCGCACACATCGTAAACCAGCAGTTCGGGATCGAAGTCGATGGCCTCGAATTCCATCTCGCCGGCCTCGATCTTGGAAAAGTCGAGGATGTCGTTGATCAGCAGCAGCAACGCTTCGCCACTGCGCTTGATGGTGTTGGTGTAATCGGCCTGGACTTCATCGAGCCCGGTTTCCAGCAGCATATCGGTAAAGCCGATAATGCCGTTCATGGGCGTGCGGATTTCATGGCTCATGTTGGCCAGAAACTGGCTCTTGGCGCGGCTGCCCATTTCGGCCGCTTCCTTGGCCTTTTTGAGTTCATCTTCGTTCTGCTTGCGGCCGGTGATCTCTTCCACGGTGCCGGTGTAACGGGCGCCGGCATCCGAAAAGACCGGTGAGGCATGCACATGCACCCAGCGGGTTTTAGCGGGATTGTCGCCGATACGGCAATCTTCGGAGAACGACTTGAGCTCGTTGACGGCCGCTTGCCAGCGGCCGGCGATGGCGGTCCGATCCTCGGCGGCCACGAAGGCATGCCAGGGCGTGGTCAGGCTCTGCACCAGGCTGATGCCGAAGATCTCCTGATAGCGGGTATTGGTGTAAAGGCAACTGCCGGTGTCGTCGATCTCGAAGACCCCGAAATGGATGGTTTCGGATATGAGCCGAAAACGCTCCTCGCTCTCCTTGAGCGCAACTTGGGCCCTGTGCGTCTTCTCCTGCTCGGTCTCCAGCGCTTTGACGCGCTTGACCAGCTCTAGGATCGTACCTTTTTCAGTCATGCGGAAACACTCCGGCCCAAGATTCACCGAACCTATTATCGGTCTTGTGCCGGGCGCACTTTAGACGGGGGTCAGACAAACGGCGCCATTTTAAGCATCAACTCATGCGCCGGCACGGCCCCCGGCAGGTGCAGCTTCAGCTCGCCGCCATCGAAGACGAAAAAGGCGGGGACACTCAGGATGTTGTACTGCTGGGCCAATTTGGGGTTGGCGTCGATGTTGACCTTGGCCACCCGGACCTTGCCTTTGACCGTCTGGGCCAGTTGCTCGACCATGGGACCGGTTCCGCTGCATACGCTGCACCAGGGGGCCCAGGCGTAGAGCAGCACCGGCAAAGGCGAGCGCATCACAACGGCTTCGAAGTTGGCATCGGTGACCATCACGGTCCGGCCGTCGAGCAGATCCTTGTGCTCCAGGGCCGCGCCGCAGCGCCCGCACTTGGGGCCCTCGTCGAGCTTGGCCACCGGTACGCGGTTCTTGGCGCGGCACTGCCCGCAGCGCAGGGTCAGCTTCTCCTGAGCCGGTTCGGCTTCGCTTTGGGGAGCAAGCGGCTGATGGCAGCGACCGCATTTGGCGGTTCCTTCTTTATCGGGGGGGATACGATTTTTTGCGCCACAATGAACGCAGGTCCGGATGTTCATACGCATACCTTTATCTTTATCGTTATGGGATTCATTCTTTCCCAGGCGCCGCGCGCGGTCGGACCAAGATAAGGCATTTATAATGCTTGTAAAACGAACTCCGAAGGGCTACGGTTTTTACATGTTTGCCGATCGCGCCTACTTTTTCGACCACGGTCTGCGTTTCGAATGCCAGCAGTGTGGCCAATGCTGCACGGGCGAATCCGGCACGATCTATGTGGGACCGGAGGAGATCGCCGCCATGGCCGCGCACCTGGGCCTGCCGGTCGGCCCCTTCGTGGAGACCTATCTTTACCCGTTCCGGGACAGCCACAGCATACGGGAGGACGACCTGGGAAACTGCCTTTTTTACGACCAGGGTTGCACCATCTATCCCGTGCGCCCCATGCAGTGCAGCAGTTTTCCCTTTTGGTTCAGCAACCTGCGCTCGGAAAAGCGCTGGCAGGCGTTGCGCCGGGAATGCCCCGGCATCGGCCAGGGGCGCCTCTACACCAAGCAGGAGATCCTGGCGCGGGTCCAGCGCGCCCTGCGGTTTTGATTGTTCCCATCCCATTCATTTCACTTATTTTTCCGCAAAACACAGAAAACCCCTAAAGAAATCTTCTAAATTGCCGTTAAACAATATGAGCGCGCGCCAGGGGCCGAGTAGCCCCCCATGGCCGGCCGGACGGGTATGGTACCACGACTGCGATGGTGAATTTTTAGGAGGAACCAAATGGCCTATAAGATATTGACGGTGGATGACAGTAAGACCATCCGGATGATCGTAAAAAAGGCGTTCGCGCCTTACAACTGCGAGCTGTTCGAAGGCGAAAACGGGGTGGAGGGACTGGCCATCGCCGCCAAGGAGAAACCCGACCTGATCATTCTGGACATCACCATGCCGGTGATGACCGGCATCGAGATGCTGGCCAAGCTCAAGGCCGAAAAAGACCTCAAGGCCATCCCGGTCATCATGCTCACGGCCGAGTCGGGCAAGGAGAATGTCATGAAGATCGTCAAGATGGGTGTGCGCGACTATGTGGTCAAACCGTTCAAGGGCGATCAACTGCTCGACCGCGCCAAGGCCATCCTGAAACTCATCCCCGTCGAATAACCTTCCGCTATCGAGGGGACGCCGGAGACACCCGCCGGCGTCCCTTAATATATTCTCCCTACAACACATGCCCCAACCAGCACTGCGTTTTCGTAATACCGCGTAGGGGCGACCGGCGGTCGCCCTAAACGATCAACCCGCCCTATTATGGCATGGCAACAGGGCGACCGCCGGTCGCCCCTACATAGCCGCAGCCATCTCCGCCGGCCGAATCATCCGCTGAAAGCGCGCCGGTTCCGAAGTGTAGAGTTCAATGGCCGGCCGCACCCCCAGTTCGCTCACCACCCGGATGCCTTCGTCCAGATAGCGGTACTGGGCATGCACCTCCCGTTGGGCCAGGGCCGCGGCCATCTCTTTTTGCAGCGGCCCTTTGAGCAAGCGGCCTAAAATCTCGGGCATCAGCCGCGCCACCAGACCGCCCACCATGGCCTCTTCCACGGCCATCCACTCATCCACCACTGGCTGCACCGCCTCGATGGTCTCGGGCGGCGCCTGGCGCAGCACCTGCCGGATGGCGGTTTCGGTGGCCGTCCGCAGGGCGATGTGCAGCGTCTCCTCGACCGGTGCCACCAGAACGTTGATGGGGTTCCTGGCGCTGTTCTGCCACAGGGTGTAGGACTCGTGAACGAATTCGATTTGGCTCTGCGCGCCGAAGGTCAGCCGGGAGGTGTACGATCCGATACGCCCGGTGAATACGCGATTGCTCAGTTGGATCTTGATTTTGGTCCGATCGTTCTGCCGGTCGAAGAAAAGATACTCTTCGATGTACTCGTCGGCGATGTTGTGGACCACATAGGCGGTCACGCCCCCCGATCCGTTCGCCTGGGGCGGCGGCGGCTCGCGCAGGGTGGCGATGGCCACGTAAGGATCGGGCAGTTGGGTGGCGGCCAGGGCCTGGGCCACGGCCTGCCGGCAGTACTGCTCGAAGAGCACGGCATACGCCTCGCGCCGTTCGGGCACCACCAGCAGCCGCTTGGACGAACCGGCCAGGCGAAAGGAAACGCTCTCGGCGGCCAGACGGCTCTGAATCTGGGTGAGCAGACTTTTGTTCCCGTTGAGATACTCCCGGTTGGCCTGGTTGAGCCGGGCATCGAACTCGCCGACGCTGTCGTCGAGCAGCACCAGCGGCGCTTCCAGGTTCTCGCCCTGAATGAACGTCACCAGATGGTCGGTGTCGAAAACCACTTGGGCTGGATTGGATGCCGCGGCCGAAACCGCCACGAGCAACCGGCAGACGAAAAGCAATCCGAACGCGCGACAAACCCTTCGATGCATCTGATTCCATCTTTCCGCGGCAACGAGCGCATCGGCCGGAGCCGGGGGTCTCCGGCCGTACTGGAGGGGAATGAGCAAAAAGCAAGCCAAGGGCGGCCATCAAGCGAACGCCCGGGGAACCGGCATTTACCGGTCTCGACCCTTGCCTGGCGCTGGAAATTTGACGCCTCCAGAGAGCCCCAATCAAGTATTTACAATGGCGGCCGGAACGGGTAATGTCCCGGCCATTCAAAACCCGCCGCCCCACGGCGGTCCGCAGGAAAAGGTCCCCATGAGCGAACCCTTTTTGAATGCCAAGCACCGCGTGCTGCGCCGCACCGTGCGCGCCTTTTGCGAACAGGAGCTGCGCCCCATCGCCGCCGAGATCGACCAGGAGGCCCGCTTTCCCTGGGAAGTGATGGAGAAGATGGGCCGCCTGGGCTACTTCGGCATCCAGGCGCCCCAGGAACTGGGCGGCGCCGGCCTGGACAGCCTCAGCTACGCCGTCACCATCGAAGAGATCTCCCGGGTGAGCGGCTCCATCGGCCTGTGCCTGAGCGTGCACAACAGCGTGGCCCTCTATCCCATTCTGGCCTTCGGCAGCCGCGAGCAGCATCAACGCTGGGTGCCGGGCCTGGCCGCCGGCCAGAAGATCGGCGCCTTCTGCCTCACCGAACCCAACGTGGGCTCGGACGCCAGCGCCATCACGGCCACGGCCCTGCCCGAGGACGGAAAGTGGCGGGTCAACGCCAACAAGGTCTTCGTCACCAACGGCGGCATCGCCGACATCTGCCTGATCTTCGCCCGCACCGATCCTTCCGCCGGCCGCAAGGGCATCAGCGTGGTGGTGGCCGAACGCGGCACCAAGGGCTTTGTGGTGGGCGACCTGGAGGATCTGTGCGGCATGCGCGCCAACCCGGTCTCGTCCATCCGCCTGTATGACTGCCTGCTGCCCAGGGAGAATCTTTTGGGCCGCACCGGCCAGGGACTGGCCATCGGCCTGGCGGCCCTGGACACCGGCCGCATCGGCATCGCGGCCCAGGCCCTGGGCATCGCCCAGGCGGCCCTGGAAGAAGGGGTGCGCTACGCCAACCAGCGCCAGCAGTTCGGCGTGCCCATCGGCCGGCACCAGGCCATTCAGATGATGATCGCCGACATGGCGACGCAGGTGGACGCGGCGCGCCTGCTGGTCTACCGCGCAGCCCAGCTCAAGGATCAGGGCGAGCCGGTGGGCAAGGCCGCGGCCCAGGCCAAGCTCTTCGCGGCCGAGGCGGCCTGCCTGGTCACCGATCTGGCCGTGCAGATCCACGGCGGTTACGGCTACTCCAAGGCCTATGCCGTGGAACGCTACTACCGCGACGCCCGGGTGACGCGCATCTACGAAGGCACCTCCGAAGTGCACCGCATGGTCATCGCCCGGGAAGTATTGGCCGGATCGTGAAAGGTAAAGGCATGCCCATCCACAGCATCGTGTGCATCAAATCGGTCGTACGCACCGCCCCGGACGGGGTCGGCCGCCGCACGCCGGAAAACAGCGAGTTGAACCCCTTCGACCGCCCGGCCCTGGAAGCGGCCCTGCGCATCAAAGAGACGCTGGGCGGCACGGTGACCGTTCTGTCCATGGGCCCGCCCGTGGGCGTCGAGGCCCTGGCCGAGGCCCAGGCCATGGGCGCCGACCGCGCCGTATTGGTCTGCGATGCGGCCCTGGCCGGCTCGGACACCCTGGTCACCTCCCGGGTTTTGGCCGCAGCCGTCCAGCGCCTTTCGCCCTATGATTTTGTCTTCTTCGGCACGCGCACCTCGGACAGCGACACCGGCCAGGTGGGTCCCCAGACCGCCACGTTGCTTGCGATCCCCTTCGTCTCGGGCGTCAAGCAGATGGAGCCCCGGGAGCATGCCTGGGAGATCACGCGTCTGATGGACGACTGGCAGGAGCTGTGGCGGGTCAACGTTCCGGCGGCGGTGAGCATCCATCCGCGCTTTTACGCCCCCCGGCCGATTGCCCTGGGCGGCATCGCCCAGGCCCACGACCAGTTGGATGTGCAGAGCTGGCGGCTCGCCGATCTGGGCATCGCCAACGACCGCGCCGGCCTGGTCGGCTCGCCCACCCGGGTGGCCAAGCTGCAGAAGATCGTGCGCAAACGCACCTGCCGCATGCTGACCGGCGAACCCAGGGAGCAGGTGGAGGCCCTGGTAGAAATTCTGACCGCCAAAGGGGTGATGGGATCATGAGCAGAGCAGAGATCTGGACGTTCGGCGACCTGCGCACCGCCCAGCAGTGGCGCGCCAGTCAAAAGGTGCTGGTCAAGGCCCTGACCCTGGCCAAAGAGGCCGAAACTTCGGTGAGCATGATCCTGATCGGCGCGCCGGCCGGCACGCCCGCGGCCACGCCGCGGAACGATCCCAGCGCCTGCGTGGCCTTGCAGGAGGCCGCCGCCCAGGCTGCGGCCATCGGCGCCCAGACCGTTTACTGCCTGACACATCCCCTGCTGGCCGCGCCCCGGGCCGATCTCTACGCCCGCGTGCTGGCCGACTTCGTCCAGCAACGCAAGCCCTGGCTGATCTTCCTGCCGCTCAACGACTTCGGCCGCGAGACCGCCGCCATCGGGGCCCAGCGCTGCCAGGCCGGCCTGATCGCCGACTGCGTGGCGCCGGTCATGGAAAACGGCCGCTTCGTGGGCCGCTGCCCGGCCTGGGGCGGCCAGATCCTGGCCGACATCGTGCTGGCCGACGGCTGGCCCACGGCCTTCGTCACCGTGCCGCCCCACGGTGTGCAGATCCCGGTCAATCCCAGCGCCATGGGCCGCATCGAAACCATAGCATTATCCCGCATCGCCCTGCCCGAAGGCCTGAGCCTGGTGCAGCGCGGCCTGGAAGAGGCCGAAGGCAAGCGCCTGGAAGAGGCCGAGACCGTGGTCGTCGGCGGCGCCGGACTGGGCGACATGCAGGGCTTCGGCCTGGTGCGCGAACTGGCCGGGGCCCTGGGCGGCGAAGTGGGCGCCACCCGGCCGCCGGTGATGAACCACTGGGTGGAAGAAGAGCGCCTCATCGGCCAGACCGGCAAGACCGTGCGGCCCAAGCTGCTCGTCTCCGCCGGCACCTCGGGCGCCGTGCAGTACACCGCCGGCGTCATGGAAGCCGAAACCATCGTGGCCATCGACCGCGACCCCTCGGCCCCCATCTTCCAGGTGGCCGACATCGGCATCGTGGCCGACGCCAAAATACTTCTCCCCATCCTCAACCAGCGCGCCCAGCAGAGCGCCCTGCGCCGCCTGGCCGACGCCACCTGCGCCCTGACCCCCGACCAGCCGCAACCGGAAAGCCCCAAGGCCGGCTTCGGCGCCATCGTGCGCCAACTGCGCGAGGCGCGCAACTGGAGCCAGGAAGAGCTGGCCCAGGCCACCGGCCAGAGCCCCGAGTTCATCGCCCACGTGGAAGAGGACAAACTCTCCCCGCCGGTCAGCTTCATCCTGGGCATGGCCCAGGCCATGAAGATCGACCCCGGCACCTTCCTGCGCAAGGAAGAGCGCGCCGCCATCCGCGACCGCCGCGCCCAGGCCTACTACCAGCGCACCCAGGCCTACAGCTACGTCACCCTCACCCCCGAAGCCGCCAACAGCCACCTGCGCGCCTTCATGATCACCATCGAAGCCCAGCGCGACCACAAACCCGTGGCCTACAAACACGACGGCGAAGAGTTCATCTACGTCCTCGAAGGCGACCTGGGCCTGACCCTCGACACCAAAGAGCACACCCTCAAACCCGGCGAATCGATCCACTTCAACTCCGACGTGCCCCACAAGCTCAAGAGCCTTTCGACGCAGCCGACTCGGTGTTTGGTGGTGCTGTATACGGTATAGCGCGCCGGAAAACACTTCTCCACGGCCATAATTGGTTTAAGCACCTTACTTCTAATCCCCTCGAATTCGATGGGATTAGAAGTCGATCCTGAAACGAACTCACAAGAATTTCTTGTCGCTTCAACGCGCATTGTATAGTTCTACTGCGCGACGCAATGGTGGCAACCGTCAAACAATATTTGACGGTTGCCGTCTGTTTTCACGAATTTAAGATTGCTTTTTCAGCTCATCCCGCTATCATGCACTATCATTTCCTATCAATATCAACTCAGCCGCCGGAATGCCTATGACCTCAATCAACGACAAGTGGTTAACACTCGATGAACTGACAGCCTATCTCAAGATGGGCCGGACCAAGCTCTACACCTTGGCCCAACAAGGAAAAATTCCGGGCGGCAAGATCGGCAGCCAGTGGCGCTTCGACCGCGAAGAGATCGACGCCTGGATCAAATCGGGTCAAGCGGCGAAACCTGCAAAGCCGGTAACGCGGACATGAAAGCTAGCACCAAGATAGAATCGAAGGCAACCGGCAGCAAATTTACCCTTGAATTTCAAAGGCTCACCGACAACAAACCGATGCGATTACGGACCATATTAGAAGAAACCATGCAAGAAACTAGGACAAAAACTAGGGTGAAAATTCTCGGATTGATACATTAAGAGAAGTTTACTGCTTCACCGTAACCTTGTGCTTTTAAGGGAAGCTAAGATGGACAAGCCGCCGCTCAAGGAGAACGAAACCGTCGAATTCAAAAAGAGCCTGGCCGAGGCCAAGCAGGGGCTGGTTTCGATGGCGGCCATATTGAACAAGCACCAGGCCGGAACACTCTGGTTCGGCGTGAGCAACAGCGGCGCGGTGGTCGGGCTCGACGTCAATGAAAAAACGCTGCGCGACCTCTCCCAGGCCATTGCGGCGCACATCGAACCCAAAATCTTCCCGAAGATTTCAGAGGTCATCCTTCAGGGTAAACGCTGCATCAAAGTCGCGTTCAACGGCGACGACACGCCCTATTTCGCTTATGGTCGGGCGTACATGCGGGTGGCGGATGAAGACCGCCAGTTGAGCGTCAAACAGTTGAAAGAGCTTATCGCCTCCCAAGGGCGAGAAGCATCGCGCTGGGACCATCAACCCGGTGAGTTCTCCCTGGCCGATCTGGACGCCTCCAAGATCGAAAGCTTTGTCCAGCGCGCCAAGCTGACCTGGGACACGCCCCGGAACGCCCTCGCCAAGCTGGCCTTGATCCAGGAGCGCCGGCTGCTCAATCCGGCCCGGCTCTTCTTCGGCACGACTCCCCTGCAACTGCGCTGCGCCGTCTTTCTGAGCACCGAGAGTTCGACCATCATCGACCGGCATGACTTCGACGGCGACATCCTCGAACTGATCGAAGAAGCCCAGAAGTATATCCTCAAGAACATCCACATCGGCATGCGCCTGGAAGGATTGCGCCGCGTGGACGTGCCCGAAATCGCCGTGGAAGCCCTGCGCGAAGCCGTCATCAACGCCTTCTGCCACCGCGACTACCATGACCCGGACTACGTTCAAGTGGCGGTGTTCAAAGACCGCGTGGAGATCCGCAACCCCGGCCGACTCTACGGCAACCTGACCATCGCCGACCTGCGCAAAGGCAACGTCTCCCAACGCCGCAACCCCCTGATCGCCGACCTGTTCCGCCGCATCTCCATGGTGGAAGCCTGGGGCCGCGGCATGCCCCTGATCCTGAAACACGCGCCCGACGTGGTTTTTCGCGAAGTCGGCAACCTGTTCATCGCCGCGTTCAATCGACCTTCATTTTCAGAGCAGGGGTTGGAAGAGGAAGCCATTACCCAGGAGACTACCCAGAAAACTACCCAGGAAAAAATTCTGGCTCTATTAGTTGCAGAGCCCACTTTAACACGCAAACAGTTGGCCCAGCGGTTGGGCATTACGCAGGATGGCATTAAATATCATCTGGAAAAACTCAAATCAGCGGGAACAATCCGACGCGAAGGACCGGATAGAGGGGGCCGTTGGGAGGTAACGAAGAGATGAACCACCCTTGGAATCAGATGGAACCCTTGTTGTTTTTGCGCAACATCGGCGGGTGGCAGTTGGATCGCGAAGCGGGGCAAAGTGGCGTGGGGCGGGGGACGATCTATTTCCTGCCGGAGATCGGCCGCAAAGACGACATCGAGGTCATGTTCGGCGAGAACTCCGGACCTTTGGAGCAGAGGTCCGGACCTTTGGCCCCAAGCTCCGGACCTTTGGATATAATGGCCTCCATCGCCGCACCGGCAACGGATAAAAAGAAGCTTCCCAAAAAAGAGATGGAACAGATCATTCTTGATCTGTGCCGACGCCAACCGTTGTCACTAGAGCAGCTTGAACAGATCCTGAATCGTTCCGGTGAATTTCTGCGCAAAAGCTATCTTCAGCCCTTGGTGCGTGCCAAAAAGCTCAGATATCGATATCCCACCAAGCCGAACCATCCGGAGCAGGCCTATCTTGCGGTAAAGGACAAAGGCAATGGTTAACGAAGCGCGGCTCGAAAAGCTCTGTCTGCAGTGGTTTGCCGGGACCGGATATGATGTGGTCCACAAATTTGCCTAGCGCACCAAGCCGGCCTGGGACACACCGTTCAAAAACCGCGTGGAGATCCGCCACCCCGGCCGCCTCTACGGCAACCTGACCATCGACGACCTGCGCCAAGGCAACGTCTCCCAACGCTGCAACCCCCTGATCGCCGACCTGTTTCGCCGCATCCAGATGACGGAAGCCTGGGGCCGCGGCATGCCCTTGATCCTCAAACACGCGCCGGACGCCGCCTTTCGCGAAGTCGGCAACCTGTTCATCGTTTCGTTCGAGCGGCCGTCCTTTTTAGAACAGGAGGGTGAAGGGGAGCCCGCTGCCCAAGAAACTACCCAGAATACTACCCAAGAAAAAATCCTGGCCCTTTTAACGGCAGAGCCCACTTTAACGCGCAAGATGCTGGCCGAGCGCTTGGGCATTACGGAGGATGGAGTAAAGTGTCATCGCCTTCAGGGACGCTTCGCCAAAGCGGGTCGAGGCGCTTTGGCAGATTACGAATTGCTCGAATTGCTCTTGACCTATGGCGTCCCGCGCACCGACACAAAGCCAATTGCCACGGTTTAGCCGCGCAGGAAAATTAACGCTGCTTTCCGGCGCATCTGCCTACCAACTGCACGGGCCGTTATCCCATTTGTTCCTTACTAAAAATTAATCAGTTTACGCCCCTATCGCCTTCAAGATTAAAATCCCAGACACATTGTTTGCTAAAATGGCGTTTCAGATATTTTTGGTGTTGACATTTAGACGGGTTCGGAATAAATATTGCTGCAACGCTGTTATAGCAAGGAGTCGAATGAGAACCGCCCTCAACCAGATCGCATCCATCCAAATGGGTTATTCTTTTAGAAGTCGATTGGATTTCATGAACAAGGGGCGCACGGCGGTCCTTCAAATGAAGGATCTGAACGAGGACAATCTCGTCGACTGCTCCGAGTTGATGCGGATCGATATGGGTGATGTCCAGAAACATCACCTTGTCAGACCCGGCGACATCGTTTTTCGATCCCGCGGCCAAATGACCACCGCCGCCCTGCTCACCGAAAACCCGGGAGCCGCTGTTGTGGCTTCGCCTTTAATCAGGATCAGGGTCGATGCGCAGGCCGTGCTGCCGGCCTACCTTGCCTGGTATATCAACCAGCCCTCGGCCCAGCTTTTCCTGGCAAGCCGGGCCAAAGGTACCGCCCAGAAAATGATCGACAAGCAGACTCTGGAAAAACTCGAGGTGAGTGTGCCGCCGCTTGATCATCAGCAAGCGATCCTTGAAGTAGCCGCTTTGGCTGAAGAAGAACAACGTCTTTTAAAAAGGATCGCCGAGCGCCGCAAGAATTTCGTTTCTACAAGACTGTTGCAATCAGTTGAAGGAGGATAGTTATGGCTATCAATCCACCAAAGGGTGACGGGCACCGAATCGGCGCCGTCAAGGATCGGTCCCAAGTGTTCAACCCCAAGTCGGAAACATGGGTCAAACGCGACACCGAGACCGGGCGTTTTATAGATCAGAAATCCGATGGAAATCCCTTTAAAGGAGTCAGGAAAGAGAAATGAACGCCAAAATCGACCAGAAAGACATCAGCAACGCGGCCTGGGCGGTCTGCGATACTTTCCGCGGCGTGATGGATGCGGCCGGCTACAAGGATTACATCCTGGTGATGCTCTTTTTGAAGTACATCTCGGATGTCTGGAAAGATCATTACGAAAAATACCGTCAGCAATACGGCGATGACGATGTGCGCATCCGCCGTAAATTGGAACGCGAACGTTTCGTGCTGCCCGTGGCCGAATTGAAAGATCCCGATACCGGTGAGATCGAAGACCGCTTCCTGGCCGATTTCTACAGCCTGTATGAGCGCCGCAACTCCGCCAAAATCGGCGAGCTGATCAACATCGCCCTGGATGCCATCGAAGAAGCCAACAAGGTTAAGCTTGAAGGAGTCTTCCGCAACAT
The DNA here is from genome assembly GCA_016218685.1 of Desulfobacterales bacterium. Classification (GTDB taxonomy): domain Bacteria; phylum Desulfobacterota; class Desulfobacteria; order Desulfobacterales; family Desulfosarcinaceae; genus Desulfatitalea. The sequence continues at coordinate 3,404 of JACRDD010000028.1, read as the reverse complement.
TGACTTTAACAGCGAGGCCAACCTCGGCAAAACCAAGGACCGCAATCGCCGCCTGAAACTGATGCTGGAGGATTTTCACAAGCCCCAGCTCGACATGAGCCCCAGCCGGGTTTCCGAAGATGTCATCGGCAACACCTATATATACCTGATCGAGCGCTTTGCTTCGGATGCCGGCAAAAAGGCCGGCGAATTCTACACGCCGCATAAGGTGTCGGCGCTGGTGGCCAAGCTGGCCGGCCCCAAATCCGGCAACCGCATTTGCGATCCGGCCTGCGGCTCGGGCGGCCTGCTCATCGAAGCGGCCCGGGAAGTGGGTGACAGCAACTACGCGCTGTTCGGCATGGAGGTCAACGGCAGCACCTGGGCCCTGGCGCGCATGAACATGTTTCTGCACAAGGCCGACAGCGCCCGCATCGAATGGTGCAACACCCTCACCAGTCCGACCCTGGTGGAAAACGACCGGCTCATGAAGTTTAACATCGTGGTGGCCAATCCGCCCTTTTCCTTGGACAAATGGGGGGCCAATGAAGCCCAGGCCGACCGCTACAACCGCTTCTGGCGCGGTGTGCCGCCCAAGTCCAAAGGGGATTGGGCCTTTATCAGCCACATGGTGGAAGCGGCCCTGGAAAAGGAGGGGCGCGTCTCGGTGGTGGTGCCCCACGGCGTACTGTTCCGGGGCGCGGCCGAGGGCCGCATCCGGCAGAAGATGATCGAAGAGAACCTGCTCGATGCCGTGGTGGGCCTGCCGGGCAACCTTTTTCCCACCACCTCCATCCCCGTGGCCATCCTGGTGTTTGACCGGAGCCGGGAAAACGGCGGCGCCAAACAGAATCGCAAAGACGTACTCTTCGTGGACGCCAGCCGGGAGTTTTTACCCGGCAAGAACCATAACGCGCTCTCCGATGACCACATTGCAAAAATCCTTGCCACGGTCAAAGAGCGCAAGGACGTGGGCAAATACGCCCATGTGGCCGCCTTCGAAGAAATCAAGGAAAACGATTTCAACCTCAACATCCCCCGCTATGTGGACACCTTCGAAGAGGAAGAAGAGATCGACATCGACGCCGTGCAACTAGAGATCGACGCCTTGGAAAAGGAGTTGGTCGAAGTCAGGGCCAAGATGGCTGAAAAGCTGAAGGAGATCCAAAGATGAAAAAGGATTCCATGATTCAACTGCACAAACAGTTCGATGCCATCGTTCAAGCTGTGCCTGACTCCGATGTCGAGTTCTGGTACGCTAGAGATTTGCAAACTGTTTTAGGGTACTCGCAATGGCGAAATTTCCTGGAAGTCATTGAAAAGGCCAAAACAGCTTGCGACAAATCCGGTGTCGAGGTGGACAACCATTTTGCTGACGTCAGCAAAATGGTCCAAATCGGTTCCGGTGCCGAGCGCCCTATAGATGATATCATGCTGACGCGGTATGCCTGCTACCTCATTGCCCAGAATGGCGATTCTCGCAAAGACCAGATTGCCTTTGCCCAAAGCTATTTTGCCATTCAAACTCGCAAGCAAGAGATCGTTGAGGAGCGCATCCACTTACAAGAGCGGTTTCAAGCCCGTCAAAAGCTCAAAGAATCGGAAACCGAGCTTTCGAGGAATATCTACGAGCGCGGCGTCGATGATCAAGGTTTCGGTCGCATCCGATCCAAGGGGGATGCCGCCCTTTTCGGTGGTAACACCACTCATGCCATGAAAAATAGGCTGGGGGTGCCAGAGAAAAGGCCGCTGGCCGATTTTCTCCCCACTGTAACAATTGCCGCCAAGAACCTGGCCACTGAGATCACCAATTTCAATGTAAACCAGAATGATCTCATGGGCGAGCCCTCCATAACTGGCGAACATGTGCAAAATAATCTCAGCGTCCGCAATATGCTGGTTGATCGAGGCATTAAACCCGAAGATCTACCACCGGAAGAGGATTTGCAAAAACTGCAACGCCGGGTGAAGTCCGATGAAAAGCGCATGATCAAAGGAACTGAATTACCCAAAAAGCTGAAAAAGGGTACCTCCAAATGAAAGCCGACTTTCCGGCAAGAGGAGAATTGATTGTTTACCAGACCGAGGACGGCCAGGTGAAACTCGATGTCCGCCTGGAAGACGAAACGGTTTGGCTCACCCAGCAGATGATGGCCGAACGCTATCAAACCTCCAAACAGAACATAAGCCACCATGTTCAAAACATATTTGAAGAGAGGGAGCTAAGGCCGGAGGCAACTGTCAAAAAATATTTGACGGTTCAAAAAGAGGGCGGCCGGGAGGTTCGTCGCAACCTAGATTTTTACAACCTGGGCATGATCATTTCGGAAGAAGTGATTCAGAAGGCAATGTATGAATGATCATCTTTTGAAGCAAAAGGTAAAAGTTCCAGATGGCTGGAAATTGAAATCGGTTGGGCAAGCATGCAAAATTAGAAACGATCTGCGAAAGCCAATATCAGTTGAAGAACGAGCAAAAATGAAAGGTGTTTTCCCTTACTACGGGCCTACCGGCATATTAGGATATATTAATGAATACCTTGCCGATGGAAACTTTGCCTTAATCGGAGAGGATGGCGATCACTTTTTAAAATTTAAAGACAAAGAGCAAACATTGCTTGTTGGCGGAAAATTCAATGTTAATAATCATGCACATATCATCGAAGCAACTGATAGTTGCACCATTCAATGGTTTTATCATTTCTTCAAACACAGGAATGTAAAGTCCTTTTTAAGCCGCCAGGGTGCAGGCCGCTACAAATTGAATAAGGAAACCTTAAAAAAATTACCTATTTTACTTCCGCCGCTTCCCGAACAAACCGCCATTGCCGACCTGCTTTCCACTTGGGATACTGCCATCAAAAAGACCGAGCGGCTGATTGCGGCGAAGGAAAATCTCTTTGCTGCTTATAGACAACAATTGTTCCAATCAAAAAAGGCAATTGAGAAAAACGGTTGGGCTAAAGTCCGCCTCTCGGATTGTTTAAGTGAGCACGGCGAATTGAGCAGTGGAGATGAGAAGGTCTTTTCGGTTTCGGTACATAAGAGCTTGATAAATCAAATTGAACATCTCGGAAGGTCATTTTCCGCAAACAATACCTCAAACTATAATCGCGTTCATTTTGGAGATCTTGTTTATACCAAGAGCCCTACAGGGAACTTCCCTTATGGGATTGTAAAACAGAGTACCATTTTTGAGGATGTAATCGTGTCGCCGCTATATGGCGTCTTTACACCGCAGACGATAGAACTCGGAACGATCCTCGACTTTTATTTTGAATCGCCAATTACTAAGGAGTGCATAAATCTATAGACACTAAAGTAAAGTATAAACACAATCGGGATGGCGGAAAAAGGATTGCACGATTGAGGAAAGCTTTTGCAATTTCCTCAATTGGCCTAGCACCAAAGACTTTAGCTGATCCG
>JACRDD010000003.1 GCA_016218685.1 Desulfobacterales bacterium | reverse complement strand
CGACATTCCCCAGATCGTCAGCAAGGCCAAGGCCGAGGGCCGCATCCCGGAAGGCAAGTATGTCTTTCACGCCAATACGCCCAGCTATGTGGGCTCGCACGTCACCGGGTTCGCCGGCATGACCAAGGCCATGGTGGATTATTTCGCAGAGGCTGGCAGCCCCAAGAGCAAGCGGGTCAACCTGATCCCCGGCTTCGTGGAACCGGCCGACATGGCGGAGGTGCGGCGCATCGCCGCCGAGATGGGCATCGCCTCGATCATGTTCCCCGACACGGCCCGGGTGCTCAACGGCCCCCTGACCGGCAAGTACAAGATGTTTCCCGAAGGCGGCGTGACCATCGATCAGCTCAAGCAGAGCGGCGGCAGCATGGGCACCATCGCCCTGGGCGCCATGGCCTCGGCGCCGGCCGGGCTGGCCATGGACGCCAAGTGCAAGGTGCCGTGCCAGGTGCTCAACCTGCCCATCGGCCTGCACGACACCGATCTCTTCGTGGACACCCTGCGCCGCATGGCCGGCGTCAACGTGCCCGACGCCATCGATCTGGAGCGCGGCCAACTGGTGGATGCCATCTCCGACTGGCATCAGTACCTGCACGGCAAGCGCGTGGGGCTGGTGGGAGACCCGGATCAACTGCTGGCCCTGGCGCGCTTCCTGACGGCCCTGGACATGAAGCCGGTCTACATGGTCACCGGTTCGCCGGCGGGCAAGAAGTTCGAAGAGAGCCTGCGGGAAACCCTTTCCGGGGTGGCCGACGAGATCCGCGTCGCCGTTCCCGGGGATATGTTCCTCTTCCACCAGTGGATCAAGAATCAGCCGGTGGACCTGCTCATGGGCAACACCTATGTCAAGTACATCGCCCGGGACGAGGATATCCCCTATGTGCGCTTCGGCTTTCCCATCCTGGACCGCATGGGCCACAGCTACTTTCCGACCGTGGGCTACCGCGGCGCCTTGCGGCTGCTGGAAAAGATGTTGGATGTCTTGCTGGATCGGAAAGAACGGGACAGTACGGATATCAATTTCGAACTCGTGCTCTAAACGATGGTCTTTGACGAGGGAGTGCAACCATGTCTTCCATCCCGATTCTAAAACAACGCGAACGGCAGATCCATGAAACCGGCACTGCCCCCTTCGAGATGACCTGCGATCAGCAAAGCCTGGCCGGCAGCGTCAGCCAACGGGCCTGCGTCTTCTGCGGCTCGCGGGTGGTGCTCTACCCCATCGCCGATGCCCTGCACCTGGTGCACGGTCCCATCGGCTGCGCGGCCTATACCTGGGATATCCGCGGGGCGCTCTCCTCGGGCGCCCAGTTGCATCGCATGAGCTTCTCCACCGATTTGCGCGAAACCGAGGTGATCTTCGGCGGCGAGAAGAAGCTCTACCAGGCGTTGATCGAACTGATCGACGCCTATGCGCCCCAGGCCGCCTTTGTCTACAGCACCTGTATCGTGGGCATCATCGGCGACGATGTGGCCGCGGTCTGCCGGCGGGTGACCCGCGAAAAGGGAATTCCCGTGCTGCCCGTGCATTCCGAAGGCTTCAAGGGCACCAAGAAAGATGGCTACAAGGCCGCCTGCGACGCCCTCTTCCAACTGCTGGGCACCGGCGACACCCGCGATATCGCGCCGGTCAGCATCAACATTCTGGGCGAGTTCAACATCGGCGGCGAGGCCTGGATGATCCGCGACTACTACCAACGCATGGGCGTACAGGTGGTCTCGGTACTCACCGGCGACGGCCGGGTGGCGGATGTGTGCCGGGCCCACGGGGCGGCCCTGAACGTGGTGCAGTGCTCCGGGGCCATGACCTTTCTGGCCGAAATGATGAAGGAGAAGTACGGCATCCCCTATATCCGCGCCTCGTACTTCGGCATCGAAGACACCGCCAAGGCGCTCTACGACGTCGCCGCCCATTTTTCCAAGGACCCCGCCATCCAAAAGCGCACCGAAGAACTGGTACGCGCGCAGGTCACGGCCGTGGTGCCCGAACTGCAGCGCATCCGGGCCGACCTGGAAGGCAAACGTGCCGCGGTGTACGTGGGCGGGGCCTTCAAGGTCTTCTCCCTGATCAAGGCCCTGCGCCAATTGGGCATGCAGGTGGTGGTGGCCGGCTCCCAGACCGGCAATGCCGACGATTACGCCACGTTGCGCGACCTGTGCGATCCGGGCACGGTGATTTTGGACGACGCCAACCCGCTGGAACTCTCGCGCTTCGTCATCGAAAAGCGGGCCGATCTCTTCATCGGCGGGGTCAAGGAGCGGCCTATCGCCTACAAGCTGGGGGTCGGCTTCTGCGATCACAACCACGAACGCAAAACCCCGCTGGCCGGCTTCGAAGGCATGCTGCACTTCGCCCGGGAGATCCATACCACGGTGACGAGCCCGGTATGGCAGTTCGTCCCTTTCCGCAGTGAAGGGTAGAAAGGAAAGCGCTATGGCCACTTCGGATCTCAAGGCTGATTATACGCTGAAGCAAATTCAAATCACGCCCTCGGCTTCGGCCACCCAGAACGCCTGCAAGCTGTGCGCGCCCCTGGGCGCCTCCCTGGTGTTCAAGGGCATCCGCGGCGCGGTGCCTCTGCTGCACGGCTCCCAGGGATGCAGCACTTATATCCGCCGCTACCTGATCAGTCATTACAAAGAGCCGGTGGACATCGCCTGCTCCAATTTCGGCGAGCAGACCGCGGTCTTCGGCGGCGGCGTCAACCTGAAGCTGGCCCTGGAGAATATCTGCCGGCAGTACGATCCGGCCCTGATCGGCGTGGCCACCACCTGCTTGTCGGAGACCATCGGCGACGATGTGCCCATGTTCATCAAGCAGTATCTGGCGACCCAACCCGAGGAGAGCGTGCCGCCCATCGTGCACGCCAGCACGCCCAGCTACCAGGGCAGCCACATGGACGGTTTTCATCGCGCCGTGCGGGCGACGGTGGAGACCCTGGCCCGCGAGCGCACCGCCACGGAACCGGCCCGCGTCAATCTCTTCCCGGGCATGCTCTCACCGGCCGACATCCGCCACCTCAAGGAGATGACGGCGGCCTTCGGCCTTACCGCCATGGTGCTGCCCGACTACAGCCAAACCCTGGACGGCGGCCTGTGGGAGAGCTACCAGCGGATTCCCGGCGGCGGCACGCCGGTGGAAGAGATCGCCAAAGCCGGTGATGCCGCGGCCAGCGTCGAACTTGGCCACACGCTGGCCCGCGCCGGCGAGGGCGCCGCGACGCTCCTTGAGCAACGCTTCGGCGTGCGGGCCGCGCGCCTGGGCTTTCCCATGGGCATCCGCGCCACCGACGCCTGGTTGCAAGTCCTGGCCGACATCAGCGGTCGGCCCATCCCCGAACTCTTCAAGGAGCAACGCGGCCGGCTGCTCGACACCCTGGTGGACGGCCACAAGCACGTGAATACCGTGCGGGCCGCGCTCTACGGCGAAGAAGATCTGGTGGCCGGCCTGGCCTGCTTTCTAACCGAAATCGGCATCCACCCGGTGGTGTGCGCCTCGGGCGGCCAGAGCCGCCAGCTCACCAAAACGTTGCAGGCCTTGGTGCCCGCAGCGTGGCACGAAGAGATGACGGTCCTGGAGGCCGCCGATTTCGCCGCCATCGAAACGGCGGTGGCCACGGCCCGGCCCGATCTGATCATCGGGCACAGCAAAGGTTACGCCATGGCGCGCCGCCTGGATATTCCTCTGGTGCGCGTCGGCTTTCCCATCCACGATCGCATGGGCGGCTCGCGTCTGCTGCATGTGGGCTACGAAGGCGCCATGGCGCTCTTCGACCGCATCGCCAACGCCTTGATCGAACAGCGCCAGGATGGTTCTGAAGTTGGTTATACATACATGTAAGGGGGTAGATATGAACCTGGAACAACATCCCTGCTTTAACCGCAAGAGTCATCATCAATACGGTCGCGTCCACCTGCCGGTGGCGCCGCGCTGCAACATCCAGTGCAAATTCTGCAACCGGCTCTTCGACTGCGTCAACGAGAGCCGCCCGGGCGTCACCAGCGCCTTGCTGTCGCCGGCCCAGGCCATGGTCTACCTGGGGCAGGTTATGAAGCAAAAACCCAACATCAAGGTGGTGGGTATCGCCGGCCCGGGCGATCCTTTCGCCAATGCCGAGCAGACCCTGGAGACCTTGGCAGCGGTGCGCCGGGAGTATCCCGACATGATGCTCTGCGTGGCCAGCAACGGCCTGAATATCGGTCCCTACATCGACGATCTTGCCCGCCTGCAGGTCAGTCATGTGACCCTTACGGTCAATGCCGTGGACCCGGCCATCGGCGCCCAAATCTACAGCTGGATGCGCATCGGCAAACGCGTGGTTTCGCCCGAAGAGGGCGCCCGCCTGCTGCTGGCGCGCCAAATGGAGGCCATTGCGGAGCTCAAAAGCAAGGGCATCCTGGTAAAGGTGAACGCCATCATCCTGCCGGGCATCAACGACGGCCATATCGCACAGATCGCCCAGACCGTGGCGCCCCTGGGCGTGGATCTGTTCAATTGCATGCCCTACTACCCCAACAAGGGCAGCGCCTTCGAGCACCTGGCCGAACCGGACACCGCCACCGTGGCCGCCATCCGCAAACAAGCCGGGCAGTACATCCCCCAGATGAGCCACTGCACACGCTGCCGGGCCGATGCCGTGGGACTGCTGGGCGAAGCACCGTCGCCCGGGCTTATGGAGACCCTGAACAGCTGCCAGCACCTTTCCGTACTCCCGGTCAAGGGAGAAGTCGTGCCCACGCGCCCCTATGTGGCCGTGGCCACCATGGAGGGGGTTCTGGTGAACCAGCACCTGGGCGAAGCACAGAAGCTGATGATCTATGGGAAGCTTGGGACTCAAACCCAGGGCCGCACCGATTTCATCGAAGCGCGCACCGCGCCCCCACCGGGCGGCGGCCCGGAGCGCTGGCGGCAATTGGCCGACCTGCTGGACGACTGCCGCATGCTGCTGGTCTCGGGGGCCGGCGCCACGCCCCAGAAAGTACTCGCCGAGCACGGCGTGGCGGTGACCGTCTGCGAGGGACTCATCGAAGAGGCCGTGCGACGGGTGTATGCGGGTGAAAGCCTGACTGCCATGGCCGTTCGCAAACCCCGGGCCTGCGGGGTTTCATGCGGGGGAGATATGATGGGGTGCGGGGCGTAAACGAACTCTGCACATTCCGTAGGGGCGACCGGCGGTCGCCCTGTTCCAGGGGCGCACCAAAGAACAGAATGGATTTGATCATTGGGCGACCGCCGGTCGCCCCTACGCAAACACAACCCCCTACTAAGAGGAGAATTCCCCATGGACAAACCCAAGTACCACATTTTCGTCTGCGCCAGTTTCCGGGCCGACGGCGATCCCAAGGGCGCCTGTCACAAAAAAGGTTCCATCGCTTTGCTGCCCTACATCGAGAACGAAATCCTGGACCGCGGCCTGGATGCCCAGATCACCAGCACCGGTTGCCTGAAAGCCTGCGACCACGGCCCGGTGATGGTTGTCCAGCCCCAGGGCCAGTGGTACGGCAAGGTCGAGAGCGAAGCGGTGGTGGACGAGATTCTGGATGCCATCGAAGGGGGCGGCGGCGCCGATAGTTATCTTATCCTGTAAATGGCAGCGCACCGCGCCCGCGGCGGTTCGCGCAGCGAAATTACGGAGACTCGGACGATGAACGATTGGGCCAACTATATCCAGGAGGGCCGGCACTATTTGATGACGGCCCACAACGGACACAAACGCAACACGGTCTTTAACAACGAACTGGTCGGCAACCTCATCGGCCTTTCGCTGGAAAAACTGCTGGTGGGGCTGTGCCTGTACCACGGCTTTTTGCCCGCCGATCACACGCTTACCGGCATCGTGGCCGAAGTACATCGCCGCTGCCCCCTGGACCCTTCGCTGATGGACGGCATCCGGGCGCTGGACCGCGTGCAGAACCTTTGCGCGCTCGATGTCCAGGCCGCGTGCGCGGTGGGCGACCGCCAGATCGAAGCATTGCTGACGATGAACGAACACATCGCCGTGTTTGTCGAAAAGAATATCGGCCAGGCGCCTGCGGATCGCGCGGTGGCCCTCTGAGCAGGACGATGCATGCGACCCCACAAGGAGGATTCATGGAAGAAGTAAAAGTAGCCGTGGCCACCAGCGACCGCCTGCGGGTGGACACTCATTTCGGCAAAGCCGAGCGGTTCTCGATCTACACGATGGGCCAGCAGGTCCGCTTCATCGAAGAGCGCGGATGCGAAAAGTTGTCGGTCGATGACCCTGCGCACGCCTTCGACCCATCCAGGTTCGAGCGCATCGCCGGTGTGCTGCACGATTGCAAGAAAGTTTATGTCGCCGACATCGGCCCCGTTCCCCAGGCCGCGCTGCAAGCGCGCGGCATCGAGGTGGTCCGCTGCCAATGCCCCATCGACCAGATCGGCCGGTGCGGATGTACATGTTCGTCTTTAATTAAATAGAGGTTTCCCATCGCATGAGCCCATATCTCACGCCATTGCTGCTGACCCTCAAGGTCGCTTTCTGGGCAACACTCGCCGCCGCCGCGATCGGCATCACCCTGGCCCGCTGGATGCATCGGCACCCACGCTGGGGCGCCGATTGGCTGGATGCACTCCTGACCCTGCCCATGGTTCTGCCACCAACGGTCCTGGGATACTACCTCATCGTGCTCATGGGCCGGAGGGGAGCGCTGGGCGGCTGGCTGGATGAACATCTGGGCGTGAATTTGATCTTCACCTGGCAAGGCGCGGTGCTGGCCGCGGCCGTCGCCGCCCTGCCCCTGGTGCTCAAATCGGCCCGGGCCGCCTTTGAATCGGTGGATGCGCGGCTCGAACAGGCGGCCCGTACCCTGGGGGCCTCACCATGGTCCATCTTCTGGCGCATATCCCTGCCCCTGGCCTGGCGGGGGATCATGGCCGGGGTCATGCTGGCCTTTGCCCGCGCCATGGGGGAGTTCGGCGCCACCCTGATGGTGGCCGGCAACCTGCCGGGACGTACCCAAACCCTTTCCACCGCCATCTACTCGGCGGTGCAGGCCGGCCAGGACCGCCACGCCCATCTGCTGGTGGCCACGGCCTCGATCGCTTGCTTCATCATCTTGTACGCCACCGGTCGTTTATCGAAAGCCCAAGGGACCTGATGCCGGACGGGAACCGAAACAGGTCTCGCCGCACACAAAAGGAGTCATTAGCACATGCATCCTTCCACGACGCCCCATCCTTTCGGCAAAACCTTGCTGGCGGTCCTAATGGCGACAGTTATAATTTGGCCCGTTTGGTCCTATCCCGATGAAATCGTCGTTTCGGCGGCATCCAGCCTGACCCAATCCCTGACGACCGCGGGCCAGGATTTCCAAGCGGCCCACCCCGAAGTAAAGCTGGTCTTCAACTTCGCGGCCAGCGGCGCATTGCTGCAGCAAATCGCCCAAGGCGCGCCGGTGGATGTTTTTGCTTCGGCCGATCGGGACTTCATGGACCGGGCCGAGAAGCAGAAACTCATCCGGCCGGCCACGCGACGCAATTTCGCCCGCAACACCCTGGTCCTGGCCCTGCCCGCGGGCGCCAAGGCGCGCACCCTTGCGGATTTCAATGCCGATGCCGGGATGCGCCTGGCCATCGGCGATCCAGAAAGCGTCCCGGCGGGTCGCTACGCCCGCCAGGCCCTGCAAATCAACGGCCTTTGGACAAGTATCGGCGATCGCCTGATTTTGGCCAACTCGGTGACGCAGATGATCGATTATCTTCGCCGGGGAGAGATCGATGCCGCTATCGTCTTCGGCACCGATGTGCGGGCCGCCGCCGGCGGCTTGCGTTCCACGCAGACCCTGGCCACCGCCGATACCATTGTCTACTGCATCGCCGTCACCGCCGACAGCCGCGTTCCCGACACGGCCCAGGGCTTCATCGCCTATCTTCTGGGCGAACTGGGCCAGGACATCCTCTCCGGCTTCGGCTTCGAAAGGCCTTGACCATGAATACGCTTGCCGTCGACATCTCCAAACGCCTGGTGGCCGGCCGCAGCGCCTTCGAGCTGCGTATCGCCTTCGCCTGCGACGATCCGTGGCTGGCGCTTTTCGGCCCCTCCGGAGCGGGCAAAAGCCTGACGCTCATGGCGCTGGCCGGACTGCTGACGCCGGACCAGGGGCGAATCAGCCTGGGTGACCAGATCTGGTTCGACAGCCGCCGGAAGATCGACTGCCCGGCCGCCCAACGGGGCATCGGCTACCTGTTTCAGGAGTACGCCCTCTTTCCCCACTTGACGGTTTGGGCCAATGTGGCATTCGGGGTACGACCCAACGGTTTCGGACGGCTCCAGCGGGAGGAGCGCCGCCAAGTGGAAGAGATGCTGGAGATCTTCGAAATCCGGGAGCTTGCCCACTGCCGGCCACAACTTCTCTCCGGAGGGCAGCGCCAGCGGGTGGCCCTGGCCCGGGCCCTCATCACCCGGCCGCGCCTGTTGATGCTGGATGAACCCTTCAGCGCCCTCGACCCGCTGCTGCGCATGCGCATGCGCCGTGAGCTCAAACGCATCCAGGCGCTTTTTGGCATTCCGGTCGTCATGATCACCCACGACCCGGACGATTTGAATATCCTGGCCCAGACAGTGGTCACCATCCAGCAAGGCTGTGTGCGGGGCGTGATCGGCGACTACCAGGAAGTAAAAGGCAAGATCCGCTGGCTATCCGAAGATCCCATGGCATCGTTGGAGGAGAAAGAACATGTCCGCAATCATCCGCAATGCCCGACCCGAAGACATCGCCGTCCTGGTGGCGCTGCTCAAGCAGTTGTTTGCCATCGAGACCGATTTCAAGATCGACGTCGAACGCCACCGGCGCGGCCTGGCCCTGATGATCGACGGCTGCGGCAAGCACCGCTGCGTCCAGGTGGCCGAAATTGAGGGGGCGGTGGTGGCCATGGGCACGGCCCAACTGCTCGTTTCCACGGCCGAAGGCGGCATGGTCGCCTTGGTGGAAGATATCGTCGTTGATGCCCAATGGCGCGGCCGGGGCATCGGCCGCATGCTGGTGGCCGCCCTGGAGCAGTGGGCCTCGATGCACGGGGCCACGCGCCTGCAACTGCTGGCCGACCGCACCAACTTTTCGGCCCTGGATTTCTACGACCGCATCGGCTGGCGACCCACGCGCATGATCTGTCTGCTGCGGCGGCCCTCCCGCGGGAAGTAAAGCGAGCCCCCCATGGCCGACACGAGCAAAAAACGCAGGATCGCCCTCAACGACACCACCCTGCGCGACGGGGCCCAGGCCCCGGGCGTGGTGGTCAAGCGCGCGGACAAGCTGGCCATCGCCCGAGCTCTAGACGCCATGGGCATCGATGAACTGGAGGTGGGTACGCCGGTCATGGGCGCCGGCGAAGAAGAAGATATGGCCTGCATCGCCGCCCTGGGGCTGGGCTGCCGCCTCACCGCCTGGTGCCGGGCGCGGCCCGAAGATCTGGAGGCCGCGGCGCGCTGCGGCGTGGATGGCGTGAACATCGGCCTGCCTGTCTCCGACATCCAACTGTACGCCCTGGGCAAGGATCGGAGCTGGGCGCTGGAACGGCTGCGCACGTTGGTGCCCCAAGCCCTGAAGCGCTTCGACCACGTCGGCGTGGGGGCCCAGGACGCCACCCGGGCCGATGGGCCTTGGCTCATCGAGTTCGCCCGCGTTGCATACCAGGTGGGTGCCCGGCGTTTGCGCCTGGCCGATACGGTGGGCATCGGCCGGCCGGACACAGTGGCCGCATCGATCGCCTCGTGCCGGCGCGCCGCGCCCCGCCTGCCGCTGGAATTTCACGGCCACAACGACCTGGGACTGGCCACGGCCAATGCCCTGGCCGCCGTCGAAGCCGGTGCCGAGGCCCTCAGCGTGACGGTCAACGGGCTCGGGGAACGGGCCGGCAACGCGGCCCTGGAGCAGGTGGCGGTGCTGCTCGACCGGCATCCCGACTTTTGCTGCCACATCGACGGCCGCCACCTGCTCAGCATCTGCCGCCGGGTGGCCCTGGCCAGCGGGCGGCCCATCGCCCCGGACCGGCCCATCGTGGGCGACCTGTGCTTCACCCACGAATCGGGGATTCACTGCCACGCCCTGCTCAGGAATCCCAGCGCTTACGAGCCTTTTGCCCCCCAATCGATCGGCCGCGACCAACGCCGCTTTGCCCTGGGCAGCCACTCGGGCGGCGCCGGCATCCGCCACCTGCTCCAGCAAGCCGGCATCGAGGCCTCGGCCCCACAGATCACCGCTCTGCGCGACTTGCTCAGAAGCGGATAGAGTTCACCCTCGCCGGTGGAATACAAATAGAGACCTCAAGGCTGGATTTGCTCCGCCATACCAAATTCTCCCGGATTATCGATCACAACTTCTGTTGTAAGCCACAATAAATGTTGTGGGTGGCCGCCCTCACTGCAAGGCTCCCATCAACCCTGGATAATGTCCTCATACCAATCCTGATCGCTCGCCTTTTTAACAATCAAAGTTGTAATCCCAAGATCGGCCCTTCTGGTTCAGATGTATTTATTCCCATTATTTTCAGTCCATTGTCTCAGAATCGAGCCGATGGCACGGCTCTTGTTATAACCATCTTTAGTGAATTCAATTCAGTCCTTTATAAACGTTCATTAAATATCTCAAAATTAATAGCCTGGACATTCGCAATCGGAGGCATGCAGCATGGCAAACCAAACAGCACAAGCCTTCTCCAAGCATCAGTTGGTTGGTTTTGAGTTTCTCAATTCGCTGACATCGGTGCGCTCGTTGTCTGAGCTTCTGGTGGAATTTCCAGGCTTAGATGCCGGGGACCGGTTGCGGTTCCTTGGCATCATCCACAAAGAAACCGGACGTTTGCTGAACTTGCTGGCCGAACTGAAGCTGGTGCCGGAGCTGGGGGCTCCAAGACAGTATCCGGCGAAAGCAGACAAATGTTCATCCAAATCGACAGCGCCATTATCCAAAACAAACCACATTTAGAGGGAGGGAAAATGAGCAACGTCCAAAATCGAGGCTGGAGCGTAACCATGGCGGGCCTGGGAATTAACCTGGCGCTGGGCATTCTATATACCTGGAGCATATTCAAGCAGGCCATCAAGGAGTCGGTCATGGCCGGGGATGGCATGTTTACCTGGGACATCGCCTCCTTGAACGACCCCTTTGCCGTCTGTTGTCTGATGTTTACCGCAGCCATGGTGGTTGCCGGTCGGATGCAGGACAAACTCACGCCCCGCCTGACCGCGATGATCGGCGGCGTTCTCACCGGCGCGGGCCTGATCGTTATCTCCCAGTCCAATGCGCTGTGGGTCTGGATTCTGGGATTCGGGGTGCTCACCGGGATGGGACTGGGCTTTGGGTATGCCTCGGCCACACCGCCGGCCATCAAATGGTTCCCGGCTTCCAAAACCGGAATGATCGCCGGGATCGTGGTCGCCGGCTTCGGCCTTGCCTCGGTTTACATCGCTCCGTTGTCCAATTTCCTGATCGCGCATTTCGGCTTGAGCAAAGCGATGTTGATCTTCGGGGTCTCGTTCCTCACCGTGGTCTGCCTCCTGGCCATGTTTTTGATCAATCCGCCGCCGGGATATGTGCCTGCCGCACCGGCCGCAACCAACAAGGCTGCCGTGGCCACCGTCGGCAACGATTACACCCCCACACAAATGTTGAAAACAGCGGCTTTCTACAAATTGTGGTTCATGTATTTCATCGGCGCGGGCGCGGCCCTGATCATCATCGGGGGGGTCGCCGGGATGGCGAAAAGCAGTATGGGCAGTCTGGCTTGGGTGGTGGTGGCCTTGATGGCCATCGGAAACGCCGGCGGCCGTATCGCGGCCGGGATCATCTCCGACCGGATAGGCCGCACCATGACCCTGTTGATCATGATGAGTCTGCAGGCCGCCATTATCTTCTCGCTGTTGTTTATCGGCGAGTCGGAGGCTTTCCTGTTGGTCACGGCCGCCACCCTGGTCGGATTCAATTACGGGACCAACCTCTCTTTGTTTCCGTCCGTGACCAAAGACTATTTCGGGATGAAGAACTTTGGAATCAATTACGGCTTGGTCTTCTCCGCCTGGGGCATCGGGGGATTCATCTTCCCGCGGGTATCCCAAATGATCGTGGCCCACACCGGAAACCAACACACGGCCTATCTCCTGTGCAGTATCCTGCTGGTGGCCAGCGCGGCCATGTCCATGACGACCAAGGCCCCCAGCAAGGTCACCCCGGAGCAAAGCGTATGGGCTCAGTTCCGGGGCGCTTTGCTTTCACCAAAATTCAAATGAGCCCTCAGGGGAATTTCTCCGCCGCGGATGCCATCTGAACGGAGATCGGCAAGCTTGCAAAACCGCGCAAGGTTTGGATCGTGATGGGACAGAAGAGCCGGGCTTTGCCCGGCTCTTTCGTTAAGCGCCCCTGCCCATTTGATCTTGACAGCGTTTCCATAACTGTCTATCCAGCCCATGGTTTTTATGTCTGCCGAAGACGCTTTCTGCTGAGGCAAACGTGGGAGCAAACACGATCCAAATATGGAGCGGCAGGGCCATGTCCATCCGGGTGCTCGAAGATCGCTGCAAACCGTGCCTGTTATGTGTCAGGGAGTGCGTGGCCGGGGCCTGGCGCGAGGAGAACGGCCGGCCGGTGATGGCGGCGCCCGAGCTGTGCAACCGGTGCAGCCATTGTGTAGCCGTCTGTCCGCGCGGGGCCATCGTGCATGACGCCCTCGATCCCCAACAGGTCCGCAGAACCGATCGCGATCTGCTGACCCCCGAGATCTACGCGGAGATCGTGCGCGGCCGCAGAAGCATCCGCCAGTTTCGCCCCAAGGAGGTGCCGGCGGATGTCATTGAAAGCATCATCGAATTGGCCGGCCATTCGCCCACGGCCAGCAATCGGCAGAATGTGGGTTATACGGTCATCTGCAATCGGTCCCGCTTGAACGCCATTTCGAAAGCGGTTTTCGGGGTCGGCCGCTGGCTCCATGCCCAGACGAGCAAAGGCGTGGGCCGCTGGCTCTATCGTTTGTTCAAAACGGTATCGCCGGCCAACAGCCTGGAGCGTTACCTGGAGCCGATGGGGTACTACATTGCCGAAACGGACAAGGGCCGGGATTATGTGCTGCACCGGGCGCCGGTGTTGATCCTGGTGCATGGGCCGCGAAAAGGGGCCTTTCATGCGGAAAACTGCAATATCGCCGCCGCCAACATCATGAACTACGCCCATGCCCGGGGGCTCGGCACCTGCTATATCGGTTTTCTTTGTCTCGCTTTGAAATTTTCGAGGCCCCTGCGCCGGTTGGTGCAAACGCCCAAGGGGCGCAAAGTGTACGCCTGCCTCGTGATGGGCTATCCCGCCTACCGGCACGCCTTCACCGCTTCGCGCAAAAAGCCGGCCATCCAATGGATCGCCTAGCCCTCAACCTTGTTCGTAGCGTTGCTCGAAATCGTCAATGGTCCGGGTGTTCATGATCTTCAGCCGGCGCATCATCTTGGCGCTCAGCAGGGCGAAGCGCCCTGTGGCGCGAACGCACTCCTGATCGCGATCGTCATAGAGCGTGGCGCTGACCAGGGCTTCGGTATTTTTGATCTGCCGGTCGATGCGGCCTTCGGTGCGCACAGTGGTATTGGGGGCCACCGGCAACAAGAATTCCACCTGCATGGTGCGGGTCAGGATCAGTTTCTTCAAAAGATGGATTGCCGCCCAACTCATGGTCTCGTCCAGCAGGGTGGTCAGGATGCCGCCATGAATCAGATTGCCCCAGCCGCACAGATGCCCCGGCACGATGGTGCGGGCCATGACGATTTGGCCGTTGGAATACAGTTGCATGTGCAATCCGAAGGGATTTTCGGAGCCACAGGCGAAACAGGACTGATCGCTGGTAAAGCTTCGCAAAGGGACAAAATCGGCCGTTTCGATCATTTTTTCTTCCTTTCAAATCGCAAGACCTAGGTCCGCCGGCCTTCGGGCGTTGCATTTTAACTTCGCCGGGTTTTTCTTCCGCGGGACCCTAGTATTCGATTTTGCCTTTGGTTTCAATTATTTCATTTAGAATGGAACAAAATACTTGAAAGCCCAAAACCCTTATGTTAGTCCGGTTCCTTGGTTTTTCCAGCGTCATGTGGCTTTCGCATACTATATTATAAGGAACTTGCGCAGATGATTTCAAAGAAGCACCGGCTGATCGTGTACGGCGTGTCAGTCCAGCTCCTGTTGGTGGCGCTCGTCTGTTATGCCGCCTTCCCGGTCAAGGCGCCCAAGGAGCCCATCCGCCTCATGTACCATACCAATGCGGGCAAGGTTCTCTTTGACCATCAAATCCATGCCACCGCTAAAGGCTACTCCCTGGCCTGTACCGATTGCCATCATCCCCACGGCGACGAAGAGATCGAGCCGGTCTCCTGCGGCATGTGCCATCCGCCCCGGCCCCAAGGCGCCAAGGTCCCCGAATCGTGCCTGGATTGCCATGAGGATGCCGCCGAGATCGAAACGCCTGACATCATGAAACGCTCCGATGCCTTTCACAAGCAGTGCATCGGGTGTCATGAACAGTATGGCAAAGGCCCCCAATCCGGCGCGGACCAATGCGCCAAATGTCATGTATTGTAGCGCTTTCAGGATATACAGGTCACCATTAGCGTCTCATCCCATTTAAAGGTAAGCCATGTTATCCAAACCCATTTTCGGCTACGCCAAACCCAAGTTCAACTATGAGCTGTTGAGCACTGTCCTTCCTCAGCCGATCACGATCCCCCGACCGGCCAGCGCGACCTTGCTGTTGCCCAGGGAGATGGGCCCCGCACCGTCCAGCTCCTTGAAGATCGGTACGCGTGTGCGCACCGGCCAACGCCTCGCCTGGGACGATGCCCCGGGGCCGGCCGTGGTCGCCACCTTCACCGGCCAAATCACGGCCATCGCCCCCCAACTGGGCGACTACGGACGCAAATACACGGCGCTCACCATCGCTACCGAAGCCCGGGACGAGTGGGACGAAGCTTTCGCCCAGGCTTGCGCGGCAACTACTCCGGCGACCCTGGCAGACTATCTCTCCAGTGCTCCTGGCGCGCCCGCGCTGGACAAATTGCTGAACCCCAGGAAGCCCATCCATACCATCATTATATATGGCGGCGACACCGACCTGCTGGTGGACAGCAACCTTTATGTACTCAAAAGCCAGACCGCCGCAGTGGAAAAAGGCATCCGTGTCTTGAAAGAGACTGCCGGGGTCGAAAAGATCATCCTGGCCGTTCCCGGCGAAAGCTTCCAGAACTTCGACGGCCATTTTGCCGCCGAGGTGCGCGCGGTTCCGGCCAGCTACCCCTCGGCCCAGCCGCTGATGCTGTTTTACCAGCTTTTCGGCCGCATCCTGAACCAGGGCCAGTCCTTCGAAAGCCAAGGGGTGCTTTTCATGCGCGCCGAGGCGGTGGCCGCCATCGGCACGGCCCTGGACCAACGCCGCGTGCCCCTGGAAAAGGTGCTCACCGTGCTCGACAAACAGGGCAACAAGCACATGGTTGCGGCCCGCATCGGCACCCCCATCGGCACCATCCTCAAGACACTGGGCATCGCCCTGGCGGATCGCGACCGCCTGATCTTCGGCGGTCCCATGACCGGCACGGCCGTTTACTCCGAGGATCAGCCCGTCCAGGCCGATACCGATGCCATCATGGTCCAGGATGCCGGCCAAATCATCCTCTCCAGCGACTATCCTTGTATCAACTGCGGCGAATGCGTCCGCATCTGCCCGTCCAATATCGCCGTCAACATGCTGGTGCGCTTCCTGGAGATGGGACAATCCCAGGACGGCGCCGATCTATATGACCTTTACTCGTGCGTGGAATGCGGATTGTGCAGCCTGGTCTGTGTCTCCCGCATGCCCATCCTCCAGTATATAAAGCTGGCCAAGTTCGAACTTGCGCGCACTGTTCCGGCGGAGGAAATCAATGAATAACCAGAAAAAGCTCCTGGTCTCCCATGCGCCTTTCTGGCACATCGGCAGCGCGGTGCCCGAACGGCACTACAACACCATCATCGCTGCACTGCCCGCGGTGCTCATGGGGCTCTCGGTCTTCGGCATACCGGCCCTGGCCGTAATCTGTCTGGCCGTCTCCAGCGCCGTGGGCTGGGAATTTTCGATCACCCGGCTCTCCAAACGGCCCAACACCGTGGGCGACGGCAACGCGGCCCTCATCGGCCTGCTGTTTGGCATGCTGCTGCCGGCCACGGCCCCCTGGTGGCTGGTGGTCACCGGCACCTTCGTTGCCATTTTGATCGGCAAGCAGATCTTCGGCGGCATCGGCGGCAATCCCTTCAATCCGGCGGTGCTCTCCTACGCCATTTTGGCGATTGCCTGGAAGAATTACTTCGACTTCGATGCCCAGTTGCTCAACATGGACTTTGACTTCCCAGCCTATGATCCGCTCGTGGCTTCAAAGGCCTTCGGCCCCGAAGCCGCTTCAGCCCTGAGTCTGGGCGATCTGCTGATCGGACGCGAAATTGGGGGCATCGGGGCCGTATCCGGCCTGGCCTTAACTATTGGAGGCATCTATCTGATCGCCAGAGGATTCGTGCGCTGGGAGATGCCCGTGGCCTTCATCGCCGGACTTTTTATCACCGCCGGCCTTTTCTACATAGCCGATCCTGTGCAATACGCCAGCCCACTGTTTCACCTGCTCGCCGGCAACACCCTGATCGGGGCCTTCTTCCTGATCACGGATGACAGCTCATCGCCGGTCAATACGATTCCCATGCTGATTTATGGGTTCATGGGCGGACTGATGGTCATGTTGATTCGAAACATCGGTGCCTACCCCGACGGTGTCATTTATGCCGTGCTGGTGATCAACCTGATCAACCCCCTATTGGACAAAATCAGGCCAAAGGCTTTAGGAAAGGCTGCGTAAGATGAAAGAGATGATCAGTATGGTCGTGGTTTTGACGCTTCT
>JACRDD010000026.1 GCA_016218685.1 Desulfobacterales bacterium | reverse complement strand
TTCGTCGAAGAGATCGCCGCGCCGCACGGTGCGAAAGGCCGCGGCCCACACGTTCCAGCCGGCCGGCAGATAGGCGGCCAATACCAGGAGGTACTCCCAGCCGAACCAGGCGGCGTGCAGGCGCTCTTCGAAAAGCATGTGGACCAGAAAAAGGATCAGCGAGACGCCCAGCAGCGCGATCTCCCGCCTGAAGCGATAGCGATCCGACGCCTGCGGCGCCGGCGCCGCCCGCTCGGCGATGGGAATCAGCTCCACGTCCGGTTCGATGCGCCGGACCATCTCCGGTATCCGAGCGGTATCCCGGGCCTGGATGTGCAGGGTGAGCCCGGCGAAATCCACCACCGCGTCGTCCACCCCTTCCATCTTTTTCAAATTATTTTCGAGTTTGGCGGCACAGGCAGCGCAATCCAGATTGCGCACCTGGTACCGTTTCATCATGGCTGCTGGCATATTCAAAAGACCTCCTCGACTTCCTGCCGCTCGCCCAGGTGCTCCAGGCCGACCTGCAGGACATTACGGATGTGCTCGTCGTTCAAGGCGTAGTAAACCACCTTGCCTTCCCGGCGGGCCCTGACAACCCGACCCTGCTTGAGCACGCGCAGTTGGTGCGACACCGCGGGCTGCTTCATATCCAGCAAAGCGCTCAAGTCGCAAACGCATAGCTCGGCGATGCTCAGGGCCGTCAAAATTCGCAGGCGCGTGCCATCCCCAAAAAGTTTGTAAAAATCGGCCAGCTCCGCCAACACACTACTTGCTGGCATTTTCTCCTGCACGAGACGAATCGTCTCGGGGTGGATACACGGCATGGACAGCCAGAATTGGGCGTTACTTTCAGCGGGAAAAGTTTGTGTCATAGAATCAGCGCCTTTCATAAATCATATGTACATGTGAACATATAATCAACATGTCGAGAGCGTCAAGTGCTACCTTGCCCCGGCCGATGCCAGGGGGTGAAAATATTGTCAAAAATACTTCTCGGACAAAAAAATTGGGTCACATCCCGTTTTATCCGGGATGTGACCCAGGGGCAGCCAAACTGCTTAATGGGGACAAGTGCGTTACGATTTTACGGTGAAATGGTTCGGCGCATCATCTGTTTCTTTTGATTGACTAGAACGGTCCAAGGGTCTTGAGCGTCTTAGCCACTTGGGCTGGATTGGAAATCAGCATGTTGTGGCAGGCATCATCCGTGTCGATGGGGCGATAGAACAGACCCAGGGGGCTGCCCGTCAAATAGGGATACAGCGCCTCCAGATTGGCCTGCGGCACGAGATTGTCCTGGCTGAAGGAGACCAAATTCAGCAGGGTGCCGTTGATAATATTGAAGGCGCCTTGGCGGGCAGACGGTCGGGTATATCCCATGGGCTCAAGGCGGCCGACCAGTTGCAGCAGGGTGTACAAAGGCTCCGGGGCCACGTAGGTGGCAATTGCTTCAACCGACGGGCGGTTGGGTACGGTAATGTAGTTCAGATCCATCCAGTCCGTGCCGAGGGCGGCATATTCAGCCGGGATGTAGAGGTATTGGCCGACAACCGGGTCTCCCGCCGTGCCGAAAATGAAGGGGGTCACATCCGCTTCGGGACCCTGGGTCCATTCCGCGCCGTAGGCGGGAACCGGCGCCAAAAGGACAGCGCGGAAGATGCCCAAGTGCGCCAGGCTCAGATCGGTTTTCATTAATGCTTCCTGCAGGCCTTGAATGGCCAGACCGCCCATGCTGTGGCCCATGATGACGCGGGGGCCCATGTTCTTGGCCTGCAGGGCGAGGATGGTCTGCATGATCACGCTGATGTTGTCGTCGATGAGCAGGTTGCCCCAGGGGCCTCCAGCCAGGTTTTTGGGAATGGGGCTCTTGCCGTGACCTGGCAGATCGAGAGCGATCACGCGTTTAATGGTGCGGCCCCAGCCAAGTTCGGCGAACATCGCTTGAGCCAGAGGCTGCCAAGTGTTGGCATTGCCGGTCAGACCATGCACGGCCAAGATGTTGGCCCCGCCGCACCAGCCCTTGGGATTTTCATAAATGGTGACCGTGATTTGGGCGGACCCGCCGCGCAGCGTAACGGGGAAAGTGATCTCCGAAGCGGCGGAAACCGCGGGTACCATCATGGCGCAAATCAAAAACGCCAGGACAACGAAGCCTTTCAGATTCAATTGCAACTTTTTCATAAACCTCTCTCCTGTTGTGATTCGGATTTTGTAGAACAAGCCCCTTTTGCCCCTGTTTATATAAAACCCCCAGCCGGTGAAGGGTTGCAGGCAGGGGGTGGATTTATTCTTTTCTTGGTCTTTGCTCTTTCAGCAATGGTTATACCAATTAGTCTTCTTGGGCAAAGTTTTTTTCTATAGTTATTTCTTCGATTTAATATTTCCGCGGGCTGCGAGGGCTTTGACAACGGCCGTGGACTTGTGAAAAAGCAGCTTGCAGTGAGAAGAATAGGCAATAGAAAATGTGAAAAGATTTACATGGTTGCCAAGCGCCCGCGGGAACGCGCCGCGGCCTGATAACAAGGATGCCGAAGAAGGGTAGTATTTTTACGGAAGAAAAGTAGAACTTTTACTATCCGGGTTTCAGTATGTTTGGGCGCAAAAATTAGGGAAACCCCCATGGCGGGGACAACCATACGCCTGAGCAAGGTCAATTAAGCCATGAGCCGCGCCACCACCGCCGGCACCTGGGCCAGGGGGCCGCTGAAGTCGGCGGCATGGGCGAGCCCTTCGCGCACGTCGCGGCCCTTGGTCACGGCGCGGTAGTCGATGACGCCGGCTTCGGTGGTCTGGAAGGTTTTCAGCCCCACGCTGCCGGCGATCATGTCGTTGATGCCGTCGTTGCCCACCATCAGACACTGCTCGGGCGGCACCTCGATCATGGCGCAGATCTGCCGGTAGTACTCCGGGTGCGGTTTGGCGTAGCCCATGTTGCCAAGGTGGGTCAGCAGCACGAAGCGGCCCGGGTCAAGCCCGGCCCAGGCCAGGCGCTTTTCCTGGGCGACCTGGGGGAAGATGGGATTGGTGGCCACAACCAGCTTGAGGTTTTGGCGCTGCAATTGGTCGATGACATTTTCGAGGCCCGCGGGCTTCTGGAAGGTCACGGGGATGTGGTCGTACTCGCTTTCGTAAAAGCGCAGGAAGCGCTCCCAAATGGCCTGGCGCCGGTCGCTGAGGCCGTCGCAGAAGACATCCATGAAAAAGTCCTGATTGCTGACTTGGCCGTCGTTTTTGCGCAGGGCGCGGATGCCCCGCAGCAAGCGGTCGCTGAACGCCGCGCCGGGCAGCAGGTCCTCGAAAAAGGGGACGATGCGCTCCATGTAGCGCAGGTAGAACGCGGTTTCATCGAAAAGCACCAGGGTGTTGTCCAGATCGAGCAAAACGGCGGTGAGCATTGTTTTGTACTTTTCCTTAATCGATTCGATTCGTGCGCCTACGCCTTTGCGGTCATGCCAAAAAGTAACATCAAACCACGTTCGATAAAAGCGGTTTCCATTGCCTCCGGTATTTGATAATCAAGCCAGATGAAAATCAAATCAGCCGAATTCGTCACCAGTGCGGTCAAACCCGCCCAATATCCGGCAGCCGAGTTTCCGGAGATCGCCTTTGCCGGCCGCTCCAATGTGGGCAAGTCCTCCCTGATCAACACCCTGGTGAACCGCAAGCGGCTGGTCAAGACCTCGACCACCCCCGGCCGCACCCAGCTCATCAATTTTTTCATCGTCAACGCCAACCTGATGCTGGTGGATCTGCCAGGCTACGGCTATGCCAAGGTGCCGGCGGCGGTCAAGAAGCAGTGGGGGCCGATGATCGAGACCTATCTTTCCGAGCGCCCCAGCCTCAAGGCCGTGGTGCTGCTCATGGACCTGCGCCGCACGCCGGGAACGGAAGAGCTGGCGTTCATGGATTGGCTGCAACAGTATGGCGTGGCCTCGGTTCCGGTCCTGACCAAGGCCGACAAGCTCTCCAAGACCGAGCAGATCAAACAGCGCAAGCGCATCGCCGAAGCCCTGGAGCGCACCACCGAAAGCCTGATTCTGTTTTCGGCCAAAACCGGCATGGGCCGGGAGACGATTTGGCGGCAGCTTGAAAACCTGATTGGAAGCGACAATGGACCCTAAACCGCAAACAACCGATCCTAAAGATTTCAAAGCCGGCCTGGTGGCCATCGTGGGCGCGCCCAACGCGGGCAAGTCCACCCTGCTCAACCAACTGCTCGGCCAGAAGATCTCGATTACCAGCCCCAAACCCCAGACCACGCGCAACCGCATCCTGGGCGTGCTGGACCAGCCCAAGGCCCAACTGATCTTCCTGGACACGCCGGGCATTCACCGGGCCGGCAAGGCGCTCAACGTGCGCATCGTGGATGTGGCCCTGGGGACCCTGGCCGACGCCGATGTCGTACTGGTGATGATGGATGCGGCCGTGCCCAACACCGAGGCCGAAACCTATCTCATCGAAAAGCTCAAGGGCCATCCCCGGCCGGCGGTACTGGCCCTCAACAAGATCGACCTGATTGCCAAACCCAAGCTGCTGGGGCTCATCGAGCAGTGGTCCCAGGCCCACGCCTTCGAGGCCATCGTGCCGATCAGCGCGGAAAAAAACATCCAACTGGACCGGCTGATCGCGGCCATGGTGGCGCTGCTGCCCCAAAGCCCTCCGCTCTACCCGCCGGGCAGCCTCACCGACTTGAGCGAACGCTTCATTGCCGGCGAAATGATCCGCGAAAAGGTGTTCCGCCTCACCGGCGAAGAGGTGCCCTATGCCGCGGCGGTAACCATCGACGACTACAAGGAAGCCAAAGGCGGGCGCTTGGTCAAGATCTACGCCACGATCCATGTGGAGCGCGACTCGCAAAAAGCGATCCTGATCGGCAAGGGCGGCGCCAAGCTCAAGGAGATCGGCGAGGCGGCCCGCAAGGAGATCGAACGCATGGTGGGCAGCCAGGTCTTCTTACAGCTCTTCGTGCGCGTGCAGAAGAACTGGTCGCGCGACACCAAGGCCCTGCAACGCTTCGGCTACTAGAGCCATGATCCTGTCGTTTCACCCCATCGTCGAGGCCGACAAGAACCGCCTGTGCGCTGGGCGCCTGCCCGACGAGGACGATCTGGCCGCCATCCGGCGCGCCGAGGCCGTGATCCTGCCCCAGGGCTGTTCCGAGGCGCTCTACCGCATGGCCCGGGAGAATTGCCCCAACGTCTTTCCCAACCTGGACGCGCGCTTCGACTACCCCGGCAAATGCGGCCAGATCCGGCTCTTCCGCGAGTTGGGCGTGGCGCATCCCGCCAGCGAGCTGTACGCCTCCTTGGCCGAATACCGCAGCCGTTCGCCCGCCCTGCCCCTGCCGGTGGTAGTCAAGCTGGATTGGGGGGGCCAAGGCGAAACCGTCTTCAAGGTCGCCGATGCCCAAGAAATCGATCTTGCCCTACAACGCGTGGCCGCCTGCGAAGCCACCGGCCAGAGCGGCTTTCTCGTCCAGCAGTGGATTCCCGACGGCCGGCGCACGTTGCGGGTGACGGTCATCGGCCGGCGCCGCATCGTCTACTGGCGCATCCAACCCGATCCCCAACGTTTCGGCGCCAGCCTGGCCGCCGGCGGCCATATCGACCCCGATGCCGATCCCGACTTGCAGGCAGCGGCCCAGACCGTGGTGGACGATTTCTGCCGACGCAGCGGCCTGCAACTGGCCGGCTTCGATTTTCTCTTCGACACCCGCCGCCTGGAACAGGGCCACATCGAGCCGCTCATGCTGGAGATCAACTACTTCTTCGGCCGCAGCGGCCTGGGCGGATCGGAAGGATACTATCGAATTCTGGAAGAAGAGGTGGCGGCGTGGCTCACGGAACGCCAGCCGTATTGCTGAATAACACCCTAAAAAGACAACATTGTGAAATATCTTTTTAATATTAGGTGGTTGCCAAACATAAAATTCAATTTTAGATATGTCAGCCCCTCGTTCAGACAGGCACTAATTTCATCCCCATCGATATCAAGCTGACCGCGCCCCCAACAGCCCCGTACTTCGACAGACTCGAACCGTTCAACGCCCTGGTGGTATAGGAGGGGTGTTACGGGCCTCATCCAATGTTTTTCTAACCAGCAGCGCCAGATCCTTATGAATCAAGGGCTTCATCACGATGGCGCGGACGCCGATCTCGGCGGCGGCGTGGCTGCCGACCTTGTCGCTGAAACCGGTGCATAGAATGATGGGCAGGTCAGGACGCAGTCGAAGCATTTCGGCGGCCAGCCGGTCGCCGGTGAGCTTGGGCATGGTCACATCGCTGATGACCAGGTCGATGGCCTGGGGGTCCTTTTGAAGGAGGGCCAGGGCCGAAGCACTGGCATCGCAGGCGGTCACTTTGTATCCCAGCATCTCCAGCATCATTTGACCCACTTCGATGATCACCGGTTCGTCGTCCACCAGCAGAATATGTTCGTTGCCGGTGGGCAGTTGGGGCTCCTCGGGTTCGGCCGGCCGCGATGCGCGTTTTACGGCCGGTATGTAAGCATTGAAAATCGTGCCGCGGCCCGGCTCGCTGTAAGCGAAAATGGCACCACCGTAATTGCTGACGATGCCGTGCACCACCGAAAGGCCCAGCCCCGTGCCTTTGCCCTTGCGCTTGGTGGTGAAGTAGGGATCGAAGATCTTGGTGAGATGCTCGGGAGCAATGCCCCGGCCCGTGTCCTGAACGCTCAATCGGATGTAGGCCCCCGGCCGCAACCCCGGATGCAAGCGCACATCCTGATCGCTCAAGGTGACCTGGACGAGCGCCACAGTCAGCAAGCCGCCGCTTTCCTCCATGGCATGGGCCGCATTGGTGCACAGGTTGATGATGATTCGATGGATCTGGGTGGCATCGGCCAGCACGTTGTCCAGGTTAGCGGCGATCTGCTGGCGGATCTCGATGGTGCTGGGAAGAGTAGAGCGCAGCAGTTTGAGCGCCTCCTTGACCAGGGGTGCGACCTGCAGCGGCCGCAGTTCGCGCTCTTCCTGGCGGCTGAACGCCAGAATCTGCTGCACCAGATCCCTGGCCCGCAACCCGGCCACCAGGATCTGCTCTAAATTCATATGCAGGCGGGTTTGTTTCTCCACCTCTTTGAGCGACAGGTCGGCATAACCGATCACGGCGGATAGAATATTGTTGAAGTCATGGGCAATGCCGCCGGCCAGGGTGCCGATGGCTTCCATCTTCTGGGCTTGCAGCAGGGCCGAGGCCAACCGCTCGCTCTCCTGCTCGGCGCGCTTGCGGCGCGTGATATCCAGGAACATGGCCCGCGTGCCAACGACCTGGCCGGTTTGATCGTATTCGGGCCGGGTGTGCAGCAGGGTAGGGATCGCGCGGCCGTCGCGGCTGACCAGGCCGCGCTCTTCGGCCAGATGCTCGCCGCGCAGCGCCCTTTGATACCCCCCGTTTTCGAATACTTCGCGCCGGGAGGCGTCCGTGTAGTAATTGGCCAGGGGGGTGCCGATAACCTCCCCGCGTTGGTAGCCGAGGGTGCTCAAGAAAAGATTGTTAACGTCGCGCACATAGGGAACCGCGTTCCGATTCTCGGTGATCACGTACATGACCGGGGCTTCGTTGAAAAGGTCTTTGAACCGACGCTCGCTCTCGCGCAAGGCCCCTTCCCACTGCTTGCGCTCGGTGGTGTCCATCAAGAAGCCGTAGAAGACAATCTGCGCGTCCTGCTTCCGGCAGATCGCGTCGCCCGTGAACCAGATGGTCTCAGCCGCGGACTTGCGGTAACGGCCTTCCCAATGCCAGGGACTTACCGTGTCGATGGCCGTCCGAACGGAAGAGAGCAGTGCTTCTTTTTCTTCTTTTGGAATCCTGGCGATGAAGGCCGGCAGGATCTCTTCGACCGCGACATCCAGCCCCAGGATTTTGGATACCTGCGGGTTCACGACATCGAGGCTGAAAACGCGGTCGGGGGTCACGCGGATCTGATAAACGACGAGGGGCACATTGGCCGTCAGGTTTTTGAGCAGCCGTTCGCTCTCCCTGACCTGCCGCTCCTTGGCGTAGATCTCCGTGACGTCCCGAAGTACCATGACCGCGCCGACGATGCGTTCTTCCAGCCCGCGGATGGGCGCGGCGCTCACGGCAGCCCGGCGTTCGCCGCCGTTCCCGGCAAGCAGCAGCGTATCGTTGCCCAAGGCCACGGTTTCGCCATGCGCCAACACCGGCGCCAGGGGATCGGCCGCCTGCTGACGGCTGTGCCCATCGATTATGGAGAAGATCTCGGTTAACGGCTTGCCGGCCGCTTCCGCCAGGGGCCGGCCAGCCAGGCGCTCGGCCGATGGATTCATGCGCGTCACCCGGCCTTCAAGATCCGTGGCGACCACGGCATCGCCGATGGAGTCCAGGGTGATCTTCAGATTGCTCTCGCTGTCCACGATGCGCTGCTCGCGCTGACGGATCATCTGGGCCATCTGCTGCATGGTTTCCGCGAGTTGGAAGAACTCCTTGGTCCGGGCCTCCGGACGCCGGACATCGTAGCGCCCCTGGGAGATGGCGCGGGCCTGATCGGAATAGAGGTTGAAGAGCCGCACCAGCTTGTTGGATTGCAACCAGGCGAAGGCCAAGGCCAGCAGGACGGCGATGAGCAGACCGAGCACGAGGGTCAGGTAAGTCGACCAGATGGGCTGGTAAGCAGCCCGGGAATGCTGGGCCACCACCACCGTCCAGCCGATGGGGGCGATGGCGGTGAGGGTTCCCACCAGCGACCGGCCATGCAGCTTGAAGGCCGTGGGGATGCGGGGGGCATCATGCAGGCCGCACGCCTCCGAAAACGGCCGCGCATCGAAAGGCTCTCCCTGCCAGATCTCCTTCGAATCGGCGATGATGATCCCCCGGCGATCCAGGATCAAGGTCTGCACCTCCGATCCGGCGGACAAATCACGAATCGACTCGGAAAGCCGGTCGATGGCGATAACACCGCCGATGGCCTGTTTGCCGAACGCAATGGTCACGGCCACGGCCATGCGGCCGCTGGCCGTGGACGAAAAGGGGTCGGACCAGGCCGTTATGCCTGGCGATTGGGTCGCGGCCGGCAAAATCCCGGCTTCGGAAAGTGCCAGACCCATCAACTCCCGGCGCTTTGCGCGCAGGCCGTGGGCCAGGCCGACGGCCTGAATCGCCTCGTCGCGGGAATCGGCAATATAAATGGCCTCGAACACGTCGCCATCGCCGCATTGGGCGTCCAGCAGGTCGTTCCAGTGGAACTCGGGAAGATCGGGATGGGACCCGATAAACTCGGCTAGGGCGCGCAACTGACGTTCGCCGCCCAACACATGGGTGGCAACATCGCTGGCCACGGCATGGGCCAGGGCATGCTGATGGAACCCGATGTCGGTTCGCATCCGCGGCAGCAGAGTATGCCAGGCCAGGACGGCGACCACCACACACTGCACCACAAGCGCCAGGCCCAAATTCAAGGATAAAAACCAGCGAAGGGAAATGGTTTTTTTCAACCTTACACTCCAGGCAACACATTTCCGGAAGGCCGGCTCAACACCTGAACCTCATGGACAATACTTATAACGGCAGCGGCCATCCAGACAGCTCAGCAGAGCTAAAACCGTTGTGAAATCGTGAGTTAATAGGACTATGACGCTTGCCGCCGAAATGGGTCAAGCAAAAAATACCGCCCATCAGAGAGCTTGATTTTTTCCCCTTTATCGATAGAATGCCCGGGCTTGGAACGACGATGGGTCAATGTGGCGTCCTATCGCGTCCTTCCTTTTGATTTGAAATGTGGCTATGGCAAGAAACGACCGGATCACACCTTTTGCATTCGATCTGGAGAGCTCGGACATCGCGGCGCAGAAGCACAAGGCCCGCGAGCTGCGCGCCTCCCAGTGGTGGAAGCGCCGCTGCGCCAAAGGCAGTTGCCATTGGTGCGGGCAGGCGGTGGCGCCCCGGGAATTGACCATGGACCACATCGTGCCTATTTCCCGGGGCGGCCAAACCGCCAAGAACAACGTCGTGCCGGCCTGCAAGCAATGCAATAACAAGAAAAAGCAGTTGCTCCCCATGGAGTGGGAACATTACGTTCAGTCGCTGCGCAGCCATGACGAAGGAGAGGTCAATGAGCCAGGCCCCTGACGCGGTCGGCGTATTGATCGTGGACGACGAACCCCGTATCCGCGATGGATTGGCGCGGGTGCTGACGGCCATGGGCTATCGCATCGCGGCCACCAGCCGGGGCGAGGAGGTCCTCGGCCTGCTGGCCGGCGAAAACGCGGCCATCGTGCTGCTGGACCTGCAACTGCCGGACGTCAACGGCATGTTGGTGCTGCGCAAGATACGCGAACGCTACCCCCATGTGGTGGTCATCATCATCACCGGTTTCGGGACGGTGCAAACCGCGGCCGAGGCCATGCGCAACGGGGCTTACGACCTGCTGCCCAAGCCGTTCGAGCCCGAACAATTGCGCATCGCCATCCGCCGGGCCCATGAAAAGATGCTCCTCGAAAAGGAAGCGCGCCAACTGCAGCAGGACAAACTGCGCACCTTGGCCGATCTTTCCATCGAAAAGAGCCGCACCCACACCATTATCGACGCCCTGCCCATCGGCGTGATGGTCACCAATGCCGGCGGCGACGTGGTGCTGTTCAACCCCACCTTCGCCCGCTATATGGCGCTGCCCGCTGGCCTGGCCGAAGGCAGCCCGCTGGCGGCCTATATTCCGGATGA
Source organism: Desulfobacterales bacterium (assembly GCA_016218685.1). Classification (GTDB taxonomy): domain Bacteria; phylum Desulfobacterota; class Desulfobacteria; order Desulfobacterales; family Desulfosarcinaceae; genus Desulfatitalea. Next base: position 5,915 of record JACRDD010000026.1, on the reverse strand, counting down.
AGCCTTGCGCCGCCTGGTGCTGGAGTTCTCCCAGGGATGCCATGTGGGCCCGGACGACAGCCCCACCTATGAATTCAGCCTGGGACCCGACAAGTTCCTCTTCGCCCGCGGCCGGCCGGTGCTGGACGACCAGGGCCGGTGCGTGGGCGCCGTGCTCACCATCGTGGACATCACGGCCATGAAGGTGCTGGACCGGCTCAAGCGCGAGTTCGTGGCCAAGGTCTCCCACGAGCTGCGCTCGCCCCTGTCCACCATCCACGAACAACTGGCCGTGGTGCTCAGCGACCTGGTGGGCCAGGTGTCGCCGGCCGACGAGCATCTGCTCTCCCGGGCCAAGGAGAAGACCCAGGGCCTGATCGCCCTGATCGGCGACCTGCTCGATCTGTCGCGCATCGAATCGGGGGTGGTGTGCGAGGCGCCCAAAAACGTCCAGTTGGAAGAGCTGCTGGAAAACATCATCGCCTTTCTGGGCACCAAGGCCGCCGCCAAGGGTCAGTCCCTCACCCTGACCCGTTGCGCCGAGCCCCTGCCGGCCATCAAGGCCGACCCCCTGGCTCTGGAAAGCATTTTCGGCAACCTGATCACCAACGCCATCAACTATACGCCCGAAAAGGGCCGCATCGAAGTCCGCCTGGGCCGCTCGGACAACCAGGTCCACATTCATGTCAGCGACAACGGCTTCGGCCTCGAATCCCGCCATCTGGAAAAAATCTTCGAACGATTTTACCGCGTCAAAAACGAACGCACGCGCTACATCACCGGCACCGGCCTGGGACTGCCCATCGCCAAAGGGTTGGCGGAGGCCATGGGCGGAACTATCCGGGTGCAAAGCGCCCCCGAACAGGGAAGTACTTTCACAGTGGAGCTGCCGATCAAAGTGGAGTAAATCGAACTTAGGATAGAAGTGGTTTCAAAATCTTCAATCAGGTTGGTTTTGAAACCACTTCTACTCGTGGGCCAATCCCCGGCGATAGGTGATCACGGCCTTTCGGCTGTCGTCTACCAGCAGGGTCATGTTGATTTTTTTGATGTAGTACATCTTGTACACGGCCGGATCGCCTTTGCCTTCGTAGGCGACTTCTTCGAGCTCTCCGAATTTGTTTTCCCAAAACTCGCGCCGGAAGTAAAAGCCATCGAAAACATTTTCCGTCACCCAGCGATACGCTTCGTCGGCATTCATGGCCGGAGCCTTGGCGCTCGCCGCATTGGCACCGGGCGCGGGCCCGGAGGCAATCAGACGCACCGGTACGGCGACCTTGATCGTGTCGGCGATGCCGGTGCGCTTGACGGCATCGGTGTTGTCGGGCCATGAAGCATAAAAGAATATCTCCACATCGTAGGTACCCGAAAACATGCGCGCCCCCCGGGGCATGGCGTGCTTTTCCACATGAATGGTCATTTTGCCGCTGTCCTTTTCCACGGGAAAACGCATGAAGCCGGTGCCCACGAAGGGATCGTCGGGCTTGACCCCCGCCAGGGCCAGCCGCGCGGCCAGCACCATCGGACCCGGGATATTGGTCGTCACGGCGGCCTCCACCTGATAGGCGTCGATCACCGTGGGCTGCACCTTGATCCAATAATCCCCGGCGGCAGCGGAGGCCGTGAAAGGTCCCATGCAAACGAAAAGGTAGAGCAGACACTTCCAAAAACGCATAAAGCACCCCGTTTCAATTCAGATCATTGAACGTCGGCTCCGAAGCTGAGCTATTCATTCGCCCACCCCTCAGGGCAAGCTATGCACAAGCGACTACCGTTTGAAGGAATTGCGCTGTCAGCCCTCAAGTTCTTATCGGCATTTGGACTTCAGGCTTTAACAGGCTCTTGATGGCTCATCAGCCATCGTCATGCGGGGGAATCGTCAAATTCTGGAGGGCCTTTTACAACGGATCGCCATATAAAGCAATATTTCGTAACATATTTCGGCAGCCCCCTTAACTGTTCTATCGGTATCCACCATGGCCGAGTGGTTTCAACGGCCGCAAGCGATTCAAAGGGCTTCGCGAACAAGACTTTCGGGCAGCACCAGTCCTTGCCGGTATAGCTCCTCGATGGTCCACAGGGGTCTTTCGCACTCGGTGGTTGGACCGGGCCAGGGCCAACCCTGGGGCCAGGGGGTCTCAAAGCGCATGGCGCTCTCCCGCGTGGGATGGGTCAGCATGAGCCGGGCGGCCAGCAGGGCGATGCGCCCATCGGGCAGGACTTGCTTGGCTCCGTAGCTGCGGTCGCCCCAGATGGGGCAGCCCAGGGCGGCCAACTGGGCCCGGATCTGATGGCGGCGACCGGTTTCCAGGGTCACCTCCAACAGGCTTTGGCCCGCTTGGCGGTCGATGAGGCGATAAGCGAGCGCCGCGGTTTGGCCCTCGGCGCTGCCCGCTGCCGCAATGCGGCTCAGGCGGCCGGCACGCATCAATTGATGGACCAGGCGGCCGCTGCTGTGGGGCGGCGCTCCCTGGACCACGGCCAGATAGGTTTTGACGATCCCGCCCTCCCGAAACTGGGCGCTGAGACGGGCCGCGGCCTTGGAGGTGCGCGCCAGCACCAGCACCCCGGCCACGGGCGCATCCAGCCGGTGGACCATGCCCACGAAGACCCGGCCCGGTTTGGCGTAGCGCGTCTTGAGCCAGACCTTGGCCAGATCCACCAGGTTGGGCTTGTCGTCCGAGCCGCGTTGCATAATCAAGCCTGCTGGTTTATAGAGCACCAGCAAGTGATTGTCCTCGTAAAACACAGGCCATTGCGGATGAAAAAAGATCATCGAAAGCCGTCCTTCCCGACCCCCACAGCAAGGGCCGGCGATTCGCCCGGGCCGCAAACCCTGGCCGCCATCTTCGCCGACTGCGGCGTGACCCTGAGCCAGCGCCAGATCGAGCAGCTCTGGCTCTATCACGGCTTGCTGCGCAGCCACAACCCCGAGCTGAACCTGACCCGCATCCACAACTTTGCCAACATGGTGCTCAAGCTTTACGTGGATTCGGTGCTGCCGGCCCAATTGACCGCCCTGCCCTCGCCGCTGATGGATTTGGGCAGCGGGCCGGGCATGCCGGGCATCCCCTTGAAAATCGTCCGTCCTGAATTGGAGCTGGTGTTGGCCGAAGGGCGCGCCAAACGCGTGGCCTTTTTGCGCGAAGTTATCGATAAACTGGGCCTGGCGGGCATCTCGGTGGTGGACCGCAACATCTCCGCCACCTACACCCAGCCCGTGGCCGGGGTCATCACCCGGGCCGTGGAGACCATCGACCAGACCCTGGAACGCATTCAGGGGTGCCTGGCGCAAGACGGCCGGGTGATCTTTATGAAAGGGCCGGGCTGCGAACCGGAGATCGAGCAGGCCGGCCGTCAATTCGAGGGGCGCTTTGCCCTGGTGGAGGACCGCGCCTATCGCCTCGGTCAAACCGCCAACGAACGCCGGCTGGTGGTCTTCCAGCGCCTGGATGCCCCACCGGCCGTCCTGGCCTCGCGGGCGGCCCGGCGCCACCGGGTGATCGAAATTGCCAGTGAGACCAACAGCCGTTTCAAAAGCCTGAAAAAAGTGCTGGGCGGCCGGGGAATCAAGAAAGAGGGCCAGGCCCTGCTCGCCGGCGGCAAGCCGGTGGCCGAAATGCTGGCGGCCTATCCCGAGCGCTGCCTGGCCTGGATCACCTCCGGGGACCAGCCCGCGCCGCCCGCGGATGCCCCGGCCGAGATGCAGTGGCTACAATTGACCGATGCGTTGTTCCAAAGCCTGGATCTGTTCGGCACGCATGCGCCGCTGCTATGCATCCAGGTGCCGGCCATCGACCCCTGGTCGCCCCAGGAGGGCTTTCCCCAAGGGTGCAGCCTGCTGGCGCCCTTTCAGGACCCGGAGAACATCGGCGCGGTGATCCGCTCGGCCGCGGCCTTCGGCGTGGCCCAGGTGATCCTGCTCTCCGAAAGCGCCCACCCTTATCATCCCAAGGCCCTGCGGGCCGCCGGCGGCACCACGGCCCATGTGCGGTTGCGCCAGGGACCGGCCCTGGCCGAACTGCCCAGGCAACTGGCGATCTTCGCGCTTTCCGCCGACGGCCAGCCAATCGATCAGGTGGATTTTCCCAAGGCTTTCGGCCTGCTGGTGGGCCTGGAGGGCGAAGGGGTGCCCGAGGTCTTTCGTGCTGCGGCCGTGCGCATCCCCATGGCACCGGCCGTCGAATCGCTCAACGCCGCCAGTGCCGCGGCCGTGGCGCTCTACGAGTGGCGCCGGCGTGAAGGCTAAACGGCAGCGGGTGAACGCAGCAGGCTTTACTTTGCAGCGCCCGCTTCAGCCCACAGCTCCCGGATGGCCTCCACCCGCTTGCGGTTCACCCCCAGATCGGACTTGCCCACCCGCGACGCCGAACGCACATGGATGAGGCTTTGATCGGGATCGAAGTAAAAGGTCAGGTCGTCCACGAAGCGGAAGATCCGCGAACGGCATTCGGCCCGGATGGTGCGATCCTCGACGGCCGTCACCTTCGTGCGCGCCATGGTGGCCAGCAGGGAGACCAGACGTTCCCGGGCCGCCACCCAATGACCTTGGAAAGCCAGCGGCGCCACTGTGTGACTCGCACGTGGGTCCAGGGAAGAGACGCAATTGGGCGTGTCGGGGCACATTGGCAACGGGTCGCCCACCGCGGGCCCGGGCGAGGCGCAACCGCCCACGAGCGGCGGCACGAGACCCAGCGCACAGCACAAGAAGAATACCATTCTCATTCGACGCCCTCCTGTTTCGATAGAAATCCAGCGCATTCATCTTTCGACTTTCAACCATCCTTTTACGCCACTTCCAACTTAAAGACATACTTCAACCACTGATCTCCGAACTCTTCCTCGGCCACGATGCGCAGCGGGAAGCCGTGCTTGACCGGCAGCGCTTGGCCGTTGACCGCGTAGCATAAATATACTTTCTCCGCGCGCACGGCATCCAGGGAGAAACGCCGCTGGGTGTCGTCCACGCCGTCAGCCCCGGTCGCCACCAGTTCCCGGGCATCGGCCGCCACACCGGCCTCCTGGAGCAGGGGCCAGATGGCGCACCCCTTCCACACCCCCTGGTTGGCAAAGACCATGGGACAGATCAGCGGCAGTTTGCGCGCCACCGCCGGCCGGGCCAGCAATTCTTCGTAGGTCAGGCGCAGCGGCTTGGCCACCTTGCCGCCGATCGCAAGGCGCCAGCGCGCCATATCGAGGTGTTCGTCGTCCGAACCCATCACCCCGAACTGCTCAATGGGCGTGGATGGAATCTGGCCGGCATCGATGAGCGGCGGCGCCATTTTGGCCAATGCTTCCCGGGAAGTCGTGGCCGGCAGCAGCTTGCGCTTGACCGCGGCCCAGGCATTTGAAAGCGGCAACCAGGCCAAGGCGGCGGACCAGGCCGTGAGCCGGCCGAGCCAGGCAAGAAATATGCGGCGTGAAAAACGTTGAACCATGGGCTCTTCCATCCTTAAAACTCACGGCCGGTCACGAATAAACCGACTATAATCCCAGCACCTCATGTTTTGTCAATCGTTTTAAAGGTATACCAGTGGACTGCGGGACACGCGACTCTCCTCTCCGGCTTTCTTTTTGACAAACCGGAAAGATTCCATTACTTCTGCTTCCCGATACGAGTTCTCCGCCTGCCTGAGCGTTTAGCCGCCTTCACGAGAACATGCTTGTTTGTTGAAATAGGGACATGGGATGGACTTTTCCCTGCCCCCCCTTGGAAATGAGGTATGCAATAAGGAGGCGTCCATTGGCGGTAACCATTGAAGGCTCGGTGGGGCTTGCCGGCCGCAACTATCCCATCGACGTGGCCGTCGTACAAAAGCTTTTGATCGACTATTTCACCCAAATCATCCCGGTCAAAAGGCGATCCAGCCGGGTCATCACCCCCACCATCGCCATCGACGGCGAATGCAACCAGGCCCTGATCGACCTGATCAAGG
>JACRDD010000025.1 GCA_016218685.1 Desulfobacterales bacterium | reverse complement strand
TTCCTTGGAGGTGGTCAGCTCCTCGTTGGTGCTCTGCAGCTCTTCGTTGGCGGACTGCAACTCCTCGTTGGCGGATTTGAGCTCTTCCTGGGAGGTCTGCATCTGTTCGCGGCAGGTCTGGATCTCCTCGCGGGCCTGCTGGAGTTCGCTCGCCAAGGCGGCCAGGTTGGCGCCGCGCGCCGAAGCCCGGGAGGTTTTAGACGCGGCTTGGGGTTCAGGGGGTGTGGCCACGTCCGTGAAGACGATCAGCACCATCCCTTGCAGGGCCGCGGGCTCGGCGATCGACTGAACGGTGATGTCCACGGCCTGCATCCCGCCGTTGGTGCCCACCTTCACGCCCTTGAGGCTGGCCGGGTCCTTTTGGCGCAGGGCCTTGTGCCAGGCGTTGTTCAGCTCGTAGCGCAGCCCTTCGCGCGCCATGGCGAAGATGTTCCAGTTGGCTTTGCCCGCCGCCGGCTCCAGGTATTTGCCCGTACGCCCACTAATATAAAGGATGTCGCCTTTGTCGTTGGTCAACACGGCCGCCGGACTGTAGTGCTGCAACAAGAGCTGGTCCGCCAGGGCCTGGAGGTTGGGCACGGCCGTCCGGGCAGGGGGCGGAACGCTCGCGCCTCCCGGCGGATGGGGCACGAACGCGGAGGGAAACTCCACCGGCTCGGCCGCCAGGGCGGAATCGAGCCGCCGGAAGATGCGCGCTTTTTTGGCCAACGGGGCGAACAGATGGGTAAAGGCGCCGATGGTCTCGGCGCTGCCCAGAAACAGGATGCCGCCGGGATTCAGGCTGTAGTGAAACAGGGGCATGAGCTTTTTTTGCATGCCCTGGTCCAGGTAGATCAACAGGTTGCGGCAGAGCAGCAGATCGAGTTTGGTAAAGGGCGGGTCCATGATCATGTTCTGGGCGGCAAAGATCACCATCTCGCGGATCTCCTTGGCCACCCGGTAGCCGTGCTCGTCCTTTACGAAGAACCGGCGCAGGCGCTCGGCGGAGATGTCCGCGGCGATATTGGCCGGATAAGCACCCGCGCGCGCCTTGTCGATGGCGTCCCGGTCCAGGTCCGTGGCAAAGACCTGGAGCGAAAAGTGCCCGGCCGGATGGATCTGCTCCAAGGCCTCCTTGAAAACCATGGCCAGGGAATAGGCCTCCTCGCCCGTGGAACAGCCCGATGTCCAGGCCCTGAGCGCCCCGCCTTTGGGATGGGCTGCCAGCAGGGCCGGCAGGACCTCGGTTTTCAACTGCTCCCAGGCCAACGGGTCGCGGAAAAAGCTGGTGACGCCGATCAGCAGCTCCTTGAAGAGCAGCTCGGTTTCCTGGGGGTTCTCGCGCAGAAAACGGACATAGGTGGCCAGCTTGTCGATCTGGTGCAAGCCCATGCGCCGCTCTACACGGCGGTAGATGGTGCTCTTTTTGTACAGCGAAAAATCGTGACCGGTCTTGGACCGCAGCAGGATAAAGACCTTTTCCAGGGCGCTCTGGGTCTTAATCTCCCGGTCCGGATCGGACGGGGCGGCCAGCGGGGCATGTTTGAGATAGGCGTTGATTCGGCCCGGGAGCTCCTCGGCCGGGGCCACCACGTCGGCCAGACCGGCATCGATGGCGCTGCGGGGCATGCCGTCGAATTTGGCCGAAGCCGGGGCCTGCACAAAGACCACCCCGGCTTTCTCCTTGATGGCCCCCAGGCCCAGCGTGCCGTCCGAGCCCATGCCCGACAGGATCACGCCAATGCTGCGCGCCTGGCAGTCATCGGCCAGGGAGCGGAAGAAGAAATCGATGGGCAAGCGCAAGCCCCGGGGCGCGGCCGGCGCAAGCAAGTGCAGCACCCCGTGCAGGATCGACATGTCTTTATTGGGGGGAATCACATAAACATGGTCCGGTGCGACTTTGTGGCGGTCCTTGACCTGGACGACCGGCATGGGGGTGGTGCGCTGGAGCAGCTCCACCATGATGCCTTTGTGGGTGGGGTCCAGGTGCTGGACGATGACAAAGGCCATGCCGCTGCCTTGGGGCACGTGTTTCAGAAAAAGCTCCAGGGCCTCGAGCCCTCCGGCCGAAGCGCCGATGCCCACGATGGGAAACGCGTGCTGTTGGGTCGGCGTCGGTTCCGGCAGCACGGGCGCCGCCGGTGCTTGCTTGCGCGGCTTTGATCCCAGCTTTGGAGGTCTCTTCGGGCCGGATGATCTCTTCATGGTTGGCATCCTCATCACGGTAGGCGGCAGTGCCATGCCCGATAAGGCATGGACATGGGGGGTTCCACGTAACTCTTAGGGGGCGTGTAGTCCCGTTTTCAATTGAATACCATATATTAATTCCATGGAAATAGCCCCATATTTCCCCGGTATTTCTCCGGTTCAGCCCCTTTTCGGCCCCATGACCGGCAAGACGATACCGCCCACCAAGGCGATCGACGGCAATTCCTCTGCTCATGTAGGCGATCCCTAAATACCCGCAGGCCACGATGCCTACGACCAGCCTCGGGATGGTGAGAATCGTTTCCTTCTCTGCGGACGGCAGGGGAGCGGCCGTCTCGGGTTGATCCGGGCGGCTCGCTCCATTGAATGCGGATTTCAGGGTTTACGGCGCCGGCCAACCCATGATCGGCACAGTGCTGATGCTGTTCTGCGGGCTGCCCTCGATCACCCGATCGCTGTAAGAGACGTAGACCAGCACGTTGCGCTCGCGGTCGAAGAAGCGCACGACCTGCAAGGTCTTGAACACGAGGCTGCGGTGTTCGTCGAAGACGCGCTCACCGTCCTTGAACTCCTCGATAAACTTGATCGGCCCGATCTGGCGGCAGGCGATGCTGGCGTCGCTCGTGTCCTCGGCCACGCCCATGGCGCCTTTCATGCCGCCGGTCTGGGCGCGGGAGATGTGGCAGGCGACCCCCTGGACTTTGGGGTCGTTGAAGCCATCGACCACGATCTTGTCGTTGGGGCCGAGCCACCGGAAATTGGTGCTGACCGAACCGGTCGTCCCGCGATCGGGGCGACTGACGATCCACACGACGAAGATCAGAACGATCAGAAGAAGTGCGACGCCGACGATAATTCCAAATTTTCTCATCATGAATTGCCTTTCCGGAGCAACCCCGACACGCGTGCAACCGACGAGCAATCGTGCGCTGGCAGCGCCGGGTCGCTGGGTCGGGCTTGAATCAGCGCGTTAACATCCGATGTGTATTACTGATGCGCAATTTGCCATATGGCGGCAGGGTTGTCAAAAGATAGCATTTAGCCGGTGCCTTGGGGGATTTGTTTCGAACCAAAATCAAGAAAGATATTTGGAGAACTCCCCCATGGCCTTCACGATGTCCTGGATCGCCTCGTGCACGCCCTCGGCGCCGGAGCCCAATTTCGCTGCTTCTTTCTTCTCCGTCCGCTCCTGAACCTCGGCTTTGATTTTATTCAAGTTTTGGTGGTGTTTCTCAAATTCGAGACGATGCTCGGCCTTCAGCTCCTTGATGGCATCGGCATTGATCTTTCGGATGAGTTCGTCGGCCTCGGCCAGTAATTGCTCGACACTTTTGGATTGCGATGGCTTGCTCATACAGTCTCCTTTCCCGGGAGTATCCACCCGTGGTGCTCGGCTTCACAGCCGCTTGACCGCGCCCGGTGGTGAGGGCATTTTCGAAACTTTGTCTTCAGCGAATATGCAGTTCGCAAATTTTCCGGTAGTGGTACCCGTAGATGGCCAAGGTAACCGCCAACGGCAGCCACCTGGGCCTTCGTACCAGGGCCCACATCAATAGGTGCCGATACTGGTACCTTTCTTTGCCCAAAATACCGAGCCGCAGGCAAGCGCGAAAGAACGCGAGGAGCCGCTGCCAATCCGCGGGAACGGTCACCACGGGCAGCTTGAGTTCTTTCAATTCGCGCCGAATGCATTGGTAGTATTTGCGTGGAGAATAGATCCGTTTCATAGTGGCGCGCTACCTATCGATCGGAACTCCTTTCAGGCGCCATTGCGTCTATTTCCCCGCGCGGCGCGAACGGCGTCCATCCCTTCGGCTTTCTCGATCGTGTAAATATGGATGCCATGCGGTTGACACAGAAGACTTTTGGTCCCCAGCAAAACACCGAACATGTCGGATTTCAAATACTGTTCCAATTTTTCCCGGTTTTCCCACTCCCCTAGAACGCAAAGCTGGTTTCTGTCATTCATGTCGCACATGAGCGAATAGCCCAGGCAGCCGATCTTCTTTCCCATGGACCCAATCATCGAGAGCAGTGTTTGCACGACCTCTTTCTGCTTTTCGGGCAGGACATTCATTGTTATTCGGACGACGATCATGGCGGCCACCTTCCGGAAAATCCGAGCTTCGAACTCAACCGATGATTTCGAGCACCGAACGTTTGTTCATCTTGGCCGATACAGCGCCAACGATGGTCCGCATTGCATCCGCGGTCCGTCCCTGCTTGCCGATAATCTTGCCGATGTCTTCCTTGGCCACGGAAAGTTCGACGATGCAGGAGTGCGTACCGTTGACTTCCGACACGGATACGGCCTGCGGTCGATCCACCAAAGCGCGCGCCATCATTTCAACGATTTCCTTCATCGAGGAGTTGCCATTGTCGGTTTGTGCTAGATTGAGAGAAGTACCCATGATTTAATCCTTCATACTATGAGGTTGAGGCCAACAGGTTTTCTTTTGAAGCAACAGGCCCATAAAGGGTCACTATCTTCATAATCAAAGTTCATGCCGAATCTTAAGGATTCGCCATATTTGGCATAGCATATTGATTTAATGCGGGAATTTGACTTACAAAAAACGGATGGGCTCAGAACGAACCACCAATGCCAATGGTCATATATGACCGCAGATCATATATGACCCATTTTTTCGGCTGGCCGATCGCTGAAATTGTGGTCGGGCGCTCTATGCTTGCGGCCCGAACCCGGTTGAGAGGCGATTGCCCCACGCATGGTCAGCGGCGATGGCGATTCGGACGGCGGCCATGACAGACACTTTCCGGCAACCGCGATCCTGGGACTTAACCTATCACTTCGAGCACCGAGCGTTTGTTCATCTTCGCGGCCACCGCGTTGAGGATCGTTCGCATGGCATCCGCTGTCCGGCCTTGTTTGCCGATGATCTTGCCGATATCCTCCTTGGCCACCTTGAGCTCGAGGATGGAGGAGTGGGCGCCGCCGATTTCGTTGACAGAGATGGCTTCCGGTTGATCCACGAGCGAACGCGCCATGATTTCAACTAACTCTTTCATCGAGCAGCATCCGTTTTCGGTTTGTACTTCAGTGGGAGAGGTTTTCATGATTCCATCCTTTGCATAGCGTTTTAGGAAAGAAGAGGTCGCCCGCCAACAGTCGTTTCACGGCGGAGAAAAGGCCACTAAACCCGATGGCGTGAATACACGTCGGCATCCAGAGAACTGACGCCGCCGGCCTTGAGGGCGTGGTAACCGACGGCTGCGATCATGGCGGCATTGTCGCCACAAAGGGTCAAGGGGGGAATGAACACCTGGATGCCTTTTGCTTCGGCCGCCCGGCTCAGATTCAGGCGTAATGCGCCGTTGGCGGCCACGCCGCCCACCAGGGCCACCCGCGGACAGGCTTTGTCTTCCGCGGCCAGAAGCAGTTTATGGATCAGTACTTCGACCACCGCCGCCTGAAATCCTGCGGCGATGTCGGCCGCGTTCCTTTCCACGGCGAAGGGTTGCGTCTGAATGTAGCGGTACACGGCTGTCTTCAGACCGCTAAAACTAAAATCGAAAGCATCCTTGTCAAGGTAGGGCCGGGTGAAGGCGATGCGCCGCGGATCGCCCTTGGCGGCCAGGCTTTCGATGGCTGCGCCGCCGGGATATCCCAGTCCCAGCATCTTGGCCACTTTGTCGTAGGCTTCGCCGGCCGCATCGTCCCGGGTCTGCCCAAGCAGCACCTGGCGCTCGACGGATTCCAGGTAATAAAGCGCTGTATGCCCGCCCGAGGCCAGCAGCGCCGTCAACGGATAGCCGGGCGGGTCAGCGATCAATTGGACCGAGTGCAGATGGGCGCTCAGGTGATCCACCCCCACCCAGGGCAACCCGCGGGCAAAGGCAAAGGCCTTGGCAAAGCAAAAGCCGACCAGCAGGCAGCCCACCAGACCCGGACCTTGGGTTACGCAAACCCCTTCGACATCGTTTACTCCCAGTCCGGCCTCGGCCAGGGCCTGGTCCACCACCGGTGCGATGGCCTCGATGTGGCTGCGCGACGCCAGCTCGGGGACGACACCCCCGTAGGGGCGGTGCAGCGCGATCTGGGTGGCCACCACCGAAGACAATATGCGTCGGCCATCGACCACGACGGCGGCGGCGGTTTCATCGCAAGATGATTCGATACCCAGTACATTCATGTGACTACGGTTTCAACGGCGGGCCAGGCAAACAAAATGCGCCGACGCCGTGCGCTAAACTTGAGTGGCTTTACTTACGTTTGGTGGATGGCACCGCCCCGGTGCTGCTCCGGGGCGCTCACGACCGGCAAGCAGGCTTGGCCTTGGCGCCTTTGGCGAGCCAAGCCAGCAGGCGTTGAAGAAAATTGCGCCGGATCGGCTTCATGACTGCTCCGCTGACTACATCCAGGCGAACCGGCTTTCATCCGTGGCATCGCGGGCGACGATCTGTCCGATGACAAACCCCTTCTCTTTCATGGCGGCCAAGCGGGCCAGAACATCCTGGACGTGGGCGTCCGGCACCACCGCCACCATGCCGATGCCGTTGTTGAAAACGCGCAGCATTTCGCCTTCTTCCACGTTACCGGAACGCTGGAGAAAATCGAAGATGGGCGGCACATCCCAACTTCCGCGCTTGAGCATGATGCCGCAGGCCTGGGGAATGATCCGCAGGGTGTTGAGCACGATGCCGCCGCCGGTGATGTGGGCCAGGCCGCGGATGGGCAGATCGCGGATCAGGTTCTGGACCGTTTCGGAGTAGATCTTGGTGGGCGTGAGCAGCTCTTCGCCCAGGGTGCGGCCCAGTTCGGGCACATGGGTATCCACGCTCAGTTTGAGATGATCGAAACAGATCTTGCGCACCAGGGAAAACCCGTTGCTGTGCACGCCGTTGGAGGCGATACCGATGATCTGGTGGCCCACCTGGATCTCGGAGCCATCCACAATCTTGTTGTTGTCCACGATACCGACGGCGAAACCGGCCAGGTCGTACTCGCCGTCGGCGTAGAAGCCCGGCATCTCGGCGGTCTCCCCGCCGATCAGGGCACAGCGCGCCTCCTGGCAGCCTTTGCCGACGCCCTGGACGATATCGGTCACCTTCCGGTTGTCGAGCTTGCCGCAGGCCAGGTAATCGAGAAAGAAGAGCGGCTTGGCACCTTGGACGGCCACGTCGTTGACGCTCATGGCCACCAGGTCGATGCCGACGGTGTCGTGCTTGTCCATCAGGAAAGCGATCTTGAGCTTGGTCCCAACGCCGTCGGTGGAACTCACCAGCACCGGACTTTCCATGTTGGAGACATTCAACGAAAACAAACCGCCGAATCCGCCAATCTCTCCCATCACGCCGGAGACGCGGGTCTGCTGGGCGATGGATTTAATCGATTGCACCAAGTGATCGGCTTTGTCGATATCCACGCCGGCATCGGTATAGGTCAAAGGTTTGTTCATGCTGGGATCTCCTAGTTAAAACGTCGTAAAATCACCTGCATCGATAAACTGAGCGACCCAAAAAGTCAAAAGAAAAGTTTCGAAAGCCTTTTCTATTGACTTTGGGCGCGGGGATATACGAAATATCCCGTCACTATTGAAAGTAAAGGCAAGGAGCAGGAGATGCAACCGGTTCAACTGGGTTTGATGGGATGCGGCACCGTGGGCACGGGCGTCGCTCGTCTGCTGATCCACCAGCAGGGCATAATCCAACAGCGCACCGGCATTCCCCTGGTGCTGCGCTATGTGGCCGACATCGACCGGAGCACCGACCGGGGCGTGTCGTTCGCCCCGGGGGTTTTCATCGACGACGCCTGGCGCGTGGTCAACGACCCCCAAGTGGATATCGTCATTGAGATGATCGGCGGCACCACCCTGGCCAGGGATCTGGTGCTGGCCGCCATCCAAAAAGGCAAGCATGTCGTCACCGCCAACAAAGCCTTGCTCGCCACCCACGGCAATGAAATCTTTAAGGCCGCCGCTGCGGCCGGAGTGGATCTGGCCTTCGAAGCCAGCGTGGGCGGCTGCATGCCCATCGTCAAAACCCTGCGCGAAGCCCTGGTGGGCAACTCCATCCAAGGCATGACCGGTATTCTCAACGGCACCTGCAACTATATCCTTTCTAAAATCACCGAGGAGGGCATCGCTTTTGCCACGGCCCTGGCCCAGGCCCAGGCCGGCGGCTACGCCGAAGCCGACCCCACGCTGGATATCGGCGGCTTCGACACAGCCCATAAACTGGCGATTCTTTTGGCCCTGGCGTACGGCACGCAGATCGATTACGACGGGATCTATATCGAAGGCATTTCGGCCATCACGCCGCTGGACATCCAGTTCGCCGCCGATTTCGGCTATCGCATCAAGTTGCTGGCCATCAGCAAGAACCGCGGCGCTTCGGTGGAGGCACGCGTTCACCCGGCCATGATCCCGCTGGACAACATCCTGTCCAATGTCAACGGCACGCTCAACGCCATCACGGTCAACGGCCATGCCGTGCAGGATCTGTTTCTCTCCGGCCGCGGCGCGGGCATGATGCCCACGGCCAGCGCCGTCTTGAGCGATATCGTGGACCTGGCCCGTAACCTGCGGCACGGCGCCGTGGGCCGGGTGCCCCTGACCGGCTGCCAGCCCGACCAAATCCGTGCGACGCCGGTCATGCCGGTCACCGAAATCGTCACCCATTACTACTTCCGCTTCACCGTGGAAGACAAACCGGGGGTGCTGGCCACCATCGCCGGCATTCTGGGCCAGAACGGCATCAGCATCAAATCGGTGCAGCAGAAGGGCCGTAAGACCGATGGGCATGTCCCCATCGTCATGCTGACCCACCGCGCCAAGGAGTCGGATGTACGCAAGGCCCTGGATCAGATCCGCGGCCTGGGCGTCGTGGGCGCGGAGCCGATGCTCATCCGTATCGAAGAAAGCGACCAGGAGCATTGAGCGCGCCGGGCCACCCCCCCGGTTGGTCGGCATCTCCCTGAAACCAAGACAAAGCAAACGACCACTGATCCCCAAAGAAGAGCCGAGAGAAGCCATGCACATCGTCTGTACGGATTTGGAAGGAGTATTGGTTCCCGAGATCTGGATTCACGTCGCCCAAAAGACCGGCATCCCGGAACTGCGGCTGACCACCCGCGATATTTCCGATTATGACCTGCTGATGCGCAAACGCCTGGGCATTTTAGACCAGCACGGGCTCAAGCTTAAAGATATCACCGATGTCATCCAGGCCATGGACCCCATGCCCGGTGCCGTGGCCTTCCTCGACTGGCTGCGCTCCCAGACCCAGGTGATCATCGTGTCGGACACCTACAAGGAGTTCGCCAAGCCCCTGATGGCCAAGCTGGGCTGGCCCACCCTTTTCTGCAACTCGCTGGTTATCGATGGCTCGGGCGCCATCGCCGATTACCGCCTGCGCCAGCCCGACGGCAAGCGCCACGTGGTGGAAGCTTTGCACGGATTGAATTTCAAGGTCATCGCCATGGGCGATTCATACAACGATATCAGCATGCTCAAAACCGCCGAGCACGGATTTCTGTTCCGACCGCCGCAGAATGTCATCGACGAATATCCCCAGTTCCCGGTGACCCACGAATATGCGGCCATCAAAGAGGCCATCGCAAGACTACTGGTTTAACGGAAAGATGCTCAGCCACCAAACCACCTACCGCGTCATTTACGGCGACACCGACCGCATGGGCATCGCCTACTACGCCAACTACCTGCGCTGGTTCGAAATCGGCCGCACCGAACTGCTGCGCGCCTGGGGCCTGCCCTACCGGGAGATCGAAGCCCAGGGCATATTGCTGCCGGTCTCCGAAGCCTACTGCAAATACATGACGCCGGCGCGCTACGACGATGTGCTCACCATCGACGCCAGCCTGGATACCGAGATGAAGGGCGGCCTGAAAATCGACTACCGCATCACCAGCGCCGACGCCGCCACCGTGCATGCCATCGGCCACACGCGCCATGCCTTTGTGAACCGGGAGGGAAAGATCATTCGGCCGCCGCAGTTCATGCGCGACCTCATCCGGCGCCACGGCGAGCCGGGCCATGCTTGACCTCAAAACCTCCGCCGACGGGCTCGCCTTCTGGGTCCTTGTCCAGCCGCGGGCCTCTAAAAAAGCGGTGGGAGGGCTTCACCAGGATGCCCTGAAAATCAAACTGACCGCCCCGCCCGTGGAGGGCGCGGCCAACGAACAGTGCATCGAAGTACTGGCCAAAGCCCTGGATCGTCCCAAATCGACCCTCACCATCGTCAACGGCCAGACCAACCGCCGCAAACAGATCCTCGTGCGCGCCAAAAGCGGTGCCTTGTCTCCCGACGAAGTCAAAGCGCTGCAACGGCGCTTGATGGCACTGGCCGAAACCACCAAATGAACCAAGCCCAAAAAACGCCTTGACGGCGCCAACTTAACTGGCTATAAGACGTTTTTACTGATGCGGGGTGGAGCAGTCTGGTAGCTCGTCGGGCTCATAACCCGAAGGTCGCAGGTTCGAATCCTGTCCCCGCTACCAAAAAAAAATAAAGGGTTGGACGCGATCGTCCAACCCTTTTCTTTTTAGTCACCACGAACGGCAATTTGTTCCAGAAATTTTCGGACAGCGATTATCCCCGCTGGGTGGCCACCACGATTTCGTTGAGCGAGTTGGATAGCCGCATCAGGGCCTCCGCATTGCTATCCACCTTGGCGCTATTGGCGGCGACTTCTCCGGCCGCGGCGCTGACGCCGGCGATGCCGGCGGAGATGGTGCCTGCCGTTTCGCTGCTGCCGATCACGTCCGCGCTGATGGCGGAGATCTCTTCGGAAGCTTCCTTGACCGAAGCGGCAATGCCGCGGGTCGCGTCGGACTGCTCGGCCACCGCGTCGGCCGAAACTGCCACGGATTGATTGATCTCGGCGGTGATCTTGGAGATCTGATCGATTTCGCTCACGGTCTGACGGATGGCGATCTGAATGGCCTCGATCTGCTGCTTGATTTGCAGCGTGGCTTCGGCGGTTTGGGTGGCCAGGGCTTTGATCTCGTTGGCCACCACGGAAAATCCCTTGCCGGCCTCGCCGGCCCGGGCCGCCTCGATGGTGGCGTTCAGGGCCAAAAGATTGGTCTGCTCGGAGATCTCCTTGATGGCCTCGGTGATCTTGCCGACCTGTTGCGCCGACTGCCCCAGTTCGTTCACCTTGTGCGTGGCGCTTTGGGCCTGACGGGCCGCATCCTGGGCAATGGATTTGGTCTGCTGGGTCGTTTGGGTGATGGTGGCAAAGGTGCTGGTCATGCCGTCGATGGCCTGGAACACCTGATTGGTCTTGTCGTTGAGTTGCCGCATGGATTCGGCAATGCCTTGGGAGTTGGCGGTAAAGTCCACGGTCAGGGCCGCCATGCGGCGCGACTCGCCGGACATGGCCGCGGCCCCCTCGGACATTTTACCGGAGATCGAGGAGAGGCCCGTGGAGGCCTCCTTGAGCTTGGCGCTGCTGCGCCCGATCTCGTCCACCACCCCTTCCAGATCGCCCTTTTGCCAGTTGAGCTGCTCGATGGTGATCAGGCCGGACATTAATTGCTGGCTGTTGTCCCGGATCATGACCTGCAGCGCAATGATAAACAGGGTCAGCAGTGCGCTCAGGGTCAGCGAAGCGCGCGTCATGCCGATCACTCCCATAACGATCATGGGGGCCACCATGATGGCCACATATACCTTGGCCAGCTTCGGACTGGGTGCCAGGGATGAGGTGGCCGCCGAGGCAATGCCCGCCGTGCTGAGCACCAGAAGCAAAAAGACCCAATCGGCCTTGTATTGCATAAAGGTGGCCACCAGAAAACCGGTCCACACCATACTCATGAAAATCGTCGCCAGACTGTAGTTGCGAATCCAGGCCGGAGCGGCCAGGTCGTCGTCCGAGCGCCCGCTTTTGGCCGCGACCACCCGCGCCACCAGGCTGAGCAGCAACAGCGCCCCGAAGAGGATCACCACGCCGGGTTGATCCTCATAGCTGGGGGTCGTCAAGACGAAGATGACATAGATGAGCACCACGAAGAACGAGGCCACGGTGCGCTTGGCAATGTTGCGGTTGGCCATGATGCGCAGGGATCGGTGCATGGCTTGCTCGCGGGCCTGCCTGTCGGCGGCCGTTGTTTTCGCTGTTCCAGAAACCGCGTTGAAACCGGCATGAGTCGCTTTCGATGGCTGCATGGGCAATCCTTCTTTGGGTCCATAGCGATGGCGCTGTTTCAAGGGCGCCATCTTGCGGGATGAATACCGGCCGGACGCTCCCGCAATTCAAGTTGCTGCGCTTGGCGGACGACAGGTCTAGAAGATCGGACAAACAGCCAAAAACTTTAGCAGCTTGTCAGGTCTGGGGGGCGTACTTGAGGTAATGGCCGTAGAGCCGCGGATGGACCCGGGCGAAGCGATCCAGATCCCCCAGCAGTTCCATGCCCGGCACCAGGGCCCGCACCACCGGCAGATCGAGGTCGGCGCGGGTCAGATCCACGTAGATGGGCTCGAAGCCGTTGGCCAGCAGCAGTTGCTCCAGCAGGCGCAGATTCTCCCCGGCATCGCCCCGGTCGTAATCGGGCAACGCTTCGAGGGGCACGCGCACGGCGGCGGGGGCCAGCGGCCGGGAGGCCGGGCCGTGGGGGTAAGGGTAAGGGGTCTCGGTCAGAGCCGAGATCAAGGCGCGCCGGGCATTGAGGTGGGCGCCGGTACCGGCGCTGATCTGGCCGTCGGCATGCACGACATAGGCTTTGCAACAGGGCACCCCCAGAGGGCCGGTGATATCCACAAAGCCCACCCGGATGCCCACCTCGGCATAGCTTTGCAGCAGCCGGGCGATGCGCGCATCGCCGGTCGCAAGGTCGAAGCACAGGGCCGGTGTGTAGGGCACGGTGGCCGCACTGTCGCGCTCGACCGTCTCCAGCAGGGCTTTGGCCTTGGCCTGGGCCAGACTGACGCCGGCCCCCAGTCCATTGGAGCCCCAGCCCGAGAAGAGCTTGACCTCGTCCAGATTGCAAAAGAGGAAGACGGCCTGGGCCGGCACCAGCATGGGGCGCGCCCCGGCGGCATCGGCCGTGCGGCCTTCGATCCAATATAATGGCTCGTCCCGGTAGGGCGCCTCCAACCCCAGGCGGTTGGGGTCCAGGGCGGCCCGGCCGGCGCGCGTCAGCTCCGAGAAGCGGGCCTGGATGAGGGCATGCGGCTGCCGGTAGCCCTGGGCCCGGCCGCCGGCGATGGTGGCATAGGTCGAGACCCGCTCCACGACCTCCATGACGCACGCCACGCGGGCCTCGGCCAGCGCCAGGCCCCGGCCGTAACTGATCTGTTCGCCGGCAAAGCGGTAGTGGTGCCGGCCGCAGTCCACCGTATGCGACAACTGCCAGGAACGCAGCAGCGCGATGGGACTGAGCGATGCCTCGTGGCGCATCTCGGTGCCCACCGTCACGCCGGCCCGGGACAAGCGCTCCAGGGCCGTGGCCGCAAGTGTTTCGAGGTCCATGGCGCCGGGATCGGTCGCCTCGGCTTTGGGCCCCAAAGATGCGGCCAGACGCGCCAGCGGCATTGCAACGGTCATGGCCTGGGCCACCGCCGCCGCGGGCACCGGTGCCGGCAGTTCCACCTGCCGGGAATCGGGCAGCGGCGCATGGCGTTCGAAGTTGGGCCGCAACTGCTGGATCCAGCGCCGGTGCAGCCGATGATCGGGCTGCCTGTGGGCCTTGATGTAAACCAGGGGCGACGCCGGGGCCAGGCGTGCCCGTTCATTGTCCGAAAAAAGGCGGCGCAGGGGTGAAAGCGGCGCCAGCAACAAGCACCCTTCGAACAACAGGGCTCTCAGGAAGAGATCCTCGGCCGCCGCTGCGCGCAAACGGCGCTGAAGTTCTTCGGTGGTCCAGGCGGCCATGCGGCGCAGCAAATGCTTGCGCATGAACTCGTCGTTGGGATGGTTGCGGCTCCAGGCCAGGGCCGTGTCGAAGTCCCAGTCCTCTTCGGGCGTGCAGTCGAAATAGCCGGTGGCCGCTTCGGTCTTGATGCGCGTCAAGCAATAGTTCTGCATCTCGCTCAAATCCATATCTCCAGTGCAGCGTTTATTTATCCTTCATCCGCCAGATGCCGTTCCAGTCTCCGGCCGGCGGGTTGGCGGCCAGCAGGTCGCAACGCTTGGCCATGACGGCACCGGCCTCCAAACCATGTTGTTGAAAAATGCCCCAGAAGATCTCCCGGGCCGCCACCCAATCCCGGGCGCAATACTTGGCGTAGGCTTCGCCGTAGGTCGGATTGGACTGTTTCTTGATCTGAAAGCGCGGATCGTTGTCCATGAGCAGCTCGAAGAGCGTCACCGGCTCGCGAAAGCCCTTGAGGATCACCCGGTCGATGAAGCGGTAGGAAAAGCGCTCGTCGGAAGCGATGAAGGTTTCGGCGAACTTGAAAAAGCGGTGGGAGACGAGGATGCGCGCATCGTACAATTGGCAGACGCTGACAATGCGGGCCACCTCATGGATGCACTGGCCCACGGGGTGATCGCGTTCGTCGAAAGGGTAGTAGACAAAGCCCACTTCGCCGATGGTGACGCCAAAGCCCATGTCCATCTTGGGGCGCAGTACTTCATCCGGCCGGCGCCCCTCGTTGTAGCGCCGCATGGCGGTGGTCAGCCGATAGATATTCTCCAGAATGTACTTGGCGTTGTCTTCGGGAAATATCCCGATGACGCCGTCGCCGTAAACTTCGGCATAGGTGTTTTCATGGCCCAGGTAGAGCTCTTTATAGGCCTGTTCGTGCACGTCCTGGATGAATTTGCCGTAGGTGTAGCCACCGGATTCGGACTTGCCGTCGGTTTTCTGATAGATCTTCTGGTCGAAGTTGACCAGAATGTCGGTCGAGTCCCGCAAGTCGGCGAACAGCACGATGCGGTTGCTCCTCTGTTTGGGCAGGTGCCTGCTGATGGTCATGGCGCGCCTCCTTGGCGTTACTTCCCGATGGCCTCCAACTGCTCCCAGCGCGCGTAGGCCACGCCCACAGCCGTTTCGATCTCTTCCAGGCGCCGCTGGTCGGCGAGGATCTCCGATTTGCCGTGCTTGTAGTACTCCGGGTCGGCCATGCGGGCATGCAGTGCCGCCTGTTCTTTTTCCAGGGCCTCGATCGTCGCGGGCAGCGCTTGGAGCTCGCGGGCCTGATTGAACGTTAACCGCTGGGGTTTGGGGGCCGACGGCCGCTGCACGCGCGGCTTCTTCTCTTCGGTCGCCTCGGCGGCCGCCGGCTTGGGCCGTTGCAGGAGCCAGTCATCGTAGCCGCCGGCATACTCCACCACCCGGCCCTGGCCTTCGAAGACCAGGGTGCTGGTGACCACGTTGTTCAGAAAGGCGCGGTCGTGGCTCACCAGCAGCAGCGTGCCCGCGAAATCCAGCAGCAACTCTTCGAGCAGTTCCAGGGTTTCGGCATCCAGGTCGTTGGTCGGTTCGTCCAGGACCAGCACATTGGCCGGCTGGGTGAAGAGCTTGGCCAGCATCAGGCGGTTGCGCTCGCCGCCCGAAAGCACATGCACCGGCGTGCGGCAGCGCTCGGGCGAGAAGAGAAAATCCTGCAAGTGACTGATCACGTGGCGCTTCTGGCCATTGAAGACGATGTAGTCGTTGTCCGGCGCCACGTTCTGGGCCACGGTCTTGTCTTCGTCCAATTGCGCCCGCAGTTGGTCGTAATAGGCCACCTGCACGTGGGTGCCGTGGCGCACCGTGCCCCGATCGGGCGCGAGCTTGCCGAGCAACAGATGGATCAGCGTGGTTTTGCCCACGCCGTTGGGGCCCATAAGACCCACCTTTTCGCCGCGCAGGATGGTGGTGGAGAACTCTTGGACGATGGGCCGGCCGTCAAAGGCGTGGGTCAGATCCTTGGCCTGAATGACCAGCTTGCCGGTGCGCTCGGCCTCTTGCAGTTGCATGCGCACCTGGCCGATCTTGGCCCGCCGCTCCCGGGCCGCGGCCCGCAGCTTTTGCAGGGCCCGCACGCGGCCCTCGTTGCGCGTGCGTCGCGCCTTGATGCCCTGGCGAATCCAGGTCTCTTCCTGGGAGAGCTTCTTGTCAAAGCGCTTGTGGTGCAGGGCCTCGATCTCCAGGTCGGCGGCCCGGCGCGCAAGGTAGGTGTCGTAGTCGCAGGCATAGGAGTAAAGTTGGCCGCGGTCCAGTTCCATGATGCGCGTGGCCAAGCGCTTGAGAAAGGCGCGGTCGTGGGTCACGAAGAGCACGGTCTTGACGTGGCGCAGGATAAACTGCTCCATCCAGACGATGGCCTCGATATCCAGATGGTTGGTGGGCTCGTCCAGCAAGAGCAGGTCGGGCTCCTGGACCAGGGCCCGGGCGAACAGCGTGCGCCGCTTCATGCCCGCCGACAAATCGGCGAAAGAGTGTTGCGGATCGAGCCCGGTGCGCGAAAGAATGCTCTCGACGGCCTTGCGCGACTCCTGGCTATCGCCCGCGGCGCCCAAGGCCTGGGCCACCACTTGGAAGATCGTGCCCTCGCAGCCGGCCGGCACCTCCTGTTCCAAGGCAGCCACCTTGACCCCCTGCTGGCACCACACCTCACCGCTCTCGGGCACGATCTGGCGGTTGAGCAACCGCAGCAGGCTCGACTTGCCCACGCCGTTGCGACCGAGCAGACAGACCCGCTCGCCCCGCTCGATCTGCAACGAAACGCCGTCCAGCAGCGCCGGGCCGCCAAACCCCCAGCGCACGTCGCGCATGCCCATCAACGCCATGCCTTACCCTTCCCTATTCCATTCGTACGCATACGATTTTGATCCTCAATAGAGCTCGAACTTCGCCAAACGCCCATCCAACCCCGCATTGCGCATGGGCCGCTTCCAGGCCGGCCGCAGACCGATCTGCTTCAACATCTCGCGATTACCGAAGTAGATGTATGCTTCGGACCCTTTGCAACGCCGCTTGAAGAAATTGCCCAATTCCTTATAAAACGCGCCCAGGTTCGCATCCTCCAGCCGGATGCCGTAGGGCGGATTGCAGAGAATCACCCGGTTTTCCAGATCCGGCAGCGCGTGCAGAT
This sequence comes from Desulfobacterales bacterium, assembly GCA_016218685.1. Taxonomy (GTDB): domain Bacteria; phylum Desulfobacterota; class Desulfobacteria; order Desulfobacterales; family Desulfosarcinaceae; genus Desulfatitalea. Next base: position 22,944 of record JACRDD010000025.1, on the reverse strand, counting down.
CGGCCTGGATCACTTGGATCGCCTCACCGCCGGGCAAGGTGCGGCAGTTGCTGCGGGCGGCTTTGACCGCCGCGCCATCGATATCGCTGCCGGCGATCAGGCCCGCTTCGGGCGCACGGATGCCGGCATCGGCCGCGCCCTTGACCCGCCGCCACTGCTGCGCGTCAAAATCGGGCATGAACTGGAAACCGAACTTCGCTCGCAGGTAGCCCGCGGGAATGGCGCCCAGGTGCATCAACGCCTCGCACAGCAGCGTGCCGCCGCCGCACATGGGATCGTAGAGCGGCTTGTGCCCATGCCAGCCCGAGGCCGCCACCATGGCCGCGGCCAACGTTTCCTGCATGGGTGCGGCCACGCTCTCGCGGCGGTAGCCCCGGCGGTGCAGCGATCCGCCCGAGGTGTCCAGGCTGATGGTGGCGCTCTCCTTTTCGATATAAAGATTGAGCCAGATGTCCGGATTGTCGCGATCCACATCCGGCCGCCGGCCGCCGCGCTCGCGAAAGGCATCGGCCACGGCATCCTTCAAGCACAAGGCCGCGAATTTGGAATGGGTCAGGCCGGGGTTGGCGTTCACGTTGGCCAACACCGCGAAGGTGTGCTCCACGGAGAACAAACCGGGCCAGTCGATGCGCCGGGCTTCCCGGTAAAGATCGTCCCGATTTTTGCACCGAAAAACGGCCAGCGGGGCCAGCACCCGCGTGAGCAGGCGGGCCTGATAATTGACGCGGTAGAGCGTCGCCGGATCGGCGCTGAAGTGCAGCCCCCGAAAACCGGTTTCGATTGCCGTGGCCCCCAGGGCTGCCAATTCCTGGGTGGCGGGGGCTTCGAAACCTTCGGCCGTCTGGGCGAAATAGCGCTGGGTCTGCTGATACTGCAACGGGTGCATGCGGGCTGATCCTCTATCCTGGGCGGTAGGCGGTCCGGTTCCCCTCCGGAACCGGTCGGCGGCCGCCATCGACTTGGGCTGATAGTAGTGGATTGCCCCATAAAGTCAACCGGGAGGCTTTGGGCCCCAAAAGAGAAGGGCTTCCCGCGGATCGGAAGCCCTTCCATTTTCGGCGCCGGTGTCCCGGGGACCGACGATCCCCCGCTCGATTTCGATCTTGCCCGTTTTCCGGAGAACCCCTGGGTGAAAAAGGACCCCCTCTGAAAAGGAAGAAGTGATGCTACGGATCCCTCCCGGACCCTCCCTTTCAAAGGGGGAAACTTAAAACTCAGTCGCTAATTGCATCCGCCGCTGCTGCTGGAACTGCTGGAACTACTGCTCGAACTGCTGCTGCCGCTACTGGATGAGGTGTCGCACCCCCCCGAACTCGAAGTGGAACTGCTGCTGCTGCTCGAACTGCTACTGCTGCTGGAGACCGTGATGTTCACCGGCGCCGAGGTCGTGCTGCCGCCATCGTTGTCCGTGGCCACGGCGGTCAGCGCGTAACTTCCGGTGGTGACATTGCTCCAGGTATAGGTGTATGGCGCGTAACTGCTTGCGCCCAATTGGGTGCCATTGCGATAGTACGTCACGCCGGCGATGGTCCCGTCGCCATCCTGGGCGCTGGATTCGATAATGATACTCTCTCCGGCCCGGAAGGCGGCCCCATTGGCCGGCGCCGTGATGCTCACCGCAGGCAGGCTGTTGCTGCCGCCCACCAGGGTGATGTCTGGCGTGGGTGGCGTGCTCATGCCGTTGCCCAGGAAAAAACCGGTGTGGGGCGGCTGATTGTAAGCCACGTTCTGCCAGGCGATGCCCAGCCGGTAAATGGGGTCATGCATCAGCGTGTAGATGCGGTTGGTGGTGACCGTGGTGGTGGTGTAGATGCGCAGGTAGGCGTTGTCGCTGGTGCGCCAGATCACCTCCTCGCGCCAGTCGCCGAAAAGGTCGGCCTGCAGGGCCGGGTTGGATTTGGTGCCGTTGTTGGCGGCGCAGCCGCCGGCCGAAAGCAGCGTGCCGCCGTTGTATTTGGTGATGGCGGTGCCGTCCAGCAGTTCGCGCAGCAGGTCGGCATCCCACCAGACCACATGATTGGTGGAGGCCGGTTGGGTGGTGGTGATCTGGGACCCGGCGGCCGTGTTGATCGCGCCGAAGCCCCAGCATTCGGCGCCGGCGTAACTGCCCGTGATGTCGTCGGCCACGCCCCGGCCCACATCCTTGTTGGCGGTTTTCCAATAGACGGAACCGGTGCGGGCGTTGCGGAAGGTCGCGCCCGGGGTGCTGTCGGTCTCGTGGATCTGGAACACCTCCAGGCCCGCGCGGCTGGGGTCCAAGTCACCGAAGTGCATGGCGTCGCCGTGTTTGTAACCGGTGTTGTACATGCCGGCGCCGTTGTCGTCGATGGCCGCCGAACCGTACATGATCTCGTCCCGGCCGTCGCCGTCCACATCGCCCACGCTCAGGTTGTGGTTGCCGGCGCCGGCATAAGAAGAGTAGCCGCTGTTGGTGTCGAAGGTCCAGCGCCGGCTCAAACTGCCGTTGCGCCAGTCCCAGGCCACCAGCACCATGCGGGTGTAGTAGCCGCGGCACATCACGATGCTGGGCCGGCTGCCGTCCAGGTAGGCCACGCAGGCCAGGAAGCGGTCCACCCGGTTGCCGTAGCTGTCGCCCCAATCGCTCACCGTTCCCCGGGCCGGCAGGTAGTTGACCGTGGCCATGGCGGCGCCGGTCTGGCCGTTGAACACCGTCAGGTACTCGGGGCCGCTGAGGATGTATCCGTCCGAATTGCGGTAGTTGGCCGTGCGGTTGCCGATATAGGTGCCCACGCCGTCCTGGGTGCCATCGGCGGTTTTGCAGACCACTTCGGCCTTGCCGTCGCTGTCGAAATCGTACACCAGAAACTGGGTGTAGTGCGCCCCCTCGCGGATGTTGACCCCCAGGTCGATGCGCCACATCAGGGTGCCGTTGAGCTTGTAGGCCTCCAGCTTGGTCTGGCCGGTCGTTCCGGCCTGGGAGTTGTCCAGGGGCGTCATCTCCTGCTTGACGACGATCTCGTACACCCCATCGCCGTCCAGATCACCCACCGAGGCATCGTTGGGCGTGTGGCCGGAAAGGGTCTTTAAAGGCACTTGCAGATAATTGGTGGAGAGATTCAGCGAACTTTCCGAACTGCCCTGCTCCACGCCGTTGAGCACCGGCCGCACGGTGTAGCTGCTGCTCGACGAACCGCCGCTGTCCAGATAGTTGGTGGAATTGGTGATGGGCGCGGAATTGAGCTTGGTCGTGCCGCGATAGACATTGAAGCCGATGCCGGCCGGATCGGTGCCGAACAGGCGCCAGCTCAAAAAATTGCCACCGCTCTGGTTGACCCGCACCAGGCCGCGGTTCAGACGCTCCATGGTGCGCGCGGCGCCGACCGTCTCCACGCCGAAAATCAACAGGCCCAGCAGCGCCAGAAGCAGGTTTCTACGCAAAGCGTGCATGGCTTACTCCTTCCGCGTCACAGCCCAACGGACCGGATCGTTCGATCCGCCACGGCAGTATCGAAAGCATCGATGACCTAATAATGTAGTACCAGCTTGAAGAAGCCCTTTGGATCGGATGGTTCTATTGAGAGGAAGCTTATGGTTTCAGGGGGCAAAAGACAATTGGGGATATCCCAAATCTATTCTTCGAAAAGCCTAATTAGTGTCCATCCGGGAATGGCTATTTTCGCCGATTTCGGTGTTGGGCGAAAATTTTAATCCTCGAAATATGTCCATATATTCCTGCGGTTAAAATTTCCGCCCGCCTTGAACTCGACGAAAATATCTAATCCCCGGATGGACACTGATTATGAAGACTCCCTATCCGCTTTTTATTCACCGTAGAGAATGGTTTTGTCCGTGGTCCAGATTCCCAGAATGCTGAAAAACTGCCGATCGGCGAAGTAAAGGGTCTGCATCCCGTTCTTCTGGGCGATGTCGCCGATGGCATTGGAGTCCACCTGCACGTATAGGCCCAGTCCTGAAATCGGCTCCTTGATCTCCAGGGTCCGCCCGGAATTGGGCGTTTGCAAGGGCGTGGGCGTGTAATGCAGATTGCGCGTCAACGGCAAGCGCATGTTGGTGTACACGATCCCCCTGGGCCGCACGGCGCAGCCCCAAACGGCGCAAAACAGCGCCGCCAGCCCCAGACACGCCGCCAGGCGCACGCTCTGCTTGGGCTTCATCCCCTCAATCTCCATATACAACCACGCGCCAGCGAACATACAGACCGAACAAGATCACCAGGTCTTCCTGGTCGGCGTGCTTGAGCACCTTGATGCCGCCGTTGCGCGCCGCGGCTTCGTAACTGGCATCGCCCCAGGCCACCAGCCACAAAATGCTCTTGGCCTCGGCCGTGCCCACCTTGGTCCCCAAATCGGTCTTATCCAGGTCGGTGTCGAAAGGGGTTTTGGTATGCACATAGGCGCAACCGCTCAGGCTCAGGGCGGCGATCAGCATCACCGCGCAATACCACCATTTGAATCGTCGCATGCTAGTTTCCTGTCTGGTGTCCACCGCAACGGATGGCCGGTTTGGGGATGGTCCGAAGCGCAATTTCGCTGGGCCGTGGTGTAACCGAAAAATGACCCGAGATCAATCCCGATTGCTTTTCCAAGCCTCTTTTTATAATATCGAACGAATTTCGATAACTTGGCCGTTCACCCGTATGAGCGCACCCTTACGATCGAGTCGTGATGACCAGCAACAACGCATATCAGAATGCCTTGCGGACCAGCCCTAAACCGCCGTCCCTCAAGGCCGCCAATGCCGCCCTGAAGATTCCGCGGTACTACTTCGACCGCCGCGACCACGAGTTGATCCGCCTCATCAACGCCGCCGGCGCCGGCGCCCGGGACTTGCAGTATATCCGCAAACGCTATTACCGCCATTTCCACCCCCACGGGATCAAGGAGATGGCCGAATCGCGCAGCCTGCGCATCGCCTATGCCATGGTCCACCTGCTCACCTCCCTGGAGGTCGGCGGCATGGACGATCGCCTGGACGCCCTGCGTTCCTTGCGCGCCGAGGTGCTGGACACCGCCGAAGGCCCCATGCCCAAAAACACGGCCCGGGTCTTGATGCAGATCATGAAGGAGGCCGTGCGCGCCGGCGATGACCCGCTGCGGCAACTGGAGCTGGTCCACGATTTCCGCATCGCGGCCTCGGGCAAGCCGCGCCGGGTGCGCAAGCAACTGCGCAACTACCACTTGCTGGAGATGCCCGAGGAGTGGAACCAGATCTCCTTCGACGACCATGTCCACGACATCAACACCAAGGGCCGCAAATCCTCCACCCACCTGATCATGGACGCCTGGATCAAGGGCATCCGGCGCCTGCGCGTGGTGCACTACAACTACATCGAACCGCGCTTTGCCGCCGAGCTGGCCGAAGCGGCCCGCATCATGGAGATCGACATCCGCATCGGCATCGAGTTTTATACCCGCTTCCGCGGCAAATACATCAACCTGATCTGGGTGCCCCGGGGCTTTCCCGATACCCAGGCCTTCCTGTGCTTCCTGGAAGAACCGGCTGTGGCGGCGCTGATGAACGCAGGCCGCAGCGCCTCCCAATACCAGCAGACGCATGTCATGACGATGCTGGAGGCCTTCAACCAACGCCACCTGAAGGCCTTGAACGCAAACTACGGCCTGGATCTGGCCCCCATCGACCCCAAAGCGTTTCTGGCCTTCGTCGGCATCGGCCAGAAATCGGTGCTCCACCTGGAAAAGTTCATCGAAGAGAAGATGCGCGCCGCCCTGCGCGTCAAGGCCGAGCAGCTCCGGCAAGCCCATGCCGCGGCCGATGCCGCCGAAGCCAAGCGTATCCAGGCCTGGTTCGAGCGCATGGACCCTTTGGATCTGGAAGCGGTGGTGGCCGATTACCTGAAGCCGGCGAACAACCCCGATATCCCCGACCATTCGGTTCCCAGTGACGACCCCGCGACGCCCGAGTTGCTCAACCTGTCGCCCCCCGACCTGCTGAGCCGCCTGGCCGCCTTGCAGTCCGGCTACCGCATCACCTTGAACCTCTCCCATCTGCAAGCGGCCGATGTGCTCGAACTGCTCTACGATTGCAACGGCATGATCTCCCGGCTGGAGCTGTTCAACCTCAAGGATTGGGCCAACGACCACATGGCGCACATCCCGGCCATCAGCCGCCTGCAAGAAACCATCAACGGCCACAACCCCATCAAGCTCAAACGGATGATCCTGGAGATCGTGCAACGCGTGGAAGACTGCAAGGACCCCGGCGACGCGGAGCGCCTGACCAAGCTCAGAGCCATATTGCACGATATCGCTTCGCTCCAGGCCATGTACCAGGCCAAACCCCTCAAGGCGCGCATCGGCAGCGACTCCACCGGCCGCACGCCGCGCGCCCACGGCATGGGCCTGGCGGTCATCGAAACCCTGCCGCGCCGTGCGCGCCGCCAGATCGCCGAAGATATCGGCATCGGCCGCGATCGGCTGCCGATCCACATCGGCGTCTACCGCCGCCATACCTATTTCCCTGGGGAAAAGCGAAGTTACAAACCCGAACGGTGGGGCAAGATCTCGAGAACATCGCTGCCGTGGTGGCTCGGGACCACCCGCCAGGTGGATTGGTTTGTGGCGGGCCGGGAGACCCGCATGAGCGATCAGGGCAACGTGGTGACCCTGGGCGGGGTGCGCAAGTCGATGCGCAACGATCTCTCCCTGGTCCCCCAGGCGCGCAACCACCGCAAACGCATCCCCCTGCGCCACATCAACTCCCATTTGCGCAACCTGCTCAAGGTGCTGGCCGGCTTCGTGCCGGCCTTCCTCACCTTCTTCCTGACCAAGGAGTGGTGGCTGCTGGCCTACCTGGGGGCCTTCATCTGGTTCGGCATCACCGGCGTGCGCAACATCCTGCAGTCGGTGCTCGGCGGGGGCGGCTTGCGACGCTCGCCCATGCTGCGCTGGAACGCCTACGTCAGTTGGGACCGCATCGCCGATTCGCTACTCTTCACGGGCTTTTCGGTGCCGCTGCTCGACTACCTGACCAAAACCGTGCTGCTCGAACGCGGCTTTGGCATCACCACCGCCACCGCGCCGGTGTTGCTCTACACCATCATGGCCGTCGTCAACGGCCTGTATCTTTCAAGCCACAATGCGCTGCGCGGTTTGCCCAAGCAGGTGGTCTTCGCCAACTTCTTCCGCAGCGCCTTGTCGATCCCCATCGCCATCGGGCTGAATCTCATGGTGGGCCAGCTCCTTTCGGCCGCCGCCGTGCCGGCCGTCACCGATGTGCTGCAAAAATGGGCCGCCGTCATCTCCAAGGCGGCTTCGGATCTGATGGCCGGCATCATCGAAGGCACCTCGGACCGTTACACCAACATCCGCACGCGCTTCCGCGACTACCGCCAGAAGCTCTCCGAGCTGCTTTCGATCTACGCCCAGCTCGAACTGCTCTTCCCCGAGGCCGATTCCTACGATCTGATGGAGAATGCCGAACGCTTCCGCCGGAATGCGCACCTCGAGGCACGCGACCTGGAAAAGGTCATCACCATCCATGCCCTGGACCTGCTTTACTTCTGGATGTACCAGCCCCGGGCGCGCAGCGCCCTGGATCAGCTCCTGCGCAACATCAATGAAGAGGAGCGCCACCTGCTGGTGACCTCCCAGCTCACGCTGCTCCGCCAGCGCGACATCAGCCAGATGTTCATCGACGGCGTGCTGGGCCACGACTTCGCACGCGGCCTGGCCTTCTACCTGTCGCGCTATCCCGAATATCTCGATGCGATGAAAAAATACGTTTGAAGGCAATGAAGAACACGATAGCCTTTTCGGACAAGACCCCTTCCTCTCGACTCGCAGGCGACCGGCCTCGACGGCTTGGTTCAGCACATCATCAAACTCCAATCTCGGTATATCTCTAGGGGACACGTCTTCATAGAGTTGATCGGCGCTCTTGATTGATTGGGAAAGGGGTGAACACTACTCGAGATTTTTAAGCTTACAATAATCCATGTGCTCGCACACATGGTCGGCAAAACCAACACCCGCTTCTTCATATAAATTATATACGGCATCGATCCCGGCATCTTCTAAAAGCTGAATTTCATCTTCATAGCGGACAGAAGCGGTAACCTGACCTCTGTAACCTCTTTCCTTCATCTGCTGAATTGAAAATATGCTTGTCCTAGGATCGGGCAAGGCCAGCATAACCAGGCAGACCCGGCTTTTGGAAGGTTCGACGCGTTCCCAGAAATCACTGTCGCTGGCGTCTCCGAAAAACACCCGTCTTCCCTTTTTCTGGTGCTCTTCCACCTTTTCGGTATTAAAATCGACACCGATCACGATATCACCGTATCGACGTCTCAGTTCATCATAGGCGCTCGTCCCGACGCCGCCCATACCGAGAATCGCAATTTCAGCGTCGCCCGGCTCGATGGACTCGTCTTCCGGTCGCCGGGTCGAAGTCTCGAAAAATTTCAGGCGGCCGGAAACACGCGCATATATGCTGTGGGAAGCTGCATTCAAGGGTGCGGCCATGATAAAGGTCAGTGAAAGCGCAAGCGCAATGACCACCAACCATTCACTGCTGATCCAGCCGTTGGCAGCGCCGATTGATCCGACAATCAGACCGAACTCACTGTAGTTCGACAAACTGAGAGCGGCAAGTAACGATGTGCGGGCGCGCAGCTTGAAACGGGTAAGGAGGATAAAAAACAATCCGGTCTTGAACGGCATGACCAGGGCCAGCAACAGCGCGATTATGAATCCTGTGAGCGTTGGAGAGCCGGAAATGCCGATATTTAAAAAGAAGCCGATCAAAAACAAATCTTTGAATCCGAGCAACCTGTCGGCCAGTTCCGTTGCCTTGGGGTGAGCGGCAAAGAGCATGCCCACCACCAGCGCCCCAAGGTCGCCTTTCAACCCAACGAGTTCGAACCCGCTGTAACCGGCAACTGTCATCAGGATGCCGAACAGCATCAGCAGTTCGCCATGACCGCACACCGCCATGAGTCTTCCAAGAATAGGCCTCGCAATAATAAGCGACACCAAAAAAGGTACGGCCCATATGGAAGGAATTTTTCCTGTGGATGCCGCCAAAAAGCCAACCGCAATAATATCCTGCATAATCAGGATGCCGATTGCGACAGCCGCATGCCCCGAGGCCATCTCCTTTTTTTCCTCTATCACTTTCACGGCAAAGACCGTGCTGGAAAAACTCAGGGCGAATGCGATCAGCAGCGTTGTCGGCCCCTTCAATTGATCAAAAAGGGGGACACCTGAAAACCCAAGCATCAAGATCAAAAATCCGAAAATAATGGCCGTGAAAAGCATGTGAAGGGAAGTACCGGCCCAGACTTCGGGTTTTGCGAGGCTTTTAAGCTTCAGCTTCAATCCGATGGTAAACAGAAGCAGCGTAACTCCTGCACCAGCCACCTTTTCCAGTAGATCGCCGCCCGTAACACCGATACTGTTCAGAACAAATCCGGCGAGCAAATATCCTACAAGGGGAGGCAAACCGATTTTGCTGATAACAGCACCGAAGAGAAATGCCGCCAAAATCCATAATGGGTTCATATTTTGAGCTCTTTACATGTTGTGTAGAAGCTGCGATCGGGGATCACGACAAGCACCGGAGCGCCATGCTCTTGCGGTAGTTTCTCACCAAAGACAAGTGTGCGCAAGCATTACGTTCTCTTTGCGGATCTCGCTCATGGGAACGTTGCTGGTGTGTCCCGCGGCGCCCGAGCTGCTGGGCCGCCTGGCCGCCTTGCAGTCCGGCTACCGCATCACGGAGATCGTGCAACGCGTGGAAGACCGCAAGGACCCCCACCATTCCCGGGTGGACACTAACTACCGATGGAGGCCGGCAGGCCCGTCTCTTCGATGAGCCCCTTGAGCAGCTTCAATCGCTCCTCGTCCGGGGCTTTGCCCTCCTGAAAGTCATAAGGCCGGCCCAGGCTGTTTTGCTTGGATCGCCCGCCCTCGTGATAGGGCAACAGCGATATCTTTTGAGCGCCGATCTCCTTTCCGAGCAGGGCCACGCTCCGGATGTGGTCGGCGGCATCGTTGAATCCGGCAATCAAGGGAACCCGCAGCCAGACCGGGCGGACGGTCGCCGCCCGGCGCAGGTTGGATAGAATCGTGGCATTGCCCACGCCCGTGGTGCGCTGGTGCAGCGCCGCATCGAGCTGCTTGATATCGAAGAGAATCACATCGGCCCACGCCAGGACCCGTTCCATCTCCTCCCAGGGGGCCTGCCCCGACGTCTCCAGGGCGGTGTGCAGGCCTTCCTGCTTGCACGCCGCCATGACGGCGGCGGCAAATCGGCTCTGCATCAGCGGCTCTCCGCCCGAGAGCGTCACACCGCCCCCCGAGTTCTTGTAGAAGAGCCGGTCCTGTAGAACTTCGGCCACCACCGCCTGGACCGTCAGTCGACTTCCGCAGCGTTGCAGGGAATCGTAAAGGCAGGCCGCCACGCACTGCAAACAGTTGTCGCAATTGCTTCGATCGATGGTTCGGCCGGCCGCCCCGAAGGCGATGGCCCCCCGGGGGCAGGCCGGCAGACAGGCCCGGCACCCCTTGCAATTGATGTCGCGCACCATGAGCACCGGATGCGAATCCTGGGACTCCGGGTTCGAACACCACAGGCAGCGCAGCGGGCAACCCTTCAGGAAGACCGTGGTCCGGATGCCGGGGCCGTCGTGGACGCTGAAGCGCTGGATATTGAAGACCAGCCCGCTGTCACCGCCGTTTGCTATCGCTGGCGCCATGCCACGCTCCTTGTCAGGTCAGATTCTGCTCGGTGCGGGCGATAATGTGATCCTGCAAGCCGGCCGACAAGTCGACGAAGTAGGCGCTGAAGCCGGCCACCCGGACGATCAGATCGCTGTACTTCTCCGGCTGGGCCTTGGCGGCGATCAGCGTCTGCCGGTCCACGATGTTGAATTGGATGTGGGGGATGTTCATCTCCTTCCACGTTTTCAGATAGCCCATGAACGCGGGCTTGAGATCTTCCTCCAAAAACCTGGGCAAAAACTTCTGGTTGAGCAGATGATTGAAGGTCTGGACCGTGCTGATTTTGGAGACCGACTTGAGCACCGCCGTGGGCCCCTTCTTGTCTTTGCCCGGCGCCGGCGCCAGGGTCGAGTCGCAGAAAGGCTCGCCGTCCACCCGCCCGTCGGGCGTCGCCGGCGTGTCCTGGGCCAGACCGTAGGTGGCCGACACCGCGCTGCCGTCGCCGCGATGGGAATACCCGTAGCGGTCCTTGACCGCTTCCATGGCCGCCTCGCCCCGGGCCTGAACTTCGGCCGCGATCGCATCGGCATAATCGTCATCGTTGCCGAATTTGGGCGCATTGAGGCAGGCCTGGCGAATCTCTTCGCGGCCTTCCCAGTTGCGGTCCATGATGGCGATCAGTTCCGGCAGGGTCACGCGCTGGTCTTCGAAGACCACCTTGCGGATGGCGGTGATGGCATCGGCCACATTGGTCCCGCCGATCACCTGCAGGAAGTGATGGACCATCGACGGATAGACCCATTTGCGGGCCTCCTTGCCTGTTTCGATGCAGCCGTCCATCACCGCCGAGTAGAACGGCCGGGGGCAGAACTCCGTGTAGAGCTCCAGGTTGATGCGCTCCAGTTGTTCGATCTTGGTGGTGAAGAACGTCACCTGTTGGGCATAGGCCGCCAGCACATCTTCCCAGCCGCGGAAGCCGGCCGGGTCGGGCGTTCTGGCCCCGTGCTGCGCCTGGGTCCGGGGATCGACGCCCTGATGCAGCGCCCACCAGAGACACTTGGGCAAAACGAAATACCCGCACGAGCGGCGCATCATGTTCTTGCCGGGAATTTCGATATAGACGCAGCCGGTCACCGCGTAGTTGCGGGCCTCGTCCGCGGGCACGCCCCAGCGCGCATAGAGCGGCAGCAGCGCTTCGTCGTTGAACAGCGAAGGATAGCCGATGCCGGTCTTGATCACTTCCACCGCCTTGGCATAGACCGGCTCGGGTGTGCCCTCGTGAATCCGCAGCACGATGCTGGGCTCGATCAGCTTCAGGCTTTTGGCCGCCTCGAGGGTCAAATAGGTCAGATCGTTGGTCACGTCCTTACCGTTTTCATCCGTGCCGCCGATGGTGACCGCCTGCAGGGAGGCCACCCCGCCGTACACCGAACTCACCGTGGGAGAATAGACCAGCCCCAGCTCGTTGAGCTTGATCCACAGCAGTTGCAGGATGCCCAGGGTCTCCTCCCGGGTGATGCGCCCCGCCTTCAGATCATTCTCGTAATACGGACCGAACAGGTGGTCCAGGCGCACGCCGATCCCCAACGTGGAGTACTCCAGGTAGCGCACCAGATGGATGAAGTAGAAGAACTGGATGGCCTCCACGAAGGTCTGCGGCGGATGGGCCGGCACCCGGCCGCACGTTAGGGCGATCTCTTCGAGTATCCGCTTGCGGCCGGCGTTGGTTTCGGCGGCCGCCGTTTTCTGGGCCAAGGCCGCATAGCGGCCGGCAAAGGCGATGACCGCCTCCAGGGAGATGATGACCGCCTCCAGGAAATTCCTCTGCTCGACGTAATCCACCGGGATCGTGGTCCCGATCTCGGCGATCCGCTGCCGGGCCTCTGCGATCAACCCGTTCAGGCCCACCTTGAACAATTTCTCGTAATTGGGGATGCCCAGTTCGGACAACTGGCTCCAGAGAAAAGTGCCCTCATAGGTCCAGTACGGTTTAAGACTTTCGGGCAAGGCGGCCTGGTGGCGGTCGCTCATGGACTTGCCCTTCCAGTATTCGCACAATTCATCCAGCTCCTTGCGGCCGGCCGCATCCAGCAGGCTCTTGCCGGCCTCGCTGTTGGCCAGCCGCCGGGGGGATTTCCAGTTCTGGTCGATGGGATGATAGATCCCGTTGGGATCGGCGGTCTGGTAGCCGACGACGCGCTCATACTCCCGGATGAAGATCCCCATTTTGTTGAGGACATTGGCCAGGGCCCTGGCCCGGCGCAACACCATGGGCTGACCGTCGGTCTGTTTGAACGACTCGGTCATCAGGCGCGAGCGCTGCAAGTCCAGCCGTATTTCAGGGCGGAACATGCCGCGTTTGGAATCGTCATCCACCGTCCCGCGTTTGATGTTGCGGATGCCCCGGCTGACGACTTTCTTGCGTAGTTTCTCGGGTGATAGGGTCTGGCTTTCCAATGGGTGCCTCCTTTGGCAGGTGGAGCGGTTTCGGTTGATCCAGAATAGAGTGCATGCGATGTGCCAGCTCAGGATGGCTTATAACCATCCGGTATTTTATCGGAATGCACACCCGCCCCCCAATCGCCGGCGGTCCGATTACCAAATGTTGTGATTGGCGCCCACATGTTGTAATGCATTCATAACGAACCGTGGTGATTCCGCAATGGCCACTGAACACCGCAACGGACAAGGTAGAACATGCAAAACGACGCGCACCACCGCATCCTGGCGGTCTCAGCCCTGTTCACGGGCAGTTTTTCCATCGATTGGATTCAGGAGCTGACCCGCAATAAGGCCTCCCAAGTGCTGCACTGCCTCGAAGAGGCCGTCAAGGCAGGCGTGGTTCAACGCGGCGAGATCGGTTCGTTCTTCTTCAGCGATGCCAAGGCCCGGCGTAAACTCCAAAACAGCCTGCCCCCCGACGAAAAAGAGGCGTATCACCGGCGCATTGCCCAGATGCTCATCCAGGAACTGCCCGATGACCCCCGGAAGGCGGACATCATCGCAAGCCATCTATTGAATGCTTCCCGCAACACCCTGGAAGGCTGCCAATGGCTGATGCGCGCCGCCAAAAGCCATCGTTCCCAATACCGCACCGAAGCGGCGCAGCGTTGCTTCATCAAGATCGTCGAGGATCTCTCCGGACGCCCCGAGGCGGGGGCAGACCAACTCTTCTGCGATGCGGCCATCGAATTTTCGAAGCTCAATACGGCCGGCAACGACGTCAAAAGGGTGCTTGGAATTCTCACGGAAGCCATGCTGCGGGCCAAGAAGATCGGCGACTTGGGGTATCAGGCCACGATTCACATGGGCTTTGCCAAAAACAAATGGCTGCAATCCAAGTACAAAAGCGCCCTGGCGCATTTCGACAGCGCGTGGCAACTGGCCCAGCGCCTCGGCGACCCCAAACTCTCGCGCGCCATGGCCAACTTCAAGACGTTTCTACTCTATTGGCAGGGTCTGTTCAAAGACGCCGTGGGCGACTATGAGCGCGCGCACAGCGACGTGGAAAAGTTCCCGTGCGCACGATTTCCCCTGCTGGCCGCCATGACCGTCGGCACCTGTTACGGCCAGATCGGCCAGGTGACCCAGGGCATCGGCATGCTGGACGCCATCCGCGGGCATTGCCGCGAACGCGGCGACGTCGGGCTGGCGGCCCATTCCGGCATCTGCATCGGCGCCACGCTCATCGATATCGGGCGCATCGATGACGCCCTCCGGCACCTGATCCCTTCGGTGCAAGAGGCCGGAAAGCTGCAACCCGACTGGACCACGATCCAGGGCGAGCTGATGCTGGCCTACGCCTACTATCTCAAGGAGCAGCCGGATCGCTGCCTGCGCCACCTCAAACGTTTCTATGCCTTGAGCCGGCAGGTGGATGTTTCGGTGCGGCCCTGGCCCTATCTGATGGCGCTTTGCTGGGCCATGGACAACGGGCGATTGCCCGCATTGCCGGGCATCTCCATCGCCCGGGAAGTCCAGGAGACGATCGCCGGCGGCAATATCTTTCTCAAAGGGGTGGCCTACCGCTTCAAAGCGCTTCAGGAAAAAAAAGCCGCGGTTCCGTATCCGCAAATCGTCGCCACCCTGAAGAAGTCGGTTCATTATTTGGAGCTTTCCGGACAGGCCATCGAGTTGGCCAAAACGCGTCTCGAACTGGCCCGCCTTTACCTCTTGCAGGGCCATGGGAATCAGGCCCGGGCCATGGCCGAGGCCGCCGGCCAGATCCTCTACCCGCTCAATGAACGTCTGATTCCCGACGATTTGAAGCCCCTGGTGGAAAAATCCAACCTGAGCGACGATGGGTTCACCCAACTGCTGGCCGTCCACGATGCCTTGAGCCGGAAGCAAAACGACAAAGAGGCCATCCAGTTTATGCTTTCCACCGCGAACCGCATCGCGGGAGCCGAACGAGGCGGAATTTTTCTGGTCGCCGACCCGCAAACGAACGGCCGCTTGCTTCTCAGAGCCTCCAAAAACCTGACCCAGGATCAAATCGATCTTCCCGAGTTCGTCTCTTCGCTCCAGATGATGGCCGAGGTTGTTGAAAGTCGCCGGGGAAAGGTTCAGGGGGCCGGCGCGCGGTCCGACAGCGCCGCGACCGAAGAAGACAAAATTCTATCGCGCATTTGCGTTCCGATCATCCTGAATGATCAGGCGATGGGCGTGCTCTACCATGACAACCGCCTGCTGAGCAACGCGTTCGACCCATCCCTGCTGGACCGGCTGTCGGCCTTGGCCTGCCCCCTGGCCCTGATTCTCCAAAACGATGCCCTGCTCAAGGAGAACGCGCGCCTTGCAGAGCAAATTGCGGCCATCAAAGGCCATTATGAACGACAGCCCTCCGATGGCGCACCGGTCGCTTCCGGAAGCATCGTGGGTGAAAGCCCTCAAATCCGAAAAGTATTGGCCCAAATCGGCGAGATCGCGCCCACCGACACCACGGTTTTGATTCTCGGCGAAACCGGCGTCGGCAAAGAATTGGTGGCCAAAGCCATAGTGAATCACTCCCGCCGGAAGGATCGGCCGTTTATCTCCCTCAATTGCAGCGCCCTTTCCGAAGAACTGATCTACAGCGAGCTTTTCGGACATGAGAAGGGATCGTTCACCGGCGCCACCCGGCAGCATATCGGCCGTTTCGAAAAGGCCCACAACGGCACGCTGTTTTTAGATGAAATCGGCGATCTGCCGTTGGATATTCAGGTGCGTCTGCTCCGGGTTCTGGAAACCAAGGAGTTCGAAAGAGTGGGCGGCAAAAAGACGCTGCGTTCCGATTTTCGGCTGATCACCGCCACCAACCGCAATCTGGAACAGGCCATCGAAAGGAAATTGTTCCGGGCCGACCTGTTTTACCGGATCCATGTCTTTCCGATCCATGTCCCGCCGTTGCGCGAAAGAAGAGCGGATATCCCGTTGCTGGTCCAATCGTTCTTGAACGAGAATGCCGCCCGGGCCGGCCGGCTCGCGCGGTTCGTTGCGGACGAGGAGATGAATGCGCTGATGGCCTACGATTGGCCGGGCAATGTGCGGGAACTCAAGAACTGCGTCGAACGCTTCCTGGCTTCACCGCAAGCCGGGATCGCCGATGTGTTGAAGGACCCTTCGCAGGCCACATTTCAGGAGCCTTCGGCCGTGAGCTTGCAAGACAACGAACGCCGGCACATCGCGTGGGCCCTGGCGCAAACCCATGGGAAAATCCACGGCCCGGGCGGCGCCGCCGAACTGCTCAAGATCCACCCGAACACCTTGACCTTCCGAATCAAGAAGCTCGGCATCTCGAAACAGACGTACGGTCCAAAGACGCCCAAGCGCCCCGATTCCATTTGATCCATTCTACTTGTTTGTTAGAACCAATAGCAGACCCAGGATGCGTTTTACCATTTTCCAAAGCGAATGCAGAAATACCCAGGCCCCTACCCCGGCAAAGAACAGACCCAGAAGCATTGGCAACTTTCCCGATTCGGTTACGGAAAGGTCTTGATCGCTGGAGTTGATGTAGCGATTGATCTGATCTGCTTTTTTACTGCACGAACTATATTTACCGGTTAAAAAGTCCGCGATGGGCACCCGCATCTCATGGGTCGTCAGCATCACCTGGTAATGGGACTTGCCCTTGGAGTCCCGGGACTCCACGACTTCGGCCTTTTGGATGTCGCTCAGGTTCAGCGTGGCGTTGATTTCCTTGTCTCTGAAGATATTGTCTTCTTCGATGATGCACGTGTTTTCGTTTCGATGGCAGGTCAAGGTAAAACTCGACCCCATAAAATAGACGATGGCCAAACCCGCCGCCATAAAGACGAGCGAGAGAAACAGTTCCCCGACCGGTCCAAGCTTTTTCTTCACCCTCATCACGCATCCTCCTTATAATCGCTCCGCTGCTGAATTGGTAATAGAAGCCATTTCAAAACCTTCAATCAGGTTCAAAGCCAAGGCGGGGCAAGGTGGACAACCGCAGGAATACACATAGTATTTCGAGGATTGGACGCCTTGTCCCAACGCCGGATTTGGACCTGAGGGGAGGTTTTGAATTGGCTTCTAACGACATGGGTTGGTCGGGTCTCCTTCCGCCACCATCAGTTCCAAAACGCGCTTTTCCGGGGCGCCCGGGACGATACCGGTTAAAGCGGCTTCGATGACAATCTCCCCGTGCTGGTTGGTGAACACCGCTTCGGCCTTGGCCCTGAAACGCTCGTCGAGATCGGTGATGGTGACCCGACATGCGACGGTATCGCCAAAATAGACCGGCTTCTTGAAAATAAAGTTCATTCCCGAGGCGAACCAGCCGATCTGCCCGCCAACCTCGGTGAGCAGGCTGCCGACAAGCAGACCATGGCATACGCGGCCCTGAAGATTTTTGACCTTGGCAAAGCGGTCGTCGAAATGGACAGGGTTATAGTCTCTGCTGATCGCCGCAAAGGTCGCCGCCTCCTGTTCGGTGAAGGTGCGGCAGGCCGTGAAAGCGTCCCCGATCTTCAGCCCCGCAATCGCTTTTTGGCGCATGTACGACATACAGAGTGCCTCAAATTCTTCATCACGATGGCCGGCCGTAAAACCGGCGGTTCGAGGCCTTGACCTTAAGCACTTATTTTTCTCAATAGCCATGCCATGTTCTCGCCTAATATCTTCATGGTATTCAGGCCCTCTTCATCTTGCTTTACTTCCTTTTCGCCCAGTCCAAAACCCATGTTCCAATAGACCGATCCCGGCACGATCAACTGGTTGATAAAAAAGAATTTGTTGATCGCATCGAAGGCATTGGTCGATCCGGCCCGGCGCGCCGCGACCACGGCCGCACCGACCTTTCGTTTCAGCATGTACCCGTTGGCAATCGCGACCAGCCCGGCTCTATCGATCAGCGCTTTGACCTCCGTGCTGACGTTTGCAAAGTAGGTGGGCGAACCGATGATGATGCCGTCCGCTTCGAGCATCTTGGCCACAACCCCATTCAGGCTGTCATTGTCGATGGTGCAGCGTTTATCCTGATTTTCGAAACACTTCATGCAGGCCGTGCAGCCATGGATCTTTTTGCCGCCAAGCTGGACCTGTTCCGTCTCGATGCCTTCCTTGGTCAGTTCCGCAAAAACCGTCTCGATGAGCATTGCGGTGTTCCCATTTTTTCGTGGACTTCCATTGATGGCTACGACTTTCATTTTTTCCTCCTCCCTAAAAGCATCCTTATCGCATATTTCGACGATCTTCAAAGGGCACCCGCCCCCTGTGCCGCCCTATTCGATTTCGACGGCGCCGGCGGTGCACGGCTCGCTGCGCGGCCTGCCGCGTTGGTCGGTTTCGGGACAGCCCGTGCCGAGTTCCTTGGCCGGGCTCGATGATGAGGGCAGCATCGTCTCGGTTTGGCCGCCATGGTCGCCCAGTGCGCCGAGCAGTGGGTCCGCAACACGCGGGCTCGCGGAGCACTGCGCGCCGTCCGGCCATTCGAGGTTGCCGCCGCCGTCGCCGAGCAGGTCGCTGCACCCGGGCGCCCACGTTCCGGATGTATTGTTCGCGATGATCGTGTTTTTGAGTTCGAGCCCCGTGATATTGCCGGCGTTGAAGACGGCCCCTCCGCCCTGGCCGTCGGCCGGCGCGCTGTTGTCCGCGATCGTGCAGTTGAGAATCGTCCCGGTCACCGGGCTGGATAACCACAGACCGCCGCCGTTGCTGCCGAAGGCAACGTTGCCCGCGATCGTGGTGTTGGTCATCTCGACCTCACTGGTGTGGATCCAGATGCCGCCGTTATAGAACGCCTGGTTGTTCGTAATCGCGCTGTTGGTCACCGTGAGCGCGAGGCCCTGGAGGTACAGGCCGCCGGCGTTCCCCGACGCTTGATCGGTCACGACGTTGGCCTCGACGGCCGTGCGGTCCATGGCCAACGAGCCGGAGTGGTCGTTGGACACGCGGAAGAAGCCGCCGCCGATCGCTCCGGCCTCGTTGCCGGCGATCACGACGCCGCACATCGAGGTCACCTCGTCCGCGCCGTCCATGTAGATCGCGCCACCGCAACCGCCATTGCCGGGGTTGCCGCCGGTGCCGGTGGCCGCGTTGTTCGTGAAGGTGCTGTTGATGATGATCAGGTCGCCGTTCAGGCTGCCGACCGCGCCGCCGTCGCTGGCACGATTGCCGTTGAACATCGATCCCGAGATGATGGTCTCGCCGCCGCCGAACGCATAGATTGCGCCGCCGGCGACGTCCTGACCCGCAAGGGAGGCGCGGTTGTCGAGAAAGGTGCAGTCGATCACCGTGAGGCTGCCGCCGTCTCTGTAGATCGCACCGCCGCCGCTGGCGGTGTCGTCGGCGCCCACGGGGGCGTTTCCATCGCGGAAGGTGAGCCGCTGCACGGTGAGCCGCGGTGTCGTCCGATCGTATCCGGAATCGAGGTACAGGATGCGCGCGGCGCCGCCGCCGCTCAGCGTTACCAGGCCGCCGCCGTCCAGCACGCTCTCCAGCGTGAAGACGATCTGCGATGGGACCTCGATCGTTACGGGGTCCGCGCCGCACGCGAAGGCGATGACGCCGCCGCCGTTGGCCGCGTCCTGAAGCGCTTCGGCCGTGCAGCTCGCAGCGGTACCGTTGCCGACCACCGCGCGCGGGGCAGAAATATCGGCGAGCGAGGGTGCTTCGCAGATCGCGCTGGGCGGGGTGCCTGTGCCCGGGTCGTTGTCCGGGTCGCCGGCTGGGTTGTCGGCCGTGTTGTCCCCTCCTTTCCCGCACGCCGCGAGCAGCAAGAGCAACGCGAAGACAACTTTTACAGCTCTATTCATGAGTCGTCCCTTTCGAAAATAGTGTTCCTTCCCGCAACAACCTTTTTATTCTCTCTTCATTCCGCTTGCCTATCGATGCATCATTTAGGCGGGTACCGGTGCATAAGCATCCGAATCGGGATCTTGCTGAAGCGGTACCCGGGACGGTCGATTGGCACAACGTATTTCTCGCCTGACGGTATGAAGCGGCAGCGTAACACCGGCCAGGTGTAGACAAGGGTTATTCCAACCCCCCTGTATGTTAGGTTATGTTACCGAATTTCAGCCTTAAATTGTTTCAATAATTCTTCGGCTTGCGCTTTCCCGTATTTCTTTACCATTTCATTCCATAAGGGCGATTTTCGAATCTTCTTTTGATATTCCCTGGTCATTTGTTCTAATTCCTCCGCAGATGGGGCGGCGCCAGCTCCGACAAAATGAATCCCATCATCGTCAGCCCATGAAACAGATTGATCCGGGGGTTGCTTATCGAGGCAGCATTTTTTGTGCTTTTTCCCGCTTCCGCATGGGCAGGGATCGTTCCTTTTAACTTTTGCATCGATCATTTCTAATTGCACCTAACTTTCGAGTTTATAACTGCGGGGGTAATCTCATTTATTATGCTTCGATGATTCCGACTTGCCATCTATTTGCTGCCAGGGGGCCTTCTTGCCTTGTCAAAGATCCAATCATTACCCAAAGGGCATGCTCTTCGAATACGGGCTTCTTGAACATAGGGTTGATATGACCTTTCGGGTCGTATCCATCCTTATGGTCAGGGCAAAATTTCATTGACCTTTGTCGATGGAGCACCTATAGTCTTACCAAAGTCTTACTTCTTTGACTGGAGGTTACGATGCAAACAACAAAATTATCCAGCAAGGGACAAGTCATTATACCGAAAACATTTAGAGATAGGTACAATTGGAATACAGGCCAGAAATTGAACGTTATTGACACGGGTGACGGCATTCTATTGAAACCTTCTCGCCCATTCAATAGCACCGAAATCGATAAAGTGGCCGGCATTTTGAAATATTCAGGCAAACCGATATCGATTGACCAAATGAACGAGGCGATAAAAAAGGGCGCTTTGGAGCGAAAATAATGATCTCGGTTGATACAAACGTCATTGTTCGTTTACTAACCGGCGACGATCCAATACAGCTTGAAAGATCAAAAGCATTATTTTCAACCGATACCGTTTTCATACCCACATCCGTAGTTCTCGAATGCGAATGGGTTCTGCGATATGCCTATCGCTTCAAACAGCCTGAAATCACGACTGCTTTTCAATCCTTATTTGGATTGCCAAATGTTCAACTGGAAAATCCACATAAAATCTCCAATGCTATTGAATGGCATCAAAATGGAATGGATTTTGCCGATGCCATTCATTTGGCTTTATCGGAAGAAGCAGAAGCATTTATAACATTTGATAGAAGTCTGATTAAAGCGGCCCAAGAAAATACTACGATTCCGGTACGAGAGCCCTAGCGCTATGGTGTGCCGCCCGAGGTACGAGGGCCGGCACCACCAATTTGTTCGCCGGTTCGGTTAACTGCGGCTTCCAAAATCAGGGCGTAGTCCGAGCCTTCCCCGTGGGCTGACAAAGCCTGGTTCACGATGAGCCAGTCATCGTCGATTCCAGAAATGACATAGCGCCTAAATAGATTGTAGATCGCATAGTAGGCTAATTCTATGTCGTCAGGAAACCTGAGGTCATCATCCTGCATCGCAGTAATCGGTTCCTGATAGCGATACGCCACATTTTCGGAGTCGCTGCCCGCAATGACCGCACGAATTGCAGCAGTCGGCAAATCTCGGTCGACCACTTGCTTCGTGCCGCATACAGTCTCAACGTAGCCGAGGCTCTTTTGGCTAAGGCAATGATCGTTCCAGATCTGGAGTGCTTGCTTGCACAAATCGATGTGCACCGCCTTCTTCTTCTGATCGGGTAAGTTCAAAAATATGCTTGCGAGTGTGGGCATCTCATTTCTCTGGCGAACGCAAAGCTAAGCCGGAGCAGCGCCGCAGGCTCTGCGACCGGATTGAGCGATTTGTTGTGTGTTTTTTTATATGCCCGCTGCTTTACCGTGAAAAGCTATTACTTGCCATGATGTGCGGGGTGCTCTTGGGCAACCATTAAACATTGGGAAAGCGACCTCCAGCGGGTGACCAATTTTCCCAGGGCACGTCTTGAAAGACCACCATGAGATTCTCAGGATCGTGACCAAGGGCTGAGAGCCGCGACGTGATTCCTGATAAAAGTTGCTTCTTGATCTTGACGCTACGCCCAATGCCGAGGAGGATTTCAACAAGTATGTAGTTTTCGTTTCTGTGACCACGAACATCGGGGAAGGTGGCGTCATACTGGAAGTTCTCCTCGCTCAGTTCGATCACGCGGTGGAAGCGGTCGTTTGGGCTGACTCCGATGTCAACTAAGGCGTCGTGTATTGCCCCGAGTACATTGGTCTTAAACTCTGCCGATTTTGGCCGTCGCAGGGTCAACGTGACGATGGGCATATACAAACTCCTTATCGTAATTTATTTTCACACAACCCTCAAACCCCGCAGTTAGCAAAATTTGAGCTAAAAATTATGCATTTGCGATGAAGCATGATCAAATGGGAACCCATAAGGGGCTGGCGCCATGCTTCATCATATCCCTCAGTTTATCGAGTATTGCCAACTGGCCAACTTTTCCGACCGGTCCGTCCAGGCGCTTGAATCGCGATTGAACGAATTTAGCGCCTTTTTAAAGCAACGGCAAATTAAATCTTTCAAACATGTCGGCTATTTGCAGCTCATCGAGTTTGCCGGCGACTTTCAGGCGCCGTCGGTGCACGTACGCAAATCGCGGATCTGGACCCTGCGCCAATTTTACCATTTCCTGACCCTTAACGCCTAAATTCCCGGCCTATTGTAACGAGACAGGTGGCATAACGCCGAGTGTAGTATACAGCTCTACCTGACGTCTTGTTGTTTCTCCGACCTGTAGCCGTTGGCCCGGCACTTCAAAGCATTCAATGATGTCGAACTCGTCC
>JACRDD010000024.1 GCA_016218685.1 Desulfobacterales bacterium | reverse complement strand
GAGACGAACATCATTGGCATGGAAAAGTCCCCCTTTATGTTTCGGCGCCAATTTCTGGCGCTTGGGGCCGTCAGGCATCGTTCCGAGTGTATGAGTATAAGGATGGTAAGGTGGGGTACCGTACGCTGTACATCAAATAGATATGGGAACCTACGGGGCAAACCGCCGGCTCAGGACGACGCGGCTGCGCTGCGCGACAAACCTGCATCAAATGCGATTCACCTGATCGCGGCCCTCTGGGACGATCCGGGTGAGCTTTTCGCCATGCTCATGAATTTATTTTACCGTCTGCAATCCGGGAAGTATTCGAAAACAGAAGATTCCCCTTATGGCGGGGATACAATAAGGAGGCTGGACATGATCGAATTTGCGAAACGTGATGAGGAATTCACTCAAATGGCCCACAGTATGATGCCCTTTACCAGGGAGCTGGGCTTCGAGGTCGTCGAAGCAAAACCGGAAAGAGTTTTGGCCCGCGCCCAATGGGCTGCGGAGCGCTGCACCTCGGGGGGTATGCTCCACGGCGGATATCTGATGGCCGTGGCCGACGCGGCGGGTGCGGGATGCGCCGGCCTCAATCTGCCCCAGGGGGCCTGGATGACAACCATCGAATCGAAAACCAATTTTTTCCGGGGGATAAAGGAGGGAGTTATTGAAATTGTGACTGTCCCCGTCAATATCGGCAGGACGACGATTACGGTCCAGACGGATATTCTCAACGACAAGGGGAAACTTGTCAGCCGGACGATGCAGACCCAATATATCATCCCCTCTGCATGACGAACCGACAACCAGGGAAGTTTTATGGAAGAAAGGGGAAAGTGCCAGCCTTGTTGTTGGTCTGGTTGCCCCCATCGAGAAAAACGAAGCAAGCGGAACTGAACATAGACCTTACAAATCCATGAACAAGCTAACAGAGCCTGAAAAGCAAATGCTAAAACAGGCACACCCATGAAGCCAAAAGCCATCATCGTTAACGATCTGATGCAAAAGGCGTATATCTACTACCTTGCCGAGCCCCCCGGGAAGAACTTTCATCCGGACTTTGCGCCCCAATTGACCCCGCGGCAAATGCTGGCCATGGGCGTTTTCGGCGGCAAATACATGACCGATTGCAGCGATGAGTTTCCCGCCGAGTGGTTTATAGATGCCAAGCTCTGCCACGATTACCATGATCCCCGATTGAACTTCTTCGGGATCAACGCATCCCAGCCGCTTTCCGTATGGCGCGCCAAAGGCTGGATCTATCATGAAGATCCCAGAGGCTGGTTCCAGTGGTACTGCCGGTACTACATGGGCCGGCGATGCCCGGATGACGAACGTCAAATCAAACGATGGAAGGCCATGCGCAGGCACGTCGCCCAAATCCAGAAAAACTGTCAACCAGGGGATCTGGGCTGCCGGGCCAAGCAGCGACAGGCATTGCTGAACTGGGCTTACGACAGCCGAAAAATTTGAATCCAGACCGGATCAAGGCACGGCGCGACCAACCGCCCGCATTCAAGCGCATCCTAAAAAATGCTTGACCCGATACCATCTTGCATCTAATACTATACCAAAAGGATATAGATCGAACAGCTATGGAAATAGCCGAACGCAACGACCGATTCTTACGATCATGGTGCGCCTGTTATAAAAGGTATGTTGACTTGCTTCGGCAGGATTTGCCCAAAAATTAAACGGGCCTGCTTCGGCCCCTAACCCTAAGGAGCAAATATGCTGAACCATCCTGAACTTTTATCAGTTCGAGAAATGTCCAACCTGACAGATGTCATGCTCAAAAAGATAGACCGCCTCATCCTGATCAAACAATATGGGGAAGGGGACTACATATTTCGGGAAGGGGACTATGCCGAATGCCTCTATGCCGTGGTTACAGGCAAAATCGGCTTGGAGGTCAATCTGAATGCCACCACGCCCTGCCGCATTCTGGACGTCCCTCCCGGCCGGCTGTTCGGCCTCTCCTCCGTGGTCGACACGGAAAACCGCAGATCGATCATGCAGGCCAAAGCCCTCGTGAATTCCAAAGTCTTTTGCTGGAAAGGCAGCGATTTGGAAAAGCTGTTTTACGAAGATTATGAATTGGGTTTCAAATTCATGAGCAGTATCTCCAAGATCCTCAAAAGACGCATGGAAGCTTCAATGGTCCAACTGGCCGATGGGGCCTGGAGTCCGCTCCTGCAAACGGCCTGACGCCAACCGGCCCCCTATCGCGGTAGCAGGCGCGCGCTTAGATGTGCATGGGCATCCCGGCCGTCATCGATCACCGGCCACGGAGTCGCCTTGATCCTTGGATTGCTCTGCCAGCATCCGCGGGGGCCTCAACCGGCGCGGAAGTTTAATGTCGTAGTGTGTCCTGAGAAAGCCCTGAAACGCGCGCAAGGCCTCGATACGTCCTGCGGCATAAGCGCGTTTCTCCCGGTCCTGGTTTGCATCGGCCTCGCGTTGCCTGGCATCCAGCAGTTGCTGCTCGATGAATTGATACGTAGCGAATAGATAATTGTAGGACATAAGAAAATCCCCTGAGGGTTGCCTGTATCGGTCTTTCAAGATGGACCTGCGCTAATAGTACTTCATTGTGAGCAGATCGACATAGCTGCTTAAAAAGGTCCGGATTTCAATCCATTGATCCAATTTCCCTTTTAAAAGGGCCGTGCGCCCGCTATCGCCCGAAACCAGGGCCGCAGCCATCAGCCGACGATCTTCGTCGATCCGCTGACTGATGTATGCGTGGATTTCTATCAGGTACTGGTTGGCCATGATGGTCCCTGTGAAATGCTCGCGGTTTTTGTGGCTGTCTCAGCCCCGGTGCAGCAGGTGCCGGCGCAGCGCTTTTATTTCGCCGCGGATATCTTCGATCGTGTCACCGGCCTGGCATTCGACGCACAGATAACTATGCGGGCCGGCCGAGCGCGTGCCGCATTGAACGCAGCAACCTTGCGCGATGCGCATTTGCTGCTCCGGGGTCCACTGCCGCCGCTCCATGGTGGGCATCTTGCCACTCTTGCGATGGGCCTTCAGAAGGTTCAAATAGTTCATGACGATTTTTCTTCCCGGCTTTGGTTTTCGGAGAGTTTGGGCAGACGTTTGCGGGGCAGGCAAATCCTGAAGGTGGTGCCCTTTCCGGGTTCGGATGCCAAATCGATGGTTCCCCCATGCTCCTGTATGATTTTTTTGGTCATCAGCAGCCCCAGTCCTGTTCCGCCCAAACCCTTGGTGGTGAAAAAGGTAGTGAAGACCTTTCGCTTGACCTCGTCATCCATGCCGCAACCATTGTCGATCACCTCATAGAAGATCGCCTCGTCCTTTTCAAAGGCGCGCACGATCACGCGAAGATCGCTGCTGCTGCTCGCGCGGCAGGCATCGATGGCATTGCCCACCAGGTTGGTCAGGCATTCGTGCATGCTCTCATAATCGATGGCGGCCGGCGAAAGGGGCCGGGCCAGTTCGAACGTGAGCGGGATGCCCAGCTCGTCGGCCCGGGCGGAATACATCTCCACGACTTCCCTGGCGATTTCGGCGGGATCATTCAAGCGCGCTTTTATTTCACGGCCTTTGGCGAAGCTTAGAAAAGCTTTGACGAACACGGAGATGCGCTGGGTGTTGCGATCGAGCATGACCATGCCCTTTTGTACGCGCTCCGGATCGCCTTTGTCTATGCCGGTGCCGAGCATGTACATGCCGCCCTCCAGGGCGGCGATCAGATTCTTGATCCCATGGGCCAGTCCGGCCACGGTCTGACCGACGGCCGCCAAGCGCTCGGCTTCGAGCTTGGCATCTTCCAGTTTTTTCAATTCGCTCAAATCCTGAATTGAAAAGGCCATACCCATGGCAGTGCCATCCACTTTGAGTTGATTGCCCGCCAAGCGCACCGGGATCTTGTTGCCGGCGGCATCGGTGATTTCGGTTTCCGGAGAATAGATCTGCCCGCCGCCGGTCTTGACCTGTTGGAAAAACTCGGCCGGCAGCATGCGGGCCAAGTCATCTCCGGTGATTTTCCGATCCGGTTGCAGGGCGAACATGTTGCGGGCCGCTGGATTGAAAATGCCGACGTTGCCCTCGGCATCGACGGCGAATATCCCGTCCATGGAAGTGGTGATGATGGTCTCCAGGAACGAGTGCGCAAATCTAAGCCCATCCTCGAGTTTCAGGGTCTGGGTCACATCCACGGCCATCTCCATGACCATATCGAAGGTGCCATTGTCCATCAGCAAGGGCACGGTGATGACATGCAGATGCACGGTTTCGTCCTCGCGGGTGCGCCAGATGTGATGCCCGGTATGCATTTTACCGTCTTCAAAAGTCTGCCGTGCCGTGCATTCCTTGCATTTGCTGTCGAGGCCTTTGAGGCCTTTATAGCAATGGCCTCCTTCCAGATCGCCGAGCATCCGGCGGGTCTTTTCGTTGGTTTTGACGATGCGGTAATCTCTATCGATAATCAAAACGCTGCACGGCACCTGATCGAACAGCAGTTGATATTCGCGCCGAATCTGTTCGGTCTCGGTGATGTCGGTGCACATCTCGATCAGGTAAGGGATATCTCCCTGCTCCGTAACCAGCGGCACGGTATGTTTGATATAGCGCCGCAGTCCGCCGCTTTGGTCGCGTCCGACCTCCTCGTGGACCAGGGTCCGGCCTTCCTGAAACGCCTGGGCGCCTTTGCACTGCGGGCACATGGCCGCCTGCCCTTTGTAAACCGAGTGGCATTTGCGCCCCTGCCAAGTACCGAAGATCTGCTCGAAAGCGCGGTTGGCATAGACCAGATCGAAATTGCGATCGATCACGGCGATGGCCATGGGCACCGCATGGAAGAGATTTTCCTGCAACCAGGCGGATAGTTCCTTGGGTGGGGATGTCACCAATTCAGCTCCCTAATGCTGAGGATCTTTTTGGCCCTGAAGATTTCTTCTTGACAGAGCCGCCAATTTCATACTCTTCTAATATAGATTAACACAATCTATATCCAAAACACTATGTATTCTAAATTCGATATCGAATCGTCGTTTGCAGGTCAATTCAAAAGTCGTCATTCAAGGAGGTTGTATGAAGAAGATCCTGATCCTGGGTTCCGGCGCCGGAGGGACCATGATGGCCGCGAAACTGCGCAAGGAGCTCAATGAGTTGGAGTGGTCCATCACCATCATCGATCCGGATGAGATGCACCATTACCAACCCGGTTGGCTGTTCATTCCGTTCGGTATTTACACGGCCAAGGATTGTATGAAGCCCAAGCGCGATTTCATCCCCAAGGGGGTCACTTTCGTGGTCGATGCGGTGGTCCATGTGGATGCCGACAAACGCTTGGTGAAAACCCTGAAGGGTCAGTACGATTACGATTACTTGATTATCGCCACCGGCTGCCGCATCGCGCCCGAAGAGGTCGAAGGGCTGGAGGCCTGGAAGCCGGACCCCAAATCCAACGTGCACACCTTCTTTACCCTGGAAAGCGCGGTGGCCCTTTTCAAGAAGCTCCGATATTTCAAAAAAGGGCGCCTGATCTTCAATATTGCCGAAATGCCGCATAAATGCCCGGTGGTGCCGGTGGAGTTCGTCTTCATGGCCGATTGGTTTTTCACGATCAATGGCGTGCGGGACGATATCGAAATCGAATTCGTGACCCCCAACACCGGCATCTTCACCAAACCCATCGCCAGCAGGGTGCTCAGCGTGGCCGCCGAAAAGAAAAAGATCAAGGTGACCCCCAATTTCCATTTGACCAGTGTCAACGAGCAAGAGGGCTATCTCGAATCGGCCACCGGAGATCAGGTAAATTATGATCTGCTGGTTTCCACCATGCCCAATCTCGGGGCGCAGTACGTGGATGAATCGGGTTTGGGGGACGGGATGGGCTATGTGCTTACCAACCATCACACCCTCAAGGCCGAGAAGTATGACAACATCTATGTGGTCGGCGACGCCACCAACGTGCCCACCTCCAAAGCCGGCTCGGTGGCCCACTACGAGGCTGAGATCGTGGTGAAAAATCTGGTACGGGAAATAGAGGGGCTCGAACCCAAGCCGGCTTTCGACGGCCATTCCACCTGTTTCATCGTTTCAGGCTACGACAAGGCCTATCTGTTCGATTTTAACTACAAAACAGAACCGCTGCCCGGCAAGTACCCCTTCCCCGGTCTGGGGCCCTTTGACTTGGTGGGTGAGAGCAATCTCAATTACTGGGGCAAAATGATGTTCAAGTGGGTTTACTGGAACCTGTTGCTGACCGGCCAGGAGTTGCCCCTGGAACCCCAGATGAACATGGCCGGCAAAAACTGGCCGAGCATCGAGCACGCATAGGAGACCCCATGACCAACGACGAATTGATTTTGCAACGACTGGATGCATTGGAGGCCAAACTCGACCCCCTCATCAAGGAGCGGCAAAAGTGGCGTGAGCTCATGGATGACCTGATTCCGCTGCAGAACCATGCCGTGGGGTTGTTGATCGAACAATTGCAGGAGGTGGAAGCCGGATTCCAACTGGAAGATGCCCTCGATCTGGCCAAACGCTCGATGCGCAGCGTCAAGAATTTCGTATTTGCCATCAAGGCCATGGACAACATCATCGATTTCGTCAACGATCTCGAGCCGCTGCTCAAATCGGCGGTCCCCAAAATGATCGAGCATCTGGACGAACTGGAGCGCAAGGGGGTCTTCCGCATCATCAAATCCACACTCGGCATCCGTGCCAAGGTGGCGGCTGCTTATGATCACCACGATATCGAAAAAATCGGCGACGGAATCGTGGCCATGCTGGCTTTGGCCAAGAAGATGGCCGACCCCAGGACCATGGCCTTCCTCGAAAAAATGGTTGCGATACCCGGTTCCGTGGATCTTGCCCAAACGCGCAAGGTCGGACCGGTTGGATTGATCTCGGCGGGATTCGATCCCGAGATCAAAGAGGGGTTGGGCGTGATGATCGCCCTGACCAAAGCCATGGGCAAAATAAAATCCAATGGGCTCGAGTCTGAGGCGGTGCCCCCCGCCCCAATGGCGCAATGATCCCGCGATGCCGCTCATGGTCAACGTAAAACCTTAGACTTGTTGAAGGAGACCGAGAATGGCACATGCATCGGATAAAAAGATCCTGGTGGTCGATGACGAGCCCGATGTGCGCAATTTTCTGGCGGCCTGCATTGAAGATGCCGGGTTTCAGGTGCATACCGCGGCCGACGGGGAGGAGGCCCTTGAGAAGC
Organism: Desulfobacterales bacterium; assembly: GCA_016218685.1. Classification (GTDB taxonomy): domain Bacteria; phylum Desulfobacterota; class Desulfobacteria; order Desulfobacterales; family Desulfosarcinaceae; genus Desulfatitalea. Next base: position 62,919 of record JACRDD010000024.1, on the reverse strand, counting down.
TTCAGGCCGATCCGCCCGACCTGATGACGCTGGACATGGTGATGCCGCGCAAGTCCGGCATCGGCCTGATGCGTCAGTTGCGCGGCATGGAGCGGTTCACGCACTTGCCGGTCATCGTCATCACCGCCCATGCCCATGACGAATTCGGCAGTGAAGATTTCAAAGGCTTCTTTGCCTTCACGTCCGGATTGCGCCCGCGCTTTACCATGGAAAAACCCGTTACACCCCAAAAACTCGTGGATGCCATCAGCGCCATCCTGGGCGTGGAAACGGAACCGCCGCAGGACCACAAGCAATTTCAGATTAAGAAAATGGTCGCTGAGGCCGATCCGGACACTTTGGAAAAGATCCGGGAACTGCTGAGCAGCAAAAGAACCGCTGAACGATAGAACCCGATCCCATCGTAAGACCTAACACCTTCTGTGGGTGAACGGTGTCTTTTCTTCTTTGATCAAATCGGCGATGGTGACGCCGTCCAGCTTTTCGTACATGGCCTCGGTGGCCTCGATCCAGACCACCCGCACGCGGCATTCCAACGATCTGGGGCAACTATCCGGAGCGCTCACGCACTCGACCAGGTCCGTCTGGCCTTCGAATAACCTTACAATTTGACCGACAGTGATCGCCGCGGCCGATTTATTCAACCGATGCCCCCCTTTGGACCCCCTTACACTTTTAATCAGTTGGGCGCTTTTCAGGGTGCGGATCAGTTGTTCCACGTATTTGACCGGGATCTTTTGAACTCTCGCGATTTCGCTGACTTGTACCGGTTCTCCGTCCGGATGGCGGGCCAACTCGAGCAGGATGCGCGTGCCGTAACGACTGCGTGTGGACAGCTTCATATGCGTTAAACCTGTGTGCCAAGAGTAGATGCAAGTAACGCGTGAACCTATTGTGAAAAGACCGGCGTGTCAACTCGGAACCCTTATTAAAGCTGGGGTGAAAAATTTCAGTGAAGGTGTTCTTCTTTTGAGGTACACTTACGATCTAAAAACCAAAAAGCAAGATGAGAAAATGAAAAATCGATGCATGCAAACCCTGGCCCGAGTCTCGTGCGCGCTCCTGCTGCCGATCCTATTCTTTGCTGTTCCCGCGGGAGCGACCGAAACTGCCACGGATGCCTCGGCAGCCGCCATCGAGCTCCAAAGCGCCATTGAAACTGCCATGACCAGCCACCGCGACGAGCTGGCGGAGCTTAAGGCCCGTCTGGGCCAGATGGAGACCTTAAAGGGGTATCTGCTCAACGAAATGGGCGCCCAGGAGCATAAAAGCGCCTCGCATCGCCAACTGCTGTTGATGTCTCAGCCGCCGCTGGAAAACCTGGCGCAAGCCATTCGGAGCAACCGCCTGGGATATGAAAATCTGAGCGAGCAGCTCGAAAAATTGCAAGCGCGCTATAATGCCGCCTCGTTCCTGTTTTTGAATGCCGACGACCGCATCGCGTTGGCGCGCAAGCAAATGGACGACATCCCGCGGTCGCAGCTGCCCGATGATCGAAAGGCCGCATTGGCGGCCAAGGCCGAGCAACTGATCGATATCCTCAACGAGAAGAAAGCGCTGGGCGAAGCCTTTCGGAAGGGCTATGAAAATCTGGCCGAACGGATGAGTGCGCTGATCAAGGAGGAGAAGACCCTCGATGAAAAATTGATGGCCGAGTTCCAGGATCGCAAGAAGAAATTGCTCTTCACGACCGCCAATCCTTACCGCTATATCTTCGATAACGGCATCGCGGAAGCGTGGGCTCAATTATACAACCGCATCGGCACGCTGCTCGGTCTCTCGGCCGAAGGGTTGCGCTGGGAGCAGATCAAACGCATCCAGATGAGCAGTTGGGTGTTTGTTTTGTTCTGGCTGGCGGTCATCTTAGCGCTGCGGGCGCGCTCGCGGGACATCCTGCAGCGCCTCGAAACCAAGCATGAAACCCCGCAATGGCGCTTTCGCCGTCTGTTTCTGTTCCTGCTGCGCCGATCGTTGCTCTACCAGGGGCTGGCCCTGTTGTTCGGGGCCTACGATGCCTTTGATTGGCCGCTGCTGGACTTCGGCCTGGCAAGCGTCCTGTTTAAAATCTTCCTGATGCTGCTGCTGACCCGTTGGGCACTGGACTTCATCGAATACAAGTATGGCGACGCGTCGCTGCCGGTGCTCGGCGCCTTTGTGGTCACGCGACTCCAGCGGTTTTTTAAACTCCTGCGGGCCATCGCCCTGGTGAGCATCGTCTTCACCTGGCTGGCCGGCATGGAGAGTGTGCTGACCTGGATTCTGCGGGATGCCTTGACGATTGTGCTCCTGGGCTGGACCCTTCATTTTTGGCAGCGGGCCAAACAGGTGGCGGCCGAAGCCGCGCGCCAGGGACAGGCCGCGCCCGACCCCAGGAAAATGAAGGCCCTGATCGGCTGGAGCTATCTGGTCAGCGGCGGCGGGGTTCTGATCAGCCTGATCGGTTACAGCACGCTGGCGGGGCACTGGTGGGCCGGCTGGATCAAATCGGCGACGCTGCTGTTCTGGGCCTATGTGAGCTGGAATGCTATCGAAGAGTGGCGGCGCGATCCGTATGTTCAACAGGACCTGGGCAATGACCCTCAGCGGCATGGCGGCATCCATCGCTTGAGTTGGCCCTTGATCCAACTGTGCCGGGCGCTCTGTTTGATCGGGGTCGTCAGGGGCATCGTCTGGGCCTGGGACCGGGAAGGGGCACTGTTCGCGTGGGTCACCGATCTGCTGAATTACACGCACACCATCGGCAATCTCAATCTCAACCTCCGGGGCATCGTGCACGCCGTGGTCATCCTGTTCTTCACCCATATCATCGTGCATATCGGCCGGACCCTGCTCGACGAAAAGGTGCTCGGAAAAAAGGCGCTCGAACCGGGCCTGAAAGACTCCGTGATCACCATTTTGAGCTACCTGGCCTGGAGCATCGGACTGCTCCTGGCGCTGGCCAGCGTCGGCGTGAATGCCACCTCGCTGGCGGTGGTGTTCGGCGCGCTCAGCGTCGGTATCGGCTTTGGCTTGCAGACGATCTTCAACAATTTTATCAGCGGCCTGATCCTGCTTTTTGAAAGACCTATTCAGGTGGGCGACTTCGTGGAGGTCAATGGGATCTGGGCCGAAGTCAAAAAAATCAACGTGCGCGCCACGGTGGTGCAAACCTTCGACAACGCTTCGGTGATCATCCCCAACTCCGAGTTCATCAGCCAGCAGGTGACCAACTGGAGTTTCAAGGATCGGCGCATGCGCAAGAATCTGAATGTGGGCGTGGCCTACGGCTCGGACATCGACCTGGTTGAAAAAACACTTTTAGACATCGCGGATGGTTTTCCCGAGGTTCTCAAATTTCCGAAGCCCGAGGTGCTCTTTCTCGACCATGGGGATAACGCCCTGCTCTTCTGCCTGCGCCTGTGGGTTCAGGTGGAAGACGGAGCCATCGTTCCAAGCAAGATCCGCTTCGAAATAGACAAGCGCTTTCGCGATCTGGGCCTCGAAATTCCATTTCCCCAACGGGATATCCATATCCGCAGCATTGCCAAGGAGCTCTCTCCGGCAGCCGTCATGGAGGCATTTCGGGGGGACAGTGTTGAAAATGAAGGTGCACCGAGTGAGAAGAAGATTCACAACAATCCACTTCCCAATGGAGAGTAAAATGAAAGCACTTTGCATGCTGCTGGCGCTTTTCGTCACGGGTTGCATGGGTATTCCCGATAATGTCAAGCCCGTAGAGAATTTCGAGGTCGAGCGATACCTGGGCCGATGGTACGAAATCGCACGGTTGGACAACTCCTTCGAACGCGGGCTCAACCGTATCACGGCCGATTACAGCCTGCGCGACGACGGAGGCGTGCGCGTATTGAATCGCGGGTATTCCGCCGAAAAGCAAAAATGGAAAGAGGCCGAAGGCAAGGCGTACTTCGTTAAAACGCCGGATTTGGGCTTTCTCAAGGTTTCCTTCTTCGGTCCCTTCTATGGATCGTATATCGTCTTGGCCCTTGACCAGGAGAATTACCAGTATTCGATGATCAGCGGGCCCGATAAATCGTACTTGTGGATTCTGGCCAGGCGACCGAACCTGGATAAGGGCATCCAGAACATGCTTATTCAAAAAGCGGCGGCATTGGGCTTCGATACCGGGAAGCTGATCTTTGTCGAACACGATCCATTGCCCGGGAGTGCCAACTAGCGGCGTCCGGCACGCTCGATCTTAAAAGCATATTTGCGATTAAAAAGGAAATCCCGAACCCTTATGAAAGAGGTTCGGGATTTTCTTTTTGTTTTAAGCGTTAGTTACACCCGCCGCTGCTACTGCTACTGCTGCTGCCGCTGACGTTCACCCACTCGTGCTGCGCGGTACCGCTGGTATTGGAAAGGGTGCTGGCATAGGAGGTCTGGCCGTCCATGTAGTATTTCATCCAGGCGATGATGTCGCCGGAGATTCGGCTGGCGGTGGTGCCGGTGGCGCCATCCCAAGCCAGATGGGCATAGCCGGTATACTCCACATACATCCTGGAAGTGCGACTGGACAGGCCACCGTATTCGCCGCGGGTCATGGCATTGGTCGCCAGCGTATCGCTTCCGCCGGCCTGGACAAAGGTGGCCGCCGTGATGGTGCCCAGGGTGCTGTCGTAGAAACCCTCTTCATAGGGCGCCATGCCGATGGTGGTTTTCAACTGGGTGGTCAGATCAGACGAAGCCCACAAAGAGCCGCCGCCGCCCTTGGAGTGGCCGCAGGTTTGTAATTTGGCGGTATTGATCTTGCCCCGAAGTTTGCTGTGGTTGCTGTTAATGTCCTTCAATTTCGTAATGCAATTTTTATGGGCGTCCCGCCAACCATCGACGAAGCCCAGGTTGTTGGTAGGGGTAAAGGCCAGAACGACGTAACCGGTCTCGGCCAGCTTCCTGGAGAGCCACTCCACGTTGCCCAGGGCCTGGGTATAGCCGGCCGACATGGTGGTGGCGCCGGTGGTGCCGGAGATGGTGGTGGGGTAGTAAAGCTGGGTATCGATGGTGCCGCTGACATATCCGGCGTCTTCTTCGGTAATGGTGCTGGTGCCGCCGCCGTCACAGCCGTAGCCGAAAAGCGCGACGAGGGAAAGTGACAGTATCACGGCTAATGATTTCTTCATGGTTGTTACCCCTCCCGAGATTTGTGTGGTAATGAGGAAAGAACGCCTCGTGACAAGTGAATGCCGAATTCACCCTTTTTGAAAATTAAATAACTGAATCGGATTCATTTAACAATTGGTGGAACTACCAAATTGACCGGAGAGAAAACCTCATTTTTTGATCTTTTAGCGTGCAAATGTTCAAAATATTGCTACGTATGGATCGGTGTTGAAGGTTAGAAGTAATCGGTCAATGGTGTCGTTAAAACACAGAGGCGGGTGCCTGTGCTCTAAGGTTCCAAATTCCGATAGTATAAACCTCGGCAAAAGTGTTAATCGCCGATATTTGAAATGCTTCTGGATATCTCGCTTGGTATTGAAAGTCTTCCGAAATATAGGCGGCCAAGGTGAACTTGGCGCATACGATGCGTTGCCAAAGGGTTTTCCATGGGGCAAAAGAAATCCCGAACCGCCATGAAGGGATTCGGGATTTGCTTTGGAGCCATGCCGATGTCGAAAAGGTGGTGAACGCCCGCATGGCCGCTTGTTTTAATCGTTAGTTACACCCGCCGCTGCTGCTACTGCTGCTGGTGACGTTCACCCATTCGTGCTGCGCGGTGCCGCTGGTGTTGGAAAGGGTGCTGGCATAGGAGGTCTGGCCGTCCATGTAGTATTTCATCCAGGCAATGATATCGCCGGAAATGCGGCTGGCCCTGTCGCCGGTGGCGCTGTCCCAGGCCAGATGGTCGTAGCCGGTATACTCCACATACATCCTGGAAACACGGGTGGACAGGCCACCGTACTCGCCACGGGTCATGGCATTGGTTGCCAGGGTATCGCTTCCGCCGGCCTGGACGAAGGTGGCCGCCGTGATGGTGCCGAGGGTGCTGTCGTAGAAACCCTCTTCATAGGGCGCCATGCCGATGGTGGTTTTCAACTGGGTGGTCAGATCAGACGAAGCCCACAAAGAGCCGCCGCCGCCCTTGGAGTGGCCGCAGGTTTGCAGTTTGGCGGTGTTGATCTTGCCCTTTAGTTTGCTGTGGTTGTTATTGATGTCCTTCAACTTCGCAATGCAATTTTTATGGGCATCCCGCCAGCCATCGACATAACCCAGGTTATTGGTGGGGGTAAACGCCAAGACGACGTAACCCGTTTCGGCCAGCTTCCTGGAGAGCCACTCCACGTTCCCCAGGGCCTGGGTATAGCCGGCTGACATGGTGGTGGCGCCCGTGGTGCCGTTGATGGTGGTGGGGTAGTAAAGCTGGGTATCGATGGTGCCGCTGATAACGCCGGCGTCCTCTTCGGTAATGGTGCTGGTGCCGCCGTCGCAGCCGTAGCCAAAAAGGGCGATCAGCGAAAGTGACAGTATAACAGCTAATGATTTTCTCATGATTGTTGCCCCCTCCCGAAATTGTGCGGTTATGGTTAAAAACTCCTTGAAACAAGCGGATGCAGTTTTTACACCTTTTCATCGCGAACACTACACGAAGCGATTTCTTTCCTCAATTGGTGTAACTACCAAAATGATAGGAGAGAAAGCCTCTATTTCGGATGCCGGTTGGCGTGAGTGTTACTGCAATGGGATCTGTTGGATCGATGTCGGAGAATTGGGCCGATCGATTGGGAGTGTAATGTAAAGACAAATCTTTTGCATTGTGCTGTAGGGTTCCGAAAGTCGAAAGCGTAAACATCTTTGCGATTACCGGTCAAAGGCCGGCTGGGCGGCGATTTTCGCATTTTTCTTCTTGGCGTCATGCGGCGTAAAGCGCCTACTTGCGCTTGGCGGGCGTGCGCCAGCCGCCCATGGGCGCGTAGGTGGGGCGCAGTACTTTGCTGATGTCGCGGGCCTGCTCGATGACATAGAAGGCCGTGGGGTCGATTTCGCGCACTTCGGCGAGAATCCAACTCAAATCGCGGCGCCGGCAGGCAATGTAAAGTTCATCCACCGGACCGGTCATGCCCTCGCCCCGGAAAACGGTGACCGGCTGGCCCTGCTGCCGCAGGCGATCGGAAAGCACCTTGCAGGCATCCCGGGTAATGACGCGCAGAATGATCAGGCCGAAGGCCAGTTTGCGCTCCACGAGGATCCCGACGACGTTGCCGGTGGCGTATCCCAGGGCGTAGAAGATGACCAGGATGGGTTGCTCCCGCACCTGGTTGATGACGGCGCTGGCCACCAGCACCCATATCATGATCTCGAAGGTGGCCAGGAAAAAGGCAATGGCCGTGCGGCCCTGGACGGTGATGATGGTGCGCACCGTGCCGATGGAGACATCGCAGATGCGGGCCACGAAGATCACCAGGCCGGTCAAGAGGATATTCGAGTCAAACATAGGGCGGATGATACTCCCGGGCGGTCAGCGATGGGGGTGACCGCCTTTTAATTTTTGGCGCGATGGTACTGCACCGGCCACGGAATATCGGCGCGCAAGGTGCGGGCCGCGTGCAGGGGCCAGTATGGGTCGCGCAGCAATTCGCGGGCCAGCAGCACGGCATCGGCCTGCTCCGTGGCCACGATCTGTTCGGCCTGGGCGGCCTGGGTGATCAGGCCCACGGCGCCGGTGGCGATGCCGGACTCGTTACGGATGGCGGCCGCGAAGGGCACCTGGAAACCCGGGCCGGCGGGGATCTTGGCATACGGCACCAGGGCCGCGCTGGAACAGTCGATTAGATCCACGCCCAGGGCCTTCAACCTTTGGCAGAAGTAAATCGATTGCGCCAAGTCCCAGCCGCCGTCGGCCCAGTCGGTGCAGGAGATGCGCACGAAGAGCGGCAGCTCCATCGGCCAGCGGGCGCGCACGCGCTCGGCGATGGTCAGCGGCAGCTTGATGCGTCTGTCCAGATCGCCGCCGAAGGCATCGTCGCGTCGGTTGGCGAGCGGCGAAAGAAATTCGTGCAGCAGATAGCCGTGGGCCATGTGCAGTTCCAGCACCTCGAAGCCGGCCGAAAGGGCGCGGTCGGCCGCGGCCTCGAAGTCGGCGACGACCCGCTCGATGTCGGCCAAGGTCATCTCCCGCGGCGTGCGCGATTTCTCGTCGAAGGGCAGGGGGCTGGGCGCCAGGGGCAGCCAGCCGCCGGCCGCGTCGGAGAGGGGGGTACCGCCCTTCCAGGGGGCATCGGTGGCGGCCTTGCGGCCGGCATGGGCCAATTGAATGCCCGGCACGCACGCCTGGGCTTTGATGAAGGTGGTGATGCGCCGAAAGGCCTCTTTGTGCGCATCGGACCATAGCCCGCAATCGTAGGGCGAGATGCGTCCCTCGGGGCTGACGGCGGTTGCTTCCGCGATCACCAGGGCCGCGCCGCCCACGGCCCGGCTGCCCAGGTGCACCAGGTGCCAGTCGGTGGGCAGGCCGTCCCGGCAACTGTATTGGCACATGGGGGCGACGAAGATCCGATTTTTGAAGGTCGTGGCGCGCAGGGTCAGCGGTGAAAAGAGTCGGCTCATGGTCTGGTTCTCCTTTCAGGACGTCACTCGTCCAGGGTCACTTTGCCCCTGAGGGCCTTGGCGCGTCCGCGCAGGGTTTTCACATCCATGCGCCGGCGGCGGGCTGTAAAGCTCGGGCGGGTCGGACGCCGTTTGACCGGCGTGACCGTCACGCTCAGGACCAGTTGGCGCAGGCGTTCCAGGGCTTCCGTCCGGTTCTGCTCCAGGCTGCGGTGCTGCTGGGCCTTGATGACGACCACGCCCTCCTTGGTGATGCGTTGGTCCCGGCGTTGGATCAGCCGATCCTTAAATATTTCGGGCAGGGACGAGGCCCGGATGTCGAAGCGCAGATGTACCGCCGTGGAGACCTTGTTCACGTTCTGCCCGCCGGAACCCTGGGCGCGCACGGCGCTGAGCTCGATCTCGTGAAGCGGTATGGCCAGAGTGTCGGTAATGGGCAACATGGCTCACCCTAAATAGACATTGATGACGTCATTGCGTGCGTGCACATGCTGAATGGTGACCTGCACCAGGTCCTCGGGCTTGAGGTTGACGTGATCGGCGCCGGCCAGGTTGCATTCCAGCATGTACTCCGGGATCAGGATGGCGTAGCCCTCGCGGCGGCGGAAGAGCACGACGGCTTCTTCTTTTTTGCCGATGCGGCCTTCCAGGTATTTGAGCAGCCAATAGCGGTGGCGGCTGTATTGGATGCGCCCCACCAGCGCCATGGGCTCTTCCAGGGCCGCGATGATGAAGGCCATCTCTTCGGGAGTATAGGGCGTTTCCAATCCCAGGGTGGCCCGGATCTGCCGCTGGGCCACCAGGTCCGTGTATTTGCGGATGGGGGAGGTGCTGGTGACGTAGGCCGGCACGCCTAGGCCGGCGTGGGGCTCCGGCGTGCTGCTCAAGATAAAGCGGCTGATCTGTTTGCGCTGCATGCAGTTCTGGAAGAGCGTGCCCTGGTCGCGCGAGTAGAGCCGTTCGCGCGGTTCGGCCTGGGAGCGGAAAATGGCCGGCAGATCGCGTTCGGAGAGATAGCGGGCCGCCAGGCTGTTGGCCAGGATCATCATTTCCGAGACCAGCAGGTGGGAAGGGCTTTCGCGATCGATGCGCTGGAACACCGGTTGGCCTTTGTTGTCCAGCCAGAGGTTGATTTCGGGCAGTTCGATGAGCAGCGCCCCGCTGTCCAGGCGGCTGTTGCGGTAGCCCCGGGCAATGGCGATCAAGGCTTTGACGGTGGCATCGTAGGCGGCCATCTCGTCCACGTCCTGGTAGGTCAGTTGATGGCGGACGCGGATCAGGCTGGGCACGATCTCGAAATCCAGAATCTTGCCGTGGGGCGTGATGGTCACCAGGGTACTGATGGCCGGCCGCTCTTGCCCGGCTTTGAGGCTGCAAGCGCCCAGGCAAAGGCAGGTCGGCAGCATGGAGATGCGCTGGTCGGGCATGTAGATGGAACTGGCCCGGCCCATGGCTTCCTGGTCGATGGGATCGGACTTGACCACATAATGACCGACATCGGAGATGTGGATGCCCAGCACGAAGTTCTCCCCCAGGGGCGTCAGGCTCAGGGCATCGTCGAAATCCAGGGTGGCCGGTCCGTCGATGGTGATCAGGGAGAGATCGCGCAGGTCGCGACGTTCGGCCGAAAGCGGCGGCGGGCTTTGCGCCAGAAAGGCCGCGCGCTCCTCCACGGCGGCCGGGAATTCCGGCCGGATCTCGTGGCGCAACAGGTCGAGGTTTTCATCCGGGCGCCACACGCCGATCTTCACCAGAAAGCCGAACAGGGCCGAGGGCGATCCGGCGCCGGCCTTGGCGAGCATGGCCCGGGCCAGCTCCCAGTGGGGGCTATCCTTTTCGTGCAGGCAGTAGGAGGCCAGGATGCGGACGATTTCGTCGCGCTCGCCGGGAACCGCGGCCTCCTGGCCCTTGAAGGCTTTCTGGAGCCACTGGCCGCCTTGCTCGATGAGGCGGGCCTCGCGGGCCTCTTTTTCGCGCTGGCGGGCGATCTGTTCGACTTTCGCGGCCGTGTGGGGGAAGAACTGGTCCGGGGCGAATTTGAAGTAAAGTCGGTCGTTGAAGAAGGCGCGGATCACGGCCGACTCGTGGTCGCCGTCGGCATGGTCCGGGAAGCAAAGCGTGGTCATGGTGGCGACATCGATCCACTGCTGCTCATCGTGCAGCACCGACCAGAGCTCGGGGATATTCACCTGGCGGCTCAACTCCTTGCGCCGCTGGGCGATTTCCTTTAGGGTTGCCGCCAGCTTGTCGCGCGCCGCGGTGGTTTCCAGGCGCGCCTTGGACCGGTGGCTCAGCCGTTCGGCCGACATTTTGACTTCGCGATTGTTTTCGGTTAACAGCCTTAGGCGTAGACTCTTTATCTCCATCACCACCGCGCAGAAGATCTTCTGGCTGTCGATGAATTCAACCACCTGACCCGGTTCCATGCAGTTCCTGTTCTATCGGCCCTCCATCGGCCGCTTTTTTGGTTGGTGCCGCTGGCTTGCGATTCCGAGGCCATCCTTATCGGTAATGGAATATAATGTCAAATGAAGCAGATACCAAGCAATGGGCGGCAATTCGCGGTTGACCAGGCGGATCGGCGGCCTTATGGTACCCGGCATTGCCGGCGGCGGCCAGGAGATGTTAATCATTACGAGGACGCGTACGCGTAGGTAAATGGGAACATGATGAGAGCCCGGGACCTGATCACTCCTTACTTCAAGGCCCATGGCCGGACGATCGCCATCGGGCTGGCGGCCTTGATCCTGGTGGACTTGCTGCAGTTGATGGTGCCCCGGGTGGTCAAATGGGCCGTGGACGACCTGACCCTTTTGGTTGCCGACGGCGCCACGCTGCTGCGCCAGGCGGCGGCCATCGCCGGCATGGCCTTGCTCATCGGCGTCTGCCGCTACATCTGGCGCCGCTGCCTGCTGGGCACGGCCCGCTTCCTGGAAGCCGACTTGCGCAACCGGCTGCTGGGCCATCTGCAAACGCTATCGGCCGGCTTTTTCGACCGCACCAAGACCGGCGACCTCATGGCCCATGCCACCAACGACATCCAGCAGATCCGCATGGCCGCGGGTCTCGGGCTGGTGGCCCTCAACGACGCCATCGTGCTGGGCGCGGCGGCCATCGGTTTCATGCTCTATATCCACGTGGAGCTGACCCTTTATGTGCTGATCCCCATGCCCTTGGTGGTGCTCAGTGCCCGGCTGCTGGGCCGGCGCATGCACACCCGCTATCAGGGAGTGCAGGCCGCCTTCGCCGATCTGACCGAGACGGTACGCGAGCGCTGCGCCGGCATGCGGTTGATCAAGGCGCACAACGAAGAGGCGGCGGCCCGGGCGGCCGTGGCCGGTGTCTCCCAGGCGTACGTGGACCAGAACATGCGCCTGGTGGGCGTCACCGGGCTCTTCTTTCCGCTGATGGTGATGCTCACCAACCTGAGCCTGGCCGCCGTGCTCTTTTTCGGCGGGCGCAAGACCATCCTGAACGAGATCACCACGGGCGATTTCGTGGCCTTCATCAGCTACCTGAACCTGCTCTCCTGGCCCATGATGGCCCTGGGGTGGGTCACCAACCTGATCCAGCGCGGGGGCGCCTCCCTGGAACGGATCAAGCGCATCCTCGACCAACGGCCCGAGATCCAGGCTCCGGCCGATCCCCGGCCGCTGCCGGCGGTCGCGGGCCGGATTGCCTTCGAGCAGGTCGGCTTCGGCTATGGCGGCCCCCAGGGGCGGATGGTGCTCAGCGACGTGACCTTGGACATTGCCCCGGGACAGACGCTGGGGGTGGTGGGGCCGCCGGGCAGCGGCAAGAGCGCGCTGCTCACCCTGGTGCCGCGGCTCTACGATCCCTGCGCCGGCCGGATTACCCTGGATGGCATCGATCTGCGCGCGCTGGACCCGGCCGATCTGCGCCGCCGGGTGGCCTATGTGCCCCAGGAGCCGTTTCTCTTCTCCGGCACGGTGCGCGACAACATTCTCTTCGGGTGCCCGGAACACTGCCGCTCTCAAATAGATCAGGCCCTGGCCGAGGCGGCCCTGACCGAAACCATCACCGCCTTGCCGGCGGGCCTGGATACGCGGGTGGGAGAAAAGGGCGTTTTGCTCTCCGGCGGCCAGAAGCAGCGGATCGCCCTGGCCCGGGCCTTGCTCATCGATGCCCCCATCGTGCTGCTGGACGACCCCATCAGCCAGGTGGATACAGCCACCGCGGCCGTGATCGTGGCGGCCGTCCGACGCATGGCCGGCCGCAAGACGGTCATCGTGGCCTCCCATCGCCTGGCGGCGGTGCGTTTCGCCGATGCCATCGTCAGCCTGGCCGAGGGACGCGTGGTGGAGAGGGGGGCCCACGAAAGCCTTGTGGCCGCACAGGGCTACTACGCCCAGGTGCACCGTTTGCAGGAGCTGGATCATGCGGTCTGATTATGGTTATGCCGAAGAGGGCTACCAGGGCAAAACCCAGGATTGGCGTCTGCTGCGGCGCTTGCTGCCGTTCGTGGCGCCGCATCGCCGGATGCTGCTGTGGTCGGTGGCCCTGGTGGTGGCCCTGACCTTCATCGAACTGGCCCTGCCGTACTTCAGCAAGATCGCCATCGACCGCTATATCGTGCCCGGCCGGGCACCCAATGCCTCGTCCGCACAGGCCAACGACCCGGGACGGCGCTATCTCCATGTGGATTCGGCCGACCCGCGCAACAGGGCGGTGATGGCGCGCCATGCCGAACTTTTTGAAGTCGAAGGCGACCGGGCGCGCATCGCCTTCGCCGATCTGGCGCGGCTGCCCGAGGAGGATCTGCGCGCCTTGCGCCGGGACGACCTGCGCGCTTTGGGCGGCGTGGTGCTGATCTTTCTGGTCCTGGTGGCGGCCGATTTCGCTTTGACCTTTGTCCAGCGGGTGATCATGGAACGGGCCGGCCACCGGGTGATGCACGACCTGCGCCTGCGGCTGTACGAGCACATCCAGCAGCAGAGCATGGCCTTTTTCACGCGTCAGCCCGTGGCGCGCCTGGTGACGCGGGTGACCAACGACGTGCAGAACATGCACGAACTCTTTACTACTTTTATCTCCATGGTGTTCAAGGATATCTTCCTGCTGGCGGGCATCGCCATCGTTCTGCTGGCCCTGGATTGGCGCATGGCCCTGGCCGTCTTCGCCGTTATGCCGATAGTGGCCTGGGCCGCGCTGCGCTTTTCGGTCAAGGCCCGGGACATCTACCGGGCCTTGCGCGTCAAGGTGGCCGAGATCAACGGCCGCATGGCCGAATCCATCGACGGCATGCGCACCATCCAGAGCTTTGGCCAGGAAGCCTACAATTACGCGCGCTTTGCCGAGCTCAATGCCGAGAACTACCGGCTGGGCATGCGCGAGATCCACGTCTTCGCGCTCTTCATGCCGCTCATCGAAGTATTGGGGCTGACCGCCATGGCCTTGTTGATTCTCTACGGTGGCTTGCAGGTGGTGGGCGACCGCATCAGCCTGGGTGTGCTGGTGGTGGCCTTAACCTATGTGCGCATGTTCTTCCGGCCCATGCGCGACCTGGCGGAGAATTACAACGTCATGCAAAATGCCATGAGCTCGGCCGAGCGCATCTTCGGGCTGCTGGACATCGACCAGCGCCTGCCCGAACCGCCGGCAGTCGTCGTGCCGGCCTCGGAACCGGACCGTTCCCGATGGCTGGTGCTGGACCGTCTCTCCCTGGCGTATACTCCCGGAGAATATGTGTTGCGCGATGTCTCCTTTAGCGTGGCCAAGGGAGAAAGCGTGGCCCTGGTCGGTCCCACCGGCGCGGGCAAGACCAGTCTGCTCAACCTGATCCAGAGGCTGTACGACCCCACCGAGGGCCACGTGCGGCTCGACGGCCTCGATCTGCGCCAATGGGATTCGGCGCAGTTGCGGCGGCTCACGGCCCTGGTGACCCAGGAACCGGTGCTTTTCTCGACCACCATGCGCCGCAATATCTTCCCCGACCCGGCGGCCGTGGACGAAGCGACCGTGGCGCGCATCGTGGCCGCCGCCAATTGCAAGGAGTTGGTGGCGCGCTTGCCCCAGGGGCTGGAAACGGTCATGGAAAAAGGCGGCGCGGGGCTTTCCAGCGGCGAGCGCCAGTTGATCACCATTGCCCGGGCCCTGGCCCGCGACGCCCAACTGATTCTGCTCGATGAAGCCACCTCTTACATCGACTCCCAAACCGAAGCGGCCATTTACGACGCCCTGCGCCGCCTGGTGGCCGGCCGCACCTGCCTGCTCGTGGCCCACCGTCTTTCCACGGCCCGCATGGCCGACCGCATCCTCGTGCTGCGTGACGGCCGCCTGGCTGAAGCCGGCACCCACGACGCCCTCATGCAACAAGGCGGGCTTTACTGGCGGTTGCACCGGCAAAGCGGCGCCGTGCGATAATCCAAAAACCGGAACCGTTTCCGGGGGTTCGCCCATTCTTCCAACCTATTGAAGATTCATATGATCGATGGTATATGAGACCGCTATGGCATTCATCTTTAAAACATTGCGCGATCGCCTGGCGACGTTCAAACCCGCAATTAAGCCCTATATCGCTTTTTTGCTGTTTTTGAGCGCCTATACGCTGGTGGCCGGCTACTTCGGTGGGTTGCCTATATTCGTGCAGGCCTGGCGTTTGGAAATCCCGCTGCTGCTTTACCTTTTTTATTATTTTAACCTGATCACGCGGCCGTCGCGGTGGCAAGCCGTGATCGCGGCCCTGCCCATCGTCCTGGCCTATGTGGTCTTCGACGCCTACCATGTGCTGTTTGGCCGGATGCTGCGCCTCACCGAGGTGACCGAACTGCCCGAAATGTTCATGGTGATGCCCATCCTGAACAAAATCTTACTGTTGCTGGCCGTGGGGCTGCCGCTGGCCGTCTTTCTGCGGGCCGTGCAATGGCGGCAATTGCGGCCGCTGCTGCAGGGGGCAGTGCCATTGTTGGTGCTCGTGGTGGCGGTGGAGGGGTTTCCCGCTTTTTTCATGGCAGGCTTCGAACGGGTCCAAAGACCCATCCACTATATGTCGGACACCGAACAGGCGGAACTCAACGGCCGGATCGGCATGGCCCTGTACAATGAGGCGCGCAGAATCAACAGTCTTGAAAAAACCATCGCATATCGCGGCAACATCCGCTATTTGAACGCATTTGATGACGTGGTGGCAGCGGTTAACGACCTGAAGCTCAAGAATAACGTTCACTTGATCGTACTGGAGAGTTTTCTCGATCCCAACCTGCTGCGCAACGCCCGTTTTTCTCGCAATCCCGAGCATCCTGCTTTCGAAGCGCTTTTCAAAAACAAGGCGGGCATGTCGATTTCGCCGGTATTCGGCGGCTCGACGGCCCAGGCCGAGTTCGAAGTGCTTTGCGGCGTGCCTGCCATGCGGGAGCTGTCGGGCATCGAATTCGATGTTTTCACCGGCGCCAAGACCTTGTGCCTGTCCAATATCCTTGGCCAGGCAGGCTACCACACCATGGCGACCAACGCTTTTTACCCTGATTTTTTTAACGCCACCAAGGCCTACGAGGGTTTGGGATTCGAAAGCATTTACTACCCCAGGGAATACGCACCCGTGGGGGGCTCCTATTTTAACGCCGGTGACGTAACCGACGAATTCTTCATGTATGACGGCGATCTCTTTTCCCAGAATTTGGCCTTCGTCGGCGACTGGATGCGGCAAAATCCCGGCAAGCCCCTGTTGAACTACATCATGACGGTCTACGGCCATACACCCCATCTGATCAATCTGGAAAAACGGCCCAAGGTGGTCGAGATCTCGGGCATGGGCAAGTTCCCGGACGATCAATTGGAGCGGGCCGTCAATCAGTATTACTACCGCACCGAAGTCATCGCGTCCTATGTCAAGGAATTGGTGCGCATCGATCCGCGCAGCATCATCATATTGGTGAGCGACCACCTGCCCTCCCTCACCTATGGACCGAATACCTATGCGGATCTGCGCTATCTCGACAACGCCAAGGATGCCATTCATCTCAATCGCATCTATATCGTCGAGAATGGCCGGCCGGTCCGTTATGACACCATTCATCATTACGATGTTCCCCGGATCATCCTGAGCTACCTGACCCAAAACAAGGTAAAGCATACGCTGGCCGTGAACGCGGAAAACCACGCCGACCCTACCCATCAGCGGGAGCAATACATGACGGTTATGGCCCATGCCATGGACGGCAAGCCGATCTTCTCCCTCTTCGGGTATCGCAACGCCCACGCCGACTGAAAAGCCAAAAATGCGGCAGCCAAAGTGGGGTCCAGCACCCGCCCTCGACGCTTAAACGCAGGTCCTTTGCGCTTGCTAAATCATAAAGTCCCATGTTAAGGAGGCGCGTATTTATCAGCCTGCGTTGAATCCCGATCCGATCTCGATTTCATCCAGGCATGGTGACGGCGCAGCGGCTTTAGCGCCATCCTGAATGGGCCCCACGCGAGTATTTAACAATAACCGGCGCCGGTGGTGAGAGGGCGCCTTGCATCCCAACTACCAGAACCACAATTAATAAGGAGGTTGAATCGATGGCTTACGATGCGACAAAGATGGCCGACTGGCAAATTTCCGAGGAAGCGGAAAAGAACATGCCCATGCCCGACGATTGGCGGGAAAAGCTGGGCCTGGAAAAGGACGAGATGCTGGCCATGGGCCGTCTCTCCAAACTCGATTTTCTAAAGATCATCAATCGGCTCAAAGCCAAACCGGACGGCAAGTACATTGAAGTCACGGCCATCACCCCGACCCCCTTGGGTGAAGGCAAAAGCACCACCTCCCTGGGCTTGATCGAAGGCTTGGGTGCGCGCGGCAAGAACGTCGGCGGTGCATTGCGGCAGCCCTCGGGCGGCCCGACCATGAACGTCAAAGGTACGGCGGCCGGCGGCGGCAACTCGCTGCTGATCCCCATGACCGAGTTCTCCCTGGGCTTGACCGGCGACATCAACGACATCATGAACGCGCACAACCTCGGCATGGTGGCCATGACCAGCCGCATGCAGCATGAGCGCAATTATAATGATGAGCAGTTGGCCCGCCTGACCGGCATGCGCCGCCTGGACATCGATCCCACCCGCGTTGAGATGGGCTGGGTCATCGATTACTGCGCCCAGGCCCTGCGCAACATCATCATCGGCATCGGCGGTCGCACCGACGGCTACATGATGCAGAGCAAGTTCGGCATCGCCGTGGGTTCCGAATGCATGGCGATCCTGGCCGTGGCCAAGGATCTGGCCGACCTCAAAGAGCGCCTCAACAACATCACCGTGGCCTTCGACAAATCCGGCAAACCGGTCACCACCGGCGACCTGGAAGTCGGCAACGCCATGGCGGCCTTCATGCGCAACACCATCAACCCCACCCTGATGAGCACGGCCGAATACCAGCCCTGCCTCGTGCACGCCGGCCCCTTCGCCAACATCGCCGTGGGTCAGAGCTCGATCATCGCCGACCGCGTGGGCTTGAAACTGTGGGATTACCATGTGACCGAGTCGGGCTTTGCCGCCGATATCGGTTTCGAGAAGTTCTGGAACGTCAAGTGCCGTTTCTCCGGCCTGAAACCCCACGTCTCCATTCTGACCACCACCGTGCGCGCCCTGAAGATGCACGGCGGCGGGCCCAAGGTCGTGGCCGGTAAGGCTCTGGACGACGCCTACACCAAGGAGAACCTGGGCCTGGTGGAAAAGGGCTGCGAGAACATGGTGCACCTGATCGGCGTGATCCGCAAATCGGGCATCAACCCGGTCGTCTGCATCAACCGTTTCTATACCGATACCGATGCCGAGTGTAACGTGATCCGCAAGGCCGCCGAGAAAGCCGGCGCCCGTTGCGCGGTCTCCGAACATTGGCTCAAGGGCGGTCAAGGCGCCCTGGAACTGGCCGATGCAGTTATTGACGCCTGCAACGAGAACAACGAATTCAAATTCCTCTATCCGCTGGAGATGAAGCTGCGCGATCGCGTTCAAAAGATCGCCACCGAAATTTACGGCGCCGACGGCGTGGATTGGTCCCCCGAAGCCAACGCCAAGGCGGAGATGCTGGAAAAGGATCCCAAGTACGCCGATTTCGCCACCATGATGGTCAAAACTCATCTCTCCCTGAGCCACGACCCGGTGAAAAAGGGCGTGCCCAAAAACTGGCGGCTGCCAATCCGCGACGTATTGATTTACTCGGGCGCCAAGTTCCTGTGCCCCTGCGCCGGCACCATCAGCCTGATGCCCGGCACCGCCTCCAACCCTGCCTTCCGCCGCGTCGACGTCGATCCGGCCACCGGCAAGGTGAGCGGTCTGTTCTAATTCGATAAAAGCAATACTTGGTTCCAGTGCCCCGGCTTCGGCCGGGGCTTTTTTTTATTGCGCGGACCGTGGGTAAATACGGCCTAAAACGTCAGCCGTGCGCAATTTTGGTAGCCGGCGCGCAGATCGATAAAAGCAATATTTTAAAAATACAGCACCTTGCGTGATGGTATAAGGATTGCTTCTAAGATCATTGAAGATCGACGGACCACGCATCATGCGAAGCATTCACCCGCTCATTGACTTGATTTTCTTGCGCCATGCAACCGTTGGTGCTTCTCTACTTCTTCTCTACCGATTTCTTCAATTTCTACTTGACTCCTTTCAAGAAGCGGAGCATAGTCGCGCATTTTGTTACTTGGAGAACACCGAAGGCTTCGAAAAATATAAACGAATCAAAATACTAACAAGATAAAAAGATGGTACGATACTCCATTAAAGCGGACAGATTGTATCCCTGGCTATTGCTGGCGGTTGTTGTTTCAGTTGTCGGCATGGTCGCTTGGCAATCCCTTTCCATGGCCCATTCATCTTCCCAGGCCCTTCCATGGCTGCGGCTGATGAAGAGTTCCCTCGGTATGAGCCTGACGTTCGTCGGCATCCTTACCCTGGTGTGGCGCATTTGCTTCGCCATGCGCTACAAATCCTATCCCCCCCTCCAAACGGCATTTTTGCCCACTGTTTCGATCATCATTCCGGCCTTCAACGAAGGTTCGCAGATCTTGGCTACGGTGCGCAGCGTCATGACCAGCCGGTACCCTTCCAAAAAATTGCAGGTGATTTGCGTGGACGATGGTTCGGCGGATGATACCTGGCGCTGGATGGTGATGGCCCACAAACAGTTTCCCAAAAACGTGCAGTTGATCCGCCAGCCATCAAACATGGGCAAACGCCATGCGCTGATGGCCGGATTTGCCCAGGCCACCGGTCAGGTCTTCGTGACCATCGATTCCGATTCCGAAGTACTGCCCGACACCCTGCGCCATCTGGTCAGCCCCTTCGTGGCCGACCCCCGCGTCGGGTCAGTGGCCGGCAACGTCCGGGTCTTGAACATGGACGAAGGGGCCATTCCTAAAATGATGGAGGTCTCTTTTACCAGCGCTTTCGATTTCATCCGCACCGGCCAAAGCGTCTATGGCGGTGTTTTCTGCACCCCGGGTGCCCTTTCCGCCTATCGGGCCGAAAGCCTCAAGCCGCTGCTGGCAGGCTGGGCCGTTCAGACCTTCATGA
Organism: Desulfobacterales bacterium; assembly: GCA_016218685.1. Classification (GTDB taxonomy): domain Bacteria; phylum Desulfobacterota; class Desulfobacteria; order Desulfobacterales; family Desulfosarcinaceae; genus Desulfatitalea. Next base: position 42,864 of record JACRDD010000024.1, on the reverse strand, counting down.
GCAAGCCTGCCAATATCGGTGAGGACCGGGCCCTGACCAACCTGGTGATCGCCGCGGGGCTGCGGGTGGTTTACCAGCGGGATGCCGTGGTCTTGACAAAGGTTCCGGTGCAGTTCAAGGGGTTGCGCCGGATGCTCCTGCGCTGGGCGCGCAGCAACGTGCGTGAGAACCTGGTGATGTTCGGTTTCGTTTTCGGCCGCTTCCGCACCAACGACAGCGGCAGTGGGTGGGTGCGGTTGTTCAGTATCACCCAGATGGTGCGCATGACCTTCACCGAGGCCTTTAAGTGCGCCGTCATGGTGCAACTTATCCTGGAGCCCCTGGGCACGCTGGTCGTGTTGGCCACCGGGGCCGTGCTTTCCGCCATTCTGCCGGCCATCGTCCACTTCCATCGTCACGGCGGCTGGTTCGGTTTGAAATGGTCCCTGCCGTTTTCGTTCTACTGGCTCGTGTGTCTGTGGTGGATTCCATTATGGGGCATCTTTACCTCCTCCCAATCCGGCTGGCTGACACGCGGCGCACCGGCCAAAGCGCCGCAATTCGACCCGGCTTCCGTCATGGCCGCATCCGCTGGCGTGGCCCAACCCAAAATTTCCGCCCGGGCCGCATAGAAAGCATTCGGGCGCGTCAAGGTGATTGCACCTTGGCCACCCCATCCGCGAAAAGTCAATCCTCCTCCATTTGAAATTTGGCCGACAATTTGCATTGTCGACCACAGATTCGGGTATGTAACCACCCCCGACAACCTCCAGGCGCGGCGAAACCGTTCGGCGAGACGGTCGAGTGCCAGGGAGGCGATCCCATGGGGATGTAAACCCGTCAATTTACTGACGAGCTTGCGCAATTGCAGATTGCGCAGCCGGCGCTCACCAGGACGACGTCATGGAAAAGATCCGTATTACCGCAGTCGAAAAGAACATCAATAACTGTGTTCTCGAAACCTTCGACACCATGCTCTCCATGCCCATGGCCAAAGTGGGCATGATTACGGATGCCGGGCTCAACGAGAAACGGATGGTGAGTGCCGTGCACTTTGCCGGCGAGGTGGTCGGCACCATGAGCCTGCATGTCAGCCAGGAATTCGCCACTCTGATCACCACCAGCATGCTGGGTATCGAAGCGAACCAAATCGATAGCGAGGAGGAGGTCAAGGATGTCCTGGGCGAGCTGGCCAACATCATCAGCGGCAATTTGCGCAGCGAGTTTCAAGACAGCGATCTATCCTGTGTCATCTCCACCCCCTCCATCACCCGCGGTTCGGATTTTAAGATCGAGCCCAGCAAGATGGGTGACCTGCACAAGTGGATTTTCCGGCATAAGAAGCATGAACTGCTCGTAGAGATCACCCTCAAGGAGGATCTCGGCGCCAAGGCCGAAATTGCCGGTATTGCCCAACTGGACAGTGTTGAAATCCAGGCCAAAATAAATTCCGTGGACATTCCCACCACCGTGATCAATGGCGTCATCGATGTGTTCTACACCATGCTCTCCATGGAAACCGCCAATATCCCCGAAGTACCCGAGGGCTTCCGGGAAGAGAAGCGAACGGTGGGCACGGTCAGCTTTGCCGGCGACGTGCAGGGCCTATTTAACATCCAGGTCAATGACGATTTCGCGCGCGAGATGACCGCGGCCATGCTGGGCATCAAGGTGGAAGAGATCGGCAGCGATGAAGAAGTCTATGATGTGATGCGCGAATTGAGCAACATCATCGGCGGCAATCTCAAATCCGCTTTCGTGGATGTGGGCCTTTCCTGCGTGCTGTCTACGCCGGCCATCACCAACGGCAAGGACTTCCGGGTCGAATCGCTGAACATCATCAAGACCCAACGCTTTTTGTTCTCCTGCGGCGGCAATACCGTCATCGTGGACGCGGGCATCAAGCGGGACGACTTCGACGAATCCAAACTGAACGCCAGGACCGCCAAAGGTAAAGAGGCCGAGGTGCTGGACCAGGCCGATGCCGAATTGCGCAACCTGCGCCTGATCATGGAGATCCCCATCGAACTGACCGTGGAGTTGGGCCGCACCAGCCGCCGCATTAACGAGGTGCTCAAGATGGGGCAGGGTTCGGTGGTGGAGCTCAACCAGTTGGAAGGCGAACCGGTGGACTTGCTGGTCAACGAAACCCTCATCGCCAAAGGCGAGGTGGTGGTGGAAAGGGAGAAGTACGGCATTCGTATCGTCGAGGTGGTCAGCCGCAAGGAGCGGGTGGAAAGTCTGAGGTGAACAATTTCAGGATTTGCCCTAAAACTCGTTGTACAAGGCGGGGGCTTCGATTATGATTTGCGTGCCGGCGATTCTGGACGAGCGCCAAGAGCAAATATCGTGGTTGGAGCGCATGGACAAAGACAAGGTCATCTCCATCGAATCCCTGGGCGGGCCGCTGTATAGCATGCTGCGCAATGTGATGCGCATGGTGCCCGAGCGGGATCAGGCGGACGTGGCCCTGCAGCGTCTCCTGGCGTTCCGCCTGCGCATCGACGGCGAAGGGACCACCCGCGAATACCTGATGCGAAAGATCCGCGACATGATCCAGTGCCGCTATACGGGCCGGCTCTATGACTTTTTGAAAAACGACCAACTCTCCGGGGCTTGCGCCCCGCCGCCGCCCACCTCTTCAGACCCTCCCGAATCCGCCTGAAATCGGTTGCACGGCCTTGTCCGAACCAGGGTCACCGGTATGGCGATGTTGCCAATCGTCACTGATCTGCCTGGCATTGCCGCGATACCAGGTGGGCACCACCAGCCCGATGAAAAACGCCGTAATCACAGGCCGAATCAGGGTTGTCCAGTCGAATTGACCCGGATTCAGTTGCGTTAAACGGGGCAATACATACAGCGTCATCAAACCCAATACCAATCCCGCCAACAGCAAGGCATCGCTCAAGCTGGCCCATTGACGGTAGCGGCCGAACCCCTGGAACTCCTTTTCCCCCGGATAGCGCCCCACCATCATGAGCACGGACAGGGCCGCGCTGAAACACAAGATCAGGACCGTCCAGGGATGTGTATTATTGATCCAGCGGTCCAGGCTGCAAAGCAACGCCGGGGTTGCGCCGCAGAGCGCTTTGGGGAGCAGCAGGCTATTGCCCACCACTGTAACGACAAAGCCCAAGGCAGCGGCGACCAAGCCAGTCAGCAGCGGAAAAGCGATGGGTGGCAGTTTGCCTGGGGCGCGGCGCAGCAGGTTGGGCCATTCCGCCGCCAGGTAGATGGGTGTCAGGATGGAGAGCAAATAGACGAGGGTGATCATGGCGGCCCGGCCGAAGCCCACCCTGTATCCCAAGGGAATCGTGGTCACTAGGAATAGTAACAGAACGAGTGCCACCAGGTCGTTTTTGTTGGGCAACGGCGCGGTGCTGGTCTGGATATGGAACCCGGCCCTGCGGACCGCGGCCGTCGCGTCGTTGAAACTGTAGTGCGAGCGTAAAGCGATGCGCGCCAGCAGACAGTAGATCGCGTCCAGAAGCATTTTGCACTCCTGGCGGAAGCGCATGTCGCGCAGTTGGGTCTCCTCGGCGCCCGGTGCATTGCGCAACGCCGCCAGGCAAGTCCGGGCATCCCCTTTCAAGGCTTCGTAGGCCTCGCGTACGCGGTCGGCGGTAAGTTTCTCGGAGCCAGGTTCGCGCAGGATGGCCAGGGCGGTCGTATAGTGGTCATCGGTGCTCCAGGCCTGCAACTGTTCGATGAGCAGGCTGGTTTTGGTCCATAACGAACGGGTGGTGGCGTTCGGGTCATAGACGATGTCCGCCAGGTCGAAACCATCGGCCTCCAGGGCCTTGCGCACCTTTTGCAGCAGTCGGGCTTCGGGGTGGTAATCGGCCCCATACAAGCTGCGTTGGAACTCCAACTGCTTGGCCGGAATGCTGGCGCGCTCATACAGCAGACGTCGCAGGGCCGCATCGGCCCGGCTCAGCGGCGGCATGCGCGACAAGGCCACCAGCAGCACGGCGAGCACCAGGCCGTTGGTCAAGTCCAACTCGGGAAGCTTGTCGTGCCCGAAAAGCGCGATGAGTTGCGGAATCGGAGCGCGCACACCGGGTACCTGGGATGCGAGCAGATAGATACCGACCCCGATGAAAGCGTAAATGTTGCGGTACAACCAGAACTTGAACGCCGTGGTGTTGGCCCGCGGCGGCGGATAGACCAGCGGCGTCGAAGGTTCGCGCATTTGAAACCACTGGCGGATGGTCGTCGCGAGTTTAGGGCTGTCTTCCGATGCCGTCGGCATTAAGGGCGGCGGCGTGTTGAAGCGGCTCAGGGCGTAGAAGAAGACGATCGATAGCCCCGATATATGAACGATGATCGTTGGCCAGTCCATGGTGCACCTCCGTATAGGTGTGTTCGCGTCCGGAGCATCGAAGGCGCTGGGCTCAAAGAACGACGGGCGGGTGTGGTTCTCCGGACCGCGTCACGATTCGCGTCTCCCGTCGTGGAACTTAGCCGTTAGAGTAATACCGGCGGGTCAACGTGTCACTATTCGTACCGCAACGCCTCGATGGGATCGAGCTGGGCCGCCTTCTTGGCCGGCAGGTAGCCGAAGGCGACGCCCACGGCGCCCGAGAAGAAAAAGGCGAGGGCCACGGTGCCGGGCTTGAAGATAAAAGGAACGCCGATCAGGCCGGCACCGACGACCGAGGCGGAGAGCCCCAGCAGGATGCCCAGAATGCCCCCGAAGGTGGCCAGCACCACGGCCTCCACCAGGAACTGGAGCAGTACTTCTTCGCGCATGGCGCCGATGGCCAGGCGCGTGCCGATCTCCCGGGTGCGCTCGGTGACCGAGACCATCATGGTGTTCATGATGCCGATGCCGCCCACCAGCAGGCTGACGCCGGCCACGGCGCTGAGCAGGGCGGTCATCACCATGGTGGTGCTGGTGAAGGTGTCGATGAGTTCTTTCATGTCACGGACGTTGAAGTCGTCATACTGGTTGGGCTTGATGCCGCGGCGGACGCGCATCAGGCGTTCGATATCGGCTGTGACCGTCTGGGTGGAGACTCCCGGGGCCACCGCGATGACGATATTGCGCACATCCGCCTTTCCGGCGATCCGGCGTTGCATGGTGCGCAGGGGGATGATGATCACATCGTCCTGATCCTGGCCGAAAGTAGAGGCCCCTTTGGCCTGTAGGGTGCCGACGACTTTGAAGGAGACTTTGCCCAGGCGGAGGGCCTGGCCGATGGGTGAAGTACTTCCAAAAAGCTCTTTTTGGGCTGTTTGTCCCAAAAGGCAGACACTCTTGCCGGCTTTTTGCTCGGCGTCGCTGAACCAGCGTCCGTCCGCCAGCGTCCATCCCAATGCCGTGAAATAGGCATTGGTAACCCCGTTGACCCAGGTGGTCCGATTGGCACTGCCCACGATCGCCTGGCGGTTTGAATCGGTCGTGGGCGCCACGGCCTGCAGGCCGGCAATGGCGTTTTGGATGGCTTCGGCATCCGCCAGCTCAAATTGCTTGGAGGCGATTCGGAGGCCGCCCGGCCCATGGGAGCCCAACCCGGGACGCACATACAAAATATCGGTGCCCAATTTGGAAATGTTCTGAGTGACTTTGGCCGTTGTACCGCTGCCGAGCGTCACCATGACGATCACGGCCCCCACCCCGATGACGATCCCCAGCATGGTGAGCGACGAACGCAGCACGTTGCGCAGAATGGTGCGCTGGGCCAGCAAGTAGATTTCCCACAGGATCATGGCACTGCCTCGATAACGCCGTCGCGGAACTGGATCTGGCGGTCGGCATAGGCCGCCATATCGGGTTCATGGGTGACCATGACGATGGTGACGCCATCCCGGCGGTTAAATCCTGATAACATCTCCATCACCTCTTTGCTGCGCGCCGAGTCCAGGTTCCCGGTGGGCTCGTCCGCCAGCAGCACCTTGGGGTGGCCCACCAGGGCCCGGGCGATGGCCACGCGCTGCTGCTGCCCGCCGGACAATTCGCCGGGGGTATGCTCGGCCCATCCCGCCAGGCCGACGTCATCCAGGGCTTTCAAGGCCAGCTCGCGCCGTTTTCTGACCGGCATGCGCCGGTAGATCAAAGGCAGCTCGACATTTTCCAGGGCCGAGGTGCGATTGAGCAGGTTGAACCCCTGGAAGATAAACCCCAGGAAGTTTCGGCGCAGTGCGGCGCGCTGATCCAGCGAGAGGCTTTCAACCTGGACATCGTCAAAGCGGTAGCTTCCACCGGTGGGAGAATCGAGGCAGCCCAGGATGTTCAGGCAAGTAGATTTGCCCGACCCGCTGGGGCCCATCATGGCTACGAATTCTCCACGACGGATGCGCAGGTCGATGTGATCCAGCGCGTGCACGGCGGCATGGCCTTCGCCATAGATCTTGGTAATGTTGCGCAGTTCGATCAGATCTTGATACATCGTGCGCTCATTCCTTGGGGGTGACGGCGAACAGGATAACCGGCATGCCCTCTTTCAAATCCGAATTCGAAGAACTCACGGCCGTTGTGGCGCCATCCGTGGCCCTGACCTCGACTGCCACCGCCGCCGGCTGGTTCTCTTTGAGCGTCCAGAGCTGGGTCTTGCCATTTTTCTCCTGGGTATCGTCGCCGGCCATTTTTCGGGAGCGTTTAAAGGGCGGGCGCGGCATGAAGGCGTTGACGATCCCCCCTTCGCGTTTTGGCTTTTGGGCGAGCTGCTCCGGTGTAAAGCGCAAGGCCGCACTGGGCACCAACAGCGTATTTTCGATCTTCAAGACGGCGATATTCACCGTGGCGGTCATGCCCGGCCGCAGCAAAAGGTCGGGATTTTCCACGCGCAGCACGCTTTTGTAGGTCACCACGCCCTCGGTGGTTTGCGCGCCGTATCGCACCTGGGTGATCTGGGCCTGGAAGGTCCGGTCCGGGTAAGCGTCCACGGTAAATTCGGACGATTGGCCAGGTTGGACCTGGCCGACGTCGGCTTCGTCCACATCCACCTGCAACTCCATGTGGCGCAGGTCTTCGGCCAGGGTAAACAATACCGGCGCTTGCAGCGAAGCCGCCACGGTCTGGCCCACCTCCACATCCCGGCTCAGGACGATGCCGTTGATGGGCGAGTAGATCACCGTCTTTTTAAGGTCGGTTTCATCGGATTGCAGGGTTGCCTGGGCTTTCTCGATGGCCGCTGCCGCAGCCTCTACACCAGCCACGGCACGCTCCAGATCGGCCTCGGTCTGCTCCAGATCCTCCTGGGAGGGCAGCTTGTTTTCGGTCAACTCCCGGGTCTTGCGCTGGCGGGCCAGCTTCTTCTCCTGGGCCTGGCGCGTGGCCAGGGCTTCCTTGTGGTTGGCCTTGGCCGAGGCCAGTTCGGCCCTGGAGCGGGCTACGGCGGCCCGGTATTTGGAGTCGTCCAGGTAGGCCAGAGGCTGGCCGACTCTGACGGTGTCGTTGTAATCGGCCTTCAGGGCAACCAGGATGCCCGAAAGCTCGCTGCCCACCTGCACCTGGTTGGTGGCCTGCAGGTTGCCGGTGGCCACCACGGTGATCGCCAAGTCCCCCCGGCGCACCGGCTGGGTCTGATAGCTGGGGGCGCTGCCGCGGCCGCCGAGGCTCCAGGCGGCGACGATGATGGTCGTCACCAGGGCCGCTCCCAAGACGGCCCCCCAGCGGACCAGGCGCTTGCGCCGGCCGGCGGCGGCCACCTGGGTCATGGTGGCATTCACGGATAACTCGGTATTGTCCGACATAGGCGTCAACTTTTCTTCTCCCCGGCCGGAGGTGTTTCGTTTTCGAGGCTGAACGGCTGCCAGCCGCCGCCCAGGGCTTTGTAAAGCCGGACCAGGTTGGCGAGCACGGCTCCCCGGCTGGTGGCCAGTTGGTCTTCAAAGGAAAGCAGCGAACGCTGGGCCTCCAGCACTTCGCTAAAACCGGTCGTGCCGGTGACGTACTGCACTTTGGCCAGTTTTTCCGCCAGGCGCGCGGCATCGGCGGCGGCCTGCAGATTCTCGGCCTTGCGCTGCTCCTGGGCATAGGCCACCAGGGCGTTTTCCACCTCTTCCAGGGTGGTCAGAATCGCAGCTTCATAACGGATGAACGCCTGCTGCTGCAACTCCTCCTGCACATGGATGTTGGCGCGGATGGCACCGGCCTGGAACAGCGGCCAACTGAAGGCAGGACCGAAAGACCAGACCCGGCTGGCCGATGAGAAGAGGTCGCCCGTGGAAACTGACTCCAGGCCGATGGAGCCGCTCAGGGTGAACTGGGGATAGAGGTCGGCCGTGGCCTCGCCGATGCGGGCGGTCTGTGCCGCCAGTTCGCGCTCGGCCCGTCGGATGTCAGGTCGCTGGCGGATCGTGTCGGCCGGCACGCCCACGGCCAGGGAAAGGTCGGCTTCGGGAATGGGCGCAACGGCGGAGAGTTCGGCGTGCAGCGACCCGGCCTGGCGACCGGTGAGCACGGCCAGGCGGTTCAAGGCCGCCTCCAGGCCCACCGCAAGGTCGCTGATCTTGGCCCGGGAGCTTTCCAGGTTGTAGCGCGCCTGGGCCACGGCCAGTTCATCGCCGCCGCCGGCCTGGGTCAGGGCCGTGAGCAGCTCCCAGGTCTGCTGCTGGGCCGCCACGTTGCCCTCGGCCACGGCCAGGCGCGCCTGGTAGGTGCGCAGATCGACATAGTTGACGGCCACCTCGGCCAGCAGGGTGACCAGGACCGCGCGCAGATCTTCGACCCTGGCCTCCAGGTCGGCTTGGGAGGCTTCCACGGCGCGTCGCGTGCCGCCGAATAAATCCAGCTCCCAGCCGGCGTCCAACTCCAGGTCGTACTGTTCCGAGACGCCACCCCCCCCGCGGCCTAAAAGTTCGGACATCCGCGCTGAACCCGCATCGCCTTGATCGCTGCGGCGCGCCGAACCGGTGGCCGCAAGGCTCGGAAAAAGGGGTGCGCGGCTGATGACCCGCTGGTGGCGCGCCTCGCGCACCCGGGAAAGGGCCTCGTGCACATCCAAATTCTGCACGGCGGCTTGATGTACCAAATCGGTCAGCATTGGGTCCTTGAGCACCTGCCACCACTGGGCCAGGCGCTGGGCATCCCATTGGGAATCGGGAGGGATCGCCGCATGCCACTGGTCCGGTACTTGGGGGGCCGGCGGCTGGTAATCCGGGCCTACGGCACAGCCGGCCAGGAGCAGGAGCCCTGCTAAGAATATCCCCGCCGTTCGGAGTCCCGGGCGACCGCCGGGAGGTATGCATGAAGGCGCGTTTGTCATATTTGTTCCTATTCCTATAGCAGCCGCCGACTTCATCTGCAAACCCTTCGGTCCATGGTGGTGCTGGTTGCACTCAGGTTGTGGGTTGACAATTCAGGGTCATGGCATTAGTTTCGCCATGCTTTTCAGATCGTTAGAAAATCCAGGGAATACGGGCGCCGGGCGGTTTCGGGAAAGGATGGAGCGGATGCTGTTAAACCAGTTGAAAGAGGGGTCCTGGGCGGTGATCGACCGCGTCGGCGGAAGCGGCGCATTGCGGCGGCGCATCCTGGAGATGGGGCTGCTCAAGGGCACTCGGATCTACGTCGAAAAGTACGCTCCGCTCAAAGATCCCATGGAACTGATCGTCAAAGGGGCCCACATTTCGCTGCGGGTGGAAGAAGCGGCGCAAATCTCCGTTTTGGATGTTCAATAAGGAAACGGCCCCCATGACCCATCCCACGATCACCATCGCCCTGGCCGGCAATCCCAACTCGGGCAAAACCACCATCTTCAACGCCATTACCGGCACGCGCCAGAAGGTGGGCAACTGGCCGGGCGTGACCGTGGAAAAGAAGGAAGGCCTGGTGCACCGCCATGGCTACGATCTGAAGATCGTGGACCTGCCCGGCACCTACAGCCTGACCCCCTTTTCCATCGAAGAGATTGTGGCTCGCAATTTCATCCTGGACGAATCGCCGGATGTGGTCATCGACATCATCGACACCTCCAACCTGGAGCGCAGCCTCTACCTGGCCACCCAGCTCCGGGAGCTGGATTGCAAGGTGGTCTTCGCCCTCAATATGATGGATATGGCCGATGCCCGCGGCCTCAAGATTGATGCCCACAAGCTCTCCGAACTGCTGGATCTGCCCGTGGTCCTGACCGTGGGCAACCGGCAGAAGGGCATCGACGACCTGCTGGCCGCGGCTGTGGAGTTGGCCCTTTCGGGCACGCCGCCCCAGCAGAAGCGCAAGGTGCGTTACAATCAGGAGGTGGAAAAGGCCATCGATGCCCTGCAGCGCTATCTGACCACCCATATAGGGGCCGCCTTGCCCTACCATCCGCGCTGGATCGCCATCAAACTGATCGAAGACGACGCCATTATCAAGGAGCGCCTGACGGCCATTGCCGGCGATGGCTTCGCGGCCCTGCTGGAGGCCACCCAGAAGCAGCGCGCCTTTCTCCAGGACCGTTTCAACGACGATCCTGAAATCGTCACCACCGACGAACGCTACGGGTTCATCACCGGCATCGTCAAGGAGGTGCTCACCACCTCGCCCCTGGAGCGGGTGGATATCTCTCGCAACATCGACCTGGTGCTCACCAACCGGTTCGTGGGCATGCCGATTTTTTTCTTCTTCATCTGGGCCATGTTCCAGCTCACCTTCACCGTGGGGGCCTTTCCCCAGGATTGGATCGAACATCTCTTCGGCCTGCTGGCCGCCGGGGTGGGCTATTTGCTGCCGCCCGGCTGGATCGAAGATCTGCTGCTGGACGGCATCATCAGCGGCGTGGGCACGGTGGGCGTTTTTCTACCCAATATTTTACTGCTCTTTTTCTGCATCGCCCTGTTCGAAGATACCGGCTACATGGCCCGGGCCGCGTTTCTGATGGACAAGATCATGCACCTGGTGGGCCTGCACGGCAAATCGTTCATTCCCATGCTCATGGGCTTCGGCTGCAACGTGCCGGCCATCATGGCCGCGCGCACGTTGGAAAGCAAAACCGACCGCATCCTCACCATTCTGATCACGCCCTTCATGTCCTGCTCGGCCAAGCTGCCGGTGTATATCGTGCTGGCCGGCGGTTTCTTCGGGGCCCGGGCCGGCACGGTGATCTTCGGCATCTATCTGGCCGGTATCGTGCTCTCGATCCTCACCGGCCGGCTCTTCCGCACCCTGCTCTTCCGGGGCGCGGACGCACCCTTTGTGATGGAGCTGCCGCCCTACCGCGTGCCCATGCTCAAGAGCCTGCTGATCCACATGTGGGACCGCAGCAAGATGTTCCTCAAGCGCATGGGCGGGGTGATTCTGGTGGGTTCGATCATCATCTGGGTTCTGGCCAACTTTCCCCAGGCACCGGAACTGCGCCAGGCCCAAGTTCAGGAAAGCGCGCGTCTCGAAGCCCAATTCCAATCCGAGTGGCAGGCCGCGGAGCAATCCCGCCGGCCGGAGATCGAAGCGCGGCACGCGCAGGCCCTGAATGCACTCTCCCAGCGCACCAAGTCGGAGCAGGCCGCGCGATCGTTCCTCGGTCGCCTGGGGCAGGCCCTGGAACCTGTTTTTCGTCCCATCGGCGTGGATTGGCGCGGCGGCATCGCACTGCTCAGCGGGTTTGTGGCCAAGGAGATCGTGGTCAGCACCCTGGGCGTGCTCTACGCCGTCACCGACGATCCCCAGGCCAATGCCCTGGAGAGCGCCCTGCGCGCCGCCGGCATGACCCCCCTGACAGCGCTCTCCATGATGGTCTTCGTGCTGCTTTATCTGCCCTGCCTGGCCACCGTGGCCGCCATCCGCCGCGAGACCGGCTCCACCGGCTGGATGTTCTTCTCCATCGCCTATACCACCTCCGTGGCCTGGCTCATGGCTTTCCTGGTCTATCAGGGCGGGCGCTTGCTGGGGTTGGGCTAGTTTTTCATGAAGGCTTGCCGGATGGCCACCGCCAGGCTTTCCCGCAGAATGGGTTTGAGCAGCAGTTCGCGGATGCCGATTTGGGCGATTTGCTCGCTGGTGATCTGGTCGCCATAGCCGGTGCACAGGATCAGCGGAAGACCGGGCGCGATGCGTAGCATTTCTTCGGCAAGTTCGGTGCCTTTGAGTTTGGGCATGGTGAGGTCGGTGATGACCAGATCGAAGGCTTGCGGTTCGCGGCGGAAGCATTCGAGGGCCTCCATGGGGTCCTGATAGGTGGTGACCTTATAGCCCAACTTGGAGAGCATCTGCCGGCCCATTTGGATGATGGCGCGCTCGTCGTCGACCAGCAGGATTCTTTCGCTGCCGCCGGGGGGCGGCGGGGCTTCTTTTTCTTCCCGCTCTTCGTTGCGGGAGGCCACGGGTAGCAGTATTTCAAAGCACGTGCCTTGCCCGGCTTGGCTGCCGACGCGGATGCCGCCTTCGTGGGCCTGCACCACACCGAGCACGACCGACAGCCCCATACCCGAACCCTCCCCCTGGCTTTTGGTGGTGAAGAAGGGTTCGAAGATGCGATCGACGATCTGCGGGGCCATGCCGACACCGTTGTCGGCCACCGTCAGCCGGACAAACCGGCCGGGCGCCAGCGGCCCGTTGAAAAAGACTTCGCCCGAGGCCAGGGTCACGTTTTCCAGGGTGATGCGCAGCAGGCCGCCCCGGCGCTGCATGGCGTGGGTGGCGTTGGTACAAAGATTCATGATCACCTGGTGGATCTGGGTGGGATTGGCCAGAATCGAGTGGGTATCCGGGGCAATGTGGGCCTGAATCTCCACGCTGGAAGGAATGGAAGCCCGCAGCAGCTTGAGCGCCTCCTTGATCAAAGGCGCGGGCTGGATTGGTTTGCGTTCGCTCTCTTCCTGGCGGCTGAAGGCCAGGATTTGGGCGACGAGCTCTTTGGCTCGGCGGCTGCCCTGCAAAATCTCCGTCAGGTTGTCGTGCATCACAGAGCCTTGGGGCGCGTCGTCCAGGGCCAATTGGGCATATCCGATCAGGCCATAGAGAATGTTGTTAAAATCGTGGGCGATGCCGCCGGCCAAGGTGCCGATGGCCTGCAGATGCTGGGCGCGGGTCAGTTGCGTTTCCGCCTCGCGCTTAACGGCCTCGGCTTCCTTGATTTTCTGGATACTGACAAAGCTGATCAGCCAGTGGGGCTCGCCGTTGAACTGCATGGGGTGCATGGTCTTCAGAATGGGCAGGGTGCCCTGGTCGTCACGCATTAGATCGCACTCCAGCGGATCGACGTACGCGCGGTCGCCGGTTTTGTGAAAATCGACGCCGGTGACACGGATCACGTGATCGAGCGGCTTGCCCTTGATCCGGTCGATGGGTGCGCCCAGCATCTGGGCCGCGGCCGGGTTGACTTCAATCACTTGTTGGGTCTGTTCCTTGACGATCAACATGCCGGCCGCGGCCGTTCCGAAAATGTCCTTGAACCTGGCCTGGCTTTCGGCCAGGGCTTTTTCGGTGCGATGGCGGTCGGTGATATCCCGGGACAGGGAGTAGACCACCATGCCTCCCCGGCTCGATGGCCCCACCACGCTGCTGTATTCCATAATGCGCAACTGGCCGTTTTTGGCCACGAGGGTGATCTTGCCGACGTCTTTTTTGCCGGTGCGCAGGCGATCGAGATAACCGTCGAAATAGCACTGAACTTTAGGCGCGATTAGTTCTTTCAGGTTCCTTCCGACGATCTCCTTATGGCTGTAATCCAGTCCGGCGATCATGCGGTAATTGCCTTCGATGATCTTGCCGTCCAGATCGTGCACCACCAGATAATCGGTCACATTGTTGACCATGCGCCGGTAGCGCCGTTTGCTCTCCCGGTAGGCCTTTTCGATGGTTTTGCGCATCATGACTTCGGATTGGAGCTGCTGGTTGGCCAGGGTCAATGCGGCGGTACGCTTTTCCACGCGGTTGCCGAGAAATCGCAAGGCCACGCTCAAGCGGCGCTTTTTGGTCTCCAGGTGACGGGCGAGATAGAAATTCCGGCGCGTGTAGCGTTCGATGGTGTAGCCGGCCATCATGCCCAGCAGGTTGATGCCGAACAAAGAGGCGCCGGCCGAGGCCAGGCGGTCCCGGGGCAGTTCGAATACCAAGACGCCCAGCGTGACGAAAATCGAGAGCAGGGTCGAGAAGGTGGCGGCGGCCCACACGAAGCGGAACCGCAACAGGGTGTAAATGGCGAAGAGGACCTGTACCAAGCCCTGCAGATAGATGTGCGCTTTGGGTGCCGGCGCCAGTAGGTACATGGCGATGAAGGTCAGACCGACCATCATGGTGGCCGCCGACAGCACCGGCTGCATGTAGCGCGCGGCATGGCGGGAATAGGTGAAGGCCAATACCGAGAGGGTCACCGGACACTCAACGCCCCAGCGCAGGACCCAGAAGAGGTATTTGCGCTCCGGTACGAAAAGCGCGTCGACCATGGCATAAGCCGCCAGAAGAAAAGTGGCCAAGACCATGGCGATGCGCACCGGGCGCAATCCGTTCTCGAAGTAGTACTCGCGGAAAGGCGCTTCAAGTCCCGCATGGGTGCCGCGGAAAGCTAAAGTGATGGGGTGCACTTGCATGGCCATGCGATCGGTTGATCGCCGTTCCTTGGATGGAGCTGCCGATTGGGTCATCCGCGTCCGCATAGATGGTTTTATCGGCCCTGGGCGGCTTTTGCTTTAGCCTCGTCAAGACTAACCTTGGTTTTTTTGCCACCGAGATGGCCGGACTTCGGAATGGCTATTTTGGGCTGGAGGGAGGAGTGGTGGAGGGGGGCGGCGTGCCGACTCGCATTTTTGCATCCATCACCTTACGCACCGCTTCGGACAGGTCGTTCTGGCGGAACGGCTTTTCCAGGTAAAAATCGATGCCCAACGCCTTGGCGCGCTGGGGATTTATTTTTTCGCTGTAACCGGTGCACAGGATCGTGGCCAGCTCCGGGCGAAGGCGAAGGGCCTGGGCGATCAATTGCGCACCGGTCATCTTGGGCATGGTCATGTCGGTGATCAAAAGGTCGATGCGGTCCGGCTTGCTTTGGATCAGCGCGAGGGCTTCCAGGGGGTCGGTGGCGGTTTCGACCCGATAGCCCAGGCGTTCGAGCGCCGTTTTGACCATCATCGCCAGGGAGCGCTCATCGTCGACAAACAGAATGCTTTCGCTGCCGACAAGCAGGTGGCGCGAGGCGGCGGGCTCTTTTGCCGGTCGGGCCTCGATGGCCGGAAAAAACACCTTGACGGTGGTGCCGGCGCCCACTTTGCTCTCGATGTCGATGGCGCCGCTGTGATCGCGCACGATGCCGTGCACCACGGACAAACCGATCCCGCTGCCCTTGCCGCTCTCCTTGGTGGTAAAATAGGGGTCGAATACCCGATCCTTGATTTTGGGGTCGATGCCGCAACCGGTATCGCTGACCCGCAATTGCACATAATCGCCCGGTGGCAGGCAATGGTGCAGCGTCGCGGCTGCTTCATCCAGGCGGACGTTGGAAAGCCGCACATCGAGCACACCGCCGTTCTTTTCCATGGCATGGGAGGCGTTGGTGCACAAGTTAATGATAATTTGATGGATTTGGGTGGGATCGGCCTCGATGGTCCCCAAATCCGCGGCGGTGGCGGATCGGATCTCGACGGTCGCGGGGATCGTGGCCCGCATCAGGTGCAGGGACTCCTCGATCAGGGCCTGGAGGTGGAGCGGTTTCTTGCGTTGTTCGCTCTTGCGGCTGAAACTGAGCAACTGACGCACGACATCCTTGGCCCGCAGGCTGGCCAGCTTGATCTCCTCCAGGTGGTTGTATACGGGATGCCAGGACTGTATATCGTCCAGGGCGATCTCCGCATTGCCGATGATGATGCTCAGTATATTGTTGAAATCGTGGGCGATGCCGCCGGTCAGGGTGCCGATGGCCTCCAGCTTCTGGGATTGCTGGAGCTGCTGGGCAATCCGTTTGCGTTCGGTGATGTCAGTCAGGTTGACCACCAATTCGGAGTAGTTTCCCTTCTCGTCTTTTTTGGCAGCCGCGCTGATGGCGATATCCAGGGTCCTGCCGTCCTTGGTCAGGCGGCGCGTTTCGAAGTGCACCGGGCCTTCGATGGCGTAGACCTCCTTGATTTTGGCCCGCGTGAGCTCCAGTTGGTCTTCGGGCACGAAGGGGATCGGTCCCTCCTTGAGCTCTTCATGGGTCCACCCGAAAACCTGGGTAAAGGCCGGGTTCAAGTATTTGGGGCGGCCTTGGCCGTCATAGACCACCACAGGATCGGCAATCGTCTCGAATATGGTCCGCAGCCGTTCTTCGCTTTGGGCGATGGTTTGCTCGGCCACCTTGCGTTCGGTAATGTCCACATGGGTGCCCACCACGCGCAGCACCTGACCCTGGCTGTCCCACTCCACCGGCTTGCCGCGGCCGATAATCCATCGCCAGGAACTTTGCTTGGTGGCGTAGCGGAACTCGATCTCGAAGGAACCGCCTTCGCCTTGCAGCTTGCGCTGCACCTTGGGCCAGGCCTGCTCCCGGTCCTCGGGATGCACCAACTGATGCCACTTTTCGATGCTCATGGGAAATTCATCCGGCGCATACCCAAGCATGGTGTAACTGCGCGGGCTCCAGTAAACCTCGCCGGTCTGGACGTTCCAATCCCATAAGCCGTCCTGGGCCGCCTCCATGGCCAGGCGCAGACGCTCCTCGCTCAATTTCAAGGCCGCTTCGGCGCGTGCCCGGATTTCGATCTCCCGTTCGAGTTGTTGCGTGCGCTCGT
This sequence comes from Desulfobacterales bacterium, assembly GCA_016218685.1. Lineage (GTDB taxonomy): Bacteria > Desulfobacterota > Desulfobacteria > Desulfobacterales > Desulfosarcinaceae > Desulfatitalea. The sequence continues at coordinate 26,256 of JACRDD010000024.1, read as the reverse complement.
GGACGCGCTGCTCCAATTCAAGGCCATGGTCCTGGATCAAGCGCCGCTGGCGGCGTTCCTCCAATATCACCGCCAGCATGAAGCTCAGATTTTCGATGTAGGGCGCGTAGGGTTCGAAAAGAAGGGCATCGACAACCTCGATCCACAGCTCGCCGTATTCGGTATCCTTTACATACAAAGGGAAATGGCGCACGGCCCGTGGATTGTCCGGCAGCGGCGCCTCGTCCGCCTCCTCCAAGATCGAACGATAGCCGATCCGGGCAGTTCCCGGCAAGGCCTCCAACCCCCTGCAAACGAATCGGAAAATGGAGGTCGCATCCGGCAGATGGAACACCATGCTCTGAATCAGGGCGATCTGACCGAGGGTTGCGGCCGAAAGGGATTCGGCCGTCGGCGTCCGGAATATGTCGGATGTCATGCCAGAAATTCCTCCGGCGGAATAAAGAAGGGATTGCGGACCACGCTACCGCGGACGACCATCAGGGGATGGACCTTGAGGATGTCCATGATGGTGGCGCCGTCAAAAGCCCGGGCATCATACTGGCACACGGAAGTTACCGGGTGGGTCCTCAGGAGCAGGCTGACCCTGGATTCATATTCCAGCAGGCGCTCGCCGCCGGGCATCTGCTGTACCTCGGGCGTCATTTCGCCGATCACCCGGGCGCCGTTGAACCCCATGGCGAGAGATTCTTGATAATATCGGGTCAGCACCGCGAGCATCCGGTCCGGATCGAAACGGTTCTCAGCGAAATAGACTTCGCGGGTCCCCGATAGGCTGAAGGCGCCGTTGCCGCTGAGGTTTTCGTAGGACAATCCATGATCGGCAAAGAAGCCGCGTACGGTTTGTTCGGTGATCTTTTCCGAAAAGCAGGCGGCCCGTTCGCCGGCCGCAAGGCCACTGACCAGAAACTTGAGCAGCGCCTCGCCGCGTTCGTCGTCATCGCTGAAGATTTGACAGATGTGGGTACCGACGGGCGTCTTGTCGTTCGTGAAACCCAATGAAATCATGGCATCTTGTGGGTACATGGCACTACCTCCTGGTTCTCTTTTAATAGACGGAGATGCGGCTTGAACCACTACCTGTTTCGCGAACCCCGCGGGCCTGTCTCCTTTGTTGATGCACACCAGTGTAAGTCCGGGTTTTTAACTTGAAAGACTCTGCCATAAGAATTCCGCACTATGCAAGCGGGTATCCGGTGGGTGAGCGTAAGGCTGCCTGCTCTGCTTTATGCTCAGGGGGTCACATGCTGGAGCAGTCGGACCAGGGATTCGGGGAGGGCGCCCAACCAGACCAGCAAAATGGTGGTAACCGTCAGCACCGCCGCGCCGGAAAAAGCCGCCGGGCCTGCGGCGGTCGGTGTGGTCCGGGGCGCTTGCGCGGGGCTGAAAAGGGTCACGATGATGCGCAGGTAGTAAAAGAGGCCGATGCCGCTGGTGAGCACCAGTGTGATGATCAGCCACCATAAACGGCCTTGGGTGCCGGCCAGGATGACGTAGAATTTGCCGATAAAGCCGGCGGTCAGGGGAATACCTGCCAACGATAGCAGCATGGCGGTCAAAACGGCGGCCATCCATGGGCGCTGGTGGAAAAGCCCGCGGAAGCGCTCCAGGGAATCGGCCTCGGTCTCCGCGGTGGAATGCATGGCGATGACCCCGAAGCTGCCCAGTTGGGCGAGCGTATAGGCCGCCATGTAGAACATCACGGCCGGAACGAAGGCCGGGCCCGCAGCCAAGATCGCCACCAGCACATACCCCAGGTGGGCGATGGAGGAGTAGGCCAGGATGCGTTTGACGCTTTGCTGGCGCAAGGCCAGCAGGTTGCCGCCCACCATGGAGGCAGCGGCCAGGGCGGCCAGAATATCGAACAGCTCCGGCGCGGTGTTGAAGTCCAGCGGCGCCAGCAGGCGTACCAGCAGGGCCACCATGGCGCTCTTGGAGGCGGTGGCCACGAAGGCGGTCACCGGCGCGGGGGCCCCCTGGTAAACATCGGCGGTCCACATGTGAAACGGCACCAGGGCCAGCTTAAAGCCCACACCCACCATGAGCAGGGCCAGGCCGGCGAGCAGTAAAAGCGGCCGATCCTGGCCCGGGGTGGAGAGGCCGGCGGCCAGGGCCGAGAAATCCAGGGTGCCCCGGTCGGCATAGAGCAGGGCCATGCCAAAGAGCAGAAAGCCGGCCGAGCCGGCGGCCAGGACCAGGTATTTGATGCCCGCCTCCACGCTGGCGGCCCGTCGGCGCGGATAGGCGATCAGGGCGTAGAGGGCGATGCTCAGGATCTCCAAGCCGATGAAAAAGGCCGCGAAGTGGCGGCTCATGGAAAGGACGCAGGCCCCCAGGGCCGCAATCAACAGCAGCAGGTAGAACTCTTCGCGATGGCCGCCCCAGGCGTCGAAATAGGCGTACCCCAGCAGGGCCGTGGCCATGGTGGCCAGCACGATCAAGGCGATGAAGAAAAGCGCGAAGGTATCGAGGGTCAGCAGGGCCGTGATCCGGATGGGCATCCAGCGACCGGCCTCGGGCATGACGGCCAGCGTGGCGGCCAGGCCCGCCAGGGTCAGGACAAGGGTCAGGCCGTGGTGGCGGCGCGCGGCGATCAGCAGCATGACGGCCGCGCAGGCGGCCGAGAGGACCATCAACGGCAGCAGGGCCATGAAATCAGCGTTGTGCATCGATCTCTCCTTGGCGGCCGGACACGGCCACCGGCTCCGGGGCCGGGGCAGGGGCGCCATCCGGTGCTTGGCGCAGGTGTGCCAGCGCGGGGCGGGCGGTTTCGATCACAGGTTGCGGGTAGACCCCCAGCCAGACGATGGCCGCGGTCAGAACTCCCAGGATAGCGGTTTCGCGGCCGCTCAGATCGCGGATGCGCCATTGCTCCCGGGCCGTGCCGTGGAAGGCCTGCTGCACGATCCAGAGCGAGTAGATCGAGGCCGCCACCAGACCTGCGGCGGCCAGGATCGTCAGGATCGGGGCCTGGGGAAAAACGCCGATCAGGATCAGAAATTCGCCCACGAAATTGCCCAGGCCGGGCAGGCCCAGGGAGGCCAGGGCAAAGAGCATGGCAAAGCCACCCAGGCGCGGTGCCTGATTCCAGAGGGCGCCCATGCGGCGCAGATCGCGGGTGTGCAACCGCTCTTGCAGCATGCCCACGATCACGAACAGGGCGCCGGTGCTCAGGCCGTGGCAGATGATTTGAATCAAAGCCCCTTGCAGGGCCATCTCGTTCCAGGCAAAGACCGCCAGCATGACAAAGCCCATGTGGCTCACGCTGGTGTAGGCCACCAGGCGTTTCAAGTCGGTCTGGGAAAAGGCCAGCAGCGCGCCGTAGAGAATGCCGGCTACGGCCAGGGTCATGGCGACCGGCGCGAAGGCCCGGGCCGCCTCGGGGAAGAGTGGCAGCACGAAGCGCAGCAGGCCGTAGGCCCCGGTCTTGAGCAGCAGACCGGCCAGGACCACGCTGCCGGCCGTGGGCGCCTCGGTGTGGGCGTCGGGCAGCCAGACGTGCACCGGAAAGGCCGGCAGCTTGACGGCAAAGGCGACGAAGAAGCCCAGCATCAGGGCCATGCCTAATCCGGCCGGCATGCGGGTGCCCAGCAGGGCCGGGTAATCGAAGGTGTAGACGCCGGTGGCCCGGCCGTGGACGAAGTACAGGCCGATGATGGCCGCCAGCATGAGCAGTCCGGCGATCTGGGTGAAGAGGAAGAACTTGATGGCCGCATAGATGCGGTTCTCATGGCCCCATAGGATGATCAGGAAGAACATGGGCACCATCATCAATTCCCAGAAGAAGTAGAAGAGGAATAGATCCAGGGCCGTGAAGACCCCCAGGATGCCGGCCAGCACCCACATCAGGTTGAAGAAGAAAAAACCGGTGCGCTCGCCGATCTCGCGCCACGAGCAGGCCACGGCCACGATGCCGAGAAAAAGGGTGAGCAGGATCAGCACCACGCTCAAGCCGTCGGCGGCCAGATGAAAGCCGATGCCCAGGGAGGGAATCCACGGAAGCCCAAGATCTATCAGCCAGGGGCCGGCCTGGGGCGGCCGGGTCAGGGCGGGCAACAGTCCGGCCAGGGCCAGTATCAGATCCAGCCCCAGCGCGGCCAGGGCGGTCCAGCGGGCCGCGCCGGGATGGTGGCGGCCCAGGAGAGCGGCCAGCACGCCACCGGCCAGGGGGATTGCGATCAAGGCGATCAATATCATAGCCACACCACCCAAGCGATCAGCGCCGCCGCCCCAACGGTGAGGCCGGCGGCATAGGTGCGCACCCGTCCGGTCTGGGTGGCGCCGGCCCAGGCGTAGAGCACCGATGCCAACCGGGCCAGAAGGTTGAAGAAACCATCCACGATGTCGTGGCGGTCGATATGCGCCAGAAAGATGTACGGCCGTTCGAAGAGCAGGTCGTAGAGCCGGTCGAAGCCCCAGCCATTGAGCCAGAAACGGCTGAGCGCCGCAACCGCGGGACGCCGCGCGAGGGCTTGTCCGGCCTGGGGCGCGCGCAGCATGAGCCACCAGATCAGCGCGATGCCCCCGATGGCCGCAGCGGCCGCGGCCAGTTGACAGATGACTTCATAGCCCTCGCGCTTGTGGATCAAGGCAGTGGGCGGCAAGGCGCTCTGGATGAAATCCGAAAAGAGGCGCACCCCGCCGCCCAGGGAGTGTGGAATTTCCAGAAAGCCGGCGCCCAGGGAGAAGATCGCCAGCACGGCCAGGGGCAGGGTCATGGTCCAACCGGGCCGGTGGGTCACCGGCGTGACCAGCGGCCCTTCGAAGCACAGGAAGAACATGCGGAAGGTATAAATGGAGGTCAGCAGGGCGCCGGCCAGGGCCGCGGCCCACAGCAGCGTGCCGCCCCGGGTGGCGGCAAAGACTTCCCAGATGATCATATCTTTGCTGTAGAATCCGGCCGTGACCAGCGGGATGGCCGACAGCGAGGCGGCGCCGGCCAGAAAGACCAGGTAGATCAGCGGCAATTCCTTGCGCAAACCGCCCATCTTGGACAGATCCTGCTCGCCGCCCAGGGCGTGGATCACCGCACCGGCGCCCAGGAAGAGCAGGGCCTTGAAGAAGGCGTGGATCATGAAGTGAAACATGGCCGCGGCCCAGGCGCCCACCCCCAGGGCCAGAAACATGTAGCCGATCTGGCTGACCGTGGAGTAGGCCAGCACACGCTTGATGTCCTTCTGGCACAGGCCGCTGAAGCCGGCTATCAGCAAGGTGGCCGCGCCCACCACGGCCACCACGGTCAGGGCCACGGGTGCCAGGTCGAAGAGCACATGGGTGCGGGCGATGAGGTAGACGCCGGCGGTCACCATGGTGGCGGCATGGATCAGGGCGCTGACCGGCGTGGGACCGGCCATGGCATCCGGCAACCAGGTTTGCAGCGGCAGTTGGGCCGATTTGCCCACGGCCCCGCCCAGCAGCAGTAGGGCCACCACGGTGGGCAGGGTGGCACCCACGGTCCAGACCGAGGCGGCGTGGCGCATGAGCTCCTGGATCTGCAGGCTGCCCAATTGGTCAAAGAGCAGGAAAAGGGCCACGGCCATGGCCGTGTCGCCCACCCGGGTCACCACGAAGGCCTTGCGCGCCGCGTAGCCGTTGACCGGGTCGCGGTACCAGAAGCCGATCAGCAGGTAGCTGCACGCACCGACCCCTTCCCAGCCCAGGTAGAGCAGCATCAGGTTATCGGCCATCACCAGGATCAGCATGGCGCCCACGAAGAGGTTCATGTAGGCGAAAAAGCGGCTGTAGCCGTCGTCGTGGGCCATGTAGCCCACCGAGTAAAGATGGATCAGAAAGCCCACGCCGGTGATGACGACCATCATGGTCAGGGCCAGGGCGTCTATATAAAAGGAGGCGCCGATGGAAAGGCCGGCCACGTCGAACCAGGTCCACACCGTGCGGGTGTAGGCCTTGGTGTCGGGCAGGCCGCCCAGGAAGGCAACGACAGTCACCAGGGTCAGCAGGGCCGAGGCCCCTACGCTGCCCACGCCCGTCAGGGTGGCGGCCCAGCGCGGCAGGCGGGTGCCGCCCAGGGCCAGGATCACGAAGCCGGCCAGGGGCAGGGCCGGTATCAGCCAAAGCGGTTCCAGCATATCAACCTCTCAAATGACTGGCCTGGTCCACGTCCAGGGAGTGGGTGCGGTGGTACCATTCCAGCACCAGGGCCAGGCCCACCGACACCTCGGCCGCGGCCATGGCCAGAATGATCAGGAACATGATCTGGCCGTCGGGCTGCCCCCAGCGCGCCCCGGCCACCACGAACGCCAGGCCGGCCGCGTTGAGCATGATCTCCAGACCGAGCAGCATGAAGATGATGTTGCGCCGCACGAGCACGCCGATCAGGCCCAGGAGAAAAAGAATGCCGGCCAGCAGCAAGCCGTGGGCAAAGGGAATCGTCACCATCACGCCGCTCCTTCCGTCGGGCCGCAGGTTTCCGGCCGCGCCAGGTGATAGGCGCCCACCAGGCCGGCCAGCAGCATGATCGAGGCCAGCTCCACGGCCAGCACATAGGGGCCGAAGAGGGCCAGGCCCACGGCCCGCGGGCCCACCGTCACGGGGACCGCGGCCGGTGCCGGCGAGCCGGCCAGCACATAGATCAACTCGGCCAGCAGCACTGCCGCCAGGATCGACGGGCCGATCCACATGGCGGGCCGCAACCATTGGCGCTGGGCCTGGACCGAGTGGGCCCCCAGGTTGAGCATCATGACCACAAAGACAAACAGCACCATGATGGCCCCGGCGTAGACGATTACTTCCAGGGCCGCGGCAAAGGGCGCGCCCAGCAGATAGAAGATCAGGGCCACGGCCAGCAGCGACACGATCAGGTAGAGCAGCGCGTGCACGGCGTGGGCGCGCGTGACGACCATCAGCGTTGCGAGCACGGCCACGGCGGCGGCGATATAGAACAAGGCGTTCATGCAATCACTCCCTTGAATCTCCGGTCTATGGCAACAGACTGCGCACATCCACCGGCGGCGACTCGTTTTCGGCCTGGCCCTTCTCTTTGCCGTCGATGGCCAGTCCGGCCACCTTGTAGAAGTTGTAGTCGGGATACTTGCCCGGCCCGCTGATCAGCAGATCTTCCTTTTCGTAGACCAATTTGCCGCGTTCGTATTCGGACATCTCGTAATCGGGCGTGAGCTGGATGGCCAGGGTCGGGCAGGCCTCCTCGCAAAAACCGCACAGGATGCAGCGCGAAAAGTTGATGCGGAAAAAGGCCGGATAGCGCCGCCCGTCTTCTGCCTGGGCCGCCTGCAGGGCGATGCAGTCCACCGGGCAGGCCGCCGAGCAAAGATAACAAGCCACGCAACGCTCCTTGCCGTCCGGGTCGCGGGATAAAATGATCCGGCCCCGGAAGCGCGGCGCCAGATACGGCTTCTCTTCCGGGTACTGGATGGTTTCGCGCGGGGCGAAGGTGTGCCGCAGGACCTCCCCTATGGTGCGTAAGATGCTGAACAATTCGGCGCTCCTTTCAAGCCGCAACCTGTGACCAGGGCTTGATCTTCTTTAATTCCGGGCCAAGGGTGCGCTCTGCCACTTCCGTATCATGCGCCGCTTGCGCTCTCAGCCAATAACCATTTGAAAGGCCGAAAAACCGGCATAACCTCAAATCGGTATCCGCCGTGATCGACCGTTTGCCTGCAATAATTTCGCTGATGCGTTGTGCGGGAACGCCGATTTCTTTGGCCAAACGGTATTGACTAAGACCCATGGGTATTAAAAATTCCTCCAAGAGGATCTCTCCTGGAGTAATAGGTTCGAGTTTATTCATGATAAATACTCCTTTAGTGGTAATCGACGATTTCCACGTTTTCCGCGCAGGCATCCGTCCAACAAAAGCAAACACGCCACTGATCGTTGATACGAATGCTGTACTGCCCGGTACGATCCCCCTTTAGCGCTTCCAGGTGGTTGCCGGGCGGCACCCTCAGATCATCCAAGCGGCCAGCGATCTCGATCTGCCTGAGCTTGCGGCGTGCCACCTTGGCGATGTTCGCGAACCTTTTGACGCGCTGGCCATTCGAGAGTGCTTCAGTGTCTTCACACTTGAATGATTTAATCATTTTGAATAATGATAACGTTCCTCGTTATTAACGTCAAGCGTGACTATGGCGATCCACCGGGTTGCCCTTTATCACCCCTTGGCCAGCATGATAGCGCCAGTGGCCAGCAGGTTTAAAAGCGCCACGGGCAGCAGTACTTTCCAGCCGAAGGCCATCAACTGATCGTAGCGCGGTCGGGGCAACGAGGCCCGCACCAGGATGAAGCCGGAAATAAACACAAAGGTCTTGCCCAGGAACCACACGATGGGCGGCAGCAGCGGCCCTTGCCAGCCGCCGAAGAACAGGGTGGCGATCATGGCCGAAATCAAGGCCACGCCCAGGTATTCACCCACGAAAAAGAGCCCGAACTTGATGCCCGAATACTCGGTATGAAAACCGGCGATCAACTCGCTTTCGGCCTCGGGCAGGTCGAAGGGCGCGCGGTGGGTCTCAGCGAAACCGGCGATGATAAAGACCACCATGGCCGGAAACTGGGTGACGCAGAACCACATCTTCTCCTGGGCCGCCACGATCTCGCCCAGGTTGAACGAGCCCGAGAGCATCACCACGCCCATCAAGGCCAGGCCCATGAACACTTCGTAGCTGAGCATCTGGGCCGTGGCGCGGATGGCGCCCAGCAACGCGTACTTGTTGTTGGAGGCCCAGCCGCCTAATGCGATGCCGTAGACGCCCATGGAAGACATGCCCAGGAAGAAGAGCAGGCCCACGTTGAGATCCGAGACCGCGATGCCCGGCGCCACGGGTAGTACGGCGAACGACATCAGCACGCTGGCCGTCAACAGGGCCGGGGCCACCACGAAGACCACCTTGTCGGCAAAGGGCGGAATCCAATCTTCCTTGAAGAAGATCTTGATCATGTCGGCCACCACCTGCATCAGGCCGAAGGGACCCACGCGGTTGGGGCCGTAGCGGTCCTGCCAGAGGCTGAGCAGGCGCCGCTCCAGCCAGATCAGGCCGGCGCTGGCGCTCATGGCGCCGGCAAAGACGCCGACGATGACGATCAATTGCTTCACGATAGGGTTCATCATGATGGCTCCACTTTGGCGACCGCCGGCAGTACGATGGGCGGCATGCCCGGCAGACCCATGGGCCAACCGAGCAAGCCGGGCGAAAGGCCCGACACGATGCGCACGATCTGCTCGGTGAGCAGCTCACCGATGCGCAGCCAGATGGCCTGGCCGTCCACGGCAAACCCATTGTCCGGTCCCAGGCCGACATAGGGTTGGGGGGCCCGCTGAGCCACGGCCGGGGCAGCCATGCTCAACTCTTCGCTGCCGAAGATGTGGTGCAGGGGCACCAGTTGGAACTCGCCGGGCGAAAGGTGCTTGGCCTGGGCCGGCGGCGAAAATTCGACCGGCAGGGCCTTGCCGGCCGGAGAGACCAGGCGTCGGCCGGTGTCGTGGGTTTCGATAAGGCCGGCGATCTCGCCCTGGAACTTGTGCTGCGCCTGTTCCGAGTTCCAGCCCGGGGCCCAATCCCGGGTGGTCAGGCCGGGCGGCTGGGGGCCGTCGAAGCCTTCCATGCTGAAGGCCAGCGGCGCGTCGGCATCGGCCGGGGGCTTGGGTTCGTGCACGTCCAGATGGGCGCGCATGGCCGTGCGGCCCGAGTAGCGATGGGACTGGCGCGGCAGATGGCCCGATGACGTGGGCACCGTCACGGCCGGCGTCAGCTCCGTAATCGGCTGGAAGCACGGCAGGGCCTTGGCCAGCTCCGCGGCCACCTCGTCGATGCTTTGCCAGGCCTTCAGATCGACCCGGCCCATGGCCAGGGCCATGGCCTGCAGCCAGCGCCAGGCCGGCCGGGCAGCGCCGGAGGGCACCATCACGGCAAAGGCGCGTTGGGACCGGCCTTCGTTGTTGACCCAGGTGCCGGCCGTTTCGGCCGCCACGGCCGTCGGCAGCACCAGGTCGGCCAGGGCCGTGGTCTGGGTGGCCAGGTGATCGAGCACCACCACCTGACGCGCCTGGGCCAGCCAGGCCGTCACGGCCGATGGCGCGGCGCGGCGGAAGAGATCGTTTTCCAGCACGACGACGGTTTCGGCAGGGCCTTGGGCCATGGCCGCCGCCAGCTCCTTGGGTTGCATGAGGGCCAGGCCCAGGCTGTTGGCTTCGGGCACGCACACGAAGAGTTCCGCCGCGCGGCCCTTGGCTTTGAGGCGCCCGGCAATGGCGGCGGCCGCGCGCACCAGGGCCGGTTCACCTTCGGCCAGGCCGGCCACCACCAGGGGCCGCTGGGCCTTGAGCAGGGCCTGGGCCGTTTGCCAGGCCATGGCGGCCACGGCATCGCCCTTGTCTGGCTCGGGAGCCTCAGGCACGTCCAGGGCCGCTACTACGGCCGCGGCAAAGCGCAGCAGTTCCGCAGGCGGGACATGCAGGGTGCCGAAGGCCTCGTCGTCCAACCGCGTGGCGTGGGTGGCGGCGATGAAGAGGTTGGGCAGATTCAGTTGGGCCAGTTCGCGCACGCCGGCGTCGTTCCAGGCCGGCAGTTGAAAGCCCGCGGCCATCACGGCGGCCTTGCGGTAGCGCAAGCGGCGCAGGTTCAGGGCCAGCAGGGGCGCGGTCTGGGTCACATCCTCGCCCAGCACCAGGGCCGCGTCGCTCAGCCCCGCGCCTTGCAGGGTGGCCGAGGGCACCGGGCCGTCCGTCAAAAGGGCGCACACCGCCGATAGACCGGCCTGCTCCGCGGCCGAGAGGCCGGCGTAGAAGTTCTCCGCGCCCACCAGGCGGCGCAGGGCGAAGTTGGCCTCCAGAGAGGCGCGCGGCGAGCCGATACCGATCAACCGTCCACCCGCCCGCGTCATGGCGGCCCACTCTCCCAGGGCGGCCTCGGCGGTCAGGGGCGTGGCCGGAACTTTGCCGCGCTGCACGTGCAGCGGCTGGCGGATGCGCCGGTCGCCGTTGGCATGCTCATAGCCGAAGCGGCCGCGGTCGCACAGAAAGTAGCCGTTGATCTGGTGGTGGTAGCGGTTGCGCACCCGCCGCAGCTCCCCGTAGCGCTCGCCCGGCAGGGTGTTGCAGCCCAGGCCGCAATGGGGGCAGATGGAGGGCGCGGTTTGCAGATCCCACTTGCGGCTGGAGTGCTGCTTGAAGGTTCGGTCGGTGAAGACGCCGGTGGGGCAGATCTCCACCAGGTTGCCGCTGAATTCGCTCGCCAGGGCGCCGTCCTCGAAACGGCCGAAGTAAAGATGATCGCGGCTGGCGAAGACATTCAGGTCCGTACCGCCGGCATAGTCGTGGTAGAAGCGCACGCAGCGGTAGCACTGGATGCAGCGGTTCATCTCGTGGTTGATGAACGGGCCCAGATCCTGGTTGCGGTGGGTGCGCTTGGGGAAACGGTTGCGCCGGTAGGTGTGGCCGCTCATCACGGTCATGTCCTGCAAGTGGCACTCGCCGCCCTCGTCGCACACCGGGCAGTCGTGGGGGTGGTTGAGCATCAGCCATTCGATGACGCCGGCCCGGAACTGCACGGCCTCCGGATCGTTGATGGCGATGCGCGTGCCCTCGTCGGCCGGGGTCAGGCAGGCCATGACCAGTTCGCCGCGCGTGTCCTTGTCGTCCTTGAAGCGTTTGACCGCGCACTGGCGGCAGGCGCCCACCGAGCCCAGGGCCGGATGCCAGCAGAAGTAGGGCAGGTCGAAGCCCAGCGCAAGGCAGGCCTGCAGCAGGTTCTGACCCGCGGCGATGGTATACGGCTGGTTATCGATATAGATGGTCGGCATCAACTATCTCCAGGGGCAGCGCCGTTCGCGAATATGGCGCAGGAAATCCTCTTCGAAGTACTTCAAGGCGCTTTGCAAGGGCTCCATGGCGCCGGGCGCCAGGGCGCAGAAGGTGCGGCCCGGACCCAGCAGATGGATGTGCTCCTTGAGTATGGCGATGTCGTCGGGCTCGCCCCGGCCCTGTTCGATGGCGGTCAGGATCTTGGCCAGCCAGGGCAGTCCTTCGCGGCAGGGGGTGCACCAGCCGCACGATTCCTGGGCGAAAAAGCGCATCAAATTGGCCACCAGGCCCACGATACAGGTCTGGTCATCGACGACCACCATGGTGCCGGTGCCCAGGCGGCTGCCGGCGGCCGCCACGCCGTTGAAATCCATGACCACGTCCAGGTGGTCCGCCGTGAGCAGATCGGTGGAGGCCCCGCCGGGCAGGATGGCCCGCACGGCCAATCCATCGCGCATGCCGCCGGCGCTCTCTTCGATCAGCTCGCGGATGGTCACCCCCAGGGGCAATTCCCAGGCTCCGGGCCGCTTCACCTTGCCGCTCACCCCGTAGATCTTGGTGCCGCCGTCGGCCACGCGGCTTAAGCCCCGGAACCAGGCGGCCCCGTGGTTGATGATGTGGGGCACATTGCAGATGGTCTCCACGTTGTTGGCCACCGTGGGCTTGCCCCACAGGCCGATCACGGGCGGAAAGGGCGGTTTGGCCCGGGGGTTGGCGCGCTTGCCCTCCAGGGCGTTGAGCAGGCCGGTCTCCTCGCCGCAGATGTAGCGGCCGGCGCTGACGTGCAGGTGCAGCTCGATGCTGAAGTCCGAGCCCAGAATGTGGTGTCCCAGGTAGCCTTTGGCCTGGGCCTCGGCAATGGCCGCGGCGATGTTGCGGGCCGCCACGGTGTAGGTCGTGCGCAAAAAGATGTAGGCCATGCGCGCCTGGATGGCGTAGGCGCCGATGATGATGCCCTCGATCAGTTGATGGGGATCGCCTTCGAGCAGCACCCGGTCCTTGAAGGTGGCCGGTTCCATCTCGTCGGCGTTGATCACCAGATACTTGGGCTGGGGCGCCTCGGGCCCCATGGGCACGAAGCTCCATTTGCGGCCGGTGGGAAAGCCGGCCCCGCCGCGGCCGCGCAGGTTGGCCTCCAGCACAGCCGCTGTCACCTGCTGGGGCGTCATGCCGGCCAGCACCTTGCGCAGGGCCTGGTAGCCGCCGGCCTTTTCGTACTCCGAAAGGTTCAGGGGCGGCCGCTCGGGGAGGATGTTTTGGGTCAGAGGGCGTTGCGGTTGCATAATTTACTTCTCGAAGCTCCCCAATATGGCGTCGATCTTCTCCGCGTCCAAACAGCCGTACAGTTGGTCGTCGATCATCATGGCCGGGGCCTGGTCGCAGGCCCCCAGGCACACGTGCGGCAAGAGCGTGAAAAGGCCGTCGCTCGTGGTCTGGCCCAGGCCGATGCCCAGCCGGCGCTGCAAATGGTCGAGCAGGTTCTCGTAGCCCATGACCCAGCAACTGACGCTGTCGCAGATCAGGATCACGTGCCGGCCCACGGGCCGGCGAAAAATCAGATTATAAAAGGTGGCCACCGAATCCAGGTCGGTGGGCGACATCTCCAACGCCTCGGCCACGTCGCGCAGGGTCTGGTCCGACACCCATCCGCGGTGGCGCTGCACGATGCGCAGGGCGTCGATGCCGGCGGCTTTCTTCAATTCGTAGTGGGCCGCGACGGCGGCTATCTCCTGTTGCTCCTCGGGGCTTAACATCGCGCTCCTCGTTCGATTACCGGTCCACGTCGGCCATGACGTAGTCCAAATTGCCGATGATCGCCAGCAGATCCGGCACCATCAACCCCCGGCACAATTCCGGCAACTGCTGCAAATGGGCAAAAGAGGGCGTGCGAATCCGGGTCCGGTAGGAGTGGATGCCGCCGTCGCTGATCAGATAGTAGCTGGTATTGCCCTTGGTGGCCTCGATGCCCACGCTGGCTTCGCCGGGGGGCAGCACCGGGCCCCAGGTCACGCCCAGAAAATGGTTGATCAGGGTCTCGATGTCCTTGAGGGTGCGATCCTTGCGCGGCGGCGTGGTCAGGGGATGATCGGCCTTGTACGGTCCGGCCGGCATGTTCTTCAGACACTGCTCGACGATGCGCAGGCTCTGGCGGATCTCTTCGATGCGCACCAGGGAGCGGTCGTAGCAGTCGCCGCACTGGGCCGTGGGGATCTCGAAGTCGAACTGCTCGTAGCCGCTGTAGGGCCGCTGCTTGCGCCAGTCCCAGGAAAGGCCGCAGGCGCGCAGGTTGGGGCCGGTCACGCCCCAGTCGATGGCTTCGTCCAGGCTCATGCGGCCGATGCCCTTGGTGCGCGCCTTGAGGATGCTGTTCTCCATCATGGCTCGGTCGTAGCTCTTGAGCCGTTCGGGCATGGGGCGCAGGAAATCGGCCACCAATTTTTCCCACCCCAACGGCAGGTCCTGGGCCACGCCGCCGATGCGGAACCAACTGGGGTGCATGCGGCCGCCGGTGATGGCCGTGATGATGTCGAAGATGCGCTCGCGGTCGTTGAACATGTAGAAGACCGGTGACATGGCGCCGATATCCTGCACGAAGGTTCCGTACCACACCAGGTGGCTGGCAATGCGGAACAGCTCCACCAGCATGACCCGGATCACCTGGACCCGGTCGGGGACCTTAATCCCGGCCAACTGCTCCACGGCCAGGACATAGGGTAGGTTGTTCATCACGCCGCCCAGATAATCGATGCGGTCGGTGTAGGGAATGTAGGTGTGCCAGGTCTGGCGCTCGCCCATCTTCTCCGCGCCGCGGTGGTGAAAGCCGATCTCGGGCACGCACTGCACGATCTCCTCGCCGTCCAGCAGCAGCGCGATGCGGAAGACACCGTGGGTGCCCGGATGCTGGGGCCCCAGGTTGAGAAACATCAGGTCCGTATCTTGGCCCTGAGCGCTGAGCCCCCAGGCCTCCGGGTCGAAGCGCAGAGCCTCTTCTTCGCGGATCTGCTTCTCTTCGGGTAATTGGAAGGGGCCCATTTCCGTGGCCCGGGCCGGATGCTCCTTGCGCAACGGGTGGCCCTGCCAGGTGAGCGGCAGCAGGATGCGCCGCAGGCGGGGATGGCCCTCAAAGCCGATGCCGAACATGTCCCATACTTCGCGTTCGTACCAATTGGCCGAAGGCCATAGGCCGGTGATCGAGGGCAGGGAAGGGTATTCCCCCGTCAGCGGCACCTTGACGCGCAGGTCGGCGTTGCGGTCGTAGGAGCGCAGATGGTAGACCACGCTGAAGTCGGCCGGCGGCTGGCCGTCGCGCTGGGTGCGCCAGCGCTCGTCGATGGCGGTCAGGTCGTAGAGCATGCGGAACGGCTGCGCCACCTGGTTTTTGAGAAAGCGCAGCAGCTCGCGGATGCGCTCGGGCCGGCACCAGACGGTGGGGATGGCGTCGGCGGTCGACTGCCGGGCCACGATGGCGTCGGCAAAGCGCGCGCGCAAGTCGTCGATGATCGGTTCCGGGATGGGCTCGGGCTGAAGGCTCATGGTCGATCAGATCCTATCCGGCGGGCGCAGGGTCGTGGCCTGCCGCCGCTCTTCGCGCCGGGTGTCGCGGGTGGAGGGCGGCACGTAGCGCTCCACGCCCTGGGGGCCCACCACCCAGCTCAGGGGCCGCTTTTCACGGCCCACGGCTTCCTGAAGCAATGTGAGTCCGTGCATGAAGGCCATGGGACTGGGCGGGCAGCCCGGCACATAGACATCCACGGGCAGGATCTTGTCCACGCCCTGCACCACGCTGTAGATATCGTACATGCCGCCGGAGTTGGCGCACGAGCCCATGGAGATCACCCAGCGCGGCTCCATCATCTGCTCGTAGAGCCGCACGATGATGGGCGCCATCTTCACGAAGGGGGTGCCGGCGACGATCATCAGGTCGGCCTCCCGGGGCGTGCCGCGGATCACCTCGGCGCCGAAGCGGGAGATGTCGTAGCGGCTGGTGATGCTGGTGGCCATCTCCACGTAGCAGCACGACAAGCCGAAGTTGAAAGGCCAGAGGGAGTTCTTGCGGCCCCAGGCCACCAGGGATTGCAGCTTGGAGAAGAAGAGATTGCGCCCCAGCGCCGCTTCGACGGGGTCGGCCGGGGCGTCGTGCCGCTTGCCGCGGCTCAAGGACCACTGCATGGTTGGCTGGCTCCTCCACGAAACGGGCGGCGCGGGATCAGCGTCCGCCCTTGATGTACTTTTCCAATTGCCGGATCGTCTCTTCCTTGTGCTCGATGATCGCCTTGACGATGTCGCCGATGGAGATCAGGCCGATGAGACGCTCATTTTCGAACACCGGCAGGTGCCGCACGCGCTTGTGGGTCATCAGGGTCATGCAGCGCTCCACATCCTCTTCGGGACCGATGGCCACAATTTCCGGGCTCATGATCTCGCGCACCGGCACATCCCTGGAGAGACGGCCTTTGAGGACGATCTTGCGGGCATAGTCGCGCTCCGAGATCAGCCCCTCGACCGTGTCGCCGGTCATGACCATCAGCGCGCCCACATTCTTTTCCGCCATGAGCTGAAGGGCTTGAAAGACGCTGCTCTCCGGCGTGATGGCGTATATGTCGAATCCTTTTTCCTGGAGAATGTCTCGTATGGTACGCATCGGTGGACCCCCTTCAGCCTTGCGGCGGTCGAACGCCGCCGGTTCGGGTCAACGCGTCGAGGCTGGGCCGGCACTCGTGGCGGTGCCGGGTGGTGCTCCACTCCAGCGCCCCGACGCGCCACAAGTAGACGAGCGCCAGAATCAGAAACCCGACGAAGACAACCATCTCCACGTAGCCGGCCCATCCTAACTGCCGCGCGCTGACCGCCCAGGCAAAGACAAAGACCGCTTCCAGATCGAAGATCACGAAGAACATGGCCATGAGGTAGAACTTTACATCGAAGCGGATGCGGGCCGACCCCGTGGGAACGATGCCCGATTCATAGGGATCGTCCGTGGTGCGTTCCTTGTGGCGTTGGCCTAGAAGGGCCGACAGTCCGATCATGACGGTGACCAGGCCGACAGCGGCCACAAAAAAGATCAAGAGCGGCCATAACGATGAAAGACTGTGGGTTGCGTCGTTCACGGGCATTTCTTTATTCTAAATGGGGTTGTCGGGTGGTTGCCGCTGGAAATTTCGACAAACATATATCAGAGCGGACGCTTCGTAAACAGGGTTTTGACTTTTTTCCGGCGCTTCCGGTTTCAAAGCCGGCACTTACGCAAGCCATTGCCAAGCGGCGGGTGTTAATGGTACTTGATGCCGCGCATGGTGGCCCGGGCGTGGGCGCCAACAACAGCATGGACGAGGGATCGAAAGGATCGACGGCGGCATGGATCTGATCAGCGCTTTCATCGACATGATACTGCATCTGGACGATCGACTGACGAGCATCGTTGCGCAGTACGGCACCTGGACTTACGCGATCCTCTTTCTGATCGTGTTCTGCGAGACGGGCCTGGTCGTCACGCCGATCCTGCCGGGAGATTCGCTGCTGTTCGCAGCCGGCAGCATTTGCGCCCGGGGCGCCCTCGATCCCCACATTACGTTTGTGTTGCTTTCGGTGGCCGCAGTTTTGGGCGATACGGTCAATTATACGGTGGGGCACTTCATCGGACCGCGCGTCTTCCATTATGAAAAATCGCGGATTTTCAAAAAGGAGTACCTCGAT
This sequence comes from Desulfobacterales bacterium, assembly GCA_016218685.1. Lineage (GTDB taxonomy): Bacteria > Desulfobacterota > Desulfobacteria > Desulfobacterales > Desulfosarcinaceae > Desulfatitalea. Next base: position 8,783 of record JACRDD010000024.1, on the reverse strand, counting down.
AGGACCCATGCCTTTTTCGAGAAGTATGGCGGCAAGACCATCATCATCGCGCGCTTCGTTCCCATTGTGCGCACCTTCGCCCCTTTCGTCGCCGGGGTCGGCGCAATGACCTATACCCGCTTCATCCTTTATAATATCGTCGGCGGCGTGGCCTGGGTGGCGGCTTTCGTGTACGGCGGCTTTTACTTCGGCAACATCCCCATCGTTAAGAGAAATTTCGAGATCGTGATTCTGGCGATCATCGTCATTTCGGTTCTTCCCGGCATCATCGAATATTTGCGGGCGCGCCGCTCCGCCCCCCAGGCAGGTACAAAAGGTTAGCCCCACAACCTCCTGACCACCCGAAATTCTCGGTGACCCTTCGCAGGGCGCTCATTCTGGTCGCCTCGCTTGACAGAGTGTCACCCGGTGGTGACTATTCCCATAGCTTTTACATATACTTTGAATCGATTTCGACGTTCGCCGTTGGATGCATCCGCGGCCGGCCCGGCTCGTTACGGCAAAGCCGCAGCTCCCCGATCCATCCACCCGCCAGGCCTCCGGTCTTCCATCCGCAAGCGTTAGGTCGAGGAACACTGGAGAAGCGGGTATGGCCAGCTCTCAGCACAATCCGATTGTCCTCACCGGGATCAAGCCCACGGGGCAGCCCCATCTGGGCAATTACCTGGGAAGCATCCGGCCGGCTCTCGAACTGGCCGAGCGGCACCCGGCCTACTACTTCGTGGCCGACGGCCATGCCCTGACCACGGTGCGGGACCCGGCCCGGCTGGCGCGTCACAGCGACGAAGTAGCCGCCACCTGGCTGGCTTTGGGTCTGGACCCCGAGCGGGTGGTGTTCTACCGCCAATCGGCGGTGCCCGAGATTTTCGAGTTGATGTGGATTCTGGCCTGCACCACGGCCAAGGGGCTGCTCAATCGGGCCCATGCCTACAAGGCGGCCGTGGCGCTCAACCAGGCGGCCGACCGTGACGACGACGCCGATGTCCAGGTCGGCCTTTACACTTATCCGCTGCTGATGGCTGCCGACATCCTGGCCATGGGTGCCGATCTGGTGCCCGTGGGCCGGGACCAGCAGCAGCATGTGGAGATGGCCCGGGACATGGCTCTGGGTTTCAACCGCGCCTTCGGCCAGGTGCTGAAGCTGCCGGTGGCCTTGATTCAGTCGGAGGTGCCTACCCTGCCCGGCCTGGACGGGCGCAAGATGAGCAAATCCTACGACAACGAGATTCCTCTGTTTGGGCCGCCCGAGGAGATCCGGCGGCGGGTGATGCGCATCGTCACCGACAGCCGCAGCCCGGAAGAACCCAAGGACCCGGAAACCTGCCACATTTTTGCCCTCTACCGGCAGGTCGCGCCCGGCGCCGCGGTGGCGGGTATGCGCCAGCGGTATCAGCAAGGGGGCCTCGGCTACCGGGAGGCCAAAGAAACGCTCATCGCTGCCCTCGAAGGCCGCTTCGGCCAGGCGCGGACGCGGTTTGCTGCCCTGATGGCCGATACGTCTCAACTGGCCGCCGTGCTGGCGCAGGGAACGGCCGCCGCCCGATACCAGGCCGCGCAGACCCTGGCCCGTGTGCGCCGGGCGGTCGGCCTGGCGCGCGCTGAAGCGCAATTATCGACAATGATGGCCGAAAACGCAGTCGCCGGCGGACCTGCTGCCTTTGCGTCCGCCGCCCGGTCTCGACGCGGCCTCTGATTATATATGGAAGGGAACCTTTTTCATGAACCGCAACGTCACCCAGAAGTTGATCGAAAGCCACCTGGTGGCGGGCCGCATGCAGATCGGCGAAGAGATCGGCCTGCGCATGGACCAGACCCTGACCCAGGATGCCACCGGCACCATGGTGATGCTCGAATTCGAAGCCATGGGCGTGGGCCGGGTACGCACGGAGCTCTCGGCCCAATATGTGGATCACAACCTGCTGCAAACCGACTACCGCAATGCCGACGACCACCTGTTTCTGCGCAGCGCCTGCCGCCGCTTCGGGGTGTGGTACAGCCGGCCGGGCAACGGTGTAAGCCACCCGGTGCACATGCAGCGCTTCGGCGTTCCGGGCAAGACCCTGGTCGGCTCGGACAGCCACACCCCGGCGGCCGGTGGCCTGGGCATGCTTTCCATGGGCGCCGGTGGTTTGGAAGTGGCCCTGGCCATGGCCGGCGAACCCATGTACGTCCGCATGCCCAAGGTGCTGGGCGTGCGGCTCGCGGGCGCCTTGCCCGATTGGGTCAGCGCCAAGGACGTAATTCTGGAGATGCTGCGGCGCTACGGCGTGAGCGGTGGCCGGGGCAAGATCGTGGAATACTACGGCCCGGGCTTGGCCTGCCTGTCGGCCATGGACCGCCACGTGATCGCCAACATGGGTACCGAACTGGGGGCCACCAGCACCGTCTTTCCTTCCGATGAGCAAACCTTGCGCTTTCTCAAGGCCCAGGGCCGGGCCGAAGTGTGGCGGGAGATTAGCGCCGACGCTAACGCCGCCTACGACGAGAACGACGCGATTGATCTGAGCCGGCTGGAGCCGCTCATCGCCCTGCCGAGCAGTCCGGGCAAGGTGGTGCCGGTGCGCGAGGTGGCGGGCCGGCCCATATATCAAGCCTATATCGGTTCGTCAGCCAATCCGGGGCTGCGCGATTTCGCGGTGCCGGCCCTGATGGTGGCCGGTCGCCAGATCCCGGACCACGTCTCCTTCGATGTCAACCCGACCTCGCGGCAACTGATCGAAAACATGATCAGCCTGGGATTGATGGAACACCTGATCCAGGCCGGGGCGCGGTTTCACCAGGCCGGGTGCAACGGCTGCATCGGCATGGGCCAGGCGCCGGCCACGGGCAAGATCAGCCTGCGCACCGTGCCGCGCAATTTTCCGGGCCGCTCGGGCACCGTCGAAGACCAGGTCTATCTGTGCAGCCCGGAAACGGCCACGGCCTCGGCCCTCAGCGGCGTGATCACCGATCCGCGCGGCATGGGCATTCCTTACCCGCGCTTCCGGGAGCCGGAGGTGCAGCCGATCCACACGGCCCTGCTGGTGCCGCCCTCCGAAGGGGATGCCGCTACCGAGTTGGAAAAAGGTCCCAACATCCAGCCGTTGCCCCAGTTCGAACCGCTGCCCGATCTTTTGGAAGGACCAGTGCTGCTGAAGATGGGCGACAATGTCTCCACCGACGAGATCATGCCGGCCGGCGCCGAAGTACTTCCCTATCGCAGCAACATCCCGGAGATCAGCCGTTTTGCATTCAGCCGCATCGATGCGGGGTATTACGAGCGGGCCATGCCATACCAGCGCACCGGATCGTTCGTTTTGGCAGGCGAAAACTATGGTCAGGGTTCGAGCCGCGAGCACGCAGCCCTGGCCCCCCGCTACCTGGGGCTGCGCGCGGTGATTGCCAAGAGCTTCGCGCGCATCCACGCCCAGAACCTGGTCAACTTCGGCATCCTGCCGCTGATGCTCGAAAATCCGGAGGATTGGCAAAAAATCGGGTCCGGAGATCTCTTGCGCCTGGCTGAACTGCCCGCGGCCATCGCGGCGGACCGGCCGTTGCGCATCGACAACTTGACCCAACAGCAACGCTACATGGCGACCTATGCCGTGAGTCCGCGCCAGCGCGATGTGCTGCTGGCCGGCGGGCTGATCAACGCCATCCGCCAACGGCAAAACGGCCGGCCATGGCAACGGCCGTGAACCGGTAATGCAAACCGGAGGTGTCTATGGAGATCAAAACCATCTTATGGCCCACGGATCTTTCGACCAACTCGCTCAAGGCCGGGCCGCATGTGGCGGACTTGGCCCGCAAGCACGACGCGGCCGTGATTCTGCTTTACGTGGCCGTGGATTTGTGCCGGATGTTTCCGGCCTACGGCAATTACCCCAGCGTGGAATTGCTGAACAACTTCAGGGATTGGGAGATCGGAAAGGCGCGCAAGCGCTTGGAAAGGCTTTGCGAGGAAGAACTCAAGGCATGCCCTTTCTTGCGCCTGCGCCTGGTGACCGGAGAGCCGGCTGAAGAGATCCTCAAAATGGCCGATCAGGAGGAGGCCGATCTGATCGTGATCACCCGCCGGGGTGAGGGGCGCGACAGCGGCTTTGGCCACATCGCCCGGCAGGTGATCGAGTCGGCCACCGTTCCGGTGCAGATTCTGACCCCTTGAAACCGGCGAAGGAAGCCGCCGGGAAATGGACCGTCGTAAAACGGCGATCCCAGGGAAAGTGGAAAGAAGGTAATAGAAAGAGAAAAGGAGAACGACTATGAGCGATACCCAAGAGAGAGAATTCTCCTGCGTCATGCGGCAGGCCGACAAAGCGGGGCACCCCGATCTTTGTTGCTGTAAAGCCGTCGATGAAGAGGGAGATTACGAAGATCTTTGTCTCGAGACGTCCGCATTCGAAGCCGATGATTGCGGCTGCTGTTGCTGATGCATACCATCCACCCGGATCAGGAGGTAATCACCATGGACAAGAGAGCATCAAAAAAAGCGCGGCAATGTTGCGCCCGGGAAAAAGAGAACCTGGTGGTCGAGCTGCAGAAGTGCGACTGGTGCTCCACCAGCTATGAATCTTTGTCTAAATGCTACCAGGCGGCTGCTAAGGAGATCGGGGAGCGTTCCCGGGCCTGTCTGATGTAATCCAGGAAATCCCTGACGCCGGGCCTTCTTGATAGGCCCGGCGGCCAGGGCCGTTCGTTCGTCGGCGTTCATGCGATGGCGGCCATGGTGAGGGGTCTTGCGCAGGGTGGGCGGGATGGAAGTGGAAGTGAACCATGAACATGATGATGGCTCAGAAAAGAGAGCGATCTTACCGTATTGCCTTGACCGATGCGCTGGTAGAGCGTTTCGCCGATAAGGTGTTCAACCAGCCGGCGCCGCTGCTGGCTCAGCGTACCGGATTGCCCTATCTGCTGGTTTACAATATCGTACATCGCAGGGTTAAAACCATTTCCTCCAGGCACTATCGCATTCTCTTCGAGGAAGCGCCTTCCAAAGAGGGGGTGCGCAAGATAGATGGTACGTTCTTCAGAAAGATGGTGGCGCTGTGGAATTACCTCCAAGGAAGCCAGGGCAAGAACACCCTATACCGGGAGCTGTTCGGCGACTCGACGGAGAGTAAAATCGACTACCGCATCTTCAGCGGCGGTATCCAGACGGTGCCTCCCGAAGCGGAGCGCAAGATGCTTGCCAAGTTCGAAGCCTTGGGTCTGGACCGCCCCCTGATCCAGAGCTGGATCGAAGAGATGGAAAGCGGCGTCCGGAACGAGCGCATGCCTTACGAAAAAGTACGGCCGCACCTGATGTTCATCTACGAAGTGGCGGGCATTCATCCTGCGTCCCTGTTGGGACAAGTGCTCGGTCGCTATGAGCGCGGGCAACTCAAGACCGTTTCCCGAGCCGTTTATGAACGCGCTCTGGCCCTGCGTCATCAAGCCCAAAAGGCCCTGGATGCCGGCGAGGCCTTGAATGTGGAAAAGCTCCGGCAACAGGTCTATGGTCGCAAAAGCGGCTATGTGCTTTACGCCGAAGTGGCCGATTGCCTTCATTTCCTGAAGGCCTATGCCAAAAAAGGTTCCAAACGCTACCTGGGCCGCAGCGAGGATCCCTACAAGAAGGGCAAAATCAAGCATATTGCCATCTGGCGCGCCCAGCGGATCGCCGCCGAGTGCGATGCCTTCATCCGCCAACATCCCGGACTGCCGCTGGCCAGTTTGCCCAAGGTCCATCGCATGCAGCAAGTGTTGCCCCTGATGGCCGTTTTAACGGCGCGTACCAGCGAGATGCTCTCCCAATCCTTCGAGCGCCAGATCCTGATGCCGGCCCGCACCCGCGAAGAATACAAAAAACCAATCCACGGCTTCACCCAGTTCGATCGAGCCCCGCATTCCCTGGGCATGAAGAAAAAGGCTTTCGATCTGATGGTGGCCAAGCATTGTGAAATTTTTCGCGGGGTGGGCCGTTACGACCGGCGCTGGTACCTTTCCGACCTTTACCTCAAGGAGCTATCGGCCAAACAATACTTCGATCTGATTTCGGCCAAATACGAATTGCTCGCCAAGGGAGTGCTCCGGAACCATTCCGTGAAGACCAACAGTTGCATGTACGAGCCTGACCGGACGCCTCTTTCTTGAAGCTCGCCTTGTCCGCCCCGGGGCTATCCGCACCGAGGGCGGCGCAATTTCCGTTCGATCCCACCGTTCGTTCGCGGTGGCCGGCGCGCAAGACCCGCATGCCAGCGATTTCGATCTGCCCAAAAAATGCTTTTCTTGATATGCAGTACAAGAGCAGTGTGTTGCATGGGGCGAGCGCGAGGTGCAACCGCGCATCGCCGCGTCCCGTTGGGCAACTCCGATTGGAGTCAAGGAGAGCTGACAATGGTCCGGACGATCATTACCCTTTTCATCACGCTGGTCGTCGCTTCCTTCGCCGGCGCCGAAACCATGAATCTTCCCCGATTGGGTCGGGTGGCGGTCATCGATCCGGTTGGGTCGCCATCCGGAATAGTGATCCTCTTTTCCGATCTTGGCGCCACGGAGGCCAATCCACGGGAATCGTCGCGAGCCTTGACCGAGGCCGGTCAGGTCGTGGCGATGGTGGACACGGGCCGATACCTGGCGGCCTTGGATTCGGAGGGAGGCCCGTGCAGGCGGGCATCCGATGATCTGGCCGTTCTGAAATCCCAGATTTTTCAGCGTCGGCACCTGCCGGCCAACACCTCGGCGATGTTGGCCGGGTCAAACGCGGCCGGCACCCTGGCCTATGCCGTGCTGGCCCAGTCCGAAGCCGGACAATTCTCCGGCGCGGTAAGTTTTGGGTTTGACCCCGAACTGCCTGGCCGCTACCCCTTATGCCCGGGCGCACCCTATGCGAAGACGGCGATCGGGTTTCGTTATCTGCCTGCGGAGCATCTCAATGGATTTTGGCGGATCGCGACGCCGTCGCCCGACGACGAGGCCCTGCAGCCTTACGCGCGCAAATACCCGGAACTCATTTTTCCCCTCAGGGACTATGACGACCTGAACTCGGCGGTGATCAGCGTCCTGGCGGACCGCAATCATCCGTCCCAGGATAATTCCGGCGAGGGTATCGCGGATTTGCCGCTGGTCTTGCTGCCATGCGATCGCCCCGGCAAGACCATGGCCATCATTTACTCCGGGGACGGGGGCTGGCGGGATCTGGACAAGCAGATCGGCGGAGAGCTCCAGAAGGCCGGGGTCCCGGTGGTGGGCGTGGACACGCTGAGGGGGTTCTGGCATCGGCAAACGCCCGAAGCGGCGGCCAAAGGGCTGGAGCGCATCATCGACCATTTCGTCCAAGCCTGGGACGCTCCCGATGTGCTGCTGATCGGCTATTCCTTCGGCGCCGATGTCATTCCCTTCATGGTCAACCGGCTGAAGCCGTCGGCTCTTGGGCATATCCGGCTGCTTGCACTGCTGGGCCTCTCCCGTGACACCGCGTTCGAAATTCACGTGAGCGGGTGGCTCGGCCGCTCGCCTGCCAGCGACGCCCTTGCCCTGGCACCGGAACTGCGCAAACTGGACCGCTCCCGGGTTCAGTGCTTTTATGGCGTCGAAGAGCAAGATGAGAGTGGATGCACGGATGACGCCCTGGCCGGTGCGGAGATCATCAAAACCGCCGGTGGCCATCATTTTGACGGCGATTATGGGAAACTGGCCCGCAAGATCCTCGAAGGGGCCGCCCGCCGAGGGGCCAGATTGGCGGCGGCTGGGATGCCGCCGGGCTGAACGAGCGATGTTGGTATTGGCCAAAACCACTGCAGAATAAGAGTTGCCGACACCGTTGGCATGGAGTCACCAATGTTCAAGGCACCCAACTCCGATAGCCATGACCGGAGGCAACCGCTTCCGGCGCGCCTCAAGTATCGGCCGATGCTCCCCTACCTGGGAATGGGGCTGTTGCTGGTGCTCGCCATTGTCGTCGTGGGCCGACAGATCGCGCACCATATCGACGCAATCGAGTCATGGATCACGAATCTTGGCCATTGGAGCGCGCTCGCCTTCATCGGCCTTTATATCCTGACGACATCCTTGCTGCTGCCCGAGACGGTGATGGCGATCCTCGCGGGCGCGCTCTTCGGGTTGAGGTGGGGGTTCGCGGTTGTCGCGATCGGCAGCCTGCTGGCCGCGGCCTTGCAGTTCATCCTCGCGCGTCACATTTTGCGGACGCACATCCAGCGGTTTGCCGATACACGGCCGACGTTGGCGGTCATTCAACGCGCCGTCCAGCGGGACGCTTTCCGCCTCCAAGTGCTCTTGCGCCTGACGCCGCTGAATCCCGCGACCATCAGTTACCTGCTCGGAGCCCTCGGCGTCCGTTTCCCGGCTTTTCTGATGGCCTGTTCGGTCCTGTCACTCCACTGGTTCGTCGAGGTTTACTTTGGGCGCGCCGGCAAGCATATCGCCCGGATGGCCGGTCGACAAACCCCTGAGGTGTACCTTCACGACCTGGCTGTCATCGGCGGTTTGGTCGTGACCCTCATCGTCATGGTTCTCGTGTCGCGGGCAGCCCGGAAGGCGGTCATGGAAGCCGTTTCCAAGGCAGCGACAGAGCCCACGGCGGCCAAAAAATGAATCGTTCGTATCTCTGCTTCCTTCAGGGGGGGGGGCCGATATGAACTACTCGTGGAAGGCGGGCACTCTTCTAGCTAGTGTCCATCCAGAAATACCGATTTTTTCCATCGCCTGGTACGGTAAAAGTCTGGTGAGGTACAACACAATGTAGAATTTGTCGCATCTTGGTGCTCGATCCGAAGAATTTACTCCAAAAGAGCAGCATTTGAACG
>JACRDD010000023.1 GCA_016218685.1 Desulfobacterales bacterium | reverse complement strand
GCCCCAAGCGCCAGAAATTGGCGCCGAAACATAAAGGGGGACTTTTCCATGCCAATGATGTTCGTCTCGATGAAAATGGCCGGCAATCACGGCCTTTACGTTATATGCATTCAGAACAGACTCCCATTTCTCCCGAATCTCACTTTTCCACCCTGCGCGCATGGTGTTGTTGAAGAAACCACTTACAGCGGGGGCGTGTTGAAAGACAATGACCGGCTTTTCGTTCGCCCGTTTTAGTCCCGCCTCCAGCTCGGAGATCGGCGCATACGCATCCAGCGAAAAGGATTCTGCCAAGGGCTCCGTATAGATCATGATAAAGGCGACCCCATCGTATTCTACTTCGGTGACCAACGATCCAAAATATTTTATATATGCATCCCGGGTTATGGCATAGCGCGACCGAAGGATATCGTGATTGCCCGGCACGAAATGGATTGGCACCTTCAACTCTTTCAAAATTGCCAGACCCTTCATAACTACGGATTCATCCTCGGTCTTTTCATAGGTTATATCTCCGGTATGAATAACACACTTGATGGGCATGGAAAGCGCGTTTATCTGTTCGACGGCCTTTCGCGTGCGCTCATAATTATCTCCATCGTCCCAGTGAGTATCTGTAATCTGAACGAAATAGAAAGATGCGGTGGGTTTAACTTGATCCTCGGCAAACACAGCTTCGCTAAATACAAGTACAGCAACAGCAACCAACAATGCTCTAAAAAAGTGCGGGATATGTTTCTGCTTTTCCATGCTATATCCTCAGGGCATACGAGCGGTAGAATACCGCTTTTACTTTTTCGACAATCTCAACGCAGGCTTCAGCGGGAGCGGCCGCTTTCTGGCCGCGATCCGCTGAAAGCCGAGGTTCTATGCTCTAAATTTATACTCTCTTGGATAAATATACCAAAACAAGTTTTCACAAATGCTTAAGGGTTGAAATACGAAATACAGGATATCAGCCACCATCCATATCACTTGACCAGATAGCATCGGTATTCCGAAATCACCTCGCCTTACCTTGTGAAAGTATTTTGTCGATTGATCTTGCTCAGTCATATAGCTGACCTTATGGATAAGAACTTTTTCATATCTTGCGCCCACATATGCGGCCGAATACAGAACTAGTACTATGAATATGATAACCTTCTTGTGTTTTTTGAACCAATTCTTCATTCATTTCCTGGCATAGAACGTGAGTTTCACCGGTTGCCGAAACGCGAAGCGTGTAGGCAATCCGAGTGCAAACTATGGTTGGGCTCAATCCGCTTCTCCATTCATGCAAGTTAGACATAAATCTTTATGTTGCCAAATAACATTGCTCTTGCATCTATCAAAGCCACAGTCTTTCCTAATAACCTCAGTCGTTTTTCCGCATACAAAGCAGTATATCTTTTGCGATATGGGTGTGTTCGGTTCAAGGACTGCGGTTTTCGCATTCTCTAAAACACCCCATTTATACGAATATACGCAATTGGGGCAATTATATCGTCTACGTTTTTTGCTTAACCCAAAATATCTTTCGATTTGAGAAGAATTCAATTCGCTTATCGCTATTGCAGCTTCTTTTGCCAACACAGACGAATAATCACTGTCGTAAGCTAAGACACTTTCTATTTCTCGACCTGCCCATTCTCGCCGGAGTTCGAACCAATTGCTGCCTATAACAAATTCGTTAGCTGACTCTAAAACATAAACCAGAACTTCTTTCGCGGTTAATTTTAGATCTTTCTTGATAGTGTGCGCGATTGAATTTCTAAGAGTCCTTGCCAGGTCATATTGTTTTATGAATTCATGCGATAATTTTGTTGACACGGTATTTGATATTTTGATCAAATCCTGTGCGTCTACGGTTCTAAATTCGGAGAAATCAACATCACGTTCTGTACAATTCTTTGGCCATTGTGAAGGTTCTCTGGATATTAGAAGAAATGGTGATATCTCTGAAATTTTACTTTTAAGCAAAAACTCAGTGCCTTGGTGAGCAAGTAAAATATTAGTGGCTATCCTTCGTTGAGCCGCAGTCCAAAAATCAACAGCAACGTCTTCATCCCAGGCTTCGTAGATCTTTACCAACAAAGACATAACGCCATCCCACGCAAGATTTAGATAATCGATGCCATGGTTTTTGAACTCTTGAGGAGATGGAATGTTGTTAATCATATTTCAAGCCCAACATTATTATTGACCGGCTTTCCGCTTTTTGCGGTGATTGCGATGGGACGGCAAAGGCGGCGCCGCGGGTTGATTGTGTCGTGATGGAGCGATTCAGTCGTGATTCGATAGATTTATAAACTGCATCTTGTTGATTAATCAATTCATTTTATTTGGGTGGGGATTGCCTGGCGGTGAAAGGAAGGAGGGGTCGGGAAGGGGGAAATGTCCGGGTTTTGCGGTGATTATGGGTGTAAGGCGGACGTCCGCGTTATTCCGGGAAAAAGTTATTCGCTGGTGGGGATGGCCTCTCAATGGACAGTTAATAATCTATCCGCGGCGGTGGTTGGGTGGCCCTTGCGGAGAGTAAGGCCACGTCACTAGAATGTGGGCGTTTGATATACTCACCTGAAAGGAGAGTGGATATGGACGCCCAGTTGAAAACTTTGCTCGATCGTATCGGCCGGCAATATGAGGATCGCATTGCCCCGGATGCCAGACACTATTTGGAAGTCGACATCGGCCGGGAGGCGCGCGCGCTTGGCCTCGGGGAATTGAGTGCGCGTTTTGCCGCGACGCATGTGGTGGTGCCGCTGAAGGCGCCGCTGCCCGGCATGAAGGTGCGCATCGACGGGCGCACCTTTGTCAACTACCGGCGGCATCGTTCGGGCATGGCCGTGCCGGGGTATGTGGCGGACGCGGCCGGCCTGGAGGCAGAAGCCTACCGCGCCAACGACAGCATGATTCTTAATTTCGCCTGAGCGCCTGCCGCCGGCACTTTACAGCCCCACCCCATACTTGCCCGGCGCCATGATGTTGTTGGGGTCCAGGGCGGTTTTGATCTGGGAGGCCAGGGAGCGGAACTCCGGGGCTGGTTCCAGGATGCGGTCCATGTAGGCCGTGCTGGTGCGGTACTGCTGGTAGCCGGCGGCCTGGGTGACCCGGCCCATTTCGAAGTAGAGCTGCTCGGCCCGGGCGGTCTCTTCGGGGTTTTGCTTGTCGAAGAAGATCGACATCAGGGCGATGACGCTGCGCGGGTTGGCCACCATGAGGGCCGTGGAGAATTCGAACTGGTACTTCTCGTAGAGCGGCCGCACCATGTCGAGCACTTCGGTCACCTGGCGGCCGTTGAGGGGGATGATCGGGCCGAGCCAGATCAGGCCGCAATGGTCGCGGGCCGGATCGATGTCCTTGCCCTCCGGCTTGGGCCGGCGGTTTTTGTAGTAGGCGTGCTTGACGAAGTAATCGCTGGGAACGCCCTTTTCGATGGCGTGCACATGGGGCAGAAATTCCATGATCGAGAGCGGCTTTTTGAAAAGCTGCCAGCCGATCTTTTTGGCCGGGGTCGCACCCAGCGAACGCTTGCCCAGGTTTTGCAGCCAGCGGGTCAGTTGCTGGATCGTCTTGATTTTGCCATCGCTGATGAACTGCAGGCGGCCCAGGGGTGCCAATTCCTGTTTCGCCAGACGCATGCCGGCGCGCACCTGGTCCCGGCTGCCGTAGATGCCGGCGGCAAAGGTCCAGGAAGAGATGTTGTACTCCTTGCGCAGTTGGAGCTGGGTTTCCCGCGAGAGGCATTTTCCGCCCTGCAGCAGATGGTGGGGGTATTTGTCCACCACGGCGAACATGATGAAGTCATTGATCAGATGAACCTTGCTGCGGATGGCGCCATTGAACTGCAAGCGGCGCATGGCATCGATGAGCTGGGGAAAGTCCTCCTCATTTTCGAGCTCGAAGAGACAGGAGACAAACTTCTCCGGCTTGGGCATCAGCCAGACGCCCATCTTGGTGACGATGCCGTAGTTGGATTGGCTGAAAAGCCCTTCCAGGTAAGGCCCCACGCCCCACTTGTGGCAGTTCCAGGATTGGTAGCCCTCCATGGGGCCGCCGCCGGTGCGCATCAGGCGCCCGTTGGGCAGCACCACTTCCAAGCCGCAGATGTTTTCGAAATGATCGCCGTAGGGCGTCTCGCCGATGCCGCGCTCCAGCGCATTGCCGGTGACGCTGGCGTCGGCCGGCCCGTCGGTGCAGTCCAGCCAAAGGTCGATATTCTGGTCGAGCAGATGCTGGTGCAACTGGCGATAGGTGACCCCCGGCTCGACCACCGCGTAGGCCATCTCGGTGTTGACTTCCAGGATGCGGTCGAGCCGCTCCAGCACCATGACCAGGGCCCCGTCCTGACAAGGCGTGGCCGAGCCGTAGCCCCAGTTCTTGCCCCGGCTCACCGGCCACAGGGGCAGCTTGAGCTCGTTGGCGATACCTACGATCTCCTGGATCTGGGCGACCGTCTTGGGGTAGAGAAAGGCCGACGGCTTGCGCGCCGAGGGAATGATGACCCGCGAACGATAGGCGACCTCTTCGCTGTCGTCGATGACATGCTCGGCGCCGATCGCCTCCCGAATGCGCCGGATGCCCTGTTGCCAAAGGGTGACGTCCAATTGCGTCACTTCCACTGCCTCAACAGTGTCGCAGGCCATTGCTTTTCCTCCTTATAAATAAGATGAATTGCTGGGGGATCTTATCGAAAGGAAGTCATGCAAAATTTTGGCCAGCCTTAGTCAACGATCCAATACCATTCTTAAGCAACTGTTATCACAATAAAGTTAAGCAGCCACCCTGCCCGCCCGCCGCTGGAATTGTCAAAATCCCGGCGCCCTGCGGAGCTTCTTGTCCGTCCAGAAATGGTGGGTTGCGGTCGGACCGCGAGATGCCGTTTCTGGACGGACACCGCACTACTATAGCCGCGATTCGGGAAAGATGAGGCCGTACCCGCTCTCGCCGTGCAACGATTGATCCAGGCCCTGCAACTCCCCTTCCTGGTCGATGCGGAACCCGATGGTTTTGTCCACCACCAGGCAGATCAGCCAGGTGCCGATGGCGGCCAGGGCGATGGTGGCACCGATGCCCTTGAGCTGCACGCCCAATTGCTGCCAGGCGCTCCAACCGCCGGCCGCCTTGGCCGCGGCGGCCTGCATCCAACTGTCGCGGATGAAGAAGCTGAGCAGTAAAACCCCCAGGCCGCTGCCCACGCCGTGGATGCCGAAGCAATCCAGGCTGTCATCATAACCCAGCTTCATCTTGACTTGCAGGGCATAGTAGCAGGCGATCGAAGAGATCGCGCCCAGGGCCAGGGCGCCGGTGGGCTGCACGACACCGGCCGCGGGGGTGATGACCACCAGTCCGGCCAGGATGCCCGAGACAAACCCCAGGGAGGTGACTTTGCGGAAGGCCACGGCCTCGATGATCATCCAGGTCAGGGCGCCGCTGGCCGCCGAGATCTGGGTCATGGTCAGGGCCCGGGCCGTGTCCAGACCGCTTTGCACCGTGGAGCCGGCATTGAAGCCGAACCAGCCGGCCCACAGGATGCCGGCGCCCATGAGGGTCATCACCAGGTTGTTGGGGTTCATGGTGCTGCGCGGAAAGCCCACGCGCGGTTTGAGGTAGAGGGCCACCATCAGGGCGCTGATGCCGGCCGATACGTGGATCACCAGGCCGCCGGCCAGGTCGATGACGCCGGCGGCGCCGCTGTTGAAGAGCCAGCCGTCGGGCGCCCAAACCCAATGGCACAGGGGGCAGTAAATCAGCAAAAACCAGAGCACGATGAAGAGCGTGTAGCCTTTGAAGTAGACCCGCTCGGCCAGGGCGCCGCTGATCAGGGCCGGCGTGATGATGGCGAACTTGCCCTGGAACATGGCCAGCACGTACTCGGGCACGCCGTTGACGATGCTCTCGTCGATGCCGCGCAGCAGGAAGTAATCGCCGCTCCAGCCCACCCAGCCGCCCAGGATGCCCTTTCCGAAGGCCAGGGAGTAGCCGCACACGGCCCACAACACGCCGATGATCGAGATGGCCACGAAGCTGTGCATCATGGTCCCCAGGACATTTTTGGTGCGCACCAGGCCGCCGTAAAACATGGCCAGCCCGGGCACCATGAGCAGCACCAGGGCCGTGGAGGTCAGCATCCAGGCCGTGGTGCCGGTATCCACCGGTGCGTGCTCCGCGGCCAGCGCCAGGCCGGCGGCACTCATCCAGACAATCAGCGAAAATATCCCTGTGGAAACAGCCTTCGATTGCATCGACACCTCCTTAATTTGACCTGAAATGGGATTGCGTGATCAAAACCGGGCGAGGTAGTGCATCGGGCGTGCCGACGGCGTCCAGATCGCATCATGCCGCAATTACTACAATAACAAGCATGCGCGCGGAAACGTCGGCGGGATGGGGTCAACAAAGATGTCGGATCGAGGCGCTTTGTTGGACAATTTTGTAGGAATGATAGGACGGCTGCTTTCAGGCATTCGAGATGGGGCCTGAATTGCTTGCCGGCCGGGGGGCCACCCCCAGCAGCCGCTCGATGGTCTGCAACAGGAGGTTGGGCTGGATGGGTTTGGCGACGTAGTCGCTCATGCCGGCCGCGAGGCACTTGTCCCGGTCGCCGATCATGGCGTGGGCGGTCATGGCCACGATGGGCACGCTGTGGTTGAGCACCGGCGAGTCTGGATCGCGGATGGCACGGGTCGCGGCCAGGCCGTCCATCTCGGGCATCTGCACATCCATGAGCACCAGGTCGTAGGGTGTTTGTGACAGGGCCTGCACGGCCTCCCGGCCGTTGGCGACCGCGTCGGCACGGAACCCGAAGCGCGCCAAAAGGTGCATGGCCAGCTTCTGGTTGATGGCGTTGTCTTCGGCCAGCAGGATGCGCAGGCTGCGCCGCTTGGCCTCGGAGAGCGAGTAACTGGTGACCAGTTGGCCCTTTTTGAAATCCACCTGTTGGGCCGGCACGCGGTTGAGCACGGTGACGATGCAGTCGAAAAGCTGGGAGCGCCGCACCGGCTTGGTCAGGTAGGCGGCAAAGCCGATCTCGCGCATGGCCGCGGCATCGCCGCGCAGCCCCTGGGAGGTGAGCATGATCAACAGGGCCTCCTTGAGCGCCGCGTCGGCCTTGATGCGCCGGCCCAGCTCGGCGCCGTCCATGCCGGGCATGAGCATATCGGAGATCACCAGATCGTAGGGCGCGCCGGCCTTGGCCACGGCATGCATCAGGGAGAGGGCCATCTCACCGGAGGTGGCCTGGTCGCAGGCGCAGCCCCAATGCTTGAGGTAGCCGGCCAGGATGGTGAGGTTGGTCTTGTTGTCGTCCACGATCAGGATGCGCTTGGTGCGCACCGTCTCGGGCAGGTTGAACAGGCGCACCGGAACGTCGGGCTGCTTTTCGAAGCGCAACGTGAACCAAAAATTCGAGCCCTCGCCCGGCTTGCTGGCCAGGCCGATGGTGCCGTCCATCAGCCGGGTGAGTTGCTTGGCGATGGCCAGGCCCAGGCCCGTGCCGCCGAACATGCGCGTGGTGGAAGCATCCACCTGTTGGAAGGACTGGAACAGACGCTCCCGGCCGGCCTTGGGGATGCCGATGCCGGTATCCTTCACGCTGAACCGCACCACGGCTGTTTTTTCATCTTCCTTTTCCAGCGATACATGAAATACCACCTCGCCCTTCTTGGTGAATTTGATGGCGTTCATCGCCAGATTCATGAACACCTGGCGCAGCCGGCCGGGGTCGCCCCGGACCAGGGCAGGCACTTCGGGATCGAGCTGGCAGGCGAACTCCAGCCCCTTTAAATGGGCCTGCAAGGCCGGCAGCGAGACCATCTCTTCGACGGTCTTGCGCAGGTCGAAATCGATGGTTTCGATCTCCAGCTTGCCGGCCTCGATCTTGGAAAAGTCCAGGATGTCGTTGATCAGGGAGAGCAGGCTGTCGGCGCTGCGCTTGCCGGTCTCCACGAAATCGGCCTGCTCGGGGCTCAGCTCGGTGGTCATGAGCAGGTTGTACATGCCGATGATGCCGTTCATGGGGGTGCGGATCTCGTGGCTCATGTTGGCCAGGAACTCGCTCTTGGCCCGGGTGGCCTCTTCGGCCCGGGCCTTGGCCTCGGCCAGCTCCTGCTCGGCCTGCTTGCGCTCGGTAACATCCCGGGCCACGCCGCGAAAACCGATGGGACGGCCCTGGGCATCGACCATCAGCGAGACCGAGCACTCCATGAAACGCCGGGCGCCGTCGGCGCGGATGATCTCGTATTGGAGCGAAGGATCGGGCTTGCCCGTGCGATACACCTCGTTGTAGGCACGGTAGACTTTCTCGGCCACATCGGGATGCATGTAGGCGCGGTTGTCCACGCGCAAGAGCCAATCCTTATCGTATCCCGAGATCTTGGCCATGGCATCGTTGAAGAAGGTCATCCGCCCATTGAGGTCGAGCTCATAATAGCCGTCTTCGATGCTGGCCAGGATCAGGCGATAGCGCTCTTCGCTGGCCCGCAGGGCGCGTTCGGCCGATTTTCTTTCGGTCACGTCCCGGGAGATGCCGCGGAAGCCGGTGGGCCGGCCCTGCTCGTCGCGTATCAAGGCCACGGACATTTCGGTGTAGGTGATGGTGCCGTCGGGCCGCAGGATTTCGTTGTCCACGATCTGGCCGGAGATCCCGGTGCGGTATACCTCGCTAAAGGCCTTGAAGAGTTTTTGCCTGTGCTCCTCGGTGGTCAGTTTTTTGTAATTGGCGCCGATGATCTCGTGCCGGGAACGCTGGAAATGCTGCTCGGCGGCCTGATTCAAATAAGTGTAATTGCCCTTCAGATCCACCTCGAAATAGGCATCCTCCAGCTCTTCGATGATGGCGTGGTATTTGGCGTGCGCCTGGCGCAGGACCTGTTCGGTGCGCCCTCTTTCCACCGCGACCAGGATGGCCCCGTGCAGGGTCTGGGCGCCGAGCGCTTCCAGGGGCAGGTATCCCTGGATACCCCGCTGCACCAGCTCTTCCATATAGACATGACTGCAGTTGTCGGCCAGGACGAGGATGGGTGCGCGGGTGGCGGCCTGGATGGGTTCCAGGGTGCCCAGGCCCTGGCTGTCGGATAATGACAGATTCAGCAAGACGGCATCGAAAGCTTCGGCCGACAGGGCGTCGGTCGCCTGGCGCAGGGTGGCGGCAGCCCGCGCCTCACAGGAAGGATCGACGGCTTGCGCCAGCATGCAACCCAGCTTGCGCGCCTGCCCAGGGTCTGCAATGACCAACAGGATGCGTAGCCGCCGTTGTTCGCTTTTGGTCATTGTCATGCCGCGCCGCCTCGAAAAGGAATTGGATGGAGCCTCTTTGATTCTATCGGCCAGAGAGGCCGGAACTTGAATGGCGGGAGATGTCGGGGGCGGCGGATTATTGGGGGGGCTCGGCGCCCAGCGCCCGCTCGATGGCCTGCAGCAGTATTTGGGGTTGGATGGGCTTGGGCACATAATCGTCCATGCCCGCGGCCAGGAACTGTTCGCGGTCGCCCTTCATGGCATGGGCGGTCAAGGCGATGACGGGCACGGCATGGTTGCGCACCGCGGAGGCGGGATCGCGGATGATGCGGGTGGCTTCCAGGCCATCCATTTCTGGCATTTGGATATCCATCAGCACCAGGTCGTAATCGCTTTTTTGCAGGGACTCCAAGGCCTGGCGACCGTTGATCGCGGCATCGGCGCTGAAGCCGAAACGTTTCAGCAGATAGAGGGTGACCTTCTGGTTGATGGGATTGTCTTCAACCAGCAGGATGCGGGTGTCGCCGCGCCGGCCGGGGGTGGCGACGATGCTCTCCTGGGTCTCGATCCGGTCGGCCTCGGGCAGGTAGCACTGGTCGCCGTTGATCACGGCGTTCAGGCACTCGAACAGGTGCGAGCGCCGCACGGGTTTGGTCAGGTAGGCCGAAAAGCCGATGTGTTTCATCCGGCCGGCATCCCCGCGCAGCCCATGGGAAGTGAGCATGATCAGAATCGTATCCTTGAGCACGGGGTCGGCCTTGATGCGCCGCCCCAACTCGGCACCGTCCATGTCGGGCATGCGCAGATCGGTAATGACCAGATCGTAGGGCGCCCCGGTGCGGGCCACGGCGTGCAGCAGCGCCAGGGCGCCTTCACCGTCGGTGGTCTGGTCGCAATCGCAACCCCAGGAACGCAGGTAAGCGGCCAGGATCTGCAGATTGGTGCGGTTGTCGTCTACGATCAAAATGCGCTTGGCCAGCAGCGAAGCAGGCACTTCCAGTGTGCGCGCCGGTGCCTCGGGCTGAATTTCGAAATCGGCCGTGAACCAGAAATTGGCCCCCTGGCCCACCTGGCTCTCCACCCCCATCCGGCCGCCCATCAATTCAGCCAGTCGCTTGCTGATGGCCAACCCCAGACCGGTGCCACCGTATTTGCGCGTGATGGAGACGTCGGCCTGTTGAAAGGATCGGAACAGACGCACCTGCTCCTCGGCAGAGATGCCGATGCCCGTGTCCTTGACCGCGAACCGCAGCGTGACCTTGCCGGTTGCCAGCGTCACCAGGTCCACCGACAGGACGATTTCGCCCCGGCCGGTGAATTTGATGGCATTGGCGGTCAGGTTCATGAGGATCTGGCGCAGCCGGCCGGGATCGCCCCTTAAAAAGGAGGGCACCACCGGATCGACCCGGTAGATGAATTCCAGGCCTTTGGCATGGGCCTGCATGGCCGGCAGGGCGGTCATGTCCTGGAGGGTCTTGCGCAGATCGAAGTCGACGATTTCGATATCCAGCTTGCCGGCCTCGATCTTGGAAAAATCCAGAATATCGTCGATCACGGCCAGCAGGCTGTCGGCGCTACGTTTGCCGGTTTCCACGAAATCGGCTTGATCGGCGGTCAACTGGGTGGCCCGCAGCAGGTTGTACATGCCGATGATGCCGTTGAGCGGCGTGCGGATTTCGTGGCTCATATTGGCCAGAAAATCGCTCTTGGCCAGCGTGGCCTCCTCGGCCTGGGCCTTGGCCTTGGCCAGTTCGCGCTGGGCCAACTTGCGCGCCGTGATATCCCGGGCCAAGCCGCGGAACCCCACGGCGCGGCCTTTGTCGTCCTTGATCAGGGAGATCGACCCTTCGATATGGCGCCGGGTGCCGTCGGCGCCGATGACCTGATATTGCAGCAGCCGTCGGGGCTTGCCGGTGTGCAGAATCTTGTTGGTGGCGCGGGAGACCTTCTTGGCGTTGCGATTGTCCATGATGTCGCGGTAGCGCATCGCCTTCAAGGTCTCTTCGGGATATCCCAGAATATGGATCAGGGCCTCGTTGAAAAAGAGAAAACAGCCTCTCGCATCGACCTCGAAGTAACCATCCTCGATGCTGGCGATAATGTTGCGGTACTTGTGCTCCATGACCTTGAGCACCTTTTCGGCGTTTCGCTTCTCGGTCACGTCCCGGGAAATACTGCTGAAGCCGGTGAGCCGGCCGCTTTTGTCACGCAGCGCCATCACGGACAGCTCCACGAAGAGCGCGCTGCCGTCCGCGCGCAGCACCACGCCCGGAATCATGTATTGTTCGGACCCGAAGATGCGGATCTCTTCTAAGGATTGGCCGCATCGGGCCGCGCTTTCGGGGGCGAAGGTTTGCAACCAGGGGCTGCCGACGATCGCTTCGCGTGGGCGCCGCAGTTGCGCGCACTGGGCATCGTTGACGTACGTGTAACGGCCGTCGACGTCCAGCTCGCAATAGGCGTCTTCGAGGGTTTCGATGATGGTGCGAAATTTGACTTCACTCTGGCGAATGGCCAGCGCTCTGCGATTGCTTTGCACCGCCGCATGCAGCTCGGCCCACAATTCCCAGGGATTGAGCGTGTCCCAGGCAAAAGCGCCGCATGCGCCTTGCTCGGCGGCTTGACGCCCATCGACAAGGTCGGCGCCATCTCCCAGAAGCACGACGGGAATCCGCGGCCCGGCCCGGCGCATGCTTTCAAGGGCCTGCCCGGCGCCGTCGGGCAAACCCGTATCCAGCAAGATGACATCCCAGGGCCGGCTGGCCGCCATTTGCAGGCCTTCGGCCAGGGTGTGGGCCTTGCGTATCCGCCCGAAATCCGGGCAGGCCTGCGTCCAGGCGGCTTCGGCGCGGCCGGCCCGGTCGGCATCCGCCACCAGCAGTATTTTCAAAGCATGGCCCTGGGAGATGTCGCTCATGGCTTGGAAAACGCTCCCCTCTTGCCGTTGGCCAGTTTCTCGATGACGCGCAACAACTCCTCGGGCACGATGGGTTTGGCGATGTAGCCATCCATGCCGGCCGCTTGGCGGGAGTGGCTGTCCACGGGATTGGCCCCGGCGGTCATGGCGACGATGGGCACCGCGTGGTTCAAAACCGGGGAACCGGGGTCCCGAATGATCCGCGTGGCGGTCAACCCATCCATGGTCGGCATTTCGATATCCATGAGCACCAGGTCGTAGGGCGTGGCGGCCAGGGCCGCCACCGCCGCCTGGCCGTCGGCCACCGTATCGGCCTTGAATCCGAAGCGTTGGAGCAGATGCTGGGTCAGCTTCTGATTGATGGGGTTGTCTTCGGCCAGCAGGATGCGCAGTTGGTGCCGCCGCCAGGCCGAGAGGCTGTGGTTGGTCACCAGGGGAGGGCTGTTTTGGGGCTCCGAGGCCGTGCCGCGGCTGAGCACCGTCAGCAGGCAGTCAAAGAGCAGCGAGGGGCGCACCGGCTTGGTCAGGTAGGCGGCGTACCCCACGCGTTTCATTTCGGCGGCATCGCCCCGCATCCCCTGGGAGGTCAGCATGACCAGGATGCTGTGTTGCAGCGTGGTGTCGGCCTTGATCCTGCGTCCCAGTTCGGCCCCATCGATTTCGGGCATGAGCATGTCCGAGATGACCAAGTCATAAGGGGCGCCGGCCTTGGCCACGGCATGCATCAAGGTCAGGGCCAGTTCGCCGCCCGTGGCGCGATCACAGGTGCAGCCCCACAACTTGAGATAGCCCTCGATGATATCCAGGTTGGTTTTGTTGTCGTCCACGATCAGAATCCGCTTTTTGCGGATCTCTTCGGGAACGATCAAGGATTGGTTTTCGGCCGGGCCGCCCTTTTCGAAGGCTGCCGTGAACCAGAAGGTGGCGCCTTGACCCGGCTTGCTCTTGACGCCCATGCGGCCGCCCATCAGCTCGGTCAACTTGCTGGCGATGGCCAGGCCCAAGCCGGCGCCGCCGTACTTACGGGTGGAAGAGGCGTCCACCTGGTGGAACGAACGGAACAGGCGCGCCTGGTCGGCCTTGGAGATGCCGATGCCGGTGTCGTTGACCGTGAAGCGGATCGTCACCTGGCCGTCGGTCTCTTTTTCCAGGGCGATGAAAAGCGATACTTCCCCTTCGGGCGTGAATTTGATGGCATTGAGCAGCAGATTCAGGATCGTCTGGCGCAGGCGCGCCGGGTCGCCCCGCAGCAGGGAGGGCACGTCCGGGTGGATGCTGTAAATCAGCTCCAGGCCCTTTTCCTGGGCCATCCGGGCCGGGGCCGCCACCAGGTCGTCGATGGTGTCGCGCAGATCGAAATCGAGGGTCTCGATGTCCTGCTTGCCGGCTTCCATCTTGGACAGGTCCAGGATGTCGTTGATGATGCCGAGCAGGTTCTCGGCGCTGCGCTTGCCGGTCTCCACGAAGTCGGACTGTTCGGCGGTCAGCGGCGTGCCCTGCAACAGGCTGTACATGCCGATAATGCCGTTCATGGGCGTTCGGATCTCGTGGCTCATGTTGGCCAGAAACTCGCTCTTGGCCCGGGTGGCCGCCTCGGCGCGCTCCTTGGCCCAGGCCAGCTCCAGTTCGGCCTCCTTGCGGTAGGTGATGTCCCGGGCGATGGCCCGGTAGCCGTCCGGACGGCCGGTTTCATCGCGCCGCAGGCTGATGGCGCTCTCAATGAAGCGGCGTTCGCCGCTCTTGGTGATGATCTCGTACTGCAGCGAGCGGTTCGGCTCGCCGGTTTGGTAGATACGCCGGTAGGCCTGCTCGACGATATCGGCGTTGGCCGCATCCATATAATCGCGGATGTCCATGGCCATGAGTTCTTCATTCGTGTAACCGGAGATGCCTCCCATGGCCGCATTGAAGAAGGTCATGCGCCCGCGCCAATCCACTTCGAAGTAGGCGTCCTGGATGTTTTCGAGGATATTGCGGTGCTTCTCCTTGCTCTGCTCCAGGGCTTTCAGGGCGGCGACTTGGTCGGTGACCTCCCGGGAAATGCCGCTGAAGGCGATGGGGTTGCCGGCCGTATCGCGGATCAGGGCGATGGAGGTTTCGATATCGAAGAAGTTTCCTTCCCGATCCATTGCCCGCCAGTCGGTGAGCTTTCTGGGCTTTCCGGTTTTATAAACCTCAGTGTAAAGCTTAACCATGCGCTCGCGCTCTTCCGGCGCGACAAAATCCTGGGTGGGGTTGGACCTGAACTCTTCGAGCGTCCAGCCGGTTTTGGCGCACATGTGTTTGTTCACATAGGTCATATACCCATTGAAATCGAGTTCGTAGTAGGACTCGGACATGTTCTCGACGATGTCGTGGAAATGCGCCTCGCTTTGGCGCAAGGCCGCTTCCTCGGCCCTGTGGGTGAGGCTGAACCGGAGTGTGCGAAACAGTTGCGCCGCATCGAAAGGCGCCTTGAAAGCAAAGCCCATGACCCCCAGGGCCGCGGCCTGGGGAATCACGGCGGCGTGGTCGGCGTCGCATAAACCGATGATGGGGGTTTCAGGCGCGGCCGCCTGGATGCGGGTCAAGGCCTCCAAGCCGGTGAGTTCGGGCAGGGAGAGATCCAGGAGGATGGCATCGAAAGCCGCGGCGGCCAGGAGCGCCATCCCGGAGTCCAGCCGATCCCTTTGGGTCACTTCACAACGAGGATTCGGCCGGGTGTCGAGCGCCTGCCGGACGCACGCCCCATGGGGATCGTCCGCTGCCAGCAGCAGGATCTTTAATGTTTGGATATCCGCTTTGAGAACCGAAGGTTGCATCTTTGCCGGGCCGTGCGTGCGTTGAGGAAAACCACCGGCCGGAAATCCCCAAACGGGTCTTCCGGCCGATTCGGCTCTATCCCATACGGCATTTATCGGCAGAAATCAAAGGTACTTAACAGGCCGTGAAAAACAAGAATCACGCCGAGGCGATCCGTATCTTACGCAGCGCGAGGAACTGCATCAGGCCGATGGTCAACAAAATCCCGAAGCCGATCAGGTCGGTGATCCAGCCCGGTTTGATCAGGGCCAGGGCCGCCAAGAGCATGACGCCACGCTGGGGCCACGACAGCCGCTGCAACAGCCATCCCTGGGCCGCGGCCGCCAGGGCCAGGGTACCGAGCAGGCCGGTGATGACGGCCAGGCCAATCTCCCAGGCGGAGCCTTCCAGTAAAATAGCAGGACCATAGATGAACATATAGGGGATGATGAAGCCGGCAATGGCGAAGCGCATGGATTGGAAACCCACGGGCCAGGGCTTCTCGCCGGCGATGGCCGCGGCGGCGAAGGCGGCCAGAGCCACCGGCGGCGTGAGGGCCGACAGGCAGGCGAAGTAAAAGATAAACAGGTGCGCGGCGATGGGCACGACCTGAAACTGCTGGACCAGGGCCGGGGCCAGCACCGAGGCCGAAATGGCATAGGCCGCCGTGGTGGGCATGCCCATGCCGAGCACCATGGCGATGAGCATGGTGAAGATCAGGGCCAGCAGCAGGCTGCCCTTGGAGTAGGCGAAGATGATCATGGCGAACTTCTGCCCCAGGCCGGTCTGGGTGAGCACGCCCACGATGATGCCGGCCGCCGCGCAGGTGGCGATGATCTCCATGGAGCCGCGCGCGCCTTTGGCCAGGGTGGTGGCGATGGCCTTGATCCCCATGCGGCTCTCCCGGCTGATCCAACTGGCCACGACCAGGGCAATGATGCCGTAGAGCGCCGCGCGGTAAGCCGAGAGCATCAACACCATCAGACTGACCAGCACGATGATCAAAGGAATCAATAGATACCCTTTTTCCCTCATGATCTTGCGGAACACCGGCACCTCGTCCCGGGTCAGGCCCCGCAACCCCTGGCTGCCGGCGTAAAGGTCGATCATCCAGTAGGAGGAAGCAAAATAGAGCAGGGCCGGGATGATGGCTGCCAGACACACCTTGGAGTACGGCATGTGCAGGATCTCGGCCATCAGAAAGGCGCCGGCGCCCATGACCGGCGGCATGATCTGGCCGCCGCTGGAGTTCATGGCCTCCACCGCGGCGGCAATGGTTCCGCGAAACCCGGTGGCCTTCATCAGGGGGATGTTGAACACGCCGTCCACCACCACGTTGGCCACCGACGAGCCCGAGGCCGTACCGATCAACGCGCTGGAGATGATCGATACCTTGGCCGGGCCGCCGCGCAACCGGCCGGCCAGGCAGCGGGCGAAATCCACGAAGAACTTGCCGGCACCGCTGGCGTCCACGAAGGCGCCGAAGATCACGAAGAGAAAGATGTAGTGGGCCGAAGCTTGGATCGGCAGGCTCAGGATGCCGTCCAGGCTGAAGAGAAAGGTGATCATGCGCTCCCAGGAGTAGCCCCGGTGGTAGAACAAGCCCGGAAGGTAGTTGCCGAAGTGGCCGTACAGGATAAAGAGGGTGCACAGGGCCGCCAACGGCCAGCCGGTGGCGCGGCGGGCCATTTCCCACACGGCGATGACGAAGAGCAGCGAGAAGAAGAAATCCCAGCCCGTGGGAACCACCCCGACTCTGTAGATCCATTCGTCGAAGACCGCAAATATGTAAATCATCGGCGCCAGGAGCATGGCGATGAAGATATAGTCTACCCAGTGGGGACGATCCTTGCCGGCATTTTTCCAGCCGGGCACCAGGGCAAAGAGCAGCACGCCGCCCAAAACCACGTGCAAGGTCCGGAAATACCAAGGGTCGATGGGTCGCACGATCAGCACCCAGATATGGAACAGGCTCATGAAAAAGCCGATCACGGCCACGGCCCAGGCGAAAGGCTTGCCCAAAACGCGGCCGGTGCTCACTTCCAGGTCCTTGATGTGCATCTCTTCGAGTTTCTTCTCGACGACTTCCATTTCGACCGGTTGGAATTCGGTTGCCATGGGCGTTCTCCGTGGGTGATCAGCGATCTTGCGCTTCGGGTTAAATAATTAGATTTACTGCGGGCCGCCCTGACGATCGGCGGCCCGCCGCAATTATCGTAGCTATCGAATTGTCATTTTATTTAAGGATCAGCGTCTCGGGAATTTTGATGCCCTTCTCCTGGTAGTACTTGACCGCACCGGGATGCAGGGGCACCGGGCTGTAGATGATGTTTTCGGCCTTGACTTCGGTGGCCGAATTGTGGGCCGCGATCAGGATGGCGACGTTTTCGAAGGTCTTCTTCACCACCTCGTAGACGAAATCGTCGGGCGAATCCTTGGGCACCACCATGAAGTTCCACACCGACAGGGTTTCGATATCCTTGTCGGGGTTGGCCTTGTAGGTGCCTTTGGGAACCACGCCCTTGGAGAAATAGGGATACTTGGCGATGAACTTGTCGGCATCCGCCCCGGTGGGTCCGAACACGTTGAGTTCATGGGTGGTTTCGGCTTCGGTGATCGTTACCCAGGGCAGCCCCAGGGCGTTGCCGTTGGAATCGAGCATGCCGTCCTTGAGCTGGGAATCCAAATCGGCCGAACTGGCGTTGACGATGCGGCCCGCCTTAACGCCGGCCGCCTCGAAGATCAACGGCCAGTAGGTGGCCGGGGTGCCGCCGATGGGGCCCACGCCCACGCTTTTGCCATTGAGATCCTGGATGGTTTTGATGCCGCTCTTTTTCAGGGCGTACATCTGAAAGTACGAGCTGTACATGGGGAATATGGCCCGCTGGTTCTGGTACTTCTTGCCTTTGGCCCAGCCCTGGCCGTTCCAGCCTTCCCAGGCCGGCCCGTTGGTGACCATGCCGAAGTCCAGCTTGTTGCCTTCGATCAACTGGACATTGTGCACCGGGCCGCCCGTGGACTCCACATTGCCTGGAATCTTCATGGTGTCGTTGAGCAGCCGGGTGAAGCCGCCGGCCCATACGAAATAGGTACCCCCCACGGGGGCGGCGCCGACGGTCACCGAGGCGGGCCATTTGGATTTGGATTCGGCGGCCGAGGCGGGGGAAACGGCCAGGGCAAAAATGCCCAGGGCGACAAGGACGATGACGGTCTTCCTTTTCATGCGAACCTCCTTCTGATTGGGTCTCAACGATGACCTGGTTGATGGAGCTGGATTCGGTTGATGCGCGCACCGCTCTCCTGGGTGGGGAAGCGGCGGCGCGGGCCACACATGATCCGAGTATCGCGTGTCATCATACTAAGGGGGGAGTCGGCGGAGATCAACTGCCAATTTTTAAAAAACCCAACGCGGCCGGCTTTACTCAGCCTCAAGATCCCCCGGTTTAGACCGATACAGAGATGGTATCGTTTGGATTTCGCGCCCGCGACAGGTGAGGTGTCATGTTTACAAACCCGATTGCCTTTAAGCAGAATTCCTCGGCGGAGAAGGCCGACGCGCCACAGCCCGCCCTTCCAGGCCACGCGTGCGATATGGCGGATGGCCTGCATTTCACCCGGTTCGCCATCGACCATTGCCCGGACCTTGCCTTCTGGATGGAACCCGGCGGCCAAATTCTTTATGCCAACGACGAAGCCTGCCGCACCCTGGGCTATGCGCGCGAGGAGCTGCTCCAAAAAAATCTACGCGAGCTGGCCCCCGACTTCACGGCCCAGGCTTGGACCCAGCACTGGCGCGCTCTCCAACAGGCCCAGCAGGTGCGCCTGGAATCGATGCTCGCGACCAAAAGCGGCCGGCACATTGCCGTGGAACTGAGCGCCTATTTCGTGCGCTTCGGCGACCGGGAGTTCCAGTGCGCCTTTGCCCGGGACCTGACCGAAAAGAAGCAAGTCGAGTGCAAAACCAAGGCGTACGAAATCCGCCTGGGCATGTCCCAGCGCATGGAGGCCCTGGGAACCCTGGCCGGCGGCATCGCCCACGATTTCAACAATATCCTCTCCGCGATCCTGGGCTATACGGAACTCAGCCTGGAAGGTCTTCCCATTGAGGCGCCCCAGCGCGACTACCTGCGGGAGGTGATCACGGCCGGCACCCGTGCCCGGGATCTGGTGCAGCAAATCCTCTCGTTCAGCCGCCAGGCGGACCGCACGGTGCAGCCGCTGCAATTTAAAACCATTGCCAAGGAGGCGCTCAAGCTGTTGCGCGCCTCGATTCCGAGCACCATCGAGATTCGCGCCAACATGGCCGGCGACGGCCTGGTGATGGCCGACGCGGGTCATTTGCACCAGATCGTCATGAACCTGTGCGCCAATGCGGCCCAGGCCATGGCACCCGAAGGGGGGGTCATGCAGGTCGGCCTGGAGAGCGTCACCCTGGGAGCCGACGATGCCGCCCGGCACCCCGGCATCGAGCCGGGGCGCTACCTGCGCTGGATGGTCAGCAACACGGGCAAAGCGGTCGAGCCGGGCGCAGATCCGGTCACCGGCGCCCAGACGCCCGGTAAAGCCATCGGTCTGTCGGTCGTGCGCGGCATCGTCAGCGAGTACGGCGGACACATGTTCGAGGAGCACCGCTGCGACAAAGGCACAACCGTAAGCGTCTATCTACCGCTGCTGGAGAGCGCCAAACGGCCCGCGGCCGCGCAGGTCGAACATCTTCCCATGGGAACGGCCCAGGAGCAGATTCTGCTGGTCGATGACGAACCTGCTGTGGCCAGGATGGTGTCCATGATGCTCGAACGCATGCGCTATCGGGTGACCGTCCTGACCAGCAGCATCGAGGCCCTGGCCGTGTTCAAGGCCAAACCCGACCAGTTCGATCTGGTGATCACAGACCTGACCATGCCCAACCTGCCGGGTCAAAAACTGGCGGCGGAACTGACCAAGATCCGAGCCGGCATCCCCATTATCCTCTGCACCGGGTACAGTGGGGAGATCTCCGATGTCAAAGCAGCCAAGGCAGGTATCCAAGCCACGATCATGAAGCCCATCGACAAGACGGAACTGGCCACCACGGTACGCACGGTGCTGGACAAGGCCAAGGCGGCTATTTGAGCACCACCAGGGCGTCCACGGCTACCGGTTTGGCGCCCGCGAGAATCACGGGGTTGAGATCAATTTCGGCCACCGAATCCAGTTCCAGGCCGATGGCCCCCACCTGAATCAGGATGCGCGCCAGGGCGGCGGTGTCGGCGGCGGGCATGCCGCGCACGGCCTCTAAGATCTTGCGGCCCTTGATCTCGTGCATCATCTCCAGGGCGTCGCGCGGCTCCAGGGGCGCCTTGCGGAAAGAGATATCCTTGAGGATTTCGGTGAAGATGCCCCCCAGGCCGAACATGACGCAGGCCCCGAACTGCGGGTCGCGCGTCAGGCCCACCACCAGCTCGCGCCGGCCGGAGACCATCTCCTGGGCGAGCACGGCGGCGTCGGCCTCGCCGGCCATGGCGGCCATGAGCTCGTCGAAGATCGCGAGCGCCTCGGCTTCGCTGCGCACATCCACGCGCACCAGGTTCTTCTCGGTCTTATGGGCGATGCGCGCCGCGCAGCCTTTCAGCACCAGGGGACAGCCGATGCGCCGGACGGCATCGGTCAGGGCCTCCCGCTGCTGGACGAGAATCTCCCGCGTCACCGGAATATCGTAAGCGGCGAGCAGTTGCTTGGCCTCGTATTCGGAGAGTGTGGTGCGTCCTTCCCGCTGGGCAGTGCGAATCAGTTCCTGGGCCTTGGCTTTGCTCATGATCGCTTCCTCTCGTAATAGGCGTTGAGGTGCCCGATGGCGCGCAAGCCTTCGGACAACGTGTTGAAAACCGGAATGCCGCGCTGAACAAATGCACGGCGGGCATCGGCGAACATCTCCACCACATCCAGGTGGTCCATGCCGCTCTTGGGATTGAACAGGATGACGACAATGGGTTTGCCGGTTTCGGCCACCACGGCTTGGATGTCGTCGGCCAGTTCGAGATAGGGCGTCACCTCCCTGACCGGCCGACCGGTGATCCGGGCCATATTCTTATAATGATGAATGAGCGAGTTGAAGATCTGCAAATCGATGCGCGGGTCCGAGGCCGCCAGGCGCATGATCTCCTTGAGGGTCCTGGGCGCCACGAAGGGGTTGGCCACATCCACGGGATTGCCCGGGCTCGAGCCGGGCTTGGGCAGCAGCGCGTCGATGCGCCCGGCCAGCGCGTCGTCGAAGGGCGGAATGCTCAGGCCGCAGGTCTCGGCGGCATCGGCGGCCGCCACCCCCAGGGCGCCGCCGCCGCCCAGCACGGTAAGATTGCGGTAAACCCGGCCGGGCAGCAGGGTGAAGGCCTGGCAGGCATCGGCCATCTCAGCCATGCTCCGGACCTGCACGGCATTGGCCTGGCGCAGGATCGCCGGCCAGATGCGGCCGCTGCCGCCCATGGAGGCGGTGTGGCTCTGCACGGCCCGCGCCCCGGCATCCGACAGGCCGCCCTTGTTGACGATCACCGGTTTGCGCGCCGCCGTGGCCCTGAGGGCCTGGAAAAAGGCCTCGCCGTCCCGGACCCCTTCGATGTACATGCCGACGACCCTGGTCTCGGGGTCTTCGCCGAAATACTGTAAAAGTTCGGTCTCGCGCAGGTCGGCGCCGTTGCCGAAGCTGACCATCTTGCTGAATTGCAGGCCCATGGATTTGCCCAGGTTGGCGAAATCCACGGCCATGCCGCCGCTCTGGGAAGAAAAACCGATGGGGCCGCTCTGCCGGGAAAGATCCGGGCCGGGCAGCATGGTCAATCCGCTGCGCGGGCAGTAAATGCCGAAGCAGTTGGGGCCGATCACCCGGATGCCCCGCCGGGCGATGGCCAGGATCTCCTGTTCCAAAGCGATGCCTTCGGCCGTGCCCAACTCCTTGAAGCCCGACGAGACGATGGATGCGCCGGCCGCGCCTTTCATTCGGCACGCCTCCAATGCCGCCGGCACGGCCGGGGCCGCCACGGCGATGATGGCCAGGTCGAACCGACCCGGGATATCCTCGACTCTGGGATAAAGGGTCTGGCCGTTCCAGGTGCCGCCCTTGGGATTGACCAGGTAAATCTCGCCGCCGTACCCGATGGCGCGCAGGCTGTTGCAGATGCCGGCGCCGAAGCCGAGACCCTCTTTGGATACGCCGACAATGGCGAGGTTGCGGGGATGAAAGATGCGCTCGAAATCCGTGGTTGAGACTGCTGCGCCCATGGTGTGGACCCCTTCCGGTTCAGGTTCAAATGCCCGCCGGCCTTGATGCGCCGGCCTTGGTTGTACCTGTTAGCAGACCTGGGCGCTGACGGCAATGACGAACAAAGGTTGGCAGCGTCGGACCATTCCGGCGATCATCGCTCATTCCGGGAGAGCGACACCACTCATGTTCTGTACCTGCGCGTCAGCGCATGAACGTCTGGGCGGCCGCTCGCCATAGGCGGCCAATGGCTGGCAACATCTTGTTATGGGTTGACTTTCACATCCGGGCTGATCTATGAACCTCTCTCGATGCACCACCCCCTCATCTGAAAAGAACGCATTATATCATCCTAAAAAACCGCTGACGCAAACGTCCATATCGGTGAAAAGGGTCTTGATCCATGCGCTCCAGCCGAATTCCGACCTCCATCCGCATCGCTGGAATCCAACATGCTGTTGTATCCTTTAAAAATGGCGAATAAGGGAGGCTCCAAATGACGACACTGCTGACATCCGAAGAAATCAGACAACTCAAAAAACTCTGCTCCGATCCCATGATGGAACTCGGGCTGATGACCAGACCGGAACACATGAAATGTTTCCAGGCTAAGACGGTTACGCACACCGTAACGGTCGAAATCACCTTTCCTGAACACAATGATGCAAAAGCTTGGAATACTATGCATCAAAATCGTATACTTCGCACAGGCCATGCGGCCACGGTAGCGCTGACTGTCTTAGTAACGCTGACATTTAAAAATCCCAAAGTTGCGATTCTTACCGGATCAGCGGCCGCTATCGCCAAGGATGAATTCCAGGCCAAGATTTGGTATCCTCAGGTGTCAAAACAATGGACTTTAGTTCGAATTTACCGTTTCGACTACCAACAATTTCCCCAGCAGCTTTTAAGAGTGGAGTGGACGGATATCCTTCGAGACGAGGAAGGTAAGGAGCAGGAAAGACGTAAGCATGGTGTATCTCAATTTGAGGTTGGTGGACCCAATGGCCTTCCAGAGGAATTGGTCCGCGACATCATGGTGCGTTCGCCTCAGTATAAGCAAATCCAATTCAAGGCCGGTAGCATAGTCTGAGCGCAGGATGATGAACAATCATAGAACAAGCGGATGGCTATATAAGCTATGGCGGGCCGTTGTTTGGGTCCTGGTTTTCTTCGTTGTGCTGTACGTCGTGCCCACAGCCAAAAATGCCATCTTCCCGGACCTGATCACTCGCATGGAAAAGATGATGCAGCGCAGTAATTTCACAAACTGCTCTGTGGATGTTTTTCGCCAAGATGAGGCTTCTTTACTTCTCAAGGTCACATCCGAAGCAAAGAGTCCTATTGCTACTGAAATGTGCAAATATTTTTGGAAAGAATTAGTACATTCCGATCAGGAACGCGTCTTTTTTAACCACGCTATCAACCGCCATCCAGACGGCAGTTGGTATTTGAACCAGACCCAAGTCTGGGCTGATGTAGATCTGAAGAGAGTCCGGCGCCTTGAGGTTCAATACTGCGATCAGATGGTGGGGGATGATGGGCAGGTATCCTACAAAGAACATCGACCGATATTCAAATGCGCCGTGGCTGTCGAAGAGGCCACTTGTTTGGCGGCGCCGGGGCCCACCGATTAGCGGTGGCCCGACCAAAAGCCTACAGCATCGAAATGACCGCGCCGACGACCACCAGTGCCGCGCCCACCAGCTTCTTGGCGGTGATGGGGTCCAAGGGTGTTTGCAGCAGGCCGAAGTGACTCACCACCAGGGCGCTCAGAATCTGGCCGCTGATGGTCAGGATGAAAAAGCGGCGCACCCCGATCTGGGGAATGAGATAGGTCGTGGCCAGCACGATGAAGGCGCTCACGAAACCGGTCAGGTAAAGGTAGAGCGGCACGCCGCGCAGGCGGCTGATCGTGGCCTGCTCACCCCACAGGGCGAACATGGCCAGCGAGGTGAGCAGGGCCATGAAGAAGAAGGTGATGTTGGCTGTGATGGCCGATCCGAGATGTTTCGAGACCATGCTGTTCATGGGCAGATAGATGGAGAGCAGCACGCCTACCAGCAGAGAAGCAAAAACGATCCAGGTGGGTTGCATGCGTGTCTCCTGAACTACATCAAACAGGACTACATCAAATAGAAACCCAAGGTGATGTCATATTTGTCGGCCCCTTCGAAACGGCATCCCACCCCATGGCTGGTGATCGCGATCACGCGTGCCGGCTTGTGGATCAGGGCCTGGTTGGCATTGTCGAGGTTGAAGCGCACCATCACCAGATCCCCGGGATGAAGGAGGCTGGCCTTGGCCGCCGCAAACCGGAGGCCGGCCCGGGAGAGATCCTTGACGACCATGGTGCCCCACAGCGTGCCTTCGGCCCCGATGGGCCCCAAATCGCCACCCGACGAAAAATAGCCTTCCAGGCGGACCGATTTGCGGAAAAAGCGCCTTTTTTCAAGCACCGCCGTAAATTGCTTCCCGCAGGAACAGCTCACGCGGATGGCGTTGCCCAGTTTGTCGAACTGGTCGAGGGCCACCGGTGCCAGAATCCCGCAAGCGGGGCAGGTCAACAGCACCAGGCCGTCATCCCGCGGGAAAACCGGCTGCCGATCCTGCTCCGGGTCACCGGAGAGCTTTTCGAGCACCATGGGCCGGGCGATGGGGGAGGCTGCCGGGCCACGTTTCTTCGATGTGCGCTCGGCCGGCGCCGGTTTGGATTCCCCGTGGGGAACCGTGCCTTGGGACCCATGGTCGATCACATCTTCCGGACGCTCTTTGGGCCCATTGGCCTGCGATCGTCGGACGCCATGCGCCGGCCCGGCGGGCAGGCGATCGGCCACCAGATTTCCCATAAACTGAACCAGCCCCACGCTGTTCGGCGCCCACGGGTCGCCCGCGGTCCGCTTTATCACGGCAATGACGCCGACGGGGAGCGTGCCGGAGTAGATCAGATGGCCAATGGCCGCCCCGGGGGCGTCGGCAAGCCATGCGCGCCACTCCTCCCGTTCCGACGGCGCCAATTGGGCCGTATCATCCACGACCACCGTTTTCTCCTGGAGCAACCGCACGAGCGTTTGTTTGATCTTCGAAAAGGGAATGGATTTCGATCCGCTGCCCGCCTCCGGGGACGATACCGACGCATGACGCCATTCGTAGAGCGTTTCCAGACGATTCGACGAACGGTTGATGCCATGGATGCAACCCCGATCCGCGTTGGTGAACAGGCATATCTTTTTAAGGGCCTCTTCCATGGCGTGCGCCAAATGCATTCCGCCGACAGTACTGATATTGCTCGCCATGGAGAATGTCAGGCCGAGCAGCTCTTGCTGGGCTTGCATCTGGGCCGCGGCCGCGCGGCTATCGGTAATTTCGGTGAGCACAAGGTCGACCGCTGCGATGGCCTTGGGCGGCCGGCGATCGACGCTGCAGGCCAGCCGGACACAAATGCTATTCTGCCCCTTGTGGTTCAAGGTGATCTCGAAGGCTTGCGTCTCGCCTTTGCTGAGCAGTTCGTTCCAGTGCGAAAAAAAGACGACCAGGTCCGGCCGTTTCACGAACAGCGAGAAGGATTTGCCCTGCATCTCACCGTGTTGATAGCCCAACAACGCCAACGCCTGGGGATTGACCTGGGTGATCAAGCCCGAGCGGGCCAGGGTGATGGCGGCCACCGCGCTCAGGCTGGCGCCGCACCGGCCGCAAAATTTGTGATGGGGGGGGTTGCTCGCCTGGCATTGCGGGCAGGCCGTTTCCAATGTGTGGCCGCAGGTGCCGCAGTATCTCTGGCCTGCGGGATTGGCGGCCTGGCATGATGGGCATTCCATGAACCCATTTTATAGCCAAGTCGACGGGTTGGGGCAAGCGCGGATATGAGCAAGCGGTGCGCCGGCGCTACCCCAATGCTTTATACCGAAAACAGCCCACCAGGTGATCGTTGACGATGCCGCCGGCTTGCAGGAAGGCATAGCAGATCGTGCTGCCCACGAATGAAAAACCGGCTTGTTTGAGGGCCTTGCTGACGGCATCGGACAAGGGGGTGGCCGCCGGAATCTCTTCGGGCCGCCGCCAACGGTTGCGCACCACCTTGCCGCCGGTGAACGACCAGATGAACCGGTTGAACGTTCCGTGGCCCTCGGCCAGATCGAGGAAACAGGCGGCGTTCTTCACGGCCGCCTTGATTTTGAGATGGTTGCGGATAATGCCCGGGTTCTGGCGGGCCGCCTCGATCTCGTTTGGCGTCATGCGCGCAATGCGCAGGGGATCGAAATCATGGAAGACCTGCCTGAAGGCCGCCCGCTTGTGCAGCACGGTACGCCAGGAGAGGCCGGCCTGAAAGGCGTCCAGAATGATGTATTCCATCCAGCGGCGGTCTTCTTGGACCGGCACGCCCCACTCTTCATCGTGATAGCGCTGCATCAGCGCATCTTCCCCCGGCCAGGGACAGCGGGTCACCATCCTCACCTCCTATCGGCTCTTTTTCTTGGCTCGGCTCATATTGGGCTGGTTGTTAGCAGACCTGATTGAGCCGGGCAATGCGGAATCGGTGTTCGCTCGGCAACCGCCTCCACGCGCTAAATTTAATTTTGTTTCGGATGCGCCGATAATGTATTTTATGAAGCATGTCCTTTAAAAAGGACAATGGCCGAAGAAACGGAGTTCCTTATGGTCAATCATTCCATCCCGGTAATTGTGCTTGCCTCGCTGAGCATGCTGGTCGGGCTCATGTTTCTTTCCATCTATCTCAGAAATGCCAAGTTCCAGATCTCCGGCAGTTTCTCCCTGGTCTGTTTTGCGGTCTTCGTCTATGACATCGGATGCATCGGGTTATACAACTCCACCGATTTTGCGGTCTCGGCCCACTGGCAGCGCTTGCAGTTCGCGGGAATCGCTTTCATTACCGCCGCCCTCGCGCTTTTCTATAATAAGTTCAGCGGCAACTTTTCCGGCAAGATCGTACCGACGATTGCCATCGTCAATCTCATTTTCTGCATCGCCATGCTTGCCCTTCCGGGTCCTTTAACCCTGACCGCCGCCATACCCGCCGAAAAATCGGTGGAAATCGGCAAGTTCATCCATATTCGCTACTTCGAGGTTCGCATCGGCATCATCGGCAATCTCCAATTGCTCTTCTCCCTGGTGGTCTTCACGGTCTGCAACATCGGGCTGATTAAATACTTTCTCCGATCGCGGTCGAGCGACAGGAAAGAGGCCATCGTCGTCGGCATGATCCTTTTTTATCTGGCCGGCTTGAACGATTTCTTCGTGGGGATTCCGATTTATTCCTTTGTCTATATGTTCGAATACTCTTTCGCCGGCCTGATCGTCTCCATGGCGCTCATGCTGGTGGGAGACTTCGTGAGTTTGGTCGCCGAATACGAAAAAATCAACCAGCGCCTGGCGTCCGACGTTAAAGAACGAACCAAGGAGCTGAAGGTCCTCAGCGGGCTTTTACCCATTTGCGCTGCCTGCAAGAAGATCCGGGATGACCGCGGGTATTGGAACCAGATCGAAAGCTTCCTGCTGGAGCACTCCGATGCCACTTTCAGCCACGGCATCTGCCCGGAATGCAAAAAAATGCTTTACCCGGAGCTGGCGCAAGAGCTGCGCGCTAAAAAAAATCAGAAATAGATCCTTGGCGCTTTGAATCGAGACCGGAACAAGACGTTCAGGCAAAAAGATAGCGCGAGACCAGATCGGCCAGCTCGTCCAACAATTGCGGGTTGTCGGCCTTGAGGTTGGCCCGGTGGGCCGAGAACATCACCTCCTTGATGATCCAGCCCACCAGCCAGGCGGCCGTCTCCATATCCCTTACGCGCAACTTGTCCTGGACCCCTTGCAGCACCAGCATCAACCGCCGCATGATCGCCTCTTCCTGTTCGGCGATGATGCGGTCGATCTCGGGGTCCATCTGCCGGAGCGCCATGGCTTTCTGGTTTAGCGGATATACCGAATCGTGCAGGGCCCAGACTGCGCAGATCAGGGTGCGGACCACCTCGCGCGGTTCTTGGCCCTGGTAGTTTTCCACCTGAAAAGTGTTCAGCACCTCCAAAATCTTGCCGCAGTGGGTTTGGATGAGTTCGATGAAGAGTTGCCGCTTGTCCTTGAAATAGGTGTAGAAAGTGCCGATGGAGACGCCGGCCGCCGCGGCGATTTCCCTGGAGTTGGTGCCGTGCAGGCCTTTGCGGCTGAAGCTGGCGAAGCCGGCCTCTATGATCCGGAGCTTGGTGTCAAGGCCCCGCTCCTGGATTGGATTTCTGGTTTTGGCCATTTAACTTCCGCCCTGTGTTTTATTTCTGTCCATACCATAAAAAAGCCGACTCGTTTAAGCACTAAATGAACAAACATTCATATTTTCGATTGACAAGCTTTCCGCTTACCCTATATGGGTAAATATAAATGAACAATTGTTCAACTCGATAGGCAGCCGCGGCAACCTTGTAAACCGCTGTTGGGATGGATCGCGATTTCAGCTAAACGAAACCGACACGTCGGTATCCAAACTTGTTTATTGGAAAAGGCCGCTTCCACGTTCCGTGAGGGCTGCATGAACAGACTCTTCAACATCTTCATCAAGTGGCCCGGGCCGGCAATCCTTATACTTCTGCTGTTGACGATACCGTTCGGCTACTTTTTCCTGCACAAATCCTTCTTCAACAATGTCCGCCTTTATTTCGACAGCGACGATCCCGCCATTGTCGCCTACGAGCAGTTCCAGGAGACCTACGGCAACGAGGAAGTCGCCATCATCGTCTTGCATGCCGAAGATATCTTCACGGCCAAGATCCTGGGCATGGTTCGCGACATCTCCTCCATGGCCAAGACCTCCGAAGGGGTCCAGCGGGTCTTCAGCCTGACGGAAGCCACGGAAGCCGTCGGGCAAGGGGATGCGATCGCTTTCGAACCCCTGATTCCCCAAGACCCTTTGGATGCCGAGGGATTAAAAGCAGTACGGGCACATTTACTGCAAAAGGAGTTCGTCACCCAAACGCTGGTATCCAAGACCGGCGATACCACCGCCATCGTTTTGGAACTGGAGCGCATCGCCTCGGCGGAGACAAAGGGGGCCATTTTAAACCGCATCACCACCCAGGCGGAAGAGATCGTGGGCGGCGATGCCCGGCTTTACTTCTCCGGCACCCCCTTCGTGGAGTACGAAATCAATGCGCTGACCCAACGGGACGACAAGGTATTCACCCCCATCGTCATCGGGCTGATCTTCATCATGGCGCTCTTGTCCATCAAAAGACTCTCCCTGTCGCTGCTGTGCATCGTGAACCTGTTCATCACCCTGGTCTGGATGGTGGGGCTTTTCGTCTGGACCGGCCACCGTTTCAACATGGTCACGGTGGTCATGCCGCCCATGCTGCTCACCGCCTCCATGACCGCCACCATCCACATCCTGATGCATTTCAATACGCTGTACAAGGCGGGCGAAAGCCGATTGCAAGCGATCCGCGAAACCATCGCCAATCTCTGGTTTCCCTGCCTTTTTACGAGCCTGACGACGGCCGTGGGCTTCATCTCTTTCATCACCACGCCCATCGGTCCGTTGCGCACCCTCGGCATCTTCGCCGCCATCGGCGCCATGCTCGCTTTTTTAATGGCCATCCTGGTGCTGCCCGCCCTGGTGGTCCTGTTTGGCGGCAAGCCGGTCAAGGCGGGGGCCGCCCATACCTCCCAGGACCCGCCGCGGTTGGGCTGGGATATCAACCACGGCGTCGACATTATCCGGCAACTGACCATTCGCCATTCGTGGAAGGTGATGATCGTGTTCGCCATCGTCATGACGGTGGCCGTCATCGGCGCCTTTCGCATTCGATATGAAACCAATTTTGCGAACCATCTCGATGAGGACAACAAGGTCAAGCAAGGCATCCGCTTCATCGAAAAAAACTTGTTCGGCACGGTGCCGGTGGCCCTGCTGATCCGGTCCGAGGCGCCGGAATACGATTTCACCCATCCCGAAAGCCTTAAGCTGCTGGTTTCGATTCAATCCGCTTTACAGAGAGATTTCAGCGGGGCCTACACCTCTTTTTTCTCCATTGCCGACTATTTCAAGGAGATGCACCGCGCCTTCAATCAAAACCAGGAGGCCTTTTATGTCATCCCGGCCGATGCCGGCGACATTCTGGATTACTATGAACTGGCCGAGACCGACATCCTCGATCGCGTCGTTTCGGCCGACCGCAGGGAAGCCCGCATTTCT
Source organism: Desulfobacterales bacterium (assembly GCA_016218685.1). Classification (GTDB taxonomy): domain Bacteria; phylum Desulfobacterota; class Desulfobacteria; order Desulfobacterales; family Desulfosarcinaceae; genus Desulfatitalea. Next base: position 38,488 of record JACRDD010000023.1, on the reverse strand, counting down.
TTCAACGCCTATCTGGGCCCCATCGGCGGCAGCAAAAAACTGGACCGCTATCTGGCCGCCCTCCTGCCCCGCGCAGGCGGCGGCCGCTACTCCTACCGGGTCACCGGCAGCTCTTCGCTGTACGCCGCCATGGACCAGAACCTGAAAGAGTGCCTGCTCAACAGCTTTACTTCGGCCTTCGTGGTGATCTTCTTCATGATCCATCTGGTTTGCCGCAATTGGAAATTGACCCTGATCAGCATGCCGCCCAATCTCTTCCCGATCCTGGGCACCTTCGGCCTGATGGGTTTTTTGGACATCCCGCTGGATGTCTCCACGGTCATGATTGCCAGCATCACCATCGGCATCGCGGTGGACGATACGATCCATTTCATGGTGTGGTTCCGCCGCAACAGCCTGGCCGGGATGCAGACCCGGGAAGCCCTCATGGCCTCCTACAAAAACACCGGCAAGGAGATCCTGGCCACGGCCCTCATTTTGTGCATCGCTTTTTCGACCTTTCTGGCCGGCAGCGTGCTGCCGGTGCGCGCCTTCGGCAGCCTGACGGCCCTGTCCCTGGCGTTGGCGCTGCTCGGGGACTTGCTGCTCCTGCCGGCCCTGATCATGATCTTCAAGCCGAAAATCCAGGCCGGCTCCCTCGGCCTGAACGCGGCGGCCGCCATTGCCCGATTTATAAGGAAGAACCGCGGCGCCCCCGGCGAATCGCATTCGCGGCCCTGAACGCGGAGAGAGTGACCTGGATGGATTCGAAACGCAAGACAACCGGCCGACGAATGGGACTCATGCCGTGGCTCGCCGCGGCCCTTATGCTATGCGCGCCACAGCCAACGGCGGCCGAGCTGCAAACCTTCGGCTTTATCGAGCTCGACAACCTGGTCAACACCTATGCGGATCAGGATTTCGCCGACGCGGTCAAGAAGAACGAAATTCGCGCCAACCTGGAAATAAAGTACGGCCGCGACGATCTGCATCTGTTCATGAAATCCGATTTCTACTATGCCCCCAACCTCAGCGGCGACGATGATCCTTACGACTACCGCTACGCGGCCGAATCGGAGGTCGCCAACAACCTGAGAATCTCCGGCACCGAGTACGAGGCGGATTTCAACGAACTCTATCTCGATTACCAGTTTTCTCCCTTCCGGCTGCGCCTGGGCAATCAGTTGTACAAATGGGGCACCGCCGATGTGCTGAATCCAACGGCCTATTTCAACCCCTACGACTTCCGCGAGTTCCTGCTGCGCGACGACGATCAGTTCAAGCAGGGGGTGCCCTCCCTTTCGGGCATGTACTTTCACGACCGTTTTACCACGGAGCTGGTCTTCTCTTTCGCCCACGTTCCCACGCTTTTCGCGCCCAGCGGCAATTTCTGGTCGCTGGACATGCGCAACGCGCTCTACACCTCCCGGGTCGGGTCTGACGACAGCTTGCCGACACAGTGGGAGAACACCGGCATCGGCGGCCGGATATCGGCCACCGTGTGGGGCACCGATCTCTCCCTGAGCGCGTATCGCGGCCCGGACCGCGATCCGGTGATGGTGCCCGAGCAGGTTTCCTTCCCACCCGACGAGCCCTTGTTGCTAGTCATCGAACCGCGCTACCACATCGTGAACATGTTCGGCATGGATTTTTCGAAGACCGTCGGCGATTTCGTTTTCCAGGCCGAAGCCGCCTACTCGCCCAACAAGCGCAGCCTGGTGATGCAGGACTTGAGCGGCCTCGACACGGTTCAAATTCCTTTCGACACCCGCGAGTCCGATTTTATCTCCTACGCCGCGGGCTTCAATTACTTCGTGCCCACCGGAAAGATCTTCGAAAACCACGGCGGCGAAACCGTCTTCACCCTGGACTGGTTTCAAGCGCGCTATGCCGACGACGACCTATACGGCGCCTACTTCACCGATCTGTTGACCCTGCGCCTGCAAGACACGTTCATGGACGGCCGCCTGCTGTTCAAATACACGGCCATGTTCGAGACCCAGCACAGCGGTTCCCTCCAGTGGCCGGAGCTGACCTTGGATTTTCAGAACGGATGGACCCTGGCGCTGGCCTATGTGGCCATCGACGGCGATCTGGACGGCGAGACGTTCGAACCGCTGTTCTACCACTACCGGAATAACGATTTCGTGAGTTTCAAGATCAGGTATCAAATATGAAGAAGTCGCCCAACGTTTTTTCTATAAGCCGGCATCTGCTATGGCCATGGGTCTGCCTGCTGGCGTGCATGATCGTGGCCTGCGGCCAGGACGGCGACAACAGCGACATCATCCTGGCCGGCACCCTCCAGGGAACGGCGTTGACCGAAAACCCGGACAAACCGGTTCTCGTGGCGGTGTTGCCGGACGATCCGGACCGGCCCTTGGCGACACCCGCCCTGGCCGATGTGGTCCTGATGGTTTCGGCCGACAAGACCGACTACTCCTTCCGCCTGGATCTCACGGAACCGGGTCTGGCACCGGGCCAGTCCGTCAACATAGTGGCCTTCATAGACATGAACTACGCAGGGGGGTTGCCCTCCCTGGATGCGGGCGACATGGTCGGCTTCTACATCGATGCCCAGACCTTTTCAGCGGCCTATGAGTTGCAGCCAGGCCTGAACGACGGCGGGAACCTGCCCATCAACCGAAAAATATACGACCACCAGGCATCGCTCCAGTTCCGCATGGCCGAGAACCTGGGCGTCGTGCCGGCGGCGGGCGATAACGTCCTGGTCTATGCGGTGCACAGCCAGGGGCTCGATCTTGCCGCCCGTAGCGTGGACACCGATTATGTGGTGGGCATGGCGCGCGTGGTCGTGGGGCAAGATGGCCCGCCCTACCCCCTCGATCTGCTGACGGCCATCTATACCGGCATCGCGGTGTCCGAAGATCCCTTCGGCCTCGACGATCTTCGTCTGGTGGCCATTCTGGACAACGCGCCGGCCAACGGCCGACCGGATGCAGGCGAGTATTTGGGCTTCACGCTGCTCGCTTTCGATGTCGCCGACGGCATCCAAGAGATCCCCAATCGCATTATCTTCCCCGGCGATGGATTCGTTCTGCCATCGCCCTGATGCTACGCTCGAAAGGAGGCTTCATGAAATTCAAGTTGACCGCCGCGCTGATCGCCCTTCTGCTGCTGCCCGCCGTGGCAGGGGCCGTTACCGGCCGCGACATCATGGAACAGAGCGAAAAGCTGGCCACCCCCGGCAGCGCCAAGAGCCTTGTGACCATGAAGATTTATAAGGGAGGCTCGCCCGACGAGAAGCAGTTCACGCTCTCGGTCAAGGAGTATCCCAACGACGAGGACAAGGCGCTCATCTCCTTTCAAAAGCCCACCCGCATTCAACTGCTGACCCATGCCCACAAAGGCAAGGAGGACGACCAGTGGATCGTGCTCTCCTCGGGCAAGGTCAAGCGCATCGCCGCCGCCGACAAGGGCAATGCCTTCGTGCACTCCCATTTTTACTACGAGGATCTGGGGTCCCGGGACATCGACGACTACGAGTACCAATACCTCGGCGACGAAAAGGCCGCAGGCGTCGATTGCTTCAAGGTGCAGAGCGTCAAGACGGCGGACAAGGAGAAAGTGTACGACAAAACCATCTTGTACGTGCGCAAATCGGATTACTTCATCGTGCGCGTGGATTTCTACCAGAACGGCAAGCTGCACAAGTTCCTGGAGAACCAGGACGTCCGCAAGGTCAGCGATATCCTGACACCGTTCCGCGTGGTCATGTCCCTGGCCGACGGGAGCGAGCGCACCGAACTCACCGTGGAACGCGTCGAATACAACCTGCCCATCGACGACGCCACCTTCAACAAGGAAGCCTTGCGCTGAACGCCAGGGCAAGCTTACCAGCACATCGCGAATAAGACCTCGAGGTCAATGGCACCGGTTGGGTGCATTGTCCGGTATCGTTATTGGTTTATTGACAACAAAATTTACCAGCATAAAGTGGGGAGTGCCCATTTACGCAGAAGGGGGATTGACCGGCAAACGACCGCAGGCGCCGAGAAACGGCAAAGGGAATTGAGAACCATGGAAATACGCAACAGCAAAATGACGGGAAAGATTGCGGTCATCGGGATCGTGGTTTTCGGAATAATCGCCTTCTTTTCTTTGAATCTGAGGCAGTACCTCTCCCTGGAATACATCAAAGCCTCCCAGGAAACTTTTCAGTCCCTCTATCAGTCGCATCGATTTTCGGTCATCGCCGCTTACATGGGCATCTACATCGTTGCCACGGCATTGTCCCTGCCCGGAGCCGCGGTGTTGACCCTAGCCGGCGGAGGGCTCTTCGGATTGCTCACCGGAACGGTGGCTGTCTCTTTTGCCAGCACCATCGGCGCCACCCTGGCCTGCGCCGGTTCGCGCTTTCTGCTGCGCGATTGGGTACAAGGCAAACTCGGCGACAAACTGGCGACCATCAACGCCGGCATCGAAAAGGAGGGCGCCTTCTATCTTTTCTCCCTGCGCCTGGTGCCGGTGTTTCCGTTTTTTGTCATCAACCTGCTGATGGGGCTCACCCCCATGCGGCTGTTCACCTTTTTCTGGGTTTCGCAACTCGGCATGCTGGCCGGCACCGTGGTCTTTGTCAATGCCGGCCGGCAACTGGCCCGGATCGATTCGTTGTCCGGCATCCTCTCCCCCGGCGTGCTGGTCTCCTTTGCCGTGCTGGGCCTGTTCCCGATCACCGTGAAAAAGCTGCTGGCGCTCTACAAGCGCAAGTTCGGCAAGGTTCCGCAAAGCGCGGCGGGCCGCTGAAAAGACCATGGCCACAGCCAGGGAGGCAACAAATGTCGGACAACGAGCACGATAAAACCATCATGCGGCCTTGGGATGCTCACAATCAACGCCTGGTGTCCCATGTCCATCCCCCGGAGTGGCAAAACCCCAAACCCGCCTCGCGCTACAACCTGGTGGTCATCGGCGCGGGGACTGCCGGGCTGGTGTGCGCGGCCGGTGCGGCCGGCCTGGGGGCCAAGGTGGCCCTGATCGAGCGCCACATGATGGGCGGCGATTGCCTGAACGTGGGCTGCGTGCCGTCCAAGGCCGTGATCCGGGCGGCACGCGCCGCTGCCGCCGTCCGCGACGCCGGGGCGTTCGGCGTGCATGTCCCCCAGGGCGTAACCGTCGATTTCGGCCAAGCGATGGAACGCATGCGCCGGCTGCGGGCCGCCATCGCGCCCCACGACTCGGTCCAGCGCTTCAGCGACCTGGGGATCGATGTCTTTATCGGCGAGGGCCGGTTCGTCGACGACCATACGGTGGAAGTGGCCGGCGAACGCCTGGCCTTTAAAAAAGCGGTGATTGCCACCGGCGCGCGGGCCGCGGCGCCGCCCATCCAAGGGTTGCCGGAGATTTCCTACCTGACCAACGAATCCGTTTTCTCCCTGACCGAACTGCCCAGGCGGCTGGCCGTCATCGGCGCCGGCCCCATCGGCTGCGAGATGGCCCAGGCCTTTGCCCGCTTCGGCTCGGAAGTACTTCTGGTGGAAACCCTGCACGGCATCCTTCCCCGGGAAGACGCCGATGCTTCCAACATCGTTCTGGAGGCCATGCAAAAGGACGGGGTGAAGCTGCTGTGCTGCGGCCAGGATCTTAAATTGGCCAGGGCCGACGGCGGCAAAATCCGCCTCACCGTGGCGTCCCACGGCACAGGGTACGACGAAGTGGTCGATCGGCTCCTGGTCGCCGTGGGGCGCGCGCCGAATGTCGAAAATCTGGGACTGGAGGCGGCCGGCGTCGCTTTCACCAAGAAAGGCGTGCAGGTCAACGACCGCTTGCAAACCACCCAGCCGGACATCTACGCGGCCGGTGACATCTGCTCGCCCTACCAGTTCACCCACGCCGCCGATTTCATGGCGCGCATCGTCATTCGCAACGCCCTCTTTTTCGGCCGGTCCAAGGCGAGTGCCTTAACCATCCCCTGGTGCACCTATACGGAACCGGAAATCGCCCATGTGGGGCTTTACGCGAAACAGGCCCAGGAGCAGGGGATCGCCATCGACACCTTCACGCGGGAGTTGCGCGAGGTCGACCGCGCCGTCCTCGAAGGCCACGCCAACGGCCTGGCGCGGGTGCATGTGCGCAAGGGCACGGACAAAATCGTCGGCGCCACCATCGTGGCGGCCAACGCCGGTGACCTGATTTCGGAAATCACCCTGGCCATGACCCACAAATTGGGCCTTGGCCGGATCGCCGACACCATTCACCCCTACCCGACCCAGGCCGAGGTCATCCGGCAGATCGGCGACGCGTATAACCGAACGCGGTTGACTCCCTTGGCCAAATCTGTTTTTAGCCGCTTGATGGCCTGGCGCAGATGATACCCGGCACTGAACACGCGCGTTGCAGGCTTGGCTTGCCCATCGATTCATCCACGAGAAAGGACACATGACATGACCGAAACCTATTACGAACCGCGTGATCTGGAAGATTTTGCCAACATCGGCGAAGACGCCCCCGAGGCCGGCCGTAAATTCTTCGACTACTATGCCACGGCCACCGGCGCCGGTAAGCTCACCGAACGCGAAAAAGCCCTGATTGCGCTGACAGTGGCCACGGTGCGCCATTGCCCCTACTGCATCGATGCCTACACCAACAAGTGCCTTTCGCTGGGCGTCGGCAGCGATGAGATGATGGAAGCGATTCATGTGGGGGCTGCCATGGTGGCCGGCGACACGCTGGCGCATGCCACCCAGATACGCAAAATCATCCGCAAAAAGGAGATGTAAGCGATGAATGACTTCATCGAGCGCTTGAATGCTTGCGGTGTTTTCCCTTTGCGGGCGGCGGGCATCGACATCCTGCAGATGAACATCACCCGCCGCTGCAACCTGACCTGCAAGCACTGCCATGTCCAGGCCGGCCCCCAGCGCACGGAAATGATGAGCCGGCAGACCATGGCCCACTGCATTCAAGCAGCCGCTCACCCAAGGATCACCACCATCGATATCACCGGCGGTGCCCCGGAAATGCATCCGGACCTCGAATGGCTGCTCGGCGAACTCGCCGTCCTGAACAAGCGCCTGATCGTGCGCAGCAACCTGGTGGTGCTGCTCGATCCCGCCTATCGCCGCTATCTGGATCTGTTTGCCGCCCACAAGATCGAGTTGGTGGGATCGCTGCCCGACCACCATGCCGAAAAATCCGACCGCCAGCGTGGGCCCGGCAGCTTCGAGGGCGCCGTCCAGGTGATCCGGGAATTGAACCACAGGTCCTACGGCCTGCCCGGCAGCGGCCTTACGCTGCATCTGGTGCACAATCCGGTGGGGGCCTATCTGCCGGGGCCGCAGTCCGCGCTGGAAGGCGAGTATCGCCGCGTGCTTCGCGACCGGCACGGCCTGCATTTCAATACGCTCTTTTGCCTGGTCAACAATCCCATCGGCCGCTACGCCGACTATTTGAAACGCAGCGGCAACTGGTCGGATTACATGCACACCCTGCGATGCGCGTTCAATCTCCAAACAGTGAGCAGTGTCATGTGTCGGACCACGCTTTCGATCGGCTGGGACGGGCGCCTGTACGACTGCGATTTCAACCAGATGCTGGATTTGACCGTCAACAGCGGCGCCCCCAAGCATATCGCGGATTTTGATTTCGCCCGGCTCGCCGAGCGTGAAATCGTGGTTCGCAGCCATTGCTTCGCATGCACCGCCGGGGCCGGATCATCCTGTCAGGGCGCGTTGGCGGACTGAATCCCGAAGCCTGGGGGGCGCCATACGGCGATATGCTTTTCCGCAGTGCGCTGAAATGGGATAATGATACGGCCCTCGCGGGGGATCTCGTCCAAGAGCCGTTGCTGGCGGCCATAAAAGCCAAAGACCGATCCAGGGCAATCCTCCGAAAAAACATGGCTGTCTGCCATGCTAAAGCACAGGATCATCGCCCATATCAGAAGCAAAAACCATTGGGTAACCGGCCTGGCGCTCGGAGCGGCTGTGGCGGATAACGCGGTAAGTCGCGGCTGCATCACCCAAAATGCCCAGCGATGGCAAGCGGAGCATGCCAGGAAATATCAAACAAAACCTGAGATACGAGAAAATTACCCAAAGAATACCGATCCACTAAAAACTTGTGCCCCAATGCCACTACCTGGAAACCGAGCGAAAGAGAATGTTGCGCCAACCCATATTCAAGGCAGCGCCGCCAGCACGTCGCGGATGAAAGCGTTGGTGCTCCAGGCCTCCCGGGGAGTGGCGGCGCCCAGGCGCACCAGTACGGTCTTGCGGGAGGGGATGACGATCACCATCTGCTCCTGGAATCCCTGGGCCGCATAGGCATCGGTGGGGGCATCTGGCCAGCGGCGTTCGGCGGGGTTGTCGGCCGATCCGGCATTGAGCCAGAAGTGGGCGCCGTACTGCCGCTTGGGAACGCCGCCGGTGGGGGTGGTGCTGTAGGCCACCCAGCTTTCGGGCAGCAAACGTTGCCCCTGCCAGACGCCGTCCTGGAGATAGAGCTGGCCGAAGCGCGCCCAGTCGCGGGCCGTAGCGTAAAAGTAGGAAGAGCCCACGAAGGTGCCGGAGGGGTCCGGCTCGAAGACGACGTTGCGCAGTCCGAGAGGATCGAACAACTCGGCGTGCAGGAATTGATAGTAGTAAGGCCCGCCTCGCTCCACCGTCCGGCGCACGATGCGGGCCAGGATGTTGGCCGTGCCGCTGGAGTAATTCCAGCGGCTGTCGGGCGGCCCTGCCAGGGGTTTTGCCGCGGCATAGGCCGCGAAATCGGCGCTGCCGTACAGCATGTTGGGGGCATCGTTTAGCGGCGCGTAGACTTCCTTGAAGGCCAGCCCGCTGCTCATGCGCAGCAACTGGTCGGTGGTAATGGCGCGGCGCGGATCGTCGGCCTTCTGCCACTCGGCCACCGGCGCCGGCCGGGATAGATCCAGGCGACCCTGCCGCACCAGGATGCCCACCAGGGCATTGGTCACGCTCTTGGCCATGGACCAGCCCAACAGCGGCATATCCTTGGTAAATCCTGGGGCGTAACGTTCGGCCACCAGCTTGCCGTCGTAAGCCACGACGATCGCATGGGTGTTGCGACGCATTTTTGGGTCGGGTTCGCTGAAGGCCGCGTCCAACGCCTGGTTCAACTTGTTCCCATCAATACTCAGGCCGACCGAATCGACCGGGCCTTGATCGCCCTCGGGCCAGGGAAGCGTTTCGTCCAGCACGACCTTTGCCTGAAGCCGTTCAGGCGGGATCAACTTTTGGGCGCGCAGCTCGGCCTCGCCGATACCGACCACCAAGGTGCAGCCGTAACCCTCCCTATAGATGGCCGTCCGGGCAAAAAAGCCGCCGTAAGCGTCCGCCGTGACCGCCTGCTTTTCACGATCGATGCGGTAATCGATGAAGCGGGCCAGGGGATTGATCGGCACGATCTCTTCCCGGAAGACCGGATCGGGATCGCGCCCGGAGACGAACACGTTGGAGCAAAGGTATTTGGCGGTATAGCCGGAGCCTACGGGCGTGGCCTTGACGATGTACCAGCCCACGGCCGCGACGGACAGGGAAAGAAAAACGGCGCATCCCAGAATGGCGAACTTGACGTTGCGCTTCATGGCCGTCTCCGCTCATTGCGCCCGTGCCCGTTCACCGGAACGAGCACGGGCGCCGATACTACTTCTGCTGCGGCTTTTCGTAGAACAGGGCCGTGCGTCCGCCATCCACCACCAGATCGTGGCAGTTGACGAAGCTGCCCTCGTCGCTGGCCAGGAAGAGCGCCGCGTAGGCGATATCCTTGTCATAACCGGGGCGCGGCAGCGGCGTGGCGTTGGCCAGGCTGCGCAACAGCTTTTCCATTTTTTTCTGGTTGGCCGCCTCGTCCAGAGTGTTGGCCTTCTCCGATCCGCCCCAGAAGATGGGCGTGGCGATGGCTCCCGGCGCGATGGAATTGACCCGGATGCCGAACGGCCCGAGCTGCACGCCGGCGATCTTGGTGATGTGCTGCACCCCGGCCTTGGCCGCGCTGTAGAGATAACCGCCCTGATTGCTGCGGATGGCAGCGATGCTGGCGTTGTTGATGATGCAGCCCGAACCCTGGGGTTTCATCACCGCCGCGGCATGCTTGATGCCAAAGACCACGCTGCCCAGCAGCAGATTCATGCTGTAATTAAAATCCTCGGGCGTTACCGTGTCCAGGGTGCCGCGATCCGGCCCGCCCGCATTGTTGAACATGCAGTCCAGTTTGCCGAACTTGCCCACGGCCAGATCCACCAGGGCCTTGATATCCCCCTCCCGGGTCACGTCGGCCCGCTGATAAACGACATTGGCCCCCAGGCGCTGGGCCAGCTTGGCCCCCTTTTCTTCCGAGCGCCCGGCGATGATCACCTTGGCCCCCTCGTTGCTGAACACTTCCGCCGTGGCCGCGCCGATGCCGCTGGTGCCGCCCGTGATAATCGCCACTTTACCTTCCAACCGACCGCTCATGATTACTCCTCCGATCCATAGATTTAAGCTACAATAAGTTCCCGCGCCGGATCGCGGGCAAGCCGGCGAGTCAACTTCTTCTCACCTTACCATACTGCACCAACGCATACATCGCCCGCGCACACTGCTCCGGCGAGCTGTACACCGGAATCCCCCCCTCCCCCAGAATCTCTTCCATGATGTCATGCTCCAGGTTGGCGAAGCGCAGGCATATCACCGGCTTGCCGTACTTCTTGGGCAAAGCCGCATAGCGCTCGCCGCCGGTGACGGCCACCCGCACCCGTTCGGGCATCTCCTTGGCGTGCCGGTCGATGTTCAAATTCTTCTCGAAGAGCTGGGGGCTCACCGGCACATTGCTGATCACGCCGTCGATGTACTCCAGCTTGAGAAACTGCTCGATGATCTCGGCCTCCTGCATGGCCGTGCGCGTGGCCCCGGCGAAATCCACCGGGTTGCGCGCCGGCGGTGCATGCGGCGGCAGCAAAGCGTTAATCGTGGCGCTGGTTTGGGGGTCCAGGGGCGGCAGCTCGATGCCCAGGGCGGCGCAGGCATCGGTGCCCACCACCCCCTGGCCGCCGCTGCCCAGGATGGCCACGCGGTTGCCCTTGGGCACCGGCAGACCTGCCAGGGCTTGGGCCATTTCAAAGAGGTGAAACGACTCGTGCACTTGCAGCAAACCGATCTGCCGGCAGATGCTGTCGAAGACCACGGCCGAACCGGCCACCGAGGCCGTATGCGACATGGCGGCGCGCTCGGCGGCTTCCGAACGGCCGGCCTTGTACACCACGATGGGCTTTTTCTTCACCACCCGGCGGGCCACGTCGAAGAAGCGCTGGCCGTCCTTGAAACCTTCCACGTAGAGGGCGATGACATTGGTGTCGGGATCGTCGGCCAAATATTCAAGATAGTCGGCCACCGTCAGGTCGGCCTGGTTGCCGATGCTGACGAATTTGCTCAGGCCGTAGCCCTGGTCGGCGGCCACCTGGGCGATGGAGACGCCGAACGTGCCGCTCTGGGAGATGAAGGCGATACTGCCGCTCTTGGGCGCCTCGGGAAAGCAGAGGCTCAAGCGGCCGCCGGCGCTGAAGATGCCCATGCAGTTGGGCCCCACCAGGCGGATGCCGCCGGCCCGGGCCACGGCCGCGGCCTCCTCCTGCAGTTGGCTCCCCCGCTCACCGGTTTCGGCAAAGCCGGCGCTGATCACCACCGCGCCCTTGATGCCCTTGGCGATGCACTCCTTGAGCACGCCCGGCACGGTATCGGTGGGGGTGGTGATCACGGCCAGATCGATGTCGCCCGGCACGGCCGCCACATGGGGATAGGCGGTCAGCCCCAGGATCTCCTTCTTATTGGGGTTGATGGGGTAGATCGGTCCCGGAAAACCGGTCTTCATGGGCCGGTCGATCATGCGATGGCCCCATTTGCCGGGCACGTCCGAGGCGCCGATGACGGCGATGGAGCGGGGATTGAAAATGGCGCCCATTGCTTCCAATGATCTATTTTTCAACACTATTTATCCTTGTTTTCAGGTTCATCCTAAAAAAATGCCACCGCCCGGTGAGCGGTGGCACATGGATTATATACTATATAAGCCGTTTACGGATCCAGGATGGATTGCGACGGCAATCCAAAACGGCGAACACCCGCACGCTGGATCTATGGATTCTATAATAGATTGCGAATGGAAACCTCTTGGATAGTGATCTGTGATGTCCGAAATAGATCGCATGAACACCTGCATTCAGTTGAAGAGATTCAATATCCGAGAACAGGGAGTCCAGGAAATAATCGCCCAGTCCTCGGGACTTGCTTTCATAAAAATTGAAACCCTCAACCAAATCATCGATGGCGGCATCCAGGATCTCAATTTTCATTTGAGCCGGTCCTTGATGATCTCCTTTGCTGATTTTAGGGTAACAAATTTTGATTTTCCGGCCTTAACGCTTCGCTCTCTTGCGGCCAAAATTTCTCCGTGCCAAGTTGGCGAATCTATCGCTTGCGGATCCCGGCAAAGATCCTCCCACAGCTTTTCCATCGCCAAGATCTTTTCGATATTGGTCATTTTTTCTATAGGCAAGGAATATCCCATAAGGACCTCTCTTTCCGCATGGCATGCGGAGGTAAAAATAGACCAAACGAGCTGGTTTAGCAAATACGCATGCTCGTGGATGCTATGACCCATAAATCGCGCACTTGCGCACCGCCATGGCCGCCTCCTGCAACGCTTCGGCAAAGGTGGGATGGCCGTGCACCGTGCGGGCGATGTCTTCCGAGCTGGCGCCGAACTCCATGGCCAGCACGCACTCGGCGATCATGTCGGCGGCCCGGGGGCCGATGATGTGCACGCCCAGGATGCGGTCGGTCTTGGCGTGGGCGATGAGCTTGACGAAACCGTCGGTCTCGCCCATGCAGCGCGCCCGGCCCGCGCCGGTGAAAGGATAGCTGCCCACGCAGTGCGGGATCTCCCGCTCGCGCACCTGCTGCTCGGTGAGCCCCACGCTGGCCACTTCGGGCCAGGTGTAGATCACCGACGGGATGGTGTCGTAATTGACTTCACCGTGGCGACCGGCCATGCGCTCCACGGCGGCGATGCCTTCGGCCGAGGCCTTGTGGGCCAGCATGGGCCCGGCGATGAGATCGCCGATGGCGAAGATGCCCGGCACGTTGGTTTCGTACTTCTCGTCCACCAGCACCTGGCCATTCTTGGGATCGAGCTTCACGCCGAGCTCTTCCAATCCCAGCCCGGCGGTCAGGGGCCGGCGCCCGACGGAGACCAGCAGCTTGTCGAAGACCAGCGTCTCGCGCTGTTCTTCCTGTTGCACCGTCACCTTGACGTTGCGGCCGCTGTTGACGGCTTCGACCACGCGGGTATTGAGCCGCAGGGCCAGCCCCTGCTTCTTGAGGATACGGTCCAGGGTCCGCGCCACCTGGCTGTCCAGGCCGGTGCCGATCTTGGGCAGCATCTCGATGACCGTCACCTTGGCGCCCAGGCGCAGCCACACCGAGCCCAGTTCCAGGCCTATGTAGCCGCCGCCCACGATGCCCAGGTGCTTGGGCACCTCATCGAAGCTCAGGGCCTCGGTGGAGGTGACGATGCGCTCGCCGTCGAAGGCCAGGCCGGGCAGCGCGATGGGCGTGCTGCCGGTGGCGAGAAGTATATTGCGGGTCGCGATCTCCCGCTCGGCTTTGCCTTCGCCGGCCACGATCACTTTGCCCGGGCCGGCCACGCGCGCCCGGCCGTGAACGATCTCCACCTTATGGCCTTCCAGCAGCTTTTGCACATTGGTGGTCAAGTCGGTTACCACCTGCTCCTTGCGCGCCATCATGGTTTTCAGATCGAGGCCCACCTTGCCGATCTTGATGCCGTGGGCCGCCAGGTCATGGGCCGCCAGATGGTAGTATTCGCTGGAGTCGAGCAAGGCCTTGCTCGGGATGCAGCCTTTGTTCAGGCAGACGCCGCCCAGGCGCGGCTCCATCTCCACGCAGGCGGTCTTGAGGCCTAACTGGGCGGCGCGCACGGCGGCCACGTAGCCGCCCGGTCCGCCGCCGATGATCGTCAGGTCGAAAGCAGGATTCTCTGTCATGGCTACACCTCCAGCAATAGACGTTCGGGATTTTCCACCATCTCCTTGACCCGCTTGAGGAAGGTCACCGCCCCGCGGCCGTCCACGATGCGGTGGTCGTAGCTCAGGGCCACGAACATCATGGGTCGCACCACGATCTGGTCATCCACCACCACCGCCCGCTTTTCGGTGCGGTGCATGCCCAGGATGCCGCTCTGGGGCGTATTGAGGATGGGGGTGCTGAGCAGCGAGCCATAGACCCCGCCGTTGCTGATGGTGAAGGTGCCGCCTTCCAGGTCGGCCAGTTCCAGGCGGTTCTCCTTGATCTTGGCCACGTAGTCGACGATGGCCTGCTCGACCTGGGCGAACGACATCTTCTCGGCATGGCGGATGACCGGTACCACCAGGCCCCGGGGCGAGCCCACGGCCACGCCGATGTGCTGGTAGTTGTGGTAGACGATGTCGTTGCCGTCCACAAAGCCGTTGACCTCGGGAATCTCGCGCAGGGCGGCCACGCAGGCCTTGACGAAGAAGGACATGAAGCCCAGGGAGATGTCGTGTTTCTCCTTGAACAGATCCTTGTACTGGGTGCGGATGGCCATGGCCCGGCTCATGTCGATGTCGTTGAAGGTGGTGAGCATGGCCGTGTTCTGCTTGGCCTCCAGCAGCCGGGCCGCGATGCGCTTGCGGATGGGCGACATGGCCTTGCGTACCTCGGCCGGCGCCTCGGACGCGCCCAACTCCGGCGGCGCCACGCACGGCTCGGGCACGCCGGCCGGAGCCTGCTCCAAGGCCAACAATACATCGCCCTTGGTGATGCGGCCGCCCGGACCGGTGCCTTGAACCTTGCGCAGATCGAGCTGCTTTTCGGCTACAAGACGGCGCACGGCCGGCGAGAGCGGACCGGTGGCGGCGGAGGGTGCGGCCGGGGCGGGTTTGGGAGCTGGTGCCGGCACTTTGGGTTCAGGGGCGGCAGCCTTTTTTGGCGCTTCAGGCGCGGGCGCCGCGGGTGCCGCCTTGGCTTTGGGCGCTTCGGACGCGGCCGCCGCCTTGGGCGGCGCTTCGGCCGCCTTTTCGGCCCCAATCTCGATGCGGGCCACCACGGTGCCCACGGCCACGGTCTCGCCGGCCTGCACCAGGATGGTGAGGATGCCGGCCGCCTCGGCCGTCACCTCCAGCGTCACCTTGTCGGTCTCGATGACAAAGAGCGCCTCGTCCTTTTCTACCATGTCGCCGTTCTGTTTGAACCACTCGCCCAGAACAGCCTCCTGCACCGATTCCCCCACGCTGGGGATCTTGACTTCTATGGTCGCCATTAGTTCTCCTATTTAGGGGCGTTAAAGCTTTTTCTTTGTTTGTTTTATTCTTCTATACGTTTCGCTATCCGCCGATCCCGCTGCCGGTGTCGTAAGGTCCCACGGCCTGGTCGCTGAGGGCCGCCTGCTCGGCTTTGTAGATTGCGGGAAAGCCGGTGGCCGGCGAGGCCGAGGGCTTGCGGCCCACGTAGGTCAGGGGCTTGCCGACGAGGGCTTCCAGGCGCGGGCGCACGAAGCTCCAGCCGCCCATGTTCTCCGGCGCCTCCTGGACCCAGAGCCAGTCCTGGGCCTTGGGGTAGTGCTTCAGCACGTCGGCCAGTTGTTGCTCGGGGAACGGGTAGTACTGCTCCAGGCGGATGATGGCCACCTTGGCCGTGGCCAGCTCTTCCCGGCGTTGCAGCAACTGGTAGTAAACCTTGCCGCTGCAGAAAAGGACTCGGGTGGCCTTCTCGGGCCGCACCGGATCGTCCAGCACGGCGGCGAATTCCCCCGTGCTCAGTTCGGCCATGGAGCTCACCGCCCGGGGGTGGCGCAGCAGGCTCTTGGGCGTCATCACCACCAACGGCTTGCGGTAAGCGGCCTTGGCCTGGCGGCGCAGCAGATGGAAGTACTGGGCCGGGGTGGTCACGTCGCACACCTGCATGTTGTCATCGGCGCACAACTGTAAAAAGCGCTCCAGGCGGGCGCTGGAGTGCTCCGGCCCCAAGCCTTCCCAGCCGTGGGGCAGAAGTAAAACCAATCCGCACAGGCGTTGCCATTTGGTTTCGCCGCTGGCGATGAACAGATCGATGATCCCCTGGGCGTTGTTGGAGAAATCGCCGAACTGGGCTTCCCACAACGTCAACCCATCGGGCCGGGCCAGGGCATATCCGTAGTCGAAGCCCATGACACCGGCCTCGGACAGGGGGCTGTCGAAGACCTCGAAGCGCGCCGCGCCGTCGCCCAAACTGCTCAGCGGCCGATAGCTTTCGCCACTTTTGCGGTCGTGCAGCACGACATGGCGCTGGCTGAAGGTTCCTCGGCCGCTGTCCTGACCGCTCAGGCGGATGGGAATGCCCTCTTCCAGCAGGCTGGCGAAGGCCAGGGCCTCGGCATTACCCCAGTCGATGCCCAAGCCCTTTTCCACGGCCTCCAGGCGGCGGTTCAGGAGCAGCTTGATTTTGGAATGGGGCGCGAATCCCGGGGGCAGGGTGTCGATGCGCCGGGCCAGGGCGATGAGCCGCTTTTCGGGCACGGCCGTGGCCACCGGCTGATGACTGTAGCGGCCGGTGTAGCCCTCCCACTCCTTGAAGAATCGCGCTTCGGGGAAGGGGCAGGCGCTGTTGCGCACTTCGTCGTAGGCCGCCTCCATGCGCTGGGTCGTCTCCTTTTCCATGGCCGCCACCTGCTGGGAGGTGGACACGCCCGCTGCCACCAACTGCTCGGCGTAGATCTTGTGCGGCGAAGGCCGGTTCTGAATGCGATCGTACATCAAGGGCTGGGTGAAGTAGGGTTCGTCGCCCTCGTTGTGGCCGAAGCGCCGGTAGCAGACCACATCCACCACCACGTCCTTGGCAAAGGCGTGGCGGTATTCGGCGGCCAGGCGGATGACGTGCAGAAGGGCCTCGGGGTTCTCGCCGTGCACGTGGAAGATGGGCACCATCAGCATCTTGGCCAGGTCGGTGGCGTAGCGCGTGGAGCGCGCATCGTCGGGCAGGGTGGTGTAGCCGATCTGGTTGTTGATCACCACGTGGATCGTGCCGCCGGTCTTGTAGCCTTTGAGCTGGCTCAGGTTGAGGGTTTCGGCCACCACGCCCTGGCCGGCGAAGGCCGCGTCGCCATGCACCAGGATGGGCACCACCTGACGATGTCCGGCCTCGCCGCGGCGCTCCTGGCGCGCCCGGGCGATGCCGAGGACCACCGGGCTCACCGCTTCCAGATGGCTGGGGTTGTTGACCAGCAGGGCTTGCAGCCGGCCCCCGGCGCCCAGATCGACCTCGCCCAGGTAGCCTTTGTGGTATTTGACATCGCCGGCGCCCACCAGTTGGCTGCTGTCGTAGCAGTTCTCGAACTCGGCGATGATCTCTTCCACGGGCCGGTTGAGGATGTTGGCCTGGACGTTGAGCCGGCCGCGGTGGGCCATGCCCAGAATAATCTCCTCGGCCCCCAGTTGGGCCAGCTTGCGCAGCAGGGCGTCGAGCATGGGGATCACGCCGTCGCCGCCCTCCAGGGAAAAACGCGTCACCGCCACGTAACGCTTGTTGAGGAACTGCTCGAACATGGCCGACTGGGTCAACTTCTCCAAGACGCGGCGCTGCTCTTCGACCGCCAGGGGCGGCTGGTTGCGCACCGGTTCCATGCGCGCTTGCAGCCAGGCGCGCTCGTCCGGGTCTTGCAGGTGCATGTACTCCACGCCCACCGAGTGGCAGTAGGTCTGCTTGAGAATCGCAACGATCTCCTGGAGCGTGGCTTGCGGGATAAAATCGAACTGGGGCGTGGCATACGTCCGCTGGAGATGGGCCGGCCCCAGGCCGAAGCTGTCCAGGTCGAGCAGGGGGTGGGCCGTGGGGCAGGCGCTCAAGGGGTCCATGCAGGCCAGCAGATGGCCCAACTGCCGATAGCGCAGGATCAGCTCGGCCACCTGGGCCTGGGAGGGATCGCACTCGGGCGACGGTCGGGCGCTCACCGGGGCGGCGCCCCCCTGCTGCTGACCGATATCGAATCCGTAGAAAAAAACGCGCCACTCGCGGCTCACCGAATCGGGGTCGGCCTTGTAGCGTCGATACTGCTCGTCCAGGTAGTCTATGTTGAGGGCTTCGGGAATTGGCATGGTTCCGTTCTTCTGATGGGGTTAAGGCTGGGAAGACAGGGCCACCAAGCGGAAAGGATAAGAAAAAGGTCCGGGCATGTCAAAAAGAAAGATCGGGTGGGCGCTGAAAGTTGAAACTTCGCCTTGTCCCGCGCGCGGGAGGTCAGCTATAAACGATTATCGCGCGAATCGATTTACGGGAGGACAAGGTGCGTATTCCCCAATCCGACGAATGCCTGAACATGCTGGCGGTGATGCAGATGCCGGCCCATATCCAAGCCCATTCCGAATTGGTCTGCCGGGTGGCGCTGCTGCTGACCGACGGCCTGATCGACGCCGGGGTGACGCTCAACCGCCCCCTGGTGAACGCCTCGGCCCTGCTGCACGACATCACCAAGCCGCGCAGCTTTTCCACCGGCGAAAATCACTCCAAGACCGGCGGCGAATATCTCTGCGGCCTGGGCTTTCCCGAGGTGGGGGATATCGTCCGCCAGCACGTGATCCTGGATGCCTACTTTGCCCAGGCGGCGCCCAGCGAGGCCGAGGTGGTCAACTATGCCGACAAGCGGGTGCTGCACGATCAGGTGGTGCCGCTGGACGATCGCATGAACTACATCATCCAGCGCTATTGCAAAACCGATGAGCATCGGCAGTGGATGCGCGCGGTGTGGGATCACACGCTACAGTTGGAGAGGCGGCTGTTTGCTTACCTTTCCTATACGCCGCTGGAGTTGACCGGGTATTTGGAGGGTTGAGGGGGGTTCGCCCCATTATCGAATCGCCCCCCGTACGGGCGCCGTTTCCAGTCCATCCCGGAAGGCCCGCGCCAGTTCCGGGTCCACCGCATGGTCATAGACCCGCCCTTCCTCGTCCACGCCGCACACCGCGCCATCGCGTAAAAAAGCCGCCAGAAGCATGCGCCCGATAGCGGCGCGGTCCAGGGAACTATCCAGCCTATCCGGGACGGCGGCCGGCGCCGGCAGACCTTCGCCTTGATCGAGGGTGGCTTTCATGAAGTTCAGGATGCGCCCCAGGCGCAGCAGGGTGACGGCCTGGCGCCGGTCGGTGACATGGGATAGCGGCAAGGCCGTGGCCCGCAACAAACCGGTATGGGCAGGCAGCAGATCGTGGCGTTGGCACCAGCCATAATCGGCGCTGCCCGGAGCCGGGTAGAAGACCGAGACGCCGGCCAGCACGCGCCGTTGAGCCAGGAAGAGCAGGTCCCGCAAGCTATCCATGGGGTCCTGTCCGGGGCCGTCCACGATGAGATAGGCCACGCTGCTCAAATCGTAACGCGCCGCCAGCGCCAGGACCCGGTCCAACGCCGCAGTGAGGTCCGGCCGGTTGAAACGCTTGAGCTGGGCCGCGGCGGTGGTGATCAGGGCCAGGTTGAGGGTTTTGAAACCGCTCTGGCGCATAACGGAGATGATCTCTTCATCCAGGGAAGAGGCCAGCAGCCCGTTCATGGCACGCAGCTCCGGCGGGCGGCCTTTAAAATGAGCACGGATGGCGGCCATCAAGGCCAGGAACCAACGCCGGTCGGCGGTGAGATGCTCGTCTTCGAAGTCGATGAAGCCCAGGGGCGTCTGACGGTCGGCGGCCGCCAGCTCGGCCATCACTCCGGCCACGCTGCGGCAGCGGTAGCCGTGAAAAGTGGCGGCATTCACCGCGCAATAGGTGCAGCGCAGGGGGCAGCCCCGGCCGGCCGAAAGGGCCAGGCTGCCCCGGCCGGCGCGTTGATAAAAATGCCAGTCGATGAGATCGAAGGCCGGCGGCGGCAAGGTGTCCAGATCGTCCACCCGCGCCGGCGGATGGATTCCCAGGGTGCCGCCGGGCCGGTGCCACGCCAGTCCGGGAACGTCGGCCAGGGGCGTGCCCTGGTGCAGCGCCCGGGCCAAAGCCGGCAACCCGATCTCGCCATCCCCGCGCAGCACGAAATCCACGGCCGGATGGGCCATCACCGCGCCCGGCAGGGCCGTGGGGTGATGGCCGCCCAGCACGACACGCGCCTGGGGGCAGGCCTTTTTGACGGCGGCGGCCGTGGCCAGGGCCGTATCTTCGTAGGCGCTGAAGAGCGCAGAGATGCCCACCAGCCAGGCGCCGGATGCTTGGGCTTGCCGGGCCAGGTGCTCGAAGCTGTAACCGAAGTGGCGGAAGTGGTGGAAGAGGCCGAAGGGCGAGCGGTCCGGCCGGCCGTAAAAGGGGGCCAGGTAGCCCATCTCGTCCGGCCAGGGGATGACCCGCGATTTGGCGCTGGCCAGGCCGTCCAGGATGGCCACGCCGAATCCGCCTTGGCGCACGGCCCCCGCGATGCAGGCCAGCCCGTATGGCTGGGTGCGCTTGGCGGTCAGGTAAAAGTCGCGGATGGGCGGCTGGATGAGCAGAATGTCGGTCGGCGTTACCCCATCTTGGAGATCGTGCTGAAGGTCTGGATCTCGGCCGGCAGGTCGTTGGGCTGAATGGCATCCACCCCCAGGGCCAGGGCGCGCTCGATGACGTTCTGCAGTTGGATCAGGTTACCGGGCCAATGGTAGCGCATCAGGATGTCCAAGGCGTCGGGCGATACGCTGATGGGCCGCCGGTTGTGCTTGGCGCAGGCCTGGTGCACGAAGTGGTTGATCAGCAGGCAGATATCCTCCAAGCGCTCGCGCAGGGGCGGCATGCGGATCACCACGGCATTGAGCAGGTCGAAAAGATCTTTCTTCAAGGCGCCGCTGGCGATCACCTCGGACAGCTCCTTGCTGGTGGCGGCGATGACGTGGGGCGCCGTGGCGCTCTTGCTCCGCTCGTCCTTGAGGGCTTGCAGGATGGTCAGACGCAAGGCCGGGGCCAGCTCGGCGATCTCATCCAAATAGAGGGTGCCACCCTGGACGCGCTGCATCAGGGCCGTGACATTGGCCACGAGCTGTTCCTCGGGCACTCCCTCGGTGATGCTGCCGCAATTGACCGGCACGAAGGCGTTGTCCCGGCGGGGGCCGCAGTGATGGATGGTGCGCGCCACCAGCTCCTTGCCGGTACCGCTTTCGCCCTGGATCAGCACCATGGGGTCTTGCCGGCTCACGGTTTCGATCAATTCGTAGATCTGCTGCATGCGGGCGCTGATGCCCACCAACCCCTCGAATTTATGCCGCTCGCGGCCGCGCTTGCGGATCAGGTCGGCCTTGTCCTTGACCTTTTTCTCCTCGCTGATGCGGTCGATGATCAGCTTGAGATGGTCGAGCTTGAAGGGCTTTTGCAGGTAGTCGTAGCTGCCGAATTTCATGGCCTGGATGGCCGACTCCATGGAGCCGTAGCCGGTGACCACGATCACTTCGATCTCGGGCTTGTATTGCTTGACCGCCGCCAGCAGCTCCAGGCCGTTAAATTCGGGCATCTTGTAGTCGGTGAAGATGATGTCGATGTCCTGGTCCTTGACCAGGTCCAGGGCCTTGAGGCCGCTGTTGACGGTGGTGATGTCGTAGCCCTGCATCTGCAGGTATTGCTCCACCATCATTAATATATCTTTGTCGTCGTCCACGAAGAGGATGCGGCACATGGTCATGGTGTACTCCGGCACCTGGGCGGTCATGAAGGGCTTCATTGGAAGGATGAATGCCCCGGGGTGCGTCAAGAATTGAATGCGTGCCGGCCGCCCGCATGGGAAGATCTCGGCGCGGGCGATTGAACCGACTGGAATCGTTTATAATGGAGCAGGCGTAAAAGATCAAGGGTGGATCACATTGAAGCCATGCCTGCATTGACAGACGAGGGCGAGATGCATTACATGTGTAGCAACAAATGAGGCAACCCATTGATAAAAAAGAAAAGCTTATTTGGCCAGGTCACAAGGGCACCGTTTGAGGTCCTGATGGTGTGCACCGGCAACATCTGCCGCAGCCCCATGGCGGCCGGGCTGCTGCGCCATCGCCTGCCCCCGGCGCTCCAGGGCCGGGTGGTGGTGAACTCGGCCGGCACCCATGCGCTGCACGGCCACCAGGCCGAACCCCTGGCAGTCAAGACCATGGCGGCCGCCGGCATCGACATCCGCGATCATCGGGCGCGGCACATCACGCGTGAGATGGTGCGCCAGGCCGACCTGATCCTGGCCATGGAGCAAGCCCACCTGGAGACGATCCAGCAGATGCTGGGATGGAACAAGGACCATGCCCAACTGCTGATGAATTTCAACCCCCTGGCGCATGGGCCGGAGATCGAAGACCCTTACACCGGGCCGCTTTCGGCCTACCGGACCTGCCTGCAAACCCTGGAGCCCTGCATCGAGGGGGTCATCGCCCATCTCAAGGCGCGCCTGCTCTCGGTTGCGGAGACGGATGCCACCGGATAATGCCCACCATCCGACAACAGATCGTCGCCCTGCTCTCGGAAAGACCCATGGATATCGTGGCCTTGTCCCAAAGCCTGGGCCTGCGCGAAAAGGAGACCCTGGCCCATCTGCCCCACATCGCCAAATCCATGGCCGGCCGGGGCGGCCACCTGGGCGTGCAGCCGGCCTATTGCGAAGGCTGCGGCTTCGAATTCAAGGACCGCCGCCGGCTGTCGCCCCCCAGCCGCTGCCCGCGCTGCAAGACCGCCCGCATTCAGGGGCCGTGGTACCGCATCACCGGCCTGCCCACCGACTTAAAAACATTATGAAATGGTAATTTTCATCCGGTTGACACTCCCCCCGATTTCATTTATTAGGTCCTGGTTCAGAGCGACCAGCGGCTCGCAGGCATCCGGCGGCAGGTTGCACTCACCTTCCCACGCCGCCGGCAAACAACAAGGTACATTATTGAAATTCTGAGGGTTTCAAGGAACCACAGGCCCGGAACGAACCAAGGAGACCGTTTATGATCCATGTTGAGGGATTGACCAAGTACTACGACGACATCTGCGCCGTGGACCACATCGACCTGGACATCAAGGGAGGGGAGATCGTCGGGTTGTTGGGCCCCAACGGCGCCGGGAAAACAACCACCCTGCGCATGTTGACCGGATACTTCAAGCCGTCGGCCGGGGATATCCGCGTCAAGGAGCATTCGATCCACGACGACCCGCTGGCCATCAAACGCCTCATCGGCTACCTGCCCGAATCGGCGCCGCTCTATAAGGGCATGCTCGTTTACGACTACCTGGAGCATGTGGCCCGCATCCGCGGGCTGGACGGCGCGACCCTTGGGAAACGGCTCCAGGAGCTGGCCGACATGTGCGGCCTGCGCGGCATCATGCACAAAACCATCGACACCCTCTCCAAGGGCTTGAAGCAGCGCGTGGGCTTGGCCCACGCCATGATGAGCGACCCGGAGATTTTGGTGCTGGACGAACCCACCTCGGGCCTCGATCCCAACCAGATCGTGGAGATCCGGGAGATCATCCGCAAAATCGGCGAGAAAAAGACCGTCATCCTGTCGACCCACATTCTCACCGAGGCCGAGGCGACCTGCGACCGCATCGTCATCGTCAACAAGGGCCGCATCGTGGCCGACGGCAGCACCCAGGAGCTCACCTCGGGCAAGGATCGCCAGGGACGGGTCCAGATCGGCCTGCTGGGCGCGGCGGCCGGGGAGGTGGTCGGCCGCCTGCAAGGCATTGCCGGGGTCAGCGCGGTGACCCCCCAGCCCGAGGAGGCGCCGGGCGTGACCCGCGTTCAGATCCTCTGCCGGCCGGGCGTCGATGCCCGGGCCGACATCTACGCGGCCATCAAGGCCACCGACTGGGTCCTGGTGGAGATGAACCAGGAGGCCCAAACCCTCGAAACCATTTTCCGCGAGCTGACCAGGGAGAGTTGATATGCGCCAAGCATTGCTGATCTTCAACAAAGAGTTCAAGGATTACTTCACGTCGCCCATCGCCTATATCGTCATCGCCATCTTCCTGGCCGTGACGGGCTGGCTTTTCTTCACCGCCTTCTTTCTTTACAACCAGGCGGAGCTGCGCCGCTTCTTCACCTTGCTGCCCCTGTTGTTCGCCCTGGTGATGCCGCTGGTCACCATGCGCCTCTTCGCCGAGGAGATCAACGTGGGCTCTTATGAGCTGCTGCTGACGCTGCCGGTCACCTTCCGGGACATCATCGTCGGCAAATTCCTGGCCGCCGTGGCCTTCGCGGCCGCCCTGCTGCTGCCCACCCTCTCCTACGCGTTCTTCATCAGTTTTATCGGCGACCTGGACTGGGGCGTGACCATCGCCGGCTATCTCGGTGCCCTGCTGATGGCCGCGGCCTATGCCGGTATCGGCCTCTTCGCCTCGTCCCTGACCCGCAACCAGATCATCGCCTGCATCGTGGCCATGGTGATCTGCGTGTTCCTGGCCATCGTCGATCAGATGCTTTTCTTCTTTCCCCAAGGCATCCTGGATCTGATCACCTACGCCAGCGCCAACGCCCACTTCACTAATATCGCCAAAGGCATCCTGGATTCACGCGATCTGGTCTATTTCCTGAGTATCGCTTTTCTCGGTCTGTATGCCACCCATCTGGTGATGGAAGAAAAATAGCAAAGGGAAGATGACATGAACGCCAAAGCTCAACCATACGCCAAATATATCAAATTCGCCGTTTATGCCTTGATCGTCGTGCTCGTCAACCTGGCCGGCCTGACCCTATTCTTCCGGGCCGATCTGACCAAAAACAAAGTCTACTCGCTCTCGCCGGTCAGCGAGGAGATGGCCGCCACCTTGACCGAACCTTTGACCATCAAGGTATTCTTCACCAAGGACCTGCCCGCGCCGCACAACACCACCGAGCTCTACCTGCGCGATCTGCTCAACGAGTACGCCCTGCAGAACAAGAGCAAGTTCAAGGTGCGCTTCTACAACGTCAGCGCCGAGACCGAAGGGCTCAACGACGCGGCCCGCGAAAACCAGCAGATGGCCCGGGAGTACGGCATCCAGCCGGTGCAGATCCAGATCGTGGAAAAGGACGAACTCAAATTCAAGCAGGCCTACATGGGTCTGGTGCTGATCCATGGCGACATCGTCGAGCGCATCCCCACCATCACCTCCACCGACGGGCTGGAGTACAAGTTGACCACGGCCATCCAAAAGCTGAACCACAAGGTCAGCGCCCTGTTGGCCCTGGAGCAGAAGGTGCGGGTGACCGTGGTGCTCTCCTCTTCCTTTTTTAAAGTGGCCCCCATGTTGGGTCTCAAGGAACTGGACAAATACCCCGACCGCATCAAGGCCGTGGTGGAAGGCATGAAAGCCAAGACCTACGACCGCCTGGAGTACCAGTATATCGATCCCACCGTAACCCCCGACAAGATTCAAACCCTGGGGAACTTGGATGCCATGCAATACAGTTGGCCCGATATTGCCCAGGCCCATATCGCCGCGGGCGAGGGCATCATCGGCATGCTGATGCGTTACAAAGACCAGATCCGGGAGATCCCGCTGATGCGGGTGGTGCGCATCCCCATCTTCGGCGACCAGTACCAATTGACGCCCATCGAGCAGATCGAAGAACTGGTCGGCACCAACCTGGACCGCCTGATCAATATCAATGAAGAGATCGGCTACCTCGCCGGCTTCGGCACCCTCTCCATGGGAGACGGCGGCATGCCCCTGGGCTCCCAGGAGGAGGCGCTGAACCGCTTCGGCGAACTGCTCAGCCAGAGCTACGCGCTCAAAGCCGTCAACCTGAACGAAACGCCGGTGCCCGAAGGGATCAAGACCCTGATCGTGGCCCGGCCCACCGAGCCGCTCTCCGATTATGCCCTGTTCCAGCTCGACCAGGCCCTGATGCGCGGCACCAACCTGGCGCTCTTCGTCGATGCCCTGCAAGAGCAGCAGCAAAACCAGGGGCTGATGATGGGCAATCAGCAGATGCGCTTCCACGTGCCGCTGAAAACCGGCCTGGAGAAGATGCTGGCCCACTACGGCGTGCGCATCAAAGAGTCGTTCGTGATGGACGAGAATTGCTACCGCGAACAGAAACAGGCCCAACAGGGCGGCGGCGATCAGCCGATCTACTTCATCCCGCGCATCGAGAACGCCAATATCAGCAAGGAATTGGACTACCTGGAGAACATCAAGGGCATGTATGCCTTCCTGGTGTCGCCCCTGGAGCTGGATGACAAACGCATCGACGAACAGAAACTCACGGCTCACAAGCTCTTCTCCTCCTCCAAACGCTCCTGGGAGATGCGCGACCGGATCATCCTGAACCCCATGTTCATCCAGCCGCCGGCCAGCGACGCCGAAATGGCCTCCCGGCCCCTGGCCTACCTCCTGGAGGGCGAGTTCGGAAGCTATTTCAAAGGCAAGCCCATGCCGGAGAAACCGGCGGAGCCCAAACCGGAGGAAGCGGTGCCGCCCGCCGGCGATGGTCAAACCCCGACCACCCCGACGCCGGCACCCACGGCCACGCCCACGCCGGCCCCTTTGAAGGGCCAGAGCCCGGTGCTCGAAAAGAGCGCGCCGGCCAAAATCTTCGTGATCGCTTCGGCCAAGATGATCGGCGATCAATTGATGGATGAGCAAGGCCAAGGCCCCAACACCGTCTTCGTGCTCAACATGATCGACGCCCTGAACGGCCGCGAGGCGGTGGCGGCCATGCGCGGCAAGGCCCAGCGCCTGAACCCCTTGCAGCCCATCGGCGGCGGCACTAAGGCCTTGATCAAGGCGGCCAACATCGCCGGCCTGCCCATCGTGGTGGTTCTGTTCGGATTGCTGGTCTGGTGGCGCCGGCACGCGCGCACCAAGAAGATCCAGGCCCTGTTTCAGTAAATCGACGACTTGATCGAATACACAGAGGTAACGATGAAGCTGAAAAAAGAATACATCCTGCTGACCCTGGTGGTCGTGGCGCTGGTGGTGTACTTGACGACGCGCTCGGCCAATAACGACGAAGAGGATCTGCCCCAACCGGCCAAGATCGAAACGGCTAAAGTCAACCGCCTGGTGGTGACCGACAAGGAAAACCCGCCGGTGGAGCTGGTCAAAAAAGACGAGAAGTGGTTTATCGAGCCCCAGGGCTACGCGGCCGACAACATCAAGGCCAAGAACATGGTCAACGCCGTGGCCGAGTTGGCGCTCACGGCCCTGGTTTCCGAATCCAAAAACTATGACCGCTACGAGCTGACGCCCAAGACCCGGATCAACATCCAGGCCTTCGGCGACGGCGGCGCCCGGCTGCGGGCCTTCGACATCGGCAAGGCGGCCCCCACCTTCCAGCACACCTTCGTGACCCTGGACGGCGATCCCAAGATCTACCACGCCCGGGGCCAGTTGCGGAACACCTTCGAGCAGAACGTCGAGGCCTTGCGCGACAAATCGATCTTCGACATCGACAAGGAGAGCATTGCCGCCCTCACGATCCAAAAACAGGGCAAGCGCCTGGCGGCCACCAAGGTGACCCCACCCAAGGCGGAGACTCCGGCCGCGACCCCGGCCCCGAGTCCGGAAGCCGCCAAAGAGGCCTCGGCCACGGCCACGCCCAGCGCTACGCCGGCCGAACCGCCCGCACCCCAATGGCAGACCGACGACGGCCAGGCGCTGGACAAAGCCGAGATCGAGCGCATCCTGGGCGCCGTCGCCCGCTTGCAGTGCGACACTTTTCTGGACGACGCGGCCAAGGCCAAGCTGGCCCAGGGCACGGCCCTGGCCACCCTGACGTTCAAGAACGACCAGGGGGAGTACACCTTGTCGGTGTTCCCCAAGGAGAGCGAAACGGCCGACAAGGTACCGGCCCTGGCCTCGACCACGCCCTATGGTTTCGTGCTGAATGAACATCGGCTCAAAGAGATCGAAAAAACCATCGACAAGCTGCTGGGCATCGAAGCACCCAAGCCCGCAAAGTAGCCGCCGTATCTTAGCGTTCCCATGACACCCTCCGGGCCCAACGGCCCGGGGGGTGTTTCGTTTGCCTCCCTTGCAATTTCGGAAAAACAAGTTCAAAATGGCTTCAGTTCATGGGGAGCGCCGCCGCTGCTCGCCCGTCCTCGATTTGCGTGGCACCTATCCGGCCAACGCGCTTTCCGATTCGGACCCGTCGCCGGCACCGCCGGGCAAATATCCCTTCCAAGGAGGAACGCATGAAAGAGATCAGCGAACTGCACTTTCCCGAAAATCTGCGCTACAGCACCGACCACGAATGGGCCCGACCCGATAAAGACCTTTTCGTCGTGGGCATCAGCGATTACGCCCAGGACCGGCTGGGAGACATTGTCTATGTGGACCTGCCCGCCACGGGAAGTAAAATCAAAAAGGGGGCCGATTTCGGCTCGGTGGAGTCGGTCAAAGCAGTCTCCGAGCTGTTCATGCCCATCGGCGGCGAAGTGGTGGCGGTCAACACCCAACTGGGCGACACCCCCGAACTGGTCAATAGCGAGCCCTACGGCAACGGCTGGATGATCAAAGTAAAACCGGGCGACCCGGGTGAGTATCAACAACTGATGGATCAGAAGAGTTATCTGGACACGCTGAAAGGATAGCCGCCATGCGCTACCTGCCCCATACCGAGGCCGACATCCAGGCCATGCTCGGCGCCGTGGGCGTCGGAAGCATCGACGATCTGTTCGCCCAGATCCCGGGCCAATGCCGCCGCCAGCGGCCGATGGATCTGCCGCCGGCCCTCGGCGAGTGGGACCTGGACCGCCACATGGAGCATTTGGCCGCTGCCACGGCCACGGCGCCCGAGTACAAGATCTTCCTGGGCGCGGGCAGCTACGATCACCACATTCCGGAGACCATTAAGCAACTGCTGCGCCGGGGAGAATTCTTCACGGCCTACACCCCCTACCAGCCGGAAGTGAGCCAGGGGACCCTGCAAGCCATCTACGAATACCAGACCCTGGTGGGCCGGCTGCTGGGCATGGAGGTGGCCAACGCCTCCATGTACGACGGCGCCTCGGCCCTGGCCGAAGCCCTGCTCATGGCCATCCGGGTTACCAAGCGCCGGCGGGTGGCCCTTTCACGGGCCGTGCACCCCCACTACCGCCAGGTGGTCGAGACCTATCTGCGGCCGGCGGGCTTCGAGATCGTTTTACTACCCTATGGCGCCGATGGCCGCACCGATCTATCCCGCTTGGCAAATGCTTCGGACTTGGCGGCCGTGGCGGTGCAGTCGCCCAACTTCTTCGGCTGCGTGGAAGATTTGAAAGCCGTGGAGGCCGCGACCCATGCCCAGGCCGGCACGCTGATGATCACGGCCTTCAGCGAACCGCTGGCCTACGGCCTTTACCAGGCCCCGGGCCGCCTGGGGGCCGATATCGTCTGCGGCGAGGGCCAGAGCCTGGGCATCCCGCGCTCGTTCGGCGGGCCGGGGGTGGGCCTGTTCGCCTGCCGCGAGGCCCACATGCGCAGCATGCCCGGCCGCCTGGTGGGCCAGACCGTGGATCTGGAGGGCCGCCGCGGATTCGTGCTGACCCTCTCCACCCGCGAGCAGCACATCCGCCGGGAGCGGGCCACCTCCAACATCTGCACCAACCAGGGGTTGTGCGCCCTGGCCGCGGCCATGTACATGGCCTCCCTGGGCGGCAGCGGCTTTCGCCAACTGGCGCGCCTCAATTACGATACGGCCGGCTATCTTAAAAACGCGCTGCAAGCCGCCGGCATTGCCCTGCCCTTCTCCGCGCCGACCTTCAACGAATTTGTCGTGCGACTGCCGGCCGGGTCCCAAAACCGCTACCAGCAGTTGCTGGCACGGCGCATCGTGGCCGGCCTGCCGCTTGTGCAGTACTTCCCCGAACTCTCCGATCACTACCTGCTGTGCGCCACCGAAACCAGCCGCAAGCAGGATTTGAACCTGCTGGTCCAGGAGGTGACGCGATGATCGGCACCACCGGATTGATTTTCAACGAACCGTTGCTCTGGGAACTGGGCGCGCCGGGCCGCGAGGCCTTCTCCCAGCCGGCCCGGGAAGTGCCCGAACAGCCTGTAGACCCGGACTTGACCGGCCCCGGGCCTGATTTTCCCGACCTGAGCGAGCTGGAGATCGTGCGCCACTACACACGCCTGAGCCAATGGAACCTGAGCGTGGACAGCGTGATGTATCCCCTGGGCTCGTGCACCATGAAGTACAATCCCAAGACCAACGAGCGCCAGGCGTCGCTGCCGGGCATCGCATCGGCCCATCCCTTGCTGCCCGAAGCCATGTCCCAGGGGCTGCTGCGGTTGATCTTCGACCTGGAGCAGTGGCTGGCCGAGATCACCGGCCTTGCCGCCGTCAGCCTGCAACCGGCGGCCGGGGCCCAGGGCGAACTCACCGGCATGCTGATCTTCCATGCCCATCATGCGTCCCTCGGCCGGCCGCGCACCAAGATCCTGATTCCCGACACGGCCCACGGCACCAACCCGGCCAGCGCGGCCCTGTGCGGCTTCACGGCCGTGCCGGTGCGCTCAGGGCCCCAGGGCATCCTGGAGCCGCAAGCCGTTGCCGACCTGATGGACGAGGAGACGGCCGGCATCATGCTGACCAACCCCAACACCCTCGGTCTCTTCGAGGCCAACATCCGCCAGGTAGCCGAGATCGTGCACGCCAAGGGCGGCCTGGTCTACGCCGACGGCGCCAACATGAACGCCGTGCTGGGGGTGGTGGACATGAGCGCCATGGGCGTGGATGTACTGCACCTCAACCTGCACAAGACTTTCTCCACGCCCCACGGCGGCGGGGGACCGGGGGCCGGGCCGGTGTGTGTCACCGCCAAACTGGCCCCCTATCTGCCCGTGCCCCGGGTGGTCCAGGCGGGCGAGCGCCTCGCCTGGCGCAGCGACTTTCCCTTGTCCGTGGGCCGCTTGCACGCCTTTTACGGCAACTTCGGCATCCTGGTGCGGGCCTACAGCTACATCCTGAGCCTGGGCGCCGACCTGGCCCAGGTGAGCCGCCTGGCTGTGCTCAACGCCAACTACATCCAGGCCGGACTCAAGCAGGACTACCACCTGCCCCACGACCGGCCCTGCATGCACGAGTGCGTCTTCACCGACCAGCGCCAACTGGCCCACAAAGTCTCGGCCCTGGACATCGCCAAACGGCTCATCGACTACGGCTTCCACCCGCCCACCATTTACTTCCCCCTGGTGGTCAGCGGCGCCCTGATGATCGAGCCCACCGAAAGCGAAACCAAGGAGACCTTGGATCACTTCATCGCCGCCATGCGCGCCATCGCCCGGGAAGCCGAACAGAATCCGGAGCTGCTGCACCAGGCCCCGCACCATGCCAAGCTACGGCGCCTGGACGAAGTCAAGGCCGCACGCAAGCCGTGCCTAATGGGATAACCTCCATGCGGCCGGGATATCTGCTCGCTCTGCCCGAAACCGACTACCGCCAGGCCCTGGCGTTGCAGCACAGGGCCGTGGCCGCCCGCCGCGAAGGGCGCCTGGCGCGCGACCTGGTGGTCATGCTGGAGCATCCGCCGGTCTTCACCCTTGGCCGCCGGGGCGGCCGGGAGAACCTGCTGGTTCCGGAAGAAGCGTTGAAGCAGAAAAGCATTGCCCTGGTGCCCATCGAGCGCGGCGGCGACATCACCTACCACGGTCCGGGCCAACTGGTGGTCTATCCGATCGTCGATCTGAATGCCGCCCAGTTGTCGGTGGTGGCTTTTGTGGGCGCTCTGGAGCAGGCCATGGTGGCGACCGCGGCCCACTGGGATCTTAAGGCCCGGGGGGATGCCGTCCACCGCGGCGCCTGGGTGGAAAATCGCAAGCTGGGCAGCGTGGGCATCACCGTGCGCCGCGGCATCAGCTTCCACGGCCTGGCCCTGAATGTCAGCACCGACCTGACGCCCTTCACCTGGATCAACCCCTGCGGCATTCAGTCCTGCGCCATGACCACCCTGAGCCAGGAAACGGGCGTAGACGTGCCGATGACGACGGTGCGCCGCGAAATGGCGCGCCACCTGAGCGAACTGCTCGGATTGGAATTTGAAGCGATCAACCTGGAATCGTTGACATCGCTCCTTGGATAGAGGCCCGCATGCCGATTAAAACCTCAAAACCCCCCTGGCTGCGCGTGCGCATGCCCAGCGGCCCTCAGTACGAAGAGACCCGCCGCCTGCTGCGCGACGGGCACCTGCACACCGTCTGCCAGGAAGCGCACTGCCCCAACATCTTCGAATGCTTCAGCCGCCATACCGCCACCTTCCTGATCCTGGGCGATCACTGCACCCGCGACTGCCGCTTCTGCGCCGTCAAGCAAGGCCCCCTGCAACCGCCCGACCCCGACGAACCCCGGCGCGTGGCTCAGGCCGCCGCCGAGATGCGCCTGCGCTACGTGGTGGTCACCTCGGTGACCCGCGACGATCTTCCCGACGGCGGCGCGGCCCACTTCGCCGCCACCATCGCGGCCCTGCGCCGCGCCATCCCGGAAGTCCGCGTCGAAGTCCTCATCCCCGACTTCCAGGGCGACCCCGCGGCCCTGGCCGTTGTGCTGGCCGCCAAACCGGACGTGCTCAACCACAATGTGGAAACCGTTCCGCGTCTCTACCCCACGGTCCGCCCCCAGGCCCAATATCAACGCTCATTGCGCCTGCTGGCCGACGCCGCCCGCCAGGCCCCCCACATCCCCACCAAATCGGGCCTCATGCTCGGCCTGGGCGAAAGCGAAGCCGAAATCCGCCAATCCCTCGCCGACCTGCGCGCCGCCAACTGCCGCCTGCTCACCCTGGGCCAATACCTGCAACCCACCGCCCGCAACCTGCCCGTGGTGCGCTATGTGCCGCCCGAAGAGTTCGAGCAGTGGCACCGCATCGCCCTCGATCTGGGCTTCGAGCATGTGGCCGCCGCACCTTTCGTGCGCAGTTCGTACCAGGCGGGGGAGGTCTTTGACGGCATCGAAAAATAGTTTACCAGCCCTTGAAATCGGGGTAGAGGTTCAAATCAGGCCCCCCAGTACCGTGCCATATCATGATGTTTTACTGGTGGAGCTCTCGCTTCCCCGGCGACGCCGACCATGGCGTCAGCAACTTCCGGCTCCGGAGAAGGAGACCCATGGCTTACTTTACGAAATCATATGAGAAATAGAGCAAAATGGTGTATTCAAGGCAGCCTTGCATATGGCTGAAAACTAACTCCATGTTAAACGCAGCGTTTAATATGGATTCGTTTCCGTTCCATATGTGAGGGAGAGGATAACATGAGCGAGTCTCAAACCGAACGATCTTCACGTGCCGGGCGCTACCAGCGTCAGCTCACCGGTTACCGGGCTTTCATTCCCACCGCCCTGCCTCCTGACCCGCCCCTGCGCATCCAAGGCGAATTGCAAGCATTATTGTCCAAAGCCGATCGCGCCCTCGGACGGCTCGACGGCTCTGTGCAAACCCTGCCCAATCCCGACCTATTTGTTTTCATGTA
Organism: Desulfobacterales bacterium; assembly: GCA_016218685.1. Classification (GTDB taxonomy): domain Bacteria; phylum Desulfobacterota; class Desulfobacteria; order Desulfobacterales; family Desulfosarcinaceae; genus Desulfatitalea. The sequence goes on along the minus strand of JACRDD010000023.1, from coordinate 5,148 downwards.
TGTCCGCAAAGAGGCGGTTCTATCCAGCCAGATCGAAGGCACCCAAAGCTCGCTACAAGACTTGCTTGCGGCCGAGGCGGAGCTGTTTGACCCTGAGACCAAGCCGCGCGATGTGGACGAGGTGGTCAACTACGTTAAGGCCATGAATCACGGCCTGAGACGGTTGGCGGAGCTACCCGTATCGGTTCGCCTGATTCGCGAAATCCACGAACAGTTGCTTCAGGGTGTGCGCGGCAGCCGCCTGACACCCGGTGAACTGCGCCGCAGCCAGAATTGGATCGGGCCGGGCGGATGCACCCTGAACGAGGCCAGCTTCGTCCCGCCACCACCGGAAGTTGTGCCCGAGGCTTTGGGCGAGCTGGAGCGTTTTCTCCATCAACAGGACGATCTGCCCGCCCTGATCAAAATCGGACTTGTCCACGCGCAATTCGAAACCATCCATCCATTTCTGGACGGCAATGGTCGCATCGGCCGCCTGCTAATCACCTTTCTGCTCACCGAGGGCGGTATTTTGCTCAAGCCCGTGCTCTATCTCTCGCACTATTTTAAACGACACCGGCAAGCTTACTATGAGCATTTGCAAGCCGTGCGGGATCGCGGCGAATGGGAAAGCTGGCTTGCCTTTTTCCTGCGCGGGGTGGCCGAGGTGAGCGCCGAGGCCACCGATACCGCCCGCCGCATCCTGGCCTTGCGGGAAACGCACCGCGTCGCCATCACCGAGCGCCTGGGACGCGCCGCGGGCAATGGCCATAAGGTGCTTGAAATGCTATTCGACCGGCCCATCGTCAAGGTTGGAGATATTGCGGATCTGATCGGTACGACCTACACCGCCGCCAACAACTTGGTGACTCGGATAGCCGAGTTGGGCATCCTCAAGGAGATGACCGGCTATACTCGCAACCGCCGCTTCCGCTATGAATCCTATGTGAAACTGTTCAGCGATGAACCCCAGGAAGACCTGTCATGATTGCGGATCTCAAGGCATACCCTAACCCCACCAAATATGGCCTCATGCTCGGCCTGGGCCTCGACCACATGGCCGCCGCGCCCTTCGCGCACAGATCGTATCAGGCCGGGGAGGTCTTCGGGTGCCTGGAAAAGGCAACTTAACAAAGGAGCGGCCCATTGCGGTTCACTTGCCTTTGATACATATTTGTTTTGTTAATCACTGTTTATTTCTCTTTTGTTATTTTGAACATCTACCCCATTGCCGTTTGATAGAGAAGCTTTTCTTGTAGTTTCAAACGGATTCGGTCTCTTTTGCATCTATCAACTTCGCGTGGCACACACCTTGCTGATTTCCCAGCTTATGAAACTGCTCATGCGCAAGAACGAAGAACTCAGTGCCATCCTCCAGGTGAGTCAAGTGTTGACCAGTTCGCTGGACCTGGAGAAAAACTTGTATGCCGCAATGGAGATTCTGGCCGGCCGGTTGGGGTTGCAGCGGGGCTGCGTCTTTTTGCTGGACCCCGTGACCCAGGAGCTCAAAATCGTGTCCGCTTACGGGCTGAGCCGGGAAGAGATCCAGCGCGGCAAATACCGCATCGGCGAAGGCATCGTGGGGCGCGTGATCGAGACCGGCCAGCCCATGTTCATTCCCAACATCGGCGTCGAGCCCAAGTTTCTCAACAAGACCGATTCGCGGCCCCAAAAGAGCGGCGTCTCGTTCCTCTGCATGCCCATCGCCCTGGACGGCCGGAGCCTGGGGGTCATCAGCGTGGATGGCTTCTACACGGCCCAGGAGGGCAATGTGGATGACGATCTGCGCGTGCTCTCCATCGTCTCCTCGTTCATCGCCCAGTTCGTGCTGCTCTGGGAGCATTTGCGCCAGGCCGAAAACGAGTGCGGCCATCTGCGCATGCAGCTCAAGGAGAAGTTCAGCCTGCCCAATATCATCGGCGAGTCGGCGCCGTTCCAACAGGTGCTCAAGCTGGTGCGCCGCGTAGCGGCCACCGACACCACGGTCTTGCTGCTGGGCGAGAGCGGCACGGGCAAAGAGCTGATCGCCCAGACGTTGCACTACCAGAGCCGGCGGTCCAAGCAGAATTTCGTGGCCGTCAACCTGGCGGCCCTGCCGGAAAATCTCATCGAGGCCGAACTGTTCGGCGTGGAGAAAGGGGCCTTCACCGGCGCCGCCGTGCGTCGCGCCGGGCGCTTCGAAATGGCCGACCAGGGGACCATCTTCCTGGACGAGATCGGCGAACTGCCGCTCAATTTGCAGGTGAAACTGCTGCGCGTGCTCCAGGAGCGCACCTTCGAACGCATCGGCTCTTCGGATTCCATGGCGGTGGATGCGCGCGTGGTGACGGCCACCAACCGCAACCTGATGGAGGCCGTGGCCAAGGGCACCTTCCGGGAAGATCTCTACTGGCGCCTGAATGTCGTGCCCATCGTGCTGCCGCCCCTGCGCGAACGGGCCGAAGACGTTCCGTTGCTGCTCGACTTTTATATGGATAAATTCAACCGCCTCCACCAGCGCCGGGTGCGTCTGAATCCGGCCGCGGTGGCGCGTCTCAAAAGCTATGCCTGGCCGGGTAACGTGCGCGAACTGGCCAACACCACCGAACGCCTGGTGATCATGACCGACAAGGAGACCATCGCCGAAGGCGATCTGCCCAGCAACATTCTCTGCTTCAATACCACCGCCAATCCCCTGCGCGATTCCTGTGCCCTGGGCGCCGAAGATCTCGGCGACGAGGTGCAGCAGTTGGAACGCCGCCGAATCCTGCAAGCCCTCAAGGACACCCGCGGGGTACAGCAAAAAGCCTCGCGCATCCTGGGAATCACCCCGCGCCAACTGGGGTACCGCATCCGCAAGTATGGCATCGAGCTGAGGGGCGTCGCGGGTTAGATTCGAGCCTGCTGCCTTCCTTTCCCGAGCACAATAAATTTTCCAGCCACGGAATTTATTCTTCCGTAGGGGCGACCGGCGGTCTCCCTGATCGAAGGGTGCACCGGATAACAGTGCGGGTTGACTGTTTAGGGCGACCGCCGGTCGCCCCTACACGCCATTCCCGAGGATTCAGTAGTATCAACCCACGCACGCTCTACACTTATGTCCATATCTACAATAATGAAGACACATAATAGTATATTGCGTTCTTATAGCCCCTCCACCCCACCCGCGTTTTTCATCGGCGGCCTTTAACGACGGGCGTTTCGTGAAATCTCTATCCAAGCGACGTTGTTGGCACGCAACTTGGAGTACTTCGGTTCAAACGAACGCACCAGTTCAATAATCAAGGATGGATCGGTGCCACGATCAAACCCGAAGGAGAAATGAAATGCGAAAAATCGCGATTTACGGCAAAGGAGGCATCGGCAAGTCCACCACCACGCAGAACACGGTGGCCGGCCTGGCCGAAATGGGTAAGAAAATCATGGTGGTGGGTTGCGATCCCAAGGCCGACTCCACGCGTTTGCTGCTGGGCGGCCTGGCCCAGCGTACGGTGCTGGATACCCTACGCGAGGAAGGAGAGGATGTGGAACTGGACGATGTGCGCAAGCAAGGCTACGGCGGCACGCTGTGCACCGAATCGGGCGGACCCGAGCCGGGCGTGGGCTGCGCCGGTCGCGGCATCATCACCTCGATCAATCTTCTGGAGCAATTGGGCGCCTACGCCGAAAGCGAAGCCCTGGATTACGTCTTCTACGATGTGCTCGGCGACGTGGTGTGCGGCGGGTTCGCCATGCCCATCCGCGAGGGCAAGGCCCAGGAGATCTACATCGTGGTCTCGGGGGAGATGATGGCCATGTACGCCGCCAACAACATCTGCAAAGGCATCGTCAAATTCGCCGAAGCCGGCGGCGTGCGCCTGGGCGGCCTGATCTGCAACAGCCGCAAGGTGGATAACGAGCTGGAGATGATCAAGGCCTTTGCCGCGAAACTCGGCACCTACATGATTCACTTCGTGCCCCGGGACAACATGGTGCAGAAGGCCGAAATCAACCGCAAGACGGTCATCGACTTCGAACCCACCCACATCCAGGCGGATGAATACCGTACCCTGGCACGCAAGATCGACGGCAACGAAATCAGAGTGATTCCAACCCCGCTGGAGATCGAAGAGTTGGAAAAGTTGCTGATCGAGTATGGGATTGCGGCCTAATGGGCCGTTGAAAGCGAAAAGCAGCAAGTCAAGCGAATCCACCCAATAACTAACAGGAGAACATATCATGATCATGATTCGATCCATTGTTCGGCCGGAAAAAGTCGACGATGTGCTGGCGGCCTTAATGGAAGCCGGCTTCCCGGGAGTCACCAAGATGTCGGTGGTGGGCCGCGGCAAACAGCGTGGCATCAAAATCGGCGAGATCACCTACGACGAAATCCCCAAGGAGATGCTGCTCACCGTCGTCAAGGATTCTGACAAGGATTTTGTCATCCGCACCATCATGAAGGCGGCGCGCACCGGTGAAAAAGGCGCTTTCGGCGACGGCAAGATCTTCATCGTGCCGGTACTCGAGAGCTACACCATCAGCTCGGGGGTCAAACAAAAAGCCGACGGCAGCATCGAAGAGGTGAAACCATGAAAGAGATCTTGGCCATCGTGCGTCTCAACCGCATGAATCAAACCAAACGGGCCCTGGCCGAAGTCGGTCTGCCCTCGATTACGGCCCGGGATTGCCTGGGAAGAGGCAAGGGCCTGGTGGACCTGCAACTGCTCAAGGGGGCCGAGCGCGGCTACGAGGAGGCCATCTCCCAACTGGGCCAAAGCCAGCGGCTGATTCCGAAGAGACTGCTGGTCATCGTGGTGCAGGATGATCTGGTGGAGAAAACCGTGCAAACCCTGATCCGCGTCAACCAGACCGGCAAACCCGGCGACGGCATGATTTTCGTGATGCCCTGCCTGGACGCCTACCGGGTTCGGACCGCGGAACATGGGGATGTGGTGCTCGACGAGGCCTAAAAAGATCTTCTATCGACCGATTATAAGGAGAAATCCCATGGCGATGCCAGCCGAACATAAACCTGAGTCCTTGACGCTGGATGGCAAGGAACTGGAACGGGTCCGCAAGCAATTGCTGGCCAAGTATCCGCCCAAGGTAGCCCGCAAGCGGGACAAGCAGATCGTGGTCAACCGCATCGCGCCGGACGGCACGGTGCCCGAAGTTCAATCCAACGTGCGCACCGTGCCCGGCCTGATC
>JACRDD010000002.1 GCA_016218685.1 Desulfobacterales bacterium | reverse complement strand
CGGCGAAGGAGATAAAGAGAATGCCGTCCACGCCGTCGTCGTCGAAGAGGGCTTCCAGAATCGAGAGCGATGTTTTCTCGAAGCCGTGAACGTTCATGTCCGGGTAGGTGTCGACGGGATTTTTGCGTTTCGACGCGGTGGCGATGACCGCTGCCAGCCGATCCATGGTCTCGGCCTTGAAACGGGATAGGGTCAGGTCGAGTTCGGAGGCGCGGTCGATGGACATGATGGCCTGGGCGCCGCTGAAAGTGACCAGGGCGATGCGGTTGCCCCGCGGCAGGGGCGCCCACTGGAAGCCCATGAACAAGGAGAGCATCTCGTCGATTGCTTTTAACCGCAGAACGCCCGTCTGGCGCAGGACGCCGTCGAGAACGGCATCGTTGACGGCCATGCTCGCGGTGTGCGATGCGGTGGCCGCGCTGCCCGCCTGGCTGCGCCCGCCCTTGAGCAGGATCACGGGCTTTTGCCGGACCGCCCGGCGGGCCGCCTCGAAAAACCGTTGTCCGTCGCGGATATCTTCCAGATACAGGCCGATGATGCGAGTCTGCGCGTCTTCGGCAAGGTACTCCAGGGCATCGCTCTCGTCCACGTCGACCTTGTTGCCCAATCCCAAGCCCTTGGAAATGCGGTAAACGGGAAAAGCGCTCATGTGCATGAGCAGGGCCCCCACGAAGATGCCGGACTGGGCGGCAAATCCGACGGAGCCGGGTGTGAGCATGTTGCGGTTGGCGAAGTAGGAGGTCGTCAGTCCCGTTTCGGTGTTCACCAGGCCCAGGGTGTTGGGGCCGAATCCGCGTATATCGGATTGCCGGAGGATGGTGCGGATCTCCTGCTGAATGGCGCGGCCGTCGTCACCGGATTCGGAGAACCCTTCCGAGGAGATCACCGCGCCCTTGACCCCTTTGCGCGCGCAGGCCCGGAGCGCTTCCGGCACCGCCACCGGCGGAATGATCATCGACACCAGGCCTACGTCGAACGGCACCGCTTCGATGGTGCGGTAAAACGGAACCCCCTGGAATTCTCCGCCCTTGGGGTTGATGCCGGCGATGCGCCCTTTGAATCCGTTCTGCAGAAGGGTGTCGATCAGCAGGGCGCCGGGCTTAGCGGGATCTTGGGATGCGCCGAAAATGGCGATGTTTTTGGATTCCAGCACTTCTTTTATGGGGCGCATGCGGCAGATCTCCTTGGGGCGGTGGTCGAACCGGTGTCAGGTGCCGGGCGGCATGGCCGGACGGTTGTTGTTACTTAAGGGCGGCCTCCGTTGAAAGTCAATACGCGATGCATGCTGAAAAATCCGGCCAACTGCTGGTTTGTCTACCGTTCAAGAAAAAAGCGCTTGTAAACCTGATAGTGCTCGGTCTGCCGGTAATCGATGACGGCCAGGGGGGTGTGATCGAAGCTGTAGATCCGGGCCTCTTCGTAGGCCAGCAATATCGGGGAGTGGGTGGCGATGATGAACTGGGCATGGCCGGCCGCGGTGTTTTCCCGGAGAATCTCCAGGAAGGCGAGTTGGCTGCGGGGCGAGAGGGCCGTTTCCGGCTCGTCCAGGAAGTGAACGCCCCGCACCTTATAGATGGCGCGGAAATAGGACATCATGGACTGGCCATGGGACTGGGTGATCAGGGAGCGGCCCCCGAAATAGTCCAATTGGCCGGGGTCCGCGGCGGCCCAGTTGTCGACGATTCTTCGAAAGTCGTTGAAGATGTCCGAGCCGAAATACGATCCGGGCACCCGGCCGTCGGCCCACCCAAGGCGGATGTGCTGGTACAGCTCGCGCTCATAGGGGTTGTGCTGGTAGCGCAGCCCCTCGGACTTGCGCCAGATGTGGATGCCGGCGGCCCGGGCGATGGCCTCCAGCAGGGTGGACTTGCCCGAGCCGTTCTCGCCCACGAAGAAGGTCACGGGGCTTTCGAAATGAATTTCACGGGTCTGGCGGAAGATCGGCAGGCAGAAGGGGTAATGCCGCTCGGTGGGGTAGGCTTCATGGTCTAGGGTGACGCCGGTGATGTGATGGCTCATGGGTTTGCTCGGGTTTCCTGGAGCAGCGCGGTTTCGGACCTGGGCGGCAGGCAGGTGCCGCGCCGGGCCGGGCCGGATGCTTGGTATTGATGGGTGTCATGGCTTGGGTTTGGCCGGTGAGATCTTCCCGCTGATGCGCGTGATGCTGATTTTGATGACGCGGGTGTCCGCATCATGTTTTTGGATGTAGGCTTTGCCTTCTTCCATGTAATCCGCCGAATATTTCGAAAGCAGCGCCAGGAGGGCCGCATGCCGCTCGGGGCCGTGCGCTTCCGAGGCAACCCCGAACGCCACCGCGCTCTCGTATTCCGTGCCGAATCGGGAAGGCAATACCTTGCAATGCCCCACGACGCAAAACGAAACCCTGGGATTGCTTTGGATATTGTCGAGCTTGTGGCCGCTGAGCGCGCAGTGGAAATAGAGCTGGTGGTCTGTATAGACATAGTTCAACGGGATGCCGTAGGGCTGCCCGTCCGCATCGATGGTCGACAAGACGCCGTATTCACACTCGGTGAGCAGCCGGACGGCCTCCTCGGCCGCGATTTCTTTGTCTTTTCTGCGCATGGTGGTCATGGGGCATATCATCCGATATCAATGGTGCAATTCAGCGTCGATTCTTTAAGCGGTCCAAAGGGTGGCATCAGGCAACTTTCTTGATCGTGAGATGATGCCCATCGATTTCAGGCAAGGGAAGGTTGCGATGAACTCTGAATAACACCCACTCATCGAGAACGGTGCGCAGTTCCTCCCGGCACGCCTCCAAGGTGTTTGCATTGGCATAGACGCCACCGCATTCGGCGATCTCGCCATAATAACTTTTGTCATCCGGAAGAATTTCATATTTTGCATGGCGCAGCGCGGCCTCGATATATTCAAGCAACATTCGGCCACCTCCTTATGGCGAATCATTTTTTTCAACTCTAACGTAACACGCCGTTAAGTGAATTCATAGTCTTGGCCTACGTGGCAAGGGGCCGGGTTCGTTCATCCATACAACCATTGTCCCGCAGCGCGATCCCCACGCGGTTTGCGGCACGGGCTTCGGGCGCCCGGCCGGCCGCCGGTTCGGATTTCAGTTGGATCGGTACTTCGAAGCGCGATCGACCCGGCGGGCCATCTCGCTAGTATAGCGGCGCCCGAGGGTATCCCGGTGGCGCGCGATCCAGTCCGTGAGTCGGGTGGTGCCCAACGGCGGCGCATCCACCTGCAGGCGGCCTTCCATCAGACCCTGAATCTCTTCGCGCGTGATGACGATGTCGCCGACCAAAAGCCCGATCAGGCGACAACTCCAGTACCCGATAGTTGGCGGCACCGAAATGATCGGGCGTTTCACGCCGAGCGCCGCGGCGATGGTGGCCAGCAACTCCCGGTAAGAGAACGTCTCGGGGCCGATGGCCTCGATGGTCTCATCGCGGTCCTCGCTCACCTTTTGCGCCACCGCCTGCGCCAGGTCATCCACATAAATCGGCTGCAACCGGTAGTCGCCTTTCCCGAACATCCCCACCACCGGCAGATGCCGAAGGGACCAGGCGATGTTGTTGATCAAGACATCCTCTTTGCCGAACAGGACGGTGGGCCGCAGGATGCAGTAGGACAGGCCCAAGGCTTTCAGCGAGGATTCCAGCTCGGCCTTGCCGCGGAAGTAAGGCAGCGGGGAGGCGCTGTCGGGGTGGCTGATGCTCAGGTGCACGATACGCCGGACACCGGCTTGCTGGGCCGCCGAGAATAGTACTTTTGTATTGGCGACCGCCTGCTGGTGCGTGAAAAGCCGGTGATCGAAGCGCACCCAGTAGGTGTTGACGAGGGTGCCGACCCCGCGCAAATCCTCGCGTAGTTTTTCGGGCGCGTCGAAATGGAAGGGAAAGGCCTTTACCTTGGTCCCGAAAGGATTGGGCCGGTTCAGCGAGTTCGTCAACGTAATGACTTCGTGACCGGCTTGCAGCAGGCGTTCCGTGATGTAGCGGCCGGAGTATCCGAAGGCTCCTGTAACGGCGATGCGCATGATGTTCCTCGCGTAGGGGATGTTCGGGTGATTGGGGGCGCCCTTAACTTCTGATTATTAGCCGGCCATTCTTGCGAACTGGGGAATAACAACGGCGGCGACAATCCCTATTAAACCGAATCCAAACATAACGAGCGTTAATATGCCCATGAACTTCCAAAAAGATTTTTGATTGGAAAGCGCTGCTTCCATATCCGCGGCACCGCCTCCATTCAGCAGGCGGCCAATCGAAGCGGAAAACTTGAAAAGAAAAAGAGAAGGAAAGAAATAGAGGACCCCCATGAGGATGTTCAATACGACGAACATAATGCCGGGGACAGGACCACCTTGCATGTGCGCTTTTGAAAAAACAACCATGTTTACCGCACCAGCGATCACCATGAAACCGATGCATATGAATCCAACTATGGATAATAATCTGGCCCATGGCTTTGTCTGACTTAGCGAAAGCAGCATGGATTCAGTCACGTTGAGGGGATTGGGTTGCGCTTCAATGGGTGGTGTCATCCTTTTCTCCTTGTTTGGCTTTCCTCATATTGAGGGCTTGGTGAATCATTTAAACCATTAGTCATTCGCCGAACGGGCCTTTAGAAAAGATCCTGCATCCTTTACCGTCCCCTGCGCCGTGGCACTAGACGCCTCGTCCCTTACTGGTGGCCGGGACGTGCGGCCGGTCCGGCCGGTTGGTCGTATCCGAATTCCATCAGACAGACCGTGAACGGCAGATGCAGGAAGCTTTTGGTCCCGGTAACAACGAAACCGAGCCGTGTATACCACGCTTTCAGATCCGCTTGGGCATCGATGATGCCGATACCGATCTTCCGGGCGCCTTTGGCCGCGGCGCACGCCAAGGCATGCTGAACAAGCTGGATTCCAAAATGCCGGCCGCGCATTTCAGGGAGGACCGAGAGACGTTCCAGATAGAAGAGATCGGCGCTGGCTTTTTCGATGGCCACGCAACCGATCGGGTTTTCGGCCGCATATAAGAGGTAGTATTGTACCCCGCGCGACATGTCCGCTTCGATCCAGGAGGGCGCGCAGTTGGAGGCATGCTTGGGGCAATTCTCCTTTGTCAGTGCGAAGCGGTGCGCGACATCGCGGAAGGAATCCCGGATGAGTTTCGCTAACACGTCGCGGTCATTTTTGGTGGCGTCAATGATCATTTCGATTTGCCCAATGGATGAACTGGACGCGATCGGCGATGCCGAGTTCTTCGGCCCGGCGTTTGGCTTGCGCGGTGAACAATTGGCTCATGTCGATGCCGCCGCCGCCGTGATCGCGCGGCCAGGTGCACAGCATCTCCCCCGAACCGCTGCCGAGGTCGAGCACGCGCGCCCCCGGTTCCAGACGCAGCGCCGCGCCGAGAGCGGCGAGCTTTTCGGGTGTGATCGGGTTGTGGATGCGGTGAGCACTTTCGGTGATGTTGAAGATCCGTGGGATGTCCATGGTGGAAAATTTCCTTGCGGGTGTTAATAGATTCGGTCAGAGCTTAACGCAGAGCTGTGAGGGGGCATGGGCCTCGCCCCCCAACCAGCAAAGGATTCAGTGCTTTAGATCTTGTTAAAAGCACTAAAACTTGGAATCGATCTCAACTTCTCTACGCGCTATAAAATCAATCAATTCTCGAAAAACATCTGGGGCTGAACGCCCGCCGGCCATTTGTTGTATGATTTCATGGACAGAAAATTCATGGAATATTGACTTCCTTGGGTTAAAAAATCCGGCTCTTTCCCATCTGGAATTGCCTGTGGCGCTTTGTAGAGACAAGTACACAATAAGCTGTCTTATATCTTTACCCGCCAAATTTCTATCGACTGTTTTTACCTCAAACAATGTCTTTCCAACAGAAATATCCGCCCTGCATTTAGAGAGGAAGCCAGATCCTTGAATTATTGGGCCGAACTCAATTGGTTGATCCTTGCAGTATTGATTTAGAAAAATTTGATAATTTCGGGCTAATGCAATCCCCTCTTCTTTTTCCTCTTGAAGCAGAGGCAAGGATAAGCTAATTTCGCCCCCTTCATATTTTTCCACGATCTCATAAGCCATATACTCAGCCTGATCTGTTAATTCCTTAATTGCAGCCAACCCATCTATATCAATTTTCTTTTCTAATGAGAGCTTGGATAGAATGAAGGCAAATTCTGAAACAACAGCAGGGTCACGTGTTGCAATACTTTTTTTAATTGGTAGGATTGAGGAATCACTTTCGTTCTTGAGATTATGACAAAAGCCTACATTTATCAAATGGACGAATCTTGGTGTTAAAAGTGGCAGGAGATCCGACCAAAAAGCAGGAAATGATCGTGCAAAGGTTCTCTCTGATATCATAACGGTATAGTCCTGTTTTTTTGAAACCTATCTGCAAACCAGTCACGAACAAGACTATCCATAGGCGTCCATGTGCGTTTTGTATTATCCCGCCAGTGTCTACCTTCATCGCCTAAGATGTAGGAAGATATGATGAATGCTCTTTTTTCCCACTCGCTAAGCCCGCTGTATTTTTGTTTGATATCTGAGAGCCAATAAAAGCATTTCCAGTTTGCCATAATCAGAATTATTTGTCGTCGAATTAGTGAGCTTGACTTTTGATCATATATCTCGACAAGTATTTCTTCCTTACGTTGTGTGTTTTTTACTGATAAGGCGTAGATAAAATAGCTCAGATTTAGTTCTACGCTTAGCAAATGTGAGTATTTTTCGAAGATATTAATTAATGAATTATCTACGAAATTTTTCCCTTCGGCATCTAACTCTTCATATACACCTTTTATTGTTCTCATAATTGTTACAAATACTGGCGCAAGAACTTCCAAGTTTTCGGGTTTCAAAATTGTTTTTACTGCACCTTCACGTGTGATTGGTTCCAGTGCCTTAATTGCATTAATTGCTTGTTTTGATACTGTGACGTCAATGGTTGTTTTTGCAACCTCCCGCCCAAGTATTCCTATTATATCAACCTCATTAACAGCAGACTTTAGTTGTTCATAATCTTCCTCGGCAGTGGGGGAATAAGGATCAAAGCGTATTGAGATATTGAGCAATTTCTGTTCTTCGCTAACATTGCCGTTTCCACTCGTTGTCGTTTTTGGATCTAGTAGTCCTGAAGACTCCCTGAATTCTTTGGAAGTAACAATCCTTGTCTTGTTCTTCTGAAGTATTAAACCTTCATTGAATAGTTTTTCGGATAATAGGACTAATAGCTCATAGGCATTAGATTTTGTGTCACAAAAAATACAATAATCATCTGCATATCTAGTAAATTTAATACGACGACGGGTTAAATTCTCGTCGACTAAAACTAATGCGAGCTCCGCTATAATCCTTGAAGCGGGTCCGCCAATAGGAAGCCCGTATGAAACATTTTTGGAAAAAACGGTTAAAAGCTTCATGATTCTTGAAGGCAGATCTCCAGCATTAGGCAACCTATTCAAGGCATTTTCGACTCTATGATGGTTTATTCTGGAATAGAAATCCGCGATGTCCGTAGTAATTACGAACTCTGAGCTTTGACTTAATTTTATTGAATGAGTTCTAAAATCTTTCCATGTGATATCCTTAAACAATTTAGCATTTGCTTCATCCCAACCATACCTATAGGAAAAAACTGACATTTCGCACTCTGGCACGCGCCGTGATTCGATCTGTTCAGCCAATGATATTATTAGGGACAAATAATATGCATTCCAAAAAGGGTCAATCTGAGTGGCCCATCTAAAACCTGTGTAGCCTATTTGAGTTAGAGTAACTATTGTTGTGGGGGGGTAGGAAGACAAGAAATCATCAAAGTTATTATGCAGTTCGACCAAAAACTGCTTACATTTATTTAAAGCATCATGAAATACATGGGTTTCGAATGGGAAAGGAAATATATCTGTATCTCCGTGCTTTGCAATGTTTTTAAGGGCCATTTCAAATGCTTGCTCCATATTCATCAAGCTCTCCGGAATTCTCTTTATGTCGTACTCGAACCGAACATGGTTTAGTCCTCTTCTGAGACGCCTTAGTCGACGTCTAATTGAGGGACGAAGGCATATAGACCACGAGTTGTTCTTCCATACAATTAAATTGGTCTTGATAGACCGCACAAATGAAATCTGGAAAATTGCCGTTCAGTAAACGCAATCCACCGCGCATCGAGCGTTGCAGCTTCGTTGAGAGCGATTCGGGTTGTTGGTGGTCTCGGTGCGCTTGGGGGCAAGTTACGCGCTTGGGGTTGGGCGTGTCAACCGGATTATGGGGTGGGGAACGGGGTGGGGGGGGCAAAGGGGTTGGCTCGGACGGAACGCCGCTGTTGGGCGCTGTTTAAAACGAGAACATCCTCTGCAACACCGAAACAATTTCCAACTGAGCCTTTGAATCGATCGTTCCAAGCTTCCTGATCAAGCGTTCCTTATCGATCGTGCGAATCTGATCCAATACGATATGGCCCTGTTTCTTTCTGAAAGTGCAACGGATTCGCGTTGGATAATCTTTGCTGGTAGAGGTCATGGGGGCAATGATAACGGTCCGAATATGCTGGTTCATTTCATCGGGTGAGATGACCAGGCAAGGTCTGGTCTTTTGAATTTCAGACCCGACCGTTGGATCGAGACTTACCAAGTAAACGTCGAAGCGTTTTACTACCACTGCCATTCTCCCTTGTCCCACGAATTGGAAACACTCAGATCGTCGATAAGGGGGGCATCGTCTCCTTTTTCGCGCATCATTTTAAAAGCCTGATCCCATCCCTCCCGGGCAGATTTAACAGGGCGGATGATGATCTGATTTTTATCGACTTCTATTTCAACCTCATCCGTTATTCCCGTCTGTTCGAGAATGGGTTTTGGAATACGTAGCCCCTGGGAATTACCGATTTTGATGACACGTGCCCGCATGCGTCGCCTCCTATTAAAGTGGATACATTGTAATTACATCGATGGGTCGTGTCAATCGGATTATGGGGTAGGGAACGGGCAGGTGGTGCAAAGGGGTTGACTCGCTCGGTGCATCTCACTATAGTGGCGCGCATTCGGAAACTGAAGTTTCCATCTGAATTCACGCGAGCGTTGTCAAACGAGCCAAGAAGGCTGGTCCCCATGGGATGTCCAGGTCTTTTTGGCTTTTTTCGTTGGGCCGCACACCTCATCGGGATTCTGTCGCTCAGGGATTGTGTCCGGCGTGCGGGGTTTGAACGCGGACCATGCCCGACAACGCATATATATAATGGTATGGCGACTTGATTCAAAGGAGGCGGTGAACGATGAGAAGCGCAGTGGTGGTGCTCGCGTGTCTGGTTGCGGGCCTATTTTTGGGAAACTCTTCGTGGGCCGCGGAGCCGCCGGCCGGAGAAAAGGTCGGTGGCGTGAGAAGCGAGGAGGAACGCATCGAGCGATTGGAGGAGGCGGTCGGCCGGAAGGTGGAAAGCGACAAGTGGTATGACCGCATTCAGCTCGGCGGGCGGGCGGAGGTCGAGGCCGGGTATGGCATGGTCGATTATGGCGACCCGTCCCTTGAGGACGAAGATGACAGCGACGTGGATCTGGCCACCGTGGAGTTGTCCGTGGACGCCAGGATCCACGCCAACGTGGACGGCCATGTGCTGTTCAAGTACGAGGACGATGACGTCTTCGTCGACGAGGGTTTCATTACCCTCACCGGCGGCGAGTGGTGCGCCGGGTTCCTCATCGTGGGCCGGCTGTACCTGCCCTTCGGCAACTTCGATACCCACTTCGTCACCGATCCCAACACCCTGGTCCTGGGCGAAACCAACGAAGGCGCAGCCGTGGCGGGCTACCGCTTCCTGGAAGGAAAACTCGGCGTATCGCTGAGCGCCTTCAACGGCAAAGCCCAGCAAGCCGGCGACGACGACGGCATCGACAGCTACGTGGCCGGCGTCAAGGCGCGGCCTACCGAGGAGCTCGACCTGGGAATCGCGTACATCTCCAACCTGGCCAGCGCCGACAGCTTCAATGAAGAGGTCGTGACCGCGGACAAGGAGATTGCTTCCCTGGTGGGCGGCTGGAGCGCTTATATCTCCTACAGGTTCCTGGCGCGCTTCAAGCTGATCGCAGAATATGTGGCGGCCCTGGAGCATTTTGAAGCCGGAGAAATCTATGCGGCCGCCGACGGCCGAGCGCGCAAGCCCTCGGCCTGGAACACGGAACTGGGTGTGACCCTGCTGGAGAACCTGGAGCTGGCCGTGCGCTACGGCGGCGCGGACGACGGCGGGCCGCAATTCCTGCCCGAAACCCAATACGGCGCGGTGGTCAACTGGGGTTTTTTCGACCACACCAATCTGGCCCTGGAGTACTTGCGCGGCGAGTACGAAGACGATTACCAGACGACCGATGCGATTACGGCCCAACTGGCCGTCGAATTTTAATTCAAAGGAGGAAGTTATCATGCGTGCATTTCGTATTGTCCTTTCACTTCTGGTCGTCTCCCTCCTCGCCCTGGCGGCCGCCCCGGCCTGGGCCCACTTCGGCACCATCATTCCTTCGGACGACATCGTCGGTCAGGCGGACGAGAAGCAGTTGAGCCTCCAGGTGAAGTTCATCCATCCCATGGAGATGCACTACATGGAGATGGCCAAGCCCAAGCAGTTCGGCGTCGTGCACAAGGGGCAGAAGCAGGATTTGCTGGGCGCGCTCAAGGCCGTCAAGGGCCACGCGCCGGACCAGAAAGAAGCGTTCACCTTCTGGGCCGCCGATTACCCGATCCGCCGGCCCGGGGATTATACTTTCTTTGTCGAACCCACGCCCTACTGGGAGCCGGCCGAGGATTGCTTTATCGTGCACTATACCAAGGTGTGCGTGAACGCCCTGGGCCTGGAAGCGGGCTGGGACCAGCCCGTGGGCCTTGCGACCGAGATCGTGCCCCTGACCCGGCCGTACGGCCTGTGGACGGGCAACCTCTTCACCGGCCAGGTGCTTCTCAAGGGTAAGCCGGTGGCCGGGGCCGAAGTGGAGGTGGAGTATTTGAACCAATCGCCCGGCAATCCGACGCTGGTCAAGGCGCCGGCCGATCCCTACGTGACCCAGGTGGTCAAGGCCGACGGCAGCGGGGTGTTCAGCTATGCCATGCCCCGGGCCGGCTGGTGGGGATTTGCGGCGTTGAGCGAAGCGGATTGGAAGATTAAGCATGGCGAGGAGGAGAAGGGGGTGGAAATCGGCGCGGTCTATTGGGTCCACACGCGTGATATGAAATAAAATCTCCCTCGGTTGAACGCACCGTCGCGCCTTGACTTTGAACCTGAAAGAAGGTTTTACGCTACAAGGAGAATGGATCATGAAATCATGGAAGGTTTTGGTCCTCGTGGCGGGCTGCTCCGCGCTGCTCGCCGGCGCGGCCCTGGCCCACAAGGTGACCCTTTTCGCCTACGTGGAAGGGGGCAAGATCTACACCGAAAGCTTTTTCCCGGATGGCCGGCCGGTGGATGGCGGCAAGGTGCTGGTGTATGACAGCCAGGAAAAGTTGCTGCTAGATGGGGTGACGGACAAGGCCGGGCTGTTCGCTTTCGCCATCCCCAAGGTGGACGATTTAACCATTGTACTGGACGCCACCATGGGTCATAAGAACAGCTTCAAACTGAAAAAGGCCGAAGTGGAGGCTGGCAAATGAAGGTTGGTTCGAAATGGCTGGCGGCCGGGTGCGTGTGGGTCTGCCTGCTGGGTGCGCCCGGGGCACTGATGGCCCAGGACCCGCCCGGGGGGAGCTGCCCGGAGATCGTGACGCTGCTCAAGGAAGAGAACGGCAAGCTGTCCGGCGAACTGCGGCGCATCCAGCGCGAGATCGCCGCCTTGCGCGCCGATCTGGAAAAACCGGGCCTGCCGGAGATCTTCGCCGGCATCGGCTATATCCTGGGCCTGTTCGGCACGGCGGCCTTTGTCGCCAGCCGGCGCCGCAAGGAGTAGGCATGCATATTTCCGACGGCGTGCTGCCCCTTTCCGTGACCATCGGCGGCTATGCGGCCAGCGCGGCCCTGACCGCCTGGAGCGCCCGGCGCACGCGCACCGAGGAGATGCCCAAGCTGGCGGTGATGACGGCGGCCTTCTTCGTGGCCTCGCTGATCAGCCTGCCCTTGGGGCCCACCAGCGTCCATCTGCTGATCCCGGGCTTGACCGGCGCCCTGCTGGGGCCGTCGGCCTTTCTCTCCATCGGCCTGGGATTGCTGCTCCAGAGCCTTCTCTTTCAATTCGGCGGATTGACCGCCCTGGGGGCCAATGCCTTGATGATGGGGCTGCCGGCCATGGCCTGCGGCTGGTTTTTTCAGCGCTTCAAAGGCACGACCCGCCGGCGCCAGACGATAGTGGGCAGCCTGGCCGGCGCGGCGGGCACGGTGCTGTCGGCCATCGTCCTGGCCGTGCTGCTGGCCACGGGCGGCGAGGATTTCTTCGGCGTGGCCAAACTGGCCCTGGCGGCCCATGTGCCGGTGATCGTCATCGAGGGCGCGGTGAGCGGGTTGACCATCGGTTTTCTGGCCAAGGTCAAGCCGGCCTTGCTGCAAAGGTAACAAGGGATCATGATCGACATCGTGCATATAACCGTGCCCTGGTGGCAGGTGGCCCTCCTCCTGATGCTCGGCCCGGCCGTGCTGGCCGGGGCCGTGGCCGGGCTGCGCCGCCTGGCCCGGGCGCGGGTCACAGCGGGCGAGGCGCCCGATTGGTCGGTGCCGCCCCTGGCAGCGGAGGGCGGCGACACGTTGCTGCACCGCTGGGATGTGCGCTGCAAGATCGTCACCATCCTGGCTTACAGCTTCATGCTGGCGGCCCTTTCGCGGCCCCAGCCGGCCGTGGCGGCCATCGGGATCTCGCTGCTGGTGCTGGTCGCGGCCCGGGCTTCGGCGGCCCGGGTGCTCATCCGGCTGCTGGCCATCGCCGGCTTCATCGGCATGTTCCTGGTGGTCATGCCGTTCACAGTGCCCGAGCGCAACGGCGATACCCTGATCGTCTTCAACCAGATCCCGTGGCTGGGCTTCAACCTGCGCGGCCTGGGGCTGGCCGGAACCATCGCCGCCAAGGCCGTGGCCATTACCTTGCTCATGGAGCCGCTGCTGGCCACGGCACCGCTGCCGGTGACCCTGCACGGCCTCTCCCGCCTGGGCGCGCCGGAAATGGTCGGCCAGATGGTGCTGCTCAGCCACCGCTACCTGCACGTCTTCCGCCACGAGGCCCGGCGCATGGCGGACGGCATGCAGGTGCGCGGCTTCCGCAAGCGCACCGACCTGGTGACGCTGCGGGCCGTGGCCAACTTTCTGGGCATGCTCTTCGTGCGCAGCTTCGAGCGCACCGAGCGGGTCTTCGACGCCATGCGCGCCCGGGGCTACAAGGGCCGCTTTCCGGAACCGGCCGAACCGCGCCTGAAGCCGGGCGATCTGCTGTTCGCGGGGCTCTGGCTGCTGGCCGGCCTGACCCTGCTCGTCTGGGACCGGATGCCCTCATAGGAAACCGCATGCACGAACTCACGCCCATCGCGCCGCCTGTCGAACATCCGGACCCGCTGCTCGGCGTGCGCGATTTGCACTACCGCTATCCCGACGGCACCCAGGCCCTTTCCGGCATCCGCCTGGATATCGCCGCCGGCGAGCGCATCGCCCTGGTGGGCCGCAACGGATCGGGCAAGACCACCTTGATCAAACAACTGTGCGGCCTGCTGGCCCCCGGCAGCGGCCAGGTGTACTACCAGGGGCGATTGCTTCAGGGCGAGCACCTGGAGGCCGGACGCCTGACGATCGGCTATCTCTTCCAGGACCCGGACGACCAGCTCTTCGGCCACACGGTGCTGGCCGATGTGGCCTTTGGGCCGCGCCAGCAGGGGCTCTCCGCCGAGCAGGCCGATGCCGCCGCCCGGGAGGCCCTGAAACGCGTGCACCTGGCGGACAAGGCCTACAAGGAGCCGCACCATTTGAGCTTCGGCCAGAAGAAGCGCGCGGCCCTGGCCGGGCTGCTGGCCATGCAGCCCCAGGTGCTGCTGCTGGACGAACCCACGGCCAACCTGGACCCGCGCCAGGAGCAGGTTTTCCTGGATCTGCTCAAAACCTTTAACGGCACCCTGATCTGCGTCAGCCACGATCTGCTTTTTCTCTACGAGTTGTGCCGGCGGGCCGTGGTGCTGGACCAGGGCCGCGTGGCCCACGACTACTCCCTGGACGAGCTGGTGACCCAGCGCGGCGAGCTGCGCGCCCACGGGCTCGATTTCTCCTTTCGCCTGGTGCTGACCCCCGAGGCCGATGAAGCGCCGGCCGAACGCGGCCCGGCGTGCGCGCCGATGGCCGCCGAGCCGACCGCCGCGCCCCTGGTGACCCTGGAGCATTACGTCTTCCGGTATCCCGACGGCACCCTGGCCCTGGACCGGCTCGATCTCGGCATCTGGAGCGGCGAGCGCATCGCCCTGGTGGGCGAGAACGGCGCCGGCAAGAGCACGCTGCTCGCCTGCCTGCTGGGCTTGCAGCAGGGCAGCGGCACCTATTGCTTCGACGGCCGGCCGGTGACCCGCCGCCTGCAACGAACGCTGTGGCGCCAGGTGGGCCTGGTGTTCCAGGACTGCGCCGATCAGCTTTTCTGCGCCTCGGTGGAAGAAGAGATCGCCTTCGGATTGCGCCAGCTCGGCCTGGCCAGGGCCGAGATCCGGCGGCGCGGTGAAGAGGTTCTGGCCATGGTGGGCCTGGAAGGATTCCAGCAGCGCGTGCCGTTGCACCTGTCGGGCGGCGAGCGCAAGCGCCTGGCCCTGGCCTGCGTGCTGGCCATGCGGCCCCGGCTGCTGATCCTGGACGAGCCCACGGCCGGTCTCGATCCGCGCAGCGAAGCATTGCTGCTGGAAATTTTGCGGGGCCTGGAGGCGACCCTGCTGCTGGTGAGCCACGACATGTTCTTCGTCCAGGCCCTCACCTGCCGCACCCTGGTGATGCACCAGGGCCATATTTTGCGGGATACGGCCACCGCCGATTTTCTCCAGGATCGCAACCTGGGCAACCTCAACGGCCTGGCCTTCAGCTACCGCCAGCGAGGCAGCGACGCCATCCGGGCCTTGCAGCACGCCCACGAGCAGCGCCACGTCCACGGCCACCGCCACGCAGGCGAAGAAGCGGCTCTGGAGCACGCCCACGTCCACACCCACCGCATCGTCCACAGCCATCCCGGCGACGACCAGGCCCACGAGCACCCCCCGCGCCGCTTCTACGGGGACGATCTGCCGGACCACGCCCACGATCCGGATCGACACAACTAAAATATTGATTATTAACGCAATCGATGCGTCGATCGACGCGCTCAAGCAACGTCTCGCTTTCCCTGGGATGAAATGCTGTATGTTGGGACTTGACATGGTGGTCTGGTCTGGTCAGACTACAAGCCACAGGGAGGTATCCGCCATGCATATTACCAATATTTCAGAAGCCAAGGCTCAATTATCCGCGCTTGTCGAAAAAGTACTGGCGGGCGAGGACGTGATTATCGGCAAGGCCGGCAAACCGGTTGCAAGGCTGGTTCCCTACAAGGCCGTGCGCAAACAGCGACGTCCCGGCGCGCTGAAAAATGAAATCAGGATCGCCGAGGACTTCGATCGACTGCCCGAAGACATTGCACGCGCCTTTGGAATGGAAGAGCAATGAACCTTTTATTGGACACCCACGTTCTTTTATGGTGGTTGGCGGACAGCGCAAAACTGTCGGCGATTGCGCGCGAGGTCATCGCGGACAATGGTAATGTGGTGATCGTGAGTGCTGCTACCATATGGGAGATCCGTATCAAACAAGCCCTGGGCAAGCTCGACATCGCGCCCAATTATTATGAGGTCATCGCCCAGCAGGGCTTTGAAATGCTGTCGATTTCGCCAATCCACGCGCATGCCGTCGGCGATCTCGCCGCTATTCACCGTGATCCTTTCGATCGTATGCTCATCACCCAAGCAAAATTGGAAGGCTTGACGATAGTGACGCACGATGCCGTTTTCAAAGAATACGACGTTCCGATTCTGTATGTGTAAATGGGTCGGCGCGACCGGTCCATACTTCTCAATGCCGAGGATTTCAACATGACGCCGCACGGTTTGTGTTTCGAAGATTTTCTTCCCGGCCGGAAGCATGCCACGGATCGGCGCACGATCACCGAGGCCGATCACGTCAACTTCACCACCGCGTTCGGCTTTTTCGAGCCGCTGTTCATGGACGCGGCCTATGTCCAGACCCAGACGCCTTACAAGGCGCGCATCGTGCCCGGCACCCTGACCTTTTCCGTGGCCGAGGGGCTGACGATTCTCTCCGGAATTTTGCACGGCACGGGCATCGCTTTTTTGGGCGTGGAACTCACGGTGCTCAAGCCGGTCTTCATCGGCGACACCCTGCACGTCGAGATCGAGGTCACGGAGCGACGCGAGACCCGCAAGCCGGCGCAGGGCATCGTTACCTTCGTCCACCACGTTTATAACCAGGACCAGGCCAAGGTCATGGAATATACGATCCGACGCATGATTCGGCGCAAGGCCCCATCGACGCCGGCCCCGTAGCGCACCCCCAATGCCTGCTTGCGGCGATACCAATACCAGGCCTTGCCGAAGCCACTCTCTTAGCCCATTACTACCCGTGCAAAAAGATGCTGTTCAAGAAAGGGACGGCAAACCGGTTTGCCCCAACGGATGCAAGGCGCATTGGTATTGCCTCGAATTATAAGGCGATGATGACGGCGCGCGCCTACCTATCCGCGGGTTGAAACAACCGGTGAGAGGGCACGGCCCAGATGTCCGGCTGAACCATGGGTTTTATCTCTTTGCCTGCATATATCACAAGGCCACCCAGCCATTGTCCGCCAAGCTGCCGAGCCAAGGCCAGCATGGGGCTGGCATCCTTCAGGCTGGGGGTTGGGCTGGATTTGATCTCCATGCCGATGATGCCGGCCGGTGTTTCCAGAAGCAAATCGATCTCCATGCCGGATCGGGTACGGTAGAAATAGAGTTCGGCCTCTTTGCCCTGGGTGCGCATCCATTTGGCGATCTCCGCCACCACCATGGTCTCGTACAATTGGCCGCTGGATTCTCCACGAAAGCCGGTCAATTGACGCCAGACACCGACGTCGGTCCAGAACAGCTTGGGTGTCTTGACCACCGCGCTGGTAAGATTCTTGTAATAGGGTTGCAGTAAAATGGCCTGATAGGAGAGTTTCAAATACTCCATGTATCTGCGGGCGGTATCGGCGCTGATGCCGGCGTCCCGAGCCAGCTCCGAATAGTTGAGCAGCATGGCCGAGCGCAAGGCAGACAGTTGCTGGTATTTGCGGAACGGCATCAGGTCGTCCAGCCGCGCCAGGTCACCCAAATCGCGTTCCAGGTAGGTATGGCCATAGTTTTTCAACCACTCCCAGCGCTCTGCATCGGCCAATGGGAGCAACGCCGGCATGCCGCCCCAGGCCAGCAGGTGCTGCTGGGCCTGACGCAAGGGCAGATCGTCGGATTCAAGCAACACGGATGGCACATTGTTTAAAACTTTAGAAACCGGCTGGCCCGAAAAAAAGGCATCGAGCAGGGGTGGCGGTGGGTCCTGAATCCCCGCGCCCGCGTCGAGACGCAATTCACAGGCCATGAGCGGCCACATTTCATAAAAAAAGGCCCGGCCGGCCAAAGATTCCCTGATTTGCTTTAATAGCAGTATTTGGCTGGAGCCGGTGAGGATGGTGAACGCGATTCCGCCCTCGTCAAAGGCGTATTTCACCTTTTCAAAAATAGACGGTTCTTTCTGGGCCTCGTCGATTACTGCCTGGCCCACGGTGTCGGCCCAAGCCAGAGTGGATAACTGCCGGAGGGTGTCGCGGTTTTCCGGGGCATCCAGGTTGATGTAACGCAGGGATGGGTAGACTGCTTTGCACAACGTGGTTTTCCCGGTCTGGCGGGCGCCCGTGAGCACCACGATCCTGCGGGCCGAGGCAGGGGGCAGGCGGAGACCCATGTAACGATATTTCTGTGTATTTAAAGACATGATCGACAATTATGCTGTAAAATTGACGATGTCAACATTTAATTTACAGTTTCAGCCCAACAAAATCTTTGGACGCTCAAATCGTCGCGTTGCCCAATTTTCCGTCAGGGTCGCCGCTTGCGCGCAGCAGGCTCGGCACGGCACGGCTCCCGGTCAGTCACAGTCGGAAAAGACGATGCGATGATCCACCAGCTTCGTGGCCTTGAGCCGGCCGGCGATGCAACGCAGGGCGCTCTGTTCGAAAACCCCTTGGGGGGTCAGCCGGCCGCTTTCATTACAGAAACAATTAATGTTACTCCCCCGAAAGCCGATAAAGCCATCAGCAAGATAAGACCCGCGACCGACGATTCGGCGGGGGTCGCCTACGAGCGGTTTCCTGTGAAAAAGGAGGAGCATGCTGCTTCGCTATTTGGCCGTGTTGCCGATCTGTCTGTGGGCCGCATGGGCGCATGCCCAGGCGGCGGTGGGCACGGTGACGCCCCTGATGCCGCGCCTGGCTATGGATCAGTACGTCGAGTTTATTGAAGATCCAGCCGGGGAGAGAACTTTCGAGCAACTGCTCCAGGACGATCGACTCCCCTGGCAGCCGGGGGGGAGCGGGGCCTTTAACCGCGGATACAGCCCTTCCACCTGGTGGCTGAAGCTGCGGTTGCGATCCCAGTTGCCTGAAAGCAGCAAGCGCCTGCTGGAGATTGCCTATGCCGTGCTCGATTATGTGGATGTGGCCATTGTGCATGCGGATGGCCGGATCGAGCAGTTCCAAATGGGGGACAAGCTGCCATTCAGGATGCGCCCGGTCAAACACCGCTATTTCATCGTGCCCCTGACCTTACAGCCGGGCGAACAGGTGACCCTCTATTTGCGCCTGCGCTCGTCCAGCGCGATACAGGCCCCCATGACCTTGTGGGAGGAGAGCGAGTTCTTCGATTTCAACAACACGCGCATCATGATCAATGGCCTCTATTTCGGCACCATGTTGGTCATCGCGCTATACAATCTATTGATCTATTTCGGGTTGGGCGAACGGGTTTACCTCTATTACGTGCTGACCGTGGCCTGCATGGCGCTGTTTCTGGCCAGTCTGGGGGGGTACGCTTTTCAGTATTTGTGGCCCAGCCTGACCCAGTGGAACGATCAGGCGATCATCGTGTTCCTGGCCGGCGTGGTGGTGTTCGGTCTGCTGTTCACCCGCCGATTTCTATCGCTGGCGCAGTATTCGCTGGCCCTCAACCGCCTGGCCCTGGTGTGCGTGATCCTGGGCGGGGGGATGATGGCCGGCGCTTTTCTATTTTCCTACAAGCTGAATATCATCACGTTGATTCCGCTGGCGAGCGTCGCCTGCCTCCTGGGCTTGGTCATGGGCGGCTACACCTGGAAAAAGGGCGAACCCATGGCCAAATATTACTGTATCGCCTGGGTCGCCATGTTGAGCGGCGGCATCCTGCTGGCCCTGAGCAAGTTCAACTTGATGCCCGCCAATACATTTACGGAGCATGCCACCCAAATCGGATCTTCCCTGGAGGTCTTGCTCTTGTCTTTCGCCCTGGCCGAGCGCATCAACGTGGAGCGCCGACTGCGTTACGAAGCCCAATCGGTGGCCCTGGAAACCCAGATGAGAGCCAACGAGATTCTGGAGCAGCGCGTGCAGGAGCGCACCGAAGCGTTGGAAAAGGTCAACCTGCGGTTGCAGGAACTCAGCGACACCGACCAGCTCACCGGCCTGCGCAACCGGCGTTTCCTGGACGGGTTGCTCGAGCGGGAGTGGGCGCGCAGCCGGCGCTATGGCCACCATCTGGCGGTGCTGTTGATCGACGTGGACCACTTCAAGCGCGTCAACGATGTGCATGGCCATTTGAGCGGAGATCGCTGCCTGCAGGTGTTGGCGGGCTGCATCCAGGGCGCCTTGCGCCAGATGAGCGACCACGCGGCGCGGTATGGGGGCGAAGAGTTTTTCGTCGTGCTGCCGGAAACGGACCTGCCCGGGGCCATCGTCGTTGCCGAACGGATTCGCGCCAAAGTCGAAGCTACGCCCATCGTGGACCATGATTTGATCTTGAAGATCACGGTCAGCATCGGTGTCGCCCACCTGGCGCCCGATGCCGCTATCGAGGGGGTGGAGACGTTGGTTCAACTGGCCGACACGGCGCTCTACCAATCCAAGGCCAGCGGCCGCAACCGCGTGACCCCCGCTTTGCCACCGGCGGACCTGTCCGCCACCGACGTCCGGCCGGCCGGCCATCTGCAGCGGGTCAAGTGAGCGACCCGTTCCCAGCGACATAACAGAATTCCAGCCAGCCCTGATCTCTTCAAATCCAGGCCGGCGCGCCCTGGCCCAATCCTCTTTCCGAAAGATCCAAACCGCTTTAACAAGCGGCATCGCCCCTCAGCGCGCCTCGCCGAAAAGGGCCCGTTGAAGCCATGCCAACCCCCAATTCAGCCAGGCGTAATCGTCTCCGGCGTCGGGTAGGGAAGATGGCGGTTGCGCGGCAA
Source organism: Desulfobacterales bacterium (assembly GCA_016218685.1). Classification (GTDB taxonomy): domain Bacteria; phylum Desulfobacterota; class Desulfobacteria; order Desulfobacterales; family Desulfosarcinaceae; genus Desulfatitalea. Next base: position 95,298 of record JACRDD010000002.1, on the reverse strand, counting down.
GGCCCTTGAGACGGCCGGCGGCCGCTTCTTGCTTGAGCAGCTCCAAGTCGTAAAACGCCATCACCACCCATTGTTCTTCTTCCGGGGCAAGACGGCCGGGTCGCAATCGATTCTTCAGCGCGATGAGTTCCATCAGGCGATCCGAGGCCTCCAGCCCTTCCCGGGCGCCTTGGCCGTCGATCCATTCATGAACGGTCATGGCTGGACCGTGGCCGAAGCCGCGGCAATGGGCCTCCTTGACCAGGGCAAAGTGCTCGCTGAGCCGGCCGTCCTGGCGCGAGCGCTGCAGTGCCCGGGCCACGGGATAGAGCCGGCAGGAGGTGGGCCGGGCAGAATAGACGCTGCACCCTTGGGGTGTGACGAAGGGACAGCGCCGCCCCCGGCTCGGGGCAAAGCGCAGGGAAACCACCGGCAGGCCGGTGTCGGGCCCTGCGTACAGGACGGCGTGTTGCTCCAGAAAATGGGGCCAGGCGAGCTTCAGGTGCCGCCTGAGGCCCAAGACGTTGTAAGGCGTGAGGGCCTGGATCAAATCCTGGCAACAATGGTTAAAGCATGATATGCCCGGCCCGCAGGAAAATTGAAAACGCTCTTGCGGGGACAGCGCGACGAGTTCGGGTTCCGGTTCCAGGGAATTGGGTTCAGTATTCATGGCCCGGTTCCATACCGGCCTTTGGGGCGAATGTCAAAAAGGGGGTGCGGCATAGAATCGCTCGGTGTCCAAAGTACCAGATGTTGTGTTCTCCTTGGCGAGCTCGGCCATATGTTGAAACCCGCGCCGGAAGCGGTCGAGGGATCTCTTCTAATGCGAAAGCGCCCCCCGAAAAATCATTGACAAGGGGGGGCCACAATGGTATTCATCATACCTTATTTTGTTTATAACCAACTGATTTTATATAAGATTTTGCACGCAGCACATTTACGGTTTCGGCGCGGAAACAGCGCCACCCTAACGGCGATCCAAGGGTTTTCCTTATTAGAATAGTCCGATCCGTCAAGCCATCGGACAACCAAATATGAAGGGGGGTGTCGAAACAACACGGACATTGTCATCGATTTTTATGTGGCGTTAATTGGTTGAATTCAAGTAACCAAACCTAGGAGGAATAGTAAATGCCAAGTTTTGTCATTCAGGAGAAATGTGACGGATGCAAGGGTGGCGACAAGACCGCTTGCATGTACATTTGCCCCAACGACCTGATGGTCCTCGATCCCACCGCCATGAAGGCTTACAATCAGGAGCCGGATCAGTGCTGGGAATGCTTCTCTTGCGTCAAGATCTGCCCCACGCAGGCCATCGAAGTGCGCGGCTATGCCGACTTCGTGCCCCTGGGAAGCTCGATCATGCCCATGATGGGTACCGAAGACGTCATGTGGACCTGCAAGTTCCGCAACGGACTCATCAAACGCTTTAAGTTCCCCATCCGTACCACTCCCGAAGGCGCCGCCAATGCCTACGAAAGCCTGAAGGGCAAGGATCTGGAAAGCCAACTGCTGTCCACCGAGGAAGCCGACGGCTACAAGATTCCTTCGCCGAAGACCGTTTAAGGCGGCCATTTGAATCATTGAACCATATACTTCGAAATATCTTTTAGGAGGTTAGATATGGCATTACCGAATAAGCCTGCGGGTGAACTCAAAGCCGTACGGGATCCTGAAGTCGTTGAAAAAGAAGTCGACATCCTTATCGTGGGCGGCGGCATGGCTGCTTGCGGTACCGCGTTTGAAATCAAAAAATGGTTGCAGCCCGGCCAGACCGTCCTGCTGTGCGACAAAGCCGCCATGGAGCGTTCCGGCGCCGTGGCCCAGGGCCTTTCCGCCATCAATACCTACGTCGGCGAAAACTCTCCGGAAGATTACGTTCGCATGGTGCGCAACGACCTGATGGGTCTGGTTCGCGAAGATTTGATCTACGACCTGGGCTGCCACGTGGATGACTCCGTGCACCTGTTCGAAGAGTGGGGCCTGCCGATCTGGAAAAAATCCGCCGAAGGCAAAAACCTCGACGGCAAAAAAGGCCAGGCCATGGGCACCTTGAAGAAAGGCGCCAAGCCGGTTCGCACCGGTAAATGGCAGATCATGATCAACGGCGAGTCCTACAAGCGCGTTGTGGCCGAAGCGGCGAAGAAAGCCCTCGGGACCGACAACATCATCGAGCGTTGCTTCATCGTCGAGCTGCTGCTGGATGCCAACAAGCCGAACACGATCGCCGGCGCCGTTGGTTTCTCGGTGCGCGAGAACAAAGTTTACATCATCAAATGCAAAACCATGATGGTCGCCTGCGGCGGCGCTGTGAACATCTATCAGCCCCGTTCGGTCGGCGAAGGCAAAGGCCGCGCCTGGTACCCGGTTTGGAACGCAGGTTCCACCTACACCATGTGCATGAAGGTCGGTGCCGAACTTTCCATGATGGAAAACCGTTTCACGCCGGCTCGTTTCAAAGACGGTTACGGCCCCGTGGGTGCCTGGTTCCTGCTCTTCAAGGCCAAGACCCTCAACGGCCTGGGCGAGAACTTCGCCGCCAGCGACGCCGCCAAGAAAGAGTTGGAGAACTACGCTCCGTACGGCACCGCCGCCATCACCCCGACCTGTCTGCGCAACCATCTCATGCTGTTCGAGATGAAAGCCGGCCGCGGCCCGATCATCATGGACACCGTGTCCGCTCTGGCAGCCTTGGGCAAGACCATGGACAAGAAAGAGCTCAAGCACCTCGAGTCCGAAGCTTGGGAAGACTTCCTGGACATGACCTGCGGCCAGGCCAACCTGTGGTGCGCCCAGGATTGCGAGCCGGAGAAGAAGAATTCCGAAGTTATGCCCACCGAGCCGTACCTGCTGGGTTCCCACTCCGGTTGCTGCGGTCTGTGGACCTCCGGTCCGGATTTCCCCTGGGTGCCGGATTCCTACAAGATTAAAGCCCCCAATGGCAAGGTTTACAACCGCATGACCACCGTCAACGGTCTGTTCACCTCCGGCGACGGCGTGGGTTGCTCCGGTCACAAGTTCTCCTCCGGTTCCCATGCCGAAGGTCGTATGGCCGCCAAGCAGATGGTGCGCTATGCCAAGGACTTTGCCGATTTCAAACCGACCCTGAAGCAGTCCAAGGCCGAATTGGTGGATATGGTTTACAAACCGGTTCGCACCTATCTGGATCACTGCGCCTACACCACGGCCGAGAACATCAACCCCAACTACATCAAACCCAATGGCATGATGTATCGGTTGATGAAGGCCACCCATGAGTACGGTGCCGGCACGGCGACCTACTACCAGACCAGCAGCAAGATGCTGGAAGTGGTCATGGATCTGCTCAAGACCATGCGCGAAGACTGCGCCAAGATGGCTGCCGGCGACCTGCACGAACTGATGCGCGCCTGGGAGATCGAACACCGCATCTGGACGGTGGAATCTCACCTGCGTCACATCCAGTTCCGTAAAGAGACCCGTTATCCGGGCTTCTACTATCAGGCCGATTTCCCCGGACAGGATGACAAGAACTGGTTCTGCTTCGTCAACTCCAAGTTCGACCCGGCGAAGAAAGAATGGTCCGTTTTCAAAAAAGACTACATCAAGATCATCCCGTAATGGGCGCGTGTCGGTTAGAAGTTAAGCGCTGACACTTTATACCTCCAGGCGCCTCGCGCGCCTGGAGGTTTTTATTAAACGGCGCAGGCGATCACCCTATCGTCCGGCTTTGAAGCGTGAAGCCGGCATCTGGAACCCGCGGCTCCAGGTTCCGGCTGCACGATTCAAGATCAAAGATCCAAGGGTATCGCCTGACCGCCACGGCGCGCGGTCGGCACGAAAACATCTTCTTGAAGCGGATTCCGGTCTTTTTAGCGGACAATGGGAACTGCTTCTGCCAAATTCAGAATGTACGGAGGGATAGCATGACAAGTGAAAACAAGGCCCCCGCAAATGGAAGCATCGTGGTGGTTGGCGGCGGCATCAGCGGCCTGACCACGGCCATCGAGGCCGCCGAAGTGGGGTACGAAGTCTACCTGGTGGAGAAAAACCCCTACTTGGGCGGACGCGTGTCTCAGCTCAATCAGTATTTCCCCAAGCTGTGCCCGCCCACCTGCGGCCTGGAGATCAACTTCCGCCGCATCAAAGACAACCCCCGCATCAAGGTGTTCACCCTGGCGGAAGTGGAAAAGGTCGAGGGCGGCCCGGGCAGCTACAACGTGACGGTAAAGCTCAATCCGCGCTACGTTAACGAGAAGTGCACCTGCTGCGGCGCCTGCGCCGAAGCGTGCACCACCGAGATCAACGACGAGTTCAACTTCGGCATGGGCACCAAGAAGGGCGCCCACCTGCCGTTCGAGATGGCCTTCCCGGCCCGCTATATTCTCTCCAAGCAGATCATCGGCACGGCCGACGCCCAGAAAGCCAAAGAGGCCTGCAAGTATGACGCCATCGATCTGGAAATGCAGCCCAAGAGCATGACCCTGCAAGCCGGCGCCGTGGTGTGGGCCACCGGTTGGGAACCCTATGACGCCCGCAAGATCGACAACCTGGGCTTCGGCCAGTACGACAATATTATCACCAACATGATGATGGAGCGTTTGGCCGCCCCCAACGGGCCCACCAAGGGCATCATCGCCCGGCCCTCGGACGACAAGGCGCCCCAGAGCATCGCCTTCGTGCAGTGCGCCGGCTCCCGGGACCAGAACCACCTGCCCTACTGCTCCTATATCTGCTGCATGGCCTCCCTGAAGCAGGCCACCTATGTCCGCGCGCGCTACCCGGAAGCCAAGATCTACATCTTCTACATCGACCTGCGCGCTCCCGGCCAACGCTACGAGAAGTTCTACAAGGCCATCAAGGCCGATGACAAAGTATTCTTCATCAAAGGCAAAGTGGCCGAGGTGAGCGAAGATCCCGCCACCAAGAACATCACCGTGACGGCCGAAAACGCCGTGACCGGCGAGAAGATCAAACAGACCGTGGACATGGTGGTCCTTGCCACCGGTATGCAGCCCACGGCCGCCAACGCCAAGCCGGCGGCGGATCTGAATTTCAACGCCGACGGGTTCATCATCAATGACTTTGACAAGGGCGGCATGTTTGCTGCGGGATGCGCCAACAAGCCGGCGGACGTGGTGTCATCCAATCAGAATGCGACCGGCATGGCCCTGAAGGCCATCCAAACCCTGGCAAGGCAGTAGGAGGTCAACCATGGATAAAAAATATGGTGTGTATATCTGCGAAGGTTGCGGAATCGGCGAGTCCCTGGACGTTGCGGCGATCAAGGGCGTTGCCGAAGAGGAGGGCTATAGCGCCAAAACCCATCCGAACCTGTGCGGCGCCGCGGGCGTCGAGTTTTTGAAAGCGGAGATCGCGGGCGGGGTCAACACCCTGATTCTGGCCGCCTGCTCCCGGCGCGTGAATTTCGATACCTTCCGGTTCGACGGCTGCATCGTGGACCGCGTCAACCTGCGCGAAGGCGTGGTCTGGTCCCATTCCCGGGACAAGTTCCCGGCCCTGACGCCCGAGCAGAAGGCCGATGCCGATTATTACGACCGCGTGCAAATGATGGCCGAGGATTACCTGCGCATGGGCATGGCCCGGGTGCAGAAGGTCAAATTGCCCGAACCGTTCAAGCTGGAGAAGATGTCCGAGAAGATCCTGGTGATCGGCGGCGGCATCACCGGCCTGAGCGCGGCTTTGGATGCGGCCAAGGCCGGCTATGCGGTGACCATCGTGGAAAAAGAGGCCCAGCTCGGCGGCGCGGCGCTAAATTGGCGCTCCCAGTTGCCCACGGCCGATCCCTACGACAAGCTGATCCCGCCGGTGGTCGACGCCAAGATCCGGGCCGTGCAGTCCAATCCCAAGATTACGGTCAAGACCAACACCCTGGTGGCCCGTTTGGCCGGTCAGCCCGGCGAGTTCACGGTCACCTTCAAGAAGCCCGGCGAGAAGATCGAGTTCGACGTTCCCTTCCCCCTGCCCCCCGAAATGCGCGTGGATGAGAGCGGCAAGGAGCTGGACGCCGAAACCCTGAACAAGAAATACCTGGAGTTCAACGAAGGTCGCACCGACATTCTGACCCTCGATCCCAACGGCGAGCTGTTCGGCGCCGTGGTGCTGGCCGCCGGTTGGCGCCCGGACGCCATCGAGGGCGAGGCGTATGCCCATCTGGGCGTGGGCCAGAGCCCGGACGTGGTGACCAACGCCCAGTTCGAAGCCATTGCCAAGAAGGGCAAGATCGTGCGCCCCTCGGACGGCAAGCCGGCCAAGTCGGTGGTCTTCGTGCAGAGCCCGGGACAGGACAAGGACGACAGCGACTTCGACTATGCCGGCGCCGTCACCAGCCTGGTGAGCCTCAAGCAAGCCAAGTATGTGCGCGAAGACTACGAAGACGGCAAGGCCTATGTCTTCTACCAGCACATGCGCACCCCCGGCCTGAACGAAAACTTCTACAAGAGCATTCAGCAGGACCCGGGCATCTTCCTGACCAAGGGCAATGTGCTCAAGGTGTCCAAGAACGGCGGCGGCTTGATCGTCGAAGCCAGCGACACGCTGCTCGGCAAGCAACTCAAGGTCAAGGCCGATATGGTCGTACTGGCCGCCGGCATGGTGCCGGCCACCAAAGACGATCCCGTCGTCAACCTGGCCTACCGCCAGGGCCCGGCCTTCCGGGATATCAGCCTGTTCAACGGCTACTGCGACTCCAACTTCATCTGCTTTCCCTATGAAACCCAGCGCACCGGCATCTATGCCGCCGGCGCCGTGCGTCGCAGCATGACCACCGAAGAGGCCATGGAAGATGCCACCGGCGCGGCCCTCAAGGCCATCCAGTGCATCAGCTCCACCAACCGCGGCGTGGCCGTTCATCCCCGCTCGGGCGACATGACCTTCCCGGACTTCTTCTTCCAGCGCTGTACCCAGTGCAAACGCTGCACCCAGGAGTGCCCCTTCGGTGCCCTGGACGACGATGCCAAGGGTACGCCCAAGCCCAATCCCACCCGCTGCCGGCGTTGCGGCACCTGCATGGGTGCTTGTCCCGAACGCATCATCGGCTTTGCCGACTACAACGTCGACAGCATCGGCTCCATGGTCAAGGCCGTCAAGGTGCCTTCGGCCGACGATTATTCCGAACCGCCCTACCGTATCCTGGGCCTGGTGTGCGAAAACGACGCCCTGCCGGCCTTGGATATCGCCGCCTTGAACAAGCTCTCCTACTCGGCCGACGTGCGCCTGATCCCGGTGCGCTGCCTGGGTTCGGTGAACGTGATCTGGATCAAGGATGCGCTCTCCCAAGGCATGGACGGCGTTTTCCTGCTGGGCTGCAAGCACGGCGACGACTATCAGTGCCACTTCGTCAAAGGCAGCGAGCTGGCCGGCATTCGCATGAAGAAGATCGGCGAGGCCCTGGCCAGCCTGGCCCTGGAAGTCGAGCGCGTGGGCCAATTCGAAATCGCCATCGACGAGTACGACAAGATTCCCAAGATCGTCGACGATTTCGTGGCCAGCATCGAAGCATTGGGTCCGAACCCGTTCAAGGGCTTCTAATCAGGGAGCCTTTGACCGACGCAACGAATATTCACCATTGGTGTTTGCAGAATTGAGGAGGTAAGAGTATGTCCGATTCCTATATGGTCGAACCCGATGTCGGCTTTATCAAAGATGTGATGAAGCTGGGCGGGCAGGATCTGAAAAAATGCTACCAGTGCGCCACCTGCTCCGTGGCTTGTCCCATCTCGCCGGATACCAAACCCTTTCCGCGCAAAGAGATGATCGCCACTTCCTGGGGCTTGAAGGATCGCCTCGTGGGCAACGCCGACATCTGGTTGTGCCACAATTGCGGCGACTGCACCACCCGCTGCCCCCGGGGTGCCAAACCCGGCGATGTGCTGGCCGCGGTGCGGGCGTATGCCGTCACCGAATATGCCGTTCCGAAAGTATTGGGCAAAATGGTCAACGATCCGACCAAGCTGCCGATCCTGCTGGCCATTCCGGCCGTCATCATCCTGGTCATGGGGTTCTTGTCCAACATGGTCGGTCTCGGTTGGCTCAGCTTTGCGCCTTCGGGTGAGGAGTTGTGGCAGGCCAGTTACATCAACAATTATCTGGTGGATATCATCATGATTCCCACCTTCTTTTTCGCGGTGGGTGTATTCGCCCTCGGCTTGAAGCGTTTTCTGGCGGACATTCACGCCAACGCCCTGTTGGAAGGCAAGACCACCCAGCAGAAGATCGATCCGGTGGGATTTGTCCAGGCGTTGATCCGCGTGGTTCCCACCATCGCCAAGCACAACCGCTTCAGCGAGTGCGGCGAGAACAAGGAGCGCGCCACGGCCCACATGATGGTACTTTATGGCTTCATCGGCCTGTTCATCGTGACCAACTGCTTCTTCGTGGCCGAGTGGGTCTTCCACATCGAAGGGCCGTACAGCCAGATCAACCCCATCAAATGGTTGGGCAACATCGGCGGCATCGCCCTGCTCATCGGCGGCGGCCTGATGATCGCCAAACGCCTGGGCCAGAAAGAGCAGACCACCAGCTACAAAGACTGGTACCTGCTGGGCCTGGTGATGCTGCTGGGCGGCACGGGTCTGCTCACCGAAATGCTGCGCCTGGGGCACATGTATAATTTGTCGGCCTTCGTCTACTTCTTGCACCTGATCTTCATCTGGGCGCTGTTTGCCTACACGCCGTTCTCCAAGCTGGCCCACCTGGTGTACCGCACGGTGGCCATGACCTATCAGGAGTATTCGGGGCGTAAATAGACTGACCGCTCACAAGGAGTTGAATTCAGGGGGGCTGTGGCCATGGGCGACAGCTCCCCTTTGTTTTTTTGGGTCGTGCGAGTACACATAGAGGAAGATGCCTAAAAAAGCCCCTAAAGAGATTCCGGCGGCGTTGAACCGCGCCATCGATTTCTACCGCCTGCTCAACGAAGTGCCGCTAGGGGTGTTGATCCTGGACCGCCGGCGCCGGGTGCTTTTTTGCAACCACGCGCTGGAAGCGATCGTCGGGATCACCGCCGCGACGGCCCAGGGACTGGCCTGCCGCCATGTGATGCGCAGCCGGGCGTGCCTCACCGAATGCCCCGCCGCCCAGGGGGATTTGTCCGAAAATGTTTGCTTCGAAACCGACTTGATCAATCGCGATCGCAAACGCATTCCGATTCGTTGTACGCTGGCGCCCATTTTTGATGCGCAAGAGCATCCGGCGGGTTACGTCGAAACCGTGGAAGATCTGCGGCCCCTCAAGGAGCATGGTGCGAAGGTCAACCAGGCCTATGGCTTCGGCAATGTGGTGGGCCAGAGCCGCCAGATGGAAAAGTTGTTTCGCATCGTGCCGGTGATCGCCCAGAGCGATGCCTCGGTGTTGATCACCGGCGAAACCGGCACCGGCAAGGACATGCTGGCCGAAACGCTGCATCAGGAGTCGGAGCGCGCCAAGGGTCCTTTCGTCAAAATCAATTGCGGCGCGCTTCCCGAAACACTGCTCGAGTCGGAGCTGTTCGGCCACGCCAAGGGGGCCTTTACCGGCGCCACCGAAAACAAGCAGGGCCGTTTCCATCTGGCCCATAACGGCACCTTATATCTTACCGAAATCGGCGACTTGCCCCTGCCGCTGCAAGTCAAGCTGCTCACCTTTCTGGACGACAAGATCGTCTACCCCCTGGGCGCCACCAAAGGCTTTGCCGCCGATGCACGCGTGGTGGCCGCCACCCACCGCGACCTGGAGCGCATGGTGCGTGAGGGTCGCTTCCGCCAGGATCTGTTCTTCCGGCTCAATGTGCTGCGGCTGCACATCCCGCCCCTGCGCGAGCGCGAAGGCGACGTGCGTCTGCTGCTGGATCACTATCTCAATTTTTTTACCCGCAAAACCCACCGGTCCGTCACCGGGTTCGCTCCCAAAGCCTTGAGCATCCTGCTGGATTACGATTATCCGGGCAATGTCCGCGAACTGCGCAACATTATCGAGTATGCGGTCAATGTCTGTAGGGAAGGCAAGATCCTGCCCAGGCATTTGCCCGCTTACTTGAGCGAAGAACGGGAAAGCATCCGCCCGTCGAGTGCTGCTCCGCAAGTGGTCATTCCGCCGCCGGCGGAAGTGGCGGTTGAAGCGCCGTCGGGCTCGGGCGAAGGTTCCTGGCCCATGGCGGAAAGACGCATTATTCTGGAGGCCTTGGTCAAAGCCAAGGGCAACCGCCAGAATGCGGCCCGGCAGTTGGGATGGGCGCGCAGCACGTTATGGCGGAAAATGAAGCATTACGGGATGGATCAATCATGATTCGCAAAGTCCTCATCCCCCTCAGCGAAGAAGAGGTGGCCCCGCGCTTCGATCTGGCCGCGGAAGTGCTGCTGGTCGAACTGGAAGCAGACGGTCGCATCCTTCAGGAAAAGGTGCTGATTCTGCCGGAACCCTCCGCCGAGCGGCTCTGTCACATGGTAATGACCGAGCGCGCGCACACCGTGATTTGCGGCGGCATTGATGGAGAAGTCTTCGATTATCTCACCTGGAAAGGGATCACGGTCATCGACGATGTCATCGGACTGGCTTCCGCGGTGCTGCGGCGCCACGCGGCCGGCGGTTTGAAGTCCGGCGAAATCGTCACCACCGACAACAGCTTTCGGCCGAGTTGAATCCGATTGATGTTGCATTATGTTTCTCAAGAGTTGCAAATTACACCATTATAAAACATTACGCTCCAACTTCCTTTGGCTGTGCGGCCGGATGTAATAATATCAGCAAGATAGTGCTGGCATGGGCTTTGCTCATCAGGCTTCCCTTCGATCCACAATGGAGAGCGAGTGGCCGGGCCCATGGAACAGCGGATTATCATCGTCGCCAAGGAAAGCAGCTTGCGGACGCAACTGATGCATCATTTGCGTCAGGAGGGATTCTCCGTATTCACCACCGAGCGCGAAGAGAAGGTGGATACGATGCTTGCAGGCCCGGGAAGATATCTGGTGCTGTTGGGGTTGGACGGGTTGAGGCGCGAGGGAATCGCCATCTTGCGCATGATCCGGGCGCGCTACCCGCAGGTGGAGGTCATTACCATCAATGCCGGGCACCAATTGGATCTTTCCATCGAAGCCATGCGATTGGGCGCTTTTGACGATTTTTTAATCCCCTTCGATCTGGACGGCCTGATGGAACGTATTCACCAGGCATTGAAAAAGACGAGCACCGGTCCCCGCAAGGAGCGCTCTTGACGTCGGGCCGGTTTGAATAGTCGAACCACGAACCTAAAAATCCGGCGCAGCCGGATGAGGAGGCGGATTATGAAAAGTTTCAAAGTAAAAGATTTGATGGTGCCCCGGGCGGAGTATGCGGTCATCTCCGAAGAGGCCAACATTTACGAGGCGGTTCTGGCCCTGGAAAAGGCCCAGCAGGAGTTCGATCAGACCCGCTATCGGCATCGGGCCATCCTGGTGGAGGACAAAGACAAAAAGATCGTGGGCAAGCTGGGCCAACTGGATATTCTGCGCTCCCTGGAGCCCAAATACCAGGAGATGAGCGCCGAGACCCCCGGCATGGCCAAGTTCGGTTTCAGCAAGAAGTTTTTGCTCTCCATGCTGGAGAACTACAAGCTCTTCAACAAGCCTCTGGAGGACCTGTGCAAGAAGGCCGGCCAGGAAAAAGTCGTCAAGTACATGCATCGGCCCACCGAGGGCGAATATATCGATCAGGACGATTCGCTGGACAAGGCCATCCATCTGCTGGTCGTGGGGCATCATCAATCGCTGCTGGTCACCAGCGGCCGGGAGATCGTGGGGCTGTTGCGCATGACCGACGTCTTCGCCGCGGTGTTTCATGCCATGAAAGAGTGCGCTTTATAGGTTTTTTGAATAACTATTTTAGATAGGATTCCGATAAGGGGGACAAATGGCGACGGATGCAATTGCGATCGAACATCGCGCTTTCGATTGGAAACGGAACGGTTTTCTTCTGCTGGGTATCATTTTGTTTGCCGTGGTCTACTGGGCGCCGCCCTGGCCGGATGCCGTGGACCCGCTGGGCAAGCATTTTGCTTTGAGCAAGGAGGCCAAGGGCGCCCTGGCGGTATTCCTGCTGGCCGGCACCTGGTGGGTTTTTGAAGTTGTGCCGATCGGCATCACCAGCATCGCCATCGGTGTCCTGCAGGCCCTTTTTCTGATCCGCACGCCGGAAAAGGCCTTCAAGGATTTCATGGACCCATCGGTACTGTTCATCTTTGCCTCGGTGATGATCGGACTGGTCTTCACCAAGGTCGGCCTGACCAAGCGCTTGGCCTATAAAATGCTGATGGTGGTGGGCGAGAACACCGGCATGATTCTGCTGGGTACCTTTGTGGTCACCGTGGCCCTGACCCACATCATGGCCCACACCGCCGTGGCCGCCACCATCTATCCGCTGCTGCTTTCCATCTATGCCCTCTACGGCGAGGGAGACAAGAAGACCAAGTTCGGCAAGGCCTTGTTCATCGGTATGGCCTACATTTGCGGCGCCGGCAGCATCATTACATTGCTTGGGTCTGCGCGTGCCGCCGTGGCCCTTGGTTTTTTCAAGGATATCGCGGGTAAGGAGATCAGCTTCTTCCAATTGACCTACTACATGGCGCCCATTGGATGGTTGATGGTCTTTTTGCTGTGGGGCTTTTTCATGGTTTTCCTCAAGCCGGAGAAGAAGACCATTCCCGGGTTGCGCGAAAAGGCGCGACAGCTCAATGCCGACCTGGGAGCGGTCACACGCAAGGAGATTCTGGCCGCCGTCATCGTCTTCTCCGCTATTCTGGTGATGTCGTTGAGATCTTTCGTGCCCATTCTCAAACCGGTCGACAAAACCGCCATCATCCTGATCTCCACCATTCTCTTCTTTGTGACCAATATTCTGAAAATCGACGATCTGGAGGAGATCCCCTGGAACATCGTGCTGCTCTTCGGCGGGGCCATGAGCATCGGCTTCTGCCTGTGGGAAACCGGTGCCGCCAACTGGCTGGCCGTCAACTGGTTGCTTCTGTTCCAGAAAGCCAACTGGTTCATCTTCGTCATGAGCATCGCCTTCTTCGTCATGGTGATGACCAACTTCATCATGAACGTGGCGGCCATCGCGATCTCCCTGCCGGTGGCATTGGTCATCGCGCCCTACCTGGGGGTGGCCGGCGAGGTGATTCTGTTCGCGTCGCTGATGACGGCCGGCATGCCGTTCGTGCTGCTGGTGGGCGCCGCGCCTAACGCGATCGCCTACGACTCCAAGCAGTTCACCCCCGGTGAGTTTTTTATGTACGGGAGCATCGCCAGCGTGATTCTGATGGTGGTGGTGGCGTTGGCCATCGCCATCGTGTGGCCGTTGATGGGGATGCCGGTGACCGTGCCCAGATAGGTTCCATGATGGGGCGGTCGGTGACGGCCGCCCTTGGTGTAAGGCTCTGGGAGGGAGATCGACACGCTGTTGAATCAATGCTAAATTAGATGTCATCGGTTTTTGGTTGTACTTTTCCACTATCCCCTGAGGAGCACTATCATGTGGCGAAAATCGGTTCGCGCTCCCTACTACAAGCACCTGATCCGCAACATGATCTTCACGATCCTGGGGGTGTCGTTCATCCCGGTGTTCCTGGTGAGTTGGACGATCTATTACGCCTTCGCCAATGCCTACCATGAAAAGATCAACGCCCACCTGGTGACCCTGGTGGAGAACCACAAGCGCCAGATCGATGCATTTTTAAACGCCCGTCTGGCCGACATCCTGTTCCTCTCGGAAAACTTCACCTTCGCCCAGTTGAACGACTCGGAGTTTTTGCAGGCCAAGCTGCTCTCGCTGAAAAATAACTATGCCGGCGTCTTCGTGGACCTGGGGGTGGTGGATGCCGATGGCAATCAGGTCGCCTATGCCGGGCCGTTCAAGCTGAGCCGGGTGCGTTACGCCGATGCCCCTTGGTATCAGATCGTCATGAAAAACCAGGTGGTGATCAGCGATGTTTTCCTTGGGCTGCGGGGCTTTCCGCACTTCATCGTGGCCGTCAAGCGCTTCGACGGCGACCGCCCCTGGATCCTGCGGGCCACCATCGATTTTATCGCCTTCAACAATCTAGTGGAAAATATCCGTATCGGTAAGACCGGATTCGCGGCCATCGTCAATAAAAAGGGCGAGCTGCAAACCAAGCCGCGTTTTCAGTTCAATCCGGCCGAAGGGTGCTTCGGCCGCTTTATCGATTGCGACCAGCCCATTACCCGGGAGATCTACTCCGAGGAGCGGCCCGGCGAAGGCGGCGATATGACCATCTATGTCAGCGCCCTGCTCAAGAACAAGGAGTGGCTGCTGGTGTATCAACAGAAAGTGTCCGATGCCCTGGCAGACCAGCGCTTTGCCCAGCGGCTCTCCCTGATCATCTTCGCCGTGGGCGGCGCCGGCATTCTGGCCATGGCCTTGCTGCTCTCCCTGCGCATGGTCAACCGCATCGCTACGGCCGACCAGGAAAAGGAGATGATGAACAAGCAGGTGATCGAAAGCGGCAAGCTCGCCTCCCTGGGCGAGTTGGCCACCGGCGTGGCCCACGAGATCAACAACCCGGTGGCCATCATGGTGGAGGAGGCCGGCTGGATCGAAGACATCCTTACGGAAAAGGAGTTCGGCGGCAACCCCCACATGGATGAGTTGCACCGCGCCCTCAAGCAGATCAACACCCAGGGCAAGCGCTGCAAGGAGATCACCACCAAGTTGTTGAGTTTTGCCCGGGGCAGCGGCTCGACCATCGGCATGGTCCAGCTCAACGAGATCATCGAAGAGGTGATGGTCCTGTCGGCCCAGCGGGCCAAGTACGCCAATATCGAGCTGCATAGCGCCCTGAGCAACCTGCCCGAGATCAAGGCGTCGGAAACCGAGATGCACCAGGTGCTGTTGAATTTGGTCAACAACGCCATCTACGCCATGGAGAAGAGCGGCGGGGCGATCGAATTCAAAACCTTTCAACGGGACGAAAAAGTGGTGGTGGAGGTGGCCGACACGGGACCGGGCATTCCCGAAGCGATCCTCGGCCGCATCTTCGATCCCTTTTTTACGACCAAGCCCGTGGGCCAGGGAACCGGATTGGGGCTGTCCATCTGTTACGGCATCATCCGTAAGATGGACGGCGACATACAAGTCAAAAGCACGGTGGGCAAGGGCACGACCTTTACCATAATGATCCCCGTGCGCAGTGGATTGGTGTAGATACTCTAACGTCAAGGAGAAGATATATGACAATCGCAAACATTATGTTGGTAGACGATGAGGTCCCCTTTGTCGAGGCCATGACCCGACGCTTGACCAAAAGGGATTTGGAAATTCATGCCGCCTACAGCGGCGAGGAAGCCCTGCAGAAACTATCCAAGACCAACACTATCGAGGTCGTCATCCTGGACATCAAGATGCCCGGCATGGACGGCATCGAGGCCCTCAAGCAGATCAAGACTCGCTTTCCCCTGGTGGAAGTGATCATGCTGACCGGCCACGCCACGGTGGAGACCGGCATCGAGGGCATGAAGCAGGGGGCTTTCGACTACCTGATGAAACCTTGCGACATCAACGATCTGGTGGCCAAGGTGGAGCAGGCGGCCCGCAAAAAGCGGGGGCACGAAGAGAAGATCATCCAGGCGCGGCTAAAGGAGATCACCAGCCGGCGCACGTAGAAGGAGTGGTCCCCATGAGCGATCCCGCGGACATGAATCCATCGGTTCGTTTGTTGCTGATCGACGACGAGAAGGGTTTTGTCGCCACCCTGGCCAAGCGCCTGGCCCGGCGCAACATTCAGGCCACTCAGGCCTACAGCGGCCGCGAAGGCATTCAAGCCTTGCGGCGGCAGGACTTCGACGTGGTGGTGCTCGACCTGAAGATGGAGGATATGGATGGTCTGGAAGTGCTCAAAATCATCAAGATCATGGCACCCGAGATGCCGGTGATCATGCTTTCGGGCCATGCCTCGGACGAGGCCGCCCAAACCGGAATTAAAGCCGGGGCCTTCGACTACCTGACCAAGCCCTACGATTTGAAAGAGTTGTTGGATAAGATCGCCGCGGCGCTGGGGCCAAAGAAGTAGAAAGTTAGGGTATTCCGGCGATCCGCGGTTGATGTATGGAAAGAAAAACGGAGGCGGGCATGGCCCCCCTCCGTTTTTTAATGCTGTAACTGCCGTTGGCGAAGATTACTCGCCGGTGGCGGCTTTGTGGGTCTTGATCTTGACCTTCTCGGTCAGGCCTTCGTAGTACTCGCGCAGGATGGCGACGACTTCGTCACGGCCGAAGTGATCGGGCATGGCGCCGCCTTCGCTCAGGATCTTGCGCAGCATGGTGCCGGACAGGATCACGCGGTTCTCTTTGCCGTGCGGGCAGGTGCGCAGGGAGGCCATGCCGTCGCACTTGGTGCAATAGAAGGTCCAGTCGATCTTCAACGGGGAGCAGAGCAGGGCCTTGCCGGCCTCTTTGGGCTTGGGAATCTTGTCGAAGATGGTTTGGGCTTCGAACATGCCGTAGAAGTCGCCCACGCCGGCATGGTCGCGGCCGATGATCATGCGGGAGCATCCGTAGTTCTGGCGGAAGGTGGCATGCAGCAAGCCTTCGCGGGGACCGGCATAGCGCATATCCAGCGGATAGCCGCCTTGCACGACGTTCTTTTCCACGAAATGATGTTTGACCAGGGCGTCGATGCATTTCACGCGCACTTCGGCGGGAATGTCACCGGGTTTCAGGTTGCCCACCAGCGAGTGGATGTACACGCCGTCGCACACTTCCACGGCGATCTTGCACAGGTATTCGTGGGAGCGGTGCATGGGGTTGCGCAGTTGCAGGGCCGCGATTTCGCTCCAGCCCTTTTCTTCGAAGATCTTGCGGGATTCGGCCGGGCGGTGATAGACGCCGGCGTACTTTTTGGGATATTCGCCTTCGCTGAGCACTTTCACGGTGCCGGCCAGGTTGACGGGGCCCTGTTTCATGACCATCTGCACGCCGGGGTGGTCATCCTTGGCGATCTTCCAGAAATCCTCGGCGGTCTTGGTGCCTTCGCCCATGAAGATCTTCTCGCACTCGTACTTCTTGTCGGCGTCGGTCATTTCCCATTTTTCGGTGACCTTCATGGTGGCCATGATCTCGTTGCCCTCGGGATCGAACAGGGCGACTTCGTCACCGGATTTAACGGCGTCGGCTTCGGCTTTGGTGACATCCAGGGTCACGGGCACGGGCCAGAAAGTGCCGTCGGCCAGCAGGAACTTGTCGCAGACGCTCTTCCAGTCGGCTTTGGTCATGAAGCCGGTCAGGGGGCTGAAGCCGCCGATGCCGATCATGATCAAGTCGCCTTTGACGCGCGGGGAGATCGTGACTTTCTTCAGGCCGGCCGCCTTTTTCTTTTCGGCTTCCAGGGCTGCGCCTTCCAACAGGCAAACGGTCAAACCTTTGCCGCCATGAGGGGGAATCAATTTTGACATCAGTTGTTCTCCTTTCGGGTTTATATTAGTAACGAATTCAATAGGCTAAACCGCCTTAGGACATGCGTGCAATTCGTGAGCGAAAGGCGTATTCCTATATAGGAACCGAATAATTGTCAAGCTGAATCCGGACGCGGGCGCGTTCCGAGGGTCCCATCGCCGCAAGGGATTGAACGGGCGCACGAGCACGATGACGGTGCCGGATCAATCGGTCCCGACCAGGACGTTTATGAAGCAACTGCCGCCGCTGTCGGGGGGATCAAAAGGCGCGGGCGTGAAGGGGTCCTCGTCCGACAGCTCGTACACCGCCGCGCCGGCGAGTCCTTCGGCTACGAAGGCGTAAGGTCCCACCGAGACGACCTTGAGCGCCTGACCGCTGGTGCCCGTGGACCACGCGGCCACCGGCGCAGGGGCGGCCGGGGAGGAGATATCGAGGGTGACCAGCCCGTTGGCGCCGTCGGCCACACGCGCGTAATCGCCCGACAGGCTGACACCCGTGGCGGTGCCGGCGGTGTCGTAGCTGCCCGCGATGGCCGGTGCGCTGGGCTGGGAAACGCGGATGATCTGAAGGCCGCCGGCGCCATCGGCGACGTAGGCATAGTCGCCGGAAACGACCAGATCGTAGGCGGTGCCGCCGGTGTCGATGAACCCCACGCGGGTGGGGTTGTGCCTGTCGGCGACAGCGATGATTTGCAGGCCATTGTCGCCATCGGCCACGTAGGCCGTGTCGCCCGAGACGAATACGCCGTAAGCGGTGCCATCGGTGTCGTAGGTGCCGGCGGCCTGCGGTTGGTCTTTGTCCGTAATGTCGATGATCCGCAGCCCGTCCGCGCCGTCGGCCACATAGGCGTAATCGCCGGCGACAAAGACATCCCGGGCCGTATCCGGCGTATCCAGCGCGCCGACGATGGCCGGAGCGCTCTTGTCGGTCACGTCGACGATCTGCAGGCCGCTGGTCCCGTCGGCCACATAGGCATAATCGCCGGAGACATGGACGGCGTTGGCCTGGCCCGGCGTGGCAACGAACCCCTGGAACGCGAAATTGCCCAGATTGAAGGCATCCAGAATGCGCAGCCCCTCGGTCGCGTCCCCGGCGCCGGCGGAGTTGTCCACGATATACAAAAAGAAATCGTCATCCACAAAAAGATCCATGGCATCGGCGGGTGGATCGTATTGCGCGCTGTCGGCCCCGATCTTTTGCACGCCTTGAACGCCGTCGCAAACCCAGAGCGCACCGGAGGCGGCGGTCACGCTGTAAGCCCCGCGCGTGCCGGCCAGGGTCTGTACCAGGGTCGGAGCGGCGCTATCGGCCACATTCACTTCCCGTACGCCGTTGACGGCATCGGCCACGTGCGCCGTATCGCCTGATACGAAAAGCCCGAGGAAATTGGAATCCGCGGGGGCCAGGCGGCCCAGGATCTCCGGGTCGGCCGGGTCGGCGATATCGACAATGGCCATTCCGCCGGCGGAAGCGGTCACGTAGGCCTGCTGGCCGGAAACGAATACGTCCCAGGCCCCGGCCAGGGAGGAGATGCTCCGCCAGGCCGGGGTCTGGGGATCGGAGATATCGACAAGGTGCAGCCCGTTGACCTGGTCGGCCACGGCGGCCACCTGGCCGGAGACGAAGATGTTGACCGCATAGACCAGCAGGCCTGCCAGGTTGGTGCTTCCGGCCTCGGAAGGATTCTGCGGCTGGCTCACATCGATCACGCTAAAACGGTTGAGGCCCACGGCATACGCATATGATCCTGATACGAAGACGCTGTCGATCCTCGTGCCATCCGATGGCGTGAAGCCGTTTGGGAGCAATTCCGGCGCGGCCGGCGCGGAGACATCCACAATCTGCAATCCGCCGGGGCCCATGGCCGCGAACACATGGTCGGCCGTGTAGAAGATACCCAGGATTTCCCCTTCCAGGTCAATGCGGCCGACAAAGCCTAGAGTGCTGTCCAGAACGGTGAGCACATTGCCGCGGGCCAGATACACATATCCCCCGGCCGCGTCCACGGCCACGGTACGGGCCGAGTGTTGCGGCCAGCGGTCGCCGGACGCGAGCTCCGGCGCGGCCGGAACGATAGAAGGCCACCACCCGGCCAGGAGGACGGCGGTCATCAGGCAGATCGATTTTCGCATGCTGCATCTCCCTTGAAGTACTTCAATCGAAAGGCGTTGCCCCGCGGCGCGTGGTGCTATGAGATTGCTTTGCCATCGGGGTACCGGAAAAATTTAGCCGATACGCCGGTAGATGTCCATGGATAAATGATACAAAAAACTTGTTTGTAACCAGGATCTCGTGTAAAGCTTCAGCCAGCATAATGCCGAATGGCGCCGGGGGGTTGAACGGCCGGACCCGGATCATCGACGTTTGTTTGCCGGGCGAGAATTCTTGTTGCGGAAAGGCTGAATGAGCATGCGCGTGCGGCGCTTCCATTGGCTGGTGCCGTTGCTGGCCGTGACGGCGATGCTTGCGGGCGCCTGTTCTCCGCGCAAGCTGATGATCGCCCAGGTCGGCCGCATCATCGATGCGGGTCAGCCGGCCTATGAGCGCGAAACCGATTTGTACCTGCTCTCCCACGCCTTTCCCTCCCACGTCAAACTGCTGGAAGGTCTCAGCGTCAGCGATCCACACAACAGCGACCTGCTCGTACTGATCGCCCGGATGTACGCCGGGTACGCGTTCACCGTCCTGGAAACGGAGGGCGAAGCGCTGCGCTACGAACAGCCGCCGATCGTCGGGCTCGGCCTCACCCGGGAAAGGCTCGAAGAAGAGATTTCGCATTGCTTTCAAGCCGGCGCCGGATTCGCCCTGAGCGCCCTGGCCTGTAAATATCCCGACGCCCGCGACCGCCTCGGCCGGGCCGAAAGCGCCGTGGCTTTCTTCGAAACGCTGGGGTCGGAGGATGTGCCGGCCCTGTTCTGGTATGGGTTCAACCTGGCTGGTTATCTCTTGCACAACCTTCAGTCGATCGACGCCATGTCCCGGGCCTACCAGGTGGAAAGCGCCATGCGCCGGGTGCTGGCCTTGGACCCCACCTATTATCATGCCGGCGCGCATCTGGTCTTGCTGGCCTACTATGCGTCCCGCCCGCCCCTGATGGGCGGCCGCCCGGAATCGGCGCGATTGCATTACGACCAGCATCGGCGCCTGATCCCGCAGCCGATGGGCTTGCGCGAGCTTTACTGGGCGCGCTATTATCTCGTTCAACAGCAGCAACGGCCGGAGTTCACCAGGGTGTTGACCGAGTTGCGCGCCCAAGCGCCGGAAGCATCCCTTTTCCCGTTGCTGGACAGCGTCGCCGTCCGGCGGGCCGCGGTCTATCTGAATGCCGCGGACCGCTTTTTCGACGACTGACCCGAACTGCGAGAGTTGGAGGAGAACCATATGCGAGTGCCATCCGGTATCGCCCGGCGTGTCGGCCTTTTGCTCTTCTGTTTGGGGCTGGGCATGGCCGCCGCGACCGCTTCGTTCGCCAAAACGACCCTCAAAGTGGCCGTGGTCATTCCCGAGGGCAGCGCCTGGGTCAAGGTGCTGGAAGAGATGGTGGCCGAGATCCGCACCCGGACCCAGGGCGAATTGGACTTCATCATCTACCCCGGCGGCGTTAGCGGCGATGAGGCCGACGTGCTGCGCAAGATGCAGGCCAATCGGCTCCAGGCGGCCGGCCTGTCCGGCGTCGGATTGGGCATTGTGCTTCCGGAAATCCGCGTGCTCGAATCGCCGCTGCTGTGGAGCGGCGATGACGCCGTCGACATGGTCCGCGAGCGGATGTTCGATACCTTTGCCGCCGCGTTCGAGAAGAAAGGATTTACGTTGCTGGGATTTACCGAGGGCGGTTGGGTCTACTTGTTCTCCGCCCGGGACATTTCCCGGCCGGAGCAGTTTCGATCTTGTAAGATGTGGCTCTGGCAGGGCGACCGCACCGCCGAGCTGTTCCTGAATACTTCCGGCGTGCGCACCACGCCGCTGCATGTCGCCGATGTCAACACCGGTCTGGAAACCGGCATGATCGACAGCTTTTACGCGCCGCCGCTGGCCGCCGTCGCATTTCAATGGTATGTCCGGGTGCGCTACCTGCTGGATCTTCCCATCACCAACGCCACGGCGGCGCTGCTGATGAACAAGAAAAGCATGGAAGCGCTGCCGGCCGACCATCAAAAAATTCTTCGAAGCGTGGCGCGGCAGTACTGCCAGAAGCTGGTGGCGCTGACCCGCCGGGACAACCGCGAAGCCATGGCGATTCTCAAGACCCAGGGCCTTCAGGTGGTGACGCCCACGGCCGAGTTGGCGCGGGAGATCGAAGACAACGCCCGGAAAACCTACGCCCGGAGCATTCCCGATCCTTTTCCCCAGGCGCTTTTCGAACAGGTCGAGCGCATTGCGATCGAAGCGCGCGGCGCGGCGAAAGAAAAGAGCGGGCGGAACTGAAGGGCGCAATGGTTCGACTGGCGCCTCCGAAAAGGCCGGCCCGACCATTGAAGGGCTCTTGATGGAGACCGTATGCTGCAACGCCTGCTCGATCTCGACCAGTGGCTGGAAAAAGTGGAGACGCTTCTGGCCATCGCCTTGTATGCGCTGCTGATCGCCGCCGTGGCCGTCAACGTGGTGGCCCGCAATCTTCTGCATCTGGGGTCCCCCTTTCTGTTGGAAGTCGCCCCGGCGCTGGTGCTGTGGCTGGCCCTGGTGGGCGCGACCCTGGGCCTCAAGCGCGGCCGCCACATTACCATCGGCGCCCTGCTGCGCCTGCTGCCGCCGCGCGGGCGTAACGCCGCCGCGGCCGCGACGAGCCTGGCGGGCCTGCTGGTGGCGGCCGCCCTGTGCTATGCTTCGGTCCTGTTTCTGCAAAACGAACTGATCCTTTTTGGTGCCTTGGGGTTGCGGTCGGCTTGCCTGCCGCTCTTTTTCCTGATGGTCTTTCTGCGCTCCGCCCTGCGATTCTGGACCCGGTGGCGGTCGCTTCCGGATGCTGCCTGAATGCTGTCGACGATTCTGGTTTCGGCCATCGTGCTGCTGACGCTTCTGAACCTGCCGCTGTTTCTGGGCATCGGTGCCGTGGCCATGACCCTGATGCTGGGCGGCGATCCGCACCCCGCCGTGCTGCAAACCATTCCCATCGAGATGAACCGTCTTGCGACCATGCCCATTCTGGTGGCGCTGCCGCTTTTCACCATGGCAGGCTGCGTGTTGACCGCATCCCGGATGCCCAACCGCCTGCTGGCCTTTCTCGAGGCCGTCGCCGGCTGGCTGCCCGGCGGCAGCGCCATCGCGGCCCTGTGCGCCTGCGCTTTTTTCACCGCCCTGACCGGCGCCAGCGGCGTCACGATCATCGCCATGGGCGCCGTGCTTTACCCCATCCTGAAACAGCAGCGCTACGGGGAAGATTTCAGCCTGGGATTGTTGACCACGGGCGGCAGCCTGGGATTGCTCTTTCCGCCGAGCTTGCCGATCATCCTGTACGGCGTCGTGGCACAAATCGATATTGCCCAACTCTTCCATGCGACGCTGCTGCCCGGAATCCTGCTCTTGCTGGTGCTTTGCACTTACGCCTTCGCCCAGGGGCGAAAGCTGCAAAAGAGTTCCGTCCAAAGGCCGAAGATATCCTGGGACCAGATCAAAAGCGCTTTGCGCGCAACGACATGGGATTGGCTGCTGGTGGCCATCATCCTGGCGGGCGTGTACGGCGGCTTTGTTACGATCGCGGAGGTTTCGGCCGTGGTGTTGCTCTATGTTCTCGTCGTGGAGTGCTTCGTGCTCAAGGAGATCGACTGGCGCCGCCAACTGCCCGGCATCGTGGTGGATAGTGCCATCCTGACCGGGGCGGTGATCGTCATCCTGGGCATGGCCATGGGATTTACGGCCTATCTGGTGGATGCCCAGATTCCGGACAAAGTCATCGCGCTGCTCACGGAGTTTACGAAGAACAAACTGCTCTTTCTGGCGGGATTGAACCTGATGCTGCTGGTCGTCGGCTGCATCATGGACATTTTTTCGGCCATCGTGATCATGGTGCCGATCATTGCGCCGGTGGCCCACAGCTATGGCATCGACCCCTTCCATTTAGGGGCCGTGTTCCTGGTCAATCTGGAGATCGGCTATTCCACGCCGCCGGTGGGCATGAATCTATTCATCGCCAGCCTGAAATTCGACCGGCCGATCACCCTTCTCTACCGCTCTTCGCTGCCCTATCTGGTGCTGTTGATGATCTGCCTGATCATCGTTACCTATCTGCCGGCTTTATCTCGCTAGTGTCCGGCCAGGAGGGCAATTTTCGCGGGGCCGTCGGCCTGCCTAGTGAACGTACACCTGGATCGTGCCGCTGAGCTGCATCACGAAATCCTGCATGCCGATGGCGCCGAAACTGAGCCCATTGCCCGGCGCGCTGCCAACGCGGATGGCATCGATGGAAAAATCGTCGATGCGGATGGTCAGGTCGTCGATGAGGTAGCTCATCCCGCTGACCATGGAGTTGTCGACGATCGATTGAAAAACGCCTGTATCGATGGAAAGCGGCGACCCGTTCGTGCTGATCGAACCATTCAAGTGGACCCCGCACAGGCTCAGATAGCCGCCTTGGGAAAAGGGTGCCGCGCCGTCTTCGTCGAAGTAGTACAAGGTACCGATGGCCATCCGCAGTCCGACGGTTTCGCCCGCCGGAATGGCCAGCCCGAATCCGCCGCTGATGCCGGCCATCTCATCTTCGGCCAGCGGCGTCATTTCCGCCGAGACCGATCCGACCGCAAAGAAAAGCACAACCAGCAGAATCCACATCCGATGCAATGCGTTCATGCGCGCTCCTTCCATGTGAAAACGACACCAACTCAGTGGATATCGGCCTCTGGAAGGAAAGCTTTAGTGACTCAGGTGGGGAACGAACGCTGCGGTGCTGTGGTGGGGACGGTGCGGCGCACGGGAACGGCACCCGGGGGCGGGCCAGCTGGCCTCGCCCCGCGGGCGCCGGTGGGAGGGGCTTGGTTTGCAGCCGGTCAGGGTGGGGGGCTGCCGGCGAGCTCAAGATCCAGGCGGTGAAATTCGGGGCCGGGCATTTTCAGAACGATCATACGGCAGCGATTTTCGGCCTCGAAGGTGATGGTGCTATCTTTTAAGGTGGCATCGAAAATAGTCTTTCCGGCCGTGCCGTCCACAAAAACGCGCCATTGGTCCTTGGTGCAGCCGGCATACACCACGCGGGTGCCCCGGGGGCTGAAAAAGGGAAAGGTGACCGAATCGTGACGGCTCAGCGGTCGTTCGTCCAGGACCATGATCATCTCCTTGCCCTCGATCGCCACGTAGGCCAGGCGACCCCCTTCGGGGCTGAAGACCGGCCGCCGCAGACCGTCAAAGCGCGCCTCGTGAGCCCTGCCGTTCTGGACGACGAACCATTTTTCGCCCTGCTTCACACGGTAAGCGAATTGTTTGGAATCGGGGCTGAAGACCGGCTCGCCCACGGAATCGTAGAGTTCGCCCGCCTGCTCGCCGACCACCATGCAGGCGCGCGCTTTCACCTGTGCCATGTAGGCCAGACGACTGCTGTCCGGGCTGAACATGCTGACCCCGATCTGGTCGAAGGGCCGACCTTTTTTACCGTCTGCCACCATGTACCACTCGGCGCCTGTGTGGGCCGCATAGGCCAGGTGACGACCGTCGTTGCTGAACAGCGGCGTTCCCACGCCCTCTCCGCCCGGCATTTCTTGACCGTCCGCCATGGCGACCCACGCGCTGCCCTTGAGCGCCATATAAACGAAACGCTTGGAATCCGCACTGAAGGTCGGTTGCGCGACCTTTTGAAAGCGGGGGCCGGGCTGGTCGTCGACCACCACCCACTGCTGGTCGCCTTTTTTCAACAGATAGGCCAGGCGCTTGGAATCGGGGCTGAACATGATATTCTCCACCGTCCCCTCGACGCTCTTCGCCGTTCCATCCACCACCAGGTTGGCGGTTTGGCCATTCATGGCGCCATAGGCCAGACGGCGGCCGTCCGGACTGAAGCACGGCCCGCTGCGGATGTCGATCAGGTCGAAAGCGGGCTGGGCCGCGCCGTTGACCACCACCGCCTGCTTGCCGGCGATGCCGGCCCGGTAGGCCCAGCGGCTGCCGTCGGGACTGAAGACAAAGGCATCGATGCCGTCGAAGAGCGGCTCGGGCCGCAGATCGATGACGGCTTGGGCTTTGCGCTGTCCCGGGTAGGCGACGTAGGCCCAATGCACCTGGCCTGAGCCGATCAGCGGGGTGCCCTTGGCCACCGCCTCGCTGTAGCCGCCGCGCTGGTTGTCCAGTGCGGCGAACATGCCTTTCTGGTTTTTGGCGGCATAGGCGACGTGGGCGTTGTCGGCGCTGACCTTCAGCGATATGGGATAAAAGGTTTCGCCGGGTTCGATGCGGCTGAGCAGGGCCATGCGTTCCGTGAACGCCAAGGGCGGGTCGTCCGCCGCCTGCGCGCGGGCCGCGGGCAGCGACCAGGCAAGGGCGGCGATGATCATTAAATGGAGACACGAATTGCTTCTCGATCCCATGCTCCGGACTCCTTTAGGCTTTGTCGAGCGAGTGTCCATTTGAAGAGGCGTTTCAGTCGAAGGGGTTGAGCAGCGACAGGGTATGGTCCAGCATGCCGGTCATGACCTCCCAGGGCATGGTCATCTTGAACGCGCCGATGAAGGTGGTGGTTTCCTGGTGGTAATCCAGACCCGCATAGGGGTTGTAGACCGGCTTGAACGGATCGGTGGAATTCATCAGATCGCTGCCGTTGTTGGGAATGAACACCTCTTTGCCCACCAGGTAGTCGAAGCCCAGATCGATCTGGATCCCCTGTTTGGTCAGGATGCTGAAGCCGGCGGCATACGAGTGCATGTCCGGCAGGCAGTATAGGTTGTCGAAGTGGGACATGTCCACCGAAGTGGGGCGCCATTCATAGCCCATCAGAAAGGTCAGCCAATGGGTGAGCTGGTACTGCAGGCCGGCGCTCCAGCTCCAGGTGTCTTTGAACTCGCGCTTCAACACCAGGGTGTCGTTGCCCCCGGTATAGCCGAGGACTTTGACCAGTTGCAGCAACTGGATGTCCTGATCGAAGACGAAACGGTCCTCTTGGAGCACCGACCAGTTGGCCCAGTGCAGGTCGGCCAGCAGGCTGAGGCGCTCGAAGGGCTTGATTTTGATGCCGGTCTGAACGCGCTGGGGCAGTTCGAACTCGGAGGTGACGGTGCCAGTTTGATACGGCACGGCGCCCACCGGCAGATTGAGCATGCCAGACACCATGAGCAGGGTCGGGGAAGAGCCCAGCCAGTTGATCATCTCCTGAAAGGTTTCGGTGTAATCGAAACGGTAGTGGCCGGTCATCTGCACCTTGATGGGGCTCTGGTAGACGATCCCCATGGAGAGCCACTTTTGGGCGTCCCACAGCAGTCCCACATTGTAGTTGGGCGAAAAATCGTCGCGCATGTCGATCTGCATGCTGGCCACCTGATCGTACGGGCCGATGCCGCCGCCGAACCAGGGGGGCGGCATGGTCAATTCCGAAACGACGGGGATCTCCAGATCCTTGGTGGCGTCGCCGAGCACGCGGGTCAACGAGACCAGGTCGTTGGGCGAGCGCATGTCCACCGCGGCCCCCAGGGCGGTCTGTCCTGCGCCGACGGTGAGGCCCACAGAGAGCTTGGGGGTCACCCGGTAGCTCACCGAAGGCGCCAAATAGACCAGGTGCTGTTCGTAAACGCTCTTGGCACCGAATCTTACCGGATCCATGTCGTCGTCGTGGTTGAAACCGACCCCGAACGGCACGTAATTGGTGAGGGCATAGCTCCAGCGGGAGTTGGGCGGGCGGTAAGACAATCCCGCGGTGGGCGCGATCAGAAAATCGATGGATTCATTTACGATGGGGACGTACATGCGACCGCTGGAATTGGTGCCTTCCGTGCCGGCCAGCGGGTCGTCGTTGTATCCGCCGAAGAAGCCTTCGAACTCCGGGTCGGCGTCATAATGGGATTCGATTTTGATGATGGGCAGGGCCAGGCCGGCGCCGATCTGCTTGCCTTCGGGCAGTTTCGATAGCCCGGCCGGATTGTAATGCACCGCCCCCATGCCCGGCGGATCGGCGGTGACTGTGTTGGCCATGGCGATGGCGCGGGCGTCCACGGCCATCTGCTCGATGAAAGAGGCGCCTGCCGGCGCGGGCCAGGCCAGTGCCAGCGCGATCCACACGAACCAGGATCGGCGGGCTAGAACCGAATATAGAAAAAGCTCCCCATTGGGCATCGTTTGCGCCATGTCAATCGCCCAGGTTGAAACGTACTGGAATACGAATGGAGAAGGTAAAGTCTGGATCGTCGCTGGTCAGCCCGATGGCGGTTTTGACGAACAGCGAAAATTTAGGCGATAGCCGCCAGCCCGCGCCGATGCTGAAACTGGAAGTCACCCAGCTATTGCTCTCGTAAGCGGTCCCGTCGGTGAACGCGTATTCGGTCTCCGTGTGATAGGCGTATTGATAGGTGAAGTTCAACGAAGTTTTATAGGACAAGGCCGATGCCATGCCGAGGCTGAAGCCCAACGTTTCGCCGGCGTCCACTTCCGTCAAGACCTTGCCGCCGGGCTGGATCTGGTCCGTATCGGAGGTGGGGAAGGCATAGGTGTAGAACAGGCTGCCGAAAGGTACCACCGGGTCGATGGTTTTGGAAAAGGTCAAGCCCGCGGTGGTGGCATAGTAGCCGTTGCCGGTGCTCAGTTCGGTTTCCGGATTGATCTTGTAAGGGCTGCGGCCGGTGGGGAAGGAGCCTTCCAGAATCACGATCATGTCCGGCCAGGCGCCGCCAGTCTTGAAGGGCTGGTACTGCAGACCGGCGCTGGCATCGCCCAGATCGGTCACTTCGCGATCGTCGTCCACGCTGCGTTCGTCGTATTTGTAGACGAAGGGAAGGGTGCCGTTGATGCTCAGGTTGTTCACAAGGCCCTTTTCCAGGAAAAGCGTATGATAAAAAGTGTGATTGCCGCGCCGTTCCACCGCAAGGCGGTTGCCTTCGGAGTTGCGCAGATCCTCGAGCAGGTCCGACGACAAGTAGCTGTACTGCATGCCGTATTCGAAGCCCAACTGTTTGGCGGGAATCAGGGTGTACTCCCGGCCGGCGGCCGACAAAACTTGCTCTTCGGCGGAAGCCTTCTCCTCTTCGGAAATCCTTAAGGCCTTGCGGGCTTCCGACTCCTTTTCCAGCTCCTCCACTTTTTGGTGCAGGGCTTTGATCTGTTGTTGAAGATCATCCGGAGCGGCGTTTTCCTGGCCCTGGGTCGGCATGGGGGTCGGACTCGGGCTGGGATCGGTACGGCTTTCGTTTTGCGCCAGCAGCGGCCGAGCGTCGTCGGCCAGGGCGGAAGGGACCGAAGAAACCGTTGCGGCGAGCAGTAGAAAAATCAAGAATATCCGGCGGTGCGTCAAGAATCGTCTCCTCTCAGGGGCTTTCCGTTGCGGGTTCGGGGGCTTGAATCACGCGGACGCTGTCGAAACGTTTGCTTTGGCCGACGCTGTCGTCCGGCATGCTTTTGTCCAGTTCCCATTCGCGTTCGCCCGGCCAGGGCTTCTCGCCGGAAAGGATGGTGCTCCGGAGCGTGTCCTCGTCGATGAAGCGCAGCTCTTCTTCTCTCAGGCGCAAGGCGTCGAGGGTTTCGCCGTCGTGCTTCGGGTAGACCATGAACAGCGAGTTGAGATACCAGTGGGATTCGAATTCGGCCAGGGTATAACTCGTATTGCCCCAGTAGGGATCGGCCACCAGCACGTGGCCATGGGCGATACCCTTGAATACGACGAAATGGCGGTAGTTGAAAACCGTCACCGGGACGATGGCCGGGCGGCCGAGACTTTTCAGATCGTCCAGCGTGGCTTTATACCCTGTGCCCTTGTATCCCAGGACTTCGACGAAGCGTTTCATATCGAGCAGCGAAAAGGCCCGCCGGCTGGCGATGGCTTCCTTGTCGCCGTACTTCAGCAGACCGGCGATCACCTGCTTCTCGGTGAGTTCTTCGCCGATATAGTAGTTCAGCAGCGTGGCCAGCGCCGCCGAGCCGCAGCTATAATCGAAATTCTGCTTGACCATGCGATCCTGCTGGATCTTGGAGGCCGGAACCACGGTGGGGTGGATGGTTTGGGGGCGCCCCGGCAGCGGTTCGACCGTCATCTCCGCCGGGGGCGTTTCCGCCTGGGTAAAGAAACCGCCCAGGACGGCGACACCGACTAAGAAGAATATCACAATGTGCACGAGCAGTACTCCGTCGCTGTCTCAAGCGGTGATCCGGCGTTCGTGGTTGGTTCATCCTGCCATATGAACCCTAAGGCCGCCAAGGGATTTTTGCTTGGATGCCGGCTATGGTATCAAGCGCACGGTCAGGCGGTGCACCTGGATGTCGTCGATGGCCAGGGGGCCGAAATCGGTGCCGCCCCATTGCAGCGATTCCACCCGCAGGCTGCCGCGCATGGGCATGTTCAGGGTCACGGCCACCATGCCGTCTTCGCCCTGGCCCACGTCGAAGGTGGCCGGGTTGCCCTCGGCGATGGCCCCGATCTGGAACAGGCCGGTCATCAGCCAGGTGGCCGGGTCCGCGGGATCACCGGCATCATGCAGGCCGAAGTGAATGCCGTTGGCCGCCAGGCTGTCGTTCAACTCGTTGTAAGTCAGGCGCAGGGTGTCGATGGAGAGGCGGGTGCCGTACTCCCAATCGATGCCGCCGCCCTCATGGGCGCCCAGCATCCAGTAGAACGACGGCCGGTGGATGACCCCGATATCCAGGCTGCCCAGATCTTCTCCACAAAAGCGCAGGGTCTCGACGTGCAGGCCGACCTCCTGGAACCAGTCCAGGGCTTCGAGCAGCACCAGGGCCTTGCCGTACACCGGCGAGGCCGGGTCGGTGATGGTCGTGATGTCGAAGGTCAGCGGAGAGATCAGGCCATCGCCATTAACGTCCCGGTCGCCGGCCGCGAAGGTGGCCGGCCGCAGGTCGCCGTTGGTGATGGTCAGGTCCTCCAGGGTCAGGGCGTTGCCCGTGTCGGTGTCGGTGTAGCTGAACGCGCCGGTATGCACGAAGAGGGACAACTCTTCGATGCCGATGCTCAGGCCGCCGGCCCCGCTGATGGATGCCAGGTCGGCATTGGCCAGCGGCTGCAGGTCGGCCGGGCAGAGGCCGGGCCACAGCAGCCCCAACATGGCCCAAAAGGCCAAGGTATGGGCGCAAAAAATTTTCATGCTCGATCCAGGTGCGTGCCTCCTAGAGTGTGAGCAGGATCTTGTCTTAATAAGATGACCCGCTGCCTAGTGGGCAGGGGTTTATCTCATCTCGAAGCCTGGTGTGCTTGAAGCGAACTCCGGGGGCCGCGTGCAGAATTTGACCCCCGGAGGGTGCTCCAAACAATGTATCGCCATCTGCGGCCTAGGCCGCTCGCGATCAATTGTGCGGTGCGATTTCCACGGTGCCGTCCAGCACGGCCATGGTGTTGGCGCCGATGGAGATGGTGCCAAAGGCCTGGCCGCTGTTGGCTGCGCCGGTGGAAGAAACCGTCACGTCAAAGGTCAGCGCGGTCTGATGGATTTCCACCGTGGGAAGGCCGATCTGAACGCCGGCGACATTAACCGTTGCACCACCGTAGTTATTGGACATGCCGGCGCTTAATACCGGCATGATGCCAACGTCGATGGTCAGCGCTTTGGCGGTGAAGTAGGATGTTTCAGTTGCAGCGGTATAAGGATTATTACCGGCAGTATTGGTAAAGTCGAAATATGGTGTGGTGGGGGTGGCAGTGGCAGCATAAGCACCTTGCGCAGCACGGCCCGGGCTGAAGGGTAGACCGTTGGCATCCAGGCTGGTGATGGCGTTGATGTTGACCATCATGTAGAGGTTGCTGATGCTGACGGTACCAGCGGTGCCGTTGGTGCCGTTGGCGTCGGTGTAGCTCAGGTATCCGATGTTCTGGTACAACTTGATATCATCGACGGCGATGCTCACGCCCGCCTGACCGGTGATCTGGTCCATGCTGTCTTCGCTCATTGGCTGCAGGGCGAAGGCGTTCAAGGGCAGCAACATGCAAATGGCCAATACGATAGCAAATCTCTTCATTTTTCGATCCTCCTCCGATAGTAGTTGCGTGCTCAGACCCTCGGCGGCCGAACCATTTCGACCGGCCGATGGGATCCATGATGGATAAAAAATCTACTTCCGTTGAACTGGATCTGTAAGTCGGCAGATGCCCTCGGCTGCCTTTTTGTGATGGGGCTTTTCTCACCTCCTTTCGCGCGTGGCATGCGGATGCCTACGGACGCGTCGTGCCTTCTCCGAAACGTACCCAGATGCCTCTGTGATCTCCCTCCAACCCGAAGGAAAAGCTCAATTCCGAGTTGTTGAAGGAAAAGGTTTGTAGGCCCAGGTTGGCGCGCCGGTCGTCCGGCTCGCCGTTGACGCCGATTTTACTGAGGCTTTCGAAGTTCGCGCTCAGATTTCCCGACACCTGGCTGAACCCGAAATACACACTGGTCAGCTTGCGGTTGACCGTATCGGCCAGGTTGTCGAAGGTCGCCTGGATGAAGAAACCGCTCAGGGTCATGTCGTTGGACGCGGAGCCCATCTGGACGCTGGTCCAGTCCTGGTCCCAGGCGGTGCCGCCGCCGTTGTCCCAATACCCCATTTTGAGCGACCCGATTTCCGTATAGGTCTGTGCCTGGATGTTGAAATCCGCCCGCACCGTGTTTCCGTTGATAACGAACGCAGAAAACCCCGCCGCATCGATTTGGGCCATTTGCGCGTCGGACAAGGCCTCTAGATCGGCTGAAGCCGAGAGCGGCACCAGGACCCAGAAAGCAATGATTGCCGCAAGGCTCTTCAGGGCGTAAGAGATCACCACCGCGCGTGCACTTTTCATCGGGCTTCCTCCCCCAAAGTACAAACGGTTACGACCTTGAAAAATGCTTCAAGGCCTACTCAATTGCTTTCTGCGATGAGGATGAAATTTGGTAGATACCAAACAGCAATACGAAAACGATCTGTACAAAGTTACAAAGTGTAACTCCCAAAAACCACATTTAGAAAATGGTGTCAAGAATAAATTTTTACCGAATCGCAAGCGCCCGAACCCCCCCACAATCGGCGAACGGGCGCCGCCACAGCCTGAGGGCGCAAGACGATGGCGGGAATAAACTGTTGATCAGGCGCGAGGGTGGCGCTAAAGTAATGGCATCATTTTTAAATCTATGTGGCGGCTGTCGGATACAAGGAGCCAGCGCATGCGCACCACCGATAAACTGAAAGAGAGCGGCGACATCATCGAGAAGATCAAGACCCTGCCGGCCCTTGAATCCTTCAACGAAAAGGACCTCAAGGAGCTGCTGCGCATCAGCAAGATCGTGCGCTATGAGCCGGGGGAGTTGATCGTCGACGAAAGCAGCTATGACGGATGGATCTATTACCTGATCTCCGGTCGGGTGCGTATCCTCAAGAAGGGGTCCGAGATGGCGGTCTTGCAGCGCACCGGCGATGTCTTCGGGGAGGTGGGCAGCATGAACGGCAATGAGCTTTCGGTCTCCGTTTTCGCCCTGGATCACGCCACCTGCCTCAAGATCGACATTTCCAATGTGGATGGATTGCCCCACGAAAACCGTTTCGTATTTCGCTATGTCATCTTCCGGGGCTTTGCCGAAGTGTTGGCCAAACGCCTGCGGATCACCACCGAAAAATATTTGCGCGCCAAGGAAGAGATCGAACGCCTGAGAGCGCGCAATCCCAATTCCTGAACCGGCGGTAGAATTTGTTGGTGTTCCCCGGGGGTTACAAAGCTCCGGGACGGGGTTTGCCTTGACACGCCGCCGTCGCTTGGCATAAGTAGAATCTAACGCAAGTACTTAGAATGACGTGGAACGTGATCTCCTTCAGCCTTCAACTTGCCCGTGGACAGCTTATGATGCCGCGCAGCGTTTCGGTCCGGATTCTTTATTCTCGCCATTTACAAGCATGCCGCCCGTCCGCCAATCGCTTTTGCACGCCGGGTAAATTGGCTCAAAGGGCGCTGAAGCCATATATCTTTCATGATTTTCAGGCCAGGGCATTGCTTCTGACGGACCATCCGACCCTTAACGTGGTGTGAGGCGGGTTATCGTTAACAATGTCCATATTGCCGTGGTGGATCATGAACCGCTGACGCGGGAATTCATCGCCAATGTGATGATGTACAGCGTCAACCGGGAAATCTTCACTTTCGAGGATTTCGATGGGCTCAACGCGCACCTCAAGGCGGGCAGGACCCTGCACCTGGTGATTTCCGAGGTGCACCTGCCCGGCAAGAGCGGCTTTGCCTTGCTGCGTTTTTTGAAACAGCACTGGCCCCAAATCGGTTTTGTCACCATGTCGGCCAACCCCGCGGATGAAATACCAGCCATGTCGCTGGGCGCCGATGCCTTCCTGGCCAAACCGTTTGTCCTCAGAGATCTGTTTGCCATCGTGCAGCGCTTTGTGGTGGAAAGCGGCGATGTTCTGAACGATGTTTCTGTGGCTTGAGCTCCAGGAAAGAAAAAAGGCGGAAATCTCTGGAACGAGATTCCGCCTTTGTCGTCTATGAGAATGGGCCGCTAGTATCTGTAATGGTCCGGCTTGAACGGCCCTTGCACCGAAATCCCCAGATAATCGGCCTGTTTTTTAGTCAACTGCGTCAGTTGCACGCCGAGACGTCCCAGGTGCAGGCGGGCCACCTCTTCATCCAGGGCCTTGGGCAGGGTGTAGACTTTGCGCTCGTGGGGCTGGGTGGCCAGGGCGATCTGGGCCAGGCACTGGTTGGTGAAGCTGTTGCTCATCACGAAGCTGGGATGGCCGGTGGCGCATCCAAGGTTCACCAGGCGGCCTTCGGCCAGCACCAGGATGGAGCGTCCGGATTTGAGGCGCCAGCGGTCTACCTGGGGTTTGATGTTTTCCCGGGTGCAGCCCTTGGTGGTTTCCAGGTAACGCATGTCGATTTCGCTGTCGAAATGGCCGATGTTGCAGACGATGGCCTCGTTCTTCATCTTTTCCATGTGCGCGCCGCGGATAACGTCGCAGCAACCGGTGGCGGAGACGAAGATGTCCCCCACCGCGGCGGCCGCCTCCATGGTGGTCACCTCATAGCCCTCCATGGCGGCCTGCAAGGCGCAGATGGGATCGATTTCGGTGATCAACACCCGGGCGCCGTAGCCGCGCATGGAGTTGGCGCAGCCCTTGCCCACGTCGCCATAGCCGCATACTACCACCACCTTGCCGGCCACCATGATATCGGTGGCGCGCTTGATGCCGTCGGCCAGGGACTCGCGACAACCGTAGAGGTTGTCGAATTTGGATTTGGTCACAGAATCGTTGACGTTGAAAGCCGGGAAGAGCAGTTCGTCGCTTTTCTGCAACTGATAGAGGCGGTGTACGCCGGTGGTGGTCTCTTCAGAAACCCCGCGTACCTTGGTGGCAATGCGCGTCCAGAACCGCGGGTCGCGGGCATGGCTCACCTTCAAACGCGCCATGAGCAGGCGCATATCTTCGCTGTCGTAGGATTGCTCGAGCAGGCCGGGATTTTTCTCCACCGCCACGCCCTGGTGGATGTAGATGGTGGCGTCACCGCCGTCATCCACGATCAGGTCCGGGCCGCTGCCGTCGGGCCAGATCAGGGCCTGCTCGGTGCACCACCAGTACTGCTCCAGGTTTTCCCCTTTCCAGGCAAAGACCGCCGCCGATCCCTTTTTGGCGATGGCTGCTGCGGCGTGGTCCTGGGTGCTGAAGATATTGCACGAGGCCCAGCGGATGTCGGCCCCCAAAATTTTGAGGGTGTCGATGAGCATGGCGGTCTGGATGGTCATGTGCAGGCTGCCGGTAACTTTCAGGCCCTTGAGCGGTTGGGTGGGGCCGTACTTCTCGCGCACGGCCATCAGGCCGGGCATTTCGTTCTCGGCCAGGGCCATTTCCTTGAGGCCGAAGTCGGCCTGATGCATATCGGCGACCTTGTAGGGAAGCTTGGGGTCCACCTCCAGGAAGCCCTGGGGGGGTTCGATTTTAGGTGCTACAGGCATTGATGGTGTTCCTCCTTTTCCCGGGCATGCGATTGCCGCGCATGCTGGGCAATATCGGCATGTCCGGGCCAACGGTCAAGGCCTAGATCCCGGCCTTTTGGCGGATGGCATCCACCATGTTGGTGCGTTCCCAGGTGAATTCCGGTTCTGTACGGCCGAAATGGCCGTAGGACGATGTTTTGCGGAAGATGGGCCGCAACAGGTCCAGATACTCGATGATGGCCGCGGGCCTCAGATCGAACACTTCGGTGACGATCTCCTTGGCGCGGCTTTCGGGAATCTTGCCGGTGCCCATGAAATCGATCATGACCGAGACGGGCTGGGCCACGCCGATGGCATAGGCCACCTGCACCTCACACTTTTTGGCCAGGCCGGCGGCCACCAGGTTCTTGGCCACATGGCGCCCCATGTAACTGGCGCTGCGGTCCACCTTGGAGGGATCTTTGCCCGAGAAGCATCCGCCGCCGTGGCTGCCCTGGCCGCCGTAGGTGTCCACGATGATCTTGCGGCCGGTCAGGCCGCAATCGCCCATGGGGCCACCCACCACGAACCGGCCGGTGGGGTTGATGAAGTAGCGGGTGTCGCCGTCGATCATGTTCTTGGGCAGCACTTTTTTAATGACTTCTTCGATGATGGCTTCGCGCAGGTCGTCGTAAGTGACGTCGGGCTTGTGCTGGGCCGAAACGACCACCGTATCCACCCGCAGGGGGGTGCCGTTCTCATACTCGATGGTCACCTGGGACTTGCCGTCGGGCCGCAGGAAATCCAGGGCGCCGTTTTTGCGCACCTGGCTCAGGCGGCTGGTAAGTTTGTGGGCGTACATGATGGGCATAGGCATCAGCTCGGGGGTTTCGTCGGTGGCAAAACCGAACATCAACCCCTGGTCGCCGGCGCCTTGCTCTTTGTAAAGACCTTCGCCCTCGTTGACCCCCTGGGCGATATCCGGCGACTGGTGTCCGATGCTGGTGATCACCGAACAGGTCTGCCAGTCGAAGCCCATCTGGGACGAACTATAGCCGATCTCGCGGATGGTGTTGCGCACGATGGTCGGCATGTCCACGTAGCAGGAAGTGGTGATTTCGCCGGCGATGAAGGCCAACCCGGTGGTGACCAGGGTTTCGCAGGCCACACGGCATCGGCGGTCTTGTGCCATGATGGCATCCAGAATAGCATCCGAGATGGCATCGGCCACTTTGTCCGGATGACCTTCGGTCACCGATTCCGAAGTAAAAAGGAAGCGTTCTTTGTTCATTCCAGGCTCCTTGGGGAGGGATTTAATTGTGCTTTCCTATCCTTGCACCATTGAAATGTCAAACGTCAATTGGTTGCGGGAAGTGGTTTTAGGCGCACTTGGAAAAGCCGCAGGTGTAGCAGTTCAAACACCCTTCCCCATGGGTCAGGGCGGCGCCGCAGTCCGGACAGACGCCCGCCGGCTGAGGCGACGCATCGCCCTCGGTGAGGGTCACGCGTTGCAGCACCTGGGCCATGGCGTCCGGGCAGGAGAGCACCATCTTGCCGTTCTGCCAGATGGGTGACGGGCAGCGGATGCCGATGAGCTGTTTGATGATCGCCTCGGGCTGAACCCCGGAGCGCAACGCCAGGGAGATCAGGCGACCGGCCGCTTCGATCTGGGAGGAGGCGCAGCCGCCGGTCTTGCCCATCTGGGCAAATACCTCGCACATGCCCAGCTCATCGGAGTTGATGGTCACATAGAGCCGGCCGCAGCCGGTGCCGACCCGTTCGGTAAGACCATAGGTGCGCTGGGGCCGCGGCCGGGGGGCGATGCCCTCGGGTTCTTCCCGGGCACCGGCCACGTTGAGTACCTGGTGGTGGCGGCTGCCGTAGCGATAGATGGTGACGCCCTTGCACCCCATGCGCGCCGCTTCGAGGAACACCTGGGCCACCTGCTCGGGCGTGGCCTCGGCTGGAAAATTGACCGTCTTGGAAACCGCGTTGTCGGTATGCTTCTGGAAAGCGGCCTGGATGTGGACGTGCCACGGGGGCGCAATGTCGTGGGCCGTGCGGAAGAGCGCCCGGATCTTAGCCGGCACCGCCTCGAGGGCCTGCACCGAGCCGTTGTGGACCACCTGGGCCATGAGCTCTTCGGAAAAGAAGCCCTCCTTCTTTGCGGTTTTAAGAAAGAGCGGGTGGATTTCGGACACGGTCTGCTGGTCCAGCATATGCCGTTCGTGGGCAATGGCGAACAGGGGCTCGATCCCGCTGGAGGCGCCGGCCAGGATGCTGATGGTGCCGGTGGGCGCGATGGTGGTGACCGTGGCATTGCGCATGTGGGCCGTGGCCGTGCCGGCAAAAATGCTCTGCGCGAAGGCCGGAAAGTTGCCGCGCTGCTTACCCAAGGCAGCCGAGGCTTCCCGGGCTTCGTGCTGGATGAAGGCCATGACCGCCTCGGCTTGCGCCACGGCTTCGGGGCTGTCGTAGGCGATGCCCAACTGGATCAGCATGTCGGCAAACCCCATGACCCCTAACCCGATCTTGCGCGTGCGCTTGCTGGCCGCCTCGATTTCCGGCAGCGGGTATTGGTTCACCTCGATGACATTATCCAGGAAATGCACCGCCGCCTGCACGGTGCTGCGTAAGCGGCTGTACAGCACCCCCTTGGCCGACACCATGCGCGCCAGGTTGATGGCTCCCAGGGTGCACGACTCCCAGGGCAGCAGCGGTTGCTCGCCGCACGGGTTGGTGGCCTCGATGGGCCCCAAGCCCGGGGTGGGGTTGTCCTGATTGACACGGTCCAGGAAAACGATGCCGGGTTCGCCGCTGCGCCAGGCCGATTGCACGATCAGATCGAACAGCTTGCGGGCCGACACCTGGCGCACGGCCTGGCCTGTGCGCGGATTGAGCAGGTCGATCTCGGTGCCGGCCTCCAGCGCGTCCAGGAAGGTCTGGGTAAGGCCCACCGAAAGGTTGAAATTGGTCAAGCGGTTCAGGTTGGTTTTGGCCGTGATGAAACTTTCGATATCGGGATGATCCACGCGCAAGATGCCCATGTTGGCCCCCCGCCGGGTGCCGCCCTGCTTGATGGCGTCGGTGGCCACATCGAAAACCGTGATGAACGACAGCGGTCCGCTGGAAACGCCGGTGGTGGTCGAGACCGTATCGTCGGCCGGCCGGATGCGGGAGAACGAAAAGCCCGTGCCGCCGCCGGATTTGTGAATCATAGCCGTGTGCTTGACGGCGTCGAAGATGCTTTCGATGGAGTCGTTCACCGGCAGCACGAAGCAGGCCGCCAATTGCCCCAGATGCCGTCCGGCATTCATCAGGGTGGGCGAATTGGGCAAAAACCACAGATTGGAAAGCAGGCGCAAGAAGGTTTTCTCGGCTTGGGACGCCCGGGGCTTGCCGCCGAAGTGCAGATCGGCCTGGGCCACATGGTGGGCCACCCGGCGCATCATTTGCTCGGGGGTCTCCACCACCCGGCCGGCGCCATCTTTGACCAGATAGCGCTTTTCCAAAATCATCCGGGCGGTCGTCGAAACAGGAATGGGCATGTCGTTATCGCTCCTTGCCTGGCGTAACGCTGTTTTAAAATGCAACCGAAAGAAACGATAAGCACAATAGCATGGGAAATCAAAACATTTCCGGGCCGAACGCCGCGGCCAGATCGTCCTGTCGGCGCAGGAAATCCACGAAGGCGCGGCACACGGGCGCCGGCGTGCGCTGGCGGTGGCGGGTGAGAAAGAATTGACGTGTCAGATCGAGACCCTCGATGGTCACGCGTTTGAGCGAGCCGGCCTTGAGGTCGTCGGCCAGGGCCAGCGTCGAGACGATGGCGATGCCCGCGCCGTTTTTGATGCCCTGGAGCACGGCCTGGGTGCTGCCCAGTTCGGCGGCGATGCGCAAGGCGCCGGTCTGGATGCCGGCGGCTGCCAGGTGTTCTTCGACGGTGCGCTGGGTGCCGGAGCCTTGCTCGCGGACGATGAACGGTTCGCCGGAAAGGGCTGCAATAGGAACCGAGCGCTTGCGTGCCCAGGGATGTCCCGGCGGCACCGCCAGGCACAAGCGATCTTCCACCAGGGCGACTTGCAACAGACGGCGGTCATCGCTTCGGGCCCCCACCATGCCGATGTCGAGCTCGCCTTCGGCGATGCGGTTTAGGATCTCGGCGGTGTCCCCCACCATCAGGGCGACCCGCACCTGGGAATACTCACGGGCGAAAAGGCCGATCCAGCGCGGCAGGATGTAACCGCCGGGGATGGTGCTGCCGCCAATGGTCAGGCGACCTTTGATCTGCCCCATGAATTCGGCCATGGCAGCCTCGGCTTCATCGCGCAACTTCGTGAGCCGGTGGGCATAACCGTAGAGCAGTTCCCCGGCCTTGGTGGGCACGGCTTGGCGGGAAAGGCGATCCACCAGTTGAACCCCGAAGTAATTCTCCAGCTCTTTGATGTGGCTGCTGACGGTGGGTTGGGAGAGGCGCACGGCCTCTCCAGCTTTGGAAAAGCTTTTCAGTTCGACGAGTTTGCAAAAGACCTTGAGGTGCCACAAATCCATGGCGGCTGAATCCGGTGTTGGGGGTGCACCCCTTTGGAATCTATCGTTTAAGTTTGGCCCGCACCCGTTGGAGGACATTGGGCGGCACCATATCGGAGATGTCGCCGCCGAAGGAGGCCGCCTCTTTGATAATGGACGAACTGGTGAAGAACCAGCGCATGCCGGTCATCAGAAAGACCGTTTCCACTTCGCGGTTCAGCTTGCGATTCATCAGGGCGAGCTGGAATTCATGCTCGAAATCCGAGACTGCGCGCATGCCGCGCAAGATGGCCTGGGCGCCCTGGCTTTTAACATAGTCCACCAGCAGGCCGTCGAAAGAGTCGAATGTCAGGCCGGAAATTTCCGACATGCTCTCCCGGAGCATCTCGAGGCGCTCGTCCACCGGGAAAAGTGCCTTTTTAGCGGGATTGTTGAGAATGGCCACGATGATCTTGTCAAAGAGTTTTCGTCCCCTTTGCACGATGTCGATATGTCCGTAAGTGACGGGATCGAAAGAGCCGGGATAAACCGCGATTCGTTTCATGACTTCCTTCCGTGATCGTAATGCGCTGCTCGGTTCAAGGCTGGCACAAGGTCTCTTCGTTGGGATTGCTTCTAGCACGGAAAGGGATGTGATGCAACGTTTCAGAAGTGGTTTCAAATCCTTCAATCGGGTTTAAGCGACCGTCAAAGCTATCACGAGGCGTTGGGCTGATCCATCCTAAAATTGTTATTGTAATAATAAATGACGTACACTAAAAATGTATAAGGCTTCTGTCTTTCCAAAAATACATTGAGAGGGAGATTGATGCGATGAAATGGCTCGCCATTCTTGTCTGTTTTGTATTTCCCGCCACCGCCTTCGCCCTGACCGTCGAGGGCAAATCCTACGAAGCGTCCGTTACCATCCAAGGCCATGCGCTTAAACTGATCGGCGCCGGTCTGCGCGAAGTTTATGGGCTAAATGTCTATACCCTCGGCGCCTACAGCCAAAGCGGCGGCTGCGAGAGCAAGGCGGTCGTGGACAGCGAAGAGGTCAAGTATATTCGCCTGGACATCCTGCGCAATATCGATGCGGCCAAGGTGGTCGAACGGATCAATGAAGCCTTTGGCGCCAGCATGCCGCAAAACCCTTCCGAGACCCTGCTGAAACAGCGGGATCAATCCTTTTCCTACTTCAAGGGCCGCTGCCTCAAGGGCACGGTCTTCGAATTCATCTACCTTCCCGGCACCGGAACCATTTTCAGGCAAAATGGCAAAAGCATGGGGCCGACAATCCCCGGCAAGGAATATCACACCGTGTTTTGGAACGTCTATTTCGGCCCCAATACCTGCTGTGAGGAGTTGAAAGGCGAGCTGCTGGTCAAATGCAATCCAGTGCCGAAGGCTGCGCCCTACACCACCGCCGATCCGCTCGAATCGCAATATGGATATCATTGACGTGTGAGATAGTTCTACTTGTTGCTTCGGAAACGTAGGTTGAGCGCAGGAAGTACGTTGGGCCGGAAACAGATTCGCATAGGGTAGATCCGAGGGGAGAGGAGGATATCATGAAAAGGCATCACGAAGTTTTTTGGGCATTGTCGTTATTCCTGGGCCTGATGCTTTCCGGCGGCCCCGCCTGGGGCGCCAATGAGATCAGAATCGGCATCATCGGTCCCATGGAATTCATTTACGGCAAAAACCATTGGAACGGCGCCCTGCTGGCGGCCGACGAGATCAATGCGGCCGGCGGCGTCAAGGTCGGCGACAAGTTCATGAAGATCAAGCTCTACAAGGCCGATTCCGATGAAATCTTCAGCACCACCACGGCGGTGGACAGCATGGAACGGTTGATACTGCGGGACAAGGTAAACTTCGTGATGGGCGGCATCATCACCGAAGCCTGTCTGGCCATGCAGGATGTGGCCATGGACAACAAAGTCATGTTTATCACCGCCGGCCCGGCCCATCCTGAGCTGTGCGACCGGGTCATCCAGGACTATGAGCGCTATAAGTACTATTTCCGGCTCAGTCCGTTCAATTCCGACTATCTGATCAAAAACCTGATCAGTTTCGTGCGCGCCATCACGGCCAAGATGAACAAGGAACTGGGGCTCAAGCAGATCCGGATCGGTATCCTGGGCGAGAAGGCCATGTGGGCCGACACCATCGTCGAAGAGGCCAAGGTCAAGCTGCCCAAGATGGGGTTGGAGCTGGCGGGGGTGTGGCGCATATCGCCTTCGGCCAAGAACCTGACCGCCGAACTGGCCGATATCCAACGCAAAGATTGCCAGATCTTGCTGACCATCCTCAATGGGCCGGCGGGGGTCACGTTGGGACGGCAGTACGGCGAGATGAAACTGCCCATGGTGGTCACGGGCATCCTCACCCAGTGCGCCACGCTCAAATGGATGCAGGTCACCCAGGGACAGGGCAATTATGTGATGACCGCCACCAACTATGTCCAGGACATGGAGTACAACGAGCTGACCAAGCCCTTCGTGGATCAATATATCAAACGCTTCGGCGATCTGCCGGCCTTCACCGCGGATACATACACCGGCATCAAA
Organism: Desulfobacterales bacterium; assembly: GCA_016218685.1. Classification (GTDB taxonomy): domain Bacteria; phylum Desulfobacterota; class Desulfobacteria; order Desulfobacterales; family Desulfosarcinaceae; genus Desulfatitalea. The sequence goes on along the minus strand of JACRDD010000002.1, from coordinate 52,830 downwards.
TATGTTCTCAAACAGGCCATCGAAGCGACCGGCTCCCTGGACCCGGAAAAACTCATTCCCTATGTGGAGTCCAATCACTTCAAGGTGCCGCCGGGTATCGGCGCCCTGGAAAAAGACGAGCTGGGGCGCCATCGTCACGACCTGAAATGGGGTGCGGGTTACGTCACCGGCATCGGCGCCCAGTGGCAGGACGGCAAGTTCGTGGCCGTCTGGCCCCATTTCACCTGGCATAGCCCCTACTGGGATTTTGCCGTGGACCCGGATGAAACGCCGTACGAAGTATCGTACAAAGGCATGCAGCCGCTGGTTTTCCCGCCATGGGTGATAGAAGCCTACAAGAAAAACTAGTGCTATGGCCATCCAGAAACGGCATCTCGCAGCCCATATCGGCGTTGGCCCGTTTTTTAGGTCCTCGACGTAGGCCCGCTACGCCTGCGGTCTAAAAAACGGGCCGGCCTTGATCTGGGCTCCAAGCTACCATTTCTGGATGGCCAACGATCTGTGAGCTAGGACGTTTTGGAGAAAAAGCTTAGCTGGGTCTGGCCGTAGCGCCGCTGGTCTGTGTTTTTCCAACCGGGCGAGGGCGGGGCGATGGCTTCAGCCGGATCGTGCTCGGCTACGATCAGGGCTTCGGGGGCAGCCAGTTCCAGGGCGACGAGGTGGGCCAGGGCGGGCGGGATCAGGCCGCGGTTATAGGGCGGGTCAATGAAGATCAGGTCGAAGCGGCCGGCCTGGTCCCGCAGGCAGTTCAGGTTGTTGAGGATGTTCCATTGGAGCACTTGGGTGTGGGCTTCCATGCGGCACAACTGGATGTTCTTGCGGATGGCCTGGAGGGCGGTGGGGGCTTGATCCACAAAGACCGCCCGGAGGGCGCCGCGGCTCAGGGCCTCCAATCCCAGGGCGCCGGTGCCGGCGAACAGATCCAGCACTGTGGCCTCCACCGGTCGCGTGGCCAGGATGTTGAAGAGCGCCTCGCGCACGCGATCGGCCGTGGGCCGGATGGCAATGCCGCGGATGGCCGAAAGCTTGCGGCCCCTGAAGGCTCCGGCGATGATGCGCACGGCCCGTATCCTCTCCTTACGCTTTGCCCTGATCCAGCTTTTTGATGCGCCGGTGCAGGTAGCTGCGCTCCACGCCGATGGATTTGGCCGTGTGCGTGACGTTGTTTTCGTTTTCGCGCAGCTTGCGCTGAATGAAATAATGTTCGAAGAGCTGCCGGGCCTCCTTGAGCTCCTTGATGGTGAACAAGTCTTCCAGGGGTTGGGATTCGGCCGGCGCCACCTGGGGATTGTACGGTTTGGGCAGGTGTTCGGCGGTGATGATCTTGTCGGCGGTCATGATCACCAGACGCTCGACCAAGTTCTTCAGCTCGCGCACATTGCCGGGCCAACCGTACTGCTGGAGCAGGCCCACGGCTTCGGGCGTCACGTCCTTCTTGGGTGCCCGGCTCTTGTGGGCCGCCTCTTCCAGGAAAGCATCCATCAGCATGGGGATGTCCTGCAAGCGGTCCTTAAGACTGGGCACCTCGATGGGCACCACGTTGAGCCGGTAGTAAAGATCTTCCCGAAACTGGCCTTTGGCGATCTCTTCTTCCAGCTTCTTGTTGGTGGCCGCGATGACGCGCACATCCACCTGCAGGGTGCGGCTGCCGCCCACGCGCTGAAACTGCTTTTCCTGTAATACACGCAAAATCTTGGCCTGGGTCTTCAGGCTCATGTCGCCGATCTCGTCCAGGAAGAGCGTACCCTGATCGGCCAATTGGAACTTGCCGATCTTCTTGCTGTTGGCGCCGGTGAAGGCGCCCTTCTCATGTCCGAACAGCTCGCTTTCGATCAGCTCCTCGGGGATGGCGGCGCAGTTGACGTCGATGAGCGGTTTGGAGGACCGCTGGCTCAGGTTGTGAATGTTGCGTGCCACCAATTCTTTGCCCGTGCCGTTTTCGCCCTTGATCAGCACCCAGCTCTCGCTGGGCCCCACCTTGGCGATGGTTTCGCGCAGGTTCTGGATCAGCGGGCTGATGCCGGTGATAGCGTGCTTGTCGATGGTCTTCTTGCGCAGGTAGCGGTTCTCTTCTTCCAGGCGGCGAAAGTTGAGGGCGTTGTTGATGGCCACGATGACCCGGTCGATGGAGAGCGGTTTTTCGATGAAATCGAAGGCCCCCAATTTGGTGGCCTGCACCGCGGTTTCGATGGTGCCGTGGCCCGTGATCATGATCACCTGGATGTGGGGGTTGGTCTTCTTGATCTCCTTGAGCGTCTCCAGGCCGTCGATGCCCGGCATCCAGATGTCCATCAACACCAGGTCGGGCGCTTCGGCTTCGATGAGTTGCAATGCTTCATAGCCGTTGGCGGCCGTGTTGACCTCGAACCCCTCGTCGGTGAGCAGGCCCTGCAGGGATTTTAAAATAGAGGCTTCGTCGTCCACGATCAAAATGGTTGGAAACATGCAACCGATCCTTTCGTCGCCCGCCTTTTGCTTCAAGCCGGCAGTTCGATGACAAACTTGGCGCCCTGGGGATGATTGTCCTGGACGCTGATCATGCCGCCATGGTCGCTGATGATGCTGTTGACGATGGTCAAGCCGAGCCCCATGCCGGTCTTCTTGGTGGAGAAATTGGGTTCGAACAGGCGGATCTTGTCTTCGTTGGAGATGCCGACGCCGTCGTCGGCCACCTCGATGCGCACCAGTTTGAGGATCGGGTCATGGGAGACCGCGATGGTAATCGTGCCGTGGCGGCGGATGGCCGACAGGGCATTGTCCACCAGATTGATCATCGACTGCTTGATCTGCTGGCGGTCCAGGTTCATCGGGGGCAATGCATCTTGCATGCGCATCTGGAACTGGACATTGGGATGGCCCTCTTTGTAGAGCGCCACGGTCTCCTCGATGATCGGCGCCAGGAGGCACGGCTTGGGATCGGCCGTGGGGAAGCGCGCGAAGGTGGAGAATTCGTTGACCAGGTTGCGGATCAGTTCGCAATGGGTGATGATCGTCTGGGTGCATTCGTCGAAGACCGGTTCGTTGATCTGCTTGGCATACTTGCGTTTGAGCCGCTGGGCCGAGAGGCTGATGGGCGTGAGCGGGTTTTTGACTTCATGGGCGATGCGCCGGGCCACTTCGCGCCAGGCGGCCATGCGCTGGGCCTTTTCCAGCTCGGTGAGATCGTCCACGAGCGCCACCAGGCCCATGTGCTGGCCGGATTCATCCTTGAGCACGTTGATGTAGATCAGAAAACTGCGCTGACGGCCGTCGATGGAAGTGCGCAACGGGATCTCCATGGTGGATTGCTTGGTGCCGCTCAAGGAGGTCATGATCTCTTCGGCCAGATTGAGGCGCGGACCGGAGAGCAACACCTTGTAGCTCTTCTGGAGAATATCGGCGGCTTTCAGGTTGAGCATCTTTTCAGCCGAGGTGTTGAAGGTGGTGACGATGCCCTTGGCGTCCAGGGTGATGACGCCGGCCGACACGTTTTGCAGCACGATCTCCATGTAGCGCCGCCGGGCTTCGATCTCGATATTCTGGCCGCGCAACATCTGGGCCGAGAGTTCCAACTGTTCGCGGCCGATGCGCAGGTCGCGGGTCATTTTGTTGAAAGCATCCACCAGGCTGCCGATCTCGTCGTCGGCTTGTACATCCAAGGCAAAGCTCAGATCGCCTTCGGCCACGCGGCGCGTGCCATCGGCCAGGCGCATGATGGGAATGGTGATGGTGCGCGCCAGGTAAAAGCCAAGCCACACCGCGCAGAACACCACCAGCAGGGCTACCACCGACAAGGTGATGTAGTAAAAAGTTTGAATGGGCCGCTTGAGCAGGCTGATCTGCTGGTACTCCTCGAAACCGCGTACGATGGAGCTCATGCTTTCGGAAAGCTCCGCCGGAATATAGGTGGCGATAACGATAAAGCCTTTGGCCTCGCGGGCCGCGGCGCCGAACGGTACCGCCCCGATCGTCCGAAACAGTTCACCGTCGTTGACCGTCGTGGAGACGGTGTGCACCCCGGTGTCGTTGGGCGGCTTGAGCAGATCACCGGCCGTGATGCGCTCGAAGGGTTTGTCTTCCAGTTGGGGCCTCAGGGCGTAGGTTTTCCGATCGCCGCCGGTGTCGTAGAACTCGATGGCATCGATGTTGAACTCCCGCTGGACCACCTGGATGTAGTTGGCCAGCGAAGTTGTCTTGCCCCCATCGATCATGGCCCGTTTTTCCACCTGGTAGGCGATGCGCTCCAAAAGATAGCGGCTCTCGTTTTCGGCGCGCTGGTACATGGAGTGCCCGACCCGCAAGGAGTTTTCCAAGGCCTGCTCCACCGGCACGTTGAACCAGAACTCGATGCTGCTGGTGATGAAGCTGATGGAGAACAGAAAGAGCACCGTGGTGGGCAGCAGCGTCAACAGCACGAAAGCCATGACCAGGCGGGTGCGCAGTTTGGCGCCCAACACCTTGCGCTTGCGGTCGTAGAGCAATTTGACCAAATTGCGGAACACCAGGAATATCAACAGCAACAGCAACAGCAAATTGATGTTGATCAGGATGAACATCAAGATCTGGTTGGAAACGGGAAAATCGGCCCGGAAGTAAAGGTGGCGGTTGAGCCCCAGGGCCAGCAGGGCCACCACCGGTATGATCAGGCCGATCAGAATCAGCTCGCGCTTGCGCCGACGTTTCTCTTCGACCGTCAGCATGCTTTTGGTATTTTTGTCGCGAGGGCTCATGGCATTGAAGGCTGCGCGGATGGGCGGACCGTCGGCGCTTATTATTTAATAGATAAAATCGATGGTGTACCAATCGGTCTCGAAATCCCAAAGGGAAACGAAGAAAAGGACATAGTGCAAATAAAAGGGCAGGGTCAGTTTGTCCAGCTTGGCTTTGGCGCGGATCTGGTACCGTTTGCCCGGTTCCAGCCGCTGCAGCGCCACGATGGAGAGACTGTCTATTTCCGTCATGCGCTTTTCGGCCTCTTCCAAGGTTTTGAATGTCAGGGGCGTGTTGCCGTCCCACGAGCGGGTCACCGTGTACTCTTTGCGCAGGATATCGAATTTGAGCGTATGGGTGACTTTGGCGGTGGTGATGGCTTTGTCCGGCCAGAATGGACGGACGCGGTAGAGATTCAGGTAAAAGGAGAAAGTGGCGGGCACTCCGCGGTTGATCGTGTCTTCGATTTCGGGTGAAAAGGCATTCTTGACCGTCAGGTAGAGGAGCAGATCGTCGCGGGTATTGGTTACGATGATGTTGGCCAGCATCGCATCCTGGGCGCCCGTAGCCGAGGCTGCCGGCAGCAAAACACAGGCAGCCAAAATCAGGATCAGGAATCTTAGGGCGTTGCATTTCATCGTGATATCAGGGGGTGCGGGCTGTCAATCATCCATCGGCAACAGGCACATGCCTTGGACATCATAGAGGAGCGGTTATCGGTTAGCAAGCTGTTTCAAGGCCGTTGCCGGCCATGGGTCGCCCTGCTCGAGGGTGCGGGTTTGCCAGGCGCCTTTTCGGAGGAAAAAACGTTCGAGGAAGGCGTGATTGAAGGCGTGGCCGGAACAGCGGGCCACCACATGGCCCATGATCGGCAGGCCAATCAATGAGAAATCGCCAATGCAGTCCAGCATCTTGTGACGGACAAATTCGTCTTTAAAGCGCAGGCCGTCGGGGTTGAGCACCTTGTCCTGGTCGACGACCACCGCATTGTCCAGCGATCCACCTTGCCCCAGGCCGAACTTCTTCATGGTTTCCACTTCATGCAGAAACCCGAAGGTGCGTGCCGGCGCGATCTGCTTCTCGAAAACCCCGGGGGTAATGATCTGGTCCTGGGTTTGAGTTCGGATCAGCGGGCAATGGCTATATTCGATGGTGCAGGTGATGCGGAAATTGGGGGCCGGATAAACTCCGACGAATTTGCCCTTTTCTTCCAGCTCCACCGGTTCCTGGACCACGAAAAAATGGCGTGGAGCGGATTGGGTCTGCATCCCCGCCGATTTGAGCATGGTTACGTAGGGTAGGGCGCTGCCGTCCATGATGGGCAGTTCGTAGTTATCCACCTCCACCATGGCATTGTCGATGCCCAGGCCGGCGAGGGCGGACATCAGGTGTTCGATGGTGGAGATAATGAAGCCGTCTTCGCCGATGACCGTGGCCAGGCTGGTGTCCACAACCTTATTGAAGCGCGCTGAAACGTAAGGATGGTTGGGCAGATCGACGCGCATGAATTTGATGCCGTGGTTAATGGGCGCCGGTTTGACCGTCAGGTTGACCTGTTTGCCCGAATGCACACCGACACCCGAACAGCGCGCTTCTTTATCGATGGTTCGCTGCAAATGATTCTGATTCATAGCGGCATATTTCCTTGCGGCCTCATTCCAAGCCTGTTATTTAAATTCGCGGCGGCTGCGTTCTCTTCGCGGACGCCCTTCTCGGGTGGGCCTTCACGCGTCGGACCGGGAGCTTCTCCGACGCTTTCCCAGCACCTGCTGTCTTCCTCACACGCCTTATTCCGATTCGGCTTCCGGTGCTGCTTGGCGCGCTCACAACCCCAGCGAAGGTTTGTGCAGCCGCCACTTGCGATCTTGGATGCCGGCCTCCCGGGCGATTTCTATACGCAAAGGACGTGCCGCAGATGTCGTCTGCCGCGTAACAGCCTAACATGAAAGAAAATACGACCATTGGTGCCGGGGTACAATGCATGCCGCCCCCCACATCCTCCCATGGGGATGTGTTAAAATCGACACAGTTAATATCCCATGATGCGTCCTTTTGACAACAAATTTGTTTGTGTTGGCCAGGGGGGCCTTTTTCGTCGTCTGCCGATCGTGGATAGCTCCATTTCTTTATGATGGACCCAAAGTAAAGGAGGCCCAAGGTGCTGGCCAAGGTATTGAGCAGTGCAGTCATTGGCGTGGATGCCTATCTGGTGGAAGTGGAGGTGGATATCGCCCAGGGCCTGCCCGCCTTTGTCACCGTGGGATTGCCCGAGACGGCAGTCAAGGAGAGCAAAGAGCGGGTCAAGGCGGCCATCAAGAATTCGGGATATGCTTTCCCCGACGATCGGATCACCGTGAACCTGGCACCGGCGCATATTAAAAAGGAAGGCACGGGTTTCGATTTGCCCATGGCCTTGGGAATCCTGGCTGCCGGGGCCATCCTGCCCCACGCGGTGCTCGAACGGTTTCTCTTCCTGGGGGAGCTGAGCCTGGATGGACGCATCAAGGCCGTCGCCGGATCGCTGCCCATGGCCCTGGCCGCCAAGCAAGCCGGTTTTCAAGGCATTGTGGTGCCGCATGCCAACCGCAAGGAGGCGGCGGTGGTGGATGGGATCTGTGTGCACGGCGCCCAAAACCTTTCCCAGGCCGTGGAATTTCTGCGCGGTCGCGAACCGCTGCCGGCTGAACAAGTCGATATCGATCGGCTTTTTACTCCCCTTCAATGCGGCCATGAAGATTTCGCCGAAGTCAAAGGCCAGGAGCATGTCAAACGCGCGTTGGAGATCGCCGCGGCCGGCGGCCACAATCTTCTGATGATCGGGCCGCCCGGTGCCGGTAAAACCATGCTGGCCCGGCGCTTGCCGTCCATCCTGCCGCCGCTGACGTTCGAGGAGGCCATCGAGACCACCAAGGTATACAGTGTGGCAGGCATGCTGGCCCGGGAGCAAGCCTTGATCACCGAGCGCACCTTCCGCTCGCCCCACCACACCATCTCCGATGCCGGCTTGATCGGCGGCGGCGCGCTTCCGCGGCCGGGAGAGGTCAGCCTGGCCCACAACGGGGTCCTGTTCCTCGACGAGCTGCCGGAGTACAAGAAGCATGTGCTCGAAGTATTGCGCCAACCCCTGGAGGACGGCCAGGTGACGATCTCCCGGGCCAGTTCGAGCATCACCTATCCGGCCCGGGTGATGCTGGTGGCGGCCATGAATCCCTGCCCCTGCGGCTATTACGGCGATCCGCGTCACGCCTGCCGATGCTCCGCCAAGCAGATCGAAAGTTACCGCGCCAAGATCTCCGGTCCGTTGCTGGATCGCATCGACATTCATATCGAGGCCCCGGCCGTATCTTATACCGATTTGGTGGGCGAGCGTCCGGCGGAGTCCTCGCAAACCATCCGCGATCGCGTGGTGGCGGCCCGTAAAATCCAGGTGCAACGCTTCCGGCGCACGAAAATGTTCTGCAACGCCCATATGGGCAACCGTCACATCAAGAAGCATTGCGCCATCGATGCCGCCACCAGCCGCTTATTGGAGGCGGCCATCGACCGGCTGGGGCTTTCCGCCCGTGCCCTGAACCGCCTTCTGAAAATATCCCGCACCATTGCCGATCTTGCGCAAGCAGAAGAGATTGCCGGCTTGCATGTGGCCGAAGCGATTCAATATCGCGGGTTGGATCGCCCGGCGGCGTTGGTGAATTGACCCTGCCGGGAATCCGTTTCTTCGGACATCCGCGGTCTCTGCCAGGGGGCGGTTTGGCGGCGATCTTCCGGCGCAAGTGGCTATCCCGGGCCGGCCCGAACGCCCGGACCTGAAAAAAGCCACGTAATATCAACATTTCCCTGTTGACAAAGGATAGACCAGACTGTAAATGCCTTAAAGAAGCACCACTGGCGGGTCTTTACAAACTTTCAAAGGAGGAGTTCAGATGACTAAAGCGGAGATTGTCGAGAAAATGGCCACCGAGGCCGGGATTACCAAAGCCGCGGCACAGACGGCTCTGGAGTCTTTCATTGACGGCGTCACCAAAGCCCTCAAGAAGAAAGAAGGCAAAGTCACCTTGGTGGGCTTCGGCACGTTCTTGAAAGGCCGCCGCAAAGCCCGCAAAGGCAGAAATCCGCAGACCGGCGAAGCAATCAAAATCAAAGCTTCCAACGTTGTCAAATTCAAGGCCGGCAAAAAGCTCAAAGACTCCATCTAACGTTTAGAAGAGTATTTCGAAGGGCGGCGTTACCCCAGGGTAAAGCCGCCTTTTTTTGTGCCCGGACAAAGCCTGCCGGTTTCAAAAAAGACGATGGGACTTAATTGCCGGAATAAAAAAAGGCCGCGCCCGTTTTGACGCCCATCTTTTTCAAAATGATGGCCAGCGGACAAAAGCCGGTGAAGGCGGATTGTAGCAAATTGGCCCCCACAAAAGCCGTCAGCCAAAGCCAATAGGCGCTGTGCACCTGCGCCAACAGAAGAGATACCAACACCATCGAGCCGGCAAATGCCATTACAATGCGATCGATACTCATGGAAACCTCCTATGTGCATGTTCGTTCGTCACCAAATCAGGAACCCAGGTTAGCAACGCTTTGGTAAAACTCAAGGGCCGCGGGCCAAACAAATCCGAGCGCGGCATGGCCGCCGCAGGCAGCGCAAAGGACCCCGTTTGCATTGACATCGTGCCATCCGGGCTTACTTTGGCCTTGCACTTTTGACGCCCGACCAACGGCCTTAAGCCATATCGCCGCCTGCGATACCGCGGCGGCGAACTGAGAGCAACGCGTGGCCAGGGAGTCGCATGCAGATGCTTATCATGAAGGAGAGACGATTCAATGGCCATCGAGAGCAAATCAGAGTACATGGAACGCGTGCTGGCGCTGAAAAAGCCCAGTTGCCCCCACTGCGGACAAGAGATGAAGATGTGGGAGGTGCCGCCGATCAGCTTTTCGGACGGGTTGGGGTGGGGCGAGCCGATCCTGTTCATGTGTTTCAACGATGAGTGCCCCCTTTACGTCCAAGGTTGGAAAGATCTGGAAGAAAATTATGCCCAGCGCGCCTCCATGCGCTGTTTCAATTATCCGGGCACCGAACAGTTCGAGTGCATGCCGGTTTTCAGCTCCATGGGCGGCACCGGGCAGATCATCGACGACGAGGTCATGGCCCAGGAAGAGATGCTCAAGCAGCAGACCAAAAAGGGCTTTTCGATCCTGGCCGACTGTTACGTCAACAAGGACGGGGTCACCGTGATGCGCCTGCTGAGCGATGCCTGCGAGCCGGTGCGTGTCCGGCTCAAGGCGGCCGAGATGATCGGCGATATCGGCGAACTGGAGGCCGTCGAGCCGTTGCGCTGCATGAAAGCCGCCAACCAGAAATTGCAGGAAGCCATCGATGGGGCCGTGAACAAGATCCACGAGCGCTATTTTACCCGCGAATGCCCCTTCTGCGCGGAGATTATCAAGCGCCGGGCCAAGATCTGCAAGAGCTGCGGCAAGGAAGTGGCCGGCGAATAAGACGATGTTCGAACAGGCCGCTGGCGCTTACGATCTCTTTCGATTGATGTTCATGCTGTCGTAAGAGCGAAAGATCAATTGCTGGCGCGCGCGGCGCGCCTCATCCAGGGGCTGGGGAGCCAGGCTGCCGAAAAGCGTTTCGGCCTGGCTCCGGGTTGGAATGGCGGATAGCGTTTGGCCGAGCTGCTTTCCGCTGACAGTATCCCACACGATGGCGGTTTGACCGTCGCAAGCCACTGCCAGAGGGATCTGGTAGGTATCCAGGAGACGGGCGGCCGCCACCACTTCTCTTTCCCGCGAGGCCAGAGAGCCGGCCGCGCACTTGATCACGATGCAGCGCCGTCCTGCCGCCCCCACCACCAGGTCCACGGTGGACCGATAGGTTTCAGTGCCCATGTTGAGCGCAATGGGTGCATCCACCTCGATATCGCTCTTGGCGTAGCCTTTTTCTTCCACTAAACAGCGTTCGATACGTTGGCGGTTGGCTTCGGCGCCCGTGTCGGGCACGCTCCGTCCGGTGATAAAATCGATGCAGCCGTCATCCGGGTCGCTGGCGATCGGCACCCTTATTCTCCTTTATTAAAATTCTATCTTCGCTTCGGGCGCTATCCCTCGATCAGCGAACGTCCGGTCATCCTGGCTGGCTGAGCGAGGCCCATGAGCGCCAGAATCGTGGGGGCGATGTCGCCCAGGACCCCTTCGCGCAGGCGTGCCTGCTTGCGCCGGTCGTCCATAAGGATCAGGTGCACCGGGTTGGTGGTATGCGCCGTATGCACCTTGCCGTTGGGCGCGATCATGGTTTCGGCATTGCCATGATCGGCGGTGATCAACAGGGCGCCGCCCTTGGACCGGACCGCTTCCACGATGCGGCCCACACAGCGGTCCACGGTCTCGCAGGCTTTGACGGCCGCCGGGATGATGCCGGTATGGCCCACCATATCCATGTTGGCGAAGTTGAGCACAATCAGATCGTAGCGCTCCGAAGCGATGCGTTGCAACACCTCTGCGCACACCGCCTCGGCGCTCATCTCCGGCTTGTGATCGTAGGTGGGCACCTCCCGGGGCGAGGGAATCAGGCAGCGGTCTTCGTTGGCGAAAGGCGTCTCTTCCCCGCCGTTGAAGAAGTAGGTCACGTGGGCGTACTTTTCGGTCTCGGCGATGCGCAACTGGTGCAACCCCTGCTCGCTCACCACCTGGCCCAGGATATCCGTGAGATGTACGGGAGGAAAGGCGATGGGCAACGTGAAGGAGGCGTCATAGAGCGTCATGCTTACGAAATCGCTGAGCTTGGGAAGCGAACTGCGGACAAAGCCCTTGAAATCGGTCTCGGTGAAGGCACGGGTCAACTGGCGCGTGCGGTCGGCGCGGAAGTTGAAGAAGATCACGGCATCGTCGTCTCGAATCAGTGCCAGGGGCCGTTGGTCGGCGCCGGTCATCACCACCGGTTGGACGAATTCGTCGGTCTCGCCGCGGCCATAGGCTGCGCGGATGGCGGCCACCGGCTCCTGGGCCGGCGTGCCCTCGCCCTGGGTCAGCAGCCGATAGGCCTTTTCGGTGCGGTCCCAGCGCGTATCGCGGTCCATGGCGTAATAACGGCCGCAAATGGTGGCGATGGCGCCCGTGCCGATGCGGGTCATGTGCTGCTGCACCTGGGCCACGTACTTCTGCCCGCTGTCGGGTGAGGTGTCGCGTCCGTCCAGAATGGCGTGCAAAAAGACCCGCGTAAGGCCCCGTCGCTTGGCCAGGTCCAGCAAGGCCAGGATATGGGTGAGCTGGCTGTGCACGCCGCCGTCGGAGACCAGTCCCAGCAGGTGCAGGGCGCTGTTCTTCGCCTGCACCCGGTTGATGGCCTGGTTGAGGGTGGGGTTGTCGAAAAAGGAGCCGTCCTCGATGGCCAGATCGATGCGCGTCAGATCCTGGTAGACGATGCGTCCGGCGCCGATGTTCAGATGTCCGACCTCGGAGTTGCCCATAACGCCGTCGGGCAGGCCCACATTCCTGCCCGAGGTCTTCAGGCGCGTGTGGCTGTATTCGGACAAGAGCCGGTCCAGGTTGGGTGTTTGCGCCAGGGCCACGGCATTGCCGGGTCCCGGCGGATCAATGCCCCACCCGTCCAAAATCATCAGCATTACCGGTTTGGGTCTTTGCATGGTCGTTTCTCCCTGAAGCACACGAGTTAATAATCCGCGCCCGAAGGTGGTGGCATATTAAGCACCCCGGCCCGGCAGTCAAACGCGACCCCGGTGCGGATCACTCCACCACGATCTCTTCTTCGTCGTCGAAGTGCGGGGCAGGGGCTTCGCGCTGCTGTTTCAGGCTGGGCGTCGTGACGCGCCGGGCATCGACCCACAGCCCTTCCAGATCGTAGAAGTGGCGGGTGCTTTCGTAAAAGACGTGCAGAATCACGTGGCCGTAGTCCAGCAGAACCCAATGGCCCTCCTTCTGACCCTCCACGCTCAATGGCTTGATGGCTTGGTTGCGTAAAAAGCGCTGGATGTTGTCGGCAATGGCGCTCACCTGACGGTTGGAGCGTCCGCTGCAGATAATGAAGGCGTCGGCGATGGAGGTCAAGCCGCGCAGGTCCAGCACCACCACCCCTTCGGCTTTCTTTTCCAGGGCCGCCTGGACAAAGATATCCAGCTCGTTTTCCCATGTTTCTTTCATTGGTATAGTCCTCGTTGAGCGATATAGTCGGCAACCGCCGGTGCCACCCACGGCACTATGGAGCGGCCCTGGCGGATCAAATCCCGGATGTGCGAAGAGGCCGCGTCCACGGGTGTCACCGAGGTCAGGTGGACCTTGCGCAGGCTCGGGTGCGCCAAGGCTTTTTCTTCGGCATCCAAACGATACTCGGAAGAAATGTGTTCTTGAACATACAACGCCACCTGCCGGCGCATCTGGCGCGACCACTGACCGCTTCCAGGCCGGGACATGACGATGAAGGCGGTCTCGGCGAAGAGCAGGTCAAAGGCGCGCCAGGTGTGGATCTCCATGAAGGCGTCCAGACCGATCATGAAATAGAGCCGGCAGTCGGGATCGGCCGTCTGCTTGAAGCGACGAACCGTGTCGATGCTGTACGACGGCCCCTGGCGCTGAATTTCAACGTCACAGGCCATCAACTGCGCGTGCCCGGCCAGGGCCAGGGCCACCATTTCCAGCCTTTCTTGCGCCGCGGCCAGTTGTCCCCGGCTTTTGTGGGGCGGCACGGCGCTGGGAATGAAGTAGATCAGGTCCAGGCGGAATTGCGCCAGCACGTCCACGGCCGCTTGCAGGTGGCCGCGATGGATGGGATTGAAGGTGCCGCCGAAAAGGGCGATCCGTCGGGCCGGATCTTGACCGAACTCACAGCTTTTCATCCAGCCTGTCTAAATGCCTTCGCATGTGGAAAATGAAATCGTCGAGTCCCTTGTGGGCCGCGGCGCTGACGCGCAGCACGGTCTGGCCGGGCAGCGCCGCGCAGAAGCGGTCGGCCAGTTGATCGGCGCCGGTCACATCGAGTTTATTCAGTACCACCAACTGGGGTTTTTCCGCAAGCGTGGCGCTGTGCATGGCCAGCTCCTGGTTGACGATGCGCAAGGGCGCCAGGGGGTCCTCTGCTTCCAAGGCGCTGGCGTCGATCAGGTGCACCAGCAAGCGGGTGCGCTCCACATGACGCAAGAAGCGGATGCCCAGGCCCGCGCCGGTATGGGCGCCCGCGATCAATCCGGGAATGTCGGCCACCACAAAAGGTTCGGCGCCATGGGATGAGACGACGCCCAGGTTGGGTACCAGGGTAGTAAACGGGTAGTCGGCGATTTTGGGCCGGGCCGAGGAGATGACGCTGATCAGGGTCGATTTGCCCGCGTTGGGCAGGCCGATGATGCCCACGTCGGCCATTGACTTGAGCTCGAGACGCAACCTCAGGCGCTGGCCGGGCTCGCCCGGTTGGGCATAATGGGGCGCGCGGTTGGTGGAGGATTTGAAGTGCAGGTTGCCTTTGCCGCCCCGGCCGCCCTTGGCCACCACCACCTGCTGATCGGCGACGGTCAGATCGTAGAGGCGCTCACCGCTTTCGGCATCGAAGACCAGCGTGCCCACGGGCACCGGGATGACGAGATCCTCGCCACCGCGACCGGCCCGCTGGCTGCCTTCTCCCGATTTTCCGTTGGGGGCTTTGTACTCGCTCTTGAACTGAAGATGATAGAGGGTGCGCTTGTTGGCGACGGCTTTGAGGATTACATCCGCGCCCAAGCCACCGTCACCGCCGTCCGGGCCGCCCCGGGGGATATAGCGTTCGCGCCTGAAACTGACGCATCCGCGCCCCCCGTCGCCGGATTGTACTATGATGGTGGCTTCATCGATGAATTTCACGCGGCATAAACACTGACCCTTTTGCCGGTGCGGCCTTTGCGCTCAAAGGTGACAACGCCGTCGATCTTGGCAAAAAGGGTAAAATCCCTGCCCATGCCGACGTTTTCGCCGGGATGGATATTGGAGCCGACCTGACGCACGAGGATGTTGCCGGCCTTGACGGTTTCGCCGCCGAAACGTTTGGTGCCTCTACGCTGTCCTGCGCTGTCGCGACCGTTGCGTGAACTTCCGCCCGCCTTCTTATGTGCCATGGTGATTTCTCCTTACGATACGCGCAAACAGCGATTATGCTTCGATGGCGTCGATCTTGATCGCCGTGAAGAGCTGACGATGGCCCTGCTTGCGGCGATAGCGTTTGCGGCGTTTATATTTGAAAACGATAATCTTTTTGCTTTTGCCCTGCTCCACGATGTGGCCTTTCACGGTGGCGCCGGCTACCGTGGGTTGCCCCACCCGGACGTTCTCGCCATCGGCCAGCAGCAACACCTGGTCGAAGGCCACCTGGGCGCCGACATCGCCTTGCAGCTTCTCCACGCGCAGGACTTCGCCCGCTTCGACTTTATACTGTTTGCCCCCTGTCGCAACCACCGCGTACATTGTAAACCTCCCTAAAATCAATGGCCTCTCTTGAAAAATGCGGACTATTAAGCTTTTGAAAATTTTTGTCAAGCAAAATATCGGGGCTACGCACCCCATCGGTTTCAGCCATGGACAAGCGAGGGGAATTTATGCTCTAAAAGGGCCGTAATGTATATAGCTAATCCCAAGAAAAGGAACCCCGCGTGAGTACCTCCCGGCGCACCATCACCCTCTGGCAAGATGACCGGCTCCGATCCTTGGAGATGGCGATCCTGGACGAAGAGCCGCTATCCATCCGCGTCCAGGGCCAGCCCTATGCCGTGGTGATGCGCACACCGGGCGAGGAGCTGGCCCACGCCGCCGGCTTCTGTTTCACCGAAGGGATCGTCGACCAGCCCGAAGAGATCCGCCAACTGGCCGCATGCGACACCGAGGATACCAATGTGGTCACCGTCACCCTGACGCCCGAGCGCCGGGCCGCCATCGGCGGCCACCTGGCGCGTCGCGGATTCATCAGCCAGACCGGTTGCGGGTTGTGCGGCAAAACCGTGATCGAAGAGGTGATCCAGCAACTGCCGCCGGTGTCCTGGGATGCGGTCATACCGTTGGCCGCAGCGGAAAAAGCCTTGCGCCACCTGGACCAACTGCAACCCATGCGCCGCAGCAGCGCGGCCAGCCATGCGGCGGCCATCTTCGACGCCGACCTCAAGCCCCTCACCGTCATGGAAGATGTGGGGCGCCACAACGCCCTGGACAAGGCCATCGGGCGGCTCTTCCTGGACCGCCGCCTGCACCTGGCCAAGGTCTTAATGATGTCTTCGCGCATCAGCTACGAGCTGGTTCAAAAAGCCGCCCGGGCGCGCATCCCCATCATCCTGGCCCTCTCCCGGCCCACGCGCCTGGCCCTGGATCTGGCCGACCGGCTGGGCATCTCCCTGGCCGGCATCGCCAAGCCAACCGGTCTTTATCTGTACTGCCATTCCCAGCGTTTTGGGGAGCCCCGCCCATGACCGATCCTGTACCGCAGGGCCTTTCGCCGATGCTCCAGCGCCCCCTGGCCATCGGTTGCCGCACCATCCCCGGCCGCCTGGTGCTGGCGCCCATGACCCTGTTGGGACACGTCGCCTTCCGGCAGCTTCTCGACGAACTGGGCGGCTGCGCCCTGATGTTCTCCGAAATGTGCAGCGCGGCGCGCATTCCCACCGAAAACCGTCACACCTCCTACTATTTCCGCTGGCGGGACCAGGAGGCCGGGCGCCTTTCCATCCAGATCCTGGGCTCGGAGGGGACCCGCATGGCCGCCGCGGCCCGGCGCATCGAGGCCGAGGGGTTTTTCGGCGTGGACATCAATTTAGGATGCGCGGTCAAGGAGATCTGCAAATTCAACCAGGGCGCGGCCCTGCTCAAGGCGCCCGCTGAGGCCGCCGCGCTGGTGGCCCAGGTGCGCCAGGCCGTCCAATGTCCCGTAACGGTCAAGTTCCGCACCGGCTGGCAGGATGATCCCCGGATTCCCGTGGACCTGGCCCGCCGCCTGGAAGATGCCGGCGCCGACGCCCTGACCTTTCACCCGCGCGTGGCGCCCGACGTGCGCACCCGTCCGGCGCGCTGGGAGTATATCGCCCGGGTCAAGGAGGCTGTTTCCATTCCGGTCTTCGGCAACGGCGATGTCTTCGATGCGGCGGATTGTCTCAAGATGCTCACCACCACCGGCTGTGACGGCGTGGCCTTGGGCCGGTTGGGGATCGCCCGGCCCTGGAGTTTCGCCCACTGGGCCGGCGGCGCGCCCCCAGGAGCCTCTATATATAAGGATAGCGCGTTGCGCCTGACCGTTCTACTGGAGCAACATTTCGAGCCGACCAAGGCCCTGCGCCGGTTCAAGCGCTACGCCGCCTACCTGGCGGCCAACTTCGCCTTCGGC
Source organism: Desulfobacterales bacterium (assembly GCA_016218685.1). Classification (GTDB taxonomy): domain Bacteria; phylum Desulfobacterota; class Desulfobacteria; order Desulfobacterales; family Desulfosarcinaceae; genus Desulfatitalea. The sequence continues at coordinate 35,801 of JACRDD010000002.1, read as the reverse complement.
AACACCCTGTATAACCACATCCGCAACGCGCCGGAAATGGCGGCTGCCCGGCAGGCGGTGACGAATTTCTTCCTCAACGAACCGCCCGAGCGGCAGCGGCCCAATCTGAACCTGCTGCGATAGGGAAAGCGCCGATACCCATGCACCTCAATCGAATCCCACGCCGAATCGCCCACAACGTCGCATGGGCGTTTCTATGCCTTTCAATATGGGCCGGTCCGGCCCAGGCCCGCATTCTCGTGGTCGCACCCCATCCCGACGACGATCTGCTCACTGCGGCCGGCGTCATCTACCGTGCGGCGCAGGCCGGCGCGCCGGTGACCGTAGTTTACATGACCAATGGCGACAGCAACCGGGAAACGCTGTACGGGCTTGCCCGGCAGGCGGAGGCGGTGGAGGGCCAGCAGCGGCTGGGCGTTCAGGAAGACGATTTGATCTTTCTCGGCTACCCGGACGGCTATCTTCACAAGATCCTGACCCGGTACATCCATCCCGGAGAGACGGTGATCACGACCTTCAACCGGTCCAGGACCTATGGCCAGCGCGGGCTGGGGCGCAGTGACTATCACACCTATCGTTTCGGAACGCCGGCCCACTATAACCGGCACCATATCGTTACCGATCTGGAAGACATCGTGGGCATGCTGCGGCCCGAGCATATTTATGTGACCTCGGAATTGGATACCCATCCGGATCATTTCGCCACCTACCAACTGCTCAAGCTCGCGGTCATGGCCGCCTATGCCGCCACGCCGGAGTACGCCCCCGTGATCCATAAGACCATCGTTCACTGGAGCCATGGTTTCTGGCCGCATCCCATGGATGCCACCGCCCCTTTTCCGGAGATTCCCAATCTGCTCCAGTTCGGCCTGACCTGGAAAAGCAGGGAGCGCCTGGAAGTGCCCCTGCCCATGCAGTCCACCGATCTGTCGCGCAACCCAAAGTACATGGCCATCGCGGCCCATCGCTCCCAGGGCGGGGTCGACGGCTACCTCAAGAATTTCGTTCACAAGGATGAATTCTTCTGGGTGGAAAGCGGGGTGAACACGGCGCCCATCGAGGTTGCTCTGCCAGGCCTGGCGCCGATTTGCCCGCGCCGGTGAACCCGGCGCATTCGATACGGGGCGCGGTGTCCCTAATTCCAGCAGCGCCCCTCCAGAACGCAGAGCTTGACGAATTTTTTCTCCGCGGCTTTGTAGCCCTCGGCGGAGTAGTAATCGGTGTTCTCGGGGATCTGGAAAATGCGCCGTCCCTGTCTGATTCGGCGGCGCAAGGCATCGTCTTTTTTTGGTATGGTTTTGTCCGCGGCTGGTTTCATCAAGAATGCACTCCTTGAAACAATAGGATTGAATGCTGCGTTGGGTTTTGTGGTTTCCGGTAGACTGCTGGCGCCGAGCGCCGCGGGGTTATGGCACAACCATAAGCGCGTCGCCGATGATTGCAAGCCAGGCCGCCCTACTTTTTGGCGGTGAAAAATAAACGGCCGCCTTTTCGAAGACTGGGCGCTCATTCACCACTTTGGCCCTTGAGCCGCTTGCTCAAGGCCTGCTGGGAAATGCCCAGCATGGCCGCGGCCGCGGATTGATTGTGGCCGGCGCGGCGCATGGCTTCGGCCACCAGCAGGCGCGCCGTCTCCTTGAGGGTCGGCAGGGGCTCGGGGAAATGCAAGGCCGGCACGAACGGCGCCGGCCCGGTGCTACGGTCCTGCATGGCCCGGGCCATGTGATCGCGGAGCACCGCTAGGGGCAGTAGCTTGGTTTTTTGCTGGGCCACGGCATCGAAGATCATGGCCTGCAGCTCACGCACATTGCCTGGAAAGGGATGGGTGGCCAGCAGGCTCAACAGCTCGGCCGGCACCGGCGGCTTTTCTTTTCCCAGGGAGAGGGCCGCCTGGCCGGCAAAGAAGTCGGCCAGCACGGCCAAGTCTTCCTTGCGATCGCGCAAGGGCGGAATTCTTAACAGGTGGGTGCGCAGCCGATAGTGCAGGTCCTTGCGAAAGGCGCCCTGCTGCTGCAAGGCCCACAGGTCGGCATGGGTCGAGGCGATCACCCGGGCGTTGCTCAGGCGCAAGCTGTCCTGGCCCAGGGGCATGTATTCGCGCTCTTGCAGCAGGCGCAGCAGCTTGACCTGGGAGCCCTGGCTCAGGTCGCCGATCTCATCCAGAAAAAGGGTGCCGTCGGCGGCCTTTTCGACCAGCCCGGCACGGGGGCTTTCGGCGCCGGTGAAGGCCCCTTTGACATGGCCGAAGAGCGTGTCGGAAAAGACGTTGTCGTCCAGGCCGGCCACGTTGACGGCCACGAAAGGTCCCGGGCGGCCGCTGAGGCGGTGGATGGCGCGGGCCACCAGCTCCTTGCCCACGCCGGTCTCACCCCGGACCAGCACCGGCTGGGGCGAGGGGGCGATGGATTCGATGTAGCGGAACAGGGCGATCATCTTGGGGCTGGCGGTCACGATCTCGGCAAAGGCTTCGGGATGGCCGAGCGGCTCTTCATCCAACTGCAAGCGCAGGGCGCGGTTCTCCTGGTGCAGCTCCCGGAAGCGTAGAGCCTGGTGGATGGCCGCGATCAGGCGGCTTTCGTCCACGGGCTTGACCAGGTAGTCCAGTGCCCCGGCCTTCATGCACTGCACGGCGGTCTCCACGTCGATCGTGCCGGTGATCACGATCACCGGCAGCTCCGGCCGGCTGGCCAGGATCAGGGGCAGCAGGGCCTGGCCGTCCAGGTGGGGCATGTTCAGGTCCAGCAGCACGCAGCCGGGGGCGCGGCCGTGCAGCAGCGCCATGGCATCCCGGCTCTCCCGGCAGACCACCACGTGGTTGAAACCGGCCAATTGCAGAGTCGTGTCGATGGCCAGCAGGATGGCCTCCTCGTCGTCGATCACCAGGATCGGTTCGGGCGGGTGGAGCATGCGGGTCATGGGGCGTCTCCTTTCGGGCCGTCGACCGAAGCGCTCGCAAAGCTCAATGTGGCTGTGGTGCCCTGGCCCGGCCGGGACTCGAACGCCAGGCGCCCGCCGTGGTCGCGCGCGATGGTGTCCGAAATCGAAAGGCCCAGGCCGATGCCGCCGCTGTCGCGCCGGGTGGTGAAGAAGGGGTCGGTAATGCGATCCAGCACCTCGGGCGGCATGCCCGCGCCCGCGTCGCGCACCGCCAGCCAGACCCTCATCCCGTCGGGATCGACTCCGGTGCGCAGGCCAATTTGCTGCTGCCGGTCGCTCAAGGCCTGGCAGGCATTGACCAGCAGGTTCATGACCACCTGCTCCAGGCGCTGGCTGTTGCCCAGGATCCTCGGCAAATCGGGCGCCAGCATGACTGTGAAACGATCGGTGCTTTTCTTGATCAGATGGCCTACCAGCGTCACGGCCTTTTGGGCTACGCGATTCAAATCCACCGATTCCCGGAGATCCGAGGGCCGCTGGCCGGCGAAATCCTTCAGGTCGCCCACAATCTGTTTGACGCGGCCGATGCCTTCCCGGGCATGCAGCAGCAATTGCGGCATGCGCTCGCGCAGCCCCTCGTAATCCATGCCGCCGATGCGCAGCGCGCCGCCCTGGGCGCAGTGGGCATCCAAGATGGGCCGGCTCTCCTGAAAGTACTTTTCGAACACCTGGATGTTGAGCAGCACGGAGGCGATGGGGTTGTTGATCTCATGGGCCACGCCGGAGACCAGCGTGCCCAGCGAGGCCATCTTGGCCGCCTGGAACAACTGCTCCTGCTGCTGCTGGGCCAGCTCCTGGGCCTTTTTGCGGCGGCTTTCGACCCCGGCGCCCTCCCAGACCCCATAGCCCACCAGCAGGATCACCACCAGCAGGATGGCACCGAAAATGAGCGACAGGTGTTGGATGAAGGCGTCGATCTGGGCGCGCACATCCTCCACGTATACGCCGGTACCGATGATCCAGCCCCAGGGGGCGAACGCCTTGACGTAGGAGATCTTGGTCACGATTTTGTCCGGGTTGTCCTGCCACTGCCACTGATAATCCACGAAGCCGGCCCCCGCGGCCCGTGCCGTCCGGACAAAATCCTGGAACAGATGCTTGCCCGTGGGATCGGTGAAATCGGTGATGTCCCGGCCTTCCAGATCCGGCCGGTAGGGATGCATCACCATGCGCGGATGCATGTCGTTGATCCAGAAGTAATCCAGGGCCTGGGGGCCGTAACGCAGTCCGCGCAGCAAGGCGATGGCCTGCTGTTGGGCATCGGGCAGGCTGAGCGCGCCGGCCTCGGCCTGCCCGGCATAGTGCCGGACCGTGTTCCAGGCCACTTCGGTCAGGGCCCGCACCATCTCGCGCTTGCGCTCCATCAAGTGCGCTTCCAGGCGCGGCGGCACCAGCCAGAAAAAGGTGACCGCCAGCAGCGTCACGGCTGCCAATACCGGCAGGAATATGCGCACGGGCGTCGCCTGGATGCGCCGGATCATCAACCACGCCTTTTGATTCAAATCGGCTTGCATAAATACTTTCCGCCGGGTGAGGCATTGGAAGGGCCTTGCTACGGGCAGTTTAGGCGTCCCGCCGCGCGGATGTCAAATTCGATTCCGATGCCGATACCGATTCCGATACGATTGCCGGGCCGCAGTCGCGGCAGGCACACATTGGCGGTAGGCAGCCCGCCGCCGGATGTGCTATGCCGCAACTATTATGACCGATCGAGAAACCGAGCGAATCAAAATGCACCTGCCGGTGGCCGCGGTGGTGGACGAGCTCCGGGCAGCCCTGGAGCGCCACAAGGCCGCCGTGCTGGTGGCGCCGCCCGGGGCCGGCAAGACCACCACGGTGCCGCTGGCACTGCTGGATGCCGCCTGGCTGGCTGGCCGCAAGCTGCTGCTGCTGGCGCCGCGGCGCCTGGCGGCCCGGGCCGCGGCCCGGCGCATGGCCGACCTGCTGGGCGAGGCAGTAGGCCAGACCGTGGGCTACCGCATCCGACTGGAGAGCAAGGTGAGTTCGGCCACGCGCATCGAGGTGGTCACCGAAGGGGTGCTTACCCGCCGGCTGCAATCCGATCCGGGCCTGAGCGGGGTCGGCCTGGTGATATTCGACGAGTTTCACGAACGCAATCTGGACGCCGATTTGGGGCTGGCGTTGTGCCGGGAGGTGCAGGCGGCGTTCAATGAAGAATTGCGATTGCTGGTGATGTCGGCCACCCTCGATCCCGTGCCGGTGGCGGCCCTGCTCAATGACGCCCCGCTGATCCGCTGCGAGGGCCGCGCCTTTCCCGTGGAGACCCGCTATGTGCCGGCGCCGCCGATCAAACCCATCGAGCGCGCGGTAACCGACATCATCGTGCGGTCCGTGGCGGCCGGCGAAGGCAATATCCTCGTGTTCCTGCCCGGCGCCCCCGAGATCCGCCGGGTGGCCCGCCTGCTGGCAGCGGCCGGCCTGCCGGAGCGCTGGCAGGTGGCCCCCCTTTACGGCAATCTCTCCCGGGCCGAACAGGATGCCGCCATCGCCCCGCCCCCGTCCGGCCGGCAGAAGATCGTCCTGGCCACATCCATCGCCGAGACCAGCCTGACCATCGAAGGCATCCGCGTGGTGGTGGACAGCGGCCTTGCGCGCGCGCCGCGTTTCGATCCCCGGGCGGCCATGACCCGCTTGGTCACGCTGCCGGTCTCCCAGGCCGCGGCCGATCAGCGCCGCGGCCGGGCCGGCCGCCTGGAAGCCGGCATCTGCTACCGCCTGTGGAGCGAGGCCCACCACGCCACGCTGGCGGCCCGCCAGCGGCCCGAGATCCTCGATAGCGATCTATCCGGCCTGGTCCTGGAGCTGATCTTGTGGGGCGCGGCCGCGCCCGGCGAACTCGCCTGGCTGGACCCGCCCCCGGTTGGTGCGGTCGAGCAGGCCAAGGCCCTGCTGACCGAGCTGGGGGCCGTGGACGCCCAGGGCCAAATCACCGCCCACGGCCGCCGCATGGCCCAACTGCCGCTGCATCCCCGCCTGGCGCATATGCTCCTGGCCGCCCAGGCCGAGGGTTTGGGCGCCGCAGCCAGTGACCTGGCAGCCATTTTGAGCGAGCGCGATCCGCTCCATTTTGCTTCCGGCAGCCGGGATGCCGACCTGCGCCTGCGGCTGGAGGTGCTGGGTGCCTTCAGGCAACATCGGCCGACAGCCGTTGCCAACGGTGAGGCGGACCCGGGCGCCCTGCGGCGTATCGTCCAAGTCGCGGCCCAGTTGCACCAGCGCCTGGGACTCAAAGGCGGTTCGCAAGCCGCTGCGCATGTGGGCCGCATGCTGGCCTGGGCCTATCCGGACCGCATCGCCCTGCAGCGGCCCGGCAGCCTGGGCCGCTACCGCTTGAGCAACGGCCGGGGCGCCTACTTCGATCCGCCCGACCCTCTGGGGGTCCACGAGGGCCTGGTCGTCGCCGAAATGGACGGCGAGCGCCGCGAGGCGCGCATCTTCCTGGCCGCGGCCTATGACCGCAACACCCTGACGGCCCAATTCGAAGGGCGCATTCAAGTCCGCGAAGATACCTATTGGGATGACTCGCGCCAGGCCTTGAGCGCCGAACGGCGTTGGATGCTGGGCGAATTGGTGCTGCGCAGCGAAGCGCTGGCGCGCCCCGACCCCCAGGTCGTAACGGCCGCCATGATCGCGGCCATCCGCAAAATGGGCCTCGATGCCCTGCCCTGGACCCCGGCCCTGCGCAACTGGCAGGCCCGGGTGTTGCTGCTGCGCCGCCTCGAAGCGGGAGTAGAAGATTGGCCCGATCTCTCCGATGCAGCCCTGGCCGCCGATTTGGACCTCTGGCTGGCCCCTTATCTGCAAGGCGTCACCAGCCGCAAAGCCCTGGCGCGCCTCGATCTTTCCGGCGCGCTACGCAACCGGCTCACCTGGCGCCAGCAGCAGTTGGTGGAGCGCCTGGCCCCGACGCACATCGTGGTGCCCAGTGGCAGCCGCCGGCCCATCGACTACGGCAGCGATCCGCCGGTGCTGGCCGTGCGCCTCCAGGAGTTGTTCGGCTGCACCGAGACGCCCACCATCGCCGACGGCCGGCTGGCCCTGCAACTGCACCTGCTCTCGCCCGCCGGGCGGCCGGCCCAGATTACCCGGGACCTGGCCGGCTTCTGGCGCAACAGCTACCCGGCCGTGAAAAAAGAGCTCAAGGGCCGCTATCCCAAACACCACTGGCCCGACGACCCCCTGAGCGCCGCCCCCACGGCCCGGGCCAAGCCGCGCCACTGAATAATCGAAGATCGGCAGGAAGAGAAATAGATGAAATCATCGCCGAAAATGGCTGCAAACGAAAAAAGCATTTCCGCTTTCGGAGCAAACCCTCAGGACAACGCTCCTCTCGGTGCCGCCGCGGCCATCGGCGCCTTCGGCATCTGGGCCCTTTTCCCGATCTACTTCAACCAGTTCGGTTCGCGGGCGTCGGCCTGGGAAATTCTCTTGCAACGCTTGATCTGGGCCTGGCTCTTCCTGCTGGCCTTCGTGCTGCTGTCCGGGCGCTGGGGCCGCGTGGCCGCCCTCTTCCGGCGCCCCAAGGCCCTGCTGGCCCTGGCCGGCAGCGCCCTGGCCATCAGCACCAACTGGGGCATCTTCATCTGGGCCGTGACCCATGGCGAGATCCTGCAGAGCAGCCTGGGCTATTACATCAATCCGCTTTTCAATGTGCTGCTGGGGTATTGCTTTCTGGGCGAGCGGCCGCAGCCCCTGCAACGTCTGGCCATCGCCGTCGCCAGCGCCGGCGTGCTGTTCTCGGTAATCGGGTACGGTCAAGTGCCCTGGCTGGCCCTGATCCTGGCCGTCAGTTTCGGCCTGTACGGCCTGATCCGCAAGCAGGTGGAGACCGACAGCATCACCGGCCTGATGGTCGAGACCATGCTGCTGCTGCCCGTGGCCGCCGGGTGGCTGACAGCCCTTTATCTGAATGGCGAAGCGGTTTTTCTCCTTTTCGATGCGCGCACGGATTTGCTGCTGGTGGGGGCCGGCCTCATCACGCTGCTGCCGCTGATGCTCTTCGCCGTGGCCGCCCGGCGGCTGCGGTTGACCACCCTGGGTTTTGCCCAGTACATCGCTCCCACCGGCCATTTTCTGATCGGCGTCCTACTCTACGGCGAGCCGTTCACCACTGCCGACGGCATCACCTTCGGCTGCATCTGGGCCGGTCTGGCCATTTACACGGCCGACATGTGGTGGGCGCACCGTCGGCAGCTCGAGCTCAAATAACGGCCGGGCCGGCCATTGACGCCCGGCCGGGCGTCGGCATATTACATCCAACTTGTGGTTTGCTGACTGGAGATGGAAATGGATGTCGAACGCCTCGTCCGCCAAGTGCGGCATAATTGTGATCTTTCCGACGCCCGCCACGCGGGTCTCTACTCAATCTGCGGTCTGGCATTGCGCCTGCGCGACCTTTATAAATGGGAGCTGCGTCTGCAGCCTTGGGAAGAAAACGAGGCGGCCGCGGTGCTGGAGTGGATCGGCCGGCGCGAAGAACTCTGGGAATCGCTGGCCGAAGCCGAGTTCCAGCCGCTGACCATCGGTGACAACGCCTTCGATCCCTTCGACAGCCTGGCGATCAATGCGCGGCTGGCGCCCCAGGGCCTCTTTTACGGCGCGGGCTACGCCCACAGCCTGAAGCCCACCTTTTTCCTGGCGCGCATCGAGGAGCGCCGTACCCTGCGCGGCCGCACCGTCTGGCGCCTGGGGGAGGAACTGGCTCGGGACCTGCTGACGCTACCGGCCTTTGTCCAAGACGACCAGGTGGTGCTGCGCACCGAGGCGGCGCGCATGTTCGTGTGGGACGAGATCGCCTATATCCCCAATAGCGGCCGGGCGGCCCTGGCCTTTGCCCTGGAGGCTTGCTGCAACCTGACCGACACCCAGGCGGACGGCATCCGGCGCCATCTTGCGCGTATCCTGCAAGTGCAGCAAGCCACCTATATCCAGCATGAGCTGAGCGAACTCGAGGACCAGGTCTTCGCGCGCGCCACCTGGCGCCGCATGCTCAACGACTTTCCGCACACCCTGGTGGAGTTGCTGATCCGCACCCTCAAAGACATGTTGGCCGACAGCGGGCCCCACGGGCCGTTGCGCCGCTTTGCCGCGGACCGCGACGCGGCCGCCTTGGGTTTCTACATGGCCTTCAGCGGCGGCTTGGTGCCCCTGCTTTTCGACGAGCTCAAGGCCGGTTTTAATGCCTTTGCGCAGCAAGGCGCCTGGGAGGCGATGGATCGCGCCGTTTTGGAAGTTTACGACAAAGCCACGGCCTATGCCCGGGAGGTGATGGCCCTCTATGCCCAGGGGCTGCAAAGGCAGGACCCGGCCTGGGCCCAAAAAGCCATCGAAGAGACGCTCTACGCCCGGGGGGTTCCGCGAAGAAGTGCTTAGTCGCGCTTGCTTTATCCATGGGGAAGCCTTAATCTTCTGCTTTCCGGTTTGCATTCAAGCGTTGCCGGCACCAGGTGAAGCGGCTGCGCCGAATGGATGCCCATGATCTTCCTCAAGGATTGGCCCGCAGCTCTTTTGTCGTTACGCCCCCCTCTGCCAGCCGCCCGGAATCGCCTTGGATGCAAAAGCCAACTTTTTTGACAGGGCATTTGCCCGGGGAGGTGACCATGCAATTCAAACAAGCGGAAATCCTTGGGGGTTTGGACAAGAACTTCATCGCCCGGATCATGGCGATCGGCGTCAAGTCGTCCCATGAAGCAGGCGAGGTGCTGTTCAAGGAAGGCAAGCCGGCGCAACACTTCTACATCCTGATCAAAGGCAGCGTCCGGCTGAGCGTCGGAGACAGCTCCATCTACACGGCGCGTCATGGCGGAGAGGCGTTGGGCTGGTCGGCCCTGACCGGCCGTTACATCTATACCGCCTCGGCCACCTGTACCGAACCATCCGCGCTGATCGCCTTCGATCGCGATGAGCTCGAAACGCTCATGATGGAGGAGCCCGTCAGTGCCGCGCTGTTTTACAAGAACCTGAGCCTGACGCTCGGCAACCGCCTCGTGAGCGTTGTTTCCCACCTGTCGGAATATCTCTCCGTGGAGGACAACATCTCCTATGGAACCGGACAGGTTCAGGAGGCGACGGAAGTCGTCTGAGCGGCGTGAATACGTGCAACAGCGGCATTTCATCCACCGGCAGCGCTTTGACCGGCCGCCGGACGGTGCGGGTGTGTGCCCGCACCGTCCGCCCAGCAGCCGGTTTCGTGCCGCGATCACAAACACGCTCTTGTCTTACATACGAAATTACACCATAAATATTTACTGGAACGGATGATCCAATGAGCAAGGAAGATTCCGTCTAGTTTTTAACTTTATGGCGTCGCGCTGGTGAGGCTGCATGGACAGCTGGTCCCTTATCTGGAGCGTGCTATTCGGTTCGATCGGCCTGGGCTTCTTCATCTACGGGAAAAAGCAGGGGGCGGTGGTTCCGCTCATTTGCGGGATAGCGCTCATGATCTTCCCCTATTTTGTATCCAACGCTATCCTGGCGGTCTCTATTGGCACCGTACTCCTGGCAATCCCTTATTTTTTCAGAATATAGCCGGCCGCGACGCGCGAAAGGAGTGTTCCATGGCATCCCAACTGATCTTCGTTGATGACAAGGACAACGTGGCCGTGGCCCTACGGGATTTCAAAAAGGGAGAAGCCTTGCAATGGCCGGGCGGCCCGGCCCTGGTGGCGTTCACCGATATTCCGTGCGGCCACAAGGTGGCCATAAAGGACCTGGCGGCCCAGGCGCCTATTGTCAAGTACGGCGAAGTCATCGGCCGGGCCAAGGAGGCCATCCGGCCCGGCCAATGGGTGCACACCCACAATCTGATGCCGGTGGAGAAGGAATAATATGGAGACTTTTCTGGGCTTCGCGCGGTCGGACGGATCGGCCGGAATCCGCAACCACGTGGCCGTGATCCCTTCGGTGGCCTGCGCCAACGGCGTGGTGGCGGCCATCGCCCGGGCCGTGCCCCAGGTCGTGCCCCTGTACCACGGCCATGGCTGCGGCCGGGCCGTGGAGATCGAGATGCACACCCGCGTCCTGGCCAATCTGGGCCGAAATCCCAATGTGGCCGCCGCGCTGGTGGTCGGCCTGGGGTGCGAGATGATCAAGGCCGAAGGCCTGGCCGCGCAGATCGCCCTTGCGGGAAAACCGGTGGCCCATCTCGAGATCCAGAAGCTGGGCGGCACCCGCCGCGCCACGGCCCGGGGCATCGAGATCGTCAACGGCCTGCTGGCCGACGCGGCCCGTCAGGAGCGCCGGCCCCTGCCGCTGGACCGCATCTGCCTGGGCCTGGAGTGCGGCGGCTCGGACGCCTTTTCGGGCCTCACGGCCAACCCCGCCGTGGGCCGGGTCTCGGACTGGCTGGTGGATCGCGGCGGCACCGTGATCCTTACCGAAGATACCGAAATGATCGGCACCAGCCACATCTTGCAGCGCCGCGCCTGCAACCCGGAGGTGGCCGGCCGGATCGGCAGCATGGTGGCCGAGGCGGAGCAGTTGACCCACGACCTGCTGGGCCCCCTGGCCGCCTACGTGATCGCTCCCGGCAACATGGACGGCGGCATGAGTTCGATTCAGGAGAAGTCACTGGGGTGCATCGTCAAATCGGGCAGCCGCCCGATCACCCAGGTGGTGGCCTATGGCCAACTGCCCGACGCCAAGGGGGTCGTGCTGATGGACGGCCCGGGCTACGACACTGAATCCATGACCGGGCTGGCCGCGGCCGGCTGCCAGGCAATCCTCTTTACTACCGGGCGCGGCACTCCCGTCGGGTATCCCATCGTGCCGGTCGTCAAGGTGGCCAGCACCAGCACCCTCTATCGCCGCATGGAAGACGACATGGACATCGATGCCGGCGTGATTCTGGAGGGAACGTCGCTGGATGCGGTGGGACGCACGATCGCGCAACTGCTCGCGCGCGTTCTGGACGGAGAACCGACCAAGGCCGAAGTGAACCGCCAGGAGGGCATCGTCTGCATGTACACTTTGCATCCGGCGTTTTAGCCCGTGTCCGCACAGGAATGGCTATTTTCGCCGATTTCGGCGTTGGGCGAAAATTTTAATCCTCGAAATATGTCCATATATTCCTGCGGTTAAAATTTTCGTCCGCCTTGAACGCGACGAAAATATCTCATCCCTGAACGGACACGAGCGTAGCATTGTCACCCAAGAAAGGAGCATCGAGATGGCATTTCCAATCCGGCGCCGGCTGGGGCGCACCGAACGCATGGTCACCACCCTCGGTCTGGGCGGCCAGGCCTCCCTGCAGTGGACCGGCGAGGGCATCGACGCCATCGCCATCATCGAAAAAGCCCATCGCCTGGGCATCAATTACATGGATAGCTCGAATGTGTATGGGCCAAGCCAGCAAAACTTCGGCCAGGCCTTCCGGCGCCTGGGCTTGTCACCGGCCGCGGCCAACTACGATCCCCGGGCGCGGGCCGAGCTCTTCATGGCCACCAAAACCCATGTGCGCACCGCGCGCTGCCCGGAAGGCAAGCGCTTTCGCACCAACTGGAGCGACGGCATGACCGACGGCTCGGGCGTGGCCACCTGCGTCGATGACCTGCGCCGCTCGCTGCGCCTGATGTTCGGCGACGGCCAGGGCTATCCCGAGGGCGCCTATGTGGACAGCATCCAGTTTCACAACCTCAATACCCTGGATGAGGTCGACATGCTCTTCGAGGGCTTCGACGATCCCTCCCCCGAGCGGCCCTGGATGGGAGCCCTGGCCGCCATGCTGGACCTGCGCGAAGGCACCAACCGCACGGGCTGCAACCCCAAGAAGGAGAAGCTGGTACGGCACATCGGCATGAGCGGCCACTGGAACTCGCCGGCCCTGATGTATGCCATTCAACGCGATTACCATCGGGTGATCGATACGCTGCTGGTGACGGTCAACGCCAGCGACGGGAAGCATCTGGCCCACCGGCACAATGCCATCGCCGCGGCCGCCGCGGCCGACATGGGCATCGTGGGCATGAAGGTTTTTGCGGATGCCGCCTACTACCACAAGGCGCCGGTCTTCTCGAACGCCGTCGAGCACGTCTACTACCAGGTCGGCTCGCCGGCCCTGCCCAGCCGGGAGCTGATCCACCACGCGCTTTCCATGGCGGGGGTCTGCACCCTGATCACCGGGATCGGCCACGTGGACGACGATCCGTCCCAATGCCAGTTGAGCGCCAATCTCGAGGCCGCCCAGCTCGCCGCGCCGCTGAGCGAGGCCCAGATGGCGGCCGTCGAGGCGCGCGTCACGGCGGCGGGCAAGGAGAGGGCCAACGTTTACTTCCAGCGCCCGGCCATCGGCCTGACCCCGCCGCGCCATGTGGGCGTGGAAGCCGACTCGTCACCGGCCCTGGGCCGCGCGGCCGTGCGCGTGAGCTGGGACTGCGCCTATGCCGGCGCCGCGGCCATCGACCACTATGCGGTCCTGCGCGACAACCAGGAAATCGCCCGGGTGCCCCACCGGCCCCAGATCGGCATGGCGCGATTCCATTACGATGATGTCTTCAAAGGCAACGCGCCGACCGGCGCGCACACGTATATCGTTCGGGCCGTGGACAAGGCGGGCCACACGGCCGACAGCCCGAGTGTGAGCGCGGCACCATGAAAAGGCGCGGCAGGCGAAGAAGAGTGGGGCGTCGAAACCTTTGGCAGCCTAGTCCTTGGTGAATTGGGGTAATCAATTTCGGAATGAGTGTAATCAAAGCGCCTTCATTACACCATTTGGGTTGTGGACTATATTTATCGAAATTTGGCCCACCTGGCCAATGCTGCTTTCAGCGGCAGTTCCTTTCATTAAACCCGGCGCTGGACGATCAGGCGATCTTAGCCGATAACGAATTATTGGCAAACCGATTAGCCGATAATAAAAACCGGTTTCATTATCGACAAAGCCACTTGCCGATAATCCATTATCGTCAAAATACTTGCCGACCTTCGGCAATGTTTAAAAGGTCTCGAAAAACCAAAACTGCTGGTTGGCGGCCTTTGGTTTCACGCAAGGTGTTGAAAAATTGGTTTTCCCGCAAGGTTTTAAGAATCTTGCGAGCTGAAGGGTCCGGAATGCCTGATTCGCTGTAAAATGCCGACACCGGAAAAATCGGGCGTTTGAAAAGGAAATCCAGCGCCTTGATGGCAAATTGAGAGCGGGTAAGCGCCATGATGCGGTTTTTTTCAGCCTCGTAAAGATTCAAAATGGCAATCGCTTTATCGTGATTTTCGTTGGCCTGGGCGCCGATCGCCGTCAGGAAGAAGATGCACCAGGCGGTCCAATCGCCGTCCCGCGATACCGCCAGCAGGCGCTCATAATATTGGTCCCGGCGTGCCTCGAGATAGGCGCTGATGTAAAACATGGGGCTGCGCAGGGCATTGATGCTGAAGAGAAACAGCGGCACGAACATCCGTCCCAGGCGGCCGTTACCGTCCAGAAAAGGGTGCAGGGCCTCGAACTCGGCATGCAGCATGGCGAGCTGAACCAGCCGATCCGGCGCATCCGCGTGGATGTAATGCTCCCAGCGGTCCATGGCAGCCGGCAAACGATCGCTGGAGATGGGCACATATTTGGCATCTTCCATAGTACAGCCCGGGGGGCCTATCCAGTTGGGGATTCTACGATACTCGCCCGGCGCCTTGCCCCGGCCGCGCACGCCTTCCATAAGCACCCGGTGGGCTTCCTTGAGCACTCGCTGGCATAAGGGCAGTTCGTCCAATAGTTCCACCGCCCGCCACATGGCTTTGCGGTAGTTGAGCACTTCCTGGATATCGGCGGTTTGCCGGGGGTCAGCGTCTTTGGGCGCCACTCCGGCCTCATACTCCAATACGTCACCCATGGTGGCTTGGGTACCTTCAATGCGCGAGGAAAGCACCGCCTCCTGGGTCATCAGCGGCGAGAGCAGCACGGCCGCGTTGGGCACCGCCGCCAGAGCACCGTCGAAGCGTGCCAAGGCAGCACTTGCGGGGCCTATCAAGGGAATCAACCGTTCCCAATCGATCTTTCGGGGAGGGAACTGGCCTTCGTGATAATGGACCGGCGAACTCGGCACGGCGGCCTCCTTATGCTTCTGCTATGTTCGATCCCCCTACTCCAGGCCCAGATCGGAGGGATCGATATCGTTAGATGCATACGATAAACGGACAGCATCATCTTGTCCAATCATTTCAAAAACCTGATTCCGGGGAGGCATGAGTGCTTTTTTTGGCCTTGAAAACTCGGAGTGTCAATCCGAATTTTCAAGGCGAACCGAGTCGGTTCGGCGGATGTGAGCCTTCACCGGCGAGGGAACTCAGCGAAAATTGGCTTCCGACAAGAAAAAATCCGGCAACAGAGGCGCGCCCGGCACCACGGCGTACTTTTCGAAGTCGGTGACGCCGGCCTCGCGCAGCAGCGGCTCGTCCAGGAAGAAGTGGCCGGTGCAGGTGCGGCTGTCGCGGGTGAGGATCAGGTGGGCCGCGTCGGCGATGATCTGGGGGGTGCGGCTGCCGCGCAGGGTCTCGTCGCCGCCCAGCAGGTTGCGCACGGCCGAGGTGTCGATGGGCGTGCGCGGCCAGAGGGCGTTGACGGCGATGCCCAGCGGTCGCAGCTCCTGGCTCATGCCCAGCACGCACATGCTCATGCCGTACTTGGCCATGGTGTAGGCCACGTGGGGGGCGAACCAGTTGGGGTCCATGTTGAGCGGTGGCGAGAGGGTCAGGATGTGGGGGTTGGGCGCCTTCTTGAGATAGGGCAGGCAGGCCTGGGAGCAGGCGAAGGTGCCCCGGGCGTTGACCTGGTGCATCAGGTCGAAGCGCTTCATAGGCGTATCGGCCGTGCCGGCCAGGAAGATGGCACTGGCGTTGTTGACCAGGATGTCGATGCCGCCGAAGACCGCTGCCGTTTTGGTCACGGCCGCCACGATCTGCTCTTCAAAGCGGATGTCGGCCTCCACCGGCAGGGCCCGGCCGCCGGCCTTTTCGATCGCGTCGGCGGCGGTGTAGATGGTGCCCGGCAGCTTGGGATGGGGTTGGGTGGTCTTGGCCGCGATGGCGATGTTGGCGCCGTCGGCCGCGGCCCGCAAGGCGATGGCCAGGCCGATGCCCCGGCTGGCACCGGTGATGAAGAGTGTCTTTCCTTTTAAGCTTTGCATGGCGTGTCCCCCCTTTGCAAGCCACTATGCGTCCTGCATCCCGATTTGGCAAATCGCGCCGGCCGGCGTCGCGATCGATTGTTGGCCTTGGGCTTCCGCCGGGACGGCCTGGCGGGCGCCGGCGATCAGCGAGTAGAATACCGGCACGACCACCAGGGTGAAGACGGTGCCCAGGAACATGCCCGTGACCAGCACCGTGCCGATGCTGTTGCGCGCCTCGGCGCCCGGCCCTGCGACCAGCACCAGGGGAAAGTGGCCCAGCACCGTGGCGGCCGAGGTCATCAGCACCGGCCGCAAGCGGGTCAGGGCCGCCTCGCGCACGGCCGCGTCTTTGTCCAGGCCGTTTTCCCGCAGGCGGTTGGCGAACTCCACGATCAGAATGCCGTTCTTGGCCACCAGGCCCACCAGGGTGATCAGGCCCACCTGGGAGTAGATGTTGATGGTGGTCAGATCGAGATAGGTGAAGATCAGGGCACCGGAGATGGCCAGGGGCACCGAGCCTGCCAGGATGATCAGCGGATCGCGGAAACTGCGGAACTGGGCGCTGAGCACCAGGTAGATCAGCACCAGGGCAAAGCCGAAGGTGGCCGTGAGCGACTCGCCCTCCTGGCGGATCTGGCGCGATTCGCCGGCATAATCATGGTTCAAATTGTCGCCGCCGACGGACGCCGCGGCCGTTTCCAGCACCCGCAACCCCTCTTCCTTGGTGACATTGGGCTGGACCCCGCCGAAGATGCGCACGGCGTTGCGCTGCTGGAAACGGTTCAGGGTGCGCGGCGCGGTGCCGGTTTCGATGTGCACAAAGGCCGAGACCGGCACCAGGCTGCCGTCGGGCGTCTTGATCTTGAGGTCGAGCAGCGGCGCCAGGGTCGTCCGGTCCTCGTCGCCGATCTGCGGAATCACTTTGTAGCTGCGGTCGTAGTAGTTGAAGCGGTTGACATAGGCCCCGCCGAGCAGGGTGCCCAGCTCGCGGCCCAGGGTGGCCAGATCGAGGCCCAGGTCGGCGAGCCGTTCGCGATCGATCACCACGTGGGCCTCGGGCAGATCGATCTTCAGGTCCGTGTCCACGTAGAGGAATTTGCCGCTCTGCATGCCGGCCATTACGATGGCATGCACCAGTTGCAACTGCTGCTCGGGCGGCGCATCGCTTTGCACTACATATTCCACGTCATATTGGCCCGAGGTGGGCAAGGGCGGATCCAGGCGCGGGAAGACCTGCAATCCCGGTACCTGGGAGAC
Organism: Desulfobacterales bacterium; assembly: GCA_016218685.1. Lineage (GTDB taxonomy): Bacteria > Desulfobacterota > Desulfobacteria > Desulfobacterales > Desulfosarcinaceae > Desulfatitalea. The sequence continues at coordinate 18,498 of JACRDD010000002.1, read as the reverse complement.
AGCACCGTACACTTCGCCGAACATCTGTGCCGTGGAGCGCTCACGCGTCTTCCAATCCTTGGTGACCATGCCGCCGAAGCCGCCCCAGGAGGCGGTCAGCGACCACATGAAATCGGCTTCGGGAAACGCCTTCACGGCTTGCACCACCTGGAGCGACTCGCGGTCGGAGGCATCCAGGGTCGCATCGGGCGGCGACTGCATGAAAAAGCTGATGTGGCTTTGGTCCTCGACGGGCGCCAGTTCGCGTTTGGATTGCTGGTAGAGCGGCCAGGCCGCCAGCATGATGATCAGCGCGGCCGTCGCGATGGCCCAGCGCATCGAAAGGACGTGTTCGAGCAGCCAGGCATACCCGTGGCGTACCCGCAGGAAGAGGCCGTTGACCCGGGTGGTCAGCCACCCCTCCCGGCCCTGGGGGTGGACGAAGCGCGAACTAAGTACCGGCGAAAGGGTCAAGGCGACAAAGCCCGACACCACCACGGCCGCGGCCAGGGTGATGGCGAATTCCAGAAAGAGCGATCCGGTCAGGCCGCCCTGCAAGCCAATGGGCGCGTAGACCACGGCCAGGGTGATGGTCATGGCGATGATCGGCCCGCGCAATTCCCGTGCGGCGATGATGGCCGCCTCGCGGCGTGACTTACCCAACTGCACGTGGCGCTCGACGTTTTCCACCACCACGATGGCGTCGTCGACCACCAGCCCCACCGAGAGCACGATGGCCAGGATGGTCAGAAGGTTGAGGCTGAAGCCGAAAGCCAGCATCACCAGGGCGGCGCCCACCAGCGATACCGGCATGGCCAACAGCGGCACCAGGGCCGTGCGCACGGAGCCCATGAACAGGAAAACCGCCAGGCCCACGATCAGGATGGTCTCGCCCAGGGTCTTGGTGATCTCCTCCAAGGCGTTGCGCATGAACATGGTGCCGTCCCACACCAGGCGCATGTGGATGTCCCGGGGCAGGGTCGGCTGGATGCGCGCCATCTCGGCGCGCAGGTTTTTGGCCACATCGATCTCGTTGGAACCGACCAGGGGCCAGATCCCCAGGTAGACTGCCTGGGCCTGGTTGTACTTGGCCACCATGTCGGCTTCCTCGGCGCCCAGTTCCACCCGGGCCACATCGCTCAGGCGCACGATGGCGCCGTTGCGGTCGGCCACGATCAGACGCTTGAACTCATCGGCCGAGCGCAGGTCGGTGTTGGCCAGCAGGTTGACCTGCACCAGGTTGCCCTTGGTGCGGCCCACGGCCGCCAAAAAGTTGTTGCGCTGCAAGGCCGCGTGTACGTCGCCGGGCGAAAGGTTGAGGCTGGCCAGGCGCTCGGGGTCGATCCAGACCCGCATGGCGATGGGCCGGCCGCCTTCGATGGTGACCCGCTGGACCCCTTCTATGGTGGCGAACTGCGGCTGCAGCGAGCGCATCAGCCAGTCGGTGATCGCGGGCACCGGGCGCGCGTCGGAAGTAAAGCTGATGTAAAAGGTGCCGTAGGGCCGGTCGGCGCGCTGCACCTCCACCGCCGGCGGCTCGGCTTCCTCGGGCAGTTCGCTGCGCACCTGCTGCAAGCGGGCCGTGACTTCGGCCAGGGCCGCCGTGCTGTCGTGGTTCAACTTCAGGCGCACGGTCACCGTGCTCAGGCCCGCGCGGCTGGTGGATTCGATGTGGTCCACCCCGCTGATGGCCGACACCACGCGCTCGATGGGTGTGGTGAGAAAGCCGCGCACGGTCTCCGCGCTGGCGCCGGTATAAACGGTGGTGATGATCACCGAGGCGCTTTTAAGGCTGGGAAACTGCTGCACCGGCAGGGAGGCCAGGGCGCGCCAGCCCGCCAGGATCAGGGCCAGGTTGACCACCACCGCCAGGACCGGATGTTTGATGAAGATGTCCGTGAAGGCCTTTTCAGGCGGTTTACAGACGATTGGCCGAGGTTCGGATGGACGCGTCATCGGGCACCTTCCTTTGCTCTTGGGCGGCGTTCTTGGACACCGCGACCAGCGCATTCTCGCGCAGCTTGAACGATCCGCCCGCCGCAACGGTTTCGCCGGCGGAAATCCCCGCGTAGATGGCCACCTCGTCGCCGAGCAGGGCACCGCTTTCCACCTTGCGCAGGTGCGCCCGGGACTTGCCCTCTTTGTCCGGCCCGATGACGAAGACATGGTCGCCTTCAGGCCCCTTGCGCAGGGCGCTCACCGGCACGGCAATGGCCTTGCGCGGCGCGCCCACCGGCACCTGGACGCGTACCGAGGCGCCCGGCGCGGGCACCTGGGACGCATCGTCGATGCGGGCGCGCACCATGGCGTTGCGCGTGGTCGGGTCGATGCGCGCATCGAGGGCTTCGATTCTGGCCGGGGTCGGCCCTGCCGCGCCCGAAGAGAATACCTGGACCACCTGGCCCACGGCCAGGCTCTGGGCCACCGGTTGGGCCACGGTAAAGTCCACATGCACCGCCTCGTCCACGCCCTGCAGGGTGGTCAACTGCGTGCCGCTATCCAGGTACTGGCCCGGATGCACGTCGGCCAGGCCCACCCGGGCCCGGAAGGGCGCGCGGATGGTTTTCTTCTCGATCCTGGCGTTGATGGCCGCGCTGCGCGCCAGGGCCACGTCCCGTTCGGCGGCCGCACGATCCACTTCCAGGGCCGATATGGCCACGCGGGCGCGCTGAATGCGATCCAGGGTGGTTTGCGCCAGTTTGGCCTGGGCGGCCTGGGCTTTCAATTCAGCCTGTTCCACGGCGACATCCAGGCGGACCAGCACTGCGCCGGCCTCCACGATCTGCCCGGGGGTGAGCATCACCTCCCGCACCGTGCCGGCCAGTTCGTTGCTCAGGGTAATCGAACGCAAGGCCATGACGGTGCCGATGGAGGTGGTCTCCTCGCGATGCTCGAAAGGCCGGGCCGTGGCCACGGTCACCGCTTCCATGGGTTCGGGCTGCTGGGCCGAGGCAGCATTGGCCTCCCGGGCCGCGGCGTGCTTCCAGGCGGCCAGGCCGCCGGCGATGGCGGCGATGGCCAGAAACAGCAGGACAACGCTGATGTTGCTCTTGGTGCAGTCACATTTCATGACGTTCCTCCTTCAGAAAATAACCGACCCTTTCGCATGGATGGCCTGAAGCCGCATCCTGCGACGATGGGCATCCGTCCGGTGTGGAAGAGAGGTGTTCCCTGGATTGGCGGTGTTGCGGTTGCGCCTTGGGTCGGTGTACTCCTCGAATAAACGATTTATTCCTATGGTCGAAGGTCAATTCCATTCGGTTCGCGATTGCATGCGTGTTAGCTTAAAACCGGATGGGTTGATGTCAAGTTGGCGGTGGGAAGGCCACCGTTGCCAGGCCAGGTTCTATTTGTTATGGGATTCACTGATTCCAAGAATCCCATAAGGAGAAAGAAGATGCGATGGTCAAGCGGACGTAGAAGCGAGAATATAGAGGATCGTCGCGGCATGCGCGTTTCCGGCAAGCTGGCGGGCGGCGGCATCGGGACCATCATCCTGGTGCTGGTGGGGCTTTACCTGGGCATCGACCCGAGCGAGCTGTTACAGCAGACCGGCACGCTCAGCTCCACCTCCCAGAACGCGCCCTATGAGCAAACGGCCGAGGAGCAGGCCCAGGCCGAATTCGTCTCGGTGGTCCTGGCCGATACCGAAGATACCTGGCACGCCATCTTTACCAAAAGCGGGCGCCAGTATGTCGAACCCAAGCTGGTGCTTTTCTCGGGGGCCGTGCAATCGGCCTGCGGCTACGCCCAATCGGCCACGGGGCCGTTTTACTGCCCGGCCGACCAGAAGGTCTATCTCGATCTGGAGTTCTTCGAGGATCTGAAACAGCGCTTCAAGGCGCCCGGCGATTTTGCCGAGGCGTACGTCATCGCCCACGAGGTGGGCCACCATGTGCAGACCCTGACCGGCCTTTCCGCCAAGATCCACGAGGCGCGACAAAAACTGCCGGAAGCCAAGGCCAATGCGCTGCTGGTGCGCCAAGAGCTCCAGGCCGACTGCGTCGCGGGTCTGTGGGCTTACCATGCCGACCGCACGCGCCAGATCATCGAGGACGGCGATATCGAGGAGGCGCTCAACGCCGCCAGCGCCATCGGCGACGACCGCTTGCAGATGCAGAGCCGGGGCTACGTGGTGCCCGACGCGTTTACCCACGGCTCCTCGGCCCAGCGGGTGAAGTGGTTTAAGCTGGGATTTTCGAGCGGAAGTTATGGCGCCTGCAACACGTTCGAGACGAACGATCTATAAAGCACGCTCTAAATTTCCACTACTCACATCATCCAATTGGGCCGCTCGGCCAGCCAATCCTTGACTGTTTGGCGCAGCCAGGCTTCGTCCAGTCCGGGTGTTATGTAAAAGCGGGGCATGAGCAGTTCGGCTTCCGAGGCAATCAGGCCTTCGCGCACGGCAGTGCGGGAGAGTTCGGTGTAGGGGTAGATGCGCAGGCCCACGCTGACTTTGACCGCCTCCAGGTGCAGGCGATCGGCGAAGGCCAGGCTCTGCAGCACGGTCTCGCGGGTTTCACCCGGTGCGCCCAGCAGCAAAAATCCCAGGCGGCCGATGCCGTGGTCGGCCAGCAGACGGCTGGCCTGCGCGACATCTTGCGGCGAGAAGCGTTTGTGCAGGATATCCAGCATGGGCTGCGCGCCGCTTTCGAAGCCCAACGAGACTTCCCGGCAGCCGGCGGCCGCCATGGCGTGCACCAGTCGTTCGCTGAGCATGCCGGGGTAGAGGATGGCGCGCCAGTGCAGGTTCAAACCGGCGTCGGCCAAACCGTCGCACAGCTCGACGGCGTAACTCTCGGGCAGGTTGAAGATGTTGTCCACGAAGAAGACCCGGAAAAAGCCCGCGGCGCGCCAACGCTTCAGGGCCGCGATCACCGCCGCCGTCGAGCGCTTGCGGATGACGCTGCCTTCGATGGTGGCCGTGGAGCAGTAGCTGCAATCGAGCGGGCAGCCGCGCCGGGTCTGGATGGGCAGGAAGTAATTGGGGTCGTCGGCGCAGCGGGCGTCGAACAGCTCCGGCCCGGGCAGGGGGAAGCGGTCCAGGTCGCGGCCATAGGCGCGGGGCGCCTGCAACCCTTTGCCTTTGATCCACAGGCCGGGTACGTCGTCCAGGGGGGCCGCGGCGGCCATGCGCTCCAGGAGCAGGACCATGGGCAGCTCGCCTTCTCCCTGGATGCCCATGGCAGCGCCGGTGTAATCGAGCGCGCTTTCGGGAAAGATGCTGTAGCCGGCGCCGCCCAGCACGATGGGCGCCCGGCTGTGGGTCTGGCAGAAGGCCACCACCTCCCGGGCCGTTTCCAGCAGGAAGCGAGGCGTCTGGCTGAACTGGTCGTCGATGTTGCGGATGGAGATGCCGATGAGGTCGGGCGGGCTTTTGGCCAGGGCCGCGCGCAGCCGGGCCTGCCAATCGTCTACTCCCATCAGGTCGAGAAAATCCACCGCATGCCCCGCGGCCGCCACGGCCGCGGCCACGCAGCCCAGCCCGATGGGCAGGGTGGGCATGTTGATTTTTTCCGTATTGGCCGAAATGAGCAGGATTCGCATGGGGTTTCCTTTCGCGGGCGACGATCTGTTTCTTTAACCATAACGCCGCGGCGCTTCCCAGGCAATCTTTGTCCAATAGCTCCTTTACCGCCCGGCGCTTTTTGGATATCGTGGAAACGCTCTGAACTTTTTCCGCGCGATCCAATTGTCCATCCGTTCCGCGGGCCGATTCGCCGGCCCGTTGCTTGTTCCATGGCGCGGCCTTTCCCTGGCCGTTTTTCCTTCACCCCAAAAGGAGGCACAAATGGAATCCAGACCCTGGCACCGTCACTACGACTACAATGTCCCCACCACCATCCGCTACCCGCGCATCCCGGTTCAGGAGTTTCTGGGGTTGGCCGCCAAATCTTTTCCAAAGAAAACGGCCCTCTCCTTCTTCGGTTCGGAGATCACTTTCTGGGAGTTGCGCTGTCTGGTGATGCGCTTTGCCAACGCCCTGGGCGCCCTGGGGATCAAAAAGGGCGACCGCGTCGGCCTGCACCTGCCCAACTGCCCTCAGTACCCCATCGCCTACTATGCGGTGCTCTCCCTGGGGGGCATCGTGGTCAACCTCAACCCGCTCTACACCCCCAGCGAACTGCAGATGATGGCCACCACCTCGGGGCTGACCACCCTCGTCACCTTCGACATGGCCCTGCCGGCCATCCGTACGCTATGCCAGGCGATTCAGATTCCGCGGGTGATCGCCACGGCGGTCACCGATTACATCCAGGGTTTCCCCCCGAGCAGCGCCAAGAGCCTCGATCTGGAAAAGGGCTGGCTGCACTTCGGCGAACTGCTGGAAAAATCCACCAGCACGAAAATACCCAAGGTCGCTTTCTCGCCCGACGACCCGGCGGTCATCCTCTTCACCGGCGGCACCACCGGCATTCCCAAGGGGGCGGTCATCACCCACAGCAACCTGGTGGCCGGCGTGCTGGCCTGCTCCAACTGGGGCAATCCCACCATCAGCCTGATTCCCACCGAGCGGCGCACGGTGCTGGCCCTGCTGCCCTACTTCCATGCCTACGGCAACATCGTGGTGCTCAACTGGTCCATGTTCAACTGCGCCACCCAGATCCAGGTGCCGCGCTTCAACATCGACGAACTGATGGATCTGCTCGCCAAGGTCGAGGAGATCAGCTTCTTCCCCACGGTGCCGACCCTGATCACGGCCCTGATCAACCATCCCAAGGCCGAAGCGTTGGGTCTGGATCGCAAGATCGGCCTGCTCAACTCGGGTGCGGCGCCCATGGCCGTGGAGCTCATCGAACGGGTCAAGGAGATGGGCATCCCCTTCAGCGAAGGCTACGGCATGTCCGAATCCACGTCGCTGGGCATCGCCAACCCCGTGCTGGGGCTCAAGAAGGTGGGCAGCATCGGCGTTCCGTTTCCCGACAACGACGTGCGCCTGGTGGATATCGACGGCGGGGAGCGGGATGTGGCCCCGGGCGAGCCGGGCGAAATCATCATGAAGGGGCCGCTCATCATGCGCGGTTACTGGAACAACCCGGAAGAGACCGCCGGCCAATTGCGGGACGGCTGGCTCTACACCGGCGATGTCGCCACCCGGGACGAGGAGGGCTACCTCTACATCGTGGACCGCAAGAAGGACATGATCATCGCCGGCGGCTTCAATATCTACCCCCGGGAGATCGATGAAGTCCTTTTCAAGCATCCCAAGGTGGCCGAGGCGGTCTCCATCGGCATCAAGGACCCCTACCGCGGCGAGACGGTCAAGGCCTATATCGTTCAGCGGCCCGGCGAGACGGTCACGGCCGAAGAGCTCATCGCCTTCTGCAAGGAGCGCCTGGCGCCTTACAAGGTTCCCAAGCTCATCGAATTCCGCGACGCGCTGCCCAAATCGGTGATCGGCAAGATTCTGCGCAAGATCCTGCGGGAGGAAGAAGAGGCAAAAGCGAAAAAGTAAATCAATGCAGACCCTCTCCCAACGCATCGCCGGGTGCATCCGGGCCGCCCTGCCCAAAGCTTTGAAACTGGTGCTCTGGCTCTTGAAAATCATGCTGCCCATCAGCCTGGCCGTGAGCCTGCTGCACCACTGGGGCGTGATCGCCAGCGTGGCCGGGGTGCTCACCCCGGCCTTTGCGCTGATCGGACTGCCCGGCGAAGCGGCCGTGGTCTTCATCACCAGCATCCTGGTCAACATTTACGCAGCCATCGCCGTCATCGCCACCCTGCCGCTGGACCTGCGCGAGGTCACCATCCTGGCGCTCATGTGCCTCATCTCGCACAACCTGCCGGTGGAGACGCTCATCCAGAAAAAGACCCGCTCCTCGGCCCTGGGCATGCTGGCGTTGCGGCTGACCACCTCTTTCGTGGCCGCCGTGGCCCTCGATGCGCTGTTGCCCGCCCAACTCGGCGCCGGGCTGGCGGCCAAGCATGGCATGGGGTTCGCCAACCTCGGCCAGATGCTCCTCGACTGGCTGGCCGGCGCCGCGTGGCTGGTGCTGAAGATCACCCTGATCGTCACCGGCCTGATGATCTTGCAGAACCTGCTCAAGGAGTTCAACATCATCAAGATGCTGTCGCGTCTCTTCGCCCCCCTGATGCGCCTCCTGGGACTCTCCCGGGAGAGCTCGTTTCTGTGGCTGGTGGCCCAGATCCTGGGGCTGGCCTACGGCTCGGCCATCATGATCGATGCCGTGGAACGCAATGAGATCTCGGCCGCCGACGCCAACCGGCTCAACTACCACATCGCCATCAACCATTCGCTGCTGGAAGACACGCTGCTGTTCGTGGCCATCGGCGTGCCGGCGGTCTGGATCACCTTCCCGCGTATCGCGCTGGCCATTATCGTCGTGTGGGGGGTGCGGGCCGTCGTGCGGCTGCGGCCCGCCAAGGCAGGGGGGTGATTCACCAATGCAGGGTCAGCACATCCGCTTTGACTTCATAGCGTGCCAACCGCTTGAAGAAATTCATGCCCAACAGCGAATGGCGCATGGGCGCTTCGTTGACCGAGGCCATGAGGTCGTTTAGGTGAAAGGCGCCGATCTCCAGATCGTCGATAGTAATGGAACTGCCGCGTACCGTGCCGTTGGCGGTTTCGTAGATCCGGTCGAAATGCAGGCGCTCCGGTCTCAGGCCCAGCTTATCGGCATCACTGGGGGACAAAACAATATGGCTGGCCCCGGTATCGGCCAGGAAAGTGATGGGAACGCCGTTGACCTGGGCGCGAATATAGAAATGGCCATCCGCTGAAACCGGGAAACTGACGGTGTTCGCCGCTTCCTGAAAGCCGGTCGAGGGGACGAACTCGGCACCCACGCGTTCCTTAACCGCCGCGATTTCATGGCGATAGCTGTACCCGACCATCGCCAAGAGCATGATCCCGCCCCAGATGGAAAGGTAGCGCAACTGTTGCCGCATCTTGCCGGCGGCCAGCGATGCGCTGATGACACCCACCAATAAGAGCGTATAAATGGCCTGGCCGCTATTCTCCCCGGAAGTAAAAACGCCGAAATGCTTGTTCAAGAAGAACATCAGGCCCGCCAGCAGTAACGCGATAACCAGAAAGCGACGCCAATAGGCCCACTTGGTCTTGGCGCCGGCGGCGCCGGCCGTATCCGCGCCAAGGGATGGATCGAGCGCCTGGCTGCACTGAGCACAGGTCACCGGGGTCTGGGCGTCCATGCAGTCCAGCCAACTCTCCGCCGGTCGACGGTTTTCGGCGCCGCAATGGGGGCAGATCAGTACGGAGGTTTTTGGGGGAGTGTGCATATCGTTTGGCATTTCTCCGTCCGCCGATTCAGTTGGCCGGGCGTTGGGGCTTGAGGGGCGGCTTTAGAAGCTGGCGGATCGCTTTTTCCAAGGCACGGTTGAACTCTTCCGCACGATTCATCATCAAGAAATGGTCCGCTTGCTTCAGGATAATGGCATCGTAAGAGAACATGTGCCGCCGGTTGGCTTCATAGTTGACGGGCCACAGGTCGCCATTGACGCTCATGACGGGAACGCGGATCTGTTCGAATATCTTCGCGGCTTCGCCGGTGATGTACTGCGACATCATTTCGTTCATGGCGCTCAAGGCCACTGTTGGCGGCGCGGCCGAAACATCCGCGAGTATCCAGTCGCGCAGCTTTGGATCGGTGTTGGGCGAAATCATCTCGCCGACAAACTGCCGACTGCCGGTTGGGAAGTTTTCTTCCAGGGGCGCGATCATCTTTTTAAATGCTTCCTCCGTTACCGGATACTCTATGTTTTCCAGAGTATCGACGCCAATCAAGCCGATGACACGTTCCGGCATGCGTCGCGCCGCTTCCGCAATCACCGACCCGCCCATGGAGTGACCAATGAGAATGATGCGGTGACTGCCCGTCGCTTCGGTGACGGCCCGAACGTCTTCTCCGAAAGCGCCCATGGTATAGGTCGCACGCGACAGCCCCGAATGGCCGTGGCCCGCAAGGTCCAGAAGCACCACGCGATGCTTTTTGGAGAAATGGGGCGTCTGTTGGCGCCAGTAACGGGAATCGCAGCTCCACCCATGCACGAAGATCAGGGTCGGTTCTCCGGCACCCATGACTTCGTAGGAAATAGGGGTACCGTCATTGGACAGGACGACCCGGGGCCATTGCGCCTCGGCCGGTCGGACGCCAATAGACGCGCACAGAACCACCGTCAAGCCAACGATTAGGCTCACGAAATGCTTTTTGAATCGGTTCGACACAAGCCGCGCATTGGCTGCCGCGGCTTGAATGCCGATCAGTTCCATACTTTTCCAAAAGAAATAGTCACTCTGAAGGCCCGCCAGGGTATGGCAGTTGTTCATATTTACTCCTTATCTTCGTAGATAGAGGCTGCCCGGATTTGAGGTGGCGTACACTTTCCATGGTTCAAGGGAAGCCGACCAGTTGTTTCTTTTTTTCATCCCACAGCTTCAGACGAATGCCGGATAGACTCTTCCGGATCGTGAGGGCCGGCTTGCTCCGCAGCGCCGGCACCCCATCGTAGCACGACTTGAGCCGATAGTTGGGAATGCGCGGGCTCAGATGATGGATATAATGGTATCCGATGTTGGCCGAGAACCAGCGCAGCACCGCCGGTAAATCGTAAAAAGAGCTGCCTTCCATGGCCGCCCGCATCGCATCCCACTCTTGCCGTCGGGCCCAATAGACGCCCTCGAACTGGTGTTGCACATAGAAAAGCCAGATCCCCATCACGCCCGCAAACCAGATGACCGGTAATTGAATGGAGAGGTAGGTGCGCAAGCCGATGGTCTTGGCCGCTATCAGAACGATCACGGCGATGAGCAGATTGGTGAACAGCACGCTGGCCCGGGCTTTGCGCTCCGACAGGCGTACCGGCAAGCGAAAGCGCAGCAGAAAACTGAAAACCGCTCCCAGCCCGAACAGGATCAGCGGATGGCGGTAGAGGCGGTAAGACCAGCGTTTGGCCTGGGACGCCTCTTCGTATTCCGAGCGGGTCATGGTCCAGATATCGCCGAACCCGCGGGCGTCCAGGTCGGCGTAGCTGGCATGGTGCCGCAGATGACTGTAGCGCCAGTCGTCAAAGGGCGTGAACACCAGCACCCCCAAGGCATGGCCTAAGAAGGTGTTGACGCCCAGCCTCGGAAACAGCGAGCCGTGCACGCAGTCATGGAAAAGGATGAATATCCGAACGAGAAACAAGGCGGCCACGAACGCGAGCGCCAGGGTCACCCCATAAGAATAGCCTGCGCGCATCGACGCGATCATCAGCCCCCACAGGCCGACATACGGAAGCAGCGTATTGGCCAACTGCCAAGCGGCCGTCCAGGCACTCGAATTGCGGTAATTTCTCAGCGTGACATGCCACGCGGGCCATGTCTGGCCCTCGGCTTTACTCTTGCCGGACACCACCATGTCCGCACCTCCTCGTATGATTTCGATGCCATAATACAACACGCAGCGCTATTCAAGCTTCCTCCCATTTAGGCTTTGAAACATGTTAATATCTCACAAGCTTCATTAAAGCCGTGGATCAAAGCAAAACTATAAGGGGCGTTTCGCTATGAATAAAATACTTTCTATAGTCATTCTTCTTTCGTGCGGCTTGCTGTGCGCGGGCTGCGGCGGCGGCTCCGATGACACCGATTACCCGCCGATCATCGTGAACAGCCTGGCGGACATTCAAAGCCCGCCCCAGGGCACCGTCACCCTGCGCAGCGCCCTGGCCTCCGCCCAATCGGGACAAACCATCGCCTTCGAGGAGGACCTTGACGGCGGCACCATCGAACTGTCCATCGTCGGAGCGGCCCACACGATCCTCAAAGGCGAAGTCATGGGCATGCGCCAAGAGCCCAGCGGGCCCGTAACTTACCTGGTGGGCTATTTCGACCGGGATTACGGCAAATCCGCGCTCTACGCCCGCAAGAATGTGGTCATCGACGCCTCGGCGCTCCCCGCGGGCATCACGCTGGCCTGGACCGGGGCCACGGATGCCCGGGTGCTGGCGGTCTACGGCAATTTGACCCTGACCCATGTCACCATCACCGGCGGCAACAGCGTGGCCGAAGATATCTCCACCGGCGATCCCGATGATCAGCCCTGGACCCTGGCCCGGGGCGGCGCCGTTGCTGTCTGGGGAACGGCGCGTCTGGTGAACTGCACCCTTTATGACAACCATTGCCTGGGGGATTTCGACTCGTCCCGGGACCGGGGGGCCTTCGGCGGCGGCGTGTACGCCAACCGGGTGCAACTGGTCGGCTGCACCATCAGCGGCAACACGGTCACGGGCGGCGGCGCGGCGGGCGGCGGCGTCTACTCGGTGGGCGGCGCAAACGACAGCAGCGCCCAGGGATCGACCATCGAGCGCTGCGCCGTCACCGGCAACCGCATCGGCGGCCTTTTTGTCTATGGTGCCGGCATCTATTCCGACGGCGGCGGCATCGGCCAGCGCAAAAGCCTGACGCTGACCAATTGCACCATCGCCCAGAACCTGGCCGAACCCTCCCCCGGCCTGCCGCCCTTTCTGCTGGCCATGGGCTACTGGCGCGGCGGTGCCGTCTACATGTCCAACGGTTACCTGGTTGTGACCAGTTGCACCATCACCCAAAACGAGGTGTACGGCTATCCCCGCACCGACGATCTGGGCAAGCGCAACCTGGCCGGCGCCATCGCCGCCACCATCGGCAACGCCCATGGCGTCGAAGACCTGGTCATCGGCCAATCCATCGTCAGCGGCAACACGCTCTTCGAACTCGATCCGGCGGACGGCACGGTGGCCGCTGTCTACGACCACGATATCTTCACCGGCTCGCTCTTTTACTTCAAGAGCAGGGGGCACAACCGCTTCGGCGTGCTGGACTTCTCCCAGATCCTGGTCCCGGTGGGCGAAACCGGCTGGCTGTCGCTCTGCCGCAAGCACTATCCCAAACAGGGCGATGCGGACGGCGAGGCCGCGGGTGCGGTGCTGGACCTGACCACCGGCGTCACCTACTCGGACACCATTCTGTCTGCCGGCGTCGCTGCCGGTACACCGGCCGTGCTCTACTACGAACCGGCCGGCAGCGCCCTCGATCGGGTGCCGGCTGCACGGATCACGATCCATGAGACCTACGCCGAATACAGTATCTCAAACGGCGCCAGCGACAACTTCCTGGCGATCTTCCTCGACCGGGTAGAAAATCATTACGGGCTCGCCGGATTCGCGGCCGCTTTTACTTCGGACTTCGAAACTTTCCTGCAAACCGTGGATAGCGACGACGAAACCGCGGGTGTTCAGCCCTATACCAATCCCAATGGCAATCCCATTTTGACCCTGGCGGATACGCAATGGTTCGGCCCGGCCGTGACCTGGCCCAAGGAGCTCTACAACTACCCCTACATCGAATTCTGGCACCGGTTGGACACGGCCCTCGCCGCCGAAGCGATTCCCGGCATGGGGCCGGAGCTGATCGGCGACGATGCCTGGCAGGCGCTCTTTTCCACCGGCGCGCTGGCCGAAAACGCAGCCATCCTTATGTGGGTCGAGACGGACAACGCATCCGCCGCGCTGACCCCTACGGATCAATTGAGACGTTCGAGAGGGGTGGACGGCAATGGCGATATCGGCGCCATCGAGGTGCAGTGATCCCGTCCGGCGCGTCCAATCCTACAGCTTGCGCTGCCAATAGCCGACGTCGATCCAGCGGTTGAATTTGAAGCCGACTTCCTTAAAATGCGCGACTTTCACGAATCCGAATTTTTCATGCAGGGCGATACTGGCCTCATTGGGAAGGGCGATGCCGCCGATGGCGACATGGATGCCGATGTGCTTTAAGGTTGGCAGCAGGCGGCTGTAGATTTCCGTGCCGATGCCCTGCCGCACGTGGACCGGATTGATATATATCGATACTTCCGTGGAGAAACGGTAGGCGCAGCGCCCCTTCCATTTGCTGGCATAAGCATAGCCCGCGATCTGGCCACCGTGCTCGGCAACCCACCAGGGCAGGGACGAGGCCTGAACCTCTTCCATGCGCTGACGGATGTCGGCGGCCGATACCGCCTCTTCCTCGAAGGTGATAATCGTCTGGGTGATGTAGTGATTGTAAATGGCCGCAATGGCTTCGGCATCGTCGGGCGATGCGACGCGGACATGGGTTTGGCTTTTTTGAGCGGTCACTTCCCCCCCTTCTGGAATCCGCAACTCATCCACCGGCTAAAGATGCTTGAGAATCCACTGTTCCATGATGCCCAGGACCTTTTCGCGTTGTTCCACTTTTTCATTCATGGTCTCATGGAAAAGGCCGTCAAATATCTCCAGGGTCTTGTCTTGGGAGGCCGCTGCCTGAAAAATGTGCCGGCTGCTTTGAACGCTCACCATTTTATCGGCCGTTCCGTGAATCAACAGCAGCGGCATTCGGAGTTCCCTGGCGTACTTGATGGCCACCCTGGCCGCTTTCAAATACTCCTGATAGAATTTGGTCGAGACCCGGTCATGTACCAGGGGGTCGTCCAGATAGGCTTGAACCACGGCCTTTTCAGTGGAAATGTAGTTCGGATCGATTTCGTTGCTGACCGTCATGCGCGGGAAAAACTTCGAAACCACTTTGCTCATCGTCTTTTTCCACATGGGCACCGCCACGCTCGGCATCAGGGCCGGCGCGGAGAGAATCAGGCCGCCCAAATCCCCGGGATAGGCGAGGGCATAGAGTTCCGCGATGAGTCCGCCCAGGCTGTGCCCCAGTAGGAGGATCGGCACGCCCGGGTTTTCCTGCTTAACCACCGCATCGATCAGGTGCTTGATGTCTCTGTGGAATTTGCCGAAGTCGTCCACATGGCCGCGGATGCCGCCGGACATGCCGCTGCCCCGGTGGTCGGCGGCATAAAGCGAAATCCCTTTGCCGGAGAGCGTCTCCAGCAGATTCTGATAGCGGCCGGAGTGCTCCCCCAGCCCGTGGGAGATCACGAGAATTCCCTTGGGATGCGCCACCTGCCAGCTCTGATAGAAGATTCGCACGCGGTCCGAGGATAAAAAGACGCCCATGCTGTGCTTATAAGCGGTCATGATGAAAACTCCCTATCGTCTTTGATCCATGTTTAGATGTGGATCGTTTGCCTGCGCATAAGACATCTTGTGGCCGCGCGGTTGTCTTGGCGCCCTAACGCTTGCTTTCGACCACCCGCTGAACTCGGATCGTTTGATCTCCGACTTTAAGGCTTCTGCAGTCCTGTTCGCACCAACCTGTTATAACGCCCACCGCCAAGCCTTTTGTGGATGACATCTCCAGCGTCTTGGTATTCCCGCGATCATCGGCGATCGTGATGATATTCCCGTTGATATTGGTAATTTTCGCTGCCAGCGAACCGGCAGGCCGCTGGATGGCGGCGTCGCCCTTAGTCTCCGCATAGAGCGGCGCGGTTATAAAAACGAGCGATGCCGTGACTGCCAGAACAAGTAGCTTTTTGAACATTTCACTCCTCCTTGGTAGGTTT
Organism: Desulfobacterales bacterium; assembly: GCA_016218685.1. Classification (GTDB taxonomy): domain Bacteria; phylum Desulfobacterota; class Desulfobacteria; order Desulfobacterales; family Desulfosarcinaceae; genus Desulfatitalea. Next base: position 3,079 of record JACRDD010000002.1, on the reverse strand, counting down.
TTAGTGAGAGCGCATACCCGGTTGTGCGCTGCTTTCACCAGTATCTTGCTTTCAAATAGGCCAGCCATGCTTTCGTATCGGGCAGATCGCGGGCAGCCTTCAGCATTTCGTTTGGGTCGCAGGCAATGTACTTCTCCGGCGTCTTGAGTATTTTTTGCCAGGCATCGTGACTTCTCTTTTCTTTACGTCGCCGCTGTTCCTCTCTATAGCTCATGGCGATTAGCCTTTTAAGGTTCCCTCGATTGAATCCAAACCCCTCCGGATCTCGATGCCTTTCTCGATCTTCGCATGCTTCAGAATCGGATCTTTATGCGCACGCTCCAAGTCGGCCCCCCAACAGGTTGCGACCATCGACCGGCCACCGCCCTACGCCCACAGCAATCCGATCACCGCGCCGGTCATGCAGGTGGCCAGGGTGCCGGCGATGACCGAGCGCAACCCCAGGGAAACGATTTCGCCGCGCCGTTCGGGGGCCATGGTGCTCATGCCGCCGATCATGATGCCCAGGGAGCCCGGGTTGGCAAAGCCGCACAAGGCGTAGGTCATGATCAGCGCCGTGCGGGGGCTCAGGGTTCCGGGCGGCAGCCGGCTCATATCCAGGTAGGCCACGAATTCGTTGAGGATGGTCTTGGTGGCCAGCAGGCGGCCGGCGGCGGGCGCCTCGGCCCAGGGCACCCCGATCAACCAGACCAGCGGCGCGCTGATGTAGCCGAAAAGGCGCTGCAGGGTAATGGGTTCGGCGCCCAGGTGGGGCAGCAGCCCCAGCATCAGATTGACCAGGTGGACCAGCGCCACCAGCACCACCAGCATGGCCACGATGTTGATCAGCAGTTGCACCCCCTCGACGGTGCCGCGCGTGATGGCATCCATGCTGTTATGCGCCTCTTCGAAAACGAGCTCTCCGCCGGTGACCGGCCGGGTTTCGGGGATCATGATTTTGGAGATGGTCACGGCGGCCGGCACGCTGATGATGGAGGCCACCAGGATATGGCCCAACACCCCCGGGATGGTGTCGCCCAGAATCGAGGCGTAGAGCACCATGACCGTACCGGCGATCCCGGCCAGGCCGGTGGACATCACGGAGAAGAGTTCGCTGCGGGTCATCGTCCGCAGGTAGGGCCGGACGAACAGCGGCGCCTCCACCATGCCCACGAAGACATTGGCCGATACGCTCAAGCCCTCGGCGCCGCCGATGCCGAGCGTCTTGGTCAGGCACCAGGCAAACCCTTGGACGACCCACGGCAGTACTCGCCAGTAGAACAGCAGCGCCGAGAGGGCGCTGATCACGAGCACCAGGGGCAAGGCCCGAAAGGCGAGAATGAAGAGGTTGGCCGGCGCCGCGGCTTCGAAGGGCAGGGGGCCGCCCCCCAGATAGCCGAACACCATGCTGGTCCCGGCCATCGTGGAGGCTTCCAGGGCCAGGACGACGCGATTCAGCAGCATGAAAAAGTTTTGAAAAATGGAGATCTTGAGCAGCAGCAAAGCCAGCGCGATCTGACCGGATATGCCGAAGAGGGCCAATCGGACGGGGAAGCGGCGACGGTTTTCGCTCATCGCCCAGGCCAGGGCGACGATGGATAGAAGCCCCAGGAGGCTCTGCACTCTTTCCATGGACAAATCCTTCGCCTCTTCAAGTGAGTACCTAACAAGCTGCTAAGGCAGGCGGCGGCTTTATTTACTCTTGAGCTCGGCCTTTCCCTTCAATTTGCCGTCGAACTTCGCCTTGTCGATCACAAAGCGTTCGTGTTGACCCCGGGCGATAAGATCGATGTCATCCCAGGCCTCCACCTCGAAGACCAGCCGCCGCCCCTCCACCTCCACTAGTCTTACTTTGGCGGTGACGGACAGCCCCGGCGGCGTCGCCGCCAGGTGGCTGACCTCGATGCGCGTGCCCACCGTCTGCTCCCGCGGCCAGTCCAGATGGGGATTTACCGCCTGGATGCAGGTCCACTCGATGAAGCCGACCATGTAGCCCGTGGCGAAGACCTCGGGCATGGCGCGAAATTCTTCGGCTTCCGGATAGAGCGCCGGGACGGTCTTGGCGGCCGTGATGGGGAAAGTAAAGCTGTGTTCTATGCCGGGCTTCAATGTGTCTTTCATGGCGCTCCCCTCCAATTGTCCCTGTATCTTCTTTATTCTGCAACCGGGCTTCGCGCCGCATGATCGTCCAGGCCGTCGGCGCCGCCATCGAAGCGTCGCGTGGCTTCCGCGATGCGTGCGCAGAGATCTTCCTGGGTCATCCCGGCCGTGCAGGTGATGGTGATGTCCGCGTATTGGCGGTAGAGCCCGCGGCGCTCCTGGAACAGGTCGGCAAGGCTCTGCTCCGGTCGCTTGGCCAGACCACGGGTGCCGTAATCGTGAATCCTCGCTTCCAACTGCGCCAAGTCCACATCGAGAAAGACGGCCAGGCCATCCGCCTTGAGATGGGACATGGCACGTTCACTGTAGACCGCGCTGCCCCCCGTGGCAATCACGTGGTTCTGGACGCGCAGGTCGAGCAGAATGCTTTCCTCGATTTTCCGCAGCGCCATATACCCGTCCGTATCGACAATGGCCTGCAATTTCCGCTTCTCCGAGGTTTGAATGAGCAGGTCCGTATCCACGAAGTCGCGGGCCGTCCGCTTGGCGAGACAGACACCAACGGTGCTTTTGCCCGAACCAGGCATTCCGATTAACACGAGATTCGAAAGCCTGGGTGTCCGATCGCGCAAAATGTTGATGCTTTTCGACATCTATTCCCTTTCCATGAAGAAAACCATGGCCTTTTCGGACAAAACCCTGCCTTTGTGCTTATGTTCCGGACCATCCGGGATTGATGTGGTCAAGTAAAAAGGTACACCCCTTTAAGACGATTTTGATATCTCGATCATTTTCTCGATCTCATTTGGATTGCTGTAGTAGATAAAAGAGTGAATTCGTTTGCAGTTATAAAACATCTCAATATACGCTACCACGTCGCGCCTTGCTTGCTCACGTGTGGTGTACAGCGTATCCGTCATCCACTCTGTTTTTAGGGAGTGAAAGAAGCTTTCCGCGACCGCATTGTCCCAACAGTCCCCTTTTCGGCTCATACTACAGG
>JACRDD010000022.1 GCA_016218685.1 Desulfobacterales bacterium | reverse complement strand
TCTCGACAGTCCAATCTGCTGTGGTGACTTCACCTGCCACCAGTCCAGTTGCCTCCAGTAATTCTGCAAACCCTTCAATGCTGGAAAACGCCGGATGAGACCACTGATCCAGCAGTTGCCGCATCACTGGCTTTTCCCAAACATTGAGTGGAACCTGACGATCGTCCCGCTGATTCCAATCGGCAACAACCAGAATTCCACCCGGTTTCAAAACGCGCATGAGCTCTCGAGCAAATTGTGCCTTATCCGGCATGTGCGGTCCTGCCTCGATCGACCAGACTACATCAAAACTGGCATCGGGGAACGAAAGTGCCAGCGCATCATCGACCTGAAAGTGGGCATTCACCTCTGGGGAGGTCAGTTCTTGAGCACGTCTGACTTGCTGAGGGCTGATGGTGATTCCGGTGACAGCAAAGCCATAATCCCGCGCCAGAAGGCGACTGCTGCCGCCAATGCCACAGCCCACATCCAAAACCGTCGTACCGGAAGGCAGCTTGTCTAACCCACCCCAATGCACCATTTCATGCACAAAGTCCGACTTGGCTTTGAGAAACTCCTTTTTGCGGGGTGGAGAGCCATAGTGTCCCAGATGAATATGTTCGCCCCAGTAGAACTCGAGAATGCCGTCATTCGTCCAGTCATCATAGGAATTGGCGACAGAATCGGCAGACTGATATGTGCGGGGAAATAGCCAGTAAAGCGCTAATCCAATTAGCAGTACGACAAGGAAAAGAACGATCGACCATATGAATATGTTCATCATATCGAATGTTTGAATGAACGTGATTTCATTAACATGTATGGACCATACAAGGAAAGGGACATGAGTAATCTAGAAACTACCCCGCCTTGACGTACTTTCGCAACGTCGCAATCGCGGCGTGATCACGAAGTGCCTTATTGGTGAGTGGGTCGAGTTTACTTCGCTTGGATTGAGGTCAGCCTTTGACCACCGCGCCGCCGATGTGGGCAATGAAGAACACCGAATCTTCGAGCGCTTCCGCATCGTGGACATCGCCCGGCCCGGCCTTCAAGTAGTCTCCTGCGGAAACCACCTTATCACCAAAACGAATCTTGCCCGATAGGATGACGATCTCCTCCGGACCTTCATGGTCGTGAAGTGGAAAACGAGCGCCCGCTTTGAATGCGATAAAGTCTGAGCCATTCCCGTTTTCGCTCCAGATCGTGGAACATGTCACGCCGGGAAAGCCGGTTTCCACGAATGGGCGACGAGCGGCCTGAGTGAGATGAGTGATCATGAGAGCCTCTTGTTAGAAGGGTTAGAGGGGTCTGCGTGAAATGGACGGGCAAATAATAAAGGCTCATCGCGCAATCGTGTGGGTGAATAATGGGGCATTGCATGGCTGAACCCTATGCCAATAGAGATGTTCTGCTGTTTGCAGTTGCCTGCGAAACTGGCATGCTCTGCGGATGGCCACTTCACGCACATCACGCAGACGTCTTTGGGACGTATACGCATTCCCCGGATTCCGCCCAGCGGAAACAATCACGGGTGTCTTCGGCGATCCGAAGGCACGCGTGATCACCCTCGTTCGCCGCTCAAAAAAACGGTGTGCGGGACGTGCGGCAAGGTGCACTCCGGCTGGTACGACCGGAAGGTGCGCCGGGTACGCGACCTGTCCTGTGCCGACACGCGCATTTACCTGGACATCGAGGTGCGGCGCGTTCAGTGCCGGAGCTGCGGCAAGGTGAAACGCGAGCGTCTCGACTTTCTGGCCGACAACCCGCTCTACACCAAACGCTTTGCCTGGTTCATCGGCAGGCGCTGCCGCCAGTCCACGGTCAAGGATGTGGCCCGAGAACTGAACCTGGATTGGCACACGGTCAAGGAACTGGACAAGCAATACATGCGCATTCAGTTGGAGCGGGCAGGCACGCCCGGGCCGAAGGTTGTCGGTATAGACGAAATCTCGATCCGCAAAGGGCACACGTACCGCATCGTGGTGAGCGATCTGGTGCGCGGACGCCCGATCTGGTGCGGAGGACAAGACCGCTCGGAAGCCAGCATGGACCAGCTCTATGACTGGCTGGGGAAAAAGAAGGCGCACGGCATCCGGCTGGCGGTGATGGATATGTGGAAACCGTTTAGCCACTCGACGCGGAAGCAGGCGCCCCAGGCGGCCATCCTGTTCGACAAGTTCCACGTGCTGCGCCATCTGGGTGCGGCACTGGATGCGGTCAGGAAGAGCGAATATGCGCGGCTGGCAGGACAAGACCGGCGCTACATCAAGGGACAGAAATACACCTTGCTGTCCAACCGGGAGAATCTGACGCTGGATGGCAGGCAAGCCTTGAAGAGATTGCTGGCCGCCAACAAACGGCTGAATACGGCGTACCTGCTCAAGGAGTCGTTTGGCCAATTGTGGAGTTACAAAAGCGAGGCGTGGGCGCGCAAGTTCTTCGAGAACTGGAAGACCGGTCTCCAGTGGCAGCGGCTCAAGCCCGACGTCCCCCCCATCTTGAGTAGCGGCCACGTTTAGAGTCCAGGCACTCCAGTAGCCGATGTGCTGGCCAATTGTCGCGCATAGGCGGCGGGCGTCCGTCTGTAAGCTCCCCTGTCAACAAGACAGTTTCAAAGGAGAATTTCTAGCTTCTGACGTTGGCCCCATTCCGAGACAACTCTTAAGAAGAGCAGACGGCTTCTTCGGTGATCCGTTCTTCCTGACGTTGCCTGACGAACTCACTCGGGGTCAGGTGCACAAGTGAGCTGTGTGGACGGCGGGTATGATAGTTCACGCGCCACGCTTCGATGATCGCCTGGGCCTCGGCCAGCGAGGCGAACTGATGGACATTCAAACACTCATCCCGCAGCCGTCCATTAAATGATTCAATGAAGGCATTTTCGACGGGTTTTCCCGGTCGAATGAAGTCGAGCTGAACGCCCCGCCGATAGGCCCAGTCTTCCAGGGCACGCGATTGGAATTCCGTCCCATGATCGACCGTGATGGAGCGCGGTCCTGGCCCGTCACCGAGCATGCGATCAAGCACTCGACTGACGATTTCACCCGACATTCGAAATCCCGCCTCTAGCACGGGACTGGAGCGACTCCAATTATCAACCACGGTCAGAATTCGATAGGGCCGACCTTCACTCAAGGTATCATGCACGAAATCCATACTCCAACGTTCCGACGGGCCGACCGGCACGGGAGCTGGCCCGCGATGCAGGGCTATGTGCTTTCGTCGGCGCAGCCGCATGCGCAACTGGAGCCCCTCGAAGCAATACCATCGCCGGACCCGCTTCCGATTGACCGCCCAGCCCTCACGCCGGAGCAAGACCCAAATCCGCAGATAGCCGAATCGGGGGCGGGCATGCGCGAGATCGCGAATGCGCAGCCGCAGGGCCGTCTGATCTTGGGCCTGGCTCTTTCGATACCACGACGCGCGACCAAACTGGGCTAGCCGACAGGCCCGCGCACCACTCACCTGAAATGTCCCATGAAACCAGTGGGCCAATTCTCGGCGGCGGGCAGGCCTCAGCCTGTTTTTCGGAGCGCCTCCGAGAGCATATGCTTATCCAGCGAGAGATCCGCCACCAGCCGTTTCAATCGGCTGTTCTCCTCCTCCAGTTGGCGCAGCCGCCGGAGTTCGCTCACGCCCAGATGGGCGTATTTCTTCTTCCAGGCGTAGAAGGTTTGCTCGGCGATGCCGTATTGCCGGCACAGATCGCCGACCGGAGTGCCCGATTCGGCTTGCCGGAGAGCGTAGATGATTTGTTCCTCGGTAAACTTCGACCGCTTCATGGGGCCGCTCCTTTCGCAAGGGACCACCGAGGCCGCCGTCGTACTCTAGTTTTCAGGTGTCGTCGTTTTCGGGGGAGACGTCACCACGGCGATAGGCCCAATCTTCCAGAGCCCGCGATTGGAATTCCGTCCCACAATGGTAAAAGGTGTCGGGATGGACTTCCCAGGGTTTGACGGACACCTCAAAAGGGGACACGATGAAGCTCCTGCGGGGGAAGTGATGGGTGCCCATTGATGGGAAGGCGGAGGGTCGATCAGTCATGAATCTGAAAGCAGAGGATCAGCGGACTGCGCCCCGAATTTGTGTGCAATTTCGCGCCATGGTGTCGGGCTCCGCACAGCCCGAAGGGATAGGCATCATCCTCGATCTCTCAAGGAGCGGGTGCCGGCTGGAAAGCCCGCTCCTCATGTTGCCCGGCCTTTCGTTAGAACTGCGCATCGCGGTGCCCGGCTTGGAGTGGGCACTGACGATTGATGGGGCTGATGTGCAGTGGGCGAACGAGGAAATCGCCGGGCTGGCGTTTGTCCGTATCAGAGAGGCTGAACAGCAGCGACTCGACGACGTGATGACAACTCGGCTGGCGAGGAAGTTTGAGGACGGCGGCGAAGAACATAGCGAGGTGGTGCCGTTTGAGTTCCAAGGACTGGAACCGGTGCTTTCGAAAAACCCTGAACTCGCCATCAGCAAGGGACTGGCCTGGTTCGCGCAAGATCGGGCGGAATTCTGGTTTCGAGGAGGGAGCCTGCTCAGTAGAGCGTTTCCCACATGCACGCCTGAGTTCGCGGCCGCGCTCGGCGAGTTGGTCAAAGCCGGCGGCGACACGGAGGCAGATTTCTCCCTGGCGATTCTCCAGAACTATCTTGGTCCGACCTCCACCCACGGTGTCTTGAAAGAAATTGTGTCGCGATTTCCACATGACGCCAGCAAAATGGACGGAGTCCGGATCAGCATCAATAGCACCGGTGTGGTCTCCGGTGAATTCGGGCTCGCGGAAGCATGGCGGGTCAAGAAGGAGTCGCTGACGCGATGGCTGACGGACGAACGACAGGCGGTCACAGCGTTCGCCGAGCAGCACATGGCAGAACTCGACCGAATGATCGTGGCAGAGCGGCGCCGTGTAGAGGCCGAACGGGAACGGCGAGAGAGGAGCCGGCACGAGGAAGAATCAGGCCACGATCATGGGTACAGGCCGAAACCCTTCTGACTTTATCCGCGCCGGGCGTCC
>JACRDD010000001.1 GCA_016218685.1 Desulfobacterales bacterium | reverse complement strand
GCCCACCCGGTCGCCCTGGAGCATGGCCAGCAGATCGACGATCTCGCGCTTGGCGCGGGCGAGGCGCGTGGGCTGGATGTCCTGGGCCAGCATGCTGCGCGAGCAGTCCAGGGCGATGATCAGGTCCACGCCATGGCGCGTTACCGTCTGCCACTGATAGCCATACTGGGGCCCGGCCAGGGCCAGGACCAGCAGCAAGGCGGCCGCCAGCACCAGGATCGCGCGCAGCCGGCGCCGGCCATCGATACCGGGCGGCACCAGGCCCGAAAGGGTGCGCCGGTGGGCGAAGCGTTCCAGAATCAGGCGCCGCTTGCGCCAGCCGTATAGGTACGCCAGCAACAGGAGCGGCACGCCCCAGAAGAGAAAAAGCATTTCCACGCGGGCGAAGTTCATGGGATCTCCAGAAACCGCGTATGTTTCAACACGATCCATACCGCCAGCAGCAGCAGGGCCGGCGGCAGCAGATAAAAGTAAAGTTCCTTGTATTCGGCAAAGCCCTGCACCTCGACTTTGTTTTTTTCCAGACTGTCGATGGTGCCGTAGATCTTCTGCAAGCTTTCCAGATCCTCGGCCCGGAAGTAAAGCCCGCCGGTCTTTTCGGCAATGGCTTTCAAGCCGGTTTCGTCCAGGTCGTCTTCCTGGTAGACATAACGCCGACCGAAGATCGGATCGTCGATGGGCACCGGCGCCCGGCCCTTGCCGCCCACACCGATGGTGTAGATCTTGATCTGCTTCTGGCCGGCGATCTCCGCCGCGGTCATGGGCGCAAGCTCGCCGGCGTTGCTGCGACCGTCGGTGAGCAGGATGATGATGTTGGAGCGGCTCTCGATGTCGGCCAGGCGCTTGACGCTGATGCCGATGGCGTCGCCGATGGCCGTGTTGCGCCCGGCCGCGCCGATCGCAAGGCGCTCCAGGATGGCGCCGATGGTCTGGTAGTCGCGGGTCAGGGGCAACTGGGTGTAAGCCTGGCTGCCGAAGACCACCATGCCGATGCGGTCGCCGGCGCGCCGGGCGATGAAGTCGCGCACCACGGTCTTGATGGCCTCCAGCCGGTTCAAACGCCGGCCCTGGTAATTGAAATCCTCGGCCGCCATGCTGCCCGACAAGTCCACGGTCAGCACGATGTTGATGCCTTCGGTTTCGGTGGGCAGGCGCTCCGTGCCCCACTGGGGGCGGGCCAGGGCTGCGATCAGCAGCACCAGCATCAGGTAGTACAGGCCGGGCAGCAGCCAGTTGAGCTTTAGGGCCGGGGAAGCATTCAGCTCGGCCGCCAGGCGCGTCTCGGCCACCGCCATGGCCGGCGGCCGGCGGCGATAACGATACCACACCAGCAGCGGAATCAGCGCCAGCAGCAGCAGAGCATAGGGGGTGGCCAATCGAAACATCTTCTTCAGGTTTCCAGTTTACCCGCGACTTCTTCCGGTTCGGGTGTCGTGCGCTGCACCAACTGCCTTACAAAAGCCAGATCGGCGGGCATTTTCTCCGGATCGGCCGCGGCATCGGCAAATTTAATGGGCTCGGCCAGGCGGCACAACGCCTTGAGCGGCTCGGCCAGGTCGCCGGCCAACGGCAGGCGCGCCACCTGGGGCAGGAGCTCTTCCACGGTCATCTCGGCAGCCGGGATCTCGTACCGGCGCTCCAGGTAGCGCTTGAGGATCGCCGTGAGATCGAAGTAAAACCGCTTGCCGTCGGCCGAACCACCGGCGGCCAGCGCCTCCAAAGCGGCCAGGGCTTCGGTCTCGGGGCTCGGCAAGGGTTCGGTTGCGATCGCCTCGGGCGGCCGGTGCCGGCGGCGCCACCACCGCCAGACGAGTAAAATGACTACCACCGCAACCAGGATCGCCAGCAGCCAGGGCAGCCAACCCCAGTCGATGCCCACCGCCAGCAGCGGTTTGATGTCGTGGATATCCTTCATCGCTTGCGCCGCTCCCGTACACGGAAATAGCGGGTCAAGGCATCGGCGGCCGAACCGGCCGTGCCGATCTCGATGCAATCCAGGTTGGCGGCCTTGAATTGGTCGGCCACGGCCTGGTGGGCCGCGGCCCGGCCTTCGGCGAAAAGCCGGCGCGTGCGGGCATGACCGGCATCCAAACGCACCCGGCGACCGGTCTCCAGATCTTGGACCGTGACGATGCCGGCTTCGGGCAGCTCGAATTCGCCCGGATCGCTGATGCGCACCTGGATCAACTCGTGCTTGCGGCTTACGGCGCGCATGGCACGGTCCACCACGGCGCCGCCCCCCGGCACGATAAAATCGGAGATCACGAAGGCCGTCGAGCGCTTGCGACATACCCGGCCCAGGTAGGCCACGGCGCCGGAGATGTCCGTCCCCGTATGCTGGGGCGCATGGCTGAAGATCTCCTTGATCACCCGCCAGACATGGCCGCTGCCCTTCTGGGGCGGGATGTAGCGTTCGACCTGATCGGTGAAGAGAATGGCCCCCACCTTGTCGTTGTTGCGCACGGCGTTGAACGCCAGGATGGCGGCGGCCTCGGCGGCGGTCTCCTGCTTGTTGGCCGCCCCGGTCCCGAAGCGGCCCGAGGCGCTCAGGTCCACCAGCAGCATGATGATCAGCTCGCGCTCTTCGCGGTAGCGCTTGATAAAGGGCCGGCCCAGGCGCGCGGAGACCTTCCAGTCGATGCTCTTGACGTCGTCGCCCGGGGTATAGTCGCGCACCTCCTCGAACTCGATGCCCGCCCCGCGGAAGACCGATTTGTACTGGCCGGCCATGAGGGTATTCACCGTGCGTCCGGTGCGGATGTGAACTTTTTTGATCTTCTTGATCAGGTCGGCAGGCAGCATAATGCTTTGTTCTCCACCGGATTAAGGCACCGGCACCGCATCGAAAATCCGGCCGATGATCTGGTCGGTGGTCACATCCTCGGCCTCGGCCTCGTAGGTCGGGATGATGCGATGGCGCAGCACCGGCAGGGCGATGCTCTTGACATCCTGGGGCGTCACATAGGCCCTGCCGTGCAAGAAGGCATAGGCCCGGGCCGCCAGGCTCAAAAAGATGGTGGCCCGGGGCGAGGCGCCGTAGTGGATGTATTCGGCCACATCGATCTTCAGGGCCTTGGGGTCACGCGTGGCGAAGACCAACTCCACGATGTAGTCCCGCAACTTGTCATCCATATAGATTCTGTTGATCAGGCGACCGATGGTCTCGATCTGCTGGGGCGAGAGCACGGCCGCCACCTGGGCCGGGGCCTCGAATCCCACGCGCTGCATGATCTGCTTCTCTTCGGCCTTGTCCGGATAGTCGATGAGCAGCTTGAGCATGAAGCGGTCCACCTGGGCCTCGGGCAGCGGATAGGTGCCCTCCTGCTCGATGGGGTTCTGGGTGGCCAGCACCAGGAACGGGTCGGCCAGCTTGAAGGTGGTGTCGCCGATGGTCACCTGGCGCTCCTGCATGGCCTCCAACAAGGCCGACTGCACCTTGGACGGCGCGCGGTTGATCTCGTCGGCCAGGATGATGTTATTGAACAGTGGGCCTTTCTTGATGACGAAATCGCCGGTCTTGGGCCGGTAGACCTCGGTGCCGATCAGATCCGCCGGCAGCAGGTCGGGGGTAAACTGGATGCGCTTGAAGTCGGCCTGCACCGTGTCGGCCAGGGCCTTGACCGCGCTGGTCTTGGCCAGGCCGGGAACGCCCTCGATGAGGATGTGGCCCTTGGTGAACAGCCCGATGAGCAGGCCTTCAACCAGGTTGGCCTGGCCCACCAGCACCTTGCCGATTTCGGCGCGGATAAGGTTCACCAGGGCGTGCTGCTGCTCGATTTGACGGGTCAACTCTTCCACGGAACTCTCCTTTGATGCGTGCCGGAAATGGCTGGGATGGTTAGCGAAAACCGGCGATAAGGTAGAGAGATCGGCCGGCCTTGTCAAGGGTGCCGAATGGGTCATTTTCCGCTTGTGTAAATAGGCGCCGTTGAGTATGGTGTCCCTTCTTTTTTACGAAGGCTTCCGATCCCCGACCCCATACTTTATCGCAAGGAGCGCGCGAGCCGTGACACCGCAACTATCGACGGGTGCGAAACAGCAGCAGGATGTGGCCATTGATGTTCAAGCCCTGGCGGATCTGATTCTTTCCATGCAACAGCCCGACGGCGCCATCCCCTGGTGGCCGGGGCACAAGACCGATCCCTGGGATCACGTGGAGTCGGCCATGGGCCTGACCATCGCCGGCGCCTATGATGGGGCCCGGCGCGCCTTCGAGTGGCTCCAGAACAACCAACTGCCCGACGGCAGTTGGTATGCGGCCTACACCGACGGCCAGCCCACCGACCGCACCCGCGAAACCAATCACAGCGCCTATGTGGCCGTGGGGCTCTACCACTACTATCTGCGTTGCGGCGATGTGGATTTCGTGCGCCGCATGTGGCCCACGCTCTCCCGGGCCATCGATTTCGTGGTGCGCCACCAGACCCCCTCCGGCGAAATTTACTGGGCCATCAGCCCCCAGGGCCGCGTGGATCGCATGGCCCTGATCACCGGGTGCAGTTCCATCACCTTCAGCCTCAAGTGCGCCCTGGCCCTGGCGCAACGGATCGGCGTCGAGCGCCCCAAATGGCGGCAAGCCCTGGAAGCCCTGCTCAACTGCCTGCAAAACAAGCCCCATCGCTTCAACACCACCAAGGCCCGGTTCTCCATGGACTGGTTCTACCCGGTGCTCAGCGGCGCCGTTACCGGTCAAGCCGCCCAGCAGCGCATCGAGGCCTACTGGAAAAAATTCGTGGTCCAGGATCTGGGCGTGCGTTGCGTATCCGACCGGCCCTGGGTCACCATCGCCGAATCCAGCGAGCTGATTCTGGCCCTGACGGCCATGGGCGATCATCAAAAAGCCGGCATCGTCTACCGCTGGATCTGCGATCACACCTTCGAGGACAACACCTTCTGGTGCGGGTTCACCTTTCCGGACATGGTGCGCTGGCCCGAAGAGAAAATCTCCTGGACCAATGCCGCCGTGCTGCTGGCCGCCGATGCCCTGTTCAACCTGACGCCAGCCAGCCAGCTTTTCAGCCATGCCCATTGGCAACGCAACGATGAATAACCGATAGCCGCCGTGCGCAAAGATTACCGACCATATGTCCTGAAAAAGGGGTGGCTCAAGTTCCAGAAGTTTTACACCCACCATTTTCTGGAACCCCAACTGCAATCCCTGGGCAAGGGCTTCGCCTTCATGGGGCCCTGGCATGTGGAGCTCTTCGGCGGACCGATCCACATCGGCCGTTTCGCCACGGTCATCGCCACGCCCGATAAAAAAGTGCGCCTGTCGGTCTGGCCCGAAATGGCCGACCAGGGCGCCATCCGCATCGGCGACTACACCCTGATCTGCCCGGGCGTGCGCATCAGCGCCGCCAAAGAGATCGTCATCGAAGACAACTGCATGCTGGCCAGCGGCGCCTATGTCACCGACAGCGACTGGCACGGCATCTACGACCGCATCTCCATGGGCCGGGCCGAGCCGGTACACCTGGGCAAAAATGTCTGGGTGGGCGACAGCGCCATCATCTGCAAGGGCGTGACCATCGGCGACAACAGCATCATCGGCGCCGGCGCCATCGTGGTCTCCTCCATCCCCGCCAACTGCGTGGCCGTGGGCAACCCGGCCCGGGTGGTCAAAGAGCTGGACCCCACGGAAACCTTCACCACCCGCGCCCACTTCTACGCCGACCCGGCCCGCCTGGCCCGGGAATTCATGCTCTGGGAACAGGCCGTGCTCAAGGGTAACACCTTCTTCGGTTGGCTGCGGCATCTCATTTGTCCCCGGCGGGAGGGGTGACGGATAGCCTTTCTCTTCGCGGTATGTCCGGATTTGGGCAGCAATGATCTTCAGGAAGACTTTCCCATATCACGCGACCCACAGCGCCGGGAGCGGGACAAGCCAGAGCTTGTCGCCGAATGGCACGATTTGGTCCCCGAGGTAGAGCACCACCCCGGCCTGGAACTGCCGGCCGAGTCGATCCCTGAGTGCTTTGAGCGCGGCGAAGTCTTCGGCGGCCACGGTGGCGCCGGCCTTGACCTCAATCGCCGCAATCGAGCCGTCGGGTCTTTCCAGGATCACATCGACCTCCCACCCGACGGAGGTGCGAAAGTGGTAAAGCGATATTCGCTGATCGGTCCAGGAAATCTGCTTGCGCAGCTCGCTCACCACAAAGCTCTCCAGCAGCCGGCCGAGCAGCGGTCGGTCTTCCCTCAACCGCTGGGCATCGGCTCCGAGCAGGTGGCACGCAAGCCCCGTGTCCATCAAGTGCACCTTGGGCGCTTTGACCAGGCGTTGTCCGAGATTGCGCGACCATGCCGGCAGGCGGTGGACGAGAAACACCGTTTCGAGCAAGACCAGATAACGGGTCAACGTGGTATGCGCCAGCCCGGCGTCCCGCCCCACATCCGCCAAGTTCAACAGCCCCGACGCCCTGGCGGCCAGCAATTTCATCAGATTCGGCAGGGCGTGGAGCCCTTCAACTCTGGCCAGGTCGCGCACGTCCCTTTGCAGAATCGTCGATATATAAGCGCCAAACCAGGCCTCCCGGCGGGCATCGGTCTCACGCTGCGTTGCTTCGGGGTACCCACCACGGGCCAATGTCGCTTCGATGGCCACGTTCGTCGGCGGAAGTTTCGACTGCGCGATATTGCCCGCGAAGAGCAGGGGTAAAAACCCCTCGATCGCGCCCGCAAGCTCGCCGGCCGAGAACGGGAACAGCTGAACAACCTCCATGCGCCCGGCCAACGACTCGGAAAGGCGTGGTAACGCCATCACATTGGCGGAGCCGGTCAGGAGAAAACGACCGGGGCGCCGATCTTTGTCCACTTCGAGTTTGATGGCTGGGAAGAGTTCGGGTGCCTTCTGGATTTCATCGATGACAACCGGGCCGCTCAGGTTGCGGATGAATCCGGCCGGATCGCCGGCTGCGAGGGCGAGCGTGGCATAGTCATCGAGGGTATAGTATTGGGCATCGGACGCGGCAGCCATCTGCTGGACCAGTGTGGTCTTACCCGTTTGGCGCGCACCGTTTATCAGGACGACAGGGGTGTCACCCATGGCGAGATGGACGGAGCGTTGAATATTGCGGCGAATCATGGCCGGATATTAACCAAGTTGTGGTGAATTTGCAAGAAACACGTCTATCCGTCCAACGGATTACGCTAAATGGTTTTCCTTGTCTGGTGCGACAGAGAATAGACCGCGAAAACCACCCCACCCAAAAGCGCGATCCCCCCGCTGACCGCAAACAGGTTGTGGGCGCCGATCGACGCGTACAAGGCGCCGCTGAGGAAGAAGCCGGCCATGAGCCCCAGGCCGTAGCTGACGGCGTTGTTGAGCACCTGGCCCAGGGTCTTGGATTGGGGGGGCGCCAGATGATCCATGTAAAGGATGCTGGCCATGTGAAAGGTGCCGTAGGTCATGGCATGGGTCACCTGCAGCACGAGCAGGGCGGTGACCGAAGTGGCGGCCCACAACCCGCCCCAGCGCAAAACGGCGACGGCGAAGGAGAAGACGAGCACGCTTTCATATCGGAAGCGCTTGAAGATGCGTTCGGAGAAGAACATGGCCAGGATCTCGGCGGTCGAGGCCACGGCCCAGCTCAAGCCGATGAAGGTGGTATCGTATCCCAGGTTGGCCAGGTGAATGGAAAAAAAGGTGTAGTAGGCGCCGTGGCTCACCAGCATCAAAAAGCCGCAGATCTGAAAGACGGCCAGGCGCGGCGTGAGCAACTGGCGCCAATCGCCGGCCCTGGGCCGCTCGACGGAGGCGATGGTTTTGGGAAAACCCAGCGCGGTCAGGGCCTGGGCCCAGGCGCCGGCGAAGATCAAGCCGATGATGATTTTGACGCCGTAGGCATCGATGCCCCGGCCCAGGGCCATTACCACCAGGATAAAAGCCACGGACCCCCAGGCGCGCATGCGGCCGTAACGCTTTTTGTCCCTGCCCAGGGCCTCCATGGCAAAGGCTTCCAGAAAGGGGATCAGGGGCGCGTAGAAAATACCGTGAATCACGGTGATGGCCAGCATCCAGTCGAATTCGGCCGTGAGCAGGAAGAGGCCCCACAGGGCCGCGCTGATAAAATTGCAGGCGATGTAGATCCAGCGCCGGGAGTGAAAACGGTCGGCCAGCACGCCCCAGACGATGGAGAGTAGAATCAGGGTCACCGAACGGGTGGCCGAAAGCGCCCCGATCTGCCAGCCGCTGAATCCCAATTGATAGCAATAGAGATTGAAAAAGGGCAGGTACATGCCCATGGCGCCGAAGTATAAGAAGTACTGGACGGCCAGGATGCCGCGTCCGGAAAGGATCGATCTCATGGCGGCCATGATAGGGAATACGGGGTTAAAGCGCAAATCAAATCAACCCGAAACCTGATCGCGATGGTTTCAAAACCTTCCCTGTCTTGAAACCGCCGCCGGCCTCGGTCAATCGATGGAGACCGATATTTTTTTGGGTTTTTCTTCTTCGGGCCTGGGAACCAGAACGGTCAGCACGCCGTTCTTGAACGTGGCCTTGATGCTGTCGGGGGGCACGCTGCCGCGCAAGGCGAACGAACGTTGGAAGGTGCCGCAACTGCGCTCGCGGCGGTAGTAGCGATCCTCGTTCAACGGGACATCGACCTGGCGCAGGCCCTGGATCACGAGCAGGTTGTTTTTGACTTCCACCGAAACATCTTCTTTTTTGACACCGGGCAGATCGACCTGGACGACGACGCCCTCATCGGCTTCATAAATATCCACCGCGGGACGCCACGCGCATGTGGCGAGACCTTCTTCCTCATCGGCGGCCCGGGGAAAGGCGTCTTCGAAGAGACGATTGATCCGATCCTGCAAGGTGGAAATATTTTTGAAAGGATCCCAGCGCATCACCGACATGGTCACACCTCCCGATGGTTACTCAATGAGTGAAACTGGCCCGAAACTAAGCACCTGCGTACCCTTGTCAATATAACGGGGACGAGGGCGCGCGGCAAGGCGGATCTGGTCGCGGGGCGGGCATGTTGCTTTACAAAACCGGGATGCGATGCTATTTTACGCACAATTTTCGAGCCTGGGCATCTTGCTGCATCGAATCGTTACAAGATGCCTGCCCCCCGGCACCGGGGCCCCACTTTAAAACTCGCAGGAGTCGCCCATGGACTACATCAAAATCCGGTTCGGTGACGAGTTCGACCGTATCGGGTCCAGCCTGGAACGCACGCTTCAGGATATCTTCCGGCCCCGGCCGGTCAACCCCATGTTCGCTTGCAAGGATTGCGGCTGGATTCCCCAGATGGATATCTTCGAAACCGAAAAAGAGGTGTTTATCTGGGCGGAGCTGGCCGGCGTGGCCAAGGAAGATCTGGAGGTCGAGGTCAACAACAAGGCCGTGCGCATCCACGGTGTGCGCCGGGAGTTGCCCAAGCCTACCGATGGCGCCTATCGCCTGGCCGAAATCCGCTATGGCCGCTTCGAGCGGGTGCTCTACCTGCCCTCCCAGGTGGACACGGAGGTGGTCTCCTCCTCTTATGCCAACGGGTTTCTGACCATCCGAATGGTCAAACTCGATGTTCACCAAACCCACAAAGTCCACATCAGCGATGGATGACCTCCGGTTACGCCGCCCGGGCTCAGCGATCGGGCCGGCCATGCACCCGAGGAGAAATGGAAGCCGCTATGGAAGCACGTAAGCCTTCAACCGACAAGAAGGAGGGTGTAATGCCCGAAAACAAGCCATCGGTGGAGTATAATTCGGAAAACCTGCCGACCGTTCTGCCCGTCCTGCCCCTTTACGATGCCGCGCTCTACCCCAAAATGGTGCTGCCCCTGGTGGTCATGCAGGGCGATTCGATCAAGCTGGTGGACGAGGCCATGGCGCGCAATCGCATCATCGGCCTGGTGGTCTCCAAAAAGCAGGAGGGTTCGGCCAAGCCTGATCCGGCCAAGGACCTATCCAAGATCGGCTGCGCCGCCCTGATTCTCAAAATGGCCAAGACCGATGACAACCGCGCCCAAATGCTGGTCCAGGGCCTGGGCCGTTTTCGGATTCAAGCCTTCGTGGAGGGCAAGCCCTACCTGCAAGCCGAGGTGGCCCATTTCGAGGATATTGAGCACGAAAACGACGAAACCTCGGCCCTCATGGCCAATGTGGTCAAGCAGTTCACACGCATCGTGGAGCTGTCGCCGGGCCTGCCGCCCGAGATCGGCCAGATGGCCAACTCCATCAAGGAACCGGGCACCCTGGCCGACATGATCGCCTCGACCATCAACTCCACCACCGAAGAGAAGCAGCAGGTGCTCGAACTCCAGGATGCCACCAAGCGCCTGAAGCTGGTCACCAAGCTGGTCAACCACCAGTTGAACATCCTGGAGCTGGGCAACAAGATCCAGTCCCAGGTCAAGGGCGACATGGACAAGCGCCAGCGCGAATACTACCTGCGCCAGCAGCTCAAGGCCATCAAGGAAGAGCTGGGCGAGACCGAAGAGAGCGGCGTCGAGTTGGATGAGTACCGCGCCAAAATCAAGGAGCGCGGCCTGCCGCCCGAGGCGGTCAAGGAGGCCGAGCGCGAAATCGGCCGCCTGGCCAAGATGCACCCCTCGTCGGCCGAGTACACGGTGGCCTCCACCTACCTGGACTGGCTCACCGAGCTGCCCTGGACCGCCAACACCACCGACAACCTGGACATCGCCAAGGCGCGCAAGGTGCTCGACGACGATCACTTCGGCCTGGAAAAGCCCAAGCGCCGCATCATCGAATACCTGGCGGTGCGCAAGCTCAAGCCCGACTCCAAAGGCCCCATTCTCTGCCTGGCCGGACCTCCAGGCACCGGCAAGACCAGCCTTGGGGCCTCCATCGCCCGGGCCCTGGGCCGCAAGTTTCACCGCATCAGCCTGGGCGGCGTGCGCGACGAGGCCGAGATCCGCGGCCATCGCCGAACCTATGTGGGCGCGCTGCCCGGCCGCATCATTCAGGGTTTGCGCCGGGTGGGCTCCAACAACCCCATCTTCATGATGGACGAGATCGACAAGGTGGGTTCCGACTTTAGGGGCGACCCCTCCTCGGCCCTGCTGGAAGTATTGGACCCCGAGCAGAACTTCTCCTTCTCCGATCACTACCTGGATGTACCCTTCGATCTGTCCAAGGTGATGTTCATCTGCACGGCCAACGTGCTGGACACCATTCCCTCGGCTCTGCGCGACCGCATGGAAGTGATCCAACTGCTGGGCTACACCGAAGACGAGAAGGTCAAGATCGCCAACAAATACCTGGTGCCGCGCCAGCGCAAAGAGAACGGCCTGAAGCCCAACGAGATCAAATTCTCCACCACCGCCATCCGCAAGATCATCGCCGGCTATACCCGCGAGGCCGGCTTGCGCAATTTGGAGCGCGAGATCGCCACCATCTGCCGCGGCGTGGCCACCAAAGTGGCCGAAGGCAGCATTAAAAAAGGGGTCGCCATCGACGTTGGCGATATCGCCGAATACCTCGGGCCGGTCAAGTTTACTTCCGAAGCCAAGGCGCGCCTGAGCACCCCGGGCGTGGCCATGGGCCTGGCCTGGACCCCGGTGGGCGGCGATCTGCTGTTCATCGAAGCCACGGCCATGAAGGGCAAGAAAGGCCTGATGCTCACCGGCCAGTTGGGCGACGTGATGAAAGAGTCGGCCCAGGCGGCCCTGAGCTTCATCCGCTCCCGGGCCAAGGATCTGCGCATCGACGAAGATTTCTTCGACACCCACGACATCCATGTGCATGTGCCGGCCGGCGCCATTCCCAAGGACGGACCGTCGGCGGGCGTCACCATGCTCACGGCCCTGGTCTCCCTGCTGACCAACAAGAAGATCCACAAGGACCTGGCCATGACCGGCGAGATCACCCTGCGCGGCCAGGTGCTGCCCGTGGGCGGCATCAAGGAGAAGGTGCTGGCGGCCCACCGGGCCGGCATCCGCACCATCATCATGTGCAAGGAGAACGAAAAGGATCTGGCCGATATCCCCGAAAAGGTGCGCAACGACATCACCTTCCACTTCGTGGAGCGCATGATGGATGTGCTCAAACTGGCCCTGGAGAAATAGGGGCGAAAGCGGGCATGCAAAAAAACATAAGGCCCCCCTCGGGGGGCCACACCCTGATCCTCTGGTTGCTTTTGCTGGCATCGGTTTCATCCCAGGCCTGCTCGGTGCTCTCCGAGCGGCCGCCCGAGCCGATGCCGCCCACCGTTCCGGGCCAGCCCAAGCCCTACCGCGTCTACGGCGAATGGTACCAGCCCCTGGCCCATGCCCGGGATTTTGCGGAAGAAGGACTGGCCTCCTGGTACGGCCGCGATTTTCACGGCCGCAAGACCTCCAACGGCGAAACCTACGACATGTACGGCGTCACGGCGGCCCACAAGACCCTGCCCCTGGGCACCTATGTGCGCGTGCACAACCTTGCCAACAACCGCACCTTGGATGTGCGCATCAACGACCGGGGACCCTTCGTAGCCGGCCGCATTATCGATCTCTCCTACACGGCGGCCCAGCAGTTGGGCGTGGTCGGTCCGGGCACCGCTCCGGTGAAGATCGTGGCCCTGGGCGCGCCGGTGGAACAGACCGCACCGGGCCAGGCGCCCAAGTATGTGCCCCTGGATTACTACTCGGGCAACTTTACTTTCCAGGTGGGGGCTTTCGCCGAGCGGGCCAACGCCGAACGGCTGGTGCAGCGCCTGGCGCCATCGTACCCCAATGCCCACCTGGTGCCCTACTTCGACGGCAGCCGCACCCTCTACCGGGTGCGCGTGGGGCGTCAAACCCGGCTGGAAGAGGCCAATGCCTATGAGCAGACCTTGAAACAGAGCGGCTTTCCGGAAACCTTCATCGTGGCGGAGTAGAAGGTGGCGATCGATAAAGTCATCTTCCTGGATCGCGACGGCGTGATAAACCGCGACTCCCCGGAGTACATCAAGCGCTGGGAAGAGTTCGAATTCCTGCCCGGCAGCCTGGAAGCATTGCGGCTGCTCACCGAAGCCGGGTATCACCTGATCCTGATCACCAACCAATCGATCATCAACCGCGGTATGGCGACCCCCGAAGAATTGGCGCGCACCCACCGCCGCCTGCAAGAAACGGTGGCCGCGGCCGGCGGTCAAATCTTCGATATCTTCTTCTGTCCCCACCGGCCCGACGAAAACTGCGCCTGCCGCAAACCCAAACCCGGCCTGATCCTGCAGGCCCAGGCGCGCCACGGCATCGATCTCGCCCAAACCCTCATGATCGGCGACAGCGGCCGGGATATCCGCTGCGGCCGGGAGGCCGGCTGCGGGGCCACCATCCTGGTGCGCACCGGCTATAAACCCGATGTCGAGCAGCGCCTGGCCGCCGAAGGATTGCATCCCGACGCCGTGGCCGACGATCTGCTGGCCGCGGCCCGCTGGATTCTCGCCCGGAATTTGTTCCCGGCCCCGGGGCGGCCATGAACCAAGGCGCCAGCCACACCACCCTCGAAGGCCGCATCGAACGCATCACCTTTCGCAGTCCCGACTCCCATTTCATGATCGCCAAGCTACGCCCCAGCGGTCAGAGCGGCGGCCTGGTCACCGTGCTGGGCCACATCCCCGAACCCCATCCGGGCGAGACGTTGCGGCTGCAGGGCACTTGGCAGAGCCACGCGCGCTTCGGCCAGCAGTTCGCCGTGAGCGGGTTCGAAGTACTGCTGCCGGCCGGAGTCGAAGAGATCCGTCGCTATCTGTGTTCTGGATTGATCAAGGGCATCGGGGTCAAGACCGCCGAGCGGCTCCTGGTGCATTTTAAGGGCGAGACCCTGGCTGTCATCGAAAAAGAGCCCCTGCGCCTGGCCGAGGTGCACGGCATCGGCCCGGAAAAGGCCCAACGCATCGGTGCGGCCTGGCAGGCCCATCACCACGTACGCGCCCTGATGGAATTGCTGCAAGCCGCCGGGGTGCAGCCCGCCCATGGCGCGCGCATCTTCAAGCAGTACGGCCCCGAGAGCCTGGCCGTCCTGCGCGACGATCCCTACCGCCTGGCCGCCGACATCCCCCGCATCGGCTTTCAGATTGCCGATGCCGTGGCGCGCCACCGCGGCCTGCCCATGGACGAGGGCGAACGGGCCCAGGCCTGCCTGCTGCATCTGCTGGAGGAGGCCTGGGAAGAGGGCCACATGTTCGTGCCCCGGGAGCTCCTGTCCGAACGCTGCGGCACGGCCTTCAACCTCGATTACCATGCCGTGGGGGACGCCTTGGACCAGTTGGCGGCCGAAGCGCGCATCGCCCTGGACCCCGAAGCCCCGGAGCGGCCGGTCTATCTGGCACCTTTGTATGCCGCCGAAACCGAGATCAGCCGCCGGGTCCAGGCCATGGGAATGATCCCCATGCCGCCCGCGCCCGTGGATGCCGAGCGCATCATGGCCACGGTGGTCCAGCGGTTGGCCATCCAGTTGTCGCCGGCCCAGTTGGCCATTTTAGAGAGCGTCTTTCACCACCGCATCGTGATCATCACCGGCGGACCGGGCACCGGCAAAACCACCCTGATCCAGGCCATCGCCGCCGTCCTGGCCGCCGTGGGCCGGCAGTATCTGCTGGCCGCGCCCACCGGCCGGGCCGCCCGGCGCATGGCCGAAGTCACCGGCCGGCCGGCGGCCACGTTGCACAAGCTGCTGGGCTTCAACCTCACCGAAGGGCGCTTCGAGCGCGACCAGGATGAACCGCTGGAAACCGAAGCGCTCATCGTGGACGAGGCCTCCATGATCGACGCCCTGCTCATGGGCCATCTGATCAAGGCCCTACCCTTGCAAGCCCACCTGATCCTGGTGGGCGATGTCTTCCAACTGCCCTCGGTGGGACCGGGCACGGTGCTGGCCGACCTGATCGCCTCGGGGGCGGCCGCCACCTTCGAACTTCAGGAGGTGTTCCGCCAGGCGGCCGAAAGCCCCATCATCCGCCAGGCCCACCAGGTGCGCCAGGGCCTGGTGCCGGAGCTGGTCCCCATATCGGCCGCCGATCCGCTGCCCGAGTTCGCCTTCATCCCCCAGGAGCGCCTGGAGGCCGTGGCCCACACCGTGGTGGATCTGTGCAGCCGGCGCATCCCGGCTCAGTTGGGATTGGCAAATGGATTTGCGGTGCAGGTGCTGACCCCCATGCACAAAGGCGTGGTGGGCACCATGCATCTCAACAAGCTGCTGCAGGCGGCCCTCAATCCCCTTGCCAAGGAGGGCCCGGCCCTGGGCGGCCGCTTCCACCTGCACGACAAGGTGATGCACCTGCGCAACAACTACCAGAAGGAAGTCTTCAACGGCGAGATCGGCGCCATCTGCGCCCTGGACGCCAAGGAGGGCCGGCTGACCGTGGATTTCGACGGACGGAGCGTAGCCTACGAAGAATCAGACCTGGACGAACTGACCCTGGCCTACGCCATCTCGGTGCACAAATCCCAGGGCTCCGAATACCCGGTGATCGTTCTGCCCATGGTCACCCATCATTATATAATGCTGCAACGCAACCTGCTCTACACGGCCCTGACTCGGGCGCGGCACATGGTGGTCCTGGTGGGCTCGGCCAAGGCCGTGGCCATCGCCGTGGCCGCCGACCAGCCGCGCCGGAGGCAGTCTTTGCTGGCGTGGCGGCTGGGCGCTGGGTGGTCCTGAAACCATTCGGCCCCTCACTGGCGGGGACCGATTCTGGGATTGCCCGTCAAAAGCGTACACCAAGCAAGGCGCGTTTTCTTTGGCGTCAGAAATCATCCTGGCAAGCCTAGGTTGCCGCAGCCCATTCGCATTGACAACCCACCGTTCGTGTTGTACGGATTTCTGTACATAGACGGAGGTCAGCCATGAAAGCCATATCCTATACATCCGCGCGACAGAATCTTGCTAAAACCATGGAGCAGGTCTGCCAGGATCATTCACCGGTTATCATTACAAGAAAGACGAATGCAGCAGTGGTCCTAATGTCCCTCGAGGACTACACGGCGCTACAAGAAACGGCCTACCTTTTACGTTCTCCCAAAAACACAAGACGTTTGATCGAGGCCATTGCCCAACTTGAAAATGGAAAGGGCACCGAAAGGGAGCTCATCGATTGAAACTCATTTTTTCCGAGCATGCATGGGAGGACTACCTTTATTGGCAAAAAACAGACAAGAAAATCCTCCATCGGATTAATACGCTGATCAATGACATGAAGCGCAATCCTTTTGAAGGAATCGGTAAACCCGAGCCACTAAAACATGCACTTTCGGGATACTGGTCCCGCCGAATCAATGATGAACATAGAATCGTTTACAAAGTTTTGGCCGATGCGATCCAATTGGCACAACTTCGTTACCACTACTGATTTAAGTATGACCGAAAACCCAACCATGAACCTGCAGGCGCCTGCTGTTTGGGACCTGTACAGTGCCAGGTTGGGCACCTCCAGAAAATTTGTACCCCCACAAACTTCGCACCTGAAAAAGTTTGTTTGTTCTCTTCCTTGTCCAATAATTTTCGCGTCGATGCGGTCAAGAGAATCGATACCGATCAACAGGGCTTTCCCGTTCCCAAGGCTGAAGACCGAACGGACCAGTGGCAAGCGTCGCCCAACTGCTTCAGCTCACGTTCCAGACGCTCGGCTTCGGTGAGATTGCCCTGAGGACACCCAAAGCCTTGGCGCATGTACCAACAAGGGACACCCTTAAGCAGAAAGCCGCAACTCCGATCATCGTTTCTCAATGGGCTCAGGGTCAGCAGTGCCACGCAATCATGCAGCAATTGCAGTCCATTTATGGGAATCGGAGAACCAAAATGCAGTCCTGGCTCAATGTCCTGATAGTATTGGCCGTCCATAATCAAGAGCGGCAGCGGAAAGCGTAGCGCCAAATCCGTCTCGTAGAGGTGAGGCAAGGCAAATTTGCCAGGAGAAGAACACCGCTCCACGCAGACATTCAGCATCGTCCCTAACACCAACGCTCCGATCCTCGCCATACGCTCCGGCGCCCCTGCGACTTCGGCTATGATTCTCCAAAGATTCTGCAACGAGCCTTGATTTTCCGCGAAATCCATTACCGGAGTATCGAACAGTGCCTTGACTGCCGTAACTGTCTCATCAGTATTCTCAATGAAGTTCGCATAGTTTTGCAGCATCGCCTCCGTCAAGAAAACGGACATACGAGCCGCGGCCTGCTTGGGTGTCGGCCAGCCGCTGAATAGACAAATATCCTTTTGGAACCTTTCGACCGCTTTTGAAGGTTCCTCGCCGCCATCTATTCTTAGCGGAGGCAGGCCCTGTGAACGAAAGGCGAGCTTTCCAAATCGGTAGGGCACCGAGAAATTCTCGGATCGATATTCGTCGTCGGCATAACCACCGCGGTTCAGCGAATCGTTCAACCCTGCTACATCGGGCATCATCGCTAAATCAACCGCTGCCAGGAACCCATACGCCAACTCCGTCTCGTTACGATACCGTGGTCCGTGAACACGCCTCCAGAACTCCCAAGCGCCAAAATAAAGCTGATCCTCCTCTGAGTCGAGATTCCCGGGCTTGGGCAAGCCTTCACCTTCGCGAAGCGCCTCGGACACGACGGCTGCGGACTCAAGGAGGTATCGAATGTTGAATGGCACGATCACATACTTCCGCTGCATTCCAAAACCAAGCAGGGCGCCGTAGGCTGGAAGAATCTTGCCGTTCACGTGCGGCATGTGTAGAAACGGCATCGCCGTCAGCGGGTCTCGGTGTATCCAGTTTGGGATCTGGATCATTTTCTCCGACACTGGCACCCATCCAAAGTGGGCTTCCTGGGAAGACAGCAACTCTTCCAATTGCTCAGCCGTCCCCGGTTTCGGTTCCTGCCACAAATGCTGCCCGGCAATCAGGTCGGGTCGCCCGCCAAGACTATTTGCGCCCATCCTCATTCTCTCGAGATGCAGCGTGAAGCCTAATTGCAACAGCGGTGAACCGATAAGTTGCCAATAATGCACTCGCTCGTGAAACAATGCCCGCGTCAACGGCGCCATCTTCTCTGCTGGAAGATGTTCAATCGTGAGGGCATCCCTCCCCTGCTTACTGAAGTAGCCGGCCGTAAAGGCATGATATGATCTTAACTTATCGGACCGCTGCCGGTCGATGCCTTCCGGCTGGTTAAACGAGGCCGAAAAAAGATGGCAGAGAAGGGAGTCGAAGGCGAAAGCGCCATGGATCGCGGCTGTTTTATTCTCGGGTTGCATATTCGCAGAATTCCTCGAGACCGGCTTTCACCAGTAATGCGGCAAATGCGCAAGCCGGAATCTTTTTAAAGATAGCTGCATCGATGAGAGCCCCCGCAATTAGAGCCACCAACGCGATCGCATTCTGCGCCCTGGATTTATTTTTCAAATACAGAGGACAGACAATCTGCCGAACCCGTTCCACATTGCGCAAGTACAGTGTCTTGCCGAACTCGATCGCGCCACCTTTAGAATAGAGTTGCGATTGCCCGTCCGGCACCAGCAAGCGGTAGAGTTCTTCTTCATCGAGTGAATAATAGTATTCCGCGTCTATCGCTTTCATAACCAATGCCCCTTTTCGCGAATGCGCTTTTTGTTTGGCGGAGATTTAACTTCAAATGTTTTCTATTTTCCTGCCCAACGCCCGCCACCACCGGCGAGCAGGGTTTGAGGACTTCGCAAAAGAGAGTTCAACACTAAACTTGGCCAAAGCCAAGGCGGCCCGCCCCTGCGAGTCCGTGTGAGTGGCGATGTTAAGTGCCGAGCGATTCAAACCAGTGTTTATGGTATTGAACCTGTTCCTCTACAGATGAATATTTCATTCTTTCATCATGATCAAAAATATTCACCAACTCGCTTGAGGGCTTTCCTAAACGACAGACATAGGCTTTCAGACCCTTTCCCATATCGCGAGACATGGCTGAAGGCCAAACATCTTTACGCGCCCCTAAACAGAGAAGCTCAATGTTTTTCCGCTCAAAGCGTTTCCGCAATTGTTGTAAAGCCTCAAAATAATCCGCACCTTCACCATAGAAGGGTTTTTCCATGTACATGCAAAAGAGTCTACAACTACCAGCGTTGGTTTCATCGCCTTGAAGATGGACAGAGCCAATTACTTTATCTTTTATCTTAACTGGAATATCCGCTACGATTTCTGTCATTTTACTATGCACTTAACATTTAGCGTTTTATCCGTCATCCTTTATACAGAAGTATAGCCGTGGAGGTTCACTCTTACCTACCTGGGTGCCGGTTTCTTCCGCTTAAAGGATGATGGATAAAACGAGGTTGAACTTGACCGCTTCTGGCACGGTATTTATCGCTTCAAAATTATGGGGATTATATCGACCAGGGGTATCG
>JACRDD010000021.1 GCA_016218685.1 Desulfobacterales bacterium | reverse complement strand
GACTGAACTCCAGCACCCGGGTGATGTCATGGCGTTCATTCTTGTACTGGGGATCGTCGATCCATTCGTGTACTTCACGATAAGATTTCCCGGTTCGTTGCGTGCTGACCTCAATGTGTTTTTCAATGGATGGCATGACATAGCTCCTTGGTTATGAAATGGTCATGATGCGAATTCACTGTCTGGCAAGCGGTTAGCTCCCCTTTTGGCCCTGGTAATAGATGAACAAACTCTCGAACAATCGACGACCTTCCGTCATGCGCTGGTCGTCGTCCGTGAAGCCCGCCACCATTCCGGTCATCAGCGCCTTGAACCCGTCCGTCTCGCTGCGGCCATACCGGACCTCTTTCAGATCGATATCGTGAACCACCTGGGCCATGGGAATGAGGGCACGATCCTCGATGCCCAAGCGTTGGATCATCACTTCGAAAGAGCAGAGGTCGCCTTCGTGGGTGTACTCTCCTTCGAACATATCGAAGCGCAGCTCTTCGGGCCCAGGGGTGTATCGCGGCCCGGCGACGAACTTGAAGGTGGCCTCTTCATCCACGAATCGCCGGATCAGCCAGCCGCAGGCGACGCGGTCCACGAAAAGATTTCGGCGCGTCACCCAGATGCGGCCCTTGAGATTTTCAAACTTCTCATTGACTTGGACGCCTCCCAGCGCCTGCCCCGAGAATCGCGCGGCCAACTCTTTGAGCAGCATGTCCGCTGTACCCCGCTCCGGGGCATTGAAAAAATCGATGGCCGCCACTTCAGCCAGTCGGCGTTGCAGCTTGGCCGCCAGCACCGCGCCCTTCACCGACTTCTCCCGGCCCTCACTTTTTTCGGGAGGCCTTTCGGCGAGCAGAGGCCTTACCTCCTGCATGATCTTGGCGTAATCCGAAGCGCGTGCCTTTAAAAACAGCCCGACAATCTGTTCGTCCGTCAGGCCCTCCACGAAGCGTGCCTCGCAGATGGAACCATCGCCGCCGCCGGCGATGATCGCCTTGAGCGTCCAGCTCAAATCCTCACGGGATTGCTCGGAAAGGGGCATGGCGTAGACCGATTGTTTGATGGCCACGGCCCCCACCTGTTGCAAGCGTCGCCAGGTCTTTACCCGCAGGGCTTCGGGTTTGGGGGGGATCTGGTGGATCAAAAGCAACCATGGGGCAGATTTATTGGGCGCCATCGAATTCTCCGTATCAATTGTTACAAACAACATTGATAAGATGTTACAATTGTCAAGGCGTTTTCTTAGATCGACTTTACTGGATGGACGATAGTTTGGCAGGCTAACAGGGAGGTCAAAAAATTGAGGTGGGTGGCATCAATCGTCCAGCGCCTCGCGCAGCTTCGCGGCCAGGAGTTGCACTTGGAAAGGCTTTTGCAAAAAGTGAACGCCCGGCTCCAGCACGCCATGGTGGGTGATGATGTCGGCGGTGTAACCGGACATGAACAGGCATTTGAGTTCCGGCCGCAGGCTGCTGAGCCGCTGCCAGAGGTCCCGGCCGCTCATTTCGGGCATCACCACATCGGTCATCAACAAATGAACGGGTCCCTCATATTCCTGGACCATTTGGATCGCTCGCTCCGGGGTTCCGGCGGCCAATACCGTGTAACCCAATTTTTTGAGCAGCAGTTCGGCCAGCTTGAGCAGCGCCTCTTCATCTTCCACCAGCAGGATGGTCTCGGTGCCCGGTGCGATTGCGGCCGGACCGTCGGCCTGGGTTTCAACCTGGGCTTCATCTTCCAGGCGTGGCAGGTAGACCTTGATCGTCGTTCCCTGGCCGGGTTCGCTGTAGATATTGATGAAACCGTTGTTCTGGCGCACGATGCCGTAAACGGTGGCCAAGCCCAGTCCGGTCCCCTGCCCCTGGGGTTTGGTGGTAAAAAAAGGTTCGAACACATGTGCCAGGGTTTGGCGGTCCATGCCGCACCCGTTGTCGCTGACGGCCAGCAGCACATAATGCCCGGGTAGAAATCCGGCATGGGCATCGCAATAATCCTGGTCGAGGACGGCCGTGCCGGTCTCGATGGTCACCTTGCCGCCCCCGCCCGTGATGGCATCCCGGGCATTGACCACCAGGTTGCTGAGGATCTGATCCAGTTGGGCGGGGTCCATGCGCACCGGCCAGATGTTGCGCGCCGGCGCCCAGACCAGTTTGATATCTTCGCCGATGATCCGGGAGAGCATCTTGAGCGTGGTGGTCACGGTTTTGTTGAGGTCCAGGCGTACCGGGGCGATGGTCTGCTTGCGGGCAAAGGCCAGGAGCTGCCGCACCAGGAGTTCCGAACGCTGCCCGGCGCCCAGGATCTCTTTAAGGTCCCCCCGACTGGGGTCGTCCGGCGCCATCCGGGCCAGCAGCATTTCGGAATACCCGTTGATGACGCTGAGCATGTTGTTGAAGTCATGGGCCACGCCGCCGGCCAACCGGCCAACCGATTCCATCTTCTGGGCCTGGAGAAAGCTCTCCTGCAACTGCCGCTGGGCAGTGATATCCGCCAGCGAGAATACCGCGCCG
Organism: Desulfobacterales bacterium; assembly: GCA_016218685.1. Lineage (GTDB taxonomy): Bacteria > Desulfobacterota > Desulfobacteria > Desulfobacterales > Desulfosarcinaceae > Desulfatitalea. The sequence goes on along the minus strand of JACRDD010000021.1, from coordinate 42,072 downwards.
GTGATCTTACCCGCTGAATCGCGCAGGGGTGCCCCGTTGATGGAGAGCAAGACCCGCCGGCCGTCCGGTCGGTCCAGGGCATACTGGACATCGGAGATCGGCCCCTGGGCGGCCAGCACCCTGGGGAAGGGCAAATCTTCTTTATTGAGGGATTTACCCTCGATATCGAAGATCCGCCAGTCGATATCTTGGTGGCTCTTTTGAGTCAACTGTTCGCGACTGAGGCCCAGGATGGTCTCGGCAGTGCCGTTGACGAAGGTGATGCGCGCCTCGGCGTCGGCCACCACGATGCCCACCGGACTGGTGTCGGTGATGCGCCAGAGCAGGTCGTTCTGCTGATGCAGAGCCGCTTCGGCCTCCTTGCGTTCGCTGATGTCGCGCAATACCAGCACCACGCCGCCGAACTCGCCGCGCTCGTCGCGGATGGCCGCACCGCTGTAATCGATGGGCCGGCGACCGCCATGGCGATCCATGAGCCAGGCATCGTTGCCGTTGAGCCCCTCCGGCCCCTTACCGCCCAACACGCGCGCCAACAGGTTCGGTTCCTGGTCGTTCCGATCCCCACTGATGCGCAACACCTCTTCCAGCGGTTTGCCCCGGGCCTCGGTTTCCGACCATCCGGTGAGGGTCACGGCCACCGGATTCATCTGCCGGATACGGCCGTGGATGTCGGAAGTGACCACGGCATCGCCGATACTATATAAGGTAGCCCGCAATTCGGCGGTGCGCTCCTGCACCTGAGCCTCGAGAATGTCCCGGCGGCGCAGCATAAAATGCACAAAGGCGCTCACCACCGCAGTGAGCAACAGCCCCACCCCCAGAGCGATCCATCCGGCCCCGGCAGGCAGGGTGGCCAGAAAAGCCGGGCTGGGATGAACGATCAGGGTATAGGCCTGGCCGAAGGCAAATACCGGAAAACCGATGCAAAGGGAGGCATGCCGCGGATCGGCCGGCATCCAGATACCCGGAAGCGTTGACGATAGCGGTCCCTGCTGGGCGTTGGAAGCGGCAATGAAGCGCGGATTCTGTCCCGCCAGGTTCTGATAGAGTTCCACCACCGTGGGGGTCTTGTCCGCCAGGCCGCCGGCCAGGGCTGTTTGCAGAAAAGAGGCCCCCTTGATGGCCGCCAGCCCGAAGCCGCGCAGGTGTCGCGACGAACGATCGCCGAAATAAAAAGGCTGGAAGATGAGCAGGCCGTCCGGGTTCTCCGCGTGGACCACCAATCTCACCGGATCGGTGGCCGTGGGCAGGCCGCTGGCCATCGCGGTTTCCAAGGCCGCCCGCCGCGCCGCTTCGGAGCCCTGATCGAATCCCAGGGCCGCCGCGTTTTCCGATTGCGGTTCCAGGTACCAGATCGGATAGTACATCGGCCGCCCGGTGGCCGGCTGCCGGGCGCCGTCGGCCCCCTGCTGCCAAATGATAAATCCCTGCAACCCCTCGGCCCTGGCGCGCGCCTCCCATTCGGCCATATAGGCCTCGATCACCGGCTGGACCCACGCAATGGCCTGAATGTCGCGCCGCTGCGCCATGGCGGCCGTAAAGCGGCGGAACTCATCGCGGTCCACCTCCCGTGAGCTTTCGAAAAAGCGCTCCAGGGAGTCCAGGTTGTGCCGCTGGAGATCCCGGAAGGCATCCAGCACCAGGTTGAAATTGGCCTGGGCCAGTTGCCGGAACTGACTGTGCCGGAAGCGGCGCTGGCTGTCGTCAAAGCCCCAAGCCGCCAGGAGGGTCAGTGTCATCCCGAAAGCCGCCAGAATATAAGCTTCCATGAAACGCCAGCGGGCGAACCGATCCGGCGTCTGCCGGTGGCGCCATACCACCGCGCCGGCGCCCGCCAGCAGGATGGCCGCCAAGGCCGCGACGCTGAGCAGGGGGCCGCGCCGGGCTTGGTCAAGGGCCGCCTCCCATTGGGCGGCGTCCATTTCTATCCCCACGATCATCAGCGGCTTGTCCGAACGCGGGTCGCGCACGGCGGCGATGGCCGTAACATAACTGCCCAGGGCGTCGGTTCGGGGTCCTTGGGTGAAGGCCCGGCCGTCCTCCAGCAGGCGGTTGATCGGAGGCAACGGCTGTTCATAGAGGCTTCCCGGGGAAACGGCCCGGGGATCTCCCTGGGTGTAGGCGGTGGGACCGAAACGCAGCCGGCCGTCCCGGGAGGCCGCGCTCCATATACCCCGAACGCCCATTGTGGTGCGATAGGCAGCCAGTTGGGCGCACAGCCGCAGGAACTCGGGACGCTGGGCATCCTCGGCGGTGAAGGTCAGGGCCTGCAGCCGCTCGGGATTGATGGTCCGGGCCAGGTCTGAAACCTGGTCCGTCAATTGGGTGCGCACCTGCTCGGCGGCCACGGCGATGCGCCAGCGCAGGGCCAAAGATCCGCCCACCGCCAATAGCGCCATCGCGACGGCCAACAAGACCCAGCCGGCACGGCGATTCAATTGGACCGAAACATCAACGGCCATGCGATTTCTCCATTTGCATGCACATTACAATACATCGGGGGGCTAATACCAGTTTGATTTTGTATCGGAAACACGACGTTGTCCGCATTTCTTGAAAAACAGCGCAAAGCGTGCGCAATAGAGAATGGAGAGGGACGGTTCGCGCAGTTCCGACCATGCCGTCCGCGATGAAGGCCGAAAGACAACAAAGGGGGAGAATATGGTGCGCGCTCTTCGCTACCCGACATTGGCTCGGATCGCCGCCGCAATGCTCATCGGCCTTGCGGCCCCGGCTCTGGCCGACGATTTTGACACCCAGCGCGGCCAAATGGTGGCCGATCAGCTTGTCCAGCGTGGCATCCGCCAAGAGCAGGTGCTGCGGGCCATGGAGCGTGTTCCGCGCCACCGGTTTGTTCCCGCGCATCTGGCGGCGCGGGCTTACGACGATGGTCCCCTGCCCATCGGATACGACCAGACCATTTCCCAGCCCTACATCGTGGCGTTGATGTCCGAGTTGCTCGATCTCCAGCCGGGCCGGCGGGTCCTGGAAATCGGCGCCGGCTCCGGCTATCAGGCGGCCGTTCTGTCCCAGATGGGGGCCCATGTCTACTCCATCGAAATCATCCCGCAACTGGGCGAGGCGGCACGCACGCTGCTGTTCGCCCTCGGTTATCGCAACATACATGTGAAAATCGGTGACGGCTACCTGGGCTGGCCCGAGGCGGCCCCCTTCGATGGCATTATCGTCACCTGCGCCCCGAGCCAGATCCCCGAGCCTCTCAAGGCCCAACTGGCCGAAGGCGGCCGCATCGTAATCCCGGTTGGCGGACCACACGTCCAAAGACTCGTCCGCCTGACCAAAACACAAGGGCGCCTGGTGGAAGAAAAAGTCGTGGACGTGCGCTTCGTCCCCATGGTGAATGAAAAGGGCGAGAAGTACTAGGCCTCAATCCAAGAGGCCGACGCGACAACCGGCCAGTCTGCCGGCCTGGGTTAGGGTCGCCCGGCATGTGAGGGCCTTGACAAGCCCTTGAAACAATGATTTTTACATTCAGACGTCTAAAAAATCATCCTTTGCCCCCCTTGCTATAAAGGAGCCGTCATGGCCCGTTTGATCCTGACGTTCAACAACAATATTCTCGGCACTCACATGATCTCACCCGGACAGCAAATCACCATCGGAAGGCATCCCAACAACCCGATCGTCATCGACAACCTGGCCGTCTCGGCCCATCACGCCGCTGTCCGTCTGGACGGCCAGAAGCTGATTCTCACCGACCTGGGCAGCCGCAACGGGACCCTGGTCAACAACGATCGCGTCACCGAAAGTCATTTGGCCCATCAGGATTGGATCACCATCGGCAAACACATCCTCATCGTCGATCTGCATGAAACCCTTTCGCTGGAAGGCACGGCCGATCAGCTCATGGCCCACTCACCGGCGCCCATGGATGCCGACCAGACCATGGTCATCGAGCAGGAGGAGACCCAACCCCAATGGCTGGGGTTCGATTATCTCTCCTTCATTTCGGGCGGCCGCGAGGATTATGAACTCAGCGATCAACCGGTGACGATCGGCAAAAACCGGGAGGCGGATATTAAAATTACCGGCTTCTGGTCTCTGCTGGCCGGCGAACCGAGCCTCGCCATCACCAAGAAGCACGAAGGCTACATCCTGGAGTACAAGGGCGGCATGCTCAAGCCTAAAATCAACGATGAGACCGTGACGGCACCCACCAAGCTCAATCATGAGGATACCATCAAAATAGGCCCCATCGAACTACAGATCCGCTTTGTGCGGCGCCCCACGAGATAGATGCCGTGCGCTGTCATTGCGTTGGCGGCCGCTGGCCCGAACGGCGATAGGAAGGGAAGGTCCATGCCGGCCATACAGACGTTTATCATCCGAGCCATTCTGGGTGCCGTCTTCGGCATCCTGCTGATGCGTTTCTTCTACCCCGAAGCGCCGCCGGCGCTCGTGGTGCTGCTGTGCGCCATCCTGGTGGGCCTCTCCTATCTCACCCAGTACTTGCGCCGCCGTAAGAAGTAAAAGGAGCACGCCCCCGTGAAGCAAATTATCCTGGGCACCGCCGGACACATCGACCACGGCAAGACCAGCCTGGTCCGGGCACTGACCGGCATCAACACCGATCGCCTCAAGGAAGAACAACTGCGCGGCATCACCATCGAGCTGGGTTTCGCTTATCTGACCCTGCCCAACGGCCAGCACCTGGGCATCGTGGATGTGCCCGGTCACGAAAAATTCGTCAAGCACATGGTGGCCGGCGCCACGGGCATCGACCTGGTGGCACTGGTGATCGCCGCGGACGAAGGCATCATGCCCCAGACCCGCGAGCACATGGAGATCTGCGTGCTGCTGGGCGTGCGTTACGGCGTGGTGGTGCTGACCAAGATCGACCTGGTGGAGCCGGAATGGTTGGCCATGGTCGAGGAAGAGGTGGCCCAGTTCACCCAAGGCACCTTCCTGGAAGGCGCGCCGGTTCTACCGGTCTCTTCGGCCACCGGCCAGGGGCTGCCCGAATTTACCCAGGCCCTGGAGCGCATCAGCGCGGATATTCCACCCCGGGCCTCGGCCGGAATCTTCCGTCTGCCCGTTGACCGCGTCTTCTCGATGAAAGGCTTCGGCACGGTGATCACCGGCACCTTGATCTCGGGCAAGGTGGCCGTGGGCGAAAAGGTCATGCTCTACCCTTCGGGCCTCACCTCCAAGGTGCGCGGCCTGCAAGTCCACAATCAGAGCGTCGAAACGGCCGAAGCCGGCATGCGCACGGCCATCAACTTCCAGGGGCTGGAAAAAGCGGAGGTCAACCGCGGGGACGTGATCGCCACGCCCGAAGCGCTGGTGCCCAGCTACATGATCGACGTCGCCCTGCACTACTTACCGAGCAATCCCAAGCCGCTTAAAAACCGTTCCCGGGTGCGTTTTCATGCCGGGACGAGCGAAATCCTGGGGATCGTGGCCCTGCTGGACCGCGAGGAACTCAAGCCCGGCGAGAACGCCATCGTCCAGATCCGCCTGGAAACGCCGGTCACCCTGATCAAGGACGACCACTACGTGGTGCGCAGCTATTCACCGGTGCGCACCGTGGGCGGCGGCCGGGTGCTCAATCCCATCGCGCCCAAGCACAAAAGCACGCAGGTCGAGGCCATCCAGCGGCTGAGCGCCCTGGCCGAGGCCCCGCCCGAACAGGTGGTGGTGCACCATGTCGAAGCGGCCGGCTACGGCGGCTGTTCGTTCGGCGACCTGATGCTCATGGCCAATTTGCCCGAAAAACAATTGGATCGCCTCCTGCAGACGCTGATGAGCCAGAAAACGGCCGTGCAGATCGACCGGGAGAAACGGCGCTTCATCCACGCCGCCACCTTCACCGCGCTGCAAAAGGAGATGCACGCGCACTTATCCGCCTACCATGGCAAAAATCCGCTGAAACAGGGCATGCCCAAAGAGGAGCTCAAGTCCCGCCTGCCCGCCTCGGTAGACATCAAGCTGTTCACCCTGACCCTGCAGCAGATGATCAAGGCCGGCGAAATCACCGCCGAAGAGGATCTGGTCTGGCTGGCCGACCATCGCGTGGCCCTGCGGGTGGATCAAAGCGCCCTGCGCGCCAATATCCTTTCCGCCTATGAGAACGGCGGCCTGACGCCGCCTTCCTTCAAGGAGCTGTGCGAAACGCTCGGCACACCGCTGGAACCGGCCCGGCAAGTGCTTTCGCTGCTGGTCAACGAAGGCTTGATCGTCAAGATCCGCGAGGAGTATTACTGCCATCAGCGGCATCTTGCGGATCTGAAGCGTAAACTTGTGGAATATCTCTCGACCCATGAGGAGATCTCCACACCGCAATTCAAGGATATGACTGGAGCTTCACGTAAATTTGTGATACCACTCATCGAATATTTTGACACCACCCAACTGACCATTCGGGTGGGCGATCTGCGCAAACTACGCAAACAGCCGACATCTTGACGAACCGGCGCAAGGCGCGTAGACCCGCGAACGACAGCAAGATCGGCCGGCTCGCCTAGCCCGCGCCGATCATCGATCTGGAGACAAAAGCATGGCCGAACCATCCAAAAACAATGGCGCATCTCCCGGCAGAAAAGGCTTCACGGCCTTCTTTTTGAAACGGGCGATCTTCGCCGTCGTGATTATCGCCGCTTTTCTGTACGCCCTCTCCCTGGGAATCGAACAGCTCGGAAAATGGCAGGATTGGAAGCAGAGGGACAGCGCGACGGAACCGGCCGCCCTGGCGCTTAAACCCGCCCAGGAGCCGGCACCGGCCGTACCCGCGACGCTGCCCCCACCGCCGCCGCCACCGGGAAGCGCCGCACCAAGCCCGTCGCACGCAGGTGAAAGCAACCCCGTGCCCGATATCACGGTGGAGCGGCCGGCCGACGCACACGCCCTGACGAAAGCGCCGGCGGAAGATTCCCGGCCCATGGCCCCTGCCGAGCCCCCCAAGGCACAGGCAAGCGCTGCCCAGGCGACAGCTGCCCCGATCGCCATCGCCCCACCGGCCCCCGAGGTTAAAAAACAGGAGGACACACACGCACCAAAATCCACACAGCCCGAGGAGAAGCGCCCGCTGGGCGTGGCCTTCGTGGATGCGGTGATCGCGCCATTGGATTATGAACTCAACCAGCGTTTCTACGGATGGCGGCCCAACGACATCATCAATGTCACCGACAATGTGAACCAGTTCCAGTTGGGCGTATTGGAGGTGACTCGCCGCACGGTGGTGCAGCTCGCCGAACGCATTTCACGCACGGGTTATAACGACGCCTTTGACCGCAACCTCGAAAACGCCATGAACTTCCTCATGATCAAGGCCGACAGCTACTGGTTCCCCTCGCCGGAGTCCAAGTACAAGGAGAGCCTGGCCGAGCTGGAACTCTACAAGAAGAAGCTCCTGGCCGATAAGGCCTCGTTCCATATCCGCACGGACAATATCATCCCGCTCTTGTCGGCCTACGAAGATCTGCTGGGCAGTTGCGACGAGAATCTGGTCAAGCTCAAGGAGCCGGACGGTTCCAAGGTGGGCTACTTCAAGGCCGACAACTACTTCTACTACGCCAAGGGCGTGGCCAGCGCCATGGCCACGATCCTGGAAGCGGCCCAGCGCGATTTCGCCGTCACCCTGGAAAATCGGCGCGCCGCGGAGCTGATGCACCACGCCATCACCTACTGCCGCATGGCAGCCTCGATGGAACCCTGGATTGTGACCAACGGCAGCCTGGACGGCATTCTGGCCAACCACCGGGCCCACCTGGCCGCGCCAATGAGCCATGCGCGCTACTATATGGGGCAGTTGATCAAAACGCTGTCGACTTAAACGTAGAATGAATTCGCTACCAGAGCGATTGGCCGCTGTCAGGTCTTAAAACCTTGGACCATTTGCTTTAGAAGATCGGCCAAGGACAACAAGCTTTCGGCCTGCTTATCCAAGTAAAGGCTGGAGTCGGAAATCTGCCCGGCCGAACGATTGACCTCGGCGACATTGGCGGACATGGTCTTGGTGACGGCAGATACGTTGGCAATCTGCGTATTGGTATCGTTGATCCCCGTCAGCGCGTTGGCGATGCTTCCTGCCACTTCCTTGGTGGCGCCGGACTGCTGCTCGACCGCTGTGGCAATGGTGCCGACGATTTCGGAGACATTGTTGATGGTTCCGGAGATGCTTTTAATCTCATGGATACAGTCCGAAGCCGATTTTTGCATATCCCCGATGCGCTTTTTAATCTGAACCGTGGCATCCGCCGTCTGCCGGGCCAGTTCTTTGATTTCATTGGCCACCACCGCGAAGCCCTTACCGGATTCACCGGCGCGCGCCGCCTCGATGGTGGCATTGAGCGCCAGCAGATTGGTCTGTTCGGAGATCTCCGTAATTACTTCCGTGACCTTGCCGATCTCCCGAGCCGCTTGCCCCAGGAGATCCATGATCTGTTGGGCGTTCGCGGATTGGGACACGGCTTGAATCGTAATTTTCCGCGCCTGATCGGCATTTCCCGAAATTTCGTTCACAGTAGCGGTAATTTCTTCGATGGCCGCGGATATAATGTTGATACTCGTCGCGGCTTCTTCCATCGAGCCCGCCACCGAGATCATGGTCTCGCTCATCTGATCCGATTCGGAGGCAACCGATTGGGACCGCTGCGACATATTCACCGCGCTGGTCGCCATCTGCTTGGATAGTTCGGTCAGTTTGGCCGAGGCCTGCCCCAGCGAAACGGAGTTTGTGGAAATGCGATTGACCATATCCCGGATGTGTTGAATGAAGGCGTTGAAACTGGACACCAAATCGCCGACCTCGTCCTCGCTGGTCTTCTCCAGCCGCACTGTTAAATCGCCGCCGGCCTTGGCCAAACTCCGCAATCGCTCGGCGGTGTTGGAGATCATCTTCGACGCGTCGGAAATAAAAGTAAAAGCGATCGTATATCCCACCGTCAATCCGACCACCAAATAGAATGCGAACCAGAACCAGAAGGCCTTGAAGCGATCCAAGCGTGGCGCCAATCCAATCACGGCGCCGATGAGGTATTGCTTGTTCAGCGGGCAAAAAACAGTGACTTGTTCGTGGGTGTTGCGATACAGGCTGACGGATCGCCCCGCGGCCAGCATATCGCGCCACCCTTTTTGAATATCTTCCAGTTGCGTCAGACCGGCCGTGGTATCCCGGGGTTCGATAAGGATCTTGCCTGAAACGTCCGCCAGAAAAAGACTCTCGTGGACACCGGTTCGCTGGGCCATATAATCCGTCAACTGCGCCAAGGTTGGCGAATCCCCCAATGCGAACCGGAAGGTTTCGGCCAACAATTCGATTTTTTCCGCCTTGGCGCTCTTGTCCTCCCGGACCAGTTGATCGAAGCCGGTGTAAAACGCCGCCCACCCGAGCCAGATCACCACCCCCAAGCCGAACAGCACAAAAGCGATCAGCAGCTTACGCTTGATAGTAACCCGCTTTCGGACCGGTGTTAATCCATGGCGATGCAATTCGGTGGCAAAAAAACCTTTGGTGCTTTGCATCATCATGCTCAAGGCGCCGTAGACCATCAAGGGGCACGCCAAGGCACCGCTGATGCCGCCGCCCCATATGCTGGCCGCCGCCAGCAGGCCGATGCCCTGAGCCCGTATGGTGAAAAACACAACGATGTGAAGCGTCAGCCAGGCAACCGCGTAGACCATAGCCGTGAATATTGGGATGCGGGACAGAAGCTCGGCCGTTGCCAGCAACAGTGGATCGGATGTTTTTGGGCCTCTTGTGTATTGCCTGAGAAAATTGTCGATTTGGATCGTTCGCACCGACAACATGACCGCGGCAATGCCCCCAATCGCCAACCAGATCAAGATAGCCTGCGTGGCAAGAGTTGCTTGCTGCTCGGGCGTATTTTGCATGCAATAGAAGAGGGCAACGGACTGAGCCGCAAAGATGCACCAGAAGATGCTGAATATGGTGAGGACTTTTGCAAGTATCGGTTTCATGGGGATAATCTCCGAAATATCCAAAGGGGGCGTCCTTCTGTGGGGATCATCTCGACGCGCCCCTTTTCATTCGTAAGATTATCGGTCTTCCGAGCGAATTCTTTAGCAGACTGGAAGCGCAATCAGCGCGACTGGGGGGATCGGGTACTCGCCTGGGCCAATTCCCATCCCGATTGGAACGCTTGTCGATTGATCTCGATGAGCTCATTGGGCAGGCGCTCTTGAAGCACCGCCAGGATCGATTCGGGCTTCACCAGACCGGTCAAACCAATCAGCGTGCCCAGCATGCAGATGTTGAAGACCACGGCGCGTCCGATCTTCTCCATGACGGTATCGAACATGGGCAGTTCGCGCTGGCGTGCTTCCACCTTGCGCTCGATCTTCACATAATGCGTATCGACCAGCAGCAAACCGCCGGGACGAATGATCGGCGCATATTTGTTGTAGGCCTCCTGAGTCAGGCACACCAGGATATTGGGCTGGTTTACCATAGGATAGTTGATTTTGCTTTCGGAGATAATGACATCGGCCCGTGTGGCGCCACCCCGGGCCGCGGCCCCATAGGATTGGGTCTGGACGGCGAAAAGGTTCTCGCGAAGCACGGCGGCTTCGGCCAGAAGAATGGCCGCGGTGACTACCCCCTGCCCACCCGATCCTGAAAAGACCAGACGCGTTCGGCTCATATCGTCTCCCCCGCTGCACTCCGGGCCTTCTGCATGATCTTCTCGTACGCCGCGCAGTATTCCGGTTTCTCCTTCTGAACGAAGATGCCCCTTTCGATCAGCTCCGGATTCTTCTGCTTGGCCGCCGATCCCACTGGCACGGTATCTTCTTTAAAGCCGCGCAGCATTTCGGCCGCATCGCCCAGTTTGTTGGAGCGGCCGAAATAGGTGGGGCACGGACTGAGGATCTCCACCACCGAAAAACCTTCGTGCAGAATCGCCTGGCGTAAAATGTCGATCATCTCCTTGACATGATAGGTGGTACAGCGCGCCACGAAAGTCGCCCCAGCGGCGACGGACAGGGCCACCACGTCGAAGCTCGGGTCGATGGTCGTGTAGGGCGCCGTGGCTGCCAGAACCTCGCATCCCGAGAGCGGCGAGTACTGCCCGCCGGTCATGCCGTAGATGCGGTTGTTCATCACCAGGGCCGTAATGGCGATGTTGCGGCGGGCGGCATGAATGAAGTGATTGCCGCCGATGGCCAGCGCGTCGCCGTCGCCCATGGGTACGATGACGTTCAGTTCGGGCTTGCTCAGCTTGACGCCGGTGGCAAAGGCCAGGGCGCGGCCGTGCAGGGTGTGCAGCGTATGGACATCCACATAGCCGGTGATGCGCGACGAGCAGCCGATGCCCGAGACCATCACGATCTCGTTGCGGCTCATGCCCATGGTCTCGATGGCCCGCACCAGGGCGTTGAGCACCGTGCCGTGACCGCAGCCGGCGCACCACATGTGCGGAAAGAAGCGTTCGCGCAAGTATTTGTCAATCGCCATGCCTATACCCCCCTGCCATCGATGAGCCGCAGCGCCTGACGGATGTCGGTGGGCGAGATGAAGACCCCATCGATACGGTTGATCAAGAAGACATTGCGCGGATTGTTCAAGGCTTTTTTAACCTCGGCGCAGATGTGGCCCAGATTCATCTCCACCACCAGCACCTGCTTGGCCCGGCCGCAGGCTTCCCCCACGATGTCATATGGAAAGGGCCACAGGGTCTGCAATTCCAACAGACCGAACTTCTGCCCCTTGCGCCGCTGGCTCTCGACCACATGCAGCGCCGAGCGCGCCGTGGCGCCATAGGAAACCAGCACGGTGCGGGCATCGTCCAGATAGTAGCTTTTGTAGCGCGCGATGGCGTCCACATTATTTTCGATCTTGTCCACCAAGTGCCGGATCAGGCCGTGCACCACTTTGGGATTGTCCGACGGAAACCCCCACATGTCGTGGTACAGGCCGGTGACGTTGTAGCGGTGCACGCCGCCGAAGTCGGACATGGGCAGGCGGCCGTCTTCCCGGGGCAGGTAGGGATGGTAATCGACCCCTTCGGGCACCGAGGTGCGCAGCCGTTCCACCAAGGCAATCCGGCCCGGTTGGGGCAGCACCATGCGCTCGCGCATATGGCCCACCACTTCGTCGAAGAGCAACACCACCGGCGTGCGGTAGCTCTCGGCCATGTTGAAGGCTTCCACGGTCATGGCGAAGACATCCTGGTGGTTGGAGGCCGTCAGGGCGATGATGGCATGATCCCCATGGGTGCCCCAACGGGCCTGGTTGACATCGCCCTGGCTGATCTGGGTGGGAAGCCCGGTGGACGGTCCGCCGCGCTGCACGTTGACGATCACGCAAGGGATCTCGGCCATTACCGCATACCCCAACGCCTCCTGCATTAAGGAGAAGCCGGGGCCGCTGGTGGCTGTCAGTACCTTGCGGCCGGTGAGCGAGGCGCCGATGATGGCGCACATGGAGGCGATTTCGTCCTCCATCTGGATGAATTTTCCGCCGCGCCGGGGCAGGCGGCGGGCCAGATGCTCCATGATTTCGGAAGAAGGCGTGATGGGATACCCGGCGAAAAACTCCAAGCCCGCATAAAGCGCGCCTTCGACGCACGCCTCGTTGCCCTGGATGAAACGGACAAGTTCAGGTTCGTTGGATGGCATAGGCCCTCGGTTAGTCTTCCCTTTCGGCGATCTGCATCGTAATCGCCAGATCGGGGCAGCGCAGCGCGCATTGTTCGCAGGCGATGCATGCCTCCAGGCGCACGGCCGTGGCCTTACCCTGGGCATCCAGCGCCAACACCTCGGTGGGACAAAAGGCCACGCAGATACCGCACCCTTTGCACCACTCCCGCTTTATGCAAAACGACTTTAGCATCGGTCGGCTCATAGCATCCCCGCGGATCGGTCCATGGCGTCTATCGGACCGTTTTTTATCATGATAGGATCTTTTGCGAGGATAGGCAATAGATTGACAAGAATGGAAACAATCGCTTATGTTGAAAGCACTTATACTTCCGTCCCACTGCGCAACCGCCGCAAAGGAACCGACTTCGATTGAAAGCAGCGCGACGCGTCACACTGATACTGCTGGTCATTCTGATCGCCGGCGCCGCCGGCATGTGGATCGATCTTCAAAATTTTGCCCGTCGGTCGGCGGGTTCGGAGGATACTCCCGTCGTCATCTCGGTTGTATCGGGCCAAAGCTTGAATCGAGTGGCGGACGAATTGAGCCGCCACGGCATTATCTCCAGCAGACTGCGCTTCCGTCTTCTGGCCCATCTTCGGGGCGAAGACAAACTGCTCAAGGCCGGCGAATACGCCCTGGCGAGCACCATGACGCCCCTTCAGGTCCTCGACGCTTTGGTCCGCAACAAAGTACTGCTGCACCGCCTCACGGTTCCCGAAGGATTCAACCACGCCCAGATCGCCGCGGAAATCGCCCGTCTGGAGTTGGCCGATGCCGCCGCTTTCCTATCCCTGGTCAACGATCCGAGTCTGGCAGCCGGCCTGGGCCACCGCGTCGCAAGCCTGGAAGGATACCTGTTCCCCGACACCTATTACTTTCCCAAAGGCGTGACCCCCCGGAGGATCATCGAAACGATGGTGGGGCACTTCAATGCCCAGCTTTCCCAAGCCTGGCGCCAACGAGCTGAACGACTCAACATGACGGTGCACCAGGTGGTGACACTGGCATCGATCATCGAAAAAGAGACCGCCGATCCCCGGGAACGGCCGCTCATCTCTTCGGTGTTCCACAACCGCCTCAAGAAAAAGATGCGCCTGGAAAGCGATCCCACGGTGATCTACGGGATCAAGGATTTCGACGGCAACCTCACCCGCAACCATCTGATCACCCCCTCTCCCTACAATACCTACTTGATCACCGGGCTCCCGCCCGGTCCGATCGCCAATCCGGGCCGGGCGGCCATCGAAGCGGCCTTGTTTCCGGTGCAAAGCGACTTTCTGTACTTCGTTTCCAAACAAGACGGCACCCATACGTTTTCCAGAACCTATCGAGAGCACAGTGCGGCGGTGCGTAAATATCAACTGCACCGCCAAGGACAATGACATGGTGGAATCGCGCACGGACGATCACAACGAAAGGGAACCAGATATGCCCGCCATGCAGGACAGGTTATCCGAAGGACAGTTGGCTGGACAGCGGATGATGATCGGTTTCGACGGCACCGAGTTCAGTGATGAAATGCGCTATGCCATCGATACGCTTCAGGTGGGAGGCCTGATTCTCTTCTCGCGCAATATTGTTTCGCTGGAGCAGATTCGGGACCTTTGCGGGCAAGCCCAGGCCTATGCCACCCGAAGCGGGCAGCCGCCGCTGTTCATCGCCATCGATCAAGAGGGGGGCGTGGTGGCGCGCCTCAAACCGCCGTTTACCCAGTTTGCCGGCAATCCGTCCATGACCTGCGTGGAAGACGCCATCGCCTTCGCCCAGATCACGGCCAGGGAATTGAACAGCATCGGCGTCAACATGAACATGGCCCCGGTGCTGGACGTTGCGCCGGAATCCATTCCCAGCGTCATGGCCAAGCGGGTTTTCGCGGGCGATCCGCAGCAAGTCGCCCTCATGGGCGTCACGGTCATCGATCATCTGCAAGCCAACGGGATCATCGCCGTGGGCAAGCACTTTCCCGGTATCGGGCGCACCGTGCTCGACTCCCATGAGGATCTGCCCGAGCTGGACATCGCGCCGGAGATTCTGATCGACAGCGATCTAGTGCCTTTCCAAGCCGCCGCCGATGCCGAGGTGGGCGGCATCATGCTCTCCCACATCCGCTATCCGCGCCTGGACCCCACCTGGCCCGCCAGCCTGTCGCCGGCCATTGCCCATGATTTGCTGCGCAATCAATTGGGTTTTGAAGGCCTGGTGCTCACCGACGACCTGGACATGGGCGCCATCGCCAAACACTACGATCTGGCCACCATCGTCAGCCAATGTCTAACGGCCGCGGTGGACGTGATGCTGATTTGCCATGCGAGCCCCAAGATCGCGGAGGCCCACCAGGCGATTCTCGAAAAAATGGATGCCACCGAAGCCTTATGGGCACAGAGCGAGGCGTCGGTGGTGCGCATCATGGCCATGAAGCAAAAATTTCTGGGAACATAGGCCCGCGGCCCGATGGGTTTAGCGGAAGCCGGGCCGATCATCGACGGTCACCAGGGATGATGGATTGGGCCTTAGGGGCCGGGTACGATTCTAAGGTTTTTAGGCGCCGATGGGGCTGGGGTGCTGCTGACCGCCGGAACACGCCAGGTTTTACCGCCATCATCGGACACGGCCAAACGCTGGCGCAGTGCTTCGCCGTTTTGGGTATCGATCGAATCGGACCGTGCCCAGCTTCCATAGGCGACATAAATCGCCCCGTCCGATCCAAGTCCGGGCGACGGATCGTCATCGCCGGCCGGTGCGCTCCCATCGATCGTTTGCCATCCGCTCCATGTTGCACCGGAGTCTTCCGACTTGTTGAAAACAAGCCCCTTGATCGGATTGGATGCGTGGTCGGATGCCCGGCTTTGGGCGAAAACATAAATCTCCCGATCGTTGACCGGCAAGACCGCCGGTTTGTAGATGCCGCCCGACGCCAGTTGGGTTGTCTTCCATGAACGGCCGCGATCGGAAGAGCTGGCCACTTCAAGGGCCTCACCGTTCCAGGCCGCATAGACGCAGAGCAATTCGTTATCCCCGGAGACATCCAGATGCATGAATCCCCAGGAGCGATCGGCGTTCCCTTGGCGGATGACACGTGCCTCACCCGAACGGGTCCAGGTCGCGCCATTGTCTTCGCTTTCGATCAGATAGATGGAATCAGGGTTCGACGCATCGACACCCGTGGCATTCCCGTGAACGGCCACGAAGAGAACCCCGTCCCGGTCGACCGTCCCCGCCACCCTCCCGTACACGCCATGACTCGTATAGGCGAGATTGGCATCCGTATATATGACCATCGGCGGCGGGGGCGGCGCGTCATACCGGAACTTCACCATGTAGACCTTATCCCCGTTTCGGAAGAAATGAAAAACCGTTTCATTACCGACCGACAGCAGGAAACTGGAATAGGTATTCAATGGATTGTTTCCCAGTTGGGTCCAATTGGCGCCGTTATCCGTCGATCGATAGATTTGATCGCGCGCACCGGTCGGTGCCAGGGCCAGGATGGTGTCATGGACCCGAACGATTCTTCGACGGTCGTGGACATAATAGACATCGGGATCGCCGGTATTGGAGGCCAGATGGATGGCCACCGGCGCAAAATTCCGGTCGGCCCAAACTTCTTGCGAAGCCATGGCGAAAAATACCAATAGGATTGCCTTCAGTATGGTTTTCATTGTGTCGACCTCCCGGTTTATTTTGCATTGCGCAATAAACCCAAACTTCCCTGCCATTTTCATGAACGGTTGGCGAAATGCTTTTTCCGTCAATCACTCGGCATCAGCAAGGACCATCCAACGTCGACACCTATCATCCGAAACCGCGCTGACCATCGGCGGGCTGTTAGCGCACTGAGCGACTTCAATAACCATAAATATGCATCGGTCGTTCGCAACCGTCCCGGCAAACGCTTCTTCAATTAAATTTCAACCCTATCCGCATGCTTTTCGGGGATCGGCGGAAGCGGCGGCTTGAAGTTACCTGCAAGCGGTATCCGCACCTGGACCCGATGCTCCTTATGATCGTCCACCAAGGGGATGGTCCTGTCGGGTTGCGCGATGCCATCCACGCTCACGGCCATCTCGCCACCGCGGGCAGGCATTTGCACCACCACGATGTGATAGATCGTCTCGCGATAGCGGTAGTGCATCGTGAACCCTTTCCAATCCGCGGGCAGGCAGGGCCTGATGCGCAGTTTATCCACTTCCAGCTCGAGCCCCAGCAACGATTCCACGATCAGCCGGTACATCCAGGCGGCCGAGCCCGTGTACCAGGTCCAGCCGCCGCGGCCGGTATGCGGCGCCACGGCGTAAACGTCGGCGGCCATGACGTAGGGTTCCACTTTGTAGGTGGCGGCCTCCCCGGCCGTGCGGGTGTGGTTGATCGGGTTGATCATGGTAAAGAGCTCCCACGCGCGCCGGTGATCCCCCAGGCGCGCGAAGGCCATGGCGGCCCAGATGGCCGCGTGGGTGTACTGCCCGCCGTTTTCCCGGACGCCCGGGACGTAGCCTTTGATATAGCCGGGATTCAGCGCCGAGGTGTCGAAGGGCGGGTCCAGCAGTTGGATCAGCCCGTGCTCCCGGCGCACCAGGCGCTCGTCCAGCGCATCCATGGCTATCCGCGTGCGCCCCGGATCGCCGGCCCCCGAAAGCACGGACCAACTTTGCGAAATCGAGTCGATTTGGCATTCGGGGTTGTCGGACGACCCCAGCGGCGTGCCGTCGTCGAAATAGGCGCGGCGGTACCACCCGCCATCCCAGCCGTGCTGCTCCAAATTGCGGCCCAGTTGTTCCGCCTCCGTTTGGCACCGCGCGGCGAAGGTCAAGTCCCCGCGCAGGCGGGCCACCGGCACAAAGCGCAGGAGCACGTCATAGAGGAAGAATCCCAGCCACACGCTTTCGCCCTTGCCGTGTTCGCCCACCAGGTTCATGCCGTCGTTCCAGTCTCCGGTGCCCATCAGCGGCAGGCCGTGCTCCCCGAATTTAAGGCCGTTGGCGATGGCGCGCACGCAGTGTTCGTAGAGGCTGGCCGTCTCGTCGGCGCGCCCGGGCAGATCGTAATACGAGTCTTCATCTGCATTGACCGGGCGGCCCTGGATAAAGGGGATGGACGCATCCAACACGCCGGTATCGCCGGTGGCCAAAACATAGCGGCACGTCGCCAGCGGCAGCCAGAGGTAATCGTCTGAACAGCGCGTGCGCACCCCCCGGCCAATGGGCGGATGCCACCAGTGTTGCACATCGCCGTCCACGAATTGATGGGCTGCGCAGAGCAGCAAGTGCTCGCGCAGCAGATGGGGTCTGGAGAGGAGGAGCGCCATCGAATCCTGCAACTGGTCGCGGAATCCGAAGGCGCCCCCCGATTGGTAGGTGGCGCTGCGCGCCCAGAGGCGGCACGCCAGGGTCTGGTATAACAGCCAGCCGTTGGCCAGCAGGTTGAGGGCCGGATCGGGTGTTTCCACTTGCAGCGCACCGAGCGTGTGCCGCCAGTGTTGCCATACCGCTTCCAACGCTTCCCGCGCGGCGGACGAGCCCCGAAAGCGATGGACCAGATTCCCGGCATCATCGGCATCGCGCCCGACGCCGAGCCTGAAGACTACCTCGCGTTCCTGCCCGTCCGCCAGATTGAAGGTCACCTGGATCGCGGCGCAGGGGTCCAGGCCGGCCCCCAGCTTGCCCGAAAGGCGCGTGCGCCGCATGGCCGCCGGCGTGCGCAGGGTGCCATTGCGTCCCAAAAATTCGGTGCGGCTGCCGGTCACGGTGCGGGTCGTATCGTCCACGTCGAAGAACGCCACCCGGCCGCGAAACTCCGTGTTGTAGGGGTTACGCGCGAACAGGGCGCCGCTGTTGGGGTCTGTTTCGGTGATCACGTGCATGGCCGATTTGGGCCGCAGGTCGCCCAGCACCCACTCCGCGTATCCGGTCGCCGAGATCCGACGGGATCGGCCCGACAGGTTGCGCACCTTGAGCACCATGAACTTGACGGCCGCGTCCAGGGCCACGTAGACCCACAGCTCCGAGTGGATGCCGCGCTCGGTGTGCTCGAAAACGCTGTAGCCAAAGCCGTGCCGGGTGACATAGGGCGTCGCCCCGCGGCAGGGCAGTGGGGTCGGGGACCAGAAGTGGCCGCGCTCTTCATCCCGCAGGTACAACGCCTCGCCGCCGGCATCGGTCAGCGGATCGTTTTCCCAGGGGGTGAGGCGGAACTCGTGGGCATTCTCGCTCCAGGTGTAGGCCTGACCGCTTTCAGAGACGACGCTGCCGAAGTGCGGGTTGGCCAGCACATTGACCCAGGGCGCCGGGGTCTCCTGCCCGTGGGCCGTGGTCACCACATACTCCCGGCCATCCGGGGTGAATCCGCCCAGTCCGTTGAAAAAGGTCAGATCGGGACGCGGCATGGCGGCCTCGGTCAGCGGTTCGGAGCGGTGGGTGCGGGTGGGGGCCAGCAGCGGCACCACGGCTTCCGTCAACGTGCGCCGGTTGAGCTGATCGGCCAGGGAACCGCGGTTGTCGGTAATGATGGCACGGGCCACGGTCTGGATCAGGATACGATCTTCCTCGGCGATCTGGTCGGCCGGTCTTACAAAAATACCCCCGGGCCGATCGGTCACGTTGGTTTCGATGCCCGCGGCAACCAGCCCCATGATCTGGTCGTGGAGCAGTTGGCGGTAACCGGCGCGATCTTCGTTCCAGATCACCAGATCCACCGCCAGTCCCTTGAGGCGCCAGTAGGCGTGGGCCTGCACCAGTTGGCGCACCAGGCCGATATTGGCCGGATCTTCGATGCGCAGCAGCACAATCGGCAGATCGCCGGAGATGGCATGCCCCCACAGACCGGATTGCCCGCGGCGGTTCTTGA
The DNA here is from genome assembly GCA_016218685.1 of Desulfobacterales bacterium. GTDB lineage: Bacteria > Desulfobacterota > Desulfobacteria > Desulfobacterales > Desulfosarcinaceae > Desulfatitalea. Next base: position 22,610 of record JACRDD010000021.1, on the reverse strand, counting down.
TCAGCACGCCCGGGTCGGCGCGCAGCGACGCATTGGCGTAGATGACGGCACCGGCCAGGCGCCCGTAGAGTTGCGCATCGGCTTCCGTGGCATTGAGCTGGCGCAGCAGCACCTGGCCATGGGTCCAGGCCAGATCGAAGACGCGATCCGCTAGACGCCGGTCCTGGTATTTTTCCACCAGGCGCAGGGCCTCCTCGCGGGTTTCGGCCATGCCCGAGACGATGTTGATCGTCGCCGATTCTTCGGGCGCCAGCGTGATGCGGTGCTGGATGGCGACCACGGGATCGAGCACGGATCCTTCGCTGCCCGAGAGCGCCCCGGTGGCAAAGCCGTCGCCCCCGCGCAGGGCCTGCGGATCGGCGATGGTGTTACCCCGGCCGATGAAGCGCTTGCGATCGGTTTCATAGGAGACCTCGCCCACCTCGCCGCCATGCACGGCCATCAGGTGCAGCATCCAGGGCGCCGCCTCGGCCTGGGAGCGGGGCCGGCGCGTGCACAGGATGGCGCGCTGATCGCGCAGGATTTCGGTACGCACAAACAAGTTGCTGAAGGCCGGATGCAGGGCGTCCGGGGCCGGCGGCGCCAGCACCACTTCCGCGTAGCTGGTCACGTCTATGGCCCGGCGCGTCCGGCCGCGGTTGGTGATGCGCACCCGGCGCAGTTCGATATCATCTTCCAGCGAGACGGCGATCTCGGTATGGGTATCATATCCGTGGTCCCGGGATCTGAATTCGGCGCGCCCTTCGGAGAAGATCGCCTCGAACGGCTTCGCGCGCTGGAGCGTCGGCTGACAGGCGGTGGACCAGAACTCCCGGCTGGTCACGTCGCGGATGAAGCAGAACGTGCCCCAGGGGTCCCGGGTGCGGTCTTCGCGCCAACGGGTGACGGCCAGGTCCTTCCAGCGGCTGTACCCACCGCCGGCATTGGTCACCATCACGTGGTAGCGGCCGTTGGAGAGCAACTGCACTTCCGGGTTGGGCGTATCGGGAGTCGTAAACACGCGGATGGGCATCTCCGGTGCGCTGGACGCCATCTGGTGCTCGGCCAGCTCGGTGGTGTGCGCATAGAAGGCGGTGGCCTTGGGAATGCGCTCCTGGAGCAACAGCAGGGTGGCCTGGAACGCGGGCACCGACTCGAAGCGCTGCTGCATCGGGCGGCTCAGGAGCAGATGGGCCAGAGAGAGCAGACTCATGCCCTGGTGATGGGCCATGAACGAGCGCACCACGGCATGCGCCTGGCCGGGCGGCAGACGCGACGGCGTGTAGTCGATGGCCTCGTAGAAGCCGTAGCGGGTTTCGAAGCCTTCGGCCGCCAGGCGCTCGAGGTTCCGGCAGGCCTGCTCGGGGGCCACCATCAGCGCCAGGGCCGTGGCATAGGGCGCGATCACCAGGTCCTCGGCCAGCCCGCGCTTGAGCCCCAGGCCGGGTACGCCAAAGGCGCGGTATTGGTAGTTGCGGTGCGCATCGATGGCATTGTACCCGCATTCCGAAATGCCCCACGGCACGGCGCGCTTTTCCCCATAGGCGATCTGCCGGGCCACGGCCGCCTGACAGGTCTGGTCGAGCAGCGTCCGTTCGTAGGCCGGCATCACCAGCAGCGGCATCAGATATTCGAACATCGAACCGCTCCAGGAGAGCAGGATCGGCTCGCTGCCGGCGATGGTGAGCAGACGCCCCAGGGCGAACCAGCTCTCCTGGGGCAGTTGTCCCTGGGCAATGGCTACGAAGGTGGCGAACCGCGCTTCCGAAGCCAGCAGGTCGTAGTAGCTCGCGTCGCGCCGGTGCTCGCTGACATTGTAGCCGATGGCCAGCAGATGACGCTTCTCGTCGTACAGGAAGTCATGCTCCATGCGGGCCATGGCGTCGCATTGCAAGGCCAGCCCCTTGATGGCCGCCAGCCGGGTGCGCGCCAGTTGACTGGCCGCCGCGATGGGGCCTCGAAGGTCATCCAGCCGGGCGCTGCGCTGCGAGGGAGCGCCGGTGCTTCCTTCCCGCGCGATGGCCGGTAGCAGATGCGTGTCCAGTTCCGCCAGTTCGCGCAGGGTCGGGATGCGGTCCAGTTCGGGAAACACGTCGAGGCTGTCGGCGCAAGAGAAGAGATCGGTCCACGGCGCCAGGGACACGAGCTCATCGAGGGCCTCGCGACATTGCCCGGCCAAGGCCCGGGACCACCAGCGCAAGGGGCTGTCGGGGTCCGTATCGAATCCGTCGATGGCGGCGACCCACTCCGCGGCGAAGGCCACCAACCGATCCAGGCACTGCCGTGCCGCCATGAGCGTGGTGGGTCGCGCCTGGGTTGCGGCGGCCAGCGCCTGCTCAAGCGGCGCCAGTTGGGCCGGTGCATGGGCCGGCTGAGCGGCGCCGGCCGCGTCGGCCGCGTCAAATAGGATTTCGAAGGTGTCGCTCAAGCCCTCGAACAACCGCGCTGCCAGGATCTGGTCATCGGCCAGGGCCAGCAGCGCCGGCCGCAAGGTCAGCAGGTGGCCCGCCAGGTTCCCGCTGTCCACCGATGAAATGTACTGGGGCGACAGGGGTTGCAGGGATTGGGTGTCGTACCAGTTGTAAAAGTGGCCCCGGTGGCGTCCCAGGGTTTCCATGGTGCGGATGGCATTGGCCGTGCGTTCGAGGAGTCGTCCGGCCGAAACATAGCCGAAATCGTAGGCCGACAAATTGGCCAGCAGCGCCAGGCCCATGTTGGTCGGCGAGGTGCGATGGGCGACCACGGCCACGGGATGCTCCTGATAGTTGTCCGGCGGCAGCCAATGATCGTCCGGACCGACGAAGGTCTCGAAGAAGGCCCAGGTTTTGCGCGCCAGCTTGCGCAGAAAGAGGGTCTGATCCGGGGTCAGCTTTTCCCGGCGGCGCGATAGCGGCTGGCTGATCCACCAGGCGATGGCGGGCGACAAAAACCAGAGGCTCAGCAGGGGCGCGGCCACGCCGAGCGCGGCCGGTCTGGCCACTGCCAGATAAACCCCTGCGGCCATGGCCAGGAAGGCGGCAAACCACATGGTACGCCAGGAAAAAGCGAGATCCGTGCGGCTGCGCCGATCCGCGTCGCTCGCCAGATCCCATTGGAGCAGTCGCTTCTGCGTGATCGACACCCGCCAGACGGTGCGCGCCACCGCATCCAGACTGAAAAACGCTTCGTAGGGCAGGCAGACGAGCGTGAAGGCCGCCTGCACGAAATGGCGGCGGACCGAACGCGCCTCGGCCGCCAGGTGCTGGCCCAGGGTCACATCGTCTTGCTTTTGAAGTACATTCAGGGCCGAGGCGAACAAGGACGGCAGCAGGACGATGCCGATCGCTGCCAATGTCCAGAACCCGGATGAGGGCAACACGGCCCAACCCAGCAGCAGCAGCAAGCTCAAGGCCGCGGCCATCAGGCTGCGCCGCAGGTTGTCGAAGATCTTCCAGCGGGAGAGCAGCGAGAGCGGATTCTTCTGCCGGCGCGCATTGGGCATGGGAATATCCGGCAACAGCCAGCGGGCGATCTGCCAGTCGCCGCGAATCCAACGATGCCGGCGGTTCACATCCGCGCTGTAGCGCGACGGGTACTCCTCGTACAACTGCACGTCGCTCAAAAGCCCGGCCCGGGCGTAGCACCCTTCCAGAAGATCGTGGCTGAGAATCCGGTTGTCGGGCAAACGCCCGGCCAGGGCTCGTTCGAAGGCGTCCACCTCATAGATGCCCTTGCCGATGAACGAGCCTTCGCCGAACAGGTCCTGGTACACATCGGAAACCGCTCGCGTATAGGGATCGATGCCCGGTTCGCTGGCGCACATATGCGCATAGCGTGACTGGTTCAGGCCGGAGAGGCTCACCGCCACCCGCGGCTGAAGTATGCCGTACCCGGCGACGACGCGCTGCCGGCCTTCGTCGTAGCGCGCGCGATTGAGCGGGTGCGCCATGGCGCCCACGAACTGCCAGGCCGAATCGCGGGCCAGTTGCGTATCGGTGTCCAGGGTGATCACATACTTGATATTGGCCAAGGCCCGGGTTTCACCGACGACCAGGGCGAAGCGATCCCCCGGCGTGCCGTGCGCGCCGCCGCGCAGCAGCCAATTCAAATCCGCGAGCTTGCCGCGCTTGCGCTCGTAGCCCATCCAGATGCGGTCGCGCGGATTCCAGCGGCGTGGACGATGAAACAGGAAGAAGGTGGCGCCTTCCGCATTGGGGTACTTGTCGTTGAGCGCTTCGATGCGTTGCCGGGCCAGGCGCAACAGCGGTTCGTCCTCGGGCAGCGATTCTTCTCCGGCGTCGCGAAAATCGGTCAGCAGACCGAAATGCAGGTGCTCGTCCCGATTGGCCAGAAAGCGCACTTCCAGCGCCTCGATCAGCTCCTCGATGTTTTGAGGGCTCGTCAGCATGGTCGGGACCACCACCAGCGTGCGCAATTCAGAAGGAATCCCCTGGGAGAAGTCCATGCGCGGCAGCGGGCGCGGCGTGGCCAGCGATGTCGCCAGCCAGTTCACCAGGGCCACCGCCAGATGACTGGCGCACAGCAGCAAAAGCAATCCGAACAAACCGAGCGCCCAGCCCTGCAATCCGTCGGCATACGCCTGGGCCGCCAAGCTTGCCGCGATAACCGCCGCCAGCAGCAGGATGGTGCCGCTATAGAGCAGCAACGGCATCCGGCGGGCGGCTTTGCGGATCGCCTCGGCCGGTGATACGCGCACCGCGACCGTCCGTTCGAGACTTTCCAAGCCCTTATCGATGAGGTAGAAGCCGACGTGCGCCGCACGGTCGTCGCCGCCCTTCTCCACCGCGCACGCATGCGCCAATTGGATCGCCTGGCGCGCCACCTCGTTCTCGGAGCGAGGGCTGCGCTTGGCGATCTTCTCCACGACATGCCGGTAGCGATCCCGGGTGGCGAAATCCATCTTGCCGTAGACATCGCCAGGGTCCTCGCCCAGGGTCTGCTCGACCACGCTCATCGTCTCGACGAACTCGCGCCAGTCCATGGCGGTCAGGAAACGCAGGCTGCCGATACAGTTGCTCATCGACACCTGGTCCGCGGCCTGTTGTTGATTCTCCGCGCGTACCGACTGTTCGATGGTCAGGCCGGACTCGGCCAGGCGCTGTTCGATCCAGTTCAACGGCAATGCCAGGGCCGGACCCTGGCCCTGCAAGCGGCGCGCGAGTTCGGCCACGAACGCGCTCGCCATCGGCGGGTTCGAGCGGGCCATGTCGGCCACCGAGAGAATCAGGCTCTTGGGGTCCTTCTCGGCGACTTCCGTCATCTGGTCGGCCCAATGGTCCGCGCGGTTGCGCTCGATCCTGTCGGCGGCGATGCGGGCGGTAACCCGCCGTATATTCTCGATCAGGGCCAGGCGCAACATGATGGGGATGGCCCACAATTCGCCGATCTTCAGGATCGTCACCGTCTGATAGGCGGCCACGAAACTGCTGAGGCTTTCCGGGTCCGCGCGCCCATCGCCGTGGGAGATGATCTCCAGAGCGATGTCGTAGACGCGCGGAAACCCGGCCAATGGGCCGTTCAACAAGCGCGGCAGCTCCCGGCTGAACCCCTTGGGCAGATGGCGCTTGGCCGTCCGAATCTGTTCTTCGATCAAATAGAAATTGTCGAGCAGCCATTCGCCGGCCGGTGCGATCCGGCGGTTGGCCTTGACCGCCTCGGTCAGCAGGTCGCGGGCGCCGGTCAGGACGGCCTCATTTTCGGCCAGGCGCGATAGCAGTCGATCCCGGGGACGCCCGGGTTTCAACTGGTGCGTGCCCGCGAGGATTTTACCATGCCGCTGCATCTGATCGGCACTGAAGAGTTCCGATCGCAACGGTTGTTCGTCCTCGGCATCCTGGCATGCCGGATCGCTTCCGCGCAGGCGCGCCTTCAAATAGACCAGCGACCGATGCATCCTCTTGCCGTTCACACTCACGATTTGTGCCTCGTTCGATATTATGCAATGCGCTGTGCAATGCGCCTAACGGTTACAGCTAACAAGCTGTCTAAAAGCCGCACCTCGACCTTCCATGCGCCATTCGGGCGGTCCGGCCTTGCCTTATACGGCACCTCTCAGCGGCTCTTCCCGTGCTTCGACGGCGATGGATCGTACTCGCGTTTTTTCACTTCGTTCTGCTTTCCCTGCGCATGGCCTGGACCGCTTTGTAAAATTCGATTTTCTTCTCGGCCATGGTTTTTTCCGCTTGGGTGTCAAACGGGGCAATTGCGGGGCTATCTTCTATCGGTTCCGGGTCCAAGTTCTCGTCGAGCGCTGTCCGTTTGCTGGTCATGACTACCTCCTTGTAGTCGAGGCCTTTTGCCTCTCGTCAACCTTTTCTGCTTGATTCGAATGACGCTTGGTATTTTTTAGATTTCCCAGAAAGTTCCGGGACCGATTGTGGAGCCTTCGCTTCCAGACCACTCGCCCATCCCGCCCTCCACCAAAACTGGAGAGAAAGAAGGGCGAGGTGGTCTCACGGTTCGCCAAGGCGGCCGTCAGGCGCCATTCAGGGACGAATCCCCGGCACCTATTTCTTCACGATCAGATTATTCTTGACCGATTTGACCCCACCGACGGTTTTGGCGGTTGCTCCCGCTTGGTCCACGGCCTTTTGGGAATCGACGAAGCCGCTCAATTGAACGACGCCCTTGTAGGTTTCCACACCGATCTCGAACGACTTTAGAAATTCATCGCCGGCGAGCGCGGACTTCACCTTCGTCGTGATGACCGAATCGTCCACGTATTCGCCCGGGCCCGATTGTTGGGAGGTCGAGGCGCAGGCAACGAAAGCGGCGATGAGAATAAAAACGACAAAATAACCGATGAACCTGCTTTTCTTCTTCATGGCAATTACTCCTTTTGGTAAAGCCCTTGCCTTATCCGGCAAGGGTTCAAAGGGTTCAAATGGTTACGAGCGTCTTCGACCCTGAAGAACCTGAACCACCACCACGATAAGGGCGATGACCAGCAGGGCGTGAATGACACCCCCCATGGTGTAGCCGCTGAACAATCCCAGGGCCCACAAAATTATAAGAATGACACCTATGGTCCACAGCATGTTGGCCTCCTTTCTATCTCGGGATGAACCGAGATTTCTCCGATGTTATTTTCTTCTCGATATCGTTTTGAAATTCGCAAATGATTCCGGGCGAATGCTTTTGCAAGAGGATCGGTTCGCAGACGCTTTACGAAGTCGTCTTCTTCGATTCAGGGAGGATAGTGGACTAACGCGCCAATCATCGGATCAGTCCGAGAATGCCAAATATGATCAGATAGACGGCAACGATATAATTCAGTAGTCTCGGGGCCACGAGAATCAATATACCCGCAATCAGGGCCACTATGGGTTGTGGCGATATATTAAGTTGCATGTCACCTTGCCTCCTTCTAAATCTTGCCCAATAAGACCAGGATCACGAGGATAATCACCACAAACCCAAGCCCGCCGGAGGGTCCATACCCCCACGACCGGCTGTGCGGCCAGATTGGGATTATCCCCACCAGCGCCAGTATCAGAAGTATCAGTAATATTGTTCCGATTGGCATCGCTCGCTCTCCTTTCAAATTAGATGTACGCCCGTATGCTTATCGACTTCAGTCTGCCGTCAGCTCCTTTTGAACCGCGCTGGCGGCGTTGTCGCGCAAAGCGATGGCCCCTTCTTTGGTCAAAAGCCCAGTTCCGGAGCCACTTGCCTTCCGTTTATTGGATTTTTCAGCAACCTTCCCATCCGTGGAGAAACGCCATCCTTTAACTGGATTTTAAGGTCCTCGCCCTGGAGATAGGATTTGAACATACAAGACTGCTTCGTGAATGATTCGATGCGGTCCTCCTTCATGGACGAGTACAAACTGACGTTGAATAAAATCACAGCGGCCACGGTTATGGTTAAAGCTAAAAAATGCACTTTTCTTTCCATGGTATCGTTGCCTCTCTTTATCTCTTCAAATCTCTCTTTATACTTTCAAATCGAGGGGGACTCGGAAGGCCCCGGCGAGGGCCCCGACAGGAATATTCGTACCCAGAGTCGCGACGTTTTCATCTCTAGGATCGCTATAAGATCAATTTTTGTGCCAGGTTTCGAACGACAGCATGATCTCTGCCATCATTCTGATTTTTAGCAATAATCAGGCAACATGCCCAGACAGGAAGGCCATTCACAGCCGAATAAAAAGGGTCATATTTCACCGCTGGTCATATATGACACGGTCTCGGTCCTCACCACCGCTCCCTCTTTTTTTGGGGCTAAGCTTCTAGAAGTCATTCCAACACCTCTCCTCAGGCCCAAATCCAGCGTTGGGCCTATGCATGCCTTCGGTTGTCCACCTTGCCCCGCCTTCAGTCTTCGCCTGTCGGCTACGCCTCGACACGTGGCTTTGAACCTGATTGAAGGTTTTGGAATGGCTATAATTGCCGAAGAATATCTCCTCCCTGGATGAACACCAATTAGCTGGACAAGGCTATGCAAACGCCCCCAGGGACCACTACGCAAGCGATAGAATTTTCTTCCTGCCAAAACCCGCCAAAACCATTAATCCGGCCCCCATCAACAGCATTGTGGCTGGCTCCGGAACCGGGGCCGGGGCTGGGGCCGTGTCGGATGTTGTCAGGCGCGGATTCTTGATAATGGCCAAGGCCCAATTTTTGGAACCGCTCAAGGCATCGACAGAAAAATTCAGGCCTAACATTGTCGTCGACGCATATCTGCCGGAAAGATCGAAGCTGACATTGCCCGATGAACTGTGCTGGATGGCAAAATCATCGAGTATTTCCCCGGACACCCCATCATACAACGAGGCGGAAAACGCCACATCCTGCTTGCGTGGCTCGATAAAGAGATAATCAAAACTCAAAGACAACGCATTTTCGGTAATTGCAATTCCGGGAGCGCCCGCCAAAGGATCATTGCTTAAAGAGCCCTTTCCTAAAATTCCGGCTTTAGTCCCCGCTGAATTAGAAAGGACGAAGCCGTCGGCATTAAAATCATTCAAGTTGAAGGGTATAACAAGCGCCATTGCATTGCTCGAAAGCACTGTGAAAACCAGAATTGTCAAAAAAGCTGCCCAACATTTTTTCTTTTTCATGATTTTAAACTCCTTTTGAGTGGATTCAATTTGAAAGGCCAAGATCGATCTTCTTTCGGAACGATTTAACGAAAAATCTCCAGCGCAATGTCGGAGAGTGCGTTGACCACGGGTCGGGCGATCCGGCCGGTGCGCGATTTGCGGGAAATTGCGCCCAAGAGAAGACCCAGGCCGACGCCTATCCCTAACGCAATCAGAATCGTCTTGCCCGGATTTTCGTTGCTGTAATTTTTAGCCTTCTCATACGTTTCGCTTACCGTCTGGGATGCTTTGTCGTAAACATCGCTTTCGGCCTGATCCGCCTTGCCTTTGGGGCTCTTGGTTTTGTTGGTTTCGCCGTCCATGTTCTCCTCCTGAGCACAAGCAAACGGTGCTTCTCGATTTTAATTGCTATTTAACTGCTTCACGCGCGAGCCGCTCGCCTTCCGTCCGCGGTTTCGACCCGGCACCATCGCTTGCCACGCTTGGCGCCGCGGCACTCTTTATCCAGCCCATGGCGGCCTTGGTGGCGATCCCTATCAGGGTCACCTTGATCAGGCCGGGGCCGGCCGCTCCCGCAAGCAGGCCGCCGAGGGAGTGACGAACTTGTTTATCCATGGAACCCATGAAGCGTTCCATGGGAGTGGTGCGTTTTTTGAATATCACGGAGGCAAGATAGCCAAGGCCGACGGCCGCTCCCAGCGCCACATACGGAGAGTCCTTCACATATTCGCGCCAATCCAGTTTCTCCTTGATGCGCTCGCCGATTTGCTCGACTGTCTGGGAAATGCGCTCTTCTCCTTTGACGATATCCTGACGTATATCGTGGCTGCTCCGTTCGACATCGGCTTCCTTATCGTTATTTGGATGCTCTTTTTTAGCCATTCCCGGGCCTCCTTTACGCTGTTGCATGGGCTGCTATGTCTTATGGATCGTTTTCTTCAATTGCCTGTAGCCGATGAAGCCAATGACGACAGCGACTAAAGCAAGCGCCGATCCGACGATAAGCGCTGCGATGACGGGGGCCATATAAGCAGATAGTCCGATGATCATCGCGGCGCAAAGAGACATGCAGGCGGCCCAACCGATGGCCGCGCCTATCGCGATCGTGAATACCGCGCCGCGAACAGCCCGCGCCTTTTCTCGAATCCCTTGGATCAAAAGCTCGATTTCGTCGTGCACTTTCGCGGCAGAGCTGCTGGCGAGCTGTCCCAATAGTTCCGTAAACGATTCGCGCACGGGTGCGGTGCTTTTATTTTCCGCCTTGGCGTTCATGGATAAAGGGCCACTCTCTTACCTGCGTCGCAAAATAGCGCCGAGGATCAAGCCGACGCCGCCCGCGATCAGCATGCTGCGCCCAGGGCTCTGCCGGACGAATTCCCGAACCCTGGCATCCGCCTGCCCATAGTCGAATTGCCGAACGTACTCAGCCGAATGATTCAACCACTCGGATACCCGCTTTCCGTACTGCGCCATGTCGGATTGCGCGTCCTGATCGGCTGCATTTTCGCCGATAACCCCGGCAACATCATGCAACTTGTCGGCAATCCTGTTTTTGACGTTCTCGAAACCGGTGGACTTGCCCGAATGCTGGGATTCTTCCGCTGTTTCTTCGGCCTTATCGGCTACGCTGTCGTTTATTTCCATGGTTCACCTCAATAAATATTTTGGAAACGTCTCACTGGTCATATCTGACCCCATTTCGGCCTCCTATCGTTTGGGCGCAAACAGCAAGTAAATCGTTTCCGATTCGAAGTCCGAAATAAATTACTGCCAAGCCGTGGCCTGAATAAAGCATGAAGAACTCTCATTCTCTTGCGCAGGGATGTCGGGCGTATCGGCTGGGAGCTGTGCGCTCAAATCGGCATATACCCGGTCTGCAATCAAGGCGTGCATAGAGGTTGTCGGATGCACGTCATCCCAAAAAAGGTAGCCTGAGTCGTCGAAATTATTCGGGGGGGCTAACTTGGGTGCCGGTTCGGTTACGTTAATGAAGCCGAAGGCGCCCGGGTTATTAAGCACAGCCAAGAATAAATCGTAGACGTCAAATTCATAGATGTTCAGGTCTGGGTGAGCAGTACTGAATGCGTCGATCATGTTTGCCAGGGCCGTATTGAAGTTGACGGAAAATGTTGTGGCCAGAGGCGCTTCGGTCGATCCCAACGTATCCGGTATGGCGCCCAGATCGGGCAAATTCAGGATCAGTATAGATTTGGCCCCATTGTCGTATAGTTCCGTCACGGCCTTGTTAATATTGTCTACAGCTCCTTGAGAATCCCCATCCCCGTTCAGAAAATCGTTTCCTCCGATCCAGATCACATACAGGTTGGTCGCCGAAAGCGGGGGGCCCGCCGCCAGGATATGCGCCCGCACCTGTTCGACCAGCCCCGGCGGTGTCAATCCATCGGATTGGGCACCACCCAGCGCTCGGTCGGTTAAATTGGTGTCAAAGTGGGCTGGGTCGGTTAAATATTCGACCCACACCGGTCCGTTGGAAAAACGGCCTTCCCAGTACAATTGCGGATCAGGCAAGGGCTGGTTGTTAACCAGCTCGTAATTACCATTGTCCGACAAGCTGTCACCGAAGATGACGATTTCACCAAAGGGTCCTGCCAGGGCGTTGGATGCACTTAGCAGAAGCAATACTGCTAAAAGAATACGGATAGCCAAAGATGCTTTCGTTTTCATCGGTTAATCTCCCCATTCGGTTCTTTCGATAGCGCGTGAGTCATCGTTCGCTCCCATTTGACGGCAGTGGCGGCGACCGGGACCTTGCTACTTGTTGAAAATTTTCTTGATCTGGCCGAGCTTTTCTTGAACCTTGCCCTCCGACTTTTCGCCTTTGCCTTCGGCTTCCAGGTCGGGATTATCGCTCACTTGCCCGGCGATCTCCTTAATCTTGCCCTTCACTTGGTGCAACTTGCCTTCTGCTTCGTCCCTGCTTCCCGATTTCATGGCATTGCTCCTTCTTTGGCGGCCGTAAGCCGCCAAACGGTAGTATTCGTGAAACCTTCGCTGCCTTATGCCTTATATTAGTACAATTAGTACAAGCTTTGTGCCAAGTACCGATGGCGCAGGGCCGGGGCGTCCATCGTTTCGATTTTGTGGAAGAATAAGAAGAAAAACGATTTCCGGACCGGCGCCATCGGCGATGGAATAAGGGTCATATATAATCGCTGGTCACATATGACCCTTTCGGGTGCGAGCGGCGGGATGGGTGGTCGTTTGCGAAACTTATGGCCTTCGGATATTGAGCTTGCGCATGCGGGCGCGCAGGGTGCTGCGGTTGAGCCCAAGAATTTCAGCCGCGCTGTTTTGGCCGCCGACTTTCCAATGGGTCTGTTCGAGAACCCTGACAATGTATTCGCGCTCAACCGCTTCCAACGTTCTTTGGCTTGTGCCGAGATCCTTGAACGGCTTTTTGAGTTCATCCACCAGGCGCAGTTTGGGACCCGACGAGTTGATCACCGCGCGTTCAAGGACGTTTTCCAACTCGCGGACATTCCCAGGCCAGTGATACGCTTGCAGCGCATGCATGACGCTCGCCGGAACGATGTCGATGCGCTTGCCCATCCGCTTGGAGATCTTTTGGAGGTAAAAATCCACGAGCGGCGGGATGTCTTCCGTGCGGTCCCGCAGCGGGGGCATGGTGATCGGAAAGACATTCAGCCGGTACCAGAGATCTTCCCGGAATCGGCCTTTGGCCACCTCTTGCTCCAGATTGCGATTGGTGGCGGCGACGATGCGCACATCGACTTTAATCGTGCCGGTGCCGCCCACGCGCTCGAACTCGCCATCCTGGATCACGCGCAGCAGCTTCGGTTGCAGTTCCAGCGGCAGTTCGCCGATTTCATCCAGAAAGAGGGTGGCGCCGTTGGCGACCTCGAAGCGCCCCAGGTGCCTGGAGTGCGCGCCGGTGAAAGCGCCTTTCTCGTGACCGAACAGTTCGCTTTCGATAAGGTTGGCGGGCAGCGTGGCGCAATTGACTTTTACCAAGGCCCGGTTTTTACGCGCACTCAAGCCGTGAACGGCCCGGGCGACCAGCTCTTTGCCGGTGCCCGTTTCGCCCAGCACCAATACGCTGGTATCGGTGCCGGCGATTTGTTCAACCTTGTAGAGCACATAGTTGAGCCCATCGCTTTGACCGATGATGTTCTCATGGTTGTATTGCAGTTTAATTTCTTCTTGCAGATAGGCTCTTTCCGCTTCCAGTTGATCTTTCAGCTTTTGTATTTCGGCAAGGGCGCTTTCCGCCAGCGCTCTGCTTTTTTCCGCCTCTTGGCGGGCCGCTCTGAGTTCGGTCGTTCGCTTTTCGACGATCTCCTCGAGATGTCGCTTATAATATTCACGCTCGGTCACATCCTCGATGGCCAACAGAATAAACTGGGTTTGATTCGGCTCCCGGTAAATCCTTCTGGCATTCAGATGCATGATCTTCGGACCGATGGTCTCGAAGGTGTGCTCCACCTCGAAGTCGTTGAATATGGAATTCTGGGGAAGGATCTCTTCCAGCAGCTCCCTGAGCTTGGGGATGTCCCATTGCCGGTTGCCCAGATCGTAGATCGACAGCCCCTCGGTCTGCTCGGGGTCGGCGTCGAACGTGCGGTAAAAGGAAGGGTTGGCCTTGACCACGTTCAGGTCCGAATCGAGCACCATCAACGGTTCACGCACCGAACCCAGAATGTTATTGAAATTTTCGGAAACGATTGGCTGCATTTGTTTCTCTCACCCTGTTTTCCGGCAATAGCCAACGAGTAAGCCAGGCAGGCACGTAACCCATGCCCGCTGTGCGATCCCTCGTGACGATCCTCTACCGCGCTTGGGCATAAGCGGGCGCCTCGCAAGGACGCTCCCGGCGACTCGTGCACGCCGGTTTGGCTGCTTTTGAAGCGCACGATTTGCTTTTCCTGGCCTCTATAACGGCCGGGAAGTGAATACGCACGATGGTTCCCCGGCCCACCTGCGACTCGATCGCAATCCAACCGTCATGGTTCTTGACGATGCCATAGACCGCGGCCAGCCCAAGCCCGCGCCCGACAAATTTGGTCGTGAAGAATGGTTCGAAGGCGCGTTTGCGCGTCTCCTCATCCATACCCATGCCGTTGTCTTCGACGACCATGCTGACGTATGACCCGGGTGCCATAGCCGGAAAGCTTTTGGTTTCGGTTGCCGCCAGCACTTCGTTTCGGCAGACGATCTTAATGCGACCCTCTCCATCCAGCGCCTCGATGGCGTTGGTCACCAGCGCGGACAGCACCGCTTGCATTTGGGTCGAATCCGCTTCGATTTTCCAGGCGTTACTTTGCAAATGGGTCTCTACCTGTATAGCGGATTTGAGGTCGCGCCGGATCAAGGGGAGTTTATCCCGCACGAGATCGCTCAGCGAAACGGGTTTGACTTGATAACTCCCGCCCCGGGCATAATCGAGCAACTGGCTCGTAAGCTGAGCCATCTTGAATGCGGATGTTTTCATGGTTTCGATGTAGGTTGCGCCGTTTGCGGCTTGGGGGACCTTCATCTCGAGCAGTTCGAGACTGGCGGTAATCACGAAAAGCGCATTGTTGAATTGATGGGCGATCCCACCGGCCAGGGTGGCAACGGCGGCCATTTTCTGGGCCTGTTTGAGCCGGGATTCCGATTCGAGCCGGTCTTTTTCCGCTTGCTTGCGCTGCGAATTGTCGCGGATATTGCACTGGATCGTCCGCTTGGAGCCGACCTGATAGATGTTGCTGACGAACTCGACCTCGATGCGGCGCCCACCCCGCGTTTCCAGCGGCAAATGCTCGTAGCGGATGTAGCCGTCGCTCATCAAATCCCGGAAAGCCGACTCGCTGGCCTGGATATCTTTGAAAGGGCCGAAATCCCAAAGCGCCTTGCCGATAAAATCCTGGAGCTCATACCCTAACAAGTCGACCAGGAACGGATTTGCATCGGTGATGCGTCCGGTATCCGCATCGATGATCAGAATACCGTCCTGGGCGGCTTCGAACAGTCGCCGGTAGCGCGCTTCGGACTCTCGCAAAGCGTCGTCGACCGCCTTCGAAGCGGGTTCGATCTCTCTTATTTTATGAAGTCGCTTGCGGGAGCCCATATCTGTCTCCTTTTGGAAGTTGGGATGAGTATTACCTGACCTCGCCCCTGAGATGTTCGATAATCCCCGTTCGCCCGTGCGGCGTCGCCTTTATAGGAAGCGATGGAGGCGAGCGCCTCAGCCATCATTGCTTTGCGCTCGGCAACATATGCGAGGTCCTTCGTCCGAAAGGAAGTGGCCGTCTGACAGGTTGTTGATCGTTCGATATATTTCCGTGGAGGTAAAAGGTTTTAAAATCACCTCATCCACCGCGGTGCTCTTTCTGGACAAAACATCCTCCTTCCCGGCCCCTGTCATGATAACCACCGGGGTGCGAGGGGAGCTTTTCTTGATTTCATGAGCGAAATCGACGCCATCCATACCGGGCATTTCATAGTCGGATAGGACCAGGTCAATTTTTTTCTGGAGAAAAACACTTAAGCCATTTTGGCCGCTATCGGCCGATGTCACTTCGTAGCCGAGCCGGGCCAGCATTCTGGAAACGGCGTTTCGAATGAAACCATTATCGTCGACGACAAGAATATTTGCATCGATTTTCATCTTTGATCTCTCCTTCCGAATTGGAACCTCGCCATTTGGGCGACATCCCAAAGTATGGGTTGCGCCGTCAACTTCGCTTGTTTCCCAAGAAAAGAAGCACGCCGCCAATCAGGATCACCCCTACGCCGGCCCACACCGGAACGTTAACCGCCTGCTTGTCTTTTACCGACAGCTCGATCGGCCCCAGCTTGGTCTCGTGGGTCTCCCGGGTGTAGCTGAAACCGCCATAGACCAGTCCCAGGACGCCGAGTACGATCAGCACGATGGCCGCAATTTTGACAGGATGCATATTGTCTCCTCCCGATTTGCCTTTGGCGCTGCTCGCCGGAATGTAGTGGTAGCGCCGCAATCTGGGTCTATCGCTATTCTTGTAAGCGTTTGTCCACATTCGTCACCACCTCGCCTTCACCCCGGTATCGATCCGCGCTCTTCTTAGGCGGCTTGAATGGCGGGAATGCTTTTGCGCCAATCGTCTTTTGCGCCTGGAGGAACTCCACGCCGACGCCATAGCGTAAGGCAGTGCCATTTTCGATCTTTTTGCACCACATGACCCTGGCATGGACCTGATTCCGGCACGATGTATAGTCGTCGATGCCGATCAGGATTTGCGATCCGGGATAGAGTTCGAAGATCGACTTGAAATACATGCCGGTTTCGCTCAGGTTATACGACACCACATAGTGCGGAGAGATCGTCCGTTCGGCACCGAGCATGATGATATACTCATGACTGAAACGTTCGTTTTTTCGGCATTCCGGTTTCACCTGCATGCGGCACCTCATGTGAACTTTAAGAATTAGGTTGTTTTTCCCGGGGGAAACGGGATCCGTAAAAAGGTCAACTCTGTTTATTGAATCTTTTCTCGAACACTTGAAACCGCGGCGGCACAGTTAGAAAGGGGGGCAATGGTGACTCGACTCCGCAGGGTATCGTTAGGAGGTATGTTACTACCGCTCAAGATAAACACAAGATTGGAAAATCAGGGGTGAAATATGGGTCTAAAACCGATATTATCCGAGGGACGAGAGGTAGGTGCGCAGGCCGATTTTCTTATTCTTGACGCCCAGTTTCGTCCGGATGTTGTTGCGGTGAAAATCGATGGTGCTGGGCGCCAAGCGCAGGATTTCGGAAATTTTCTTTGTACTTTGCCCCTGCCGCACAAGCTGCGCGACTTCGATCTCGGTACGCGAAAGCCGTGACATGGTGGCCTCCAGGTTGCGCACGAAGGGGGAAACGATTTCATTCAGATTCGATTCCAGGATGTCGATATACGCATTTTGCTTCGCATCCGATTGGTTGCGTTTGAGCTTGCCCATATAAGGGGTAATCAGGCGCTTGACGTTGAGCAGCACTTTTTCTTCGAGTTCGATCCTGTCCGCTTCTCCCTGCTTCAGCAAAACTTTCAACGCCATGTTCGCTTCGGTCAGGCCGATGGCTTTGTCTTTCAATTCCAGCATGGCATGGCGCAGCTCTTTCTCCGCCAGCATCTTATGCTCTACCTCCAAGGCCAATGCCCGGTTGGCCTGGTTGAGTTCCGCGGTCCGTTCGTCGACTTTCCTTTCGACTTCGGCGTAGGCTTTCAGCAAATTTTCACCGGCCAGCTTGCGCTCGGTGATATCCACGATTTCGACGACAATGCCGAGGATGCCGTCGGAATTGACGAGCGCGTTGGCGCTCAATAAAAAGTAGGCATACGTGTCATCCGGATGCCTGAGGGCCACCTCGACCTTATTGGATAGCTCCTCGCCGATGGCGGAGAGCAAGACAAAGGGCGTTCCGTCGGGATAGAGGAAAGCGAATGCCTCGTCGAAGGTTTCGAAGATCGGAATGCGGCCCAGGAGCCTGTGGGTCGACTTGCTTGCGCGGATAATACGGCCCTGGTGGTCGCAGAGCACATGCATTTCCGAGGCCTGATCGAGAATCTGAGCGATCAAGCGTTCTTCCGCCAGCATCGCCTCGTCGCGCTTTTGCTCGGTCAGGTCGGTCACCACCATGCACACCGCGCCGGGCATATCAACAATCTCGAGGGGACTTACGGAAAGCAGGACCGGTGTCACTATTTCCTCTCCGGCGCCCAAGGCCGATTCGATTTTACTACTATCCTTTAAACCCCGCGCGAACAACTTCTGAAGCAATGGAAGGTGGTCCGCTGAAAAGTATCGATAGATCGAAGATCCCACCACCTGTTCCAGCGGCCATCGAACGATATCCGCGAAACGTTGGTTGCAGAAAAGAATCGTGCCGTCCGTGGCCAGGGTGACGGCCCCTTCGCTCATGGTTTCGACCATGATCCGGTAGGGAAGATCGGCCCCCGAGAGCGTAAAAACCCGATCCCCTTCGGCCGTTGCCACGACCAGGCCGTCCACCTCGCCGCTCAGGATCGCGCGCAGCGATTCCTCGGCGGCCTTCATCCGCGCAGTGACTTCCCGCAACTCGTCCGAAAGTTGTTGATATGTTTTAGGCGATTGGGGCATGGCGGCCTGCTCATCCATCCTTGGATTTCAGATCGACGCCCACCAGAAATTTCTCCGTTTCCGACATATCGCCGATGAACTTGCGCAGTGGCAGGGGCAGTTCCTTGATGAGCGTGGGGGTGGCGATGATTTGTTCCCCCTTGGCCAGCGCGGGCTGCTGGTAGATGTCGATCACCTTGAGTTCGAAGCGGCCCGCGAGGTGTTTTTCGCAGAGTTGCCGAACCTTGGCGATGGCCTGGATCGATCTGGGCGTCATGCCGGTGATATACAGCCGAAAAGCGTAGGTGGCGCTGTTTTGCTTCGCAACCGCTGTTTCGAATTCCGCGTTGCTCGTTTTCGTTATTTTGTTGTTTGCTTTATTCACCTCAGCCTCCGCATACGCTGTAGGGGCGACCGGCGGTCGCCCTATTCGAGGAGCGCCCCGCGATAACAGGGCAGATTGATCGTTGTGGGCGACCGCCGGTCGCCCCTACGCACGGATCACCCCGGGCTGCTGCTCCCGACGTCCGCCGCCTCAGGCCGAACGAATGTCCAGGCCCACCAGCACGCGCTCCGTATTGGCCAGATCGCCGATAATCTTTTTAATCGGTTCGGGAAGCTTTCTTACCAGGGTCGGCAGGGCGATGATCTGGTCGCCTTTGGCCAGTTGGGGGTTCTTGACCAGATCGATCACCTCGATGCGGTATTTCCCCGCCAGGTGCTCGTCGCAGATCTTCTTTAAATTCGCGAAGGCCGTGATCGATTTCTGTGTCTGACCGGCCACATAGAGGCGCAGATTCCAGATGGGTTCCGTCGCATCGGTCTTTGCTTTTTTCCCTTTTCCGGTTGAGCCGACTTTCATCCTACGCTCCTTTCCCTCTCTTTTTCACGCGTTTGGCCGGGGGCTCCGAAGGTTTGCCCTCGCGGAAACGGGCCATCGCCAAACGGCTTTCCGTATGGACGGCTTGACGTTTGCGCTCCTCGTCGGCGATCAAGTGCACCTCTTCGGTCTCCTCATCGAACGCGGCGCGCAGGGCCGCGATCTTGGTTTCCAGGGCCTTGCGCTTGCGCTCCTGCTCGCGCAGCCGGCGCTCGGCCTCGCGCCGGCAGGCCAGCTCGGCGGCCCTTTCTCCGGCTTCCTGAGCCACCCGGGCGCTGCCGGTCAATACCTCGCCCAGACCGGTATAGATGTCGATCAGGTCGATGCCCTGGTGGGTCAGCACAAACTCTTGAATCTGGTTGGAGTGGTCCATGCCGCGGGACTTCAACACATAGAGGCCGCGATTGCGTTCCCCATTGCGTTCGATGGCCCGCAGCAAAATCCAGGTGTCGATCAGCGAAGATATCTCTTCGCTGGTGCGTTCCAGGCCGCTTTGCAAATGGGTGAGGTCCGTGAGGAAGGTAGAGATCTGTTTCATCTTCAAATAGTCGATCAGGCGCGTCAGGATGGATTTGACCTCCGCTGCCGTGCCCGCGGCGGTCAGGTTGCTGATCGGGTCTATTACGAATACTTGGGGAGCGAACTGCTCAATCAGCTTATGAAAGGTGAGCAGATGCATTTCCAGGCCGTACAGCGAAGGCCGGGCCGAATGAAACCGGAGCAGCCCCTTTTTCACCCAGCGGTTAAGATCCAGGCCGATGGAGCCCATGTTGCGGACAATCTGGCTGGGCGACTCTTCGAAGGCAAAGTAGAGGCAGCGCTCGCCGCGCCGGCAGGCGGCATCGGCAAAGGTGGCCGCCAAACTCGTTTTGCCCGTACCCGCCGTACCGGAGACGAGAACCGTGCTGCCCCGGTAGAAGCCCTTGCCGTCGAACATGGCATCCAACTTGGGCACCCCCGTGGCGATGCGCTCGGTGGCGACGGGGTAGTCGAGCCCCAGGGAAGTGATGGGCAAAATCGAGAAGCCGCCCTCGTCGATCAGGAAGGGATACTCGTCGGCGCCGTGGGACGAGCCGCGGTACTTGATAATCCGCAGGCGGCGGGTGGAGATTTGCGCATCGATCCGAAAATCGAGCAAGATCACGCAATCGGCCACGTACTCTTCCAGCCCGTAGCGGGTCAGGAGTCTGTCGCCGCTTTCGCCCGTGACAATGGCCGTTACGCCGCGTGCCTTGAGCCAGTGAAACAGCCGGCGCAGCTCGGCCCGAACGATGGCGGCATTGGAGAGCCCGGCAAAAAGTGCTTCGATGGTATCCAGGACCACCCGCTTGGCTTTGATGGCATCGATGGCGCTGCCCAAACGGATGAACAATCCTTCCAGGTCGTAGGCGCCCGTCTCCTCGATCTCGGTGCGCTCGATATAAACGTGGTCCGTGGCGATGAGACCGCGCGATTCCATGTCATGGAGATCGAAACCCAGGGAGATGAAGTTCTTGGCCAGGTCCTCGGGGGTTTCCTCGAAGGTCATGAAGACCCCGGGTTCGCCGAATTGCATGGCGCCGCGCATGAGAAACTCCATGGCGAACAGCGTTTTGCCGCAACCCGCGCTGCCGCAGACCAGGGTCGGCCGGCCCTGGGGAAGACCTCCCCGGGTGATTTCATCGAGCCCCTTGATGCCCGTCGGGCATTTTTCAAGCACAACGACCTCGCGTTTTTTCTTGACCATTGTCATCTCCCATGACCTTTCGCGGTTCGAAGTAAATGTCAAGCCAACCTAGTACCGTCTGCTATCGCAGCGAAGACAGATAAGTTCGCAGGCCGATTCTCTTATGCTTCACCCCCAGCTTGGCCCGGATATTATTGCGGTGGAAATCGATCGTGCTTTCCGCCAAGTGCATGGTTTCCGCGATTTCCTTGGTACTCTTCCCCTGCTGCACCAGATTGGAAACTTCGAGTTCGGTGTGCGAAAGCCGCAATAATTTGGACGTCAGGTTGCGTGCCAGGGGCGACACGATTTCGTTGAGATTGGCTTCCAGAATGTCTATATAGGCTTTTACTTTGGCATCCAATTTCCTCTGTTTTATTTTTTCCAGATATGGAAAAATCAGTTGGTTGACGTTCAACAACACTTTTTCTTCGAGTTCGCTTTTATCCTCTTCTCTTTGCTTGAGCAAAACCTTCAAGGCCGCGTTGGCTTCCTCCAGCCGCATGGACTGGTCTTGGATCTCTTTATTCGCCAGGACGAGCTTCGTCGTTCGTTCGACCACCCGCGCTTCGACTTCAGCGTAGGCTTTAAGCAAACTTTCATTGGCCTGCTTGCGCGCGGAGATGTCCGCCCCGTAGATACGCACGCGCCGGTCATCGTCCACGAAATGAATCGTTTGCTGGTACCACTTATCGTCGACCGGCACATCCCGCACCATGGGGTTATCGGGCGCCTCGCGCAGAAGGCCGATCACCGCCGCCCAATCCGCCAGCCACGGATGCTCCACTTCGCGCTCGCGAAGACCGGGCAACAGCCGCTCGGCGCTGGGGTTGCAGTAATGCACACTCCCGGCCACATCCACTTCCACGATGGGCCTGGGGTTGAGCATGGGAAAGCTGGCCAGACGCTGCGTTTCGGCCTCGGCCTGCTTGCGCGCGGTGATATCCTCCATCACGAGGCGGCATTCCTGTCCGTCCTGGGACGCGGTGGCGGTGATTTGCACGTGGCGCGGCGTTTGATCTTCCTTTAACAGCGCTGCTTCGCACACCTCCTTGGCCTGGTTTGCAAACACTTTCTTCAGGAAGGCGCTGAGGCCGGCGCGGTCCGAATCGCCGAGAAAGAGCCCCAAACGGCGGCCCGCGAGTTGCGCGCGCGCCACGCCCAGAAGCAGCGAGGCGGTCAGATTCGCCTGGCGGATCGCGCCGGCGCGATCCAGGGTCAAGTAGCCCACGGGCGCGAAATCGTAGAGGTCGGTGTAGCGCTCCAGACCCGCCTCGACCTGGGCGCGCGACTCCCGCAGCGATTCGTTTTGCATCTCCAGTTCGATCTGATGCACTTGCAGTTCGTGCACGAGCCGCTGCATATCGGCCACGGTCCGGGGCGGGGCACCTTTCTGGGCTGCCGCCCGCAACTTTGCTTCGGCCTGGCGGCGCAGGGCGACGGCGTCCGCCGAGGCGTTATGCTCTTTTTTCATGGCGTCCCCTTGGTCGCACGTTTTTCCTTCTCCGAGCGGGCCTGACGCAGTTGGATCTCCAGCGTCTTGGCCGCGGTGATGTTCGAAAAGGTGATCACCACGCCGTCGATCCGGTTCTCCAGGGTACGGTAGGGCATGATGCGCACCAAAAACCAGCGCCCGTCGCGGGTGTTGACCTGCTTCTCGACGAAGACCAGGGTGCGCAGCACCTCGTGGGCATCCGCGACCAGCCCCGGATACTCCAGGTCGCTGGCGATGTCGGTGATGGGCCGGCCCACGTCGCCGGCGATCAGCTTGATGATGCTGGTGGCCTGGGTGGTGAAGCGGCGCACGTGGAGCGCGTCGTCCAGAAACAGCGTGGCGATGTCGGTGCTGTTGAGCAGGTTCTTCATGTCGTTGTTGGCCCACGACAGCTCGTCCACCTTGGCTTGCAGTTCGTGGTTGACCG
>JACRDD010000019.1 GCA_016218685.1 Desulfobacterales bacterium | reverse complement strand
GTTGCGTTCAAATGCTGCTCTTTTGGAGTAAATTCTTCGGATCGAGCACCAAGATGCGACAAATTCTACATTGTGTTGTACCTCACCAGACTTTTACCGTACCAGGCGATGGAAAAAATCGGTATTTCTGGATGGACACTAACTGGCAAGCATCAGGTCCTCTTCCCGACGGGCATGGACTTCGAAATAGCCGGGGCGTTTCCGGAGAGGGATTCTCCAAACCACTTATGGTGTTTTTACTAATTGATAATCTGCGATGGTCAAAGTAAGCTCGTTTTAGATGAAATAGGCTGATGTTGAGTTGATTTGCTTTTTCCTTACGAGGGGAAGCGCGCCGCAAGTTTTCTCCAAGATGGGTCTTGGTTTAAGATCGCGGGGGAATCGGAATCCAATCCGAGGCCATGCCCTTCGCCGGTTTTGGTATGCTGTCGGTCGTCCAGCTCGGAAACAGATCCGGCTCGGTCTGGAAATGAAGGAAAAACGATGATTCCAAGCAAGAAGATACTTTATAAATTAAATCCGCAGATCAAGAAATATGGGGATCGCGATGAAATCGAATCGGACCTCAGAGAGGTCCAAAACCAGTATCAACAGCTTATTGACGAGTTGCCCGAAGGCTACGCGGAGTACGACCTCGAGGGGAACCTCACGGCGTTCAATCAGGTGGTCGTTGAGATGGGCGGCAGGGACAAAGATGAGCTGATGAATCTGTCGTATAGAGAATACATGGAGCCCGAAAAGATTGACAGGGTCAGGAAGGCTTACAATGAGGTGTTTCGAACCGGTATCCCTAAAAGAAATTTTGTGAATGAGGTCATTCACAAGAATGGTCAAAAAATAACCCTCGAAGGTTTCATCTCGCTTAAAAAAGTGAACGGCCAGGCGGTCGGATTTCGAGGGATCTGGCGCGATATTACCGCGCGCAAAAAGACCGAGGCGGATCTGGCCAATCACCGCGGCCGACTGGAGGCCATCTTCGGCAGTGTCAAGGAGGGCATCCTGGCGGTGAACGCCCAAGGCCGGGTGACCGATGCCAATGCCGCCGTTGAAACGATCTGCGGCCTACCCGCCGCCGGTGTTATCGGCAAACCTTTCGCGGAAATGGAAACGTCATGCGGCCGATCGTGCCACGGTGCTTTGCAAGACACCTTGTCCCATGAAACGACCATCAAGGAGTGCGAGATCAGGTGCAATCGCTATGACCGGCCGCGGCAAGTCGTAGTGCTCAACAGCTCTCCGCTCATCGACGCCAACGGCCGGTCCATGGGCGCGGTGTTCGTGATCAGGGATATCACCGAACTGCTGGGCCTGGAAGAAGAACTCAGGGAGCGCTACAAGTTCCAGAACCTGATCGGCAAGAGCAAGCAAATGCAGGAGATTTATGAGTTGCTGGAAAATCTGGCCAACCTCGAAACCACCGTGCTCATCACCGGGGAAAGCGGGACGGGCAAGGAACTGGTGGCCAAGGCCCTGCACTATGCCGGCGAGCGAAGCCACAAGCCCTTCGTGAAAGTCAATTGTTCGGCCCTGACGGAGAGTCTTCTGGAAAGCGAGCTTTTCGGCCATGTCAAAGGGGCCTTTACCGGCGCGATCAAAGACCGCCAAGGACGCTTCGAGATGGCCGACGGCGGCACGATTTTGCTGGACGAGATCGGCGATATATCGCCCCTGATCCAGCTCAAGCTGCTGCGGGTGCTGCAGGAAAAGGAGTTCGAGCGCGTCGGCGAATCCACAACCCTGAAAGTGGATGTACGCGTCATTACTTCGACCAACAAGGATCTGAGAGAGAAAGTGAAGAACGGCGAGTTTCGGGAAGATCTCTACTACCGGCTGAAGGTCATGGAGATCACCTTGCCTGCCCTGCGCGATCGGCTCGACGATCTTCCCTTGCTGGTGGATCATTTCTGCCAACTGCTTCGGGCACGCTATAAGAAGAAAATCGATGGCGTATCCAGCGAGATGATGAGCCGCTTCATGAATTACGCCTGGCCCGGCAACGTGAGGGAGTTGGAACATGTGCTGGAGCATGCGTTTGTGCTTTGCGGCGGTCAGGCCCTGCGATTCGAGCATTTGCCTGCTGAAATCAAGGAGCACGGCGGGACCGCGCACCCTTCCGCCCCCCCTGCGTCCACCCAAAAATCCCATTCGGTCCAAGAAGTGATGAACGCCTTGGAAAAGGCCCGCTGGAACAAGACCAGGGCGGCGCAAATCCTTGGGGTTCATCGACGCACCATCCATCGTAAGATTCAGCAATACAATTTGCTGGATGAGCAGTAAACATATTTTCCAGTCCTGACAAACCATTCTCAATGACGGGTTCGCGCCCGAAGGGTCAACCTGAAAAGTGTCGCATGTCCCACCTTGCGACGCCTCATTCCGCGACACGCGGCCGTGGGCGGCTTTTGTCCGATAGGGCTTATCATAGTAATTACGGTAACTTTAATATCGACAGCATTTGGCATTCTTGTTGCTATTTAAACAACAAATGCGCTTGGTTCGATGCCCCTCCATCCAAGCGCCATCGCTGTTCAATTATCCATTCGATGACTTTTGGGCTGCGCGCGTGCCATGGTTTGCCGGAGTACCATCGCTCCCGGCATGCAAGGCGGTCGAGCGGTACGGGAGCGCGGCCGGCCCAAACCGTTACATCGCGGGACAAGACTGGAAAAGGAGGTGAAGGTATATCCGTATCGGATCTGAAGTACTTTCGCACGATTCATCATTAATCGACGCATAATCGAAGGGAGAATGATATGAAAAAAAATTTAGCTCTGCTTCTGGCTTTATCGTTGATGACGGCGCTGGCCTCCGTCTTCGGCTGCGATGGCGGTTCCACTGGCGTTTGCACCAGCACCACCTCCGTGAGCGGCGCGGGCGCTTCCGAACTCTACTACCCGTGCAGCGGTTCCGGGGCGTTGCCCGCCACCACCATGACCAGCGGTTTCATGGGCACCGACGAGCAGGTGTCATGGCTTGCCCAGGATGTGGCCGGTAACGGTTTTGTGGTCCTGGCCATGACGCCGCTCAATCCCATGGGCATGGTCAGCGGCTGGCGCGATGCCCACCGCGCCGGCATCGCCAAGCTGCGGGAGTTGAATACCAGCGGCGTGCTGCGCGGCCGCATCGACACCACCAAATTGCAGACCTGCGGCCACTCCAAAGGCGGCGGCGGCGCGCTCTGGGCTTCGAGTACCCTGGGTTCGCAGTTGAAATCCACCATCGGCATGGCCCCCTGGCAGGAGGAGTTCCTCAGCCTCAGCGGTATCCAGTCCGCCACCTTGATCCAGGCCGGCGCCCTGGACACCTTGGCCACTGTTCTGATGACCTCGAACGAATACGCTCTGCTGCCCACGGGCATCAGCAAGGCCTACTTCCAGTATACGACCGCCGATCATATGTCCTGGGCCACCATGGGGACCAATCACAGCTCCATCAGCCAGGATGTTGTCGCCTGGATGAAATACTACCTCAAGAGCGATACGTCGCAACGAACCACGCTCAACAGCGGTTTGGGCAAAACGGTGAACACTTGGGTGGATTTGGGCCCCGGCGGCGGCAGCAGTAGCAGTAGCGGCGGATGCAATTAAGCCTTTCCGGTGCTTATACCGAATAGACCTTTCCAATTGCACGGCGCCACTGTTCGCGCGGTGGCGCCATTTGCCAAACCCGCCCAACCAAACTTTCATGGAAGGTTCCTTTGTCAACGCCAACCGCGCCGCGCCGTGGAAACCATCTGCGGTGTGGCCGTCGGAACCATCATCTACCATGCGACCGCGGCCATCGAAAATAGCGCTTTGTCTTCAGGAGGATCGAGAACAGGGGCGTTCCGGAAGAGATATTACCGCTCCTGGCATTCGGTTGTAACCGGTAACAGAAAATGGGAACTTAATAGGAGAAGATTATGAATAAGAAGGGTTTCAAGTGGGCTTTGGTGGTTTTGATATTATTGGCAATTGCCGCCTCGTTTGTCGCCTACGCATGTGTGCCGGATACGGGCAGCACGTGCAACAGCACCCTGAAGCCGGGCGATGACCTTAAATGCTCGGTGGACGGGCGGGACTTTTATCTGTATGCGCCCAAAAATTACAACCCCAACCAGCCCACGGCGCTGATCGTGGATGCTCACGGTGCCGCGGAGAGCGCCTCGGCCCATGCCGGTCTGGGGGATGATTATTGCACCCCCGGTACCCCCAGCCTTTGCTTCCCGGCCTATGGCTCGGGCTGGCGCAAAGAAGCCGAGATGCCCGGCGCCGGTTTTATCGTGATCACACCCCAGGGCCGCAACAATGCATGGTCCCAGAGCGATGAGGATTTTATTCTGGATGCGGTGGCCCAGGTGAAACGCATCGCCAACATCAATGCCAACAAAGTATATATCAGCGGCATCTCCAACGGCGGTTTGCTCAGCTATTGGGTGGGATGCCCCAACCCGAATGTGTTTTCGGGTCTGGCACCCATCTCCGGCGGTGCCGATTGCCGCAGCGTGGCCAAGGCCCTGCCGGTCATCACCTTCGACGCGCAGCCCGATTTCGCTTATCAGACGGCGGTTTCGGCCAGCGACACCATGGTGGACCTGAACAACTGCCGCAGCGGCCCCGCCACCTGGCTCACCGTGGATAAAAACTATAACGAAGACGTGTGCTACGATAACCCCTATTCCAACACGCCCAAACTGGTGCCGTGTTCATCCATCACGCCCGCTATCGAACCGACGGTATGCAAACGCTGGTATAATTGCGACCGCGGCGTAGAGGTGGTGTTCTGCGACGTGGCCCCCGGCAACAGCCATGGGGCCGGCAACGAAGCGGTGGATGCCCATGTTCTGTATTACAATGACTCCCATCTGAATCTGCCTTCGCTGGCCTGGCGCTTCTTCAAAAGCATGCCCGACGGCGGCAGCGGCAGCAGCAGCAGCGGCAGCAGCAGTTCGGGCGGCTGCAACTAGATTGGTCCGATAAAATTCAGCGCCCTTCGCAGCACGCTGCGTGGGCGCTGAAATCTGAAACAGCCTGCCGCGGTCAACCGCGAGTAATTTGAGCCTGTCCCCCTATTCCCTGAACGTGAGAAGGCCCGGCCGGTACGGGAGCTTGCCGTAGTCTCCGCCGGAGCTGGGGTCGCGCCCCTGGTAGAGCATTTGCAGGTTGCACGGGTCGATGGTCATGGTCTGGTCGGGGTTGGCACGGATCAGATCTCCATGGCTGATGTCGTTGGTCCAGGCCCAGCCGCTGTTGAAAGTGACGTTGGCTTTGCCGGCAAAGGGTCTGCTTTCGCTGGCGGCCAGCGGAGTCCAAGATCCTGCCAGGCTCGTTGCCGTGAACGAACGGAAGTACCTTCCCCCGCTGCCGATCGCCTCGACGAGCATGAGGTACTGGTTCGACCCCTTGAGGGCATAAACCTGGACCGCCTCGAACAGATTGTTCTGGCTGTCGGACATGATGGTTGTATAGCCGCTGAAGGTGCCGGGGAAGTTGCCGATGGGCATCGACGAGCGGTAGACTTTGCCGTTGTCGCCGTTGAAGAAAAGATAGCAGGTGGTGCTGTCGCAGATCACCGTCTGGTCGATGGGACCCGTGCTCGATCCGGAGATGCTGCCGTTGAAAAGCGTATACCCCCAGGACCAGCCATTGGGGTTGGTGGGATCGTTGGAGGTGGCATAGCTGAAGGCCGGTCCGCCCCATTGGTAGGCCAGTACCCAGACGTTCTTCGGCCTGAAGTAGAAGAGCGTCGGCGCCACGGCGCTGCGCGGCAGGGCGATCTGCTGGGCGGTACCCATCTGCGACCAATCGCTGAAGGTCATCATGGCCGATCCCCACGACGATCCCGTGTCGTGGGTCGTCATGTAGACCATATGTTTGCCGTTGTAATCGGCGGTGGTGAAATCCTTGAGCGACACCCATCCCGATTTGGGCTGGGCCAGCGGCCCCGTCGAGCTCCATTGGAAGGTTGAGGGCAGGGGGCAGCTCTGACCGCCGCTGGAAGTCGAAGAACTGCTGGAAGAGGAGCTGCTCGAACTTCCGCCGTCGCACCCGCCCGAACTGCTCGAAGACGAACTGCTGCTGCTCGATCCGCCGTCACAACCCATTGCGACCCAGCAGACACCGAGGAGAATAACCGTTGCCGCGCAAATAAGTCTCTTTTTCATCGTCGATCCCCTTTATCTTTCGGGCTAATGCGTCGCCAAGTAGTCGATCAGCCAGGTCATGGCCGGACGATGCTGTCCATTGCGGATCAATCCGCTGTTGGCCACCCAGGTCTGACCGTAGATGTACCCCCAGAAAGTGATGCCGACGACCTGGGAACTTTCGTAAAACAACGGGAACTGCTGGGACAGGATCTGGCGCTGCTGGTTGTCGTCTGCGATATTGACGTCATATTCGGAGATATAGATCGGTACGCCGATGGCTTTGATCTTGTTGAAATTGGCTTGCAGTTCGGAAAAGGCCTGGCTCTCCAGGCCATGGGCCTGGCACCCGACGCCGTCCAGCAGGCCGCGCGCCTTGACCTTGTTGGCGATGGCGATGTACTTGTCCGTATCCCAGCGCAGCACGTTGTAATCGTTCAGGATCAGCTTGGCCTTGGGGCAATACTGCCGTGCCTTTTCAAACGACCAGATCACCCAGTCGTGGCCGCTGGCGCCCGTGCCGCCGATGGCCGTATACCAACCGGGTCTTTTATGGTCCGGCTCGTTGACCACGTCGATCATGGCCGTATCCGGGTAGCGTTCGCCATACAGACGAATCCACTCTTCCACTTCCGCCTTCTGCTCGCTGGCGGAAAGGCGATCCATCCAGCTCGGATACTGGGCGCCCCAGACAAAGGCGTGCTGCTTGTAGGGGATGCCGCGCTGCTTGGCATAGTTGTAGGCGCGATCGATACCCGACCAGTTCATCACATCCCGGGTGGCCTCCACCGAAGCCCATTTGCCTTCATTTTCACAAGTGATCTGGTCCCAGTATTGGGCAAAATCCGAAGGAATCTGCCCCTGATGGGTGATATTGCCCACAAACTTGGCATTGGGGATGGTGCCGCCGGAGGAGGATGACGAGGAGCTGCTCGAACTCCCGCCGTTGCATCCGCTTGAACTGCTTGAAGATGAACTGCTACTGCTCGATCCGCCGTCACAGCCCAAGGCGATCAGGCAAAGCCCTGTGAAGATCATCGCCGCTGAAAATAGAAATCTCTTTTTCATCATACGCTCCTTTACTGTAAGTCAATTGGACCGAAGCCATGCATGCCTTGGATGATCGTGCCCAAGGGCGCCTCAGCGCTTTTGGGGTCGACGTTCTGCTACGGTTGTTCAGGCATTCTTGGCGCTTGGATGGGGGGAAAGCATCGTGCCAAAGGCATTAGGTACATGGCGTGCAATAGGGATGCCGGTCGGGGGGGTGGCCCTATTCGATTGATATTATGCGTGGATTAAATGCGCAAAAAAAAAGCGGGCCGTGACATGCGGCATTGTGGGGCGCCTCATAACGAGACATGTCCCACAATTTGGGTCGGTTGCCCGGAGCTATTCACCCTTTCAAAATGTCCTTGTAGGTGGCGGGGTCGGTGGCATAGAGCACCGCTCGCTCCAGGGCTTCCGCACGGTATTTATGAACCTTGAGGTAGTCGGGGTTGTTGGCCATCTGGAGGAACGCTTTGCGGGACGGGTATTGGACGAGCATGACGATGTCCCAGGTTTCGGTGCCATTGAGCAGTTCGTTGGCCTTGCCGAAGTAGAGCACCTTGGCGCCGACGCCCGCCACAAAGGGGCCGGACTCTTTGATATAGCGCAGATACGCCTCCCGGCCGCCCTCTTTTTTGAATTTGAGCAGATTGAGCATGACGAAGGGTTCTTCGTTGGTTTTGGCCGCCGTTGCCAGAGCTTGGAACTGGTCGTGGTTGGACTGAAGGCCGCTCATGGCTATTTCCCCTTTCTGAAATCGGGCAGGGTGCAGGATTGCACCCTGCCGATAAGCTGCAAACCAATTCCTTACATGCCCTTTTTAAAGAATGCATTCATCAGCGTGGCCACTTCCTGGGGTTTTTCTTCCTGGAGAAAGTGCGCGGCGTCCACCGACTCTACTTGTACCGATTCGAAGCCGTCTTCGATATGGTTCAGGAACGCCGGAATGATCACCGAATCCCGCTTGCCGTGGATATAGAGGCTGGGCATGGAAAACTTCTTGCCCATGAGGGTGGCCCAGTGCTGAGCATCCATTTGCATGGCCCGGTAGTAGGACGCGGCCGTGGCCGGCGTATTTTCGATGCTGTAGCAGCGGATATATTCGGCGATGGCCGCGGCTGGGATGATGCCTTCCTGGCCGGCCTTGCCGAAGAAAAACGAAACCCATACCTTCTCGTTGCCTTTGATCATAGCTTCCGCCAATCCGGGCATTTGCTGGAAATACTGGTACCAGAAAGGCACGCCGCCCTGGTTGAAAATGATCTGGCGGGCCTCCATCGTCCCGATGGGGTTGGTCAGGACGGCGATGTTCATGATCACCAGGCGCTTGACCCGCTGGGGAACCAGCAGGGCGATCTCCTGGGCCACGATGCCGCCCCAGTCATGACCGACGAGGAAGAAGGTGTCGACACCGATGGCATCCAGAACTTCGATGATGTCCTTGGCCAACTCCACTTTCTGGTAGGCCTTGACGTCCATGGTCCGCTCGCTGTCGCCAAGCCCCCGCAAATCGGGCGCGATCACCCGCAACGAAGCATCGAGATGGGCGGCGACGCCCTCCCAGCAATAGGAACTCTCCGGCCAGCCGTGGAGCATGACCACCGGGAATCCGTCCTGATTGCCGCCCTCGCGAAGATTGAACGTGCCGCGTGAAACACTGACTTTCCTTGTTTTCATGGCCATCACTTTCTCCTTTCTTGCCCAGCGCCGGTGCCTCGGCGTCGCTATTCAAAACGCTGGGGGAACCCCTGGATAATCTGCTTGGCCTCAGCCACGATCCGATCGACCAGCTCTTTCACCGTCGGCATATCGTTGATGCGCTGAGCGCATTCGCCGCCGGCATAGAGCGCCTTGCTTTCGTCGCCGGCAAAGGTGGCGTCGATGCCCTCTTTTTCGAAATCCATCAACTCCCTGGCGCCCTGGCTCATGCCGTCGTCGGGTGTACCCAAGAAAACGCCCGGCGCTTTTTCCAGCGTATTTTTCTGATGCTGGAGGCTGGCCGGGGTCTTGATCCAGCGGGCCGGGCCCACGAAGCCGCGCGCCACCAGGGTGCCGCGGTCGCCGGCCTTGACGATGCCCTGCTTCCACAATTCGGCGAAATCGCTCTCCTTGGTGGCCAGAAAGCGCGTGCCCATCTGGATGCCGGCCGCGCCCAGGGCCAGGGCCGCCACCAGGGTCTTGCCGTCGCAGAAGCCGCCGGCGCCCACCACCGGCACGCCGTGGGGGGCCATGGCCTCGACCACCGCAGGCAGCAGAATCATGCTATGCACCGGCTCCCAGGAGGTGTGAAAACCGCCCTCGTGACCCGAGGCCACGATCAGATCCACGCCGGCTTTCTGGCAGCGCTGGGCGCCCTTGACCGACGGCACCACGTGTAGCCATTTGAAGCCGGCGCCTTTGATCTTGTCGCCCCAGCCCACGGGGTCGCCGGCCGAAGTGAAAATCACCTTGAACCGCTCGTGCATTTCGGGATTTTCTTTGCGCATCTGGATGGCGGTGTTGATGATCATTTCGGCGATGGGTTTGATCTCGGCCGACACCATCACATTGACCCCGAAGATGCCGCCGGTGGCCTTGGTTTTCTCGAACGTCTGCTGGAATATCTTGCGAAAGATCACTTCCGGCGCATCGTCCGGCGATGCGCCGCCGGTTTCCGCGAAATGCTTGTAGATCCCCGGCTGGTCTTGCTTGGTGGTGATGCCGCTGGTGGAGAGCAGGCCCAGCACACCCGCGTTGGCCGTTGCGATGCACAGCTTGTTGTTGCTGAACGGTCCCATGCCGGCCTGGATGATCGGATACTTAGTGCCCAACAGTTTGCAAAGTTCGGTATTTAACATGAATTCATCTCCTTCGGATGACCGCGCGTCATCGCGGCGGCTGATTGGATACCTGAAAAACGTTATGCCGTGTAAAAGTAAGCCCTATTCTTGACCAAAAAGGAAGAAGGTTGTCAAATGGAAAGATGAAGCCGCATTAACGGCAAGGTTCGATATAACAAGTCAAAATTTATGGCAATATATCTATTCTTAACAACATGGTTTTATCTCCGAGGATGACCCAATGGGCTGAAAATTAAGATCTATAATTTACATGGCCATGAATTTGCTCTATAGACCTACTTTATAACTTTTACTTGATAGTCGGCGTTATCGCGATAACCCCCGTCATCAGGCCAAGCATAATGAAGATCAGCGAGCTGGAAGCAATTACAGGTATTCCTCGGTCAACGATACATCATTATGTGAATTTAGGTCTGTTGCACCGTCCGGAGAAATCCGGAAAAACCATGGCCGATTATGACCACAGCCATGTCAAACGGCTGGAAGCCATTCAGCGGATCAAGCTCGAATACCTGAAGACGGTCAAAACATCCAGAATCCCGATCGATTTTATCAAACATCGATTGACTGAAAGTTATTCCTTGGCCAAGCCTGCCGCCGTCAAAACCAAAACCCGTTCCGGGGGCAACAGTAAAAAAGGTCAGCAGAAAAAAGAAGATATCATCGAAGCCACCCTGCGGCTCTATGCCCATCGCGGGTACTATTTGACCAAGATCAGGGATATCACCAAGGCCCTCGGTATCTCATCGCCCACCTTTTACCGCTATTTCAAGGATAAAAGAGAGCTCTTCGTCGAAACCATCGAATATGTCGTCAAGAATTTCAAAAATGAGATCCAGGCTGCCCTCAAGGGTGAAAAAGACCTGAGCCGAAGATCCATGATCATGTTCACGACCTTTTATGCCCATTACCCCAAAATCGGCGAAATCCTCAACCAGTTGCGATCGGGCGTCATCATCGGCGATCCCTGGGCCAAAGACCGCCTGCTCCGGTTGAACCGCGAGATGATGGGCGATCTGATCAAAGAGCTCCAAGGGGCCATCAAGAACGGCATCGTCCGACCCATCGATCCGGTGCTGCTCTCCCATTTCACCCTGGCCATCGATGAGGTCGCCATCCATCTGGCCTCCATGGATGATACCTATTCCATCGACGATGTCATGTATTTTGTCGGCGATATGCTGAACAACGCGTTCCTGACCGAAAAGGGCAAGCAAATTTTCAATATCTTTTATAAGTCCCGTAAGCCCGAGAAACCGTGAGCGTGCCGCGCTATTGACAGACCAACCAACATAGACAAAGGAGAACCCATGGAAACCAAAAATCTGCTGCTCTCGGTGGATGCCAAAGTCGCCACCGTCACCATCCACCGCCCGGACAAGGGCAATAGCCTGTCGCCGGAAGTCCTGGTGGAGATCGAAGGCTTGTTTACCGAACTCAGCCAACGGGAAGATGTCCACGTGATCGTGCTCACCGGCGGCGAGCGCTACTTTTCGGCCGGTTTCGATCTCAACGAAATCCGCAAGCTGGAGAAAGTCTCTAACGAGAGTTACACGGCTTTGTTCCACCGGGCTTACCGGGCCATTCTCTTCTGCCATCAGCCCGTGATCTGCGCCGTGGGCGGCGCGGCCATCGCCGGCGGGTTCGATCTGACCTTGATGTGCGACATCCGCTACGCCTCCGAGCGCGCCAAGTTCGGCCAGCGGGAGATCGCCCTGTCGCTGACCCCCATCATGGACCCGCTGTGGCGCATCATCGGCCTGGGCCGGGCCAAGGAGGTGGCCTTGACCGGCCGCATCTACGACGCCCACGAGGCCGAGCGCATGGGGTATGTGAGCAAGGTATTCCCCGAGGGCCAGTTGCTCGCGTCGGTGAATGCCATCGCCACCCAGATGGCGGCCTATGACCGCACCTGCCTTAAGGAGACCAAGCAACTGGGCAACATGATTCTGGATCAGGATCTGGACGGCGCCATGCGCCTGCAAGAGTGGCTCTTCCGAAGCTATATCGGCTCGGAAGACAATCACCGGCGCATCGATGCGCTCCAGGCCGAGCTGGCCGCCCGGCGCAAGAAGTAGAAACAGGTTCGTTTTGCGGTTGTCTAAAAGTCATAGGAGATCTGCACCCACCACCTTCGCCCCGGCAGCGGGTAGTCTTCGGGATAGGTGTTTGCGGGGGCGGCATACCGCACATCTGCGTCGAACAGATTCTTCACGCCGGTCCTCAAGGTGAGTCCTCTGGCCCAAAGGTTGAACAGGCTGGCGGTGACATCCACGCTATGGGATGCCTCCAATTTATCCCTAGTATCCACGGGACTCCGATTCTGCTCGCCTATGTAGCGGTACTGAAGGCCTAAGGTCAGATTGCTGTAAACCTCATATAAAAGCCCTGCGTTCGCCAGCCAGTTGGGGGTCCGCTCGATGGGTTCGTTGGTGTCTTTATCCTCCGTGTTCACGTAGGAGAGGTTGGCGTCGATTTTCAGAAACGAAAAAAGCGGCTGTTCCAGTTCCAGCTCCACGCCTTTCAGGTGCGCCCCGCCGCTGTTGGTCCACTGCCCTTGCCTGGGAACGACCACATCCTCCAGGTCCGTATGAAACAGGGTGACCCTTCCCACGCGGTCTTTTCCCCGATAGATATAGCCCAGTTCGTAATTTTTGCTGATCTGGGGTGCGAGTTGATCGTTGCCTAGGGTTGTTACGCCGGTCTGACTGTATAATTCCAAAAACGAAGGTGGTCGGTAGGCTTCAGCATACTGAGCTTTGAGGATATGGGCATCGGTGAGGCGATAAACGCCCGCCAGCCGGGGTGCAAGGTTATCCTCCGTGTCATTGTAGTGATCGAACCGCGCGCCTGCCGTCACCGTCAACGCCGGGGTGACCTCATACTCATCCTGCACCACCAGGCTGTTGATGAACCGCTTGCGGTCCGCTCCGATAATGCCGTCATCAAAGCGCTGCATGGTGTTGGTGGGGGACGGCTCCAACGTGTCTGGGTTGCTAAAGTTGCCGGCCCACCATGTGTCATCGCCCTGGTGCGTCTGGGACATGGACCACTCGGCGAAGAGTTTATGGTGCCGCCACCCCTCCCAGGTCAGGCTTAGGGCGCCGTTGATCCGGCTTTCGGCATAATAGAGGGCGGAAAACATGCCGTAGGGATAGGTAAAGTCCGGCGTCGTGAAA
The DNA here is from genome assembly GCA_016218685.1 of Desulfobacterales bacterium. Lineage (GTDB taxonomy): Bacteria > Desulfobacterota > Desulfobacteria > Desulfobacterales > Desulfosarcinaceae > Desulfatitalea. The sequence continues at coordinate 327,395 of JACRDD010000019.1, read as the reverse complement.
CCGGGCGGCATGAGGAACACGCGATCGGCCGTTGACTGCTCGAACCCCATATACCCCAGTTTGATATCGGTTCTAAAATCAGAGCCGATACGAAAGCGCTGTGCCAGTTCGAACGCCCATTGCGCCACCTCATAGACGATGCCGTCCTCATCCGGTGGTAATGCATTGGCCCTGCCGAAGCGGTCGCCGACACCGGTGTTTAGGTATTCGGCGAGAAAGGAAAAATCCCGATACCCCAAGTTCAGGGTGGCCGAGCGGGCAGATCGGTCTTCGTTGGCCGGACCGGGCGCATTGGAAATATCGCCCTGGCCGATGGCGTACAGCGTGTCCGGACCGGACTGGGTATCAGCGCCATCCGTGTCCCAACCGGCCAGGTTCAGACCGATGGAAAGATCCCTTTCCGGATCGCTCCAGGAGAGCAGGCCGCCGGCCCCATAGGTGTCATAACTTGCCGCTTCGCCGTATAGGGAGGTTCCCTCCGAGCGAGTGATAACGTTGATCACACCGGTATTGGCATACCCGCCATGCAGGGCTGAACCGGGGCCGCGGATCACCTCGATCCGCTGCACCTGCTCAATGGGAATGCCTAAGATTGCGAAATTGTTTCCGGCAAAGGCCATGTTAAACAGGACGCCATTGAGCATGAACTGGTTGCTGCCGCCTCCTACGTCGGCTGCCAGGCCTCTCACGGATAGACTCTTGTCGCCGGACGGTCCCGTAATGACATCCATTCCCGGCACGAGGGCAAGGGCTTCTTCCACATTCCGAATGCCGCGAACCAACATATCTTCTCTGCCAAGCACTGTGACCATGCCGGGCACGTAGTCGGCGTTCAATTTTGACTTGGTGGCGATTTCGGTATGTTTATCCAGAACCGAAAGCAGGTCTCGCAGCCCCTCCTCATCTTCCTGAGCGCCTTTTTCCGGTTCCTTGGTTTCTGGAGAATGCTCCTTTGCCTCGTCGGCAGAAACATGGAACGCCGGGACCCAAAGGAAAAAGACCAACGCAACCCATATGAACAAATCGAGCCTGGGCGTTCTCTTCTCCATGATTTTCTCCTGATGAAGAATGTTTGGAGACGATCGGGGCGATGGTTATTTCAGCTTCTCGATTTTCAACGACATCTTATTGATTTTAATGACGCCGGCTATCTCTTAAAATTTTCCGGGCAGAGTTAGAGCTTCCGATAGGTGATTGCGTTACCGCGTTATGCACCTCTTGACCAGATGGTTTTTCGCCCGCTCCGATGGTGAGACCTTGACACCCGCTGGGACTGGATCGCTTGATCTTCTGGGTCCCGATCGCTTGCTTAGAAGAGAGGGATCTTGTTAAGTCATAATAAAAACTTGCTTTTGTCTGATAGGAGTATGCCAAAGCGATGATCGGGTGTCAATGCCCGCACCCATCTATCCGGCTGAAGGGTGCGGGCATGAAACTGCGCGAAAATTTGAGCTCCAAAGGAGGTGGCCTTGAACGGCCGCATCTACAATACCGAGCTGGCGGCCCAACGCAAGAAGTAGAAGCAAAGAGGCGGGCGGCACGCTCGCATGCCGCCCGCAGAAAGAATCACACCTCGCGGTCCTGGAAGCGGGGTGCCCGCTTTTCGAAATTGGCCATGGAGGCCTCGATCTGGTTGGGCGTGCCGATCAGGGTGCGTTGCAGTTTTTCTTCCAGGCGCAGCCCCTCCGTTCCGGCACCGTGCCAGGCGGCATCCAACAGTTGTTTGGCCGCCACGATGGCATGCGGATTCTTGGAGGCGAACTCGGCTGCCAGCTTGTGCGCCTCGGCCAGGGGATCGGCGCACACCCGGGTCACCAGGCCCAGTTGGGCCGCCTCTTCGGCCGCCACGATGCGTGCCGAAAAGGTCAGCTCCTTGGCCACGTCCAGGCGCACCAGGTCGCGCAGGGTCTGGGTGATGGACATGTCCGGAATGATGCCCCATTTCATCTCCATCACCGACAGGCGTGCGTCCGGGGCGGCCAGGCGGATGTCGGCCCCCAGGGCGATCTGCAGGCCGCCGCCGAAAACCACGCCGTGCAGGGCCGCGATCACCGGCACCGGCAACTGTTTCCAGACCATGCCGGGCATCTGGGCATGATTGCCGACCTGGCCCTCGCTGCGGTCCAGCAGGCTCATGGCGCCCTTGGGCCCTTTGCCCATCTGCGCAAAGCCCATGAAATCCAGGCCGGCGCAAAAGCCGCGCCCCTCGCCGGAAAGCACCACGGCGCGCACGCCAGGCTCCTTGGCCAGGCGCAGGCCGGCGGCTACGATGGCCTCGAACATCTCCGGGTTCAAGGCGTTGATTTTATCCGGGCGGTTGAGCCGTACATCGGCCACGTGATTCTCGATGCGGATGGTTACCAGGTCGCTCATCGCTGCTCCTTTTGGGGGAATGGAAGTATTGAAAACAGCGCCCGGGCCATCGATCGTCCATGACTGCCGCGGCCGGTGCGCAGGTCCAAGGCATCACTCATACCCGAAATAAGCTTTGGAAACAATATGGCGGGGATTCATGGCGCGGCGAGCCTTGCGTTCAGTATGGACGAACCATAACCGGGCAGATGGAACAAGTTCGCAAATCGAGCATTGAAAATAGGCCGGGATCATAGTAGCGTGGAGCATCTGAAACCAAGGGGCGGCGCAAATCAACCCGCCCCTCTTTAATCTAAAGGAGCGGGCCATGCCCACGCTATTCGAAAAAACCACCCTCAAAGGTCTGGAACTGAAAAACCGTTTCATGCGGTCGGCCACCTGGGAAGGTCTGGCCGAGGCCGACGGCACCTGCACCGCGCGCCTGGAGGCCCTGGTGGCGGAGCTGGCCCGGGGGCAAGTGGGCTTGATCATCAGCAGCCATGCCTTTGTCACCCGGCAGGGCCTGGCCACCCCCTGGCAGTTGGGGATCGATGCCGATGCGCGCGTTGCGCCCCTTGCGCGCATGGTGGCCGCGGCCCACGGCCACGGCGCAAAGATCGTGGCCCAGTTGGCCCATGCCGGCCGCCTGACCAGCCGGGAACTCACCGGCCTGCCACCCCTGTTCCTCTCCCCCAGCGCGGGAAAGGCTCCCGGGGAGTATCAGTTGGCCACCACCGAAGATCTGCGCCAACTGCCCGGCGCCTTTGCCGCCGCGGCCCGCCGCGCGCTCGAGGCCGGCTTCGACGGCGTGCAGCTCCACGCGGCGCATGGCTACCTGCTCTCCCAGAGCCTCTCGCCGGCCTTCAACAAGCGCGAGGATGAATATGGCGGGACGCCGGCCAACCGCGCCCGGCTGCTGCTGGAATCGGTGGCGGCCGTCCGCGAAGTCGTGGGCCATGACTATCCCCTGCTGGTCAAGCTCAACTGCGAAGATGCCCTGGATGACGGCCTGACTTTGGAAGCGTCGCTGGCAGTGGGGGGCATGCTGCAGGCGGCCGGGGTGGCCGCCATCGAAGTCAGCGGCGGCACTTTGGTCTCGGGCCCTTTGAGCCCATCCCGGCAGAAGATCGATGCCCAAGACAAGGAGGCCTATTTCCGCACGGCCGCCAAACAGTTCAAGGCGGCCTTGAGTATTCCTATTATATTGGTGGGCGGCATCCGCTCGCCGCAGTTGGCCGAACGGCTGCTGGCCGAGGGCGTGACCGACTACTTCTCCATGGCCCGGCCCCTGATTCGCGAACCCCATCTGATCAAGCGCTGGGCCGCCGGAGACCTGCGGCCCGCCACCTGCCTGTCGGACAACTTGTGCAACAAGGCGGCCCGGGAAGGGCAGGGGCTGCATTGCGTGGTGGACAAGAGGCTTAAGGCTAAAGAGTGAAGGCGGAGGATAGAAAAGAAAGGATATTTCATGAATGGTGCCGATGCATTGATGCGGGCCCTGGCCGATGGGGGGATCACCCTGTGTTTGACCAATCCGGGCACCACCGAGATTCATCTGGTGGCGGCCCTGGCGCAAGAACCTCGGATCAGGACCGTGCTGGGCCTGTTCGAAGGGGTCTGCTCCGGCGCGGCCGACGGCTTCGGCCGCATGACCGGCCGGCCGGCGGCCACCTTGCTGCACCTGGGGCCGGGCCTGGCCAATGCCATGGCCAATTTGCACAATGCCCGCCGGGCGGGCACGCCCATCGTCAACCTGATCGGCGATCATCCCGTAGCCCATCGCCGCAACGATCCGCCCCTGGCCTCGGACATCGCTACCCTGGCGGCCCCGGTGTCGGGGTGGGTACGTGAAGCCGCCTCGGCTGCCGATCTGCCGGTTCAAGGCGTTGCCGCCATGAAGGCCGCCCTAGGCTTGCCCGGCCAGGTGGCCACCCTGATCGTGCCCGCCGATTGCGCCTGGTCCGAAGCCGCGCCCATCCAGGTGGGGCCGATCCAGTCCGCTGCGCAAGTCTTGCCCGAAGCAGACTTGGCCGAAGCGGTGCGGATGCTGCGCGCCGGGGTGCCCACCGGCATCTTGCTGGGCGGCCCGGCGCTGCTCGAACCGGGCCTGCGGGCCGCGGCGCGGATCGCCCAAAAGAGCGGCGCCGTGATTCTCTCCAACACCTTCGCGGCCCGGTTCGTGCGGGGGGCCGGCCTGCCCCTGGTGCGGCGCCTGCCTTACTTCCCCGAACGGGCCCAGAAGCGGCTGGCCGAATTTGGCCAGTTGATCGTGGTCAATGCCGCCCTTCCCACCAGCTTCTTTGCCTATCCGAACCGTGCGCTCGACGTGCTGGCCTCCGGCTGCAGGGTCCACACCCTGGCCGGCCCGGGCCAAGACGGGGCCCAGTGCCTGGCGGCCCTGGCCGAGGCTTTGGGTGTAAGCCAGGCTCCGCCCGACTCGGTTCGCGCCCAACGGCCCGATCCGCCCGGCGGCAGCGCTTTGACGGCGGAAAGCCTCGGCGCCGTGATCGGCGCCCTGCTGCCGGAGAACGCGATTGTCTCCGATGAATCGGGCACTTCGGGCGAATTTGCCTTCCGCGCCACCCTGGGCGCGCCGGCCCACGACTGGCTCTGCCTCACCGGCGGCTCCATCGGTCAGGGCGTGCCGGTGGCCACGGGCGCGGCCCTGGCCTGCCCCCAGCGCAAGGTGCTCTGCCTGCAAGGCGACGGCGGGGCCATGTATACGCTCCAGGCCCTCTGGACCCAGGCCCGGGAGCGGCTGGATGTGACCACCGTGATCTTCTCCAACCGCAAATACCAGATTCTGCAGGTGGAATTGATGCGCCTGGGGTTCAGCGCGCCGGCGGCCAAAATCATCGACACCATGGATCTGGGCCGGCCCGACCTGGATTGGGTCAAGCTGGCCGAGGGCCTGGGCGTGCCGGCGGTTGCGGCCGACACGGTGGACGGCTTCCGCGCCGCGCTCTCCCGAGCCCTGGCCGAGCCGGGTCCCCATCTCGTCGTGGCGCGCTTGTAGTCTTTTAATAGAAGAAACAGGAGAAGTAAAATGACCGCACCCTGCCCAAAGGAAGAAAACGTGCACATCGTGCGGGCCACCTCGGCCTTTGACTGCGGCGGCCGTTGTCCGCTCCGGCTGCACGTCAAGGACAATGTCATCGTGCGCGTCGAAGGCGACGATGCCGAAGAGCCTGGCCAATTGCGCACCTGCCTGCGCTGCCGGGCCTACCGGCAGTATATCCATCACCCCGAGCGGCTCATGTATCCCCAGAAGCGGGTCGGTCCCAAGGGGGCCGGGCAGTTCGCGCGCATCTCCTGGGACGAGGCCCTGGACACCCTGGCTGGCGAGCTGAAGCGGGTCAAGAATAGTTACGGCGTCGGCGCCATCCTGCTCATGACCGGCGGCGGTTATCTCGCCAGCCTGCACCGCGGCGGCTCGGCGGCCCATCGGGTGCTCAACCAGTTCGGCGGTTACGTCACCCACTACGGTAACATCTCGTCCGAAGGGGCTGTGTGGGCGTCGTTGACCCAGTACGGCTCGGTGATGGTGGGCAACAGCCGCGAAGATCTGCTCAACTCCAAGCTGATCCTCTTGTGGGGCTGGGACCCGGCCCGCATGATCTCGGGCACCAACACCATGTACCACCTGATCCGGGCCAAGGAGAACGGCGCCCGGGTCGTCGCCATCGATCCGCGCTTTCACGACACGGCCGCCACCGTGGCCCACCAGTGGATTCCCATCCGGCCCGGTACCGATACGGCCGTGATGGCGGCCATGGCCCAGGTGATGATCCGCGAAGGGCTGCACGACCAGGCCTTCCTCGACCGTTACACCGTGGGCTTCGACCGCTTCCGGGAGTATGTGCTCGGCCAGGAGGACGGCATCGAGAAGACCCCGGCCTGGGCCGCCGAGATCTCGGGCGTGCCGGCCGAAACGATTGTGGCCCTGGCCCGGGAGTACGCCACCACCAAGCCCGCGGCCCTGATGGATTGCCAGGGGCCGGCGCGCAGCGCCATGGGCGAGCAGTACAACCGCTGCGCCGCCACCCTTTGCGCCATGACCGGCAACGTGGGCCGGCCGGGCGGCAGCGCCGGCGGCGGGCTCATGGGTATTCCCGTGGCCCACATGTTCCGGGCGCCGGGCATCCCGGCCGGCAAAAATCCCTTCGAGCTGGAAGGCCCCAAGGTCAAGGCCACGCTGGACATCCGCCAGCGGGTGATCAAGCGCATCCACGTCAACACCTTGTTTGACGCCATTTTACAGGGCAAAAAGGGAGGCTATCCTTCCGACATCCGCATGGCCTGGTCCATGTGCAACAACTACCTGAACCAGACCGGCAACAGCAACAAGGCGGCCCGTGCACTGCAAACCCTGGAGTTCTTCGCGGTCCAGGAGCTGTTCATGACCGCCCAGGCGCGTTATGCCGATCTGCTGCTGCCGGTGACCAGCACGGCCGAGCGCAGCGACCTGATGCGACCCTGGCCTTCGGGACCTTACTTTCTGTTCAGCAACCGGGCCCTGGCGCCGCTGGGCGAGTGCAAATCCGACCTGCAGATCGCCGGCGAATTGGCCGAGCGCCTGGGGATCGAGAATTTCAATCCCTACGGCGAAGAGGAGTGGCTGCAACGGCTGTTTGAAGGCAACAGCGATTTGAAGGCCAACGTACCGGATTACGAAGCGTTCCGGCGCACGGGCATCCAGCGGGTCCAACTCAAGGAGCCGGTGGTGGCCTTCCGCAAGCAGATCGAAGATCCGGAGAACCATCCCTTCGAGACCCCTTCGGGCAAGATCGAAATCTTCTCCCAGCGGGCGGCCGACATCCGGCACCCGCTATGCCCGCCCATTCCCAAGTACATGCCCACCCCCGAGGACCGCAGCGACCCCCTGGCGCAAAAGTACCCCTTGCAGTTGATCACGCCCCATCCGCGCAATCGGGTGCATTCGGAGCTCTACAAGGTGGAATGGCTGCGGGAAACCGAGCCGCACCGGGTGTGGATCAATCCCAAGGATGCGGGGCCGCGCGGCATCGCGGACGGCGAGATGGTGCATGTCTTCAACGACCGCGGCCGCATTGCCATCCCGGCCTGGGTGACCGAACGCATCATGCCGGGCGTGGTCTCGGTCTTCGAGGGGGCCTGGTATGCGCCGGATGAAAAGGGGGTCGATCGCGGCGGCTGCGCCAACACCCTCACCCGGGATGCTTATTCGGGTGGCGGGGCGGCGGTGTTGAATACTTCTTTGGTCCAGGTAGAAAAGGAGCCGGCCTAGCCGGATAAGAAATATGCCTCAAATCGGATTTTACTTCGATCAGACCCGCTGCACCGGGTGCAGCGCCTGCCGCGTGGCCTGCAAGGACTGGAACGACATCCCCGCCGGGCCGGAGAACTGGATGCGCGTCCAGTATACGGAAACCGGCGTCTGCCCCGAGGTCCAGGTGAGCTATCTGGCCGCGCCGTGCTGGCATTGCCTCGACCCGGTGTGCATTCCGGCCTGTCCGGTGGATGCCATTCGCAAGCGCGAGGCGGACGGTATCGTGACCGTGAATCGCGAGGCCTGCCTGGGCAATGCCGCCTGCCCCGAGAAGTGCAAGAAGGCCTGTCCATACAGTGCGCCGCAGTTCGGCCCATTGCCGGGTGCCAAGATGGGCAAGTGCGATTTTTGCCTGGAGCGCGTCGCGGCCGGCAAGCTGCCCGATTGCGTGGAGGCCTGCCCGGTGCGCGCCCTGGATGCCGGGCCGCTGGAAGCGCTGCGCGCCAAATATGGGGATCACCAGAGTGCCGTGGGATTCAAATATTCAAAGCGAGTGCGGCCGGCGGTCGTTTTCAAATCCAAATAGGCTTCCCGGCAACGCTTGAAAAGCGTTCCCTAATTCAAATGGGCATGCTACCGTAAGTTTCGATTTTCGGCCCTCAGCATTCATCGCCAAAGGAGTTTGCCGTGGAACTACGCTGCCGTGCCGTCGGCCCCTGGTCCATGAACGCTTACGTGCTGGTCTGCCCCCAGACCCGGGCCAGTGTGCTGGTCGATCCGGGGGCCGAACCGGAAAACCTGATAGAATTGCTGGCCGGCACCCAACCGGCGGCCATCCTGGTGACCCACGCCCATCCCGATCACATCGGTGCCCTGGCGGAAATGCGCCGACGGCTCCGGGTGCCGGTCATGGCCCACGGCAACGGAATCGTTCAGGCCGACCAAAAGCTCTTCGGCGGCGAACGCCTGCCCGTGGGCCGGCAGCATCTCGTAGTACATGCTGCGCCCGGCCACACCCGGGACCAGCTCTGCTTCGGCGTCGAAGACAATCGAGAAATGATCGTGGGCGACACCGTCTTCGCGGGCGGGCCGGGTAAAACCTGGTCCGCCGAAGATTTTCAGACTACCCTGAAGACATTGCGTCACGTCGTGCTGGCCTGGCCCGACGACACCGTCTGCCATCCCGGCCACGGGACCGCTTTCCGTCTGGGAGATATCCGGGGGGCCATCGAGAATTTCCTGGCAAAGGATCATGGCCGGTTTTGCGGGGATGCGGCGTGGGGGCAATGAGATTAACGATTACGAAGTAAAGATGAACGCAATCAAGGAGGGAAAAGAATGAAAGCAGAAGAAATCAAAACCATTGCCATCATCGGCGCCGGCGACATGGGCCACGGCATTGCCGAGATCTGCGCCCTGGGCGGCCTGAAGGTCCACCTCTATGACATCAAGGAAGAATTTGTCGCCCGCGGCCGGCAGCGCATCAAGGAGAGCCTGGAGAAGCAGGTATCCAAACAAAAACTGGCGGCAGAGGCCATGAACAGCGCCCTGGGCGCCATTCAGGGGGTCACGGAGCTGAGCCAGGCGGTCCAGGGCATCGATTTCATGATCGAAGCCGCGCCCGAAGTGCTCAGCCTGAAGACCAAGATCTTCAAGGAGGCCGACGCCCATGCGCCCAAGCACGCCATTCTGGCCTCCAATACGTCCAACATGAGCATCACCCAGATGGGCGCCGCCACCCAGCGCCCGGGTCAGGTGGTGGGGGTGCACTTCTTCAACCCGGTAATGCTCATGGCCCTGGTGGAGATCATTCGGGGCGCCGGGACCAGCGCGCAGACCATGGAGACCAGTTTCCAGCTCATGGCCCGCATGAAGAACTTCCGCGGCGCCATGGTGCCGGTGCGCGTGGAAAAGGATACCCCCGGCTTTATCTACAACCGCCTGGGGGCACCCATCGGCCTCTACATGGCCGAGCTGTACGAGCGCGGCCTGGTGGAGCCCGAAGCGCTGGACGCCAAGGTGCACTCCATCGGTGCGCCCATGGGGCCTTATGAAATCATGGATTTCACCGGCCTGGACGTGAACCTGCACGGCAACGAGTACTTCGCCCAGACCCTGTCGCCGGAGTTTGCGCCCCGGGGCTGGATGAAGCGCCTGGTGGCCGAAGGCAAGCTGGGCAAGAAGAGCGGGGCCGGCATCTACGCCTGGCCGGGCGGCAACCGGCCGGCCATCGACCTGAAAAAGGCCGATCCCAACTTCGATGTCATGGACATCATCTGCCTGCAGGTCAACGAGGGGACCAAGCTGCTCGAGGCCGGGGTCACCCACAGCGCGGCCGAGATCGACAAGGCCGTGGTCAACGGCGGCGGCGCGGCCTTCGGCCCCTTTGCCCTGGCCAAAGGCATGGGCTGGGACAAGGTGGCGGCCCAGTGCGAGGCGATCTCCAAGCGGCTGGGCATCCAGTGGTTTCTGCCCACCGAAACCCTGCGCAAAGGGGCTATCCAGATTTAGGCGTGATGCGGGCCAGCGCTGCCCCGGCCATTTGCACCACGCGCAGGTCGGGGTGGCTTTGAAGTGTTTTTAGCGGACCCATGGCTGCCCCCGCCGGCGGGCCGATGGTGCCCAGGGCCACAGCGGCGTTGATCGCCACCTCGGGGTCGGTATCGCCCAGCAGGCCGCTGAGCGGCGCCACGGCTTCGACCGCATCGGGTTTCACCCGGACCAGGGCCAGGGCGGCCGCGGCGCGCACCGTCGGGGCCTCATCGCCAAGGCAGCGCACCAGGTCAGGCGCTGCCTGAACTGCCTTGGCGGCCAACTCCCCAAGGCGTTTGACGGCCTCGGCCCGCACCCATGCCTCGGACCGGGCCAGGGCCGCCGCCAGACGCGGCAAGCCATCCGGATCTGCGGCGTTGATCTGTGCCAGGCATCCGGCAGCGGCCAGTTGCAGCAAAAGATCCTCCTGGGGCAGCAAACCGCGGATGTCGTCCGCCGCCAGAACGGCGGACGGCCCGATTCGGCCCAGGGCTTCCAGGGCTGCGCTCTTTGCTTTTCCATCCGACGAACCCAGCAGACTTTGTAATATGGGCACTGCGTCCGGTCCCAGACGGCCCAGTGCAAAGGCCGCATTGGCCCGGAGGGTGTCGTCCGGCGCTTCCAGGCAGCGGCCCAGGGCCGGTGCCGCGGGTGCTGCGGCAATGCCCATGCGACCCAGCGAGGCCGCCGCGGCGGCACGCTCTGACACCGGCCGGTCCGGCGCCAGCAAGTGCGCCACATGGGTCGCGCCGGCCACGCCACAGCGTTCCAATATCAGCATGGCAAGGTTTTTGACCGCGGTATCCGAATGCGCCAGACAGGCGGCCGCCGCCTGGACCTGGGGCGAGGGATCGTCCGGTGACAGGCAATGATGGGCCAGCAAGGGCAGGAGCACATGGTTGGGCAAGGCCGCCCATGTCGAGGTCGTGTTCGTGCTTTCCATCGCGGTTCCTCCCTAAGCCCCTTATGTCAGATTGCCTACGCCCGGGGAGTAGGATGGGGAGACGACCGCCGCGGTTGCGTTCACCACCGGCACTTGAAGCATGCTGCCCGCTTTCAGGTAAGAGATCGCACTGACCAGCGGTGCATTGAGATTGATCTGGGCCCCCTCCAGGGTGATGTCCGGGGCGCTCAGCTTTATGGAACCGGCGCCGGTGGCCTCTATGGAAGGTGCCTCGATGGCCACCTTGCCGCCCGAAGTGATCTTGACTTCGCTGCTGCCGTTGACGTTCACCTGGCCGCCCACCACTTCGACGCCGCCGCCCTGGATGGTCACCCCGCCACTGCGGCAGTCGATGACGATCTGCTGGTCGGACTTGTTCTTGAGCAGGATCAGCGTGTCCTGGGAGTTGAGTTGCAGCGAAAGCAATCCGGTTCGGTCTTCCAGAAGGATGCCGTCGGGATGGGGCTCGTCCCACAGCACGATCTTCTGGCCCTTCTGGGTCTCTAATTTGATGCCGCTGACCTTGGCCCCCTTGGCCAGGGTCAGGCTGTGTTCATCGGCGGTCTGCAGTTGAATATGCCGGCCCAGGTCGGTGTGCTCTTCGCCATCTTTCATCAAGAGCGTTTCGCCGCCGCCGGTGTTGAGCGTAACCGCCGCCTCGCGGTCGCTGAAGTGCAGGCGGTGCTGGGACGGCGTCAGGATGATGTTTTCGATCTTCTCTTCGGGTTTGAGCGGCGGCCGGTTCAGGCCGTTGTACACGGCGCCCGTGATCAGGGGTTTGTCTGGATCGCCGTCGATGAAATCCACCACCACCTCGTCGCCGGCCAGGGGCGGGAACTGGATGCCGTGTTTGCCGCCGGCGTAGCTGTATGCCATGCGGATGAAACAGGTGCGCTTGAAGTCATCGGCCTGGGGGGCGCGATCCCAGTGGAACTTGACCTTGACCCGGCCCAATTCATCCATCTGGGCCTTCTCCTGGCCGGTGGCCACCACCTTTGCGGTTTGTGGGCCGCGTACGAAGGGTTTGGGCGTCAGGCGCGCGGGCCGGAAGGGCGTGGCCAGCGGCAGACAATGGAACTGATTCCCGTAGTAATACTCCTTCTCCTTGCCGAAGAGATAATCCAGCCCCTTTTTGAGATTGTCGAAGATTTGCTGAACGGAAAAGGGGCCAATGGAGGGCAGGGGGATATAGCCCATGAGCTGCTCCAGGATTTTCTCCAGATCGCCCGACTGGCTCTCCGAAGAGACATCGCGCTGGGCGCCGTTCTGGCTCACAGAATAGAGTAAATACTCCTGGCTCAATTTTTTCTGGGGGTGATCCTTCAATTTGAAGAAGTAGCCCGGCAGGAAACGGCAACAGACGCTGCGGCCCATGCCGAGCCGGGTGAGGGCCTGCATCTCTTCCAGGCGCAGCCGGGCCTGAACGTTGCCGGCCGGCTGGGTGTCATAGCTACCCGGGTAGTGATAGATTCCAAGGTGGGCGAAATCCCTGGCGCCGGCCTCGACCTTGAGATCCAGATCCGGGCGCAGGTAGTTGTAGTCGCACAGCGCTACGCGTCCCGGACGAGTTTGGTGGCCAAACTGAAATTCATACACATACTCTTCGCTAGGCACCTGGCCGCTGGGTTCATTGAAAATGACCGTCGATTTGCCGCTGATGGTCGCATGACAGGAGGGATCGTCGCCCAGGACCATGACATGCCGGCCGCGACGGTTTTTCGGGTCGTATTGGTGGCGGAAGAAGTAGAAGATGCCTTCTTCTTCCATGAGCCGGGCGACGAAGTTGAAGTCCGACTCCTGGTACTGGACGCAATACTCCCGAAGCGCATGGTTTTTACGCAGCAGTTTGGTATCGAGACTGTCGGCGGCGATGTTGGCCTCTTCCAATACCCGGCTTACGATCTGGGGCACCGACAGGTTCTGGAAAATACGGCAGTCATAGCGATGCCAGAGCAGCCACTGCACCGGAACCACTTCGGCATAATAGGCGCTCAGGTCGCCGCTTTCGCCCACCCACCAGAAGCGCGAAACCATGCCGCTCAGCCAGCGCGTATCGTCGCCGGTGCTGATCGCCAGGGTGGCGGGCAGGCCGATGATCCGCGAAAGATCGATGTCGCTGGTTTCGGCGGTCACGAAGAGATCGTAGCGGAACAGTTGCGACAGGCCTTCGGTGCTGGAAAAACTCAGCACCCGAAACTGGGTTTCAAAACCCGCGATTTCAAAATCGAAATGGACGGCGCTGCTTGTCATGCAGGATCCCCCTTGGTTGTGAAGATCAACGAATCCGCCGGCCGAGTCAGGCCGGCATTGATCAGAATCCAGAGCCCTAGAAATGAAAATCCTGATAGAATATCCAACGGTTCCGATGCTACCATCGGTCCCGGCAAAGGGCAAACAAAAGGCTCCAGCTTTTTGAGAAAATCTGCTATAGGTAGCCAAGAGATGCTGCGGGGAAGCTGCATGCAACGATGCCAATTAAAGGGGGATAAATTTCGATGAAAAAGCCAAGTCAAAGCGCCGGTAAACTCATGGAACTGATCAATCATGCCATCCAGGATTGTGAAATAACGCCCAAGGAGTATAACGAGATCATGGATCTGGCCCATGCCGACAGCCATTTGGATAAGGAAGAAAAGGCGCTTCTGTCCCAGTTTCAGGAAATGATCAGCAATGGAACGATCAAGCGGGTTCGCGGGTAATCCCCATCGAGCCTGTTGGGGTGTGAGATGCCCATGCGCTCCTTGTCATGAACGGACTGATCCCCGGGGCGGCGCGTCCCGGGGACCGCTTTGCTGAGATTATAGCCGGCGCATATTCCAGCATGTGCCGCGGACCGAGATCCCTACGGGGATCTCCCAATCGAGGGGGCCCATGAACACACAAGACCTGATCGCAATCCTGGCCGAGCAACAGGGACTCTCCAAGGCCGAAGCCCGTCGTTACATCTCACTGTTTTTCGACGCCATGTCCGATGCCCTGGCCCGCGGCGAACGCGTGGAGATCCGCGGATTGTGCGCCTTCAAGGTCAAGGAGTACAAGAGCTACAAGGGCCGCAACCCCAAGACCGGCGAGGCGGTAACAGTCCGTCCCAAGAAACTGCCCTACTTCAAGCCCCTGGCCGAACTGAAAGACCGGGTGGATAAATAGCTGCGTCGGTTGAACGCTGCCGTGACGATCATTTGCTCTGTCTTTTAAAGCCGCCGATCCATCCCCAATAGCACCATCGACCATGCCTACCGAGCCGTCGGTTCTATGCAGATCCCGGCGCGGGGGGGGTGGTCTTTTTCCAATTGACGGCACACCCCGCACAGCCCGCATTTGTCCGGATCGGCCGGGCAGGGCGGGGTTTCTTTGGCCTGCAGGGCGCGTTCGTACTCCCGCCACAAGAAAGCCTTGTCCAGGCCGTGGTCGATGAAATCCCAGGGCAACAGTTCTTGCTTGGCGCGTTGGCGGTGGATGTAGAAGTCTGGATTGAGGGCCGAGGATTTGAAGGTCTGGGGCCAGTTGCCGTCGTTGCCGTGGGCGTCGAGCAGCAGTTGGCCGCAGCGGCGGTCGCCCCGGGAAAGCAGGGCCTGGATGTAGGCCCAGCGTGGCACATCGGCATGCACGCGCACGTTGGCGGTCTTTTTGAGGCCGTCTCTGACGCGCTTGATCTTCTGCTTGAGGCTGGCGGCCTCGTCCATGGCCGCCCATTGGAAGGGCGTGAACGGTTTGGGCACGAAGCTGTTGAGGCTCACGGTGATGTTGCCCATGCGGCCGCGCGCCCGGCTGGAACGCAGGAAGCGGTCCTTGATGCGCTTGACCAGGGCCACCAGTTCGTCCACGTCGGCGTCGGTCTCGGTGGGCAGTCCCACCATGAAGTAGAGTTTCAGGTTGGGAATGCCGCCGGCCACCAGCCGTTCGGCGGCTCCCAGAATGGCCGCCTCGTCCAGGCCTTTATTGATGACCTGGCGCAAGCGTTGGGAGCCGGCTTCGGGGGCGATGGTGGCGGTTTTGAGGCGTCCGGATTCGAGGGCCGCGATGAGGTCTTCGTCCAGGGCGTCGGCGCGCAATGAGCTGAACGAGAGTTGCAGGCCGAGCTGCCGACCCTGGTCGCACAAGGCTTTCAGGCCCGGAAGATCCGAGACCGCCGCGCCCAGGAGGCCGACCTTGCGGCTAAGGTCGGCCCCCTGTTGCAGGACCGCCAGCAACTCGGGCAGCGGACGGAAACGCGGGGGGCGGTAGATATAGCCGGCGGCGCAAAAGCGACAGCCATGGGGACAGCCGCGGCTGACTTCGATGAGATAGGCATCGTCAAAGCCGGTGTCGGGGGTGACCACCGTGCTGTGGGTCGCGAACTCGCTCAGGTCGGCGCTGTAGACCCGGCGGATCTTCTCGGGCACGGCTTGCATGGGCCGGAAGGCGGCCAGGGTGCCGTCGGCCTGGTAGGCCTCCTGGTAGAAGGCCGGCACATACACGCCGGGCAGGTCCCGGGCCGCGTCCAACAAGAATTGGCGGCGGTCCGCGGCCGGGTCGAAGCGGGTGAAGAAAGGCGCCAGCAACCCTTCGGCTTCGCCCAGCAGGAAGCAATCGATGAAAGGCGCCAGGGGTTCGGGGTTTAAAAAGCAGGAAACCCCCCCTGCCAAAATAAGGGGGAGTGGGAGGGAGCCGCCACGACATGTGGCCGGCAGGGGGAGTCCCGCTTTTTGGAGAATCGTCAGTACATGGGCATAATCGTTTTCAAAGGAGATGGAAAAAGCCAGCGCATCGAACTCGCCCAGCGGCCGTCCCGACTCCAGGGAGACCAGGGGCGCGCCAGGGTCTTGGCTCTCGGGCAGAAAGGCACGTTCGCAAAGCACGTGGGGCAGGGCGTTAAGCCGGCGGTAGACCGTCTGGAATCCCAGGCTGGCCATGCCCACCGCGTAGTGGTTGGGGTAGACCAGGGCCACGCGCAGGTGTCCTTGCCACGGTTTGCGAATCGTTCCGGTTTCCGCATCGAGTCTGGCTTTCCGTTCTTTATCCGTTGCCGACGCCATCTCTAGCTCCAATACCGCGCACAGGCCGCAAGAAGTAAAGATCGCGGCCGGCTCGATGGCGCGTCACCCCTGCGGTGCGCGGCGGCGGCAAGGCGTGCGTTCCGGCTACCATGCCGCTGCCCCGGCCCAGGGAATGACTACTAGTCCGCCTTGCGGCGCAAAAAGGTGGGCACGTCCAGGTCATTGTTGTCGATGACCATGCCCTTGTACCCTCTGAAAATGCCATCCGAGGTCTCGCCGCCGGCTTGCTGCTGTTTAGGCACCCGCTTGAACGCCGGTATATCCAGGTTCTCGCTCGGAGCGGCCAGGTCGGCGGGCGTGATGTCGCGTACCTTGCCGCCGAATGTCGGGTCGTTGGCCAGCACCGGCGCTTTCCTTTTCTCTTCTTCGACGCCGATGCCCGTGGCGATGACCGTAACGCGCATCTCGTCACCCATATCGTCGTCGATGACCGCGCCCCAGATGATTTCGGCTTCGTCACCCACTTCGTTGTAGATGCGGTCCGAGGCTTCGGTCATCTCTTCCATGGTCAGGTCGCTGCTGCTGGTGATGTTCATCAACACGCCCTTGGCACCGCGGATGTTGATGTCTTCCAGCAGCGGATGGGAGATGGCCCGTTCCGCCGCTTCGATGGCCCGGTTTTCGCCGCTGGCGACACCGATACCCATGATGGCCATGCCGGCCTTGGACATGGTGGTCTTCACATCGGCGAAATCCAGGTTGACCAAGCCCGGACGCATGATCAAATCGGTGATGCCCTTGACCGAATGCAGCAGGATCTCATCGGCCTTGCGGAACATGTCGATCATGCGGGCGTTCTTGGAGGCCAGGCCGCGCAGGCGGTCGTTGGGGATCGTGATCACTGTGTCGGCCACTTTCTTCAACTCGTTCAGGCCTTCGTCGGCCATGCGGCCGCGCTTCTTGCCTTCGAACGAGAACGGCCGCGTTACCACGGCCACGGTGAGCACGCCCAACTCCTTGCACAAACCGGCGATGATCGGCGCCGCGCCTGTGCCGGTGCCGCCGCCCAGACCGGCGGTGATGAAGACCATGTGGCTGTCGGCCAGAGCGGCCTTGACCGCCTGGGCGCTTTCGATAGCCGCATCGCGTCCCACCTGGGGATTGGCGCCCGCGCCCAACCCTTCGGTGAGCTTTTCGCCGAGCTGAATCTTGATTTCGGCCTGGGAATTTTCCAGGGCCTGCAAATCGGTGTTGGCGGCGATGAACTTGACGCCGCACAGGTTGCCGGCCACCATGTTGTTGATGGCGTTGCCTCCCGCACCTCCCACGCCGATCACCTTGATTTTGGCCGACTTCTCCGGTTCGATGAAACTAAACATAGGCTCCCCCTTCTTTTATGTTAAAGGTTCTCCCTCTCATTTACTTTAGACTTTCCAATTTCTACTTTCAACTTCTAAATTACTTCCTTGAACCATTTCTTCATCCGCTGCATGATGCTGTTGAAGATATTTTTGTCGCGGATGCGGAACTTCTTGGCCGGCGCCTTGCGCGCGCCATAGAGCACCAACCCGACGCCGGTGGCGTACATGGGGTTGTTGACCACGTCGGTCAGCCCGGTGATCCCCTGGGGCTTGCCCAGGCGCGTCGGCAAACCCAGCACCGCTTCGGCGATTTCGGGGACTCCGTCCAGCATGGCTGTGCCGCCGGTAACCACCAGGCCGGCGGAGACCACATGCTCCATACCCGCGCGGTAGACCTCGCGTTTGATCAGGCTGAAGATCTCTTCCATGCGCGGTTCCAGGATTTCGCCCAGAATCTGGCGCGGCAGCTTGCGCGGCTTGCGTCCGCCCATGCCCGGCACCTCGATGGTCTCTTCGGCACTGATGTTGGCCGAAAGGCAAGTGCCGTACTTTTTCTTGATCTTCTCGGCTTCGGCCAGGGGAGCCCGCAGGCCCACGGCGATATCGTTGGTCAGGTTGTCGCCGCCCAGGGCCAGCACGAAGGTGTGCTTGATGTTCTGGCCGGCAAAGATCGCCAGATCAGACGTTCCGCCGCCCAGATCGAGCAGGGCCGTGCCCAATTGCTTCTCTTCGTCGGTAAGCACCGCCTCGCCCGAGGCCAGGGCTTCCAGGACGATGTCGCACACATCCAGGCCCGCGCGGTTGGCGCATTTGACGATATTGTGGGCCGAGGTGACCGCGCCGGTGACGATGTGGATCTTGGCTTCCAGGCGCACGCCGGCCATGCCCACCGGGTTCTGGATGCCGGCCTGGTCGTCCACGATATATTCTTGGGGCAGCACATGAATCACTTCGCGATCCATGGGGATGGCCACGGCCCGGGCCGCGTCGATAACCCGCTCCACGTCGTTGGGGGTGATCTCCGGCCCCTTGATGGCCACGATGCCGCGGCTGTTGAAGCCCGTGATGTGGCCACCGGCGATGCCGGCATAGACCGATGATATTTCGCACCCGGCCATCAGCTCGGCTTCCTCCACCGCTTTCTTGATGGATTCCACCGTGGATTCGATATTGACCACCACGCCTTTGCGCAACCCCACCGACGGGTGGGTGCCGATGCCGATGATATTGACTTCCGTGCCGCGTACTTCGCCGACAACGCAGCAAATTTTAGTCGTGCCGATGTCGAGCCCGACGATGATGTTATCCTTGGCCTGCGCCATACGCCTCCTTGAACCTTTGCCCGCGCGCCTACTCTACCTTTTCTGCTTCCGGCGTGCCGGCCCGTTGCACCACGATCCGTTCCGGATTGTTCAGGTCTGTCGTCTGAAAATCGCCCCAATTCTCGTTCCGGGCCAAGTAGTCGCGCAATTGTCTGAAGCGCTCGAACTTCGCCTCGTAGTCGTCAAATCCCAGTTTGATGAGCCGCTGGTCGGACTTGAGGATCAGGCTGACGCCCAGCTCCTTGTCCAGGTACACCTTTTCGATATCGCCATAGGCGATGGGTCCCTCATCGTTGCGGCAGATGCGCAGCACTTGCACGACCGCGGCCAGGGCCGACCCCGGGGGCTCTTCTCCGATGCGGATGTCGCCAAAAGCCAGTCCGCTGACCAGGGGCAAATCCTCGGCGTCGCTCTTGGCGACCTCCTTGAAAATGCGGCCCTCGGTGTCGATGAAGAATTTGCGGCCCAGATCCAGGCAGGCCAGGGCCACATGTTCCTCGATGCGGATGGCCAGGGCGTTCGGAATCTCCCGGGTCACCTGGGCTCTTAGAATCCAGGGATGGTCGAGCAGTCGCTCGCGCACCACCCGCAGGTTGAGAGCCAGTAGATTGTCGCCCAGGCGGATGCCGGCCTGGCGCAGGATCTGCGCTTCCGTCAAGCGTTGCTGGCCGCTGACCGTGATCGTCTGGGCCTGGAAGTACTTGGCATGCGTCACCGCGTCATAACCGGCCATGCACAGCGCGCTCATGCCCAGCACGGCGAGCATCAGCGCCGTGAGCGTCAGGCAAGCCAACAGCCGCGCCTTCCAGCTTCCCGGTTGGCGATGACGGTTGGATTTGAAGCGGTTCTTGCGCACCGTGACGTTTACTCCTTGGTCTCGCCTTTGAGCTGTGCCACCAGGCGCTCGCCCAATTGGTAGACATTTCCGGCGCCCAGGGTCAGAACGACATCGCCCGGCGCGATCAGTTCCCTCAATTGTGATAGGGCCGCCTCCATGCTTTCCACATAGCGGACGTCCTTGTGGCCGCGGGCCCGGATGCTTTCGCACAGGGTGCGGCTCTCGACGCCTTCGATGGGCCGTTCGCTGGCCGCGTAGATCGGCAGCACCAGCAGTACGTCGCAGCGGTAGAAGCTGCGGGCGAAGTCATCGAAGAGCGCCTTGGTGCGGCTGTACCGATGGGGCTGGAACACCACCACCTTGCGGCGTCCCGGCCAGCCGTGGGTCATGGCCTCCAGGGTGGTCTTGATCTCCGTGGGGTGGTGGCCGTAGTCGTCCACCACCGTGATCTGCTTGGCCTCGCCCTTGATCTCCAGACGGCGCTGCACGCCCTCCACCCGCTCCAGGGCTTTCTTGATCTTGGCGAACTCGATGCCCAGCTCCAGTCCCACGGCAATGGCGGCTAGAGAATTGTAGACATTGTGCAGGCCGGGCAGGGTCAACACCACCTCGCCCAGCGTCTTGCCCTGGCGCGTCACCGTGAAGCGGCTGCTCAGGCCTTGGAGCACCACATCCTGGGCCTGAAGATCGGCCTGGGGATTCAGGCCGTAGGTGGTGAAGCGCTTGCGCACCAAAGGGATCAGGTCCTGCACGGCCTCGTTGTCCAGGCAGAGCACCACCAGGCCGTAGAACGGCACCCGGTCGATGAAGCTGAGGAAGACGCGCTTGATGTCGTCCAGGTCCTTGTAGAAGTCCAGGTGCTCGCGGTCGATGTTGGTCACCACGGCGATGGCCGGCGAGTACTTCAGAAACGAGCCGTCGCTTTCGTCGGCCTCGGCCACGATGTAGTCGCCCTTGCCCAGCACGGCATTGGAGCCGATGCTCTTGAGCTTGCCGCCGATCACCACCGTGGGGTCCAGGCCGCCGGCCGCCAGGATCGAGGCCACCAGCGAGGTGGTGGAGGTCTTGCCGTGGGCCCCGGCCACGGCCACGCTGTACTTCAGGCGCATCAGTTCGGCCAGCATTTCGGCCCGGGGTATGACCGGCACGGCGGCCTGGATGGCCGCGTTGACTTCCGGGTTGGACGGATCGATGGCCGACGAGACCACCACCACGTCGGCGCCGGCAATCTGTTCGGCGGCATGGCCTTCGTACACCGTGCCGCCCAGGGATTGCAGCCGCTCGGTGATCTCCGAACTCTTCAAATCCGAGCCCGACACCTTGTAGTTGAGGTTCAGCAGCAGTTCGGCGATGCCGCTCATGCCGATGCCGCCGATGCCCACAAAGTGAATGTGATATTGTTTACGATACATGGCTCACGTCGTTCTTCCGTTTGCGGTTATTGCGCCGCGCCGCCCCCGGCGGGTTGGCCGCTCTCAATCAATCGATAAATATCGCGTACGATCGTCAGGGCCGCCTCGGGGCGTCCCAGGGTCAGGGCCTTGGTGGCCATGGCACTTACCGTGGCCGGGTTCAGGCGGTAGTAGGCGATCCTCTCGGCCAGGAGCGCGCCGGTCAAATCGCGTTGCCGGATCATCTCCGCCGCGCCGGCATCGACCAGGGACCGGGCGTTGGCGGTCTGGTGATCGTCCGCGGCCTGGGGAAAGGGGATAAACAGCGCGGCCCGCCCGACCACGGTGATTTCGGCCACGGTGGTGGCCCCGGCCCGGCAGACGATCAGATCGGCCTGGGCGTAGCGCTCGGCCATGTCGTCGAAGAAGGCCCGCACCGTGGCGGCCAGACCGGCCTCGGCATAGGCCTTGGCCACATGGGCCTCGTCGTCCCGGCCGGTTTGATGCACCACCCGCAGACCGTCCACGGCGGCCAAATCGGGCAGCGCCGCCACCATGGCCTCGTTGATGGCGTGCGCGCCCTGGCTGCCGCCTAAAACCAGCACCGTGAAGGTGTCGGCGGCGTGCGGCACGCGGCCCTTGACGCCGCGCATCAAGATTTCGTCGCGCACCGGGTTGCCCGTGAGCAGCGTCTTCTGGGCATCGAAGCGGCCGCTGGCATCTTCGAACGAGAGGTAGACGCGCGTCGCGATGCGCCGCACCCAACGGTTGGTCAGCCCCGGTTCTTGGTTCTGCTCGTGCAGTACCGTGGGGATGCCCATCAGCCAGGCGGCCACCGCCACCGGCCCGGCCGAGTAGCCGCCCACGCCCATCACCACCTGGGGCTTGAAATCCCGGATGATCCGGCGCGATTGGCACACCGCCTTGGGAATCTTGCCGGCCGCGCGTGCCTGACGCCACACGCCGCGGCCCTTGATGCCTTCGATGGCGATGGTGCGCTGCTCCCACCCCAGGCGGTCGAGCACGGCCACATCCAGCGGCCGGCCGGCGTTCACGAAGAGCACGCGGTTGCGGATATGCCGCGCCAGGAAAGCCTGGGCCACGGCCACGCCCGGAAACAGATGGCCGCCCGTGCCGCCGCCGGCCACGATCAGGCCATATCCGGTTCCCTCGTTATATGCCTCAAGCACGCCGGGCATGTTGCGCTCCGATATTGGTCAGGATGCCGATGCTGGCCATGTTGAACATCAAGGAGGTGCCGCCGTAGCTCAGAAACGGCAGGGTCAGCCCCTTGGGCGGCAGCAGACTGAGGCACACCCCCATATTGATTGATACTTGCAAAGCCAGGGCAAAGGTGATGCCCGCGGCCATCAGCATGCCGAATGGGTCTTCGCAGCTCGTGGCGATGCGATAGCCGCGCCACAGGATCGTGGCATAGAGCGCCAGGATGAAAAGCACGCCCCAATATCCCATCTCCTCGCCGATCACGGCGAAGACGAAATCGGTGTGCGGTTCGGGCAGGTAGAAGAGCTTCTGATGCCCCTGGGCGATGCCCGTGCCCCAGAAACCGCCAACGCCGAAGGCAATCAGCGACTGGGTCACCTGGTAGCCGGCGCCGGTTGGGTCTTTCCAGGGGTCGAGAAAACTGAGAAAACGCGCCAGCCGGTAAGGGGCCATGAGCATCATAAGGACGCCGGCGGCGGCGGTCGGCACCATGACCGAGAGCAAATGCTTCAACGGTACGCCGGCGATGAACATCAGCAGCCAGGTCAGCGCCGTGAAGATCACCACCGAACCGAAGTCCGGCTGCAACATCAGGGCGATGCAAAAGAGCGCCAGGATCACCAGGTGGGGCACAAAGCCGATGCTGAAGATCTGTAGCGAGGCCTGCTTTTTGCTCAAGGAGTAGGCCAGGTAGGCGATCAACCCCAGGCGGGCCATCTCCATGGGCTGGAAGGAGAACGATCCGATTTTGAGCCAGCGCAGCGAACCGCCGGCCGAAAGACCCAGGCCCGGGATGTGCACGGCCAGCAGCGACCCCAGCCCCACGACCAGCAGGGGGTAGGCCAGCACCCGGTAGAAACGGTAGGGGATGTGGCTGCACGCCACCAGCGCCACGATGCCCAGGCCGGCGAAGAGCGCCTGCTTCTTGAGAAAGAAGGCGTCGCTCTTGAACTTATCCAGGGCCACAGCCGAGCTGGCGCTGTAGACCATAACCAGCCCGATGCCCACCAGGAAGAGCACCGCGAAGAGCAGGCGCACATCGTAGGTCACGGGCAACGTCATGGATCGGGCGGAACTCTGGGTCATGCCAAGGCTCCCGCTGCGCGGCGGAAGACTTCCCCGCGCTGGGCATAATTCGCAAACATATCGAAACTGGCGCAGGCCGGCGAGAGCAGTACGGTCTCGCCCGGCTTGGCCGCCGCATATCCGCGGCGCACCGCGTCGGCCATGTCCGTGGCAACTTCGGCCCCTTCGGCCGGCGCCTGGGCTAGGGCCGCCAGGATTTCGTCGCGGGCCTCGCCTATGACAATCAGCTTCTTGACCCGAACGGCCACATGGTTGAACAGCGGCGCAAAATCATAGCCTTTGTTGCGACCGCCCATGATCAACACCACGGGCTGGTCGAAGCACTCCAGGGCACGCACCACCGCATCCACGTTGGTGGCCTTGGAGTCGTTGACGAAATGCACACCGTTGACCGTGGTTACACGTTCCAGGCGATGGGCCAGCGGCTGGAATTCATCCAGGGCCTTTTGCACGGCCGGCAGGTCTGCCCCGGCAGCCGCGGCGGCCAGGCAAGCCGCCGCGATGTTCTCCCGGTTGTGCGGACCGATCAGGGCCGTGCGGCTCAAATCGATGCGGCCTTCCAACCGGCCCGGGATGAAGAGCGCGATCTGCCGGGGGGTGATGATGGCCCCAGGCCGGGCGTCGCCGGTGGGCGGCTGGGGATAGAAATTCAAGAGCTGGGCCTGGATATTGCGGCACTGCTCTTGAATCAAGGCATCGCCGCCGTGGCACACGGCAAAGTCGTCCGGGCCCTGGTTGCGGAAGAGCAACCCTTTGGAGGAGGCGTAGTCGGCCACCGAACGATAACGGTCCAGATGATCGGGGGTGATATTGAGCATCACGGCCACGTGCGGTCTGAAGCGCTCGGTGGTGTCCAGTTGAAAGCTGCTGATCTCGGCCACGATCACATCCAGGTCCGCGTCGCGGCCGGCGATCTCGATGAGCGGATTGCCGATGTTGCCGCCCACGAAGACCCGCATGCCGGCCACGGCCAGCATGCGGCCCAGCAGCTCGGTGGTGGTGGTCTTGCCGTTGGTGCCGCTCACGGCCACGATGGGTTTGCGGATAAAGCGCGCAGCCAATTCGATTTCGCCGATCACCGGAATGCCCCGCTGACGGGCTTTGACCAGCGGGTCGATGGTGTGCGGCACCCCGGGACTGATGACGATCAGGTCGGCGGCTTCGAAAGAGGCGGCGCGGTGGCCGCCCAGCTCCAGTTGGATCGAAAGCTTGCGGGCCTCGTCCACGAAATTGCCCAGTACCTCTTCGGCGGCCTGGTCGGTGACCGTTACTTGCGCGCCTTGGGCGTTCAAAAAGCGCGCTACGGCCAAGCCGGAACGGGCCAATCCAACCACCACTACTTTTTGCTTTTCAAGTTTCATATCGCTACCGCAATTTCAGGGTACTCATGCTCAGTAAGGCCAGGGCGATGGCGATAATCCAGAATCGCACGATGACCTTGGGTTCGGGCCAGCCTTTCAATTCAAAATGATGATGCAACGGCGCCATGCGAAAGATGCGCTTGCCGTGGGTCAGCTTGAAATAGCCCACCTGGAAAATCACCGACAGGGCCTCCATTACGAACAAGCCACCCACGATCACCAGCACGATCTCCTGCTTGGTGATTACCGCCACGGCCCCCAGGCTGCCGCCCAGGGACAAAGAACCCACATCGCCCATGAACACCTGGGCCGGGTAGGCGTTGAACCACAGGAAGCCCAGGCCCGCGCCGATGATGGCGCCGCAAAAAACGGTCACCTCGCCGCAGCCGGCCACATACTGGAGTTGCAGGTAGTCGGCCACTTTAATGTTGCCGGCCACATAGGCGAAGATCATATAAGTGGCCGCGGCGATGGTCATGGGGCCGATGGCCAGGCCATCCAGACCGTCGGTGAGGTTGACGGCGTTGGAGGCGCCCACGATGACGAAGACGGCGAAGAGCACATACCACCACCCCAGGTCCGGGGAGATGTGCTTGAAGAAGGGCAGGGTCACCTGGGTGTTGAAGCCCGGGTGCGAGACCACCAGTACCCCCGTGATCAGGGCCAAAATGGATTGAAAAACGAGCTTGCCGCGGCCGCTGAGGCCTTTGCTGCGCTTGACCACCTGCTTGAGATAGTCGTCCATGAAACCGACCGCGCCGAATCCCACCAGCACCAGCAGAACCATCCAGACGTAGAAATTGGTCAAGTCCGCCCAGAGCAGGGTCGAAACGGCCACGGCAAAGATGATCAAGGTGCCCCCCATGGTGGGGGTCCCGGCCTTTTTGAGATGGGTCTGGGGGCCGTCGTCCCGGACGTACTGGCCCACCTGCATCTGGGAGAGTTTGCGGATAAACCAGGGTCCGAGCAGAAAGGCGATCAAGAAGGCCGTGAGCACGGCGTAGATCGTCCGGAAGGTGATATACCGGAAGACATTGAACGCCGAGATCGAGGTGTGCAGCGGATATAGAAGATTATAAAACATGCGATGCTCGTTGGTTGGATGGTTGATGGTGGATGGCCGCTACCACGGTTTCCATAGCCATGCCCCGGGAGCCCTTGACCAGCACCCAGTGATCGGCCGAAAGGCGCGGGAGCAGATCGGCGACGATCTCTTCCTTGGCGCCCACCATGATCCGTTCGGCGGGCATGCCGGCCTCCAGGGCGCCCTGACGGACGACGGGGCCATGGGGGCCATGGGCATACAGCCGCTCGGCGCCCGAACCGCCGGCCTTGGCACCCAGTTCGCGATGCAGCCGTTCGGCCTGCTCGCCCAGTTCCAGCATGTCGCCTAGTATAATGATGCCAGGTTGTGCTTTGCGCAGCGCCGTGAGGGTGTCGATGGCCGCCGCCATGGAGGCCGGGTTGGCGTTGTAGGTGTCGTCGATGACGTGCACGCCGCCAGCCGAGGTCAGCACGTGCAGCCGGCCTTTGCCGGGCGAAAAGGCTTCCAGGCCGGCTTTGATCTCGGCCCCGCGCAAGCCTGCCAGATGACCGGCCGTGGCGGCGGCCAGGGCATTGGTCACCATAAAGCGCCCGGGGGTCTTCAGGGCGATGGGGATGGTCTCGCCGGGCAGCTCCAGATCGAAGGCCACGCCTTGCGCCGCTTCCCGGATGCTCCGCGCCCGAACTTGGGCATCGTTGCCCGTGCCGAAGAAGACGCAGCGCCGGTCGGTCTGTTGTGCCAGGGCCGCCACATGCGGATCGTCGGCGTTCAGCGCCACGACGCCGTCGGGGAGCACTTGCGCCATAAGCTCACCCTTGGCCCGGGCGACCCCTTCCAGGGAGCCCAGGAACTCCAGGTGGGCCGGTCCGACCATGGTGATCAGGGCCATGGTGGGCCGGCAGATGGCCCCCAGGCGCGTCATCTCGCCGGGGTGGTTCATGCCCAGCTCCAGCACCGCGGCCTGGTGGTCGTCGCTCAGGCGGAAGAGGGTCAGCGGCAGCCCGATCTCGTTGTTGAAGTTGCCTTCGGTGGAGAGCGTGTTGAACCGCCGGGCCATGACCAGGGTCGTCATCTGGCGTGTGGTGGTCTTGCCGTTGGAGCCGGTGATGGCCACCACAGGAATCTGTGACCGGCCGCGCTGGTAGGCGGCCAGACGGCCCAGGGCGGTGGTGGTGTCCGCCACGGCCACGCAAGTGACCCCTTGGGCCCGCCAGCGCGCGTGGGGCAGCGTGGTTTCGGTGTCGGCGCTCACAATGATCCCGCGCACGCCCTTGGCCGCCACCTGCTCGATGAAGGTGTGGCCATCGTGCTTTTCGCCCCGGATGGCCACGAAGAGTTGCCCGGCCGCGATGGTGCGCGAATCGATGGCGACGCCATCGAAATGCGCATCGGGTCGGCCATAGAGCAGGCGGCCGGCAGTGGCTTTCAATATGTGATCAGGCGTCCAGTCCATTTTCCAAGGCCTGTTTTGCTTCGATGCGATCGTCGAAGGGAAATTTCTGCTTGCCGATAATCTGGTACGGTTCGTGTCCTTTGCCGGCGATGAGCACGGTGTCTCCGGCCCGCGCGGCGCCGATGCCAAGGGCGATGGCCCGGCGGCGGTCGGGTTCGACGATATAACCCTTGGTCTCAAAACCCGCTTGCAAGTCGTGGGTCGTATATTGGTGTTCGACTTCTTCGCGCACGCCGGTCACGATCTGGTCGATGATCGCCTGGGGCGGCTCGGTGCGCGGATTATCCGAGGTGACCACCGTCAGATCGGCGAGACGGCCGGCGATGGCGCCCATGATCGGCCGCTTGCCCCGGTCGCGATCCCCGCCGCAGCCGAAGACGCAGACGATGCGCTCGCCTGTGACGGCGCGCAGGGCTTGCAGAGCCTTTTCCAGGGCGTCGGGCTTGTGGGCGTAATCCACATAGACAAAGCGACCGCCGGTCGGGTCGGCCACCCGCTCCAGGCGTCCGGGCACATTCTCCAGGGCCGCGATGCCGGCCGCGACGGCCGTAAGGGGCAATCCCAGGGCCAGGGCCGCGCCCGCGGCGTTGCGGATGTTCTCCAGGTTGTGGTGGCCCACCAGGGCCGAGCGGATGGCCACGGCGCCGCGGGGGGTTTGGAGCCGGGCCGTGATGCCGCCCAGACCGAAACGGGCATCCTCGGCGGCGACGTCGGCCGTCCGGCTCTGGCTGGTGGTCCAATGGCGCAGGGCCAGGCTGCCGGCCAAGGCGGCGCCCCGGGGGTCGTCGATGTTGATCACCGCGCGCACGGCGCATTTGCCCGGCGTTGCCGGCAGAACGTGCTCGAACAGCCGGCGCTTGCTGGCCCAGTAGGTCTCCATGTCGTGATGAAAATCGAGATGGTCCTGGGAGAGATTGGTGAAGACCGCTACATCCACCTGGCAGGCATGCACCCGGTCCAGGTCCAGGGCATGGGAGCTGATCTCCATGACCACGTGGGTGACGCCTGCCGTATACATGTCGGCCAGGATACGCTGCAAGTCCAGGGATTCGGGGGTGGTCACCGGGTTGGGGCAGACCGTTTTCCCATACCGGTAGTTCACCGTTCCGATCACGCCCACCGTGCGTCCGGCAGCCTGCAAAATGCTTTCGATGAGGTAGCTGGCGGTGGTTTTGCCGCTGGTGCCGGTGATGCCCACTACGGCCATGCGCCGGGAGGGGTGGCCGAAGTATTCGGCGGCTAGGGCGGCCAGGGCCTTGCGGCCGTCGGTCACCGGGATGATCGGCGCATCGATGGCTACGGGCCGTTCGCACACCACCGCCGCGGCGCCGCGGCTGACGGCCTGGGGGATGAAGTCATGGCCGTCGGCGGAGAAGCCCTTGAGGGCCACGAAAAGGCCGCCGGGGGTGACTTCTTGGGCGCGGTAGTACAAGCCGCTGATGTCGATGTCGCCATGCCGCGCGGCCTCGTCCGCGCAGGCCGCGGAAGAGATCAGGTGACTTACGGCAGACAGGAGTTGTTTCATTTTCATCCGTTGATCTTGATTTCCCTGGATACCTGAAGTTTCTGCCAATCGTTGGACGGCGGCACATTCATGTAGCTCAGCGTTTCTTTGACGATGCGGCTGAAGGCCGGTGCGGCCACCAATCCGCCATAGATGGTGCCCTGGGGTTCGTCCACCACCACCAGCACGGCAACGGCCGGCCGTTCGGCAGGGGCGAAACCCACGAATGACGCCACATAACGGTCCTCGGCATATCCACCGCCGGGTTCGAGCTTCTGGGCCGTGCCGGTCTTGCCGCACACAGAATAGCCATTCACATCGGCTTTGACACCAGTGCCGCCTTCGGTGACCACTTCGCGCAGAATGGTGCGCATCGTCTCGGCGGTGCGCGCGGTGACCACTCGGCCTAAACTTTCGGGTTTGGTTTCGCGCACGGTCCGCCCCTGGGCATCGGTGACCGCCCGGACCAGATAGGGGCGCATCATCACCCCGTCATTGGCAATGGCCGCCGTGGCGCTGAGCACCTGCAGGGCCGTGGCCGCCACGCCTTGGCCGAAGGCGATGGCACCGGCATCGATCTTGGTCCAACTCTTATAATCCGATAGGCTGCCGGTGGCTTCGCCGTTGCTGTCGATGCCGGTGCGCCGGCCAAAACCGAACTCGCGCAGGTTATCGTGCAGTATCTGGGGCCCCAACTGCTCCCCCAGTTTGACGGCGCCGATATTGCTCGAAAACTTTACGATCTGCTGCAGGGTAAGCCAGCCGTGCGGCTTGGTATCGTGCACATTGTGGCCGCCCACCCGATAGTTGCCGTTTTCGCAGAAGAAGATCGAATTGGGCCGTATGTTGCCGTCTTCCAGGGCCGCCGCGGCACTGAAGATCTTCATGGTCGAGCCGGGTTCGAAGGCATCGGAGACGGCCCGGTTGCGCCAGACGGCGCGATTCGACTTATTGTAGGCATTGGGGTTGAAGAAGGGGTAATGGGCCATGGCCAGCACCGCGCCGGAGCTCGGGTCCATGACCAGCGCCATTCCCGACTGGCCTTTGTATTCGGTCACGGCCTCGGCCAGGGCCTGCTCGGCGATGAACTGAATGTGCCGGTCGATGGTCAGGGTCAGGTTGTTGCCGGTCTGGCTCGTGGTCGCCAGGCGGTCGGTATCGAAGCCGCGCCCCAGGGCATCCCGACGCACGGTCACCCGCTTTTCGGCGGCATTGAGTTCTTTATCATAGAACGATTCGATGCCTTCCAACCCCTGTCCGTCGATGCCGGTAAAGCCCAGTACCTGGGCCGCCAGGGTGGTGTTGGGGTAAAAGCGGCTGTACTCGGAGACAAAATCGATGCCTTTCAAATCCAACTTCTTCACGGCCGCCACTTCCTTGGGCGTGGCTTGCCGCTTGAGCCAGACAAAGGGCCGCTTGCCGCCCAGGTTGCGCTTGACTTCCTTGGCGTCGAGCCGCAGGGCTTTGGCCAGTTGGATCGCGGCCGCGGATTTGTCGGCCACCTGCTTGTTGTAAACTCTGGGGTAAGCCGCGATGGAGGTTGTCTCCACGCTCACCGCCATGACTTCATGGCGGCTGTCGTAGATGGCTCCGCGCTTGCCATTGATGGTCAGCTCCTGCTCGTATTGCACCTCTGCCTTGTGCGAAAGCCAAGCCGACTTGTACAACTGCTGATACCCGGCGGCGACGGCGATCACCACCAGCCAGAGCAGAAAGCATCCGCTCACCAAAGCCACCCGGATCGTATGACGCTTGACGGTTTTCATCCTCAGGGCATCACGACCATCTGTTGGGGCTCGGGCATGGCCAGGGAGAGCTTGTCACGGGCCACGCGCGAAATGTTTTCCGGCGCTTTGAGCCGCGCCAGCTCGATATTCAAATTGTTCTGGAACCGGGTCAGCTCATGCTGCCGGCGGCTTTCCTGGGCGATCAGGTACCCCGTGCGCACACACTGTACCCGGCACCAGGTGTAAAACAGCATCTCCGCGACCCCCACCAAAAGCACGAGTGCCCAGAGCAGCACCCACTTGCGCAGGCCCGGGCGGCGGCCTTTGGTTTTCGTACTCGTCTGGCTCGCGGTCATCGACTACGACTCCAGCTTTTCGGCGCAGCGCAGGCGCGTGCTGCGTGCCATGGGGTTCTGTTCAATCTCCTGCGGCGTGGGCCGCAGGGCCTTTTTGGTCACCAGCCGCAGCGTGGCCCGGCCGCCGCAGACGCACCGGGGGAACTGGGGCGGGCAGGTGCAGGGCTGGGTCAACTGCTTGAAGCGCTGTTTGACCAGGCGATCCTCGAGGCTGTGAAACGACAGCACGCAGATCCGGCCGCCGGGCGCCAGCAGATCCACGGCCGTTTCCAGAAAATGCTCCAGGCGGGCCAGTTCTTCGTTCACCGCGATGCGCAGGGCTTGAAAGACCCGGGTGGCCGGATGGATCTTGGAACGGGCCGCGGCCCCCTCGGGCACCGCCGTCCGGATGACGGCCACCAACTGCCCGGTCGTGCGGATCGGTGCCTTGGCGCGTGCCTCCACGATGGCCCGGGCAATCCGTTTGGACCAGCGCTCTTCTCCGTAGCAATAGAAAAGATGAACCAAATCCTTTTCCGAAAGATCGGCGATCAGATCTTGCGCCCGGTTCGAGTTGCGTGTATCCATACGCATATCCAGGGGTTCGTCCTTCTGGAAGGTGAATCCGCGGCCGCTGGCCTCGAGTTGATGTTGAGAAAGACCAAGATCGAGCAGGATGCCCTGAACGGCATCCACTTGCAGTTGGGTCAAGAAGTCGGGTAAGCGAATAAAGTTGTCATGAAAGAGACGAATGTTGGCGGCATAAGGTTTGAGGGACGCCTGGGCATTGGCGATGGCGTCCGGGTCCTGGTCGATACCGATGAACAGACCGTCCGGTAGAATTTGTTCGCAAATGGCACGGGCGTGACCGGCGCCCCCCAGGGTGCAATCCACATAAATGCCCCCGGGTCTGCAGGCCAGACAGGTCATGACCTCTTGGAGCATGGCGCTCGTGTGCCGGTATGCCATAGGCTTATAATCCTAGTAAGGCGATCTCGTTGCGTACCTCCACATTTTGGATGTCGTTTTGTAGTGCCTGGTCTTCCAGATCCCAATTGTCTTTGCGCCAGATTTCGAAATGATCCAGATCACCGACCAATACGATCTCCTTTTCCAGTTTAGCGGCTTCGCGCAACATGGGCGGAATGAGAACTCGACCTTGTTTATCGAATTGGCAATCCTGGGCATTGCCGATGAAAGAGCGCCGGAAACGACGCATGTTATCGCTTTTGGTCGCCATTTCGAGAATCCGCGCCTCGACTTTGCCCCATTCGTTAAGCGAGTATCCGTAGATGATATTACTCATTCGGGTGAGCATGAATTTATCGCCACCAGCGGCCTTGATCACCTCCCTGAAAGGCGGAGGAAGGACCAGGCGGCCTTTTTCGTCGAGCGTGTAATGATGGCTTCCTCTAAACACAAATCACCACAATATGCCCTTTTTCCCCACTTCCTTCCCTACTAATTACATTCCCGGGGGGATGTCAAGAACAAAATTCTGGGCCGTGGCGTGCTGTTTATTTAATGATTTTTTTTAGTTAACTAAAATTTTGAAATTGACTTTCAGCCTCGGGCTGCTCTATTCCAAAAGGCACTTCCGCCCGAGGAACAAAGGCTTGGAAATAGATGTCAATCTTAGATTTCAGATCGACTTTGGCCGCCGATGGGGACCACTGCCCCATGTCGCCTGACGACGGCGTCGTGCTGGACCGTATCCGGCGGACAGCCCAGGGCTATTTCGAAAACGCCCGGGGCAGCCACGACTGGGAGCACACCCTGCGGGTGCACCGTCTGTGCGGGCGCATCGGTCCCAAGGAAGGGGCCGACATGCTGGTGCTCGGGGCCGCCGCCTACCTGCACGACATCGGCCGGTCCGCCCAGGATGCGGTCAATGGCTCGCTGTGTCATGCGGTCCGCGGCGCGGCCATGGCCCAAACCCTTCTGGCCGGCCTGCCCTTGACGGAAGCGTGCCGGCAAAACATCGTGCACTGCGTGCGCGCCCATCGCTTCCGGGACGACCACGCCCCGGCCACGATCGAAGCCCGCGTGCTTTTCGACGCCGACAAGCTGGACGCCATCGGCGCGGTGGGCGTGGCCCGGGCCTATCTGTTCGCCGGCGAGCTGGGCGCATGCCTGCACAATCCCAACCTGGCGCCCGAGCAGGCGCGCTCCTATAGCCGGGACGATACCGGCTATCGGGAGTTTGTCGTCAAGCTTTCCAAGATCAAGGAGCGCATTCTCACCACCGAGGGACGGCGGATCGCCGAGGAGCGCCATCGCTACATGACCGAATTCTTCGAACGGTTTTTGGAGGAGTACGCGGGGGAGAAATAAGAAAATGAATTCAATGGGGGTTTTATGAGCATCAACGTCGTAGAGAAAATCGATAACGAAGTCAAAGTCCGCCACGTCCTCATCAGCGTTTCGGATAAAACCGGCCTGGAACTGCTGGTGCCGGAGATGCGCAAGATCTGCCCGGAGGTGCGCTTCTTGTCCACCGGCGGCACCTTCGCCCGGCTCAAGGAGCTGCTGGGCGCCGAGGCCGGGAACTGCCTGACCCAGGTTTCCGACTACACCGGCCAGCCCGAGACCCAGGGGGGACTGGTCAAGACCCTGGATTTCAAAATCTACCTGGGGTTGCTCACCGAGACCTACAACCCGGCCCACCAGGCCGACCTGGCGCGCACGGCCGGCGTGCCCATCGACATGGTGGTGGTCAATCTCTATCCCTTCCAGGCCACCATCGCCAAGGAGGGGGTCACCGTGGAGCAGGCGCGGGGCCAGATCGACATCGGCGGGCCGTGCATGATCCGCGCGGCGGCTAAGAACTTCATCCGCGTGGCCAGCGTGGTGGACCCCCAGGACTACGAGCGCATCCTCAACGAGCTGGCTGTCCGCCAAGGGTGCACGTCGCTGAACCTGCGCTACGAGCTGGCCTGCAAGGCCTTCAATCACACCGCCGAGTATGACGGCGCCATTGCCCGCTATCTGGCCGGCCAGTCCATTCAAGCCGCCAAAGCGTGCTACCGGCAGCAGTAATTCTTTCTGTTTTGAGAAGTAAAAAGGAGAGTCGACGATGGCCGAAGACCTAAAGAAGATGTACCGAACGATCCTGGACGAGCACTTCCCCTCCCGCATGGAGATCAGCTTCGTGGAAGAGAACGAGCGCCAGACGCTCTTCTACGAAAAGGTGCTCTGGACCATCGACCAGGTGCGCAAGGGGTTGCGCTACGGAGAAAATCCCGGCCAGGAGGCCGCGCTCTACAAGCTGGTCAACGGCAACCTGGTGCTGGGCCAGACCCAAACCGTGCAGCCCGGCCGCTATCTGGTCTCGGACATCGAACTGCTTCAATCGGGCAAGCATCCGGGCAAGACCAACCTCACCGATGCCGACAACGCCCTGAACATTTTACGCTACTTCGCCGACCGGCCCACCGCCATCATCGTCAAGCACAACAACCCCTGCGGCGTGGCCCGGGCCGATTCCCTGGAAGAGGCTTATGTCCGCGCCAACCTGGCCGACCGCGTGGCCGCTTTTGGCGGCTGCATCGCCCTGAACCGGCCGGTGGACCGCGCCACGGCCGAGGCCATCGCCGGGCAGTACGCCGAGGTGGTGGTGGCCCCCGAGTTCGAAGCGGGCGTCATGGAAGTCTTCGGTCGCAAGCCCGACCTGCGCGTGATCCGCATCGCCAACATGGCCCGCTTGCAGCAGTTCGTGGGCCAGCCCTGCGTGGAGTTCAAGAGCCTGATCGACGGCGGCGTCATCACCCAGTGGTCGTTCGTGCCCGTCACGCGCACCAAGGAAGGGTTGCGTCCGGCCGAATGCGTCTACAAGGGCAAGCCCTACGCCATTCAGCGCACCCCCACCGAAGCCGAATACCGTGACATGCTCTTCGGCTGGCTGGTCGAAGCCGGCGTTACCTCCAATTCGGTGCTCTATGTCAAGGACGAGTGCACGGTGGGCATCGGCACCGGCGAGCAGGACCGCGTGGGCGTGGCCCAGATCGCCCGGGACAAGGCCTACCGCAAGCTGGCCGACCGCTACTGCTTCCAGGAGTACGGCATTCCCTACAACGACATGACCGATGAGGACAAGATCGCCGAGATCGACACCCGTGTGACCAACGAAAAGGGCGGCCTGATCGGCGCGGCCATGGTCAGCGACGCCTTCTTCCCCTTCCGCGACGGCGTGGACGTGGGCCTGCGCGAAGGCATCAGCGCTGTGATCCAGCCCGGCGGTTCCAACAACGACTACCAATCCATCGACGCCTGCAACCAGTCCGGCGCCACCATGGTCTACACCGGTCAGCGCAGCTTCAAGCACTGACCATTCGGATGACTCCCGCCGAATCGCACAACTTCCTGGAGGGGCGAACTTTGTGTTCGCCCTTTGAAGTAAACCTGTCCGCCCAGTGGCACGCGCCGTATGCAAGAAGGGCGACCAACCGTAGGGCACAACCTAGAAGAAATCCGGACAAAACGGTTGGTGCCGTGTGGAAAACAGACGATCCCACTGGTCCAAGGCCTTTTCTTCGGTCACATGCATTCTTCCCATGCGCATGGCCTGGGTGGGTGTAATCTGCCCGAAGAGCAGCATGGCCAGGGTCTCCACCGGCAGCACGGCCTGGGCGTCCTGAGTGGTGCGTTGAACCTGGGCGCCCTGGGGCGAGGCGTCCAGGCGAAAGCGGCCGGCGTTCCAGGGGCAAAGCGTGTCGAGCAGTTCGAAGGTGATGGCGCCTTCGGTGTCGTAGCCCCGCAGGGGCAATACGCGCTGCACATCCACCACCCGGGCTAGCAGGCCGTCCTTGGCCGTCAGGTTGAGGCGGCGTGGTTCCAGCAGCAGGTGGGGCAGGGGATCGTCCACCGGTACTTTCAGCCATTCGACGTGACTGGCCAGGGCCATGGCCTGCAGATGGCGCCACAGGGCGATGTAGGCCTGGGGGGTGAGCCAGGCGAGGTCGCGGACCGTCACGCGCTGCCAGGGCTCGCCGTCGCCGGCGGGCTGGGGCGACAGGCTGTAGATCATGTAGCCCAGGGGCACTCCTTTTTCTTCATAAACCATCTTGAAGAGAAAACCGTTGCGCGGCGGCGGCGAGAGCGGGCCGGCGGCCCAGGTGGCCTGGCCGCGGTGCAGATAACCGGTACGCTGGGCGCAGAAGTCGCGGTAGATTTGCTTCAGGGCTTCGGTCTCGTTCTCCCCCAACTGCCGCAGATTACCGGTCGGCCGGCTGCTGTCGGGCATGGGCGCGAATTGCAGGAAACGGGGCTCGATGCGGTAGACGTTGCGCGTGGAGACCACCGCGTAGCCGTAGCGCTGGTAGATGGCGGCCTGGGAGGCGATCAGGGCGGCCAGCGGCTGCTCGCCGGCCATATGGAGCTGCTCGAAGTGACGGGTGATCACCCGGCGCAGGCAGCCCGACTGGCGGTACTGGGGCAACGTGCCCACGAAGGTGATGCCGGCCGTGGGTGCGACCTGGCCGTTGAGGCGCATCTTCAGAGGCCAGGCGGCATAGCTGGTGGCCAGGCGGCCGTCCACGAAGGCGCACAGGGTCAGGGCCGGCACGATGGCCTGGATGGCGTTGGGCGGCGCCTGTTCCGGGGAGAGCACCAGGCTGGCCAGGGCCACGCGGCGGTAATCGTCCATCTCCTCAGGGACGGCGGGTCGGATTTCTATGGGCATGGTCGCGTCTCATTTCTCCAAAGGGTTGATGGTTCAAGCGCGGGTTCAATCTGCTTTGAACAAGCTTAGAAACCGGACGATATCCAAGGTGCCGCCTTCCTTGTCCATCTCCGTGACCAGGGCCACGGCCGGGCTGCGCACCCCGGCGGCGATCTCTTTCCAGACATTGCTGTCGATGCTGATGGCGATGGCCGGTTTCTCGGGAAACTCCGGACGGATCTCGGCCACCCCCCTGCGGACATGCACGGTATAAGCCTCGCCCGTGTCGGGAAAGCGGAATCCGGCCACCACGTCTACTGCGGCCGATTTTTCGGGGTCGAGCTTGACGGCCATGCCCTCGAAAATCGCCGCCAGGGGCACGGTATGGATCAGTTGCGGGTCGCTGATCTTCAAAGACCCGATGGTTAACTTCCGTTCTACTTCCAACGCCTGGGTCAGGTAGTAGTTCCGGGCGGTGGCGGCCGTCTGCCGATGGCCCAATGCGCGCAGGGCATCGGCTTTTATCTGCCGGACATCGGGTGCGGACGGGTCCAATCGCAGCAGTTGATCGGTCAATTCCAGAGACCATTGATAGTCGCCATCGGCCAAGGCTTTGCGGGCGTGGTCCAGCAATGCCGTTTGCCCGCCGGCCAGCGCGGCGAAGCGTTCAGCGCGCGCCTGTTGGCCGAGCGGAAACAGGTCAGTGGCATTGCCGCCGAACCACCCCAGGTAGCCGTCGAAGATGGATCGTACCGACCAGGCCACGGTGCCGTAATACTCCTGCAGGTAGGGCTGCGCAGCGAGATGTTCCGGCAGTCGGACACGCTCGACGATGGCTTCGGGCGTCAACCCCTGGTTCATCCAGCGGATGGTTTGATCGTGCACGAATTGAATGGCGTCGCGGTAGTCGGTCAAGGTCGTATAAATCTTCTGCTTGCCGACGATGGGCCGGGTATGTTGCGGGATGAGATATTCGGCCTGAAGCGCGCGCATCCGATCCAGGCTTTTGACCCACAGCATCACATCCCGATAGGCCGTTCCGCGGATGGCATAGAGATTGGGAAAGGAGTGGTAGAAATTGTCGGCCGGCAGCAGCACGCGCTGCTCGGGCAGCCAGACGACGATCTGATCCGGCGTCTCCCCCGGCGCGTGCATGAGCACCAGTTTCACCCCGGCGATTTCGAGATCCAGGCGCTCGCCTTCAAAGGTTCGGGTCGGTGGCAGGAGGGCGAGGCGCTTGGTCTGGTCGTATTCCAGGCGCGGTCCGATGCCGGCGTTGATCCGGCCGCCTTCGGGCAGCAACGTGCCGAACTGGCGCATGGCGCGGCGGTAGGTGGTCTCGCGCGTGATCGTGGCGGTGCGATTCATATGGGCCAGGGTTTCGGCGTGGCAATAGACTTCGGGCCGGTCGTTTCCCGCCAGGATTCGGCCGCCGCCGATGTGGTCAGAGTGAAAATGGGTATAGATCAGGGCTTTAACCGGTTGGGTGCTGATCTGCGCGAAGGCACCTTTGACCGACTCTGCCGCTTCGGCGCTCTCCATGGCATCCACGATGATCAGCCCGTCGCGGCCTTCGATCAGGATGGCATTGGCGAGCCCGTAGCCGATGGCCACATGGATGCCTGGAAGAACCTGTACCACCTCCTGGCGGAATTGGGCGCTATGGGCTTGCAAGGCCGCGGAGGCCTCGACCGCTTGGGGCGGGGGGGAGACATCGGTTTGGGAACAGGCGGCCAGACATATTAGCGCGACCATGGCTGCTGTCTTTATCCAGGTGTTCGGAATGTATGCCGCCATGATTATTCCTGTCAGGGGTTGAGGCGGTAGACCCTGGCCGCCGTGTCATGGAACAGTGCCGTCTGTTCTGCCGGGGAGAGGGCGTGTGCCATGCGCTTGAAGGCGTTCCACAGCACGGTGTAGCCGCAGGAGACTTTGTCCACTGGAAAATTGCTTTCGAACATGCAGCGATCGATGCCGAATTGTTCGATGCAGTATTCGAAGTAGGGCGTCATGGTCGCCGCTAGCATTTGGGAAGTGGGCGGCTTTTGCGCCTTGTGCCAGTCGAAGCCGCACACCTTCATGGCCAGCCCGCCCAGCTTGACCACTACGTTGTCGCAGGCTGCCACGGCTGGGATGGCTCGCTTCCAATCCTGGAAGACCGCTGCCCGTTGTCCGGCATACGGCCCGAGGCCCAGGGGCGTGCCGACATGGTCCAGGATGATCTGGGTCTGGGGAATGGCCCGGGCCAGATCGGCCAGCTCCTGGAGCTGGGTATGGTAGATCCAGGCATCGAAGCTCAGGCCGTGGCGGTGCAATTGGGCGAATCCCCGGCGGAAGGCCGCATCGGCCATCAACCCCTGGGGCGGACGGGTGTGGGCGTTGGCGATGGATGTGTCGGCGTGCCAGGCGGCTGCATGGCGGATGCCCTTGAAGCGGCCACCGCCGGCGTCGATGTGGGCCGCGAGCACCGGCGCCACGGCCTCGCCCAGGGTCAGATCAGCAAAGCCCACGATGCCGGCCGCCACGCGGGTGGGGCCAAATTTCCCGCTTTCGCTGGCGGCGGCGATGGCGGCCACGAATTCGGTTTCGCCCACCGGCCGCATCTCGGGCGGGCCGGCCGGGCGGTACTTGGAGAGGCACTCTATGAAGACTGTCCTTGCCACATTGTGGCCGCCGCCGGTATCGGCCAGAATATCTTCGAGCAGGTATCGGCTGGTGGGGTAGTCCCACAGGTGGTGGTGCGGATCGATGATGGGGCGCTCCGGATCGATGGGATCTTCTTTGGTCAACTCCTGCCACGGGCGGGCACCGGTGGTCATACTTCCTCCTTGTCGTGTTTTTCTTCTTTACTTCTGGAACACGCCATCGCGCAAAAAGCGGATGGTTTGGGCAATGGTCTCCTCCTGATCCATGATGAACGGATGGGCATACGGCAAGACCATAAAATCGGTCATGCCGGCCACCTTGGTGCGTTCCACCGCCACTTTGCCGTCGTCTTCGCCCGGGATCATTTGCGCCAGCCAGCCGTCGAAGAAGAAGTGCTCGTTGCCGGTGATGACGCCCACCGGGTAGTGTACCGGGCCGAGGCGGGCGGGCAGATCCCCGGAACCGGTGCCCAATTGCTGCCCGGCCGGGCCGTTGTACCAACTGTAGAAAAAGTTGTCGCGCAGGCGGTCGCACACCTCGCTGCCCTGGTTGGGCGGGCTGAGCATCACCACTCGGCCCAGATTTTCCAGGCCCTGCCGCGCCAGGTAATAGCGCACCAGCAAGGCGCCCATGCTGTGGGTGACAAAGTGAATGCTTCGCGAGTCTGTCCGGCCGCATTGGTCGAGGGCCGCGGGGATGGCCTGCATGGCCAGCGCTTCGACGGTTGCCTCCCGGGAGGGGTAGCCCATGTTGACGGTGCGATAATCGGCCGCCGCCAGAGCCTCGGCCATGGCCGTCATCGAGCGGCGCGTGCGGCCCAGGCCGTGGAGCAGAATCACGCACTCCTCACCCGCTTGGGCCGGGGCGGGAAATAGCGTCAGGACGGTGCCGGCGAGCAATAGGGCGCACATGAAGGTAACCGGTACAATGCCGGGAAGGGGTTGGCCAAGCGAGCGGGGGGCAGGCAACACGGCGATATATCCCATGATAGATGTCGGTTGGTTCTGGCCGTCATACTAACCAAGAACCATGGCCCTGTCCATGCGAAAAGGCGGGGTATGGATGGCGCCGGCGCGGGCCGGGATCAAAAAAGAAACGGCCGGGAAGGGGCGAAATCCCTTCCCGGCCGATGGTCCATTCGGGTTGCTGGGCCTGGAACGGCCGTTAGCAGAAACCGGCCATGCGGAAGGCCAGCATCAGCATCTTTTGAGACTGCATGGCTTCGGGCGTGGTCGGGTTATTCAGATCCATGCGCTCGAAGAAGGGCTTCAAACCGGCCGGCACTTCGGCCGGCAGCGTTTTCATGATCTCCGGAATCTCGGCCGCGCCCGGTCCGGCGGCTTTGGTCTTCATCACCCGCAGGGCGTAGGCCAGCAGCAATTCCACATCCGTGAAGGCCGATCCGCAGGGGAAGTCCTTGAAGAGTCCCTGGGCCTTGTACGGCTTGAGGATTTCGGCCAGACGCTCGGGCGTGTTGTTCCGGAACTGCTCGGGAATCTGGTAATCCTCGGGAATCTTCTTGTACTTCTTGGCTTCGGCCAGCAACTCTTCCTGGAAGCGCGAGTCGGCGACGTTGAGCATGGCCTTGATGATATCCTGGTCGCATTTGCCGCGGATGTCGGCGATGCCGTATTCGGTGACCACGATGTCGCGCAGGTGGCGCGGAATGGTCACGTGGCCGTAGTTGTAAACGATGTTGGACAGCGTCTTGCCGCCTTCCAGGCGCGTGCTCTTGATCATCATCAGCAGGCGGGCGTCGGGCAGGGCGTGGGCCATGGAGACGAAGTTGTACTGGCCGCCCACGCCGCTGATCACGGTGCCGTCATCCAGTCCATCGGAGACGATGGCGCCCAGCAAGGTGGCCTTCATGCCGGTGTTGCAGAAGCGGCCGTCTTTTCTTTCCAGGGCGCGCAGCACTTCGCCGCCGTAGAGCTGGTTGGCCACATCCACGCCGGTCATTTCGAACTTCTGGCGCTCTTCCTCGGGCATCTTGCGCAGGTCTTCATAGAAATCGGTGGGTCCGATGAAGAAGGCACCGGTGAGGACCACGCCTTTTTTCAGTTGTTCGCCTAGGCACAGTTCGTTGACGGCTTCCAGATTTTTCTTGTCGGTGAGCAGCGCCGAGAAGCGCCTGCCGTCCTTGACCAGATAGCCGTTGTCGTAGGTCACGTCATCCTTGAAAACGCCGTACTTTTGCAGGGATTCGAAATCCTTGCGGGTCAGGTAGGGATTGATCAGCTCCGCGTCGATCATCTGCTGGAGAATATCGGCGGGGATGAGTTCTTCTTTGATCTTGCCGTCGTTGACCAGGCGCTGAATGGGTGCGTTGTGGTAGACTTTGCGCTTGATGACGCCGTTCTTGTAGAGTTGCAGGAAACCATCCACCAGCATCTCGGTGGAGCCGTAGATGCCCTGGGTGAAGGTGTCGGTGCCGCCGAGCGCGTCGATCAGCGGCCCATAGGTGGCGCCGATACCGCTCTCCTTAATTAACTGGTTGTAGATCTCGTTCTGGTTGTGGCGCACGTTCAAGCCATAGGCGATGGCATCGCCCAAGGCGCCGATACCGATTTGCAAGGTGCCGCCGTCTTTGATCAAGGCGCTGATGTGCGTGCCGATCATGAAGTCCGCCACCGAAACCGGAAGGCGCGGGGTGACGAAAAGCGGATTGTAGTATTTGGGATCGTCGATGATCACATCATAGTCCGCCGCGGTGACTTCGGCATCGCCGTACATGAACGGCAACTGGGTATTGACCATGCCGATATTCATGCGCTTTTTGCCGTTCTTTTTGGCGTCTCTGTAAAGCCGGAGGGTCTCCAGGGTGGTGTCGGCGTTGCAACTGGTGCTGTAGCGAATGCCGTTGGGTCCGTCGAGCTTGGCCAGCATCTGGGCCAGAACCTGGTTATCGTTTCCGTCGCAGTCACGCACCGTGTGGGTGTAGTTGGAGCACTGGTAGTTTTGCTGCATCTTGGGCTCTTTACGATACGCGCCGGCTTTGCAGAAGATTTCATGGATGATGACGTTGGCCGGCAGTTGCCCCTTGCGCAGGTCCAACAAGTAGTCCAGATCCGGTACGTCCTTCCAGGTGCGCCCCACGAACGGTTCCAGAAAGCGTCGTTCCAAATCGCTGGACCAGACCGGCTTCTCCAAGGAGAGGGCCGTGAAGATGGTCAAATTGATCTGGGGGTTTTTCTTGGCCCGCTGGTAGAGCGCGTTGATCAGCAGCGCCGGCTTTCCCAGGCCCAGGGGCATGCCGATTTTGATATTATTGCCGAACTCCTGGGCAATAAGGTCTACGCATTGTTCGACTGACAGATACTTGGTTTTTCTTTGTTCCATGACCGATCATTCCTCCTCATGCTTCAATTCATTTCCGTTTCTTATGTGATAGCCCGTTTAGCTATGTCGTTTACCCCCATGGCGATCGGCGACCCTCGGCGCGGCGTTGCCGCATGGTCGTCCGTATTGTAAGCGCGCCTTCCCCATTGATTCGCGCCGCAGCGGAAAACCGCCCAGCAATATCCTCTCCAATGGGAGACCGGTAATGAGCCGGGTGTTTTTGGGATCGCGGACTATATCAGGTCGCTATGCATCTTGCCAGCGATTATTGCGTTTATAGTTGGTATTTCAGTCTCTTAAAACTGATCAAGATTCAGAAAATATTGGATGATAACACATTGACCCTGGCTTAACGGCAAGCTGCTGAATTCATGAAATTTAAAACGGCGGGGGATATAAAAAGAAGGGTGCCCCGCGCAAGAAATTCCGTGCGGGGTCACCCTCCATGGATGCACGCGCTGCTTGTTAAGCAGCCGGAGCTGCCTTCTTTTCCTTGGCTTTTTTCTCTTTCTTGGCCGGTTTGGCAGCCTCTTTCTTGGGCTCGGCCTTGGGGGCTGTTTTGCTCTGAAGCTCGGCAGCGGCTTTTTCCTGCTTGCGCACCACCTTTTGCTCCAGCAGCTTTTCCTGGGCAGCGACAGCGAGCATGCGATGCTTGCTCTTGCGCAGATCGGCTTTCAATTTGCGCACAATGGTGTCCTTTTCCATGACCTTCGGCGCCAGTCCGCGCTCCTTGAGCAGCGTCATGCGGGCTGCCAGCTCTGACTGGGCTCTCTGCAGGTGACTCTCTTCATAACGTTTGGCTTTGAGATTCATTCCATTCTCCTTTGTGGTGATCCGTGCCGGATGCGCATGGGCATTCGGGCATTGTTCGCTTGGTTTCACTTTTTCGGTTGCAGCAATTTATCCAGCCCGGCAAAGGGCTTGTTGTCGAAGTCGGTGTCCCGCTCCCGATCCGGCGCGGAGGTATCATACGCCTCGGCCACCGCCAGGCGGGAATGCTCGTTGTCATGGCAGTAAAGGCAGAGCAATTCCCAGTTGCTGCCGTCGGGCGGATTGTGGTCGTGGTTGTGGTCTTTGTGGTGGACGGTCAACTCCCGCAGTCGCTTGCCGGAGAATTCCCGGCCGCAACGGCCGCATATCGGCGGAAAGAGCTTGAGGGCCCGTTCGCGGTATGTTTTTTCCAACTGCTCCCGATACCGGCGCGCTTCGGCGACGATATTGCTGAGCCGGCCACCGTCCGGCGATTTCTTTGTCGGGGGCATCTTGCGCCTCCTTTCCTACTCCCAGCGATTGCCGCCCTTGTGGGTCAGATCGATGACATCCACCCGACCCTTGCCGTTGATCAAACTGTTGAGGGCAAAGCTGATCACACTGATGATCAAGGCGCCGAAGATGGCGGTCCAGAAACCTTGAACGCTGAAACCATCGATGACACCCGAAGCCATCTTCAACATGACGGCATTGATGACAAAGGTGAACAGGCCGAAGGTCAGGATGTTGATCGGCAGGGTGAGGATCAAGGCCAGGGGTCTGAAAAAGGCGTTCAGGATCCCCAGCATGGCCGCGGCGGCCAGGGCCGAAAAAAAGCCGTTCACATGGATGCCGCCCAATAAATAGGAGGCCATCAAAATGGCGGCGGTCAATGTGAGCCAGCGAATGGCGATCCCGCGCATGAAACCCTTCCTTTCGGCGTCTGCCTGCTTTGAGCGCGGGCTACCATAGTACAGTCGGCCGCGATTGGCAAGGCGCGGGCGCTATCGAAAGGATGGCGTTCGTTCCAGGAAGAGGCCCTCCGGCGGACTTTGGGATCATGCCTGGTTTTTGGCGACCAACTCGGAAACCGCCTGGAGCAGGGCGTCGCGGTCGACCGGCTTGGTGAATGTCCGCGCGGCCCCCAGTTTGCCGGCCAGATGCAGATAATCTTCGGGCTTGTTGCGCCCCCCGCCTGAAATCGCGATGATTTTGACCTTGGGATTGCTTTTGCGCAGCTTGGTGATGGTCTCGATGCCTTCCATTTCGGGCATGATCAAGTCGGTGATGACCACGTTAAAGGGCTCCGACACGCTCAGCTTGGATTCGTAAAGCTTCAGCCCGGTGGCGCCGTTGGTGGCCGCCGCGACTTCATAGCCGGCGCGTTCCAAGGTCTGTTTGAGCATCTTTTGTACGTATTCGTCGTCTTCGATGATCAAAATCCTGTCCATCTGGATAA
This sequence comes from Desulfobacterales bacterium, assembly GCA_016218685.1. Taxonomy (GTDB): domain Bacteria; phylum Desulfobacterota; class Desulfobacteria; order Desulfobacterales; family Desulfosarcinaceae; genus Desulfatitalea. The sequence goes on along the minus strand of JACRDD010000019.1, from coordinate 282,844 downwards.
CTCTCCTGCGTTGGGCGCATGGCGATGCGCGGTCCGGTAATCTGACTGTATCTATCGGCACGCTCGCTGAAAAGATTAGCCAAGCCGACGTTTTTTATATAAATAGGCCTTCCGGGAGCTTCACTGGAAGTCGTGCTGGAATGCGATGGGATGCCGGTTCAAGATCCGAAGGAAATCCGAAGATGTCGGAATTAAATGCCATTATAGAGAGTTATGGTCAACTGGAAATCGAAATGCGGCAGTGCATGCAGCAGGTCTGCGAGATGTTTTGCGGGCGGTGCCAAACAACATGTTGCCGGCCGGTCTACTGCCGTGAATCCCTGGACAGCCCTTTTCTGGCTGAGGTGCGTCGCCGTTTTGCGCCCGGGACCCGCTGGGACGCCGCCCTGGGCTGGCTCACCCCCACGGGGTGTGGCCTTGTGGCCGGAAGACCGCCGGTGTGTTATGAATTTCTCTGCCGGACCATCCTGGATGCACAGCCCTCACCACAAGCCCGTTTCCGTCTGGAAGCGTTGGCCGTGCTGTTGACCGACGCCGGGCGGCGTGCCGCGGGTCAGGGGCACCTGGTGGAGATGACCGATCTGGATCGAATCAATGCCGGACGGCTGACAAAGCAATTGGCCCAGGCGCGATCATTTTTGGATGATTTGCGAAAGGAATTGCGGTTGAATCAATCCTGACGCTCCTGACCGGATGAAGCGGGCGGAGCTGCTCCCTTGGCGCCGTCCTGGTAGCATTTGCCGGCATACCAATTGATCTGGCGGCAGATGCCCCGGAGAATGCTCACTTCGCCGGCGCGCAGTTCCATGCGGCTGAAAAAGCGGCGCAGCTTGTTCATCCAGTAGTCCGGGTTTTCAGGCTGGATATAGTTGATACGTACCAGGATGTCCTTGATCTGGGCGTACATGCCGTCCAGCTCCAGGCGGGTGGCCAGGCGCGGGGTGTGGCTTTTAACCGGCGGCAACCCGGCCTTGAACAGTTCGTAGCAGAGCACCATGACCGCCTGGGCCAGGTTGAGGGAGGAGAACTGGGCCGTGGGGATCGTGACCAGGTGGTGGCACAAGCGAATCTCTTCGTTGGTCAACCCGCGGTCCTCGGGGCCGAAGACGATGGCCACCTGGTTCTCCCGGGAGATGGGGATCAACTGCTCGGCCATCTGAGCCGGCGAAGAGATGGTGATCCGCTGGCCGCCCAGGCGGGCGGTGGTGCCCACCACGTAGTTGTAGCCGGCCAGGGCCTCGGACAGATCCTCGAAGTAGAGCATCTGCTCCACCACATCCATGGCCGCATGGGTGGCCAGGGTCAGCACCCGGTCCAGGTCGCATTTTTCGGGCGCTACCACCACCAGTTGGCCGATGCCCATGTTGCGCACGGCGCGGGCCGCGGCGCCGATGTTCTCCGGGTAGCGCGGACGGTTCAGCACCACGGCCACGTTTTCCAGGCGCACTCCATCGGCGCGGTAGGGCGAATCCATGGGGGGCTTTTTATGGCTCATGATCTCTTCCCGGGCGACCCATGGATCGCATGCATCCGCCGTTATCAGACCCTTTCCAGGGCATTGAAGAAGTAACCGGTTTCGAAGGCGGCGGTCTCGGGGGCATCCGAGCCGTGCACCACGTTCTTTTCGATGTCGGTGGCGAAGTCGCGCCGGATCGTGCCCGCGGCGGCATCCTTATAATTGGTGGCGCCCATCATTTCGCGCCAGCGGGCGATGGCATTTTCGCCCTCCAGGATCATCACCACGCACGGACCCGAGCTCATGAAGGCGCACAGGCTGCTGAAAAAGGGGCGCTCCTTGTGCACAGCGTAGAAGCCCTGCACCTGGCTCTGGGTCATGTGGATCAGCTTCAGGGCTTTGATTTTAAGTTGGTTGCGCTCGATGCGGATGAGCACCTCGCCGATCAATCCGCGGGCCACCCCATCGGGTTTCACAATGGCAAATGTCTGTTGAAGCATCTTGGTTTCCTTTCGGTTGAATTGTGCGGCTGCATAACAGAAGGGCAATTTCAAGTCAATGACCGCGGGGCGCTGGATCAATCTGAGTGCCACGCCCATCGACCCAACCCGGCGAATCCAACAACCCTGATTTTGACTTGCAAATTTGCATTCCAAATGCAAATTTACAAGTCAAAGGGGGCGATGCATGGCTCGAAAATACATCCAAAGGACATTGGAAACGGTTCTCAAGAAGGCGGCCGCCCAGTTTCCCGCCGTCGTCCTGACCGGCCCCCGGCAATCGGGCAAGACCACTTTATTGAAAACCCTATTCGGCGACCAATGCGGCTACGCGTCTCTCGAGCCGCCGGATGTCCGCGATGCCGCTATAATGGACCCCCGGGGGTTTCTTGAACTTTATCCACCACCGGTCATTTTTGACGAGGTGCAGCACGCCCCCGAACTGCTGCCTTACATCAAGGAGGCGATCGACGCCCACCGGGAGCGGCCGGGGCAGTATTTTCTGACAGGCTCCCAGAATCTGGTGCTCGTGGAAAAAATTACCGAATCGCTCGCCGGCCGGACGGCGATGCTGCGTCTGTTGCCCCTATCCCGGCGCGAGGCCGAAGGAGATCCGCAAGCATTGCTGCCCTGGGAGTCCGGAAAATCCTACGACGCGCGATCAAGCAGTTCCTACCAGGAAATCTGGCAAGGCTTTCTGCGCGGCAGCTTTCCGGAACTGGTCGCCGATCCCAGGCGCGACAGCCAGCTTTGGCATTCCGGTTATGTCCAGACCTATCTGGAGCGCGATGTGCGCACGCTGCGCCAAGTGGGTGATTTGACGCAGTTCCAGAGTTTTCTCAGGGCGTTGGCGGCTAGGACGGCGCAGCTCTTCAACCTGAGCGATCTGGCCAGAGACCTGGGGGTGGCGGTCAATACCGTCAAGGCGTGGCTCTCCGTGCTCGAGGCCACTTACCAGGTGATCGTGCTCAGGCCCTATCACGCCAATATCGGCAAACGGCTCGTCAAGACACCCAAGGTTTATTTCACGGATGTCGGAACACTTTGCCATCTTGCCGGACTAAAAGAGCCGGAACATGCGGCGGCCGGTCCCATGGGCGGCCCGATCATGGAAACCGCGGTGCTTTCCGAAATCGTCAAAACCCTTACCCATCGCGGCATCGATCCGCAACTCTATTTCTGGCGCACTGCCGCCGGCTCCGAGGTGGACATCGTGGTGGAGAGCGGCGTAAAACTCATCCCCATCGAAGTAAAACTATCCGCCACCCCTCGCCCGGCCATGGCCAACGCCATCAAGACATTCCGGGTAGATTTCGGCGATCGCGCGCTTCCCGGTTATGTCATCCATCCGGGCGATATCCGCCTGCCCCTGGGGGACAACGTGACCGCATTGCCGTTTCGAGATTTGTAAAGATTTCTGCGTAATGTATAACTTGACGGGTGTATTGAATCGATATTTTAATCGGGATGGGCGTAAGAATGGTTGTTGGTTATAGGTGCTTTTGATGGCCCTAGTTGAACGCTGAGCTTGTTTTACTTCTACTCCGCATTGATAAAGAAGAATCAAATAAAAAGAAATAAGCTGCTTTGGAAATCTTGTGATAGAATATTGTTATAGATAGATATCCTCTATGTGGACTTGGGTCATGCGCTTCGAAGTGATTTTATAACTTTTTCCCCATATTTTTCCACCATACGCTCAACAAAGGCAGGTTCAATGTCGTGGGCAAAAGCCAGCATACCTTTTAACTTACTTATTTCTTTGTTATCCAGTCTTCCAAGCAAAAGATGGTGAATTTGCGCTCGAATACGCCTTTTTTTTTCGCGACCAAGAGAAACGGTGTCATTATTTGATAGCACTAAGCCAGTCACTATGCGTCGATGAGCTTTTGAGCCAAAGATTGTCTTTTTATGATTTAGTTGAAGTTTAGGAAAAGGGAGCGAGGTTAATGTATTTTGCACCATTTCGAGTACTTCGCTTCTCATTTTTATGTTGTGCATTGAAAAAGCCATATCGTCCGCATATCTTGTATACGAGATATTCCTCTCGTTGCAATAATCAAATACTACTTGATCAAACTGATACATAATTGCGTTCGATAAGAACGGTGAGGTGGGTGCACCTATTGATAAACGGAAGTCATAGTTCCTCTCTGATAGCCAAAATAGCAGTCTCATTAGTAAGCGTAAATCTCTATCTGATAAAGCAAGTTGCTTAATGTTTTTGGAGTATTGTAAGAAATCATTCCCCGTAATAGATGGAAAGAAATCTTTAAAATCAAGCTTTAGTAAATACGGTTTTGTTGCATGAGCTTCTGAATTCTTTAAAATGCTTTTGCCAATCGTGTAGGCGGTTGCGGAAGGATGTATTGGGAAGAAGGGGTATATGTTCTTAATTACCCAATATTGAAGACTTTTTACTTCCTTGGCTGGTTGAGCAATCGTTCTTGTGCCTGATCCCGATCGCTTCGGGATTTGATATACTTTATATCTATATGGTGCGCTTCTTAATAAATAGTCCAGCCTGTCTTTCGGTATCAGTAGATCGGCAGACATGCTACCCAATAATGAAGAAATCATTTCTAATCTCCAATTTGACCATTGGATGTTAGATATGAACGATACGCCCTGATTTTTTCTTTCTGATTATCTTGGTAGAAGCCTATAAATCTGTTAATCCAACGATGCGTATCCCGAATTTTTGCTGTTTGATTGTAACCCCATGAAAACCAGTCGCTTTGCGGCGCAGAAACATAAAAATCGTAATTTCGATAGGGATGTAAGATGATAAGCCCGAGTGATTTCAGCAAACTCAAATGCTGTTTAACTGTTTTTGATTCCTCTTTAATACTAAAACGTTTTAGTATAAAGAGAACCTCTTCTAAGGTTGCTATTTGAACGATCTTTAAAATGCAAATTACAAGTAGCATTATATGCCCAAGCTGGTTTTTGCTAAAAGTCATTGTCTTCGGTTGTTTTCTAACTATTGTCTCAATAGTTTCTGCCAAATCAACAGCGTCAGAGAAATCACTAGCATTAAAATGGCCATTTTCATTTTTGGCTTTTTGCCAATTGTAAATGGTTATAGGATCATCTTTGCGGTTTGACTTAGCGAGATTCTTGATAAACTGAATGGGGCCTCGCCATATAAAGGATTCTTGGTGCGCATCGTCTTTATGTAAGACTATTAAAAGTCTTTCTTGGATAGTATTTATTACAGAAAATGAACCTAGTTCTGCAATAGAACCAGGACTTTCAGAAAAAATAACTGTTAAAATGGAAAGTTCAGCTATATCTCTCTCGAAGCATAGTAAATCTTGATAGTCAGAATGTTCAAAATACTTGAAAACTTCCTCAGCTCTAATAACGTTCTTACGAAATGAACACTCATTCTTCTTTAAGTAGGAACAGAAAATGTCACGGCAGGATAATGGCTTTTCATGATCGTCAGATATCGGACCTCCGCAGACGAAAATATAGGAGGGAAAATTGACTATACGTGTTTTAGTTAAATCAACTGCAGATATCCATTCCTCAAAAATGTTTTTCGTTTTCAAATTAAAGCTCTTCACTCAGAGCGCGGCGCGGTAGGCCGCTTTGGCTTATCGGCGCGGAACGGGCCGGTGAGCCAAAGCGGCCTACCGCGCCAATAAATGCCATCAATAGGTGCAAGTCCGGCGAAGCGCCAGACAAAACTAATCTAACTTAGTTTATTTCGCTAAAGAGCTTGGTTATTTAGATTCTAAATTAAACAGTTGTCAATATTATAATCGCAGATGATAACAAACCCAAAGCTGCTTGCTCGGCGTTGACAACACCGGCGCGACATCTTAAAAACATCGGCAAAAATATCATTGTCCGTAACCTTACGCCAATCTGGAACCATGAGGTGCGCCCATGCCCATCTATGAATTTTACTGCGACGCCTGCAATACCATCTTCAACTTCTTTTCGCGCTCCATTAACACCACGGCCAGCCCCAAGTGTCCTGCCTGCAAAACCAAAACGCTCTCCCGCCAGATGTCGGCTTTTGCGGTGACCGGCCGGGCCAAGGAGGCGGGCGGCGAAGAGGGCGAGCTGCCGTTCGACGAATCCAAGATGGAGCAGGCCATGCAGATGCTGGCCGGCGAGGCCGAGCGCATCAACGAGGATGATCCCCGCCAGGCGGCCGACTTGATGCGCAAGTTAACCAAGATGACCGGCCTGGAGCTGGGATCGGGCATGGAGGAGGCGCTGCGGCGCATGGAGAAGGGCGAAGATCCTGAACAGATCGAGGCCGAGATGGGCGATCTCCTTGAAAATGAAGATCCGTTCCAACTGGGGGCCAAGAAGGGCGGTATCGCCGGGCGGCGACCGGCGCCCCGGCGCGATGAAACCCTGTACGACCTATAGCACACCTTCCGAGCGGCGCGGACTTCCTGGGTAAGCACGATAGTAGGCGCATCCGGCAACCCATTTGCGACACGTCAGACGTCGAATTTAGGGATGCTTAAGCGCAGCGGAGGAAAAGCGCCCTGGACTGTCTGAGCGCAGCGAGTTTCCAGAGCGCCCGGAGCGCGCTTTTAGCATCCCTTGATTCGGCGGCGTAGTGGCGAAAATGGGTTGCCGGATGCGCCGGCGAGTAGATCAAAACGCCCTTAACTATTCATTGAAACACAACATTCGAGCCACTCGGCGAAGGAGCAACCCATGGAAAAATCAATCTGGGAGTGCATCGAAATCCGCCAAGGCGACATCACCACCCTCGAGGTGGATGCCATCGTCAATGCCGCCAACACCTCGCTGCTGGGCGGGGGTGGGGTGGACGGCGCCATTCATCGCGCCGCCGGTCCGGAATTGCTGGCCGAGTGTCGCACCCTGGGCGGGTGCCCCACCGGCGAGGCGCGCATCACCGCCGGGTACAAGTTGGCGGCCCGGCACGTGATCCACACCGTTGGGCCGGTATATAAAGGTACGCCCCGGGATGCCCAACTGCTGGAAGCCTGCTATCGCAACAGCCTCGAATTGGCGGTGCAGCACAAGTTGGCATCCATCGCATTTCCGGCCATCAGTTGCGGGGTGTATGGCTATCCCATCCAGGCGGCGTGCCGCATCGCCGTGGACACTTGCCTGGCCTTCATGCAAGCCCACGATTATCCCAGTCAACTGATATTCATGCTCTTTTCCGCTGCCGACCGCGAGGTTTACGACCGCTATCGGGCTGAAAAACAAAGGCAGTGAAAACAGATTCAACCTTTCGTTGAAAAAGGCCGATAGCATTGTCCGACCGATGCCGGATTGGGCCTTTATGGTTCGTTCCGACGATCGGAAGCCCACGGGAGCCGTTACCGTTTTGATTGACTTTCAAGGCGGCTATGGTTAGGTTGCGCGAAACGCTTCCACACCCTGCGTGAGCACCCATGCGCCCCAGGCGCTGGACATCTATCAAGGAGGATACCATGCTAGTAGTTACCCCAGCGGCGACGGAACAGATTGCGGCCTATTTCAAAGACAAGGAAGTTCGGCCCATCCGGATTTTTCTAAATGAAGGCGGGTGAGGCGGTCCAGGCTTGGCCATGGCTCTGGATGAGCCGAATGATTTGGACCAACAGTTTAACGTGGATGGTTACAAATATATCGTCAACAAAGACTTTTTCAACCGTGCCCAACCCATCAAGGTCGATTTTCAGACCTATGGGTTCAAACTCGATTGCGCCATAGAGTTTAACGCCGGCGGTTGCTCGGGCTGCGGGACCTCAAAATCCAGCTCGTGCGGTTGCTGATCGATCCAACCTGAGTCTGACATCTCTTGAAGGGCGGAGCCGCGCGATGAACGCGTCTCCGCCCTTTTTTTCGCGGCGCAGCGTGATCTGAGGAGGTTGCCCATGCAGGTATTGATCACCGGCGGCACCGGATTCGTGGGCCGGCATCTGGCCGACCGTTTTCTGGGCCAGGGCCATATGGTGACGCTGCTGGCAAGCCGCACGGCCGGCGAGACCTCCGGTGCCTGCCGCATCCTCCAGGCCGACACCACGCAGCCGGGCGACTGGCAGCGAGCGGCGGCCGAGGCCGATCTGATTGTCAACCTGGCCGGCCGCACCATTTTCCAGCGCTGGTCTGAGGATTACAAGCAGCAGATGCGCACCAGCCGCATCCGCACCACCCAAAACCTGGTGGATGCGTTGCATGCTAACGGGCGGGCGGTGCTGATCAGCACTTCGGCCGTGGGATACTACGGCGACGGCGGGGATACGCTCCTTTCCGAATCGGCTCCGGGCGGCCACGATTTTTTGGCCCGGTTGAGCGCGGATTGGGAGAACGCCGCCCAGGGCGCCGTCGCCAAGGGCGCGCGGGTGGTGCTGGCACGCTTCGGTATCGTGCTGGAGGCCCGCGGTGGTGCTCTGGCCAAGATGCTGCCGGCCTTTCGATGGTTTGTCGGTGGCCCCTTGGGGTCCGGCCGGCAGTGGTTCCCCTGGATTCATATGGCCGACCTGCTGGCGGCCATCGAATTTCTGGCCGGCCGCGACGATCTTTCCGGCCCCTTCAACCTGTGCAGTCCCCATCCAGTGCGCAATCGGGATCTGGCCCGGACCCTGGGCAGCGTCCTGGGACGCCCCGCTTGCATGCCCGCGCCGGCCCTGGCGCTCCGGCTCGTGATGGGCGAGATGGCCGGCGTGTTGCTGGCCGGCCAGCGGATCGTGCCCGAACGGCTCTTGAGCGCGGGCTTCCCATTCCAATATCCCCACCTGGAGACGGCACTCGCCGATTTGCTGAAGTAGTCTGCCGCGAATGAAATTACTTCCGCCGGCACTCTAAGCGCTCTATCGACTTGTAAGTTAGATGGATGATTGGTAGGTAAACACATTCCTATCAACCTTCAAGGAGGCTTTTCGATGACCGACCTGATGACCCTGATCCAAACGCGACGCAGCATTCGTAAATTTCAAGATCGACCGGTGCCCGAGCAGATGCTGCACAAAGTGCTCGAAGCGGTGAAATGGGCCCCCTCGTGGGCCAATACCCAGTGCTGGGAAGTCATCGTGGTCAGGGACCCGGCCGCCAAGGAAAAACTCCAGGCCAGCCTTCCGCCCAAGGGCAATCCGGCCCACAGCGCCATGGTTCAGGCGCCGGTGGTGCTGGTGCTGTGCGCCAAGACCAAGTCGTCCGGCTTTTACAAAGAGATGCCGGCCACCAAGTTCGGTGAATGGATGATGTATGATCTGGGCATCGCCGGCCAGAACATCTGCCTCATGGCCCACAGCCTGGGGCTGGCCACGGTGGTGGTAGGGCTCTTCGATCACGACAAGGCAGCCGAAGCCATGCAGATTCCGGCGGGCTACGAGCTGGTCACCATGATCCCCCTGGGCTATCCGGCCAAGAGCAGCTCGGCGCCCAAGCGCCGGGAGATTGCCGAGTTCGTGCATTACGACCGCTGGTAGCAGCGGAGATGGAGGGGGTGCCCATGACCGGGGCGGAGACGATCCTGGCCTACCACGCGGCCACGCGGCACCACTTCCGGCGCTATGCGCGCTCGGCGGGCCATATGGATTGGGCCAACCAGCCCAACCCTTTCCGGATTTACGAAGGGGCCGAGCCTATATCCTTACCTCTGCCCAGTGTCGATCCGGACCTGCCTTATGCCGACCTCTATGCAAACGATGGACCGCCGGCCCAACCTTTCAGCATCGCCACCCTGGGCAGTTTCCTGGCCCTCTCCATGGGCCTGTCGGCCTGGAAACAGGCCGGCGGCGAACGCTGGGCGCTGCGGATCCACCCCTCGTCGGGTAACCTGCACCCCAGCGAATGTCACCTGATCCTGCCGGCCATTGAGGGGCTGGCCGGTGGTGTCTATCACTACGCGCCCTATTTCCATGCCCTGTGCCGACGCGCCCTGGTGCCGTCCGAGGTCTGGTTTCCGCTATCGGCCCATCTGGGCGGCCAGGGCTGCCTGGTGGCCTTGAGCACCATCTTCTGGCGCGAAGCGTGGAAGTACGGTGAGCGGGCCTATCGCTACTGCAACCTCGATACCGGTCACGTGGTGGCGGCCCTTGCGCTGGCCGCGCGCCTCCACGGTTGGCAATATCGTTGCATCAGCGGCGCCGGAGACAACCAAATTTCCGCCTTGCTGGGCTTGGATCGCACGGCCTGGCACCCTTTGGAAGAAGAAGTCCCCGACCTCATTGCCTGGGTCGGCCCGGCGGCCGGCGAGTCCGCCCCCCAGGTGCTGCCCGAGGAGTTGGTGCGCCCCTTTGTCCACCTTTCCATCCAAGGCCGGCCCAACCGCCTGAGCCCACAGGTCGTAGATTGGTCGATCATCCCGGAGGCCGATGCGGCGGCGCGCAAACCGACCACGCCGGCCTTGGCGTGCCGCCTGTCGGCCGATGCGGTGAGCTATCCGCCGCCCCCAGGGCTCCGGGCCGCGGCCGTGATCCGCCAACGCCGCAGCGCCCAGGCCTTCGATCCCGATCGAAGCATCGATGCCGATGTGTTTCTGGCCCTGCTCGACCGCACCCGGCCCCGGGCCGGGGTGCCGCCCTTTACGGCGCGTATCTTCAAGCCGGCGGTGGATTTGCTGCTCTTCGTGCATCGCGTGCGGGGGATAGCGCCCGGCCTTTACTTCTTCTGCCGGTCGGGCAAAGGAGCCGACGATTATCGACCTTTGTGCCGTTCGGAGTTTGCCTGGGCGGCGGTGCGCCCCGGTTTTCCCCTCTGGTTGCTCCAGGCTGGCGACTGCACCCACGACGCCATGACCCTGAGTTGCCATCAGGAGATCGCCGGCGACGGCGCCTTTGCCCTGGCCATGCTGGCGCCGCTGGCAGCCCTGGTGGGGGCGCGGCCATTCCTCTACCGCCATCTGCACTGGGAGTGCGGCCTGGTCGGTCAACTGCTCTATCTGGAAGCCGAAGCCCATGGCCTGCGCGGTACGGGCATCGGCTGCTTTTTCGACGAACCGGTCAACCACTTGCTGGGCATTGATCCCGAGCACTTGCAAAGCCTCTACCACTTCACCATCGGGCACCCCCTGGAGGACCGCCGCCTGCAAACCCTGCCCGCCTATCACCATCTGCATCGATAGAAATTATTCTTCGATCGGTTTTGCCAACTGCATTTCCGGTTCATATTATTCGCTCAGCCCGAAGAATGGACAATGAACCGACGGCGCAGGGAGGTGTCCCGTGGCCAATCGCTTGATCGATGAAAAGAGCCCTTATCTGTTGCAGCATGCCCATAATCCCGTGAATTGGTACCCTTGGGGGCCAGCGGCATTCGCCGAGGCCCGGCGGGTCGACAAACCGATTTTTCTCTCCGTGGGCTATGCCACCTGCCACTGGTGCCATGTGATGGAGCGCGAGTCCTTCGAGGACGCCGAAGCGGCGGCGGCCCTCAACGAGGCCTTCGTGTGCATCAAGGTGGATCGCGAAGAACGGCCGGACATCGACGCCGTCTACATGGCGGTCTGCCAGATGGTGACCGGCGGCGGGGGCTGGCCTTTGACCATCCTGATGACCGCCGACAAGAAGCCCTTCTTTGCCGGCACCTATCTTCCCAAAAGCAGCCGGTTAGGGCGCCTGGGGGTCATGGAGTTGTGCGCGAAGATCGACGCCTTGTGGTCCCGGGACGGCCAGAAGGTGCGCGAATCGGCCGATGCCCTGGCCGAAAGCCTGGCCGACGCTTTCCAGTTCGAACCCGACCCGTCGGCCCAACCCGCCCTGGCGGTGGTGGAAAAAGCCGTGGCCGATATTGCCCGGCGGTATGACGACACCTTCGCCGGCTTCGACGGCGCGCCCAAATTCCCCATGGCGCACCGATTGAATTTACTGCTCGGCTTCGGCGCGCGGGCCAAAGACCCCAAGGCCACCGCCATGGCCACCCGCACGCTGGAAGCCATGCGCCTGAGCGGCTTGTGGGACCATGTCGGTTTCGGCTTTCACCGCTATGCCACCGACCGGCAATGGCTGCTGCCGCACTTCGAGAAGATGCTCTACGACCAGGCCCTGCTGGCCCTGGCCTATTTGGAGGCCTTTGCCGTCACCGGCACGCCGCTCTTCGCCCAGACCGCCCGGGAGATCTGCGCCTATGTGCTGCGCGACATGACCGATCCCCAAGGCGGATTCTACACGGCCGAGGATGCTGACAGCGAGGGCGAAGAGGGCAAATACTACCTTTGGTCCCTCGCAGAATTCGAAGCGCTGCTGAAGAAAAGTGGCGGCGACCTGCCTTGGACCCGCATCTTCAATCTGGCGGCCGAAGGCAATTTTGTGGAAGAAGCCACACGCCATAAAACCGGGAAGAACATCTTGCATCTGACGCGCCCCTGGTCCGAATGGGCCCAGGAATTGAAGCGCTCTCCGGAAGTCCTGGCCCGGGAGTGGGGGCGACTGCGGGAGCAGCTCTTCAAAACCCGAGCCCGGCGCGTGCCGCCCCTCAAGGACGACAAGATCCTCACCGACTGGAACGGCTTGATGATCGCGGCCCTGGCCGAGGGGGCCCGCGTGCTGGATGAAAAGCAATATCTGGCGGCGGCCCGCAAAGCCGCCTTCTTTATTCTGGAAAGCATGCCGGACCAAGAGGGCCGCTTGCGCCACCGTTTCCGCGACGGCCAGACGGCCATCAGCGCCACGGCCAACGATTACGCCTTTCTGGCGATGGGTCTGATCGCCTTGTTCCGCGCGGACGGCGACCGCCGCTGGCTGGAACGGGCCGGCCGCTTGCAGGCCGAAATGACCCGGCTGTTCTGGGACCCGGCCCGGGGCGGCTACTTCCTGACAGCCGCGGATCACGAGCCGCTGCCCATGCGGCCCAAGGAGATCTATGACGGCGCCATCCCTTCGGCCAACGCCGTGGCCTTGAACAATCTGATCTCTCTGGAGCGGCTCACCGGCGAAGCGCGCTGGCGCGACCAGGCCCGGCTGCTGATCCAGGCCTTTGGCGGTTCGGTGCGGCGTCAGCCCTCGGCCTACATCCATACCCTCAACGGGTATCTACTGTCCTTGGACGGCAACGCATAGTATTTCAAGAAGAGGAGGAGCGAAGAAAAAGATGCTGAAACCCATGAGTCCGGAGCAGTTGCGGCAGTTTACCCAGAGCCATCACGAGCAGGCGTACCTGGTGGTGGATGTCCGTCAGCCCGAAGAGTATCGCCGGGGCCACATCCCCGGCGCGCTGCTGCTGCCGCTGCCGGAGCTGGTGAAGTCCATGGATCGTCTGCCGGCCGATAAAGAGTTGATCTTCTACTGCCACAGCGGTGGCCGTTCCATGGCCGCGGCAGCCATGGTGGCGGAAGAAGAACGGCACCCGACCATTTACAATCTCACCGGCGGCATGCTGGCCTGGGATGGCGGCCGCGTCAGCGACGTGCCCCGGGTCAATCTCTTCGCCGGTCAGTCGACGGTGGATATGCTGCATACGGCCATGAACCTGGAGAAAGGCGCCCAGCGTTTTTACGAACATGTCAGCCGGCAGTTCACCGGCCAGAGTTGGGCCCAGACCTTTGCGATCCTGGCCCGGGCCGAAGTGGCCCATGCCAAGGTAGTCCACGGCTTCTGGAGCAAACTCCAGGCCGACGCACCGGCCTTCGAGGCCCTCTACGACCAACTCGGCGGCGAGGTGCTGGAGGGCGGCCTGCCCCTGAACACGGCCTTGGAAAAGGCCGCCGCCGTCCAGGATCAGGCCTGCTTACGGTTCATGGAGATGGCGCTGCAGATCGAGTATGCAGCCTTCGATCTGTACCGCACCCTGTCCGACCAATTCGGCACAGAAACCGAACGCTCGGCCTTCCTCCATTTGGCCCAGGCGGAAAAAGCGCATATGCAGGGGCTGATCAAGGCCCTGGAAGGGTGCAAAAGCTAAGCGCCTACTTCAGGTGCGCCTCCATGGCCGCCCGCAGCATCTGTTCGTTGAAGGGCTTGTTGAGGATGGCATTGACGCCGGCCTTCAGGGCGGCATCGTTGTCCTGGCATTCGTTCTGGGTGGTGACCATGATGATCGGCAGCGTTTCCTTGGGGTAGTGCTGGCGCACAGTCCGGGTCAACTCCACGCCGCTGATGTCGGGCATGTTCAGGTCGGTGAAGATCAAGTCGGGTTTATCGGTGGCGACGCGTTTGATGGCTTCGGCCGGGAACTCGAAGAGCACCGGTTCGCAGCCCATATTATGTAATATGCTGCGGTAGATATTCAGGATCATCTTGGAGTCGTCCACCGCGAACACCTTCAAGACATTGCTGCGTTCGGTACAAGTGCTGCTCGCGATAGCCGTGGCCAGTTCGGCCTGGCCATGGGTCTTGAGCAGGGCCGCGAAGTGCGCGCGCACATCGCCGTGGGCCTGGCGGCACAGATATTCCAGGGCAAACTCCCGGAAGCTCTCCTCCTGGATCACATCCAGAAAAATAGTGTCGCAGACCGCATCCATGATCGTTCGGCTGATGCGCCGTTCGGCCGGGTCCTCGTCGCGAATCATGTTCTTGATCCCCGCGGCCAGGACGGTGTTGTAGTTGCGGTCGATGGCGCCGGCCGCCGCCGCGCGCACGTTGTCCACCGGATCGTTGAGCCCCTGGGACAGGGCAAAAGCCCCCTTGGCGGTGGGCAACTGGCCCAAGGCTTCATAAGCGGCGAAACGCACATTGGCGTCCTTGGGGTCGTTGTGCATCAGCTTGCGGATGGGGGTAATGGCCGACTCGTCGCCGATGGCCCCCAGCACGTTGAGGCTGTGGATCAGCAGATCCGGGTCATCGTAGCGCAGGTTGTTGATCAAAACCGGCACGGCCTTGCGGCCGATGTCGGTGAGGCGTTGCTTGCCGGCATTGCGCAGGTGGGCGTGCTGGGCCGAGAGCGTGGCGTTGAGCCGCTCCAGGGCTTCAGGCTCCTGAGAGAGGGCGAAGACATCCAGGATCATGTAGTCCAGGTCGGCATCGCTGCCCAGTTTTTCGGCCAGGCGCTGAATGGCGGTGGGCGTTCCCAGCATGCCCATGGCCTGGATGGCGGCGATGATCAGCTCCACGCTGCCGGAATATAAAAATTCGGAAATGGGCGTGGTGGCCGAAGGATTGCCGATCATGCCCAGGGCCTTAATGGCCCCCCGCAGCATCTTTTCGTCGCGCTCTTCGCTGAGAATACTCAACAGAATCGGGGTCGCCTCGTCCAGCTTGATCTCGCCGGCCACCTCGGCCAGCACCAGGCGATGGTTGGGTTTGACCTCCCGGATCAGCATCTGGGCGAGCATCGTGGGGTTGTCCAGGGCCTTGGAAAAGAGCAACTCCTTGACCGCCGTCGGCTCCTGGTCCGACTCCAGCGCCCCGGCCAGCACCGTTACGAGCAGCGGAAAGGCGAAGGTATCCGGCGCCCGGCTCAGCTCGAGCAAGGCCATGCGCTGGGTCTGGCTGTCCATTTCCCCCAGATGGGCCATCACCAGGCGGGCTTTGATCTGGTCGTTGGTTTTGATATCGAAACGCAGTTCGTCGATGAAATGCTGGGGATTGATGTCGGTCATGGGGGCTCCTGGATGTGTGGATTTCCGGCGGCACTCGTCAATACACTTCTATCGGCGGGGAGCGCTCAAGCCTTGAGCAGAATGCCTAAGAATAAGAGGTATGGTCAAGCTTGCGGTGCTGTGATAGAGCAGGACGCCATGCAACCCGCCATCCGCCGGGCCCTGGGCGCCTGGTACGACACCCACAAGCGCGACCTGCCCTGGCGCCGAACCGCGAACCCATACGCCATCTGGATCTCCGAGGTGATGCTGCAGCAGACCCAGGTCAAGACCGCCGAACCTTACTTCCATCGGTTTATGCGGCGCTTTCCCGATGTGGGCACGCTGGCCCGGGCCGACGAGCAGTCCATTCTCAAGTTGTGGGAAGGTTTGGGGTATTACTCCCGGGCGCGCCATCTGCACCGGGCGGCCCAAACGGTGGTCGCTGACTGGGGCGGCTGTCTGCCCTCGGATTGGGAGCGGATACGACAACTGCCGGGGGTGGGGGATTATATCGCCGCCGCCGTCCTGAGCATTGCCTTCGGCCGGCCCTATGCCGTGGTGGACGGCAACGTCAAACGCGTCCTGGCGCGCCTGTTGTGCCTGGATACGCCGGTGAACGCCGCGGCCGGCCACAAAATCTATCAAGCCCAGGCCGACGCGCTGATGGATGCCCACAACCCCGGGCGGCACAACCAGGCCATGATGGAGCTGGGGGCCCTGATCTGCACGCCCAAGGCGCCGCGTTGCGACCAATGCCCGCTCGCCCGCTACTGTATCAGTTTCAAAAATCGGCTGACCGATCGATACCCCCGGCGGGCCGAGCGCCGAAGCGTGAAAACCCAGCACTGGGTGGCCGGTGCAGTGGTCAAGGAGGGCCGTCTGCTCCTGACCCGGCGGCCGGAGAGCGGCTTGCTGGCCGGGTTATGGGAATTTCCCTGCGGGCCGGTTGAGGACTCTGCCGATATGGCCACGGCCTGCATGGAAAAGATCCGGCAGACCGTGGGGTTGACGGTGGCGACCCCCATCCAGATCGTCACGGTGCGCCACGCCTATACCCACTTCAAGCTGCGTCTGACGCTTTGCCTGTGCCATTACGCGGGCGGCCGGATTCGGCGCAATGGCCCGGCCGCCTGCAGTTGGGTGCGGCCCCGGGAATTGAGCCGGTTTGCCCTGCACAAGGCCGTGCACAAAGCCCTGCCGGCACTGATGGATCAGTTGGCAGAAGGTCAAGCGGCTTGATCGCGTTTCTAAGATAGGCTAAATCATACGCAGCGTCGTATCCCAACTGGTGCGACCCATGCCTTCGGCGGCCGCCGAAGATCTTAAACTTGCCGGAACAGAAAATGGAATCGAGGGAATCTTCATGAAGCGATATGCTGCGGCGATCATGCTCTGTGCCTTAGGGGCGGTGCTATGCGGTTTGGGTACGGCCTGGGCCGTGACCTATGCATATATTCCCAGTTACGCCGACAACTCCGTGGTGCGCGTGAATACCAGCGAGCAGACCTACGACTCGGTGGCTTTCGACGATGAGCCTTGCTCGCCTTATGGCGCGGCGGTGGCGCCCGACGGCAGATTCGTGGTCATCACCTGCCTGGATGAGGATGCCGTGACCGCCCTCACCAATGCCGAATTCGACGGCGACGCCTCCCCCGAAACAGCCGAGGTGGGCAACGAACCGCGCGGCGTGGCCATCGATCCCGAGGGGGATTACGCCTTTGTGGCCAACACGGGGGACGATACGGTTTCGGTCATCAATGTCGATACGATCACGATTACCGATACCGTGACGGTGGGCGACGGTCCCTTCGGCGTGGCCGCCATCCACCAGGCAAGCGAATCGCGCATCAAGGTTTACGTGAGCAACTACAACGCCGGCACCGTGTCGGTGCTCATCCAGGACGGCGCCGAATTCGTCGTCGAAACCATCAACGCCGTGGGGGCCAATCCCGTGGGCGTAGCCGCCACTCCGGACGGCAAATTCATCTACGTAGCCAACTACAACAGCGGCTTGACCGGTAGCGTGACGGTGATCCGGACCGAGGACGATACCATCGTCGATACCATCCCGGCCGGCCGTGGTCCCTGGGGCGTGGCCGTGGGTGCCAAAGGCCAATATGCCTTTGTGAGCAACAGCAGCAACACCGCCAACTCGCTCACGTTGATCCGCACCAGCGATAACAGCGCCAGGGGAACGCTTCCCAATGTGGGGATTATGCCCCACGGCGTGGCGGCGCCCAAAAATGGTGACTTTGCGTATGTCATTAACCAGGCAGGGGTCGATCCCATCGGCCTCATCGAATTGAACACCACCAATTCCACCGCCACCGTCGAGTTGATCGCCCAGGACGCCACCCATACCATCGAGGGCGCCTTTGCCCTGGGTACCTTCATCGGCGGCACCCCGCCGGCGCGGCCCACCAACCTGACCGTGGCCGCCGCCGACGATGATGTCGCGCTCTCCTGGAGCGACAACAGCGACGATGAAGCCGGTTTCAAGATCGAACGGCGCCAGGTCCGCGCATCGGATACCGAAGAGGAGGCTTATGCGGAGGTCGGCGAGGCCGACGAAAATGCCACCGAATTCACCGACCGCACCGCCATCGGCGGCGATAGCTACGAATACCGCATCCGGGCCTACAATGAGGCCGCCGATTCGGACTATGTCACCGGCACCGAGACCGTCACGCCCGAATCGGACGACTTTTCGTGGTGCTTTATCGGCACGCTGCTGCATTGATGCCCGGCCATTAACGTCGGCAGATCCCAATAAACCAAGGGCTCCGGTGGGCGAACCACCGGAGCCCTCATGTTTTAATCGGATTCGGATCGGATTACGGCTTGGGTTGGGTGGGCATATCCGGCGCATGGGTAGTGCCGGCATAGGCTGCGCAGAAAGCCGGCTCGTTGCCCGTGAAGATCGGGTCCTTGGCCACCACGGCCGGCCGCACGGCGTCCCACAAGCTCACCGGGCCGGTGCCGGTGTCGTAGTTCTTGGCCACGATCAGCAGATCGAGTCCGGGATGGCCCACGATGAACTGGCCGCCCAGCCCCTGGGCGCTCCACACGCCCATATCGTTGATCTGGGTGCAGCCATAGCCCGGGCTGGCATTGCAATCCGGATAAGTGGAGAGCGTGTGCGGATAGCTGTTCCAAAGGGCCGCCGGTGCACACGGGTCGCCCGTGTCAGAGATGCCCTCGGCCGGGCCCGTGCCGCCGCCCCGGGAGTTGAGCCAGGTGAGATAGCCGTAGGCGGTATTGGACTCTTCGAAAGACGGATGGGTCATGCGGTAGATCCAGCTTTCCGAAAGAACGCGCTTGCCGTTGTACATGCCGCGGTGCAGGATCAAGAGCCCCAGGCGCGCCATGTCGTGCAAGGTGGAGGACCAGGTGTAGGCGAAGGTCTTGTTGGAAGACCCGCTGGTCCAGGTGGAGTTGGTCATGCCCAACGGCTGGAAGAGAAATTTGCGCGTGAACTGCTCGATGTTGCTGCCCAGCCGTGCGGAATCCTGGGCAACGGCGGCATTGATGATGTTGCTTAGACTGTTGATCTGGGTGCTGCCGACCGTATCGTATTGATACTGCATATTGCCGTCGATCAGGCTGCTGTTTTGGGCCACCATGGCCAGGACGTGGGCCACCTGGGCGTTGGCGTTGTAGCTGAAGCTGTCGAGCCAGTGATCCACCCGGTCGGTATCGGACAGCGGGCCGGTCTTGCGGCCCGTGCGCGCCAAATTGCGCGTTTCATAGGCGGCGATGCCGGTCACCACCGCTCCCATGGTTTTGGTGGCGGAATACAACTCGCTGGCCCGGTCGCTTCCCGAGGGCAGGTACTGGTGACACAGCTTGCCATAGCGCACGACGATATATGGGGCACCGATCTCGCTGTCGGCGGCCTTGAGCAGCGCCGGGTCCATTTTGCACACATCGGCCACCTGGCTGTCCGGCACCAGGGCAAAAGCAGCGGTGCCGGGATCGCTGTAGCCGCCGCTCGAACTGCTGGAACTGCTACTGCTGCTCGAACTCGAACTGCTGCTCGAACTGGAACTGCTGCTGGAGCCGTTACAACCGCTGGAGCTGGAGCTGCTGCTGGAACTGGAACTGCTGCTCGATCCGCCATCGCAGGCGCCGAACACCAGCACCAGGCACAAGAGAACAATAGGCCAAGCGAAATTCTTTTTCACGTTCATCTCCTCTTTTGGTTGCTGTTCGGGACGGGGTGATTTTACTGGATATGCCCATGCCAGGGACATAGAATCGTTTTGTCCGGTCTACCTACTTTGCCGGAAAGTGTTTGGCAATAAGGCGGTTCCTAAAAATTGTCTTCGAAAATCCTATGCCCGGAGCCGGGCAGAAGGGGCAGGTTTTAGCTCTGGGCGCCGAATACTCTTTTGAGCAGCTCGGTCACCCGCGCGGCCGGGTCCTTGCGGATCTTGGCCTCTTCCTGGGCCAGCATGAAGAACAAGCCCTCCAGGGCCTTGTCGGTGACATACCGGTCCAGGTCCAAGTTCAGGCTGCCGCCCAGGGGCAGGACCCGCAGCTTGGATTCGATGGATTGATAGTAACGCGTGACCCCTACCTCGGCCATGGCGTTATGCACCAGGGGATTGAAGCGTTGGGCCAGCGGCTGGGAAGTCTTCTCCTTGAAGTAAAGCGTGGCTTCGTTCTCCCGGCCTTGGAGAATCTTTTTGGCATCGGCGAAGGTCATCTGCTTGATGGCGGTGACGAAAAGGGCCTTGGCTTCGGGCGCGGCCCGCTCGGCGGCGCGGTTCATGCTTTTTTCAAAGGCCGACACTTGATCGCCGAACCCCACCGTGCGCAGCAGATCTTCCGCCTTGCGCACCTGTTCCGGCAGCGGAATTTTGATCTGCGGATTTTTGAAGTAGCCGTCGGTTTTCGAAGTCAACGCCACCGCGTTGCCGGTCCCCACCTCCAGGGCCTGCTTCAATCCGGCGATGATCTCGTTCTGCGTCAAGGGCTGACCGGTCTGCATCTGCGTCACCTGGTCCATCACCCCGGCCAGGCCACCCTGGCAAGCCGCGATGAAGATCGAACAACAGCCGATCGCAACGATCCATTTCTTTTGCATGGGAAACCTCCAAGGGGCCAAAGGTTTTGCGCAGGGGCGCGGCCTGCCGCGCGCGGATATAGCGAGCAATAGCCCATCGCCGTTCGCTTGTCGAGGGTTTGACCTGCGGGCCAATCGAGTTTATGGATAAAGGGTTGGCTCTCAAGACGCGCCTTCACCATCGGCATCGATTGGGTCATCGTCGAGGGCACCGCATCCCGGAAAGGAATAGTTCATGCTGCGCGTTTTTCAAAACGATCTCCTCAAGGAGAAGCATTTCGTGGTGACCCTGGAGCTGGTGCCCGGCCGGGAGCATCTGGGCCGCGCCCTGGACGCGGTCATGGGCATCTCCCGGGAGGCCTTCGCCGACGGCCGGGTATCGGCAGTGTCGATCACCGACAATCCGGGCGGCAACCCCTCGTTGAGCCCGGATGTAATCGGCCACGACATTTTCAATATGGGCATGGATACCATCGTGCATTTCACCTGCCGCGACATGAACCGCGTGGGCATGGAGAGCCGTGCGCTGCAACTGGCGCGCATGGGCATGAAGAATATCCTGGCGCTCAACGGCGATTATTCCGGCCAGGGCTTCGGCGGCCAGGGGGCACCGGTATTCGATCTGGATTCGGTGCAGTTGCAGATCATGCTGGGGATGCTCAGCGAGCGGCTGCAAGCGGCCGGCGATCCGGATTGCTTCTTCGCGGGTTGCGCCGTGTCGCCCTTCAAGCGCACCGAGGCCGAATGCTTTGCCCAGTATGCCAAGTTGTGTCGCAAGGTCGCGGCCGGCGCCCAGTTCATCATCACCCAACTGGGCTATGACGCCCGCAAGTTCCAGGAGCTGATCCGGGTCATGCGGCACCTGTGCATCCAGGTGCCGGTGCTGGGGTCGGTCTATCTGCTCAATCCCAGGGTTGCGGCCATCATGAACCAAGGCAAGGTGCCGGGCGCCGTGGTGACCGACGCTTTGCTGGCGCGCATCCAGCAAGAGTGGCGCGACAAAAAAGAGGGCCGGCGGCTGGCCATCGAACGCGCCGCCCGCCTGGCGGCGGTGCTCAAGGGGCTGGGTTACAAAGGCATCCACATCGGCGGCATCCACCAACGCTATGACGTCGTGGGCCGGATTCTCGACCGTCTGGCGCAAATCGAAGGCGAATGGGAATCGTTTTTGGAAGAGTTTGACTTCCCCCAAGCGGGCGGATTTTATGCATTCGCGGCCCGGGCCGGCGATGGGAGCGATGCGCCGGGTTTCGGAGCAGGACCCCCGCGGGTCCATCAGCGCGAACGGCTGCTGTATGCTTCCCTCAGCCGCGCCCACGATCTTTTTTTCAACCAGGCCCACCCGTTGGCCCCCTGGTTCCGGCGTTTGGCCGAGCACCTGGACGACAACCTGGGCCGCAAGCTGCTCACCGACCTGGTGGAGGACCCGGCCAAGCAATTCATCCTGGAGTGCCAGAAGTGCGGCGACTGCGCCATTCAACACGTGGCCTTTCTCTGTCCCGAGTCCCAGTGCCCCAAGCACATTCGCAACGGTGCCTGCGGCGGCAGCCTCGACGGCCGGTGCGAGGTGCACCCGGAGCGCTACTGCATCTGGTTTCGGGCCTACAAACGCCTGAGCGGCGTTGGCCGCATTCAGGAATTGATTCGAGGTTGCGTGCCGCCGCGCATGTGGGAGTTGAACCAGAGTTCTTCCTGGCTCAATTTCCACCTGGGCCGAGACCATCAGAGCGCCTCCAATGAAATCGCCCTGCGCTGCCGGGCCGGGAGTTGCCGGCTGCAAGCCATCGATTGACACCCTCGGAGGCCACCACTATAGTGCGGCCCTTGTTCGACAAGAACCATTTACCCTGAAGGGCCTTATGTCATCGACCTCCGCCTCCCCGCCGCCGCTGACCGCCGCCTGGTTCGTCTGGGGACTGGGGGCGCTCTTTTACCTCATGGCCATGTTCCATCGCGTGGCGCCGGCAGTCATGACCGAGGCCCTGATGCGGGAGTTTCATCTGGGGGCCGGAGCCCTGGGCAGTCTGGCGGCCTTTTACTTTTACAGCTATGTGGCCATGCAGGTGCCCACCGGTGTGTTGACCGATAGCCTGGGGCCGCGCCGCCTGCTGGGTGTCGGCGCCCTGGTGGCGGTCATGGGCACGATCCTGTTCGCCCTGGCACCCACCTTCTTCTGGGCCGCCGCCGGACGGCTGCTCATTGGCGGTTCGGTGGCCGTGGCCTTCGTCTCGTTGCTCAAGCTGGCCACCCAATGGTTCCCCCCTCGTTTTTACGCCATGGTCTCGGGAATGGCCGTTCTGTGCGGCATCGGCGGCGCGGTCTTTGCCGGTACGCCGCTGCGGCTGCTCATGGACCGCTTCGGCTGGCGCAGCGTGCTGCTCATCGTGGCGGCGGCCACCTTGGCGGTGGGCGCGGCCATCTGGATCTGGGTGCGGGACTTTCCCCATGAGAAAGGTTATGGCGACTGGCTGCCGCGCTGCGGAGAAAAAGCGCGCGTCTCCTTCAAGAGCATCACTGCCGGCATCTTGGAAGTGTACCGTTATCGCAACACGGTACTGATGATGGCGATCCCCGGTGCCATGACCGGCAGCATGCTCACCTTCGCCGGGCTCTGGGGCGTGCCCTATCTCTCCACCCACCACGGTTTGCCGGCTGCCCGGGCCGCCCTGGTAACTTCGGCCATGATGGTCTCCCTGGCCTTGGGAAGTCCGTTCTTCGGCTGGCTCTCCGATCGCCTGGGCCGCCGCAAGCCGCTTTATATCCTCGGCTGCGCCCTGACCCTAACGGGCTGGACCGCGGCTTTCTATATCCCCGGGGTTCCCCTTCCGGTCCTGGTGGCCCTGCTGCTCGTCACCGCCTTCAGCTCCAGCGTCATGATCGTCACCTTTTCGATCGCCAAGGAGTCGGTGCCCGAACGCCTGTCCGGCACCATCTCGGGCGTGACCAACATGGGGGTGATGGTCGGTCCCATGGTGCTGCAGCCGGCCGTGGGCTGGATGCTCGACCAAAAATGGGAGGGCCAGACGGCCGATGGTGTGCGTATTTACGGCACGGCGGCCTATCAGGCCGGTTTCGGCCTGATGCTGGCCTGGATGGCCGTGGCCCTGGTGTTGCTCTGCTTCGTGCGCGAGACCCATTGCCGCCAAATGGTGGAAAAGGATGAACGATGATCGTTCTGATCCATCCGCCGGTGGTCAAGCCCAGCGAGCCGCCAGCCGGCATCGCCCGCCTGGCCGGGGCGCTGCGCGACCATGGGGTTGGCTGCACGCTCATCGACGCCAACCTGGAGGGCCTGCGCTATCTGCTGGCCCGCGTCCAGCCCGGCGCCGATACCTGGTCCCAACGGGCATATCGCCACCTGGACCGTCATCTGAAAAGCCTGTGTTCACCTGAAGTTTATGATCGCCCCGATACGTACCGCCGGGCCGTGGCCGATGTAGAACGGCTGCTGGGGCAATGCGGGCCGGAGGGCGTCCGCCCGGGCTTGGCTGACTATCGCGATGGGCGTTGGTCCCCTGTGCGCAGCGCGGATTTGCGGGCGGCGGCGCACCAGCCCGAGCGCAATCCGTTCCACGGCTATTATATGGAAGGGTTGCTGCCCCGCCTGGCGGCCGTGTCCCCCTCGGTGGTGGGCATCTCGATCAACTACCTTTCCCAGGCCTTGTGCGCTTTTGCCCTGATCGGTGTGCTCAAGCGCGAGCGTCCGGGCCTCAAAATCATTCTGGGCGGCGGCTTGATCACCTCCTGGATGCAGCGGCCCGGGCGCATCGATCGCCTGGCCGATCTGGTCGATCAGGTGGCGGCCGGGCCGGGCGAAGCGATCCTGCTCCAGGCCGCGGGCCGACACCTCAGCCATGGGGATGGTGCCCCGGATTACAGTCAATTGCGCGAGCTGCCCTACCTGAGCCCCGGCTTCATTCTGCCCTTCAGCGCCTCGGCCGGTTGCTGGTGGCGGCGCTGCGCCTTTTGCCCCGAGCGGGCCGAAAAACGGCCCTTTCAGCCGCTGCCCCATCGCCTGGCGGCCGCCCAGTTGCGCCAACTCACCGAACAGACCCGGCCGGTTCTGATCCATCTGCTGGACAACGCCCTGTCGCCGGGCCTGCTCCAAGCCTTGTGCCGCCAACCGCCGGGCGCACCCTGGTACGGGTTCGTGCGCATCGCAGCGCCTCTGGACGATCCCGATTTTTGTTTGCAGTTGGCGGCCGCCGGGTGCCGGATGCTCAAGATCGGTCTGGAGTCGGGCAACCAGGCGGTGCTCGACCGCCTGGACAAGGGTGTGCGCCTGGAGATGGCCTCCCGTGTGCTGGCCAACCTGCGCCGGGCCGGCATTGCCGCTTATGTTTACCTGTTGTTCGGCACGCCGGCCGAGGACCAAGCCGCGGCCCGGGACACCCTGGCTTTCGTGGCCGAGCATGCAGCCGCCATCGATTTTTTGAACCTGGCCATTTTCAACCTGCCATTGGGCAGTCCCGATGCGGCAGGGTTGGCGCTGAGGGATTTTTACGACGGCGACCTGGCCCTTTACCGCGATTTTGAGCATCCATCAGGGTGGGATCGGGCCAAGGCGCGGCGCTTCGTGGAGCGCGTTTTCAAGAAACACCCCCTGGTACAGCCCATCGTGCGCCGGGACCCGCCGCTTTTTACATCCAACCATGCGGCTTTTTTTATCCCTCCTGCTCGGTGAACTTTCACGGCGCGTTGATTTGTCCCGGCAATTATAGTAGCCTTCCGGCCGAGCTTCAGGGGCATCCAACGCCAATTTCAGCCTGAATTTATGATCAGCCGGGTTTATTCCGGGTGATCGCCTTTTAGCGTCGCAAAGAACGAGGATATGGACCCCAGATACGGAATCACCGGAAAATTATTGATTTGGTTCTTCTTCGTGGTGGCCATTTTTTACGGCACCATCCTGATGCTGTACATGAATTTTCAGGAGGTGGTGCACATTTCCGAGCGCATCGTCAGCCGCAATTACGCCATATCCGACTATTCCAAGCGCCTCCTGGAAAATCTGATCAGCATGGAGGAGAACGAGAAAAAGTACCATCTGCTCCAAAAGGAGGATTACCTCAACTTCTTTGCCGAGGCCCGCACCGAATTCGAGGCCGGCCTGGCCAAGGTGCTGGCCTTGGGCGCCCAGGGCGAGTCGCTTTCAGCCAACTGGCAGGAGGTCTACGACGCCTACCAACAGTACTCGGCTGCCCCCAGCGGACAGGGTGTCGATGGACAAAACCTGCCGCCGGAGATGATCTGGATACCCGAAAAGGTGATCAACGATTGGATTTCCAGAATCACCCAGGCCCGGTTCGAAAATCAATCGGAGGTGGAAAGCGCCACCCGCGAGCTCAACCATTTGGGTATTCAGTCCGTGCACAACGCCTTGATCGGATTGGGCGTCTCCAGTCTGGTGGGGTTGTTGGGCGTCGTCTTTCTGGCCTACTCGATCATCCGGCCGCTCAAGGAGCTGATGCGGGGTATCCGTTCCATCTCCAAGGACCGGCAGAGCGAACCCCTTAAAATCCATGCCAAAGATGAGTTGGGGGAGCTGGCCACGGCCTTTAACGAGATGGCGGCCCGCCTCAAGCATGAAGAGCAGATGCGTTCGGATTTCATCTCCATGCTCAGCCATGAAATCCGCACGCCGTTGACCTCCATCCGCGAATCGGTGAACATGATCGAGGAGGAGGTCATGGGGCCCATCAATCCGAGGCAACATAAGTTCCTGGAAATCGCCGGGAGTGAAATCGGCCGGATCTGCGACTTGCTCAATCATCTCATGCAGGCCTCGCGTTTGGAGCCGGGCGCCTTGAAATTGCACCACGAGCCGGTGGATACCTATGCGCTGGTGGCCACCTGCATCGCCAGCTTGAGGCCCACGGCCGAGGCCAAGCGCGTGCAGATCACCTCGGAGATTATGCCCGAAACTCCTGACGTGCTGGGTGATGCCCAATACCTGCGGCAGGTTTTTCTCAATCTGATCGGCAATGCCGTAAAATTTTCCGACGCCCAGGCCAGGATTTGGGTGCGGGTGGGGACGCTCGACAAGCGCAACCGTCTGACCTTCAGCATCGTGGATACTGGTCCGGGTATCCTCGAAGAGGATCTGGATAAGCTGTTCAATAAATTTTACCGGGGCACCTCGGTCCGGGAGCACCTGGACGGCGTCGGGTTGGGATTGAGCATCACCAAGAACATCGTCGAGGCCCACGGCGGCACCATCTGGGTGGAAAGCCAGGTGGGCAAAGGCACGACCTTCAGTTTTACCTTGCCCGCGGTTCAGCCTAACGCGGCATCCGGACAAAGAAAATCCCGCTGATGGGCAGGATGGCGGGAGCGGCCCCGGGGGTTAGCTATTGCGCAGCGAACGACACATGGTATACAAAAGGCGAGCTTTCGCCGTATCGGCGGCACCGCCCGAAAAATCAGTGGAGCACTTGTGCCTGTATATAAATGGTATACGATCGCCTGGACAGATAATGCCCTCAAAGATGCTAACTTGAAACCCAAATGCCGCTGCCAAGAGTGATAATGCCCAAGAAAAATGCCCAAGCCGGACGAATCCGCCAGTGCGCTGCATGGGTGCTGATCGGTTTGAGCGTGTTGGTCGTCATGGGCTGCAATTGGCGCGCATTGACCGGCCCGAACACCATGGAACCGGGGCTGGCGCCCGCGGAATTCAAAAAATACGGGGAGGCCGTCAACGCTTATAAAGCCAAGGCCTACGATCAATCCGCCCAGAAGTTCACCACCCTTCGGGAGCAGACGGCCGATCCGGTCATGGCCCGCATGGCACTCTACGGATTGGCGTGTACCCGTTTGATGCAAGCCAATACCCCCCAGGAGTACCAGCAGGCCATCGCCTTGTGGGACGCCTGGGTGCAGAGCGCCCCCAAGAAAAAGCCGGAATATGAAGACCCGGCGTTGCTGGCGCCCCTTTTGGCCGAAAAAATGCTTTTTTCGCATATCCCGCTGGATAAGGACGGCCTTGCGTCCAATGCGGTCGAGCCATTTGTCCCTCAATGGCTCTTGGTGCGGTCCAATCAGGAGCTTCAGCGGGTCAAGAATCAGGTGTCGGCGGCTGAGCAAAACCTTGATACCCGGGATAAAAAGATAAAAGGCCTTGAAAAAGAGATCGAACGGCTCAACGAACAAATCAAGGCCTTCGAATCCATAGATCAGAAGATCCAGAAGAAAAAAAACGCGATCCCCTCCGCCGATTGATGCGCCATACCCCTTCATGGGGCACGACCGCGCGGCGCGCCAACGGCCTTGAGCCGGCGCGCCAAGGGCATGCTATATAAGATTTTTAGGGTGGTTGAATATGACAAACCCAGTCGCAGATAATTGTACGATCTTGATTGTGGACGACGATCCCAATGTATTGCAAGTGCTCGAAGCGCGCTTGCAGGCGTCCGGTTTCACCATTCATAAGGCCGAGAATGGACAGGACGCCCTGCGCATTCTCAAGGATGCCAAAATCGATCTGATGATATCGGACATGAAAATGCCCGGCATGAGCGGCATGGAGGTGCTGACCAAGGCCCGCACCCTCCATCCCGGATTGCCGATCATTTTTCTCACGGCCTATGGCTCGATCCCGGATGCGGTCAAAGCGGTCAGAGCCGGCGCAGTGGATTATCTGGCCAAGCCTTTCGATGGGCGCGAGCTGGTTTTCAAGTTGCGCAAGGTGCTCGAAGACAACCCGCGTTTCGCGGCGGTCAGCAACGACGGCGATGCAATGCTCGCCGACATGGAAAATGCCGTCAGTCCCAAGATGAAAGAGCTATACGGGCTGGTGCGCAAGGTCGCCCAGAGCGACGTCAACGTGCTCATCCTGGGGGAAAGCGGGGTCGGCAAGGAGCGCATCGCCCGCTTGATTCACCGCTTGAGCGCCAGGGCCAAACAACCGTTCGTTGTGGTCGATTGCGGCAGCACCCCGGCCGGATTGCTGGAGAGCGAATTATTCGGCCATGTGCGCGGCGCCTTTACGCATGCCGTCAACGACAAGCGCGGGCTGATCGATACGGCCGACAAGGGCACCCTCTTTCTGGACGAGATCGGCAACATTTCCATGGAGATGCAGGTGCGCCTGCTGCGCTTCCTGGAGGACCGCAAGATCCGCCGCATCGGCGATCTGAAAGAGAATGCGGTGGATTGCCGCGTGCTGGCGGCCACCAACTCGGATCTGGTGGAAGAGATCAAGAACGGCCGCTTCCGCGAAGATCTCTACTACCGTCTGCGCGTGGTGACCTTGCAAGTCCCGCGCCTGCGCGACCGCAAAGAGGACATCCCTATCCTGGCCCAGCTCTTCGTGCATTCCTATGCGCGCCAGAACGGGACGCGGCCGGCCAAATTGCCGCCGGAAACCATCGATTACCTGCGCGCTTACCCCTGGCCCGGCAACGTGCGCGAACTGAAGAACGCCATCGAGGCCGGCATCGTCCTGTGTCATGGCAACGTTCTGCATCCGCAGGACATGCATCTTTCCGGACTGCCCACCATGACCCTGACCGAAGAGATCGCATCCGATTCCTTCTCGTTGGAAGACAACGAGCGCGGCGCCATTGTCCGGGCGCTCAAGCAGGCCAGCGGTGTACAGAAGGAGGCTGCCAAATTGTTGGGCATCAGCCGGCGGGCAATCCATTACAAGATCAAGAAATACGAAATCGACTCCGCCGCCCTGCGCGGAAAGAATTGACGGCCATGAAAGAAATTCTCATCATCATCGCCGTGTTGGTCGCATGGTATTTGTTGCAGGCCTACATCCTGCCGAAAATGGGCGTATCCACCTGAATGCGGGATGCGTGCCGGTCGGCACGCAAGCCAAAGAAGAACGATTAGATAAAGCGGGCTAAGCCTTCCCTTCCGACAGCAGCAGCCGGGCGATGTGGCAGGCCCGCTCGATGGCCGGCGACTGCCCGCTGATAATGTCGCAGTAAATAATCGACTCGTTGGTGCGGACGATCATCTCGGCCAATACTTCCGCCGGACGGGGCAACTGGATGTGACCCCCCGCTTCCTGTTCGGCGATGTGTTTGGCCACGGCCGTGATCAGGCGTTCGTGGGCGCTGACGGCATCCCGGGAAAGAATGCGCAACGCATACGGCGGATCATGATTGACAAACTGCTGTAACGGCGGAAACGATAAGATCGTCGTCATGAAGTGGCGGTGAACCGCCACGATATGCTCGATACCCGTGCCCGGCGTCTCCCGGACGGCTCTCTCGAAGGTCGGTTTGGCCACCGACCAGATGATTTCGTCCAGCAACAGCTCCTTGCTGCCCACCCACCGGTACACCTTGGCCCGGCCGATGCCGAGTTCCTTCGCCAACTCACCCACGCAGATTCGTTTGCCGGCCAACCACTGCCGGCGGGCCAGCTTAAAAATGTCCAAAGGCGTCACGACGGTATTGGCCTGGGCGGTGAGCGCCGCGCTTAAAGGCGTTTCTTTTGCGTAGTTCGATTTCAAAGCGGTATATGTCCCTTACGGAAAATGGATTTGTTCGGTTATGCCAAATTTGGATGATTTATGTCAATGGTCTTGATGAGCGCCCGAAACCCCATTCCCATTATTGTCTCTTATGATCGGCTGCCGTATGCGATCGTCATACCGGGCGAAATCCGACTGTCCCTGGAAATGCTTCGAAAAATTACACAAATATTCATTGTAGCACTTCGCTGCCTTCTCGTGATCTACTTGGCCGTTCAAAATCGCCTGAATTATCTCTTCCCATTTTTCTGGATTGGCCGTCTGCACAGGATTTTTTTGTTGCACCTGAAAAAAATAAAAAGTAGATAGGTGCGCTGCAAAACAGACATCTCTCCTTGTTTTACCTGGACGTCGGCAAGCGTGCAGGCCATACCGCGAGTCGCCCGGGGAGAAGACCGATTCCCAGAATGCAGCCTTTTCCCATGACCAGCCAATCCCGGCCGAAGGATCATGGGATCTGCAATCAGCAAACGGTAATGGAGGTCATGCAATGGGCAATCTTGAATTCGGCTTAACCATGATTGTGGTTGGAATGGGGGGCACGATGATCGTATTGGGCCTGTTCGCCGTTCTGATGGCGCTTCTGAAAAAAGTATTTCCCAACCGGGAAGATGAAGCCGCCGAATAACCGGCGGTAACGAAAGGGGGAGATTTCACCATGTTCGATGCCATCGTCAATGGATTGAGCGGTCTGGGCGCCGGTCTTGTTGAGATGCACTGGTCCAACCCGGTAATGATCGCCGTGGGGGGACTCTTGCTCTACCTGGCTATCAAAAAGGATGTGGAACCGCTGCTGCTTATTCCCATCGGCTTCGGCGCCATATTGATCAACATCCCGCTGGCCGGCCTGATGGAAGAAGAGGGATTTTTACGCACCATTTATAATATGGGTGTGGCCAACGAACTTTTTCCCCTGCTGATCTTCATCGGTATCGGCGCCATGACCGATTTCGGTCCCTTGCTGGAAGACCCCAAAATCTTCCTGCTGGGCGCCGCCGGCCAGTTCGGCATGTTTTTGACCCTGGGCCTTGCGCTTTTATTCGGATTCTCCAAACTCGATTCCGTGGCCATCGGCGTTATCGGCGCGTGCGACGGCCCCACCGCTATCTATGTAACCTCCAAGTTCGCCCCCCATCTGCTGGGCGCCGTATCCGTGGCGGCCTATTCGTACATGTCCCTGGTACCGGTGATCCAACCGCCCATCATGCGGTTGCTGACCACCGAAAAGGAACGCACCATCGTGATGGACACCGGGGACACCAAACCGGTGTCGAAGGAGGCGCGCATCGCTTTCCCCATCGTGATCACGGTGATCGGCGGGTTGATCGCGCCCAAGGGGCTTCCGCTCCTGGCCACCATTATGCTGGGCAACCTCATGCGCGAGAGCGGGGTGGTCGGGCGACTGGCCAAAGCCTCGGAGAATGAGATCGCCAACGTCGTCACCTTGCTGCTGGGCATCTCCATCGGCGCCACCATGGACGGCCGGCTTTTCCTCAAAGGCGAAACCCTGCTGATCCTGGCCTTCGGCTTCCTGGCCATCTGCCTGGACACCGTGTGCGGCGTGCTCTTCGGCAAGCTCATGAATCTGGTCACCGGCGGCAAGATCAATCCCCTGATCGGCGCGGCGGGTATTTCGGCCTATCCCATGGCCGCCCGCGTGGCCCAGCGCGAAGGACTCAAATACAACAAGTTCAACTTTCTGCTGATGCATGCCATCGGCGCCAACACGGGCGGCCAGGTCGGCTCGGTCATGGCCGCTGCCATCATGCTCTCGGTGCTGCAGGGCATGGGGCTCGTGCCCTGATATAGAGAAGCATTCCAAAACATAAAGCCCCCGAGGTCCGCGCAGGCGAACCCCCGGGGCTTTTTTAATTACCGGCGAACGACTACAGCCAGATGATATGAATCAGGATGTGGCAGCCCAGCACCGCGGCCACCGAAAAGGGGACGCTGAATTTCAGGTAGCGGACCAGTTCGACCTTGCCCCCCTGCTTTTCCAGAATGCCGCAGGCAAACACATTGGCCGTGGCGCCCACGGGCGTGATGTTGCCGCCGATACCCGTGCCGACCAGCATGCCGTAGAGCAACGACCAGGCCTCGATGCCGAATGCCGCCGCCAGGTTCTGGCACACGGGAATCATGAGAATTGTGTAGGGCACATTGTCCATGAACGAGGAGAGGGCCACCGAGATCCACACCAGGAAGGCCAGCATGGCCGCCGGGTTGTCGATGCCCACATGCACCACCAGGTCGGCGAAGTCCTTGAGCAGACCCGAGGCATTGAGGGTGTAGATCACCATGAAAACGCCCATAATGAAGAAAAAGGAGTTCCAATCGAACTCCACCAGCATCTCTTTGAGGTAGTTGCGTCCCATGACCAGGGCGATGACGCCGACGGTAAAACCCACGATGCCCGGCCGCACGCCGAACTCCGGACCAATGGCCAGGGCTGCCACGCCCAGCACGAACAGAATGGACGCGCCCTTGGTGGTGGCGATGGCTTCGCGGGCCACGCTGACCGGTTTTTCCATGCCGCGCAATTGGACCAGAATCACCGCCATGGCAACAGCTACCCCGAACAAGGTGATGGTGCCCAGGCCGAGCCTGCCGTGGAACCAGTAGAAGTCCAACGGCTTCATGCCGGTCTCCATGGCCAGGATGATCGAGGGCGGGTCGGCCACCATGGTCAGGGTGGTCACCACGTTGGAACTGATGGCGATGGGGATCAGGTAGTTGAACAGATCGCTTTCCATCTTGCGGCTCACCGAGATGGCCACGGGCGCCATCATCAGCACCACTCCCACATTCTCCATGAAGGCCGACAGAAAGGCCGTTAAAATGCACAAGCAGAAGATGATATATTTCTCGGTTTTGACCCGGGCCAGGATGCGGTTGGCGATCAGGTCGGGCATGTGGCTCTGCATGAAGACGAATGAGACCATCATGAAGCCCCAGTAGATGCCGAGCACATCCCATTTGACGGCTTTGAAGAGGGCATCGGCGGGCGGCAGAATGCCGCTGACGATCAAGACGGCGGCGGCGCCCAGGGACGCATAGGCGATCTTGACCTTGCGGCTCAGGGCCAGGGCGTAACAGAGGACGAAGACTGCCAGGACGACTAATTTCTCCATTCCAGGGGTCATTTGAAGGCTCCTTATAATGAAGTGTTGGATGGCAGCGTCGAATTCACCTATTCCAAAAGCGCATTCCGATCAACCCGATTTCGAACAGCAGATAGAGCGGCACGGCCATCAGCATCAGGTTGAGGATGTCGGGCGTAGGGGTCACGATGGCCGCCACGATCAAGATGCCGACCAGGGCATAGCGCCGGTAGCCGGCAATTCTTTGGGGATTCACCAGGCCAACGCGGGCCAGCAGCATCATCACCAGGGGCAGTTCGAAAATCAAACCGAAGCCGAAGACCACCCAGAAGCAGAACGATACGAATTTTTTGACCGAAATCAGGGCTACAATATCGGTAGTTTCGTAACTGAGCAGAAAACGGATACCGTAGGGCAGGGTGATCGAAAGGCAGAAGAACATGCCCAGGGCAAACAAGACCACGGCCGCGGACCAGAAGCCCCACAGGCTTTGGCGGGTAAAGCCCGGTCGATACCTATGCACTACCGAAAGCAGGGCATAGAGGGTGTAGGGCATGGCCCCCATCAATCCTAGGGCCAGGGAGATCATCAGAAAGGCCAAAAAACTGTCCGGTAGGCCATAGGCCACCAGCTTGGCCCCCGAGAGGCGCTGCAGATAGGCGAGGACCGTTTCGGCGCAATAATACCCGCCCACGGCCAGCACGGAAATCACAACCGCGGCGCGGATCACGGCTTTGCGGGCAAGGGTCAGGAGCGCATTTAAATTATGGGCGCGATCATCGGAATCGGGAGGGGGCAGTTCATTGGTTTCCAACGCGGTGGCCTTTAAACTTTACCGAAGACAAATTTGCCGATTAGTTCTTCGATGTCCAGGGGCGCTTCGGTATCGATGATGGTGTCGCCCGGCTTGAGCGTCTGGGGCGATCCGCCGACCGTCAAGCGGATGAATTTATCGCCGATCAACCCGGAGGTCTTGATCGATGCAATTGCGTCATCCTTTATTTCGAGTCCATTTTGGATCTTCAACTGGACTACGGCCATCTGGGTTTGCATGTCCAACCCGATGCTGTCCACCCGGCCCACTTCCACGCCCGCCAATTCAACCGGGGCGCCGGTTTTGAGTCCGGTGACCGTAGTAAAATAGGCGCTGAGCGTGTAGTAATCGCCACCGAACATTTCCATGCGTCCCAGGCGAATCGCCAGATAGGCCACACAAAGGATGCCGATCAATACGAAAACACCAACCGCGGTTTCAATGCCTTTCCTTTGCATGCGAATCCTCCATTATACTCCTCGACGTCAATCGTCTAAGTTATTCCAAACAACCCTTTTCCATTTTTGCTTCGCCGTTGATGAAGGCCCGGATGGCTGGATGGCTGCTGGCTTGAATCTCCTGGCAGCTTCCCTGGAAGATGATCAGGCCCTCGTCGAGCATGGCGATGCGCTGGGAGATGAAAAAAACATCCGGTATTTCATGGCTGACCATGACGCCCGTAAAGCCGAAGCGCGTCTGGTAGTCCGAAATCATCTGGTGAGCGGCTTTCTTGCGTATGGGGTCGAGGCCGGTGGTCGGTTCGTCGAACAAAATGATTTCAGGCTCCGTGACCAGCGCCCGCGCCATGGCCACCCGCTTTTTCATACCGCCGGAGAGCTGGGAAGGATAGGCGGAAGCGATTTCTGCGATATCCAGTTGCGCCATCTTATCCAGCACTTTGGGCCGGATGGCCGCCGACCTGAATCCTCTCTTCTCCTTGAGCGGCAGTGCGATGTTTTCATACACATTCATGGAATCGAACAGTGCCGTTCCCTGGAACATATAACTGCACTTGGATTTGATCGCCTTGTGTTCGGCAGGTGCCATCTCATCCAGGGCGCGGCCGTTGAATAGAATCCGGCCCCGGTCGGGATCGAGCAGCCCGATGATATGCTTGAGCAGCACGCTTTTACCGATGCCGCTTTTGCCGATGATGGTGGTGATCTGCCCGCGAAGGATGGTCAAATCGACCCCCTTGAGCACCTGATTGGTGCCAAAGGCCTTGTGAACCCCTTTGAATTCGATCAGCGGTGTCGTCATAGGAGATATCGCTACAGCAAAAAGGAAGTCAGAATATAGTCCGCAACCAGGATGACCACGCACGAGAGCACCACCGCCGAGGTGGTGGACAGGCTCACGCCTTTGGCCCCGAAGGCCTCCCGGCGAAAGTGGGTGTAGTATCCCTGATAGCAGCAAATGGTGGTCGCCAGGGCCGCAAAGCACAGCGCTTTGATAAACCCGCCGGTGATATCGCTCATCTCCACGCTCGACTCCACCCGGGCGAAATAGGTGCCGGAATGCAGGCCCAGGAGCAGCGAACCGGTCACATAACCGCCCACGATGCCGATGACATCGAACAGCGCCGTCAGCAGCGGAAAGCTGATGAGCGCGGCGGCCATGCGTGGGCTGAACAGAAAGCGGATCGGCTGGATATCCATGGTTTCCAGGGCATCGATCTGTTCGGAGATGCGCATGATGCCGATTTCCGCAGCCATGGCCGAACCGGCGCGGGCAATCACCATGACGGCCGTGAGCACCGGCCCCATCTCGCGAATCAATGACAAGGCCACGGCCGCGCCCAGCATGCCCTCGGAACCGAATTTGACGAGGGTATAATAGCCCTGCAAGCCGAGCACCATGCCGGTGAAAGCGCCGGTCAGGCTGATGACGAACAGCGATTTGAACCCGATGAAATAGAGCTGGTCGAAAATCTTGTCGATCTGCCAGGGCCAGGAGAAGATGTGGCGCAGCCCCTGGAGGAAAAACAGGCCTGCGCGTCCCATGGCCTGGACAGCCTCAATGGCGCGCTGGCCAATGAGGGCGATGGGGCTTGGCTTTGGGGCGGCTTTCTCAATTTCAGTCATTGTCAATTCAAATCCTGCTCTTCACGGCTATTCGAGATCGGCCGAGCGTTTTTAGCATGAAAGATAACTTCCGCAAAGTCGGTGCGCCCCTGAAGGCCGACGAGGGTCTGGATGCGCGTTGCCTTCACTCAAATGGCTTGCAGCGCCAAGGGCCGCTCTTTCAGTTGGTCGTTGGCCGCGGCCAGATGCTCCTGGCCGGCGATCGCCGCCACGCCCCATGGATGGCCGGCACCCAGGTAGGTTTCACACACCCCCAACACCCGCTCGCGGGTGACTTGCAGCAACTGGGCTTTGAAGGCTTGGCGGGATTCGTCGTCCAGGCCCACGATCATGCGGAAGAAGGCCTTGCGGGCCGCCGGTCCGGGCGGGTCAGGTTTATCGATCTCCGAGCAGACCTGCAACACGGCCTCCTTGATATCTTCGTCGGTGATGGGCGCCGTGCGGATGAAGTCGGCCGCGCCGGCGTAGACCTTCAGGGTCTGGACGATGTGCGGATCGCGGTAGGAGGCCAGGCTGAAAAGCCCGTTTTCGGGGTTGTAGAGGGCAAAGCCGCCATAGGCGCCGCCCTTTTCGCGGATCTCGCGGTGCAGGTAGAGCGAGCGCAGCATCTTGCCCAATACCGCCAGGGACGGCGCGTCAGGGTGCCCGAGAAAGACCGTGGGCACCGTCTGGGCCACGAAGGCCACGGCCGTGGAGGTGCTCCAGCCTTCATAAGGCAAGGCCTCCTGGGTCCGCATCTCCAGCAGCCGGAAAGCCGTATGCGGCCGGTCGCGTTTGAAAGCGGTCAACACCGGGCTCTGACGGGTGCGGTGGCGGGCCGCGTCCACCGCCTCGCTTTCGCCGATGGCGGCCATGATGAAGTTGTCGGGCGTGAAGATTGCCTGGGCAATGCTTTTCAAATAACCGGCCAGCTCGGCCAGCCGGGCATCGTCCAGCTTGGCGTCCAGGTCGCGCACCGTGCGCACCTGGTGGATACCGCTCCACAATTCGGCCAACCAGTTGGTCGGACCGAAGGTTCGCGACGAGAGGGAGATCGCCAGCCGGTGGCCGTTCTGGACGATCATGGCCTCCAGCCCGGAGCGGTATTCGCCCAGCAGTTGTTTCAACCGGGCCAGATCGCTGTTGTCGAACTCGGCGATCAACTCCTCGACGATGCCGTACATTGGATCGACGTTGCGATTCAGACACTTGGCCGAGAGCTGGATCAGCGGCAGGCAGCGCTGGCTCTGGTCGCAGAGCACCCGCGCCTGGGCGCTGAGTCCCAGGCCGCCGGTGGCCGCATCGATGCGCCGGGCCAGGCGCACATAATCGTTTTGGCGCGTGCCCATCTTGGTGAAGGTGTAGCAGAAGAACGGCACCCAGGGCAGCAGCTCCGTTGGAACCGCGGCCGCCCCGGCCGCCCCGTTCAGGTAGTAGATGCCCGAGGTTGGCAGCGCGTAGCGCCACATGGGCGGATCGGCAAGCACGTCGCTGGGCGCGTAAATCTGCACCTGGGGCGGAATATCGGTCAGGGCCAGGGTCGGCAGGCAGGAAGCATCTTCAGCATGCTCCTGGCGTTCCTTTAGTTTTTGGGCGTCCATCTCGATCTGGCGGCGCTGGCCGATGCTCAGGGTTTGCCACAGATCGTCCAGTTGCTGCCGGACCTGCTGCTCTTCGGCCTGGGCCTTGGCCGGGTCCGGCGCCAGGAGCAATCTCACCCGGTGGGGGTTGTCGATCAGGTAGCGCCGGATGCGGCCTTCCAGGAAAGGCCCGGCCGCGATCTCCCGGTGCAGTCGCTGGAAATCGGCATCGAGTTGCAGAATGCGCTCCGGGTCGCCGCCGTGCAGCCAACTGCCGATGGTCATCAGCAGCAATTTGATGCCGTAAGGATAAGGCGTGTTGGAGATCTCCTTGCGGTGAAATTCGATCTGGTGAATGGCCGAAGCGATCGTTTCCGGGTCGAGGCCTTCGCTCACGAGCCGGTTGAGCGTGTCGAAGACGATCTGCTCCACGGCCTCGGCCGAACCCTCGGCCGTATCTTTCAACCCGCAGGAAAAGGCCGTGTCGCGGTTGTCGGCATCGTAGCCGCTGCCGTCGCTCAAGGTGCTGCCCAGGCCCGAATCCATCAGGGCCTTGCGCAGGGGCGAGGCGGCGTTGCCCAGCAGGATCTGCTCGATCACGGTCAGCGTCAGCACTTCGAAGGTGTCGAAGATGTCGCAGGCCAGCCAACCCAGGGCCACCTGGCACTTGCGGCCCGGATCTTCCCCGGCCGCCAGGGGATAGGTGTAGCGTGCCGTGCGCGGCGCGTTCCAGCGGGGCTGGGTCGGCACATCGGTGGCCGGATCGATGCGCTGGAAGTGGCCCATGATCTTGCCGGCAATGAAGGATAGATGGTCTTGGAGCGGCAGATGGCCGTAGGTGTAGAAGTAGGCGTTGCTCGGATGGTAGTGGTGCTGGTGAAACGCCTTGAGCTGGGCGTAGCTCAATTGGGGGATTACGGCCGGATCGCCGCCTGAGTTGTTGCTGTAGGTGGTGTCCGGATAAAGGGCGTTGAGCATCGAGCGGCCCATCACCTGGTCCGGCGAGGACATGGCCCCCTTCATTTCGTTGTAGACGACGCCTTTGTGCACCAGCATGCGTTTTTCGGCAGCCGAGGCATCGGGTTCGATCTCCAGGCGATGCCCCTCCTGCTTGAAGCTCAGCTCGTCCAGGTTGGGGAAGAAGGCCGCGTCCAGATAGACATCCATCAAGTTGTAGAAGTCTTTGCGGTTCTGGGTGGCGAAGGGGTACATGGTCCAGTCGGAAGCCGTAAAAGCGTTCATGAAGGTGCTCAAACTTCGCTTGAGCATGGAGAAGAATGGGTCGCGCACCGGAAAGAGCCGCGATCCGCACAAGACCGTGTGCTCCAGAATATGGGCCACGCCGGTGGAGTCGGTGGGTACGGTCTTGAAGGCGACCCCGAAGGTGTTCTCCTGGTCTTTGATGCTGATATGCACATGGCGGGCGCCGGTGGCGACGTGCGCCAGCCGGTAGAACACGGCGTCCAGTTCGGGCAGATGGGTGATACGGTCAATCCGATAGCCGCTGAGGGTGTCCCCGATTTTGAGGCCTGGATTGTTGGGATCGCTGGGAATAGTCATGGCGCTTCGCTCTTCTTTCGGTTGGGGTGGCGGGGCATGGTCGCCACGCATCAGGCGTGCAGGTAAACCCCGCGGCTCTTGCGTTTGATCTTATCCAATTTGTGCAACCGGAACAAAATATTCCGCAGTTTTTTCTCGTCGAATCCGGTTTGCACCTGAATTTCGGAAAAACCCACGCCCTCCGGGTTACGGCGGATGATGGCCAGCACCGCGCCGGAGGCGGTTTCGGCGTTTTGCTTGTCCGGGTCCTTGGCGGCGGTGCGGCGGGAGGCAGGGGCAGGGGTGAGGAGCAAGCGCTCGATGCGCTCCAGCCGGGCGTTGATGCCCTCTATGTCCCGCTTGGTGGGAATATGGTAACTGTGCATGAAGAATTTGACCATGGCATCGAAGCTGACCGATTTGCCCTTCTTTTTGGCCATATGTCCCTCTGTGTCCCGGCGCGGCTCTAACTATTAGATATGTTTAGTAACTATTGCCTATGTCCCTGCATGACTAATGAATCACGGCCCAAAAGTCAAGGGAAAGGGCGCAAAACGGCATAATGATTGAATTGGCGGGCACCGTGTGTTAGCTTCCGCTCCGATACACCCTAAGGTGCAACCGGGAAGGAATCCATTTTTCATGACCGCTCCCCATACCCTGCTCAAGGCCTGGAACCTGCGGGCCCGCAAAGAGCTGGGACAAAATTTTCTCACCGAACCCACCCTGGCCGAGAAGATCGTTGACCTGGCCGGCATCGGCCCCGACGATGCCGTGCTGGAGATCGGCGCCGGCCTGGGCGCCATGACCCTGGCCGCCGGCCGCCGCACCCAGCGCCTGGTGGCCGTGGAAAAGGACACCCAACTGGTGCCCCTGCTGCGCGCCGAGCTGCTGGCCCAGGGGCTGTCGCAGGTGCAGGTGCGCCAGCAGGATATCCTCAAGCTCGATCTGGGCCTGCTGTCCGCCGAAATGGGGCAGCCCCTGACCGTCATCGGCAACTTGCCTTACAATATATCCTCCCAGGTCGTGGTCAAACTGGTCACCGAACGCGCCGCCGTGCGCCGCGCGGCCCTGATGTTTCAAAAAGAGCTGGCCGAGCGCTTGATCGCCGGACCGGGCGGCAAAGACTATGGCCGGCTCTCGGTGCTGCTGGGCTATTGCGCCGACCTGAAAATGCTGCGCGAGATCCGGGCCGACATGTTCTTCCCCAAACCCAAGGTGGGCTCGGCGGTGCTGGAGATCGTCTTCAAGCCAGTCATCGAACCGCGCGTGGGCGACGAAGCGCTCATGGTGCGCGTCGTCCAGGCGGCCTTCGGCCAGCGCCGCAAGACCTTGCGCAACGCCCTGGCCGGCGGCATGCCCCAGTTGGGCGGCCAGGGGGCCCTGGCGGTCTTGACCCAGGCCGGCATCGATCCCATGCGGCGGGCCGAGACCTTGAGCGTCAACGAGTTTGTGCGGCTGACCGATACCGTCGAAAAGTATTTGCGCGGATAGCCCGCCGGCCTACCGCGGGCAGTAGGGCGCCACACGCCATCGATCAAAGGGGCGCCAAGGACCACTATGAAAAAGGATGAATCCCTGACCAAAAACCCGCTTGGGCATCGAAGCCCTGCCCAAGCGCCAGATCCCAAAAAGCTGCTGGGGCGCATTGCCGCCCTGCAAACCGTGATGCGGCAACAGGCCATAGGCGTGGCATGGATCGTGTTCTCCCGTGATGTGCTGTACTATTCGGGGACCGCACAGCCCAGCTTTTTGGTGGTCCTGCAGGATGACTATTATCTTTTTGTGCGCTACGGGATCGATTTTGCGCTTCAAGAGTCCTTCATCGAACCGCACAAAATCATAGAAGAGCGCAAGCTAGACAAAATAAAAAGCCGTATACTGCCGCAAATCTCCTGCAAGTGTCTCGGCACCCAATTGGATATATTGCCAGTTACGCAAGTCGATGGATTGCGGAAAGTATTTTCAGACTTCAAGCTGATCGATATCTCGCCTATTGTTCTAAAACAGCGCATGCGAAAGGAGCCCACCGAAATTTCCTGCATTCGAGAGGCTTGCCGGGCTGTGCATGCAGGCTATGAAGCCGTGCTGTCCCATTTAAAACCTGGCATCAGCGAACTGCAACTCGCGGCTGCCGTGGAATATGCCCATCGTCTGGCCGGCCACGAAGGAACCTTTTTCTTTCGGCATCCCGATTTTTACATGAGTACGGGCCCCCTGGCTTCGGGTGGTAATCTTACGAATCCAAGCGGGGCACTGCTCAGCTTGACCGGTATCGGTCTCAGTGCGGCGGTGCCGGCCGGCCCTTCGCTGCGGCGCATTAAACAGGGCGATCTGCTGATTGTGGATATTCCGGCTCTGGTAAAAGGATATCATGCCGACCAAACCAGAACCTATGCCCTCGGCAAGGCATCCGAAGAAGCCCACCGCATGTTTCAGGCGATCCTGACCATTTCCGATCACCTAATCGACTTGATCCATCCGGGAATCAGAGCCTCAGAGATATATGCCGCCGCCGTGCAGAAAGCGGAACAGCTCGGCGTCGCCGATCATTTTTTGAATCTCGGAAATGGCCGCAGAAGTCATCTGGTCGGCCATGGCGTAGGCCTGGAATGCAACGAGCCGCCCCTGCTCGCTTTGTCAGACAAAACTGTGATTGACCCAGGATTCGTTCTGGCCATCGAACTGCATATCCTCGATCCTGCTTTCGGCGCGGTTAAACTGGAAGACATGATACTGGTCACCGATACCGGCTGCGAAATACTGACCACAGTTCCGCGAAAGCTGATAGAAACGCCGGGCGTTACCGGTTAAGGCTTGCCATATTTAATGCTCTCATTCAAACGCCGTCGCTGCTCCCCGGCCCGGGCCAACTCCTCCCGGTTGTCGTCATCGACGCGCATGAAATTATGACGCCATTGATCGTCCGGCCACTGAAACGGAGCCCGCACGGTGGTGCAGGGCGACCAGGCGCCTTCCAGCAGGTCGAGTGCCAGCCCTAATATGGCATGCTGCATTTCCACATCGCCAGGCCTCCCACAAGGATTGCCCAAGGGGAAATCAGTGAACAAAAAACGGGCGACACCGCATTCCTCGACGATGTCACGTGCCGAACCTATGACAACGGTGGCGATGCCGTTCTCCTCCAGTTCACGGGCGACCAGACTCACGGTCTGGTGGCATACCGGTCAGAGGGCCGACAGAAGCATTGCATCCACGCCGTCTTCCCTGGCCCATTTCAGAATCTGCGGAGCGTGCTTTTTGATCGTCCTGCCCTGGCTGTAGTCGGTCGGAGCGTTATAAAAACGGGGTGATACCGCCGCCACACGGCCCATGCGGACGTATTCTGACAGCCCTTTCAATGGTAGAAAAGATTCGACGTCGCCGGTGTGGGTCGCCTCCTTGTCCCAGAAAAGGTGGCCAGTGAAGAGTCGCTCGGGTGGAGGGTCGCACGGCGCAAAGCAACATTCCCTCTCTCTCATCAGGCTTTCCACGCCTTCGCCGAAATCGATCGGCGAGGCGGTGGTGGTGAAGCCCACCTTGCACTGTGACAGGGGTTTTGCGGGTAGGGTGAAAGGCGCATGGTCATGAACAGCCCAGGTGTATGGCTGTTTGTATCCCTGGGCTTCGTAATAAATGCGGCTTTTATCGATGTAGCTGACGAAGGAACGATGTGGGCTGCGTCTGTTCAGGGCCATGGGAGATGCTCCATTTCACTGGTTTTCAAGATTCATTCGATCATCGCTGGTTCAGGATCTTTATGTCAAGGATACAATAAACCTTTCCACCAGATCCTTGACCACGTCTTGATAGGCGTGGAAAAGCCGGTGGCAGAAGCGGTCCCAGCGCTCGCAGGTCAGCAGGGCGAGCGGACTCATTTCAAACAGGTTGGGATGGGCGAAGATAGCCACGATTTCCCGTTGGAGATCTTCGATCACAGCCGAGGGGGCGCCGGCCAGAATGTTGGCGACAAACTGGTCCGGGCCATACCAGCCGGCGGCGTTCAAAAGGTCGCGGTGGATCTGGGAGAGCAGCACGTTGCGGGGGCCTTCCCACAGCTCGTTGACGGCCGCATCGCGATAAAGCCGGGGCAGGGCGGAGAAATCTTCCATCACCCCGTGGCCGCCGAACAGGCTCATGGCCAGGCGCAACGCCTCCGGCGCATCCAAGCTGGTGGCGATTTTCTGGAGCATGATCAGCTCACGCACCTCGAAACGCTTTTTCTTCAGTTCGTCGTTCTCTTCGGGACCCGATTGGGGGGCCAGGCCGCCGGGAAGCGCCAGGACGGCCCGGTAAAGCTGGAAGGCGCCTGCCAGGGTGCGTTTGGCGCCGCGTTCGATGCGGGCCAGTTGCCCGGCCACCATGGGAAAGTGGTCGATGGGAAGACCGAAGGCCTCCCGGAATTGGCAGTACTTGGCCGCCTCGCGCCAGGCGCGCATCATGCTGGCCGCCCCGGAAAGACCCACCGTCAGCCGGGAGTAGGTGAGCACGATGGCCACCATGTTGGCCAGGCCGCGGTCCAGCGGCCCCACCGGATAGCCGATGGCGCCGTTCAGGGTGATTTCGGCGGTGGTCAGCTCGGAGGTTCCCAGCTTCCATTTGAGCCGGTCGATGGTGAAGCCGTTTCTGTGTTCCCGTTCCTTGTCGCCGGGCAGCCAGGAGGGCATGACAAAGAGGCCGACCTTTTCCGAGCCGGTGGGTTTGGCGGTTACCACGGCATAGTCGGCGTGGGTTGCGGAGCAGAAGAATTTGGTGCCATACAGCCGCCACTGGCCGTTTTCAAGGCGGGCCTCCAGCCGGTTGGCCCCCACATCCGAACCGCCGTGGATTTCCGACAAGTATTGGGCGCCGATGCCGAACTCGCCGTTACGGCCTTCCTTACAGTGGGCCAGAATGGCCTGGGTTTCGGGCGTGTCGGCAAAGCGCTCCAGCACCGCCACCATCCCCTCGGTGCAGGTCAGGGGGCAGGCCGTGCAGGCCTCTCCGTTCTGATAGATGAGGTACATCTTGATGAAACGCACCCAGGGATGGGTTTGGTCCGAAAAAAGGGCTTCCCCAAATACTTCTTTTTCCATCACCAGGGTTTCATAAGGCCGGACGATGCGGTCGATGCGGTTCTTGTGGCCATCGTAATGCAGCATGAAGGGCCGCTTTTCCGGCGCGGCGATGGCTTCGGCCAGCTTGCGCCAGCGGAAGGA
Organism: Desulfobacterales bacterium; assembly: GCA_016218685.1. Taxonomy (GTDB): domain Bacteria; phylum Desulfobacterota; class Desulfobacteria; order Desulfobacterales; family Desulfosarcinaceae; genus Desulfatitalea. The sequence continues at coordinate 238,588 of JACRDD010000019.1, read as the reverse complement.
GGCTTTCGTGGAAACCTGCCGGGCGGCGGCCTCCACCTGGTCTGCCTGCGCGCCGGTGAAGACCCGCACGGCCTTCCGGGCAAAGGCATCCTCCAGGTAGTAGTCGCAATTTTCCCGCCACTGGAGAAAAGGATCGAAACCATAAGGATTCTGGGCATCGGGATAGCTCATGGCGGCCACTCCTTTAGCTTTGAGAGAATTGGTCTGTAGCGAGGAACTCTGCTGGAGAAGGATAAGATTACATCAACTTGGAAATGATCTCTTTCATGATTTCGGTGGTACCGCCGCCGATGGAGAGAATCCGGTTGTCCCGGAAGAGCCGTTCCACCAGACAGCCGCGCATGTAGCCGTAACCGCCGAAGAGCTGCACGGCATCGTAGGTGACCCGGTCGCCGACACCGCAGGCGAAATTCTTGGCCATGGAGACCTCCTTGACCTGATCGATGCCGGCGTTGATCCTGGCCGCCACGCGGTAGGTGAACTCTCGGCTGACTTCCACCAGGGTGGCCATGTCCACCAGCTTGTGGCGGGTCACCTGAAACCCCGCAAGCGGCTTGCCGAAGGCCTGGCGCTCCCGGGTGTAGCGCTGTGCCTCCTCCAGGGCGAGCTGGGCGGTCATGTTGGCCATGACACTCAACTGCAGCCGCTCCATCTGGAAATTCTCCATGATGATATAGAACCCCTGGTTCTCTTCGCCGATGAGGTTGGCGGCCGGCACCCGGCAGTTGTCGAAGAAAATCTCGGCGGTGTCCGAGGCCCACCAGCCGGTCTTTTTCAAGGCCCGGCCCACCGAATAGCCGGGTGTGTCGCGCTCGATGACCAGAAAGCTGATGCCGTGAGCGCCAGGCCCCCCGGTGCGCACGGCGCAGGTCAGTTGATCGGCGCGCACACCGCTGGTGATGAAGGTCTTGCCGCCGTTGATGACATAGTAGTCCCCTTCCCGCACGGCCGTGGTCTGCAGGTTGGCCACATCCGATCCCCCGCCCGGCTCGGTGATGCCCAGGGCGGCGATGCGCTTGCCGGCCAGCACCGGCTGGACGAAGCGCTCTTTCTGCGCGGCGGTGCCCTTTCGGACGATGGGCGGCAGGGCGATATTCAAGGAGCCGATGCCGGCGGCGAAACCGCCGGAGCCGGAGCGCATCAGCTCCTCGTTCATGGCGATCTGGTCGAACAGATCGCCGCCGCTGCCGCCCACCGCCTCGGGATAGCCCACACCCAGAAAGCCGAGTTCTCCGAACAGATCGTACATCGCGCGGGGAAAGGCACCGGCCTCTTCCCATTCGTCGATATGCGGGATCACTTCCTTGCGGATCACCTCGCGCGCGGCCAGACGCAGGCGTTCCTGCTCTTTGCCGAAATACTCCTGAACACCGACCTTACCGGGTTGCGTCGACATGGCCTTCCTACCCCTATTTGAACTGTTCCCGCAGCACCCGCTTGAGGATCTTGCCGGTGGGCGTGCGCGGGATCTGATCGATGAAGACCACCTGTTTGGGGGTCTTGAAGCGTGCCAGCTTGTCGCGGCACCAGCCTATCAGTGCTTCCTGGGTGAGGCTCTCGCCCTTTTTGAGCACCACGATGGCCTTGACCGCCTCGCCCCAGGTTTCGTCCGGAATGCCGATCACGCCGACATCGGCGATGGCCGGGTGGGCGTGCAGGCACTCTTCCACTTCGGCCGGATAGATGTTCTCGCCGCCCGAGATGATCATGTCCTTCTTGCGGTCCAGGATGTACAGGAAACCGTCGGCGTCCATCTTGGCGATGTCGCCGGTGTGCAGCCAGCCGTCGATGATGGTCTGGGCCGTGGCCGTGGGATTGTTGTAATAGCCCTTCATGAGATGGGTGGTGCGCATGAGCACCTCGCCGGGCACGTCGGGGGCGCAATCCTTGCCCTCGAGATCCACCACGCGGATATCGGTCTGGAAGAAGGGCGGGCCGCATGAGCCGGCTTTCTTCACCGCCCATTCCCCGTCGATGACCGAGGCCGGGCCGGTGCACTCGGTCAGGCCGTAGAGCTGGCGCACCTCCATGCCCTTTTCGGCAAAGGCCTTGATCAGGGGCACCGGCACGGGCGCCGCATACACCAGGGCCAGCTTGATGGTGGACCAGTCGAAGGTCTCGAACTGCGGCACCGAACGCAGGAACATCAGCACCTGGGGCACGGAGCCGAACCAGGAGATGTGCTCGGTCTGGATCAGCTTGAGAAATTCGGCCGGTTCGAACGCGCGCTGGAAGATCATGGTCGAGCCGAAGTGGGCGCACATGGGCACCGGCGCCAGGGCGCCGATGTGGAACAGCGGCAGCGGCATCAGCATGCGGGTGCCGACATCGCCCAGGGTGGCCTTGAGGTCCACCGAGGTGTGGTAATAACCGTTGTGGGTCAGCTCGGCGCCCTTGGGCCGGCCGGTCGTGCCCGAGGTGTAGAGGATGGTCAGGGTGTCGTCGTCGCCGCCGACGAGCTCGGGCTCCGTGGCCGGGGCGTCCATGACCGCTCGGTACGGTCTGGCCCAGGCCGGGGGATCGTCCATGATGCCGATGAAGGTCTTGGCCGGGATCTGGCCGCGGATGGCCTCGACCACCGGGGTGAACTCCTTGCCGAAGATGAAGGTCTGGGTCCCGCAGTCGTTGGCGATGTAGGCCACCTCGGGCGGCGCCAGGCGGTGGTTGAGCGGCACCATGACCACGCCGATCTTGGCCAGGCCGAAGAAGAGTTCCAGGTACTCGGGATCGTTGAGGGCCAGCACCGCCACCCGATCCCCGCGTTGGACCCCCATCTTGCGCATGGCGTTGGCGACCCGGTTGGCGCCCGCGTTCAACTCCGGAAAGGAACGCCGCACATCTCCCACCACCAAGGCCTCCATCTTGGGACTCAGCATGGCCCGCTTGTAGAGCAGATAACCGATGTTGATCTTCATGACCCCAGCTCCTTTTTAATTATGAATGGTTGGCGTTTACACTGGACCCTCCGCACGTTATGGAACACTCAAAACGCTCAAAAACCTTCGAGTTTGGCGATGATATCGCTCATCACTTCGCTGGCGCCCGCGCCGATGGAGATCAGCCGGGCGTCCCGGAAGAACCGGGAGACATGCATCTCGTTCATGAAGCCCATGCCGCCGTGCATCTGCAGGCAGCCGTCGGCCACCTGGTTGAGCAGGCGCCCGCCGATCAATTTGCCCATGGAGATCTCCTTGGTGGCATCCTTGCCGGCCATCTTCAGGCGCACGATGTGATAGGTGAGCTGGCGCAGGCACTCGGTCTCGCTGAGCCAGTCCACCAGCCGGTGGCGCAGCACCTGCTTTTTGATCAGGGGCTTGCCGAAAACGATGCGCTTCTTGATGTAGGCCACGGTTTCGCGGATCATCTCTTCTGCGCCGATGTAGCAGACCGGCAGGGCTGAAAAACGCTCGTGCTGGAACTGCTGCATCTGGTAGATGAAGCCTTCGCCCTCCTGGCCGATGAGGTTTTCGGCCGGGATGCGCAGGTCGTCGAAGTACAGCTCGGCCGTATCGCTGCTGCGCATGCCCAGTTTGTCGAGCTTCTTGCTGATCTTGAACCCGGGCAGCGCGGTGGGGACGACAAAGAGGCTGAACGAATGATACCCCGGCGCCTCGCTGGTGCGCGCCAGCAGCGTCAGAAAATCGGCCTGGGTGCCGTTGGTGATATAGGTCTTCGAGCCATTGAGCACGTAGACGTCACCCTCTTTGCGGGCAAAGGTCCGCAGCGCCGCCACGTCCGAGCCGGCGTCCGGTTCGGTGACGGCGATGGCGCCCACCATCTCCCCGCGGATGGCCCCGCGCAGATACTTGTCCTTCAAATATTCGCTGCCGAACTCGGCGATGGCCGGGGTCGCCATGTTGGTTTGGACCGCGATGGCCATGGGCACGCCGCCGCAGCGCGCCCGGGCGATCTCTTCGAGCATCACCGTCTCATACCAGTAGTCCAGGCCTATGCCGCCGTACCGCTCGTCGTAGCGGATGCCGAGGAACCCCAGTTCCCCCATCTCCTTGAACAGATCGTGCAGGGGCGCGGCGCCCTTTTCCTCCCATTCGTCGACGAAGGGGTTGATCCGCTTGTTTACGAAGTCGCGTAAGGCCGCGCGCACCTGCTCGTGCTCCTTGGTGAAATACAAATTCTGGCTCATGCTGCAACTCCCTGTTTCTGGTCAAGGTTGAGGGCGGCCAGGAAACCGCCGTGAATGGCATCCTGGATCTTGCGCGGTCCGGTGCAGTCGCCCACCGCCGTAAAGGGGATGCCCAGGGCCGCCAGGCGCGCGGCCAGGGGGTTGACCGGGCGCGAGCCCGAGGCCACGATGACCTGGTCGAATGCTCGGCAGCCCACTCCGCCGTCCTGCTCCCAGCTCACCGAGCGGGCGGTCAGCTCAGTTACCTTGGTGCCGGTTTCGATGGCCACCCCATACTGTTTGAGGCGCTCGAAGAGCACCCAACGCGTGGAGCGCCCCACGTCGCCGCCGGCCCTGGGCAGCATTTCGAACACCGTAACTTTTGAACTCCCGTTGAAAAGCAATTCGCGCAGCCGTTCCTCGGCGGCGGCCCGGTAGGTGAAGAGAAAGGCCAACGTTTCGGCGTTGATGGTGCCCTTGGCCGCCACAAACAAGGCGGTCTCCAGCCCCACGGCGCCGCCGCCGATGATGGCCACCTCTCGTCCCAGGGGCGGGTTGGCGCGCAACACCTCCCAAGCGGTGAGCACTCCTTCGGCGTCCACGCCGGGAATCGGCGGCCGCAGCGCCTCGGCCCCGGTGGCAGCGATGACATGCGCCGGCTTGCGGGATTGGATCAGCTCCGCGTTCACCGGCGTGTTCAGGTGCACCGGGATGGCGAGCCGGTTGAGCATGGCCCGGTAGTAGCGGATGTACTCCAGATACTCCTGCTTGTGCGGCGGCGCGCCGGCCAGCCAGAGCTGTCCGCCGATGTCGCCCGACTGTTCGAAGATTTCCACCCGATGCCCCATCTGGGCGGCGGTGACGGCCGCCTCCAGTCCGGCCGGACCGGCGCCGGCCACCAGGATGCGCCGCGGCGCGTCGGTTTTCCCGATGATGCGCTCGGCCTCGAAGCCGGCGCGGGGATTGCCGGCGCAAAAGACCGCCTGGCCCGAGAACACCTGGTCCGAGCACCCCTGGCCGCAGGCCGTGCAGGGCCGGATCTCGGCGGCGCGCCCCTCGAAGGCTTTTTGGGGCCAGAAAGGGTCGGCGATCAGCACCCGGCCCAGATTGACCATGTCGGCGTACCCGTCGCGCAGGAGTCGGTCGGCCGCATCGGGACTGGCGATGCGGTTGGAAGCCATCACCGGCACGGAGACGGCCTTCTTGATGTTCAAGGCGAGATACCCGTAGGCCGCCCGGGGCAGGTCCATGGGCAGTTGGGGCACCCGGGTTTCGTGCCAGCCGCCGGTGACGTTGATCACGTCGATGCCCGCCGCTTCATACACCCGGGCAATGGCCGGGGTTTCCGCGTCGCTGTTGCTGCCCGGCACGAAGTCGTTGCCGGCCATGCGGATGCCAAGAGGGAACGCCGCCCCCACCGCGGCACGCACCTTTTGGATCGTCTCCCGGGGAAAGCGCGCCCGGTTTTCGAAACTGCCGCCGTAATCGTCGGTGCGCTGGTTCTTGAGCGGCGACCAGAACTGGGTGAGCAGATACCCGCCGCTGGCGATGATCTCGACGCCGTCGAAGCCGGCCTCCCGGGCCCGCCGGGCCGCCGCCGCGAAGGCCTCTTGAACGCCCTCGATATCTTCGAGGCTCATCGCCCGCGGGGTGGTGCGGGAATAGTTGGAGAAGACGGCCGAAGGCGCCATGGGCGTCTGCATGTCGATCAGTATGGGATGGGAGTAGCCACCGGCGTGAAAGAGCTGAATCCAGGGGCTGGCGCCTTCGCGTCGGATGGCATCGGTCAGGCGCTTGAAATCGGCGATGGCGCCGTCGTTGTCCAGGGTCAGCACCAGAAAGCCCGCGCCGAGCACATCGACCCCCACGGGCCCGACGGTCACGATGCCGGCGCCGCCCCGGGCGATCTCCCGGAAGTAATTGAAGTAGCGCTCGTTGAGCCGGCGGTCATGGGAATAGGCCAGCCCCAGGGCCGGGTAGGCGATGCGGTTTTTGATTTCCAGCCGGTTGATGCGGATCGGACTGAACAGATAGGGATACATTCGTTCTCCTTACGTTTTCTGTGAGCGCGGCAGTCGCGTTCCGGCGGCCGGTCCCAGGGTGGGCGGCCCGGCGAAACACTGGGCCAGCTCCATCCACTGGCGGGCGACCTCGCCGATGACCACCAGGGCCGTATCGTCCACGTGCCGGCGCTGGATCGCCACCAGGCAAAAATCCACGGCCGGCCCGCTGATGCGCTGGGTGGCGGCGTCATCGCCCCAGCTCCAGATCTCGCCTGAGGGCGCAGTCAATTCCACATGCACGGACGTTTCGGGAACCGGCATGCCCCTGTTGGCAAAACTCCAGCCGAAGGTGGTGACCCCCAAGTGGGCGATGTGGCGCAGCCCCGGGCTGGCGGGCCGCTCCAGGCCGAGCACATCATAGATATCCTGGCCATGGGCCCAGGTCTCCATGAGCCGGGCGCTGGCAAACGAGCGCGCGCTCATCGGCGGCCCGTACCACGGCAGGCGGTCTTTGGGGGCCAGGCGCGCCAGGGCCGCGACCAGTTGCCGGCGCTCCATTCGCCACCAGGCGAGCAGATCGTCGGTGGCCATGGCGCGTCCCTTGGCCAGGGTGATCTCGGTGGCCTCGTCCATGTTTTTGATCCGGCCCAGGTCCTCGACCAGGTGGCGCTGGAACGCCGCCGGGTCGGTGGCCGAGAGGCGCGCCGTATAATCGAAGTAGGCCAGATGGCAGATTTCGTCCTTGACCGTCCAGTTGCCGCACGGCGCCAGGGTCTGCCACGCGGCGGGGGCGAGGTTGCTCACCCGTTCGTCCAGGGAGTCCTGCTCCCAGGCCAGATCGGCGCATAACGCTTTCATCGCATCTCCTTTGCTTCCGGCTGGGTCACCAGGATCGCGGCCGGCATCTCCACGACTTTGGCCCGCAGGTATTCCCCCAGGGTCTTGGCCTGGGGGTCGCTGCGCACCGAGGCCGCCACGCCGTCGCCCAGCAGTCCGCGGATGTAGAAGTTGATTGCCAGCAGGTTGGGCAGTTCGTAGCGCTCGATGGCATACGGCGCGCAATCGGGTAGCAGCGCCTTGAGGCGTTCGGTGGTCAGAAAGCTTCGCAGGAAGGCATAGGCTTCCGGCGTCCGGCCCCAGATGCCCAGGTTGGCATTGCCGCCCTTATCGCCCGAGCGGGTGGCGAAGGCCCGGCCCAGCGGCGCCCGGACGCTTTGGCCCTTGGGAACCGGGGGGATCTCCGGGGTGGTGGGCGATACGCTAAAAGGCTCGCAGTCCCAGGCCGCCTCGACCACCACCGCCGGCCGCTCGTCGAGGCAGACCGTCTGATGGATATGGCGGTTGGCCACCAGCGCTGGCCAGTGCACCACCGCCGGCCCCCCTTCGCCGGGCGGCGAGGTGAGCGTGAAGCCGGGAATGCTGGCCAGGGCCATCTCCACCACCGCGGCCGAAAAGCGCCGGCCCACCTTGTTGGCATCCGGGTCCAGCACCGTGACGCGCAGGTAGGCGAAGGCCTCGTCGTTGGTGCCGGGATCCGTCTTTTCGGAGCGCACCAACTGTACGTCCACGGTTTGGAACCGCTCGCGGCCGCCCAGGCTGTCGAACAGGGTCTGGGTGACGATCTCGGCCTTGCGGTCGATGTCCAGGCCGGTCAAGATCACGGTCATGGCATTCTTGTGCCCGCCCAGGGTGTTGATGCACACCTTCGTCGTCTCGGGCGGCGGTTCGCCCCGGGTGCCCGTGCCGCGCACCCGGTCGGGCCCCTCCTGGGTCAGGGTCAGGGTGTCGAAGCGCACGGCCACATCCGGCGTCAGGTAGGTCGGCGCGGCGATTTCATAGAGCAGTTGGGCCGTGACCGTGCCCACCGACACCAGCCCGCCGGTGCCGGGATGCTTGGTGATCACGAAGCTGCCGTCGGGGTGCATTTCGGCGATGGGGAACCCCACGTTGCGGTAGGAGGGCACCTCGTGGATGAACGAATAGTTGCCACCCGTGGCCTGGGCGCCGCACTCGATGATGTGCCCGGCGGCGTAGGCTCCGGCCAGTTGGTCCCAGTCGCTGCGCCGCCAGCCGAAGCGCCAGGCGCAGGGGCCGGCTACCAGGGCGGCGTCGGCCACCCGGCCGCACACCACGATATCGGCTCCCTGTTCCAGGGCCGCGGCAATGCCCCAGCCTCCCAGATAAGCATTGGCCGTTATGGGCGTGGCCCCGCTGTCGGCCAGGCGGATGCCCTTGTCCATGTGGATGAAGCTCTCGCCGGCCTGCTGCAGCTCGGCCAGACGCGGCATCAGGTCGTCTCCTTCGATGTAGGCGATCCGGGGCGCCAGACCGAGCGCCTGGGCCGCGGCCTTGAGCGCCCGGGCCATGGCCGCGGGGTTGAGCCCACCGGCATTGGCCACCACGCGGATGCCTTTTTCCAGGCACGCGCCCATGACCGCTTCCATCTGTTTGAGGAAGGTGGGCACGTAGCCGCCCTCCGGTGACTTGAGCTTCTTCTGGAACAGGAGCGCCATGGTCAGTTCGGCCAGATAATCGCCGGTGAGCACGTCGATGGGGCCGCCCTGGACCATCTCCCTGGCCGCCGAGAGGCGGTCGCCAAAAAAGCCGCTGCAGTTGGCGATGATCAGTCGTTCGGGATCGCGCATGAACCTACCTCCCTTGGGTTGCGTCACCGGCTGAATCGCCGCTGTGCCGGCACTGGTCGAGGCTCACTGGCTCGAGGTCGGAGGCCAGGTAGCGCTTGGCCAGGTCCACGTAGAGCTGCTTGCCGAAAGCCCAGATCTCCTCGTCCTTGGGGCTCACCGGGCGTTTGACTTCGGCCGGGTTGCCCACAGCCACCATGCGGGCCGGGATCTTCTGGCCCCACTTGACCAGGGCGCCTTCGGCCACGATGGCGCCCTCGCCGATGTCGCTGAGGATGCTCAATACCGCCCCCATGCCGATGACGGCGCCGTCGCCGATGCTGCTGCCGTGCAGAATCGCCCCGTGGCCCAGGGTGACGCGCCGGCCGATGCGGTTGAGGTGGTCCGGGGGCGCGTGGATGATGACCCCTTCCTCCACGGCGGTGCCGTCGCCGATTTCGATGCGGCCGTAGTCGCCGCGCAGAATGGCGCCGTGCCCGATATAGCAGTGATCGCCGATGATGACTTCGCCGATGACCTGGGCCAGTTCGCTGACATAGGTCTCTTTACCGATGGACGGCGTCCGGCCTTCGAAGCGGTACAGCATGCGGTCTATTCTCCTTTGAATTGCGGCGTGCGTTTTTCCAGAAAGGCGGTGATGCCCTCCCGGGCGTCTTGGGTGCCAGCCACTTCGAGCAGTTGGCCGGCCAGATAGCGCACGGCCTCGGCCAGCTGCATCTGCTCGACGGCGGCAAAGGCCTGCTTGCCCAGCCGGAGGCCGATGGGGCTCTTGGCGGCCAGGGCGGCCAGCACCGCCGCCACCTCGGCGTCGAAATCGGCATCGGCCACCACCCGGGTGACCATCCCCATTTCCAGGGCCTGGGCGGCGGTGAGCCGCTGGCCCAGCAGGATCATCTCCATGGCCTTCTTGCGCGGCACGTTGCGGAAGATCAGGGCGCCGATCATCATGGGGAAGAGCCCCACGTTGACTTCCGGGGTGCCGAACTGGGCCGAGGCCTTGGCGACGACGATGTCGCAGGCCAGCATGAAGCCGGTGCCGCCGGCCAGGCAGTGCCCGTTGACCCGCGCCACGGTGGGCTTGGGAAACTCTGCCAGGCGGCTGATGAGCCGGGCATAGTTATCGAAGTGGCTGCGGCGGCCGGCGTCCTGCATGCCGCCGCCCAGGTCGGCGCCCGAGCAGAAGGCTTTGTCGCCGGCGCCGGTGACGCAGACCACACGCACGAGCGGATCGGCCTGGGCCTGGTCCAGGGCCGCGTGGAACAGGCCGACGGCTTCGGGGGTGATGGCGTTGCGCGCGGGCGCCCGGTTGATGGTCACGAAGGCCACCGGCCCGTCGACTCGGTAGATCAAATCCTGTTCAGCCATGGACCTCCTCATTTGCTGCCGCGGGTTCGATATCCACCAGCACCTGCTTGGGGGCCACTTTCTGCCCTTCCGCCACGTTGATCCGCGCAATCACGCCGGCGAAGGGCGCCGTGAGGATCGTGTCCATCTTCATGGCCGACACCACCAGCAGCCCCTGCCCCTTTTCCACGGTCTGGCCCTGGGCTACCAGGATCTGGGTCACCACGGCCGGCATGGGGGGCGTGACCAGTTTCGGGCCGCTGGCCGCCCCGGACCTGGGGCGCGTTCCCGTCGTGCGCTCGTCCGCCAGCAGAAAGGTGCGCCCGTCGACCATCACCGCCTTGCCGTCGCTGGTTTCGGCCACGAAGGCCAGGATCTGCCGGCCGTCCACGACCAGGCGCAGCCGGTTTTCGGAAATGCGCGCGAAGGCCACCTCCATCTTCTTATCTCCGACGGTGGCCGATAGCAGGCCGTCGCCGGCCGTTTCCACCGCCAGGGCGATGACCTCTTCATTGTGCTTGAGCTTGTAGTCCATGCAGCAGATCCTCCCCTACAGCCGCCAATGCTTCAGTGTTTGCCAGGGGCCGGGGCGAGCCGCCTGCTCAGGGCGCCCGCCCGGCTGCGCCTTGGGCGCCATGGCGTCCGCCACATAGGCGATGGCGGCCAGTTCCAGGGTCTGGCGGTCCGGCCCCCAGTCGGCAAAATGGCTGGCGATGAAATCGGTATAGGTCTCTCCAGCTTGAAACGGCGCCGAAGCGAGCACGTCGAGCAGAAAGTCGATGGGGGTCTTCACACCCAGGACCGCATACGATTTCAGGGCGCGAAGCATGCGCCGGATGGCCAGCTCCCTGGTTTCGGCGTGGACCACCAGCTTGGAGAGAATGGGGTCGTACTCCACCGGGACTTCGAACCCGGCATAGACCCCGCAGTCGTTGCGGATGCCCGGCCCGGTCGGTTCCTGGAAAAAAGCGATGCGGCCCGGCGAGGGCATGAAATTCTGCTGGGGGTCTTCGGCATAAATCCGGCATTCGATGGCATGCCCCCGGCTGCAGACGTCGTCCTGGGTCAGGGCCAGCGGCCGTCCGGCGGCGATCTCGATCTGGTGGCGCACCAGATCCAGGCCGGTGATCATCTCCGTGATGGGGTGCTCCACCTGCAGGCGCGTGTTGACTTCCAGAAAGTAGAAGCGGCCCTCGGGGTCCAGGATGAACTCCACCGTGCCGGCGTTGACATAGCCGGCTGCCCGGGCTGCCGCCACCGCGGCCCGGCCCATGGCGGCGCGCAGCGCCGGACTCAGGGCCGGGCTGGGGGTCTCCTCGATGATCTTTTGGTGCCGGCGCTGGATAGAGCACTCCCGTTCGAAGAGATGGATGGTATGGCCCTTATGGTCGGCCAGGATCTGGATCTCCACGTGCCGGGACTTGGGCAGGAATTTTTCCAGGTAAACGGTCCCGTCGCCGAAAGCGGCGGCCGCTTCCCGGGAGGCGGCCCGGCAGGCTTCGGCCAGGTCGGCGGGAGCGTGGACGATGCGCATGCCTTTGCCGCCGCCGCCGGCCGAGGCCTTGATCAGCAAGGGAAAGCCGATCGCTTCGGCCCCGGCGGCCCAGGCGGCGGGGTCGTGGGCTGCCTCGAGCATGCCCGGGATGATCGGTACGCCGCTTTTCTGCATGATTTGGCGCGCCGTGATTTTATCCCCCAGACTCCGGATCACCTCGGCCGGCGGGCCGATGAAGACGATCCCTTCCCGTTCGCAGCGCGCGGCGAACTCGGCATTTTCGGCCAGAAAGCCGTAACCCGGGTGCACGGCCTGGGCGCCGGTCTGGCGGACGGCCGCGACGATGCGGTCAATGGAAAGGTAGCTTTGGGACGGCTCGGCGGGGCCGATCGGCACCGCCTCGTCAGCTTCGAGGGCGTGCAGGGCCTGCCGGTCGGCATCGGAATAGACGGCCACGGTGGCAATGCCCATCTCCCGGCAGGTGCGCAGGATGCGCACCGCGATCTCCCCCCGGTTGGCGATCAGTATTTTCTTGAACATGCGGTTCCCCATGGGTTGGTGTTACATGCGGAAAATGCCGTAGCCGTGCGCGTCGTTGCGAATGGGCGCGTTGAGGGCCGCGGAAATGCCCAGCCCCAGGACGTCGCGGGTCTTGGCCGGATCGATGATGCCGTCATCCCAAAGGTTGGCCGTGCTGTAATAGGCATTGCCCTCCTTGAGGGCCGCCGCCATGACCGGCTCCCGGATGAAGGCGACTTCGTCTTCGGTCATGGGCGGCTGTCCGGCGCGCGCCCGCTGGTCGTTCTGCAACGTGATGAGCACGTCGGCCGCCTGCCGGCCGCCCATGACGCCGATCTGGTGGTTGGGCCAGGTCCACAGGAAGCGGGGCCCATAGGCCCTTCCGCACATGGCATAGTTGCCGGCGCCGAACGAGGCCCCCACCATGACCGTGAACTTCGGCACCGTGGCCGTGGCCACCGCATTGACCATCTTGTGGCCGTTCTTGGTGATGCCGGTGCGCTCGTAATCGCGGCCGATGATGAAGCCGGTGATGTTCTGCAGGAACACCAGGGGAATCTGGCGCTTGTCGCACAACTGGATGAACTGGGTGCCCTTCAGGGCGCTCTCGGAGAAGAGAATGCCGTTGTTGCCCAGGATGCCCACCGGGTAGCCGTGGATGTGGGCGAAGCCGCAGATCAGGGTCGGCCCGTACATCTCCTTGAACTCGATGAACTCGCTGCCGTCCACGATGCGGGCGATGACCTCGCGGATGTCGTAGGCTTCGGAGATGTCCCCGGGCACGATGCCGTAGATCTCCTTAGGGTCGTAGAGCGGCGGCCGGGGATCGCGGGTGGTCAGGCGGGCCTTGGGGTTGTCGGGCAGGTTGGCCACCAGCCGGCGCACGATCTCGATGGCATGGGCGTCGTCTTCGGCGAAGTAATCCGACACGCCCGATTCGGCGCAGTGCACCTCCGCGCCGCCCAGTTCGTCGGCCGTGACCTCCTCGCCGGTGGCGGCTTTGACCAGCGGCGGGCCGCCCAGGAAGATCGCGCCGTGGCCCTTCACATGGACCACCTCGTCGCTCATGGCCGGGATATAGGCGCCGCCGGCCGTGCACAATCCCATGACGGCCGTGATCTGGGCAATGCCCATCTTGCTGATCTGCGCCTGATTGTAAAAGACGCGGCCGCCGTCATCCACGTCCGGGAAGATCTCGGACTGCAACGGCAGAAAGGCGCCCGCCGAATCGAGCAGGTTGACCATGGGCAGCCGGTTCTCCATGGCGATCGTCTGGCTGCGCAAGGATTTCTTCACGCTCATGGGATAGGAGGCCCCGCCCTTGATGCTGGGGTCGTTGACCGACACGAGTACTTCCCGGCCGGCCACCATGCCGATCCCGATGATCATGCCGGCCTTGTGCACCTTGCCGTCGTACATCCCCCGGGCGGCCAGCGGCCCGATTTCCAGAAAGGGGGTGTTGGGGTCCAGCAGCAGTTCCAGTTTTTTGGGCGTGGGCAGTTTGCCCGCCGCGGCCAGCCGTTTCAGGTCCTTGTCCGGACGTTCGTTCATCGCTCGGTTCAATTCCGTGGAAAGATCGGCTACCCGGGCCGCCATGGCCTCAAAGTTCTTGCGATAGGCATCCGATTGGGTGTCGATGCGGGATTCGATCACATGCATGGTGTCGCCTGCCTTCTGTGGGGGGGTACGCCTTTGTTTTTGATCGATTCATATTTCCTTTCAAGGTTGATGCCAAAGCACCGAATCAAATTTAGTCCTGATATTGCTGGACTAATTGATGAGGGCGAACGATTGACAGCCGGACGTGTTTCAATTTATGCTTAACATGAATGAAACAAGAGAAACACTACCGAAACAAAGCTGAAATATCCGGAGCGAGGCCCCCATGCCCCCGAGTCTGATGGCATCCCAAGACAACGTCAACCTGAAACGCATCCTGGACGACCTGAAGATCAATTACTGGCTGACCGATTTCGACTTCATCCTGCTGGATGTCAACGATACCTTTCTCGAATTCGCCGGCGCCAGCCGCACCAACCTGATCGGCCGGGATGTGCGCACGCTGATCAGCGTAGAAGAGATCCAAATGGTGGAGCACTATGTCGGACTGCTCAAAGCGGGGCGCAAATCGGTCCAGTTCGAACTCTATGTCTATGGGCCGCGCGACAGGGAAAAGATCCCGGTGCTGTTTCACCTGTCGCTCAACACCGATGGCAGCGGGCGCCCAAAGTCGGTCAATATCCTGCTGGTGGATATCAGCGAACAGAAGCGCATGCGCGACGACCTGGAAAAGGAAAAGCGGATGCTCCAGAGCATCCTTTTCGGTATCCGGGATTGCGTGTCGATCTTCGATCAAAACGGGCGCTACATGTTCGGCAGCGCCGAGAGCTCGGCCCTGCATTGCGGCCGGACCGCGCCGCTGCTGCCGCTGGGCGCCAAGGGGCCGGTCGAGCTGGAGCTGAGCGTGGAGGGCCAGGCGCGCCAGTTCCTGGGCGAGATCCGCCCGATTTACGACCGCCAGGGCCGGTTGTTTGCCCATGCCGAAACCCTCACCGACATCACCGACAACGTGCGCCTGGCCGAAAAGGAACGGGAGCTGTTTCACTTCAAGCGGCAAAAGCGGCGCAGTGAATTGCAAACCGAAATGATCGGTAGCGGCCGGGCCATGGAGGGGGTCTTCGAAACCATCGTGCGTTGCGCGGAGGTCGATTCCAGCGTGTTGATCACCGGCGAAACCGGCGTGGGCAAGGAGGTGGCCGCCCGGGCCATCCACGGCCAGAGCCATCGCAAAGACAAGCCCTTCGTGGCCGTGAACTGCGGCGCCCTGCCGGAAGCGCTGCTCGAGTCCGAGCTGTTCGGCCATGTGCGCGGCGCCTTCACCGGTGCCATCTCAGACCGGGCCGGCCTTTTCCGGGAAGCCCACGAAGGCACGCTCTTCCTGGATGAGATCGGCGAGCTGGACATGAGCATGCAGGTCAAGCTGCTGCGGGTGCTCCAGGAACGCAAGGTGCGCCCCGTGGGATCGGATCGCTTCTATCCGGTGGACGTGCGCATCATCAGCGCCACCAACCGCAATCTTTCGGCCCGCGCCCAGCAGGGACAATTCCGCCTGGATCTCTACTACCGGGTGGCGGTGATTCCCCTGGCCATTCCGCCCCTGCGGGAACGCTCCCAGGATATTCTCCGCCTGGCGGGCCACTTCATCGACAAGCATCAAAAAAGAGATCGCCGCCATCTGAAAACGCTCGACATGGCCACCCGGCAACGGCTCGAGCAATACCCCTGGCCGGGCAACATCCGTGAACTCGAGAACGCCATCGAGCACGCCCTGGCCATGTGCCGGGAAAACGAAATCTCCCCCGCGTGTCTACCCTTGTCCGTCTTGTATCCGGAAACGCCGGCATCCGCCCCGGCGGATCGAGTCGACCTTGCGGCCACCATGGACCTGCAAACCAAAAGACGAGAGCGGGAGCACCGAGCCATCACCGAGGCCCTCTTAAAGCATGAAGGCAACCTGGGGGCCGTGGCCGAAGAGTTGGGCATTTCCCGGGTGACGCTGTGGCGGAAAAGAAAGAAGTGGTCTGAAAGATTTTGAACTCGACGAAAATATCTCATCCCCGGATGAACACTATTTAGGAATTGCGAAGCACATATTCAGTACCTTCCCTGATTGATCACAAATCTCTAATATAGTACGTAGTTCACAAGCGTTATTTTTGTGCGCTTTGTTACACTTTTGGATTTTCTTTTATTATGTTCGATCCGTTTAAAGTGTAAATGCAAAAGTCGACTTTTTAATTGCATGCCTCAAGCTCCCTTTACTGCATTAAGATCCGATAAGATTTTATTAGGAGTCGTTTTATGAAAAAACGGATATCCAATTTGAGACCTATTGGAAAGGGGGTGAAATCCATCGAATAAGAAAAGAATCGACGGCGAACAGTTTAATTCACATCTAATTTAGGGGGGGAAGATTATGCGTTTGTTTAAAACTCAACTCATCGTATTGTTGGTTTTATCAATGGTCGCCTTTTTCGGCTATGGTTGTGACACCGGCAGCAGCAGCAGCGGCGGTAGCAGCAGCAGCGGCAGCAGCAGCGGCGGCAGCGGTCCCGTTCCGGGTGGTCGTGTTTGTACGGAGAATGGCGGCAGCGTCAGCGGCACTTCCGACACCGAGCTGAAATACCCCTGCAACTTATCCAGACCCACCGGCGCCACCACCCTGACCAGCGGTTATACAGGGACACTGAGCCAGGTTCGTTGGTTGGCCGATGATCTTGCCGAGGCAGGGTATGTGGTTCTGTCTTTTACCCCGAGCAACATCATGGGCATGGTGAGCGGTTGGCGAACGGCCCATAAAAATTGCGTTTCAAGGCTTCAAACCCTAAATACAAGCCATTCCGTGCTGCGCGGTAAGATCGAAAAACTCTCCACCAACGGTCACTCCAAGGGCGGCGGCGGCTCATTGTGGGCTTCATCCGAGCTGCGCGGCACCTTGGCGACCACAGTGGCTATGGCGCCTTACCAGGAAGGATTTACCGATTCCACCTTGAGAAGCATTACCGCCGCGACCATAATCCAGGCCGGCTCCAGCGACACCCTTGCAAGCAGCTCCATGACACGGGGCGAGTACAACGGTGTGGGCGCTACCAACAAATGTTATGCGACCTACTCCGGCGGCCATATGATGTTTGCCAGCAGTGCCCCATCGGTAAGCCGCGACACCATCGCCTGGATGGGTTATTACATGTACGGTATAGGCAGCCCGCCCAGCTCTTGCAGTGGCGGCAGCAGCAGTGGTGGTTGTAACTAAGGTATAAAAACAGAGTTCGGCCAAAAGCTGACTTTGTATTTGTTCACCCATTCGATCCAGGTAAAGATCCCGAATCGCGGATAATGCGGCTCGGGATCTTTACTTATTCCACCGCGCCGGTCATCCACGGCGGCAGTACCGCAGAGAGTTCGAGTAACGGGGTCCAGAAAAGACATTTGTGCTCGGCGACGAAGCCGGTGGTCATGGCCGGCATGGGCGGCACCAGCGACAGGATGTTGTCGTTGCCGGCGACATAAGGCGACCAGGACGGCAAGCCGTTGCGGTTCGGATCGCCGGTTCGGGCGAACTGCGTCCAATACGCTTTCATGGCATCCGCCAACTGCTGCTGGTCGGCGTCCAGCACGGCCGGGCCGAGATCGTGCGCGTGCCCCTGGGCCTGGGGGAAAAGATACGGCAGCTCGCTGCCGTGGGTGGCACCGTAGGTGAAACTGTCGATGGGCGGCAAGTAAACCTGGGGCGCGTTCTCGTCGCTGAATTCGTAGACATACGTATCGACCTGCTTGGATAGCGCCCACTCGATGACAAAGCCCATGCAGCTCAATCCGGAGTCGCCGAACAGGGTGGCGAAAGCCAGATCGGGATTGGCATAGTCGCCGGCCGGATACGCCGCGAGCACCATGGGTTTGGCGATGGGGCCATAGACGCTCTTTACGACTTCCGGATAGGCGTCCGCGGTAATCGGGCCATCGCCCAAATCGTAGCTATACGCAATGAACATGCGCCCCTCGTCATGGTTGGTGCCCATGAGGACCGGCACGCGGTTGAGCGCGCCGTTGCGGATGGCGATCAACGGCTGCTCGGGCAGGATATCGCCGCCGACGTGAGGTCCCCACATGAGCAGCGACCCAATGGAGGTTCCCGTGGCGCTATCTTGAGCGGCCAGCAGCTCCGCAACCGGTAGTTTGCGCAGGCATCCGGCGACCGCCGTGGTGCATCCCATGCCCTTGGCGAGTTTGTACCCTGCGGCATCCGCATCGCGCTGGGTGGGCCACGCCAGGCGATAGCCCCCGCTCTCGACAATGGCCCGCTGGAACAGGCCGGCCGCCGTGGGCGAGGCCAGATGGGTGAGGATGCTCAGCCCGCCGGCCGATTCGCCGGCCACGGTCACGTTGCGCGGGTCGCCGCCGAAGGCCTGGATATTATCCCGGACCCATTGCAGGGCAAACTGCTGGTCCATCAGGCCGTAGTTGCCGGAGCTGTCATCGGCCGACTCGCGATCCAAGGCCGGGTGGGCGAGGAAGCCGAATATGCCGAGGCGGTAGTTGACGGTGACGACGATCACGTCGCCGGCCTGGACCAGGGCCGCACCGTCGTAGTCGGCACCCTGTCCGGTGATGAAATCGCCGCCGTGAATCCACACGATTACGGGCCGCGCTGGCCCGCCTTGCCGCGGTGCATAGACGTTCAGAGACAGGCATGCTTCGTTGCAGCTCGCCGGCCCGAAGAAATTCGGCGATTGCGGACAGGCCGGGCCGGGTTGCGATGCGTCGCGCACCGTCGTCCACGGCCGCGGCGCCTGGGGCGGCCGCCAGCGCAGCGCGCCGGTCGGCGGTGCGGCGTAGGGAATGCCCAAGAATTCACGGACCGATCCGTTCAACACCCCCTGCACCGGTCCCGAACAGGTGCGGACGATGGTGCCGTCCGAAGCGTCCGCCGATACCGCCGAAGGTGCACTCAGGAGCGAAAAAAGCAAACCAAGACCCAGAGCCGCGCCAAGCCCGGCCGCCCACACGCGGCGACCCAGCGGGCCGCCCCACTTTCCGAACACAGAAGTAAAGAGCATGATCTCCCCCTCTCGTTTGGTTCTTCTCAAGGCAATTCGGTCGTGACCTATGGAAAATGAATGGATTGGGCGCATCATAATGAAATAGGGTGGATTCCAATAGAGCGGGGCACGACAAAAAATGAACACTTTGCGACAACGTAACGCTAACGGTCGGCTAAGGAAGATAACGCTTGCGGTAGGCGCTGGGCGACACTCCCGCCCAGCGTTGGAAGGCCCGCGCGAAGCTGCGGCGGTCGGAAAAGCCGAGCTTGTCGCAGATTGCATCGATGGTGAGACGCCTGGATTTTAGATCCTGGTCCGCCATTTGAAAAAGGATCTGCTCCCGAAAGCGGACCCAGCTCGTATCGCGCTTGGCCAGTCGGCGCTGCAAGGTGCGCGCGCTCATATGAAGTGCTTCGGCCACCCGTTCCAACGGGGCGTGCAGCAGGTCGCCGCGCTGGGCCAACAGCCGTTTAAGATCCTGGATGGGGTCATCGCCGAGGGGTGAATCGGCCACTTGCTGATCCAAAATATGGGCTGCTTGTTTGCGCAGTTCCGGAAATCGGCCCGGCAAGGGAATATCGGCCAGGGCCCGATCATAGATCAAGGCATTGTGCGGGGCGTTGAGCACGATGGGGCAGCAGAAGAATTCCGCATACAAGGGGGCGATCTCGGCGCGGCCGTGACGGAAATGCACGCTGCGCGGATGAATGCTTTTGCGCATCAGGCGGTTGCCGATGGTTTTCAAGCAGGCGAAGACCAACTCCGCGTGACGCCGCTCGTCCTCCTCGGGCAACACCCGGTCCATATGCATGCGGATGACCGCAGTGTCGCCGACCTCTTCTATGTCGAGGAGCAGTGCCGGCGAAATGAGTCTTTGGACGACCAGCACGGTATCGAGGGCCTCCCGAAAGGTAGCGGCGGACATGAGGAAGGTCTTGACTTGGGGGGTATACTCGAAATCGTAATCCTCGCCGCACAACAGACTGACGGCCGGATTGCCGGCGGCATGCTCCACGGCCCGGACTACGGCCAACACCTTCCGCCGTTCGATCGTGGATTGGGTGATATGTCCCAGATCGAGAGCGATACCGTGCTGCCTTAGGATGGCCTGGATATCGATCCCCAGCTTCTGGGCCGTGGTCACGATGATGTGCAGCATCACCATCGATATTTTCAGATCGTCGCTATCTGCTTTGGCAAGCATGCACTCCTCTTTGGGCCGGCCCATCGTCTCTATTTCCGCTGCCGGCCGCCGCTCTATGCTTCTCATTCCATCACTTCCAAGCGCGGCATGTCGTACAGCCCCATCAAGACCTCATCGAAGTAATCGGGAAGATAACGGTCCCACAAGCGGATCGGCAGTTCGCCCAGCTCTTTGCGATCCGAGGCGGCGAAGGCGAAGAGGTAGGCGATCAGAAATTCGATGTTGCGGGCCAGTTGGCCGTTGTACTGCTGGGTCAGGCGCTGCTGGATGATGCGGTCTTCGTGCATGCAGCGGCCGATCTCGCTCTCGAGCATCTCCTGGTAGTTGCACACGATCACCTCGATGTGCACGTGCTCTTCGCCTTGCAGCACGAACTGCCGGAAATGCTCGTGAACCTGCTCGGGGGCCAGGCCGTGCAGCTTCATCAGGCCGATCAGGCGGCTGCTGGGCGGCGCTGCGATCAGGGCGGCCTTGTCCGGCCGATGGCGCAGGATGAGATTGACGGCATTGTAGGCCCCGGAATGGGGCTCCACTTCGATCAGTTCGCAGCTTTCCAGGCGCGCCGCTTTTTCCAGAAAAGCGTCCCGTCCCTGATCTTCCACCAGCACCTTTATGCCGGCCACATCCTGGATCACCATCTGCTTCTGGCGTAAAATCGGCCGATCCAGCTTCAAGTCTTCCAGCAGCCGGCTTTCGGCGCGTTGAAACTCTTCCACCATCTGGTCCGGGGGGGTGATCAGCGCGCTGACCGGCACGCCCACCTTGGCGGCGCGATCCTGGGCCAGGCGGTCGGCCCGGCCGCGGATGCTCTCGAAGACGGCGTCGATGATCCGCCGGGCCGTTTTTTCGGCCAGGCGGCGCACGCGCTTGATGCGGCTGGAGCCGATGATGGCCGGACCGTCCGGCCCCTGGCGGAAGTAGAGCATGCCGTGGAATGGGGTTTCGCGGTAGAACAGGCCCGGATCGGTGCGGTAGTCGATGAGCATCTGGTCGATGCGCGCGTTATGCTCCGGGCAGTTGATGACGATGGCGTCCTTGAGATCGGCCTTGCGCCGGGAGCGGCGCCCGTAAAAGGGTTGCGTGTGCAACTGGGCGAACAAGCGCTCGGCGAAGGCCGGCAGATAGCGGGAGACAAAGGCATTGTTGAAGTGCACCAGCCGGTTGATGTCGTCGGCATCCGTGGGCCGGGCCTGGTGGTACATCCAGCGCCGGATCAGGTTCTTGAACTCTTCGCGGTGCAGGTAGCTGGTGATTTCGATCATGGCTCGCTTTGCCCGTCCTTCGTATACTCTGGATGGTTTGGTTTCCTGCGCGTGCGCTTGGAAAGCATAGCTTACATCTGTTCGGCCACCGAGACGGTGCGGTCGCCCAGCATGTTAACATAGCTGCCCATCTCGTTGTCGTACCAGCCGTAGACCACCGCCTGGGTCACCTGGGGCCGGACAATGGTGCTCTCCATGGATTTGAGCAGCGTTTCGGAGATGCCCGGCACCTTCTTCAGGTCGATGGAAAGCTCGGCCGTGCGGGTGTGGGTCTCATGGCCCTCGATGATGGTCGCGGCCTTGGGGATGCCGATGATGTCAACCGACACGTTCTGCTCGTCGGTGTAGTGCAGATAGCCGTTGGGATCGTCGGCGGCGGCCCGGGCGTAGATGCCGTTGACGGCCTCGCGGGTCACGGCGCGGCCGGAGAGTTCCTCCTGGATGCTGAGCACCAGGATGATCAGCGAGCCGGTGGTGGTGGGGATGCGCACCGATTCGGCGATGAAGCCGATGCGCTTCATTTCCGGGATCACCAGGGCCAGGGTCCCGGCCGCGCCCGTGGTGGTCAGAATGATGTTGTTGAGGATGCTGCGGTTCTTGCGCAGGTCGCTCTTGCCGGCCGCCGGCAGACGGTCCAGCACCTCCTGGGAGCCGGTGGCGGCGTGCACCGTGGCCATGGAGGCCGACAGGATGCGTTGGGAACCGAAGGCGTCCAGCAGCGGCTTGATCATGTGCGCCAGGCAGGTGGTGGTGCACGAAGCATTGGAGATCAGGCGGTGGCGGCGCGGATCGTAGTGGTTGGCGTTGATGCCCATCACCGTGGTGACGGCGTCCTCGGGCATGGGCGTGGCCTTGGCCTTGATCTTAAAGGGTGCCGAGGCGATCACCTTTTCGGCCCCGGCGGCCAGGTGCCCGCGCAGCGATCCCTTGGCATGGTCGGCCGGGATGGTGGGGTCGAGGAATGCGCCGGTGGTATCCACCACCAGGCGGGCGCCGTGACTGTGCCAGGGAATGGCCCCGGGGTTGCGTTCGGCACGCAGGAAATACACCTTGATGCCGTCCACGCGCAGGGACCCCTTGCTTTCGTTGAGCTCGGAGACGACCGGCTTGGCGTTGTATCCGTATAGATAGGCGTGCAGATGGCCATAGGTGGAATCGCGTTGCAGGTAGTGGGCGATGTCGGCCAGCGAGGTGCCGGCCGGGCGTCCGATGTTGACCACGATTTCATCGAAGTACTTCCGGCCCACGTGATTCCAGAGGCTCAGCTTGCCGATGCGGCCAAAACCATTGATTCCCAGGGTTCTGCTGCCTTTGGTAGTACTTTGTGTCATGCGACCTCCTCCTTGATTTTGAGACAGCCTTGATAGACGGCGCCTTCGCGGCCATCGATGCTGATGTAATCTCCCGAACCCAGGTGGTAGGGTCCGAAATTGACCGTGCGCCGGCGCTCGTCGCACACCATGCTGCCGCAGCCCACCACGCAGGTCTTGCCCAGGCGGTGGGCCACCACCGCAGCATGGGAGGTGACGCCGCCCCGGGCCGTGAGCAGTCCGTCGGTGGCGAAGATCTCCTTGATGTCGTCGGGCACCGTATCGCCCCGGGCCAGGATCAGGGCCGTTTGCGGTTCATGGGCGCGCCAATGCTCCACCTCTTCCAGGCTGAAGACCAGGCGACCGCTCATGGCCCCGGCGCTCACCCCGATGCCGTGGCCCAGGTAGGCCTGGGTCTTCTTGTGGTCGGCATCGAAGGCCAGCACCCGCTTGCGCTCGCGGATGGCCATGTCCCGGGTCTGGAGCATGTACAGATCCTTGGCCGAAGGGCTTTCGAAGGTAAACTCCATCTCCTGGGGGCTCCATCCCTTCTGGAAGACCAGCTCCTGGGCCCAGGCCGTCATGGTCTGGTAGATATCGGGAAAGTGGGTCTCCAGGGTGATGTCGGTCTCACGCATTTCGATCTCCTGCTGTTTGACGGAGATCGGCAGGGTCTTGACCAGGCCGGCCACCACATCCTCGCCCTGATTTTCCAGGGTGAAGTCGCCCCACAGGCTGAGCCGTTCGCCGGACCAGCGCGGGTTGTGGGTGAAGATCACGCCGGAGCCCGAATGGGCCGACAAGTTGCCAAAGACCATGGCCTGCACCGTGATGGCCGTGCCCCAGTCATCGGAGATACCCATGATCTCCCGGTAGGTTTTGGCCTTGTCCGACTGCCAGGAGTCCAGCACACTGTTGATCGTGTTGTGCAATTGCGCCATGGGGTCGTCCGGCACCACCAGGCCTTCATCCTGGATGCGGCGCTTGTAATTTAACGCGAGCTGGTGCATGTGCTCGCCGCTGAAATCGCGCTTGAGGGGAATGCCCAGCTCCTTTTTAAAGGCGTCGATGACCGCGTCGAAATCGTCCCGACGCAGCCCCAGCCCCATGCCGTAACATTGCAAAAAGCGCCGGTAGCTGTCCCAGGCAAACCAGGTGTTGCCGCTGCGGGCGGCCAGGCCCTGGGCAATCGCTTCGTTCATGCCCACGTTCAAAAAGGTGTCCATCATGCCTGGCTGGGAGATGGACGAACCGCTACGCACCGAAAAAAGCAAGGGATTGTCGGCCTTGCCGAAGTACTTGCCGGTAATCAGTTCCAGCTCGCGGATGCTCTGCACGATCTGCTCGTCGAAGTGATGCTTGGCCGGCGCGAAGGCGTCCAGGATTTCACGGCAGCGAAATACTTCGGTGGTGAGGATGAAACCCGGCGGCACCGGCAGCCCCATGCGCAGCAGCTTGACCAGGTTGAGTCCCTTGTTGCCCAGGTAGATGATGCCGTCCGCCCTGGGATTGGGACGGTGCAAGGGCGTCAAAACTCGCTCGGGGTCGTAGTTGAGCAGTAAACGCAGCTTTTCGCGCGGCAATTGATGGGATTGCTGGAACAAAGTATTGAGGATGCGGCTCAGGAACAGGTCCAACTGCTGCAACCCCAGAGAGGTGGCCAGGCGATCGCGGAAGAAAATCTCCGAGGTGCGGTGGCAGACGCGCTCCTTGTCGCCGTCCAGCCGGCAGCCGTTGGCGAAATACCGCTCCAGAATGCTCTCCGCCGGCAGGCGGCTCAGCACGCGCGTCAAGGCTTCGCCATGCACGTTGTTGAAGTAGTCGTGGATCACGTTCTTGACTGCCTGGGCAAAGCCCTTGAAGATATCCAGGTACTGGGTGAAGCTGAAGCCGCGGATCTCCAGCGATCGGTCCAACAGCTCCAGCTCGCGCTCCAGTTCGGCCGAGGCGATGCCGTCGATCTTCAGGGCCCGGTCCAGCAGGCGCAACCGGTCATGGATCTGATGGCAGGTGGCCTTGGTGATGAACGAGAGATCCAAGCCGTCGATCAGCTCTTCGAACAGCACGTTGATCAATGCTTCGATGCGCAGGGTCAGGCCCATGGCATCGAATTTGGCTTCGCGGTAGCTGCCGTACATGGAGGGGATATCCACTGTGAAGTGCCGCTTCTTGTAGATATTCTCCTGGGTCTCGAAGCACTCCGGCGACAGGATGACGGCCTTGAGCAGCTCCAGGTAGTCGAGCAGTTGGCCGATCTTGGTTTTCAGATCGGTCTGATCCAGGGCCGCGCGCAACCGATCGAGGTGGGGAAAGGCATCGGCCGGCAACTGCTGCACGTACTGGCGCAGGTTCTTGGAATCCAGATTGTATTTGAGGTTGAGCTGCTTGTAGAATTCGGCGAAGAGCACCAGGCGCTCGCGGTCGGTGTCGGTGACATCCTGCACCTTCCAGGCCATCTCCCGAAGCGCATCGGCGTCCAGGCTGAGCATCAGGGCCGACAGCGCTTCGGCCGATTCGGCCAGGCGGCGGGACACCAGGTGCACGCCGTTGATGTAAGGGCCGGTATCGGCGATCTGTTCGTAGATGTCCGGCGGCAGAAACGGCACCAGGTGCGCTTTGTCCGACGTGATCCAGAATTGCAGGGCTGCCAGCATCAGGTTGAGAATGCGGTTGCTGCCCTCCACGTGGCTCTGCTTGCGCAAAAAATGGATCAGCGGGTCCCGGCGCTGGCAGAGCTCGTCGATGCGCGTGGAGATGTCGCGCAGCTCGCCCTCGGCGCCGAGCTCGTTGAAGTAGACCGGAAACAGGCGCGCCAACTGCTTGGTCAGGTTGTAGACCGGCGCGATTTTGCTGTTGAGCAGGCGCGTGACGTCCCGGCCGAACAGATCGTTGTCGCGAATGAAGACGCCGCTGACGGCCATGTGAATGATCAGGTTGGAGAGCAGGCGGTGGGTGCGCTTGGGCCGCAGCTCCACCAGCTCCAGCCAGGTGCGGATGTTCTGGATGTGGGCGCTGTTGACCTGGATCTGCCAGTCGTTGCCCACGCCCTTGATATTGGGGGCCTGAAAGCCCAGATCGATGACGGCATCGATGAAGGTTTGCATCAGTTCGCCGTCATTGGTCTGAAAGATGCCCTTGCCCATGTTGAGCACGCAGGAGAGAGTCGTGGCCGGGTAGTTCTGGACGTTGACCGCCAGGATGGAAAAGGTCTTCTGAATCAGGCTGTTGACATAGCGGCTGCTCTGATGGGCGATGAGCCAGTTCAGGGAACGGTTGATGTCCCGCAGGGTGTCCTCGTGAATCAGCGAAAGGCCGGCGATGCTCATGCTGTGAAACAGAAACAGCACTTTCCACGGGTGCCCCGGATCTTCGCCCCCTGCGTCCAGCAACAACTGGGGGATGTCGCGGTAGCATTGCACCAGCTCGTTGTGGTCCGTCATGCGCAGCAGGGTGTCGAGGGTCTCCCGGCCGCCCGGATCGTTGGCCGCGGCCAAACGGGTCAGGCGCTCCTGCTGGAGGCGCAGGGTGGCATGGGTCACCGGCGCGAAGATCGCATCCAGCTCGCGCGAGGGCGGCGCGGCCTCGGCCTCCTCCAGGAACCAGCGCTGGGGATCTTTTTCCGAGAGCCAGTAGGCCGTGTTGTGCCCAAGGGCTCGGATCAGCAGGCGGTTCAGGGCGCCGAACCCTGCGGTCTGTTCGGGGCGGGCATCGACCCAGGCTTGGGCGATGCGCTTGAGGGGGTAAAAGCTGCGCACGAAGAGGGTGAACGGCCCCTCGGGCAGGGCCTGGATGCGCGTCAGGCCGGCCTCGATCAGCGGTAGAAAGCGCGCCAGGTGGGCCTCGGCCGTTTTCAGGATTTTTTGCAGGAAGAGGATCAGGTTGTCGGCGGCATCCACCTGCACGGCCGGCGGCGTCTCCTCGGCCAGGGGCTGCAAGAAGATATGGATGAGCTGGCCGGCGGCCTCGACCCCCAGGGGGTGGGCGCGCATCAAGTGGAAGTAATCCAGGGCATAGCCCCGGGCGCCGGCGATGATGAAATGCCAATTTTTATAGGGGTGGGAAACCTCTTTGAGGAATCCGTCCAGCCCTTCGAGCAGGCCATAGTAGTTGGCCATCACCGCTTGCAGGCATTCGTAACGGGGATCGATGGCCACATCCACCTGGGTGCGGGCCAGATTGATTTCCAGCGCTTTGGACTTGATCATCCATGCCTCCGCAGGGGATTGAGGGGAAACGCTCACCGCGGATTCGCGACGCTATGAAGTAATGTGAGAACCTTAGCAGAAGCGGGGGGGAGTGACAAGGTCGGGGTTACCGGCGGACCGGCGTCAGCGGCCATCGCCGATGATCACACCCTGTAACTCGTCGCGGTCGTCGGCCTGAACGGGAAAATGGGTTTCCAGAATGGCGCCGATGGCGGCCACGGCCTCGCAAAGGGCGTTGGCGGCGCGCTTTTGGCGGATGCCGGTGGTGATCGCCGCCACCAGCGCATCCCAGTGGCCGGCGGGCACCTTGGCGTTGATGCCGTGGTCGGCCAGAATCCACACCTTGTGTTCGAGCATGGAGATGAAGATCAGGATGCCGTTGGCATGGCGGGTACGATAGAGACCCTGGTTGAAAAAAGCCGTGATGGCCGCCTCCTGGACCTCCTCCTGCATCTCGCGCGCCGATATGAAGCGCCGTTTGAGCCATGGCGCATGGTCCACCAGCAGGTAAAAGGCGCTGAACAGCAGGCCGAACAGGCCGATGAAGAGCCACATGTTCTGGTGACCGATCCAGAGCCAGCCGCCGATCAGGGCGGTGAGCAGCAAGGCCAGGGGCAGGGTCAACACCGCGGCGCCCAGCACATTGGCCATGGGATAGCGGTAGCTTGCGGCCGCGATCATGCAGACGATCTCGCCGGCGGTCCGCTTTTCGGCGGCCTTGGCGGCCGCGTCGATCCGGTCGCGATCCTGGGAAGACAAGAAACCATGTGCCGGGTTTTTCATTTTATGCTCCTGACCTCACCAACTGCCCGAGGAGCCGCCGCCCCCGAATCCGCCGCCGCCCCCGGAAAAGCCCCCGAAGCCGCCACCCGAGGAAAAGCCGCCACCACCACCCCAATAGGTGCCGCCCCGCGAACGATGCGACCCATGGCCAAACGAAAGGGCCGGCCCCAACAGGCTGACCAGAAAACCGGCCATGAAACCCACGGGAACGAGGGCCAGCAGCGCCAGTGCGCCCAGGCCGAAGAAGAGCCCGCCGATGGGCGCCAGCACCGCGCCCGCCACGCCGCCCACCAGGCGATTGATGCGGCCGACGACATTGACCAGAAAGAAGAAGACGATCAGGCCGAACACCCCGGGAGAGCCGTGGCCCTCGCCGCTCCCGCCGCCCGAGGGCCTTTCGGGGGCCGTGTACTCCCCCTTGGCCGTGGCGATCATGGCGCTCACGCCGTCGATGACCCCCTGGTCGAAGCGGCCGGTTTTGAACTGCGGGCCGATGACATTGCGGATGATGCGGCCGGTGGCAAGGTCGGTGAGGCGCCCCTCCAGCCCGTAGCCCACCTCGATGCGCAGTTTACGGTCATTTTTGGCGATCACCAGCAGGGCACCATTGTCGTTTTGCTTCTGGCCGAGGCCCCACTGTTCGGCCACCTGAATGGAAAACTCCTCGATGGGCCGGCCCTCCAGGGAAGGGACGGTGAGCACCGCCATCTGGGTGCCGTCCGTGCGCTCCAGATCGGCCAGCATGGTTTCGAGCTGGCGCTCGGCGGGCGCGCTGAGCATTTGGGCGTAGTCGTTCACCCGCCCCTTAAGTTGCGGCACCGACTCGGCCCAGGCCAACGGCATGCAAGCCGCCACCAGCAGGCCGACGGCCAAAAGCAGTTGCGCGATGCGCCCCGGTCGCTTCATCAGAATTTAACCTGGGGGGCTTTTTCCGCCCCGCTCTCGGCCTTGAAGTACTCTTTTTGCTTTAGATGCAACAGCAGGCTGTTGGTGATGCTGTACGGCAGCTTGCGCGCCATGGTGTTGAAATCCTGGGCCGCCTCGTTGTAGCGCTGCCGGGCCACGTTGATGCGGTTTTCGGTGCCCTCCAACTGGTTCTGCAAATCCAGGAAGTTCTGATTGGCTTTCAGGTCCGGGTAGCGCTCCACCACCACCATCAGGCGCGCCAGGGCCGAGGAGAGCCCGGCCTGGGCCTGCTGGTATTGCTGCATGGCCTCGACATTTTCCAGATCATCCACCGAAAGCTTGGTCTGGGTGGCCTTGGCCCGGGCTTCGATCACCGCCTCCAGCGTCTCTTTCTCGTGGGCGGCGTAGCCTTTGACCGTCGCCACCAGATTGGGGATCAGGTCGGCCCGGCGCTGCAAACTGGCATCGATGTCGCCCCAGGCCTTTTTGACCGCCTCTTCCTTGGCGATCAAGGTGTTGTAGCCACAACCGGTGACCAGCAAGGCCACCATCACCAGCATCCCTAACCCGGCCGCACGCTTTCGCATTGTAAGCCTCCTCTTGAAGTCCATTCGAAGTCTTAAGCCGGCCACCCGTCGCGGCCGACCCTTTTCATCATGCCCCCGACAATAATCTCTAAAGTTTTCTGATGCAAGGCCGATAACGGTCTGAAGGAGGTGGACAAAGGACACACGGGTGTCCACGGGGTGTTGTGTGTGCTGAGAATGGAAACCGATGAAACCGAACCCTGTCCGCAAACGCATCTTGCTCGTCACCGCCCTCCTGCTGGGCTGGCTGGCCCTGCTGCTCAGTCCCATCGGCAACTACATTGCCATTGGCACCATCCTCGTGATCATCGTGGTGCTCTTCGTTATCGGGTTTATCGATATCCATCAGCCGTCGGATAAAATGTAATGGCTCGCGCCCTTTGGCGTGGCGTGATCCGGACTATTACTACGGATTGCTCGTCGGCTTCATTGGCTTGGCGGCCATTGCGGGCGCTCCCGGCTGGCCCTCATCGGTATTCGGTGCGCGTCGTTCGATTACCCTTTTCATAAGCATCCAGGTCGCCCAGCCGATGGCGACCATCGCGAGGCAGAACAGGCTGTATGAAATTCTCCAATCGAGACCTTTGGTCATCACGCTCCACTCCGACATCCCCCCGATGCTGGCGATCAAGTTGAGCGGCAGGAACACGATGTTGATCAGCGTCAGATTCTTCAACAAGACGTTCATGTTGTTGTTCACTATCGTTCCACGGGCATCCATCAGGCCGCTCAGAATGGAGCTATAGATGTTGGCCTGCCGGGCGGCCTGACTATTCTCGAGAATGATGTCATCGAGTATCTCCAAATGCCTCGCCTGGAATCCGATTTGGCTACCGAAGCTGCGCAGCTTGGTCAGTACGGCGGCATTGCCTTCGATCGCGTCCACATAATAGACAAGGTTTTCGCTCAGAGAGAACATTTGCAGCAGATGCCTGTTCTCCATGGATACCGTAACCTTGCGTTCGAGTTCACTGCTGATCTGCTTGATGACTCGCAGGTGACCGACGAAGTGGCGCACGGTGCGAAGCAGAAAGGCCAACATCGCGTCCGTAGTGCCGCCGACATTGCGAAATTCCCGGTCCTTGAAGGATACCTCGCCGGCTGCGCGACAAAATAGAAGGCGGTCGTTGGCGAACGCCAACCCGATGCCCCCTACGCCCAGCTCGACGTTATCGGCCACCGTTGCGCTGAAAGGCAACTTCCAGATGAGAAGCATGCGTCCATCGATCAGTTCCAACCGCGGGACCTCGTCCGGGTCGAGCGTCGAAGCCAAATCGTAATCGTCAAGCCGGAACTGCTGCTGAGCGTAGCCCTGTTCGGTAACATCGGGTGCAATCACGACCACTACCTGCCCGGAGCCCTCGTCCGATTCTACAAAACGCTTCTCCTCGATCTTGTAGTGCCTCATCATTTTGCGCGCCCTCCTCACAACCCGATATTTGAACCCGTCACTCCAAATATTTCATCTTACATCAGTTTTTCAGCGGTTTGCCATCGAATAAAAGCACCCCGATCTTTCACGATGAGCAAGATTATGCAAACCAATTCTCGATCATTTTAAAGAGCATCGCGGAAAGCGGCAAAAAACATATTCGACATCGCCGAGGACCGCATCCGCTCGCCCGTGAGTGAAGTCTTCCTGTGGTGTGGGTACCTGTGTTACCACATCGGTGATGCCAGGGGGGATGCTTCCGTTGGGATTGTTGGATGCGAGTGACACCAGGGAAAAGAGCGGGCTGAACGGGATTATAGAGCGAGCGCATGGGAACCGGTAGGCACGCGGCTTGGAGCAGGTTGCTCAAGGATGAGGTAGCGAAAGAATTCGCAGGCGGGTGCGATTGACGTCGATTGAGAGCAATGCGCTGGCTAAGTAGGTGGGGCATGACATCGATGAGGGGCCGCTGGATTCGGGGGCGGATCAAGGATTGTATATAAGCGTCACCGGGTCCGGCCCATCCCTGGAAGCAAGGCGGAAGGGGTCTATGCGTGCCGGCTGCCCTTCTTAGCGGTCGCGAGCATCGATCTGTTCGGGTCATCGGGCCACGTCTGGATGAGGATGCAAAAAACGGACATTGGCGTGGTGGGTGCCAACGGCCGACCCAGCCCGAGCCATCTGAAAACCAATACTAACGGTCCGGTGCAGGGGGCACCACCACTACAGGCACTTTCGCGCCTTTCAGAACCGACTTTATATTGTTCCCCACAGCCGTTCCGTTCAGGAGGCCTTTGCTGGCCCCCATGACGATTAAATCGCAATGGTTAAGCTCGCTTTGCTCCAAAATCGTTTTAGCGACCTCACCCTCTTTGATGATGACTTCATGTCCGGCAACGCCGCCCTTGGCCCCGGAAACCCCCTCTTCATCACAAAAACCCTTCAACGCCGCCTGAATCATCTCCTTGGAAGAGACTTTGCCGGTCAGCGCACGCTTGGCCTCTTTCATATGACTATTAAGCATTTGTTTCCACCGGCCCTCACCGTAGAGCTTCGATATCCTATAATGGAGTTGTCCGGGAATTTCATCGATGACATGCAGCAGAACAATTTTCGAACCGAAACGTCTTGCCAAGATGGCGACATGCGCAAAAGCGTACCGGCTGTTTTCAGATAAGTTCGATGTAAATAAAATGGTGTTGTATGTCTCCATGGTACATGCCCCCCTGCATTTGGCGGTTCACCCCCGCGGCTGGAACGAACGCGATGCCCGTTCGGCACAATGAGTATCTATCCCGTGGTTTCATGGAGTCAATTAAAATCCCGATTCAGAGGCGCGCATTCGCGCAAAAGGCCCAGAGCAGCCGCTGGAAAAACGGACTGCGCGTCATTCGGTCATGGGCAGGTGAAATAATTAAGTCGGCAAGGTCGATGAAGGCAAAACCACTTTGCGGTTAAAGGTTTCCAGGTGGCAAGCCACCTGGAAACCCATTGTCGCGTTGGCAAAAAATCCCTTGCTCACCCGCGGGCAAACAGCGCCGCGGTCTTGGCGATGAGCTGTTCGTCGGTGAAGTGCTTGAGGCTGATGGCCTTGCCCGGGCATTCGGCGACGCAGGTGCCGCAGCCGTGGCACTGGGCCGGATCGATGACGGCGTGGGAGTGCTCGCGGACTTCGGGGATGCCGTATGGGCAGGCGCGCACGCAGGTCAGGCAGGCGGCGCAGCGGGCGCTGTCCACCATGGCGACCACGCCGCCCACCAGCAGGGCCTCCTTGGAGAGCAGGGTCATGGTGCGGGCCGCGGCGGCCTTGGCCTGGGCGATGCTCTCTTCCATGGGTTTGGGGTAGTGGGCCAGGCCGGCCAGGAAGATGCCTTCGGAAGCAAAGTCCACCGGGCGCAGCTTGGCGTGGGCTTCGACCAGGAAACCGTCGTCGTTGACCGGTACCTTAAACAGCTCGAAGAGCCGGTGGTTGTCCGTGGCCACGATGCCGGCCGCCAGGACGAGCAGGTCGGGTTTGATGCGGATGGGCCGCTTCAAGACGTGGTCGGTGACGGTGAGCAGCAGTTGATCGCGGTCGCCGATGGCGGCGCTGGGCGGGTTGTCCAGGTCGTAGCGGATGAAAATCACGCCCTGGCTGCGGGCCTCCTGGTAGAGCTGCTCGCGGAAGCCGTAGGAGCGGATGTCGCGGTAGATGATGAAGACTTTCATCTCCGGGTTTTGGGCCTTGAGCGCCAGGGCCCCCTTGAGGCTGTGGGTGCAGCAGGTTTTGCTGCAATAGGGCCGGTCGTTGTTGCGCGAGCCCACGCACTGGATGAAGACGGCGCAGTCGGCCCGGGTGATGCGCTCGTCCTTGCGGGTGAAGGCATCGTCCATCTCCAGGTGGGTCATGACATTGGGATGCTTGCCGTAGAGAAATTCGGTGGGTTTGTGCTCTTTGGCGCCTACGGCCAGGATGGTGGCGCCGTGGACGATGGTCTGGTCCCGGCCGCTGCCGTCGGCGACGACGCTGGTGACGTTGCCCAGCGAGCCGTGGGTGGCGGTGACTTCGCTGTTCAGGTGCAGTCGGATGCGCGGATGGCCCTGCACCCGTTCCACCAGATTTTTAAGATAGGCTTGCAGGTCGTCGCCCTGCCAGGTGCTGCGCAGGTGGCGGGCATTGCCGCCCAGGCGACTGTCGCGTTCCACCAGGTGGACCTCGCAGCCTTGTTCGGCCACGCCCAGGGCCGCTTCCATGCCGGCCACGCCGCCGCCGACCACCAGGGCCGCTTTGGTCACCGGCACCGAGACGGTGTAGAGCGGTTCGATGTAGAGCGCCTTGGCCACGGCCATGCGCACCAGGTCCTTGGCCTTTTCGGTGGCCTTGGCCGGGTTGTTCATGTGCACCCAGGTGTTCTGGTCGCGGATGTTGGCCAT
Organism: Desulfobacterales bacterium; assembly: GCA_016218685.1. Classification (GTDB taxonomy): domain Bacteria; phylum Desulfobacterota; class Desulfobacteria; order Desulfobacterales; family Desulfosarcinaceae; genus Desulfatitalea. Next base: position 205,258 of record JACRDD010000019.1, on the reverse strand, counting down.
CTCGAAGAGATATTTGTTGAGGCCCGCCTCGCGGATGGTCTCCTGGAAGAGCGGCTCGTGGGTGCGCGGCGAGCAGGAGGCCACTACTACGCGGTTGATCTGCTTCTCCTTAATGACTTCCTTGATGTGCACCTGGCTGTCCTGGGAGCAGGTGAACAGATTGTCTTCCACATGCACCACATGGGGCAGCGTGCGGGCATAGTCGCGCACGGCCGGCACGTCGGCCACCCCACCGATGTTGATGCCGCAGTTGCAGACGAAGACGCCGATGCGCGGCGGCTGGCCGGAGAAGTCGAGCTCCGGGGGCAGCTCCTTGGTCTGGGTCAGGCTCCAGCGGCTGGCCGCCAGACGTTCGCCGGCGCAGGCCGCGGCGGCCGAGGCCTCCATGACCGAATGAGGGATGTCCTTGGGTTCCTGGAAGGCGCCGCAGACGTAGATGCCGTCGCGGGAGGTGAGTACCGGCGATGTGCCATGGGTCTGAGCAAAACCGTAACCATTGAGTTCAACCCCCAGGCGTCCGGCCAGGGCCGTGGCTTGGGGATCGGCGGTCAGGCCAACGGAGAGCACCACCAGGTCGAAGATCTCTTCGGCCGTGCGTCCGGCCTCGGTGGCGTAAACGATGCGCAGGCGATCTTCTTTGGCCGGAAAGACCGAGTGGATGCGCGAGCGCACGAAGCGCACGCCGTGATCGTCTTCGGCCCGCAGGTTGTACTTGTCGAAGTCTTTGCCGAAGGTGCGCATGTCCATGTAGAAGATGGCCGCGTCCAGCGGCTCGGCGCTGTGCTCCTTGGCGATCACTGCCTGCTTGTTGGCGTACATGCAGCACACCGACGAGCAGTAGCCGTTGTCGCAGTGGTTGATGTCGCGCGAGCCCACGCACTGCAGCCAGGCGATGCGCTTGGGTTCCTGGCCGTCCGAGGGCCGCACCAGGTGCCCGGCATACGGCCCCGAGGCCGAGAGCATGCGTTCGAACTCCAGGCTGGTGACGACATTGGGGTGTTTGGCGTAACTGTAGGTTTCGTAAAGGCTGGGATCGTAGGGTTTGAAGCCGGGGGCCAGGATCACGGCCCCTACCTTGACTTCCCGCGTCTGGCTGCACTGGGCGTGATCCACGGCGCCGGCCAGGCAGGCCTTGACGCACTGGTAGCATTCGGAGCACACGCCGCAGGCCAGGCAGCGATCCGTCTCGGCCAGGGCCTCTTCGGCGGAATAGCCGGTCTGCACTTCGGCGAAACTCTGCACCCGTTCGGACGCCGGCCGGTGGGACATGGCGGTGCGCGGCTTGCGGGGCTCGTCGTCCAAGGGCACATCGCTGACCGTTTCCCAGTGATGGGGGCGATCCTGGTATAAATCGCCGCCCTGGATGAAGCGCTGGATGGAGATGGCCGCCTCTTTGCCTGCCGCAATGGCTTCCACCACCGTGGCCGGGCCGCTGACCGCGTCGCCGCCGGCGAAGATGTCGGGGTCGTTGGTTTGCAGGCTGAGCGGGTCCACGTTCATGGTGCCCCAGTCGCTCAGGGTGCAGGCGCACTCATCGGTGAGACAGGCCCAATCGCTCTCCTGACCGATGGCCGGGATGATGGCGTCCACCGGAATGGTGAACTCCGAGCCGGCCACCGGTTCGGGCCGCCGCCGGCCGCTTTTGTCCGCCTCACCCAACTGCATGCGGATGCACTGGATGGCCGTGACCCGGCCGTTTTCGGCGATGACCTTTATTGGATTGGTCAACGTCATGATCTCGATGCCTTCGTCGCGGCACTCGGCGATCTCTTCTTTGCTGGCCGGCATTTCGGCTTCGCCCCGGCGGTAGATGATGAAGGGTTTGGCCGCGCCGTGGCGCAAGGCGGTGCGTACGGCATCCATGGCCACGTTGCCGCCGCCGATGACCGCCACCCGATCGCCCAGGGCGATCTTCTCGCCCAGGTTGGCCCGGCGCAAATACTCCATGCCGGGAAAGACGCCTTTGAATTCTTCGCCTTCGATGCCCAGGGATTTGCACTCCTGGGCGCCGATGCCCATGAAAAAGGCTTTGTAGCCCTCTTTGCGCAGCTGGCCGATGGTGATGCCGCCCTTGCCGATGGTGACGCCGGTCTGAAATTCCACCCCCAGGTCGCGGATGGTCTGGATTTCGGCCTCCACGATGCTGCGCGGCAAACGGTACTCGGGGATGCCCAGCACGAGCATGCCGCCCAATTCCTTTTGCTGTTCGAAGACCGTGACCGCGTAGCCCTCAATGGCCAGAAAGTAGGCGCAGGTCAGGCCGGCCGGTCCGGAACCGATCACGGCCACCTTCTGGCCGTTGGCCGGTTTCTTCTCGGGTACGTAGCGCTGGGGCGCCTGCAGGTCCCAGTCGGCCAGTTGGCGGTGCAGGTATTGGATGCCCAGGGGTTCATCGACCTTCAGGCGCGTGCAGGCGGTTTCGCAGGGATGGTGGCAGACGCGGCCGCAGACGCCGGGGAAGGGGTGCTCGGACTTGAACAGGGCCAGGGCCTCGGCGTACTTGTTCTGGTGCATCAGGGCGATCCAGCCTTGCACGCTCACGTGGGCCGGGCAGGTGGCCTTACACGGCGCCGTGCCCCGTTTTTCGATGGCATAGGCCCCGGGCATGGCCTGGGGGTAGAGTTTGTAGGCTGCCTTGCGGCCGCGCAGGCCCTCGTCGAAGCGGTTGGGGGTTTCGATGGGGCACACCTTAGCGCACTCGCCGCAGGCCGTGCATTTGTCCATGTGGATGAAACGTGGCTTTTGCAGCAGGCGCGCCGTGAAATTGCCGGGCTCACCGCTGATCCCATCCACCTCGGTCAGGGGCAGCAATTCGATGTTCAGGTGACGTCCGGCCTCCACCAGCTTGGGCGAGATGATGCACATGGAACAGTCGTTGGTGGGAAAGGTCTTGTCCAACTGGGCCATCTTGCCGCCGATGGCCGAACCGCTCTCCACCAGGTAGACTTTGAAACCCGATTCGGCCAGGTCCAGGGAGGCTTGAATGCCGGCGATACCGCCGCCGACCACCAATACCGCGCCGGTCGTTGTCTTTTCCATCGTTCTTCCTCCTTACTATAAGCCGAAATCCTTCAAATCATCTCCAAGATACTTGCGCTCGTTCTCTCCCAAAATGCCCATGGCCAGGCACATGATAGTCCAGATATGAGCCACGAGGTATTTGCCGCCGTAGTGATGGCCGATATCTTCGATCTGGGCGTGGCAGTTATGGCAGGGCGCCAGCACGTATTGGGCGCCGGTTTCCATGATCTGGTCGAACTTGACCTTGCCGTAGGCCCGGCGTTGTTCGGTATAGCCGGCCTGCAGGGCGCCGCCGCCGCCCCCGCAGCAGTAGTTGTTGATGCCGCTGGGAATCATATCGATGAAATTCTCTTCGCCCACGATGGTCTTGACCACGAAGCGCAGATCTTCGGCCATGCGCTCGCGCCAGGTTTTGCGCACGATGTTGCACGGGTCCTGGACCGTGAATTTGATCTTCAAATCCTTGTTCCAGTCGCTGTTGACCTTAAGCTTGCCCTCCCGGATCCATTGGGCGTAGAGCGCGATGATGTTGGTGAACTCGAACTTGTGGGGAATCTTGAACTTTTTCAATCCTTCCAGGATTGCGAAGAAGGAGTGCCCTCACTCCGTGTTGACCACCAGCGGACACTTGAGGGTGTTGTCGATATGGCTGACAAACTCCTCCAGGATATAGCGCCAGCCTTCGTCGTCGGCCAGAAAGAGGCAGTAATTCTCCCCGGCCCACATGACCGAAGGATAGGTCCAGTCCGCCCCCACCGAGTGCAGGATTTTCCACAGCGGGCCCAACTCTTCCGGTTCCGTGACCGGCTCGCGGGAGTTCTGGTTGATGGCCATCAAGGCCCCTTTGCGGTCCACCGTGACCTGCATCTCCTTGAACTGGGGCTGGCTTTCGCGGATCTCTTCGGCCACGTCCTCCACGGTCCAGATGAAGTCGTCGGTGGGCACGCCCATGGCATTGCCGGCGCGGATGTGCTGGTCGCACGAACCGCGGATGCCCTTGGGCCGCTTTTCCCGGGGCCAACTGTTGCGCATGTTATAGACCAGTTTGGGGATGTCGACTTTCATGGGACAAGCGTTGACGCAACGCGTGCACATGGTGCAGACCCAGGCCCAGGGCGTTTTGAGGATCTCTTCATCCATGCCCAGCACCAGCATGCGCACCAGCTTGCGCGGGTCCATGTCGAAGAGCTCCGAAGCCGGGCAGCCGGCCGTGCAGGTGCCGCAGGTCAGGCACAGGTCGAAGTTGGCGGTGGGGACCTTTTCCTTGACGACCTCTTTGAATTCGGGCGTCATTTCGTTGATTTCGATGAGGGGCATGGCGGAACCTCCTTTGACGCGGAAAGAGTTTTTCGGCTGTCGGGCGGAGGAGCTGGAACTTGAGGTGCGGCTGACGAATTCAGAAGGACAGCCTGTGAAAGTTGTACCGGCGGGAGGCGACGGTCAGGGGCGTCGCCCCGCGCCGGGGATGCTCGTCTATGGAAAGAACTTCAGCGCAAATTGGCGGCGTCCAGGTACGGCTGCAGCTTGTCTTCTCCGCCCAGGGTGATGATGTGCAGGCCGCTGCAAATCTCTTTCAGGCCCCGGGCCAGGTCGCCGAACAGCTCGATGCTGGCCTTCTGCTTGTCCGGTGCGTTGTCCAGCTTCTGGATCACCCATTCCGGCACCAGGCCGGGCTTGAAGTGGCGGTTGATGAAGCGCGCCATGGCCGCGTTGCGCAGCAGCAGTACTTCGGCGATCACCGGCACATCCAGCACCTTGATTTGGCGCATGAACTTCTCGAACTGCTCCAGATCGAAGATGGGGGTGGTCAGGAAGTAGCCGGCGCCCATGAGCTTGAGGGTCTCCATGCCTTCCATGCCCTGCTTGGGGACCTTTTTGCCCCAGAGCGACTCGATGCCCGAGCCCAGGGTGAAGTCGATGGGTTCCGGCAGTTTTTCTCCGTCGATGGCCCGGCCGTCGCGGATGTGCTGCAGCACCGAGCTGAGCTTGCCCGCGTCCACATGGAAGAACATCTGCTCCTGCACGCTGTCGCCGGTGATGCGGTAGTCTTCGGTGAAGACCAGCAGGTTTTCGATGCCCGACTGGTGCGCCAGGGCCAGATCCTTTTGCAGTTGGATGCGGTTCTTGTCGCGCGTCGTGGTCTGGTAGATGGCGTTGAAGCGGCTGCGTTGCAGCAGTTCGCAGGTGTGGATGCTGTCGCCCACGACCCCTTCCAGGTCCACATCGCTAACCGACACGCCGTCCACTCTTCCGCGGATGCGTTTCAGGCGATCGACGAGTTGTTCCGGAGAGTCATCCCCCAGAGGTGTCTGCACCTCGGAGGTGACCACGAATTTTCTATTACCCAGGGCGTCTTTCAATTTCATGGCGGGCCTCCTTTCATTGCTCCGGCCTGGATCGATCAAACGATACCCAGCAGCCGGGCGACCTCCTCTTTGAGTTGGGGTAGCGGCAGCGGCTTGGAAAAACACATGTCCGCGCCATGGGCCTTCATCTCCTTGAATTTGTCGTCGTCCAGATAGGCCGAAAGAACGATGATCTTGGTGTTCTTGGTGTCCGGGTTGGATTTGATCTTGCGGCACACTTCATTGCCCTTGATGTCGGGCATCATGATGTCCAGGATCAGCAAGTCCGGCTTGAAATGATTGACCTGCAACCCGGCTTCGAAGCCATCGGCCGCGGAGATCACCTCGTAGTCGTACTCGTCTTCCTCGAGGGACTGCACGATGGTTTCCACGATGATGGGATCGTCGTCCACCACCAGGATGCGTTTGTGGGCGCGATCCGGCTCCTCGCTGGGGAAGGGAATTCCCTGGCGTTTCATGAAAAATTCGAGATCCTCGCGCTTGATGCGCCGGTGGCCGCCCACGGTTTTGTAGGCCTTGATATGACCGGCCTCGATCCAGTTGATAATGGACTTGGAGGAGACCTTGCACAATTGGCTGGCTTTGTAGACCGTCAAAGTGTCTTCCATCTGAGCACCCCCTTTTTTACGTGTCTGGCTACTTATAAGGTGGCTTGAAAATGTTGTCAATAGAAAAAATCATAAAAGTTATAATAGCTAAACCTTAAACAGCCAAAAAAGCGCTAATATGTTCAGTTAATATAGGTATTATAGAAAATATAGATATAAGGCCATAAAAATTAGGGCGGCCACCGGTCGCCCCTCCGCAACGACATCCGGAGATGGAATGGGTCAGAGAAATTTGGAGGTCATGGGGACCAAAAAGGACCAGCGCATGCCGCGATGCGCCGATGTAACCGTAGGGGCGACCGGCGGTCGCCCTCTCAAATATGTCCTGCAGGCGTCAATGCGGGTCCGGTTCAGCGGCGGCGATCACCGGCAGGATGATTTTGAAGGTCGTGCCCTGGCCCCAACTGCTCTCTACTTGGATGTCGCCCCCATGGTCCTTGACGAATCCGTAGCAGACCGACAATCCCAGGCCCACGCCCCGGCCGCTGTCAGTTTTGGTGGTGAAGAAGGTGTCGAAAATGTGGTCCAGGTGCTCGGGTTTGATGCCCGTGCCAGTATCGCTGATATCCACCCGCACGTGGCCGCCGTTGCCGACCGTGGCGACTTTTAAAACCCCACCGTTGGGCATGGCATCCTTGGCGTTGGAGACCATGTTGAGAAACACCTGGCGCAGTTGGTTCTTGCTGGCCATCACGGGCTTCAAGTCTTTGGCGAAATTCAGCTCGATCTTGATGTCCACCTCGCGTAACTGCTTCTCGTGCAGCAACATGATTTCGTCCACGATGGTGTTGATGTCCACCGGGCTGCGCTGCTCCTGGTCCGGCTTTGAAAAGGAGAGCATCTTGCGCAGCATGTCGGCCAGGCGCATGGTTTCGGACAGGGACATGTCCAACAGCCGGCGGCGCTTGTTGTCGGGTTTGATCTCGGTTTTCATCAATTCCAGGGTGTTCATGATGCCGTACAGCGGGTTGTTCAGCTCGTGGGCCAGTTGAGAGGTGAGTCGCCCCATGGCCGCCAGCTTTTCCGATTGCAGCAGTTGCTCTTGGGTACGCCGCAGTTTGCGCTCCATCTCCAGGCGCTCTTCCAGATCGACGAAAATGCCCACTGAAGCTTTTTCTTTGCCGTTCTCGTCGTAAATGATGCTGGCTGACAAGGTACCTTCCACCGGATGGCCTTCCTTGTGCTTGAAGGTAATGGGATAGGTGCGCAATTTGCCCTGACCCCCATATTCCGGGCTGCGCATCATGCGCATGACCTCGTAGGCCATGCTGCCGTCGTAAATGCGGCGGACATCGACGCCTATCAGTTCTTCGGCACTGTAGCCCATGGTCTCTTGGACGCCTTTGTTGCACATGATGATCTTGCCTTCCATGTCGGCGCCGAGGATGGCGTTGGGCGAGCTTTGGATGATGTTGTTCAGAAAATCGTGGGCCTCGCGCAGCTTTTGTTCCATTTGGGTGATCTGGGTTTGGTCGACGCAGATGCCTTCGTAGCCCACCACCTGACCGGCATGATCCCGCAGGGTGTGGGAGGTCAGCAACACCGGCAGGGTGCTGCCGTCCTTGCGTTTGAAGTTGACCGGGTAGTTGACCACCTGGCCGTGGTCTTCGATCATCTGCTGGAAGGCAATGCGGTCCTCGGGCCGCACGTAAAGATCCTTTTGGATCTGGATCATTAAAAATTCTTCTTTGCTGGCATATCCGAGCATTTGAAGCATGGTTTGGTTGGCATTGAGAAAGCGTCCCTCCTTGGAGCTGACGTAGACGCCGGCGGCCACGTTTTCGAACAGGCGCCGGTAGTCCTGCTCGCTGGCCCGCAGCTTGAGCTCCTGGTCCTTGCGTAGGGAGATGTCCCGGTAAATGTTGAGCTTGGAGACTGTGCCGTCCAGGTTCTGGATGGGTACCTCGATGATGCGGTAGGTCTTGTCCTGGCGCGGGATATAGATCTCCGACTGCACGCTGGTACCCTTCCCGAACACCTCCTTGGCCTGGCACCAGGGGCACATCACCTCGCTGTCGTTGACCACCTCATAGCATTTCTTGCCCACACCCGGGCCGAACTGCTTCAGCATGGCCCGGTTCATGAACTCCACGGTGTGGTCGCTGCGTGTAATATAGATGCCGTCTTCCATGGCATTGAGGATTTCAACCAGGCTGAGCGCTTTGTCGCATTCCATAAAAGCCTCTCAAGGTAGGGTGTTGATGGTGGGAAAACGAGGGCGCGTGCTGTCCGCTAATCATCCATAGGAGCAAAGGGTCGAAGGTGTCAAGCGCTGAGACGGCGCTCGATGATTCCATATTTGCGCTTGCGCCCCCCCGTCCTTTTTGATATCAGTTGCGCTTTCTCATGGTGGGTGTAGCTCAGTTGGCAGAGCACCAGGTTGTGGCCCTGGGTGTCGTGGGTTCAAGCCCCATCACTCACCCCATCGATAAAAATAGACCATTGTCGGATCATTGCCGCAATGGTCTTATCGTTTTTGCGTACGCGCCCGTAGCTCAGCTGGATAGAGCACCGGACTTCGAATCCGTAGGTCGCCCGTTCGAATCGGGCCGGGCGTACCATCAGAATTAAGGGGGGGTTGCAGCGCTCATGCTGCTTCCCCCTTTTTTTATGGTTTGACCGCGTGTGGGAGAATTGGGATGCGCTGCTTGCAGCTTATGATTTCTTTGAATTTGGCGATATATCTCTATGACTGAAAAGATTGAGGGGGAAGGTCCTGTAAAAACATGAAGCTGAATGCCAAGGTGGCCCTCATGGGGGCGAGCAGCGTGCTGATTACGGCCATCGCGCTCGTGCTGATCGCTGTGTGGCAGAGCGGCGAATACAACCAATTGGCCAGGCAAGAGGTGGACGCTTTAATCGATGCCGACCTCGATCATATCACGCAAGGGGTTTACAACCTGGTGCGCACCGAGAACGAGGCTGTCCAGTTGCAGGTGGACTACAACCTCAATGTGGCCAGGCACTTTTTGACCGGAGCGGGCCGCGTCCAATTGGCGAAAGAGACGGTCGGTTGGAAGGCCGTGAACCAGTTCAATAAGGAATCCCAAGATCTCAAGCTGCCCAAGTTCCTGATCGGACAGACCTGGTTGGGTCAGAACATGGACCTGGCCATTAAGACCCCGATCGTCGATGAAGTCACCCGTTTGGTCGGGGAAACCGCTACTATCTTCCAGCGGATGAATGCCAGGGGCGACATGCTGCGGGTCGCCACCACCGTCAGGACAGCCGCCAATCAAAGGGCCATTGGCACCTATATCCCATCGGTCAATCCCGACGGCACGGAGAATCCAGTTATTTCAGCGATTCTAAAAGGCCAAACCTACCATGGCCGCGCCTATGTGGTGAACGCCTGGTACCTTACGGCGTATGAACCGATCTGGGATATCACCGGCAGCCTGGTGGGCATGCTTTATGTCGGCATCAAACAGGAGGTCCCGGAGTCCCGGGTGAGACAAGCCATCCTGCAGACCAGGGTGGGCCGGACAGGCTATGTCTATGTCCTCAGCGGCAAAGGCGAAGACCGCGGACGGTATGTGATCTCGCAGAACGGCAAGCGGGACGGCGAAAATATCTGGTCGGTCACGGATAGTGACGATCACCACGTGATTCAAGAGATCATCGAGAAGGCGACCTTGCTCAAACCTGGAGAGATGACGACCGTTCGATATCGCTGGCAGAATCCGGGCGACACAGAGGCCCACTGGAAAATCGCCCGCCTGGCCTATTATGCGCCCTGGAACTGGGTCATCGGAACGAGCGTGAACGAGGCCGAGCTTTTGACTTACCGCGGCTTGCTCGACACGGGGCGGCTCCGGATGACCCGCGTTATGGGTTTGGCGGGCATCATTATCATTCTCATCGTCGGGATGATCGGAAGTATCATCGCCTGGACCATCACACGGCCCGTACGCCACATGACCGAAGTGGCTGAAAGGATCATCCAGGGCGACCTGGATCAGGTGGTTGACGTGCAGTCCCACGACGAGATCGGCAGCCTGGCCCGCACCTTCAATCTCATGACCGGGAAGCTCCGGCACTCCATCGAGGGGTTGCGCAAAAGCGAGGAGAAATATCGGGGGATCTTCGAAAACGCCATCGAAGGGGTTTTTCAAATTACCCTTGAAGGCCGCATCCTCAACGCGAATCCGGCCTTGGCCCGCATTCTGGGGCACGATTCGGCCGAAGAACTGACCAATGTCCGGCAGCATCTCTACCTCAACCCGAATGACCGGGGCAGGTTGCTTGCTCAAATTTTAAAAAACCGTACAGCTCACCGCTTTGAAATCCAGCTCTACCGCAAGGATGGGGAGAAGATATGGGCCTCCATTAGCGCCCGCATGGTGAACGGCGACGATGGGCTGCCAGCATGGATCGAGGGGTTCCTCATGGATGCCAGCGACCGCAAACATGCCGAAGAGGCCCTTGCGGAGTCGCGGAACTATCTGGACGAGATCATCAATGCCGTGGCCGATCCGATGTTTGTCAAAGACCGGGGGCATCGGTGGGTGCTGGTAAACAATGCCATGTGCGCCTTCGTCGGACACGCCCGCGAAGAGCTGCTGGGAAAAACCGAGCATGACTTCTTTGCACCGGACGAAGCCGATGTCTTCTGGGCCACGGACGAACTTGCCCTGAACAGCGGCAAGGAGAACATCAGTGAAGCATCCTTTACCGACGCCCAGGGCGGCGTCCACACCATTGTGACCAAAAAAACCCTCTACGCGGATAAAAAGGGCGAACATTTCATCGTCGCGATCCTGCGCGACATCACCGAGCAGAAAAAGGCCGCAGAAGAAAAGATGCGGCTGGAAGCCAGGCTCACCCAATCCCAGAAGATGGAGGCCATCGGCGCTTTGGCCGGCGGGATCGCCCATGACTTTAACAATATCCTGCATCCCATGATCGGGTATAGCGAGTTGCTCTCGCAGGATCTGCCCGCCGGAAGCCCGCAGCGGCGATATGTGGATGGGATTTATTCTTCGGGCCTGAGGGCCAAGGAACTCGTTCAACAGATTCTTTTCTTCAGCCGTCAATCGGAACCTAAATCAACGCCCATTCGGATTCAGACGATACTTAAAGAAGTAATCAAGCTGAGCCGGTCGACCATCCCTTCCAACATCGAGATCGTCCAAGACATTCAAAAAGATTGCGCCCATATCATGGCTGACCCCACCCAATTGCATCAAATTGCCATGAATTTGATCATCAACGCCTTTCACGCCATGGAGAAGACCGGCGGGCGGCTATCGATCGGCTTACGGGAAGAAAAGTTGGAAAAAGATGCGTCGGCGGAGGCCGCACTGGCACCGGGGCGATACGCCCGGCTGTCCGTGTCCGATACGGGCTGCGGCATAGACGCGGCTATTATGGGCAAGATCTTTGAGCCCTATTTTACTACCAAGGAGCAGGGCAAGGGCACGGGCCTCGGGCTTGCCGTAGTATATGGGATCGTCAAGGAACACCAGGGCGAGATCAAGGTTTTTAGCGAAGTGGGAAAAGGAACGGATTTCCATGTTTACTTGCCCCTGACAGAGGATTCGGCCCAAGCGGCTTCGCCCGAAAGAGCGAGCGGTTTTCCAACCGGCCATGAACGAATTTTGCTGGTCGACGACGAGAAAATGATTGCCGAGCTGGAAGGACAAATGTTCGCCCGTCTCGGCTACCAGGTCACCACCCGATTGAGCAGCGTGGATGCCCTGGAGGCGTTCAGGGCCAATCCGCAGGGCTACGACTTGGTGATTACCGACATGGCGATGCCGAATATGACGGGCGAACAATTGGCGAAAGAACTGATTGCAATCCAACCGGACATCCCCATCATCATTTGCACCGGGTTTAGCGAAAGGCTGGGCCGTGGAAAAGCCAAAGCGACCGGGATCAAAGAAATTCTGATGAAGCCGATCACCCTTATGGAAATGTCGCGGACCGTGAGACGGGTTCTGGACGAAGGCGGCCAGGTTTAGCGAAGACAGATGCGCGCGATGTAACCGTGCCGAGCGTATCATTATCAGGCGACGCACACTGCTTCTATTCGTGTCGCAGCGCTTGGATCGGGTCGAGGCCGGCCGCTTTGCGGGCCGGGTAGAAACCGAAGAAAATACCCACCATGGCCGAGAAGATCGTGGCCATCAGGATCGAGTCGAGGGAGATGATGGCCATCCAGCCGGCCAATTGGGCGATGACCTTGGCGGCGGTAATGCCGAGCAGGGTGCCGATGATGCCGCCGGCAATGCTGATGACCATGGCTTCGACCAGGAATTGAATCAGCACGTCGCCCTCCCTGGCCCCCAGGGCCATGCGGATGCCGATCTCGCGGGTGCGCTCGGTGACCGATACCAGCATGATATTCATGATGCCGATGCCGCCCACCAGCAGGCTGATGGCGGCCACCGCCGTCAGCAGATAGGTCATGATGTCGGTGGTTTTGCCGGCCATGTCCGCGAACTCGTCCAGGGTGCGCACCGTAAAATCGTCTTCGGCGCCGGGCGCGATCCGGTGCCGTTGTCGCAGCAGTTCTTCCGCTTCGCGTTTGGCCTGGGCCACCAGCTCCCCGGTCTGGGCCGAGACCAAGATGAAATGGACCAGCCCGGGCAGCCGTCCTCCGGCGATTTTGCGTTCCATGGTGGTGTGGGGGATAAACACGGCGTCGTCCTGATCCTGTCCGCTGGGCGTGCGGCCTTTGGGCTGCAGCACGCCGATAATGCGAAAGGGGGCGTTTTTGATGCGAATGGTCTGCCCGACCACCTCCTCGCCGGGTTCAAACAGGTTTTCGTGTACGGCCGACCCCAAGACCACCACATTGGCCGCCGACCGCACCTGCTGCTCGTTCAGGAATTCACCGCTGCGCAGGGGCCAGTCCCGAACCACGGCGTAGGTGTCGGTGGTGCCGTAGACCCTGGCACCCCAATTCTTCTTGCCGGCCACGATCTGCTCCGGCTGGATGGTGGCATGGGATACCCTCAGCACGGCGGGGCAGTCCCGGGCAATGGCCTCCGCATCGCCGATGGTCAAAGTGGGTTTGGTGCCATAGCCCGATTGTACTCCGCCGCTTTTGACCGTGCCGGAAAAGATCATCAGCATGTTGGCGCCAAGGCTGTGGATCTGATCCTGAATGCTGGCATTGGCGCCCCGGCCCACACTGATCATGACGATCACCGAGCCGATGCCGATGATGATCCCCAGCATGGTCAACAAGCTCCTGACCTTGTAAGCCATCAAAGCCCGCACGGCCAGCCGCACGATGGTCCACCAGATGTGCATCTCAATTCACCTCGTCGGCCTCGATCATGCCGTCCCGCAAACGGATGCGGCGATGCGCCGCTTGTCCCACTTCAGGATCGTGGGTAACCAGGATGAGGGTAATCCCCTCGGTATTCAACGATTCGAGCAGCTCCATGATCTCCCGGCCGGTGCGGCTGTCGAGATTGCCGGTGGGCTCGTCGGCCAGAATCAGGGCCGGCCGGTTGACCAGGGCGCGGGCAATGGCCACGCGCTGCTGCTGACCGCCGGACAGTTGGGTCGGCAAATGGGCCGCCCGGCTTTCCATGCCCACGCTGCGCAGCGCCTGCATGGCTCTTTCGCGCCAATCGGCAATGGCCGGCCGGTGATAGAGCATGGGCAGTTCCACGTTCTCCACGGCGCTGCAACGCGAGAGCAGATTGAAGCTCTGGAAGATAAATCCGATTTTTCGATTGCGGATGTCGGCGCGATTTCTTCTGGAGATGGCCGAAACATCTTCGCCTTCGAGTTCGTATCGCCCGCCGCTCAGGCTGTCCAGCAGCCCGGCGATATGCATGAGGGTGGACTTGCCGGAACCCGACGGCCCCATGATGGCCACAAACTCTCCGGCATGGATATCCACATCCACGCCCCTTAAGGCCTGCACCGTTTCACCCGCCATGGGATAGCTTTTGCAGGCGCCGCGAAACCGAATGACCGGGAGATCCTTGGCCACGCCTACCTCCTCATGAGGGTGGAGAAGAAATTGGTTTTTTCTTTTTTGGCGGGATCCCCGTCAAGGGCGATGCCAATGACCACGCTGTCGCCGGCCTTGAGCTCTTCGGTCATGATCTGGGTCTGGGCGTCGTCGGTGACGCCGGCCAGAATGTTTCGGACTTCGGGCCGGCCCGCTTCATTCAGCACATAGATTTCGGCCGGCCGTATCTTTTTATTGCTTTTGCGCTTCTCGAAGGAGGCCTTGAGTTCGGCGATATAGGTGTTGAACTTCTCGTGCTGATCGCTGTGCAGGATGCCGTAGAGGTTGCGGTTGATTTCGGTGTAGAAATTCTTCCAGGCCGAAGGGATGTCCCTTTGCTCCTCGGGCAGGGCATAGGCGGCCTTGAGCTTGACGCCGGCGTTTTTGACAAAGCTTTCCAGTTGATCGGTCTGGGCCGCATCCAGTCCGATGTCCTGCACCGCCTTCTTGAAGCTGGGGCGTTCGCGGATCGGTATCCTGCTCCGGTCGCTGGTATCCTGGCTTTCGTTGGCCGGCTTGAAGCGCAGGGCGGCGTTGGGCACCTTGAGCACGTCGCCGACCTCGGCCGTTACGATGGTGACGTTGGCGGTCATGCCGGGCCGCAGTTGCAGGGAATCGTTCTGGACATCGGCCACGATGGTGTAGGTGACGACATTCTGCACGTTGCTGGCGGCGTTGCGTACCTGCCGCACCTCGGCCTTGAACTTTTGCTCCGGAAAAGCATCTACCGTGAATTCTACCGGCTGCCCGGCCTGAATCTGTCCGACATCGGCCTCGCTCACGTCCGCTTCGACCTGCATGCGGGCCAGGTCTTCAGCAATGGTAAACAGGGTGGGCGACTGCAGGCTGGCCGCCACGGTCTGGCCCACATCCACGTGCCGGGAAATCACGATGCCTTCGATGGGCGAGGTAATGGTGCAGTAGTTGAGCTGAATTTCGGCCAGGTGCAGGGCCGCCTCCCGCTGGGCGATCGAGGCCTTGGAGCCTTGATTCTGGGCAAGGGCGCGATTGAGGTTGGCCCGGGCGCTTTTGACCTGGGCCTGGGCCACCTCCAGGGCGCCCTGGGCATTGTCTCTTCTGGCCAGGGCCGCATCCAGGTCGGCCTTGGCGATGACCTTTTCTTTGTCGAGGCTTTGGAAACGTTGAAATTTCAGTTCGGCTTCGTGCTGGGTGGCCTTGGCCGAGTTGAGCTGGGCCACGGCACTTTCCACGGCCGCTTCGGCCGTCAGAATATTTTTCTGGTTCTCTTCGTGCTGGGCCCGGGCCATGAGCACCTGCGCCCTGGCCTGCTCGACCTGGGCTTCGTAAAAGGCCGGATCGATCAAGGCGATGACCTGATCCCGATGCACGGCCGAGTTGAAATCCACGGAAAGTGCCTTGATAATGCCCGAGACCTGGCTGCCCACCTTGACCGTGTTCAGCGGGTTCAAGGTGCCGGTGGAAGAGACCGTGGCCTTGATGCTGCCCTGTGTGACCGGGGCCAGGCGGTAGGTCTGGCCATCGTGGTTTTCTCCTCCGCCGGAAGCGGCCCACGAAGCCAGGAGCAGCCCAATGCCCAACCCAGTGAGAATCATCCATTTCCTTTTCACGGACGCACCTCGTTCGTTTTGATCGGCGCAAGTTTTAGGCGCCCTGGTTATCTCCACCCGTGTCGTTTTTGGCCGGCCGAATCCCCAAGTCGGTTTCGACCACTGCCTGGATCGCCTCGGCGACTTCGCACCACTTGCGCACGGTTTGGGGGCCTGCTTTGCGAATCAGGTCCACATACGCTTCCAAGGCAAGCTGCTTGAGCATTTCGATTTTTTTAGCGGAAGCCGCCGATATGCTCACCCGAACCTCGCGGCGGTCCTGTTGGCTTTGTTCCCTATCGAGAACGCCCTTTGAGACAAGCTTGTCCACCATGGCCGATGCCGAGGGGGCCGAGATGCCGAGCGCCTCGGCCAGAGCTTTGATCGTCGATGGCCCGCGCGCGTCGATGATCATGATGGCGGCATGCTGCGCCATGGTCAGATTCTGATAAGCGGTGCCGACCGGACTGTTTTTGACTCGGTCGGCGTTGATCTTGGAAATATGGCTGCGGATGAGACGGCTGGTGGTGAAGAGGTACTGGGCCTGCTTTAATAAGGTGTCTTCGGCCATGGCGCTCTCAATTAGTTAGGCACTCTAATTATTAGTTTTGCTAATTAAATGGCCCGGCAAATTTTGTCAAGCCAAGATGTGTGGTTTGGGTGGGCGACGTGAAGGACGTTTTGAATTGGTGGAATGGCGGGACGGCAGTTGAAAGTCAGAGATAACTGTGAAATATTGCGCAACTTGCAATGCAGCACTTACGTTTTCGGGCTAAAACGCCTGCGCGGGATCGTGATGTCACTGAAGCGGCCGGCCAAAGCGCAAACCGTCATGGATACGAAAGGTGGCTGAGCAAACCGATGAAACGCAAACTGAGAATCATCCTGCCGATGCTTGTGCTGATCGGCATCGGCACCCTGACCCTCCGGCACTTTCTGAACGTCGAAGAAAAAAACGCTAAAACCCATCTGAACCTGTACGGCAACGTGGATATCCGTACCGCGCAATTGGCGTTCTTCGAGCAGGAACGTATTGCCCAAGTGCTGGTGGAAGAGGGCGATCCTGTTACTGCCGGACAGACCCTGGCGACGTTGCAGACCCAGCGCCTGGAAGCCCAAACGGACCAGGCCCAATCCCAGGCCGACGCCCTGCAGGAGGTGGTTAACCGCCTCGAAGCCGGAACTCGCATTCAGCAGATCGACCAGGCCCGGGCCGAAGCGGCGGCCGCCAGGACCACCGTGGCCAATGCCGAGCAAACCTACCAGCGTCTGCAAAAGACTTCCAGCGGCGGCGTCACCAGCGAACAGGACCTGGACAATGCCCGCACCCAACTGGCCGTGGCCAAATCCCAGCTCGAAGTCAAAACCAAGGCGCTCAACCTGGCCCTGGAAGGCCCGCGCAAGGAGGATATCGCCGAGGCGCGCAACCAGTTGCAGGCGGCCAATGCCGGCCTGGCGCTCTTGAAAATTCGCCTGGACGACATGGTCCTGAAATCCCCGGCCGACGGCGTGATCCAAAACCGGCTTCTGGAGCCGGGCGAAATGGCCGGCCCAACCCGGCCGGTCTTCACCCTGGCCCTGACCGATCCGAAATGGGTGCGGGCCTATGTGCCGGAACCCGATCTGGGGCGCATCGCCCTGGGCATGAAAGCCCTGATCCAGAGCGACTCCTTTCCGGATCAGCGGTTTGAAGGCTGGATCGGCTTCATCTCGCCGGTGGCCGAATTCACCCCCAAGAGCGTGGAGACCACGGACCTGCGCACCAAGCTGGTCTACGAAGCGCGGGTCTTTGCCCACGATCCCCGGAATCGGCTGCGCCTGGGGATGCCGGTGACCGTCACCGTGGATCTTGCCGCCATGCCCGGTGCTCCCCCGGGCCAACCCGCAGCGAAAAAAGACGCCCCGCCGGTCAAGGAGTAAATCGCATGGGCCTTGGGACGGCGGACGACCAAGCCGCGAAAAGCGACATCGTGCTGGTGGTGCGGCACCTGTGTAAATCCTTTGTCACCAAAAAGGGGGCGCCGGCCCAATGGGCCCTGGACGATGTCAGCCTGGAGGCCCACGCCGGCCGGGTCACCGGCCTGGTGGGCGCGGACGGCGCCGGCAAAACCACGCTGATCCGCACGGCGGCCGGTCTGCTGCTCCCCACCAGCGGCACGGTAACGGTCCTGGGGTTGGACAGCGCCAAAGAGGCCATCGAAATTCAGCGCCGGGTCGGCTATATGCCGCAAAAATTCGGCTTGTACCAGGATCTGAGCGTGGACGAGAACATGACGCTCTATGCCGACCTGCAAGGCGTGCCCATGGCCGAGCGGCCGGAGCGTTTCCAGCGGCTCCTGCGCATGACCGATCTGACGGCCTTTACCCGGCGCCGGGCGGGTGCGCTTTCGGGCGGCATGAAGCAGAAATTGGGACTGGCCTGCGCCTTGATCAAGTCGCCGCGCATGTTGCTGCTGGATGAGCCTACGGTGGGGGTCGATCCGGTGTCGCGCCGGGAGTTGTGGAAGATCGTATACGCATTGGTGGAAAAAGAGGGCATCGGCGTATTGCTCTCCACCGCCTACCTGGACGAAGCCGAGCGCTGCCAGCATGTGGTGCTGCTGCACGAAGGCCGGAACCTCGATGAAGGCGCGCCCCAGAAGTTCAAGGATCGAATCCGCGGGCGCGTGTTCCTGATCACACCGCCGGCCGATGTCAAGCCGCGACAGATCCAGAACCACATGGCCGGCCAAAAGGGTATCATAGACGCCACCATCCGCTCCGGCCGGGTGCGCGTGGTCACGGAACATGGATGGGGGGCGCAGGTGGCCGAGACGTTGCCCGCGGCGTGGCGACCCCATATCCGGGAGGCCTTGCCCCAGTTCGAAGATGCCTTCATGGCCCTGATCCCGCGCCGCCAGGGGCACTTTCAAATCGACCCGCACCCCGCCGTCCGAAAGGGGTTGCCCCAGGACGAAGTGGTGGTTCAGACCCGCGGGCTGGAGAAATGGTTCGGCGCATTCGAAGCGGTCAAGCATCTCAGCTTCGAGGTGCGGCGCGGCGAAATCTTCGGATTGCTGGGCCCCAACGGGGCCGGCAAAAGCACTACCTTTCGCATGCTGTGCGGTCTGCTCAGCGCCAGCGGCGGCGAAATCCGCGTGGCCGGGCACGATCTGCGCCGCTCCGGCGCCCAGGCCCGGGCCCACCTGGGCTATATGGCCCAGCAGTTTTCGCTCTATGGCCAGCTCAGTGTCGCCGAAAACCTGACCTTCTACGGCCGGGCCTATGGCCTGGGCGACCCCAAGCTCCGGGAACGCCTGGCCTGGGCCGATGCCGAGTTCGACCTGGCGCGCTGGCGCGCTACACCTGCCGGGCAACTGCCCGGCGGCTACAAGCAGCGTCTGGCCATGGCGGCGGCGCTGTTGCACGAGCCGGATATCATCTTCCTGGACGAGCCCACCTCCGGCGTGGACCCGCTGGCCCGGCGCGAGTTCTGGCTGCGCATTAACGGATTTGCCGAACAGGGGGTCACCGTGGTGGTCACCACCCATTTCATGGAAGAGTCCGAATACTGCGACCGCATGCTGATCATGTCCCAGGGGGCGAGCCTGGCCATGGGTACCCCGGCCGAGATTCGCAAGTTGGTGCGCACCCCCGATCGTCCCGACCCCACCATCGAAGACGCTTTTGTCGCCCTGGCCCTGGGCGAGGTGATCCCCGGGGGGCATGCCGCGGACAATGGAAAGGGAGATTCCCCATGAGTCGATCCGCCCTTTTCCTCATGCGCATGCGTGGCTTCCTGCGCAAGGAGGTGCTGCAGATTTACCGCGATCCCAGCAGCATTGCACTGGCTATCTTTCTGCCCATGGTGCTGCTCTTCATTTTCGGTTACGGGGTATCGCTGGATGCCGAAGATGTGCCCCTGGCCGTCGTGCTGGACGATCCCGGCCCCGAGGCCCGGGACTTCGCGGCCCGTTACGATCTGTCGATTTACTTCCATACGCACTACGCCAAATCGATCATCGAGGCCGAGCGGTGGATGACCCAACGCCGGGTGGAAGGCATCGTGCATATCCCCCAAGGCTTTGCCGCCGATCTGCTTGCTGGCCGCACGGCGAAAGTGCAGATCATCATCAATGGCGTGGATGCCAATCGGGCGCGCCTGATCCAGGGATACTCCCACGGGATTCTCCAGAAATGGACCGAAGTGCGCCAGGCCCGGGGCGAACCCGCCCTCCGTCCGGCCGCGACCGTGACCCAGCGGGTCTGGTTCAACGAATCGTCCATCAGCCGCAACTATCTGGTACCGGGCCTGATCACCCTGATCATGACCCTGACGGGCATCCTGCTCACCGCCCTGGTGGTGGCCCGGGAGTGGGAGCGCGGCACCATGGAAGCCATCCTGGTCACGCCCCTGCGGCGCATCGATCTGCTGCTGGGCAAAGTACTGCCGTACTACGTGCTGGGCATGCTGGGCATGGTGCTCTCCGTGGTGGTCGGCATCTTTTTGTTCGGCGTTCCGTTTCGCGGCTCGATCCTGGCGCTGCTTTTCTTGAGTTCGCTCTTCATGCTGGCCTCCCTGGGCTTCGGGCTGCTGATCTCGGCCGTCATCCGCGTCCAGTTCGTGGCCGCCCAGATCTCCATCGTGGCCGGATATCTGCCGGCTCTCTTTCTTTCCGGGTTGCTGTTCGACCTGGACAGCACCCCGCGGTTCATTCAGATCATCAGCTACATTCTGCCGGCCAAGTACTTCGTCACCATCAGCCACACCCTGTTCATGACCGGCAACGTATGGCCTTTGCTACTGCCCAATGCCCTGGCCCTGGCCTCGATGGCCACGCTCTTCATCGCCCTGGCCTATCGCAACATCACCAAACGGCTGGATGGTTGACATGCTTGCCACGCTGCGCCGCATATCGGCCCTGATCCGCAAAGAGTTCGCCTCGATTTTCAAGGACCCCCGCAGCCGCATGGTCCTCATCGGCCCGCCGTTGATTCAGTTCTTCATTTTCGGCTACGCCGCCACCTTCGATGTCAAGAATGTGCGCTACGCGGTGTTGGACGAAGACCGCTCGTCCGAGTCCAGGGATCTTCTGGCCCGCCTGCACGGTTCGGAGAATTTCGAATGCGTCCAAACCCTTTCTTCGGACGAAGAGATCGCCACGGTCATCGACCGTCAACTGGCAAAGCTGGTGGTGCACATCGGCCCGGCCTTCAGCCGCGATATTCATATCGGTGTGCCCACCACCGTTCAGGTGATCCTGGACGGCCGCAATTCCAATGCGGCCCTGATCGCCCTGGGCTACATCGGTACCATTTTGGAGCAGTTCAATCGCGATCTGGCGGCCGGGGGCTCGGCCGGTGCCGGCGGCGTCCTGCTGGAGGAGCGGGCCTGGTACAATGCCAATTTGCAGAGCCGCTGGTTCATCGTCTCCGGACTGGGCGGCGTCATCAGCATGGTGATCGTCATGATCGTCACCGGGCTGTCCATTGCCCGGGAACGCGAGTTCGGCACCTTCGACCAACTGTTGGTGGCCCCTTTCCGGCCCGGCGAGATTCTCGTCGGCAAGTCCGTTCCCGGGATGCTGTTCGGCTTCCTCGATGCCCTGCTCTTTTCCGTCGGGGCGGTCTGGTGGTTCGAAGTTCCTTTCAGGGGCACCATCACGGCCCTGATGCTCGCCCTGGCCTGTTTCATCCTCACCATCGTGGGCGTGGGATTGCTGGTCTCGTCCCTGTCCATGACCATGCAGCAGGCCCTGCTGGGCTCGTTTGTCTTCATGATGCCGGCGGTCATTCTCTCGGGGTTCACCACGCCCATCGAGAACATGCCCCACTGGCTCCAGATCGGCACCTATCTCAACCCGGTGCGCTACATCATCCGGGCCTTGCGCGAAATCTTTCTGGAGGGCGCCGGCGTTCCCATGATCTGGCCCCAGTTGTGGCCCTTGCTGCTCATCGCCTGCGTGACCCTGCCGGCGGCGGCCTGGATGTTCCGGCATCGGTCGCAGTGAGCGCGGCCTTGCGGGCTATCCCTTTATGGACACTGGTTATTGATCGAAGGAGGAATCGGTATGGCGGGTTTTCCTGAATATGACCAATACGATGCGCTCGGTCTGGCCGAGCTGGTACGCAACCACGAGATCAGCCCCGCGGAACTCTGCGAAGAGGCGATCGCCCGTATCGAAAGGGCCAATCCCCAGCTCAACGCCGTGATCCTTACCCTGTTCGATCAGGCCCGGGCGGCGGCCAAAGGCCCGTTGGCGGAAGCTCCCTTTGCCGGGGTGCCGTTCCTGGTCAAGGACCTGTTGTCGGCTTATGGCGGTGTGCCGCTGACCATGGGGTGCAAGGCCTATAAAAATTATGTGCCCGCCTTCGATAGCGAACTCATGCGGCGGTACAAGGCCGCGGGACTGATCGTGCTGGGCAAGACCAACACCCCGGAGTTCGGCCTCATGGGCGTCACTGAGCCTGAGCTGCATGGCCCCACCCGCAACCCCTGGAATCCAAGGCACACGCCGGGCGGCTCCAGCGGCGGCTCAGCCGCGGCCGTGGCGGCCGGCATGGTGCCGATGGCCTCGGGCGGGGACGGCGGCGGCTCCATCCGTATCCCGGCCGCCTACTGCGGCCTCTTCGGCCTTAAACCCACCCGCTTTCGCACCCCGGCCGGACCCGCTTACGGCCAGATCTGGCAGGGTGCGGTCGTGGAACACGTGCTGACCCGCAGCGTGCGCGATAGCGCCGCCATGCTGGATGCCACCAACGGCGCGGATGTCGGGGCCTACTGCGCGATCCCCAAGCCGGAGCGGCCTTATGCCCAGGAGATCGGACGCGATCCGGGCTCGCTCCGGATCGCCTTCACCCGCCGCTCCCCCCTGGGAAAAGAGATGCACCCCGAATGCGTCCAGGCGGTGGCGGATGCCGCCGGGCTGCTCCAGGGCCTCGGCCATACCGTCCTGGAGGCCGAGCCGCGGATCGACGGCGTGGCCCTGGCAAAGAGCTACTTCACCATGTACATGGGTGAAACCGCCGCGGATGTGGCCGAGATCGGCCGGTATCTGGGAAGAAAGGCGCGGCCGGGCGATGTGGAAGACACGACCTGGGCCTTGAGTCTCCTGGGCCGGGCCTTCAGCGCCGGCGAGTTCGTGTCGGCTATCCGGCAATGGAACACCTTTGCGCGCAGCATGGGGAGCTTCCTGACCGAGCACGACCTTTACCTGACCCCCACCACGGCCTTTCCGCCGGTGGCCATCGGGGAGCTTAAACCCAAGCCGGCCGAACAGATCGCCATGCGGGTCGCCAATACCCTGCGCCTGGGACGGTTGATGCGGCAGTCGGGCATCCCCGACAAAATCGCCATCGAGAGCCTGGCCAAGACCCCTTTCACCCAACTCGCCAATGTAACCGGCCTGCCCGCCATGTCCGTCCCCCTGCACTGGACCGCGGACGGACTGCCCATCGGCGTCCAATTCATTGCCCGCTTCGGCGACGAGGCCACGCTCTTCAGGCTGGCCGCCCAACTGGAAAAGGCCAGGCCCTGGTTCGATAAACGACCGCGAGATCTATCCTTTTCCGACTTGTAAAAGAATTCGACACCAGCCGAAAAGCCTCATGAATCGTTAGATTGTTAAGTATCGCTGAATTTTTAGGCAAATCAGCGATCTCCAGCTTTTGTGCATTTCTTCCGGGGGTGGCCCGGCTTTTGCTCTTAAATTCGATCTTGCCAAATGTTTTGCCAACCCGTGGAGGGAACGATGGCCAAAAACTTCAGGATTCTTTCCAAGGAAGAAAACAATCGTTCGGTCCGGATTCAATTGAGGGGCGATTTCGACGGCACCTCCGCCCATGAACTGGCCAATATGCTCAATAAATACGACGCACGCTATCCCCAGGTGGAAATCGATACCGAAGGCTTGAAAAGCATCGATGTCTTTGGACTGGATGTGCTGATCCTGCGGCTTAAATCCCTGCGCAGGTCCCATGCCCGAATCGTCTTTACAGGCCGGTTTAAGAGCAATTTTGCCGAAAGCTGAACCTGTGGCATGACCTTCGGAAAAAGGACATGAAGATGATCGGTTGCTTATCCGTCTCCCATCAAAGCGCTGTTCGTTCCCAAAACATGAATTCGAAAATCGGCTGCGTGCCAAAGCGCTCCGGCGGCTTGGCCGCCCTGGTCGTGGATGACGACCCGATTGTGCTCCAATGCACGGGCGGTATGCTGAAAAACTTGGGCTTTACGACCCACATGGCCGGAGGGGGCGTCGAGGCGCTTGCGTTGCTGAAGGATTCGGCTTGGGATCTTATCCTGACCGATTATGCCATGCCGGTGATCGACGGCTATCAATTGGGCCAGAAGGCCAAAGCCATCTTTGCCGTGCCGCGCGTTGTGATCATGACCGGTCATTGCCAGGCCGCCGTGGCCCAGCATACGAATGATCCGTATATCGATGGATGGCTGTTCAAACCTTTTCGCATGCTGCATCTCAAGGAAATGTTGTTGTCGATCGGTTTGCCGGTCGATTCCGCCAATCAATCCCAGGCAATGGGAGAATTAGAGAGCCAACCTCTTCAATAACCGAACAGGATATCTTTGCATGGAGAATAGAAATTTACTTCGCGATGGGGTCAAGATTTCCGTGGCTTGCCGCAGCTTGATCGCCAACAGCCCGGTTCTGAAGGGCAAGATGCTGGATTGTTCCTGCAAGGGGACTTGCATCGAACTGGATCAGAAGATTCAGGACGGCAGCATTGTGATGATCAAGGCCACCGTTCGGAACCTGGAAGAGAATCTGCCGATACTGCCCGAAGGGTTTCGATCGTTTTCCCTGGCCGAAGTCAAATGGTCGAAACCGCTGGATGGTAAGGGTCATCACAATTACGCCATCGGCTTGAGGTACCTGCCCAACTGATGTCCCTCCCCGAGTTTCCCGTCGTGCCTTCCCGCCCGCATGGCGGGAAACTCTTCCCTCTTTATGGCGCCTCTTGCTTGGGGCGTACTTCTTCCGAGTTTTCGACCATCAGGTCGGACACCCGCTGAAAGCCCCTGGGCAGCTTTTTGCCGCGCTTGCCGCGTTCGGCGATGAATTCGCGCACCACATTGAAGGTCATGCTAAAACTGCGCTTGCCGGCAATCACCGTCAACTTCTGGCGGGGCGTTACGATTCGCAGGAGGGCCAGGGCGTCCTCGCCGGCCTTCAAATCCTTGGTCAGCACGTTGATGATCTTATTGCCCTTGCCCCGGGGCAGGTGCGGCAGTTCGCCCAGGGGAAAGACCAGCATGCGGCCCTGCAGGGTCACGGCCACCAGATGCGGATCTTCGGCGGCCGGATCGATGGCTATGGGCGTCAGCGGCACGGCATTTTCCGGTAAGCTCAAAAAGGCCTTGCCCTTGGTGTTGCGCGTGTGCATCTGCGCAAGCTCGGTGATAAATCCATAGCCCGCCGTGCTGGCAATGAGCAAGGGCTGCTCGGGCTCGCCCATGGTTACCGAGAGGACATGCGCCTGGGCCTCAATGGCAAACGACCCGGTCAAGGGCACCCCGTAACTGCGCGCCGTGGGAAATTCGTTGGGATCGGCCGCATAGGTGCGGCCGTTGGAGTCCATGAACGTCGCCGGTTGGTTGCTGCGGCCCAGGGCCGCGGCCAGGAATTCGTCGCCGGCCTTGTAGAGCAGCTCGGCCGCCTGGATGTCGTGGCCCTTGGCCGTGCGCACCCAGCCCATCTTGGAGAGGATCACGGTCACCGGCTCCACCGGCGCCAGCTCGGTTCTGGAGATGGCCCGGGCTTCGGTGCGCGCCACGATGCGCGTACGCCGGGGGTCGGCGAACTTAGCGGCATCTTCGGTGAGTTCCTTTTTAATCAGATTCTTCAGGCGCGTTGGAGAAGAGAGCAGTTTTTCGATGGACTCCTTTTCGGCGGCCAGCTCTTTTTGCTCCTTCTTCAAGCGCTGCTCTTCCAGCTTGGCCAGTTGGCGCAACCGGATCTGCAGGATCGCCTCGGCCTGGCGGTCGCTGATCGCAAAGGCTCGCATCAGCTCGGGCTTGGGATCGTCGCTGGTGCGGATGATGCGGATGATCTCGTCTAGATTTAGATAAGCGACGAGCAGGCCTTCGAGCACGTGCAGGCGGTCCAGCACCTGCTCCAGGCGGTGCGTCAGGCGCCGCGTGACGGTCTGCTTGCGGAAGGCCAGCCACTCGCCGAGGAGCTGGCGCAACCCTTTGACCTGGGGCTTGCGCTCGGTGCCGATCATGTTCAGGTTGACCTTGTAGGTGTTTTCCAGGTCGCTGGTGGCGCACAAATGGGACATCAGGTCGTCCACGTCCACCCGGTTGGAGCGCGGGGTGATGACGATGCGCACGGGTGCTTCGCTGTCGCCTTCGTCGCGCACATCGGCCACCATGGGCAGTTTCTTCTGCTGCATCTGCAGGGCGATCTGCTCGATGATCTTGGTGGGCGAGACCTGAAAGGGCAGTGCGGTGATGACGATGTCGTTCTCTTCGCGTTGCCACACGCCGCGCATGCGGATGGAGCCGAAGCCGGTGCGGTAGATCTCCACAATATCCCGCGGGGGGGTGATGATCTCGGCGCCGGTGGGATAATCCGGCCCCTGGATGTGCGCGCACAGTTCTTCCACCGTCGCTTCGGGGTTGTCCAGCAGATGCACGCAGGCGCCCACCACTTCAGTGATGTTGTGGGGGGGGATGTTGGTGGCCATGCCCACCGCGATGCCGCTGGCGCCGTTGAGCAGCACGTTGGGCAGGCGCGCCGGCATGAACAGCGGCTCTTGCAAGGTGCCGTCGAAGTTGGGGCCCCACTGCACGGTGCCCATGCCCAGCTCGGAGAGCAGCAGTTCGGCATAGGGCGACAGGCGCGCCTCGGTGTAGCGCATGGCCGCAAAGGATTTGGGATCGTCCACCGTGCCCCAGTTGCCCTGGCCTTCCACCAGCGGGTAGCGGTAGGAAAAGGATTGGGCCATGAGCACCATGGCCTCGTAACAGGCCGTGTCGCCGTGGGGATGGAACTTGCCCAGCACGTCGCCGATCGTGCGCGCGGCCTTCTTGAACTTGGCCGGCGCGCTCAGCCCCAGCTCGGACATGGCGTACAGGATGCGCCGGTGCACCGGCTTGAGGCCGTCGCCGATGAACGGCAGGGCGCGGTCCATAATGACGTACATGGCATAATTGAGATAGGACTGCTCGCTGAACACGTGGATGGGCAGCGTTTCGGTCAGGGTGTTGTTCTCCGCCATGGAACTGTTCCTTTATCTGATGGCATTTATGATCTAGACTTCTTCGGCCAGGTTGCCCTTGGCTTCCAGCCAGGCCTTGCGCTGGTCGATGCTCTTTTTGCCCAGCAGCATGGTCATCATGGCCTCGACGCCTTCGGCATCCTGGCCCGTGCTTTCCAGGCACACCAGGCGCCGGGTGTCGGGCGCCATGGCCGTTTCGCGCAACTGGTCCGGGTTCATCTCCCCCAGGCCCTTGAAGCGCTGGATGATGGGTTTGGCGCGGCCGTCGGCATACTTCTTGATGATCCCATTCTTCTCGTACTCGTCCAGGGCGTAGAAGATCTTCTTGCCGATGTCGATGCGATACAGGGGCGGCAGGGCCACGAAGATGTGCCCGGCATCCACCAGCGGCTTGAAGTGCTTCAAAAAGAGCGCGCAGAGCAGGGTGGCGATGTGCTGGCCGTCGGAATCGGCGTCGGCCAGGATGCAGATTTTGTGATAACGCAGGCCGCTGATGTCCCCGCTGCCGGGTTCGACCCCCAGAGCAACGGCAATGTCGTGGATCTCGTTGGACGACAGCACCGTGTCGCTGCTGTCGTCCCAGGTGTTCTTGATCTTGCCGCGCAGGGGCATGATGGCCTGGAACTGCCGGTTGCGGGCCTGCTTGGCCGAGCCGCCGGCCGAATCGCCCTCCACCAGGTAGAGTTCGCCCTGGACCGGATCGCCCGAAATGCAGTCGGCCAGCTTGCCGGGCAGCACCGGGCCGCCTGTGGCGCGCTTGCGGGTGACCTTCTTGGAGGCATCCAGGCGCCGGCGGGCCTTTTCGATGGCCAGTTCGGCCAGCTGCTGGCCGATCTCCACGTGCTGGTTCAAAAAGAGGCTGAAGCTGTCCTTGAGCACGTTGGCGACGAAATCGGCATGGCGCGAGGCCAGGCGCTCCTTGGTCTGGCCGGCGAAGTGCGGCTCCTGGAGCTTGACCGAGAGCACGTAGGCGCAGTTGTCCCACACATCCTCGGGGCCGATCTTGATGCCGCGCGGCAGTAGTTTGTGGATGTCGCAAAATTCGCGCAGGGCGGCCAGCAACCCGGCGCGAAAGCCGTTGACGTGGGTGCCGCCCTGGGTGGTGGGGATCAGGTTACAGTAGCTTTCGGCCAGGCCCGGGCCGGGCTCGGGCAACCAGACGGCGGCCCAGGCCACTTGCTCCTGGGCGCCTTCGTAGTTGCCGGTAAAGGGCGGGTTGGGGATAAAAAGGGCCTCGCCGAGCCCCTGGACCAGGTATTCGTTCAGGCCGCTTTCGAAGAGCCAGCTCACCGTTTCGCCGGTGTTCTTGTCTTCGAAGCTGACGAACAGGCCCGGGCAGAGCACGGCCTTGGCGCGCAGGACGTGTTTGATGCGTGAGACCGAGAAGGTGTTGTTGTCGAAGTACTGGGGGGCGGGCCAGAAGTGGATGGCGCTGCCGCTGGCCTTCTGGGCGACTTTGCCGATGACGGTCAGGGGCTGGACCTTTTCGCCGTGCTCGAAGGCCATGCTGTAGAGCTGGCCGTCGCGTTTGATTTCGACTTCCAGGCGCATGGAGAGGGCGTTGACCACCGAGACGCCGACGCCGTGCAGGCCGCCCGAGAAGCGGTAGTCTTTGTTGGAGAATTTGGCTCCGGCGTGCAGCTTGGTGAGGATCACCTCGACGCCCGAGATTTTTTCGGTGGGGTGTTGGTCCACAGGGATGCCGCGGCCGTTGTCGGTGACCTGCAGCGAGCCGTCTTCAAAGAGGATCACCTCGATGCGGTCGGCGTAGCCGGCGATGGCCTCGTCGGCGGCGTTGTCGATGACCTCCTGGGCCATGTGGGTGGGCCGCTGGGTGTCGGTGTACATGGCCGGGCGGCGCTTGACCGGCTCCAGGCCTTCTAAGACCTCGACGGAGGCGGCGGTGTAGTCGGATTTATTTTTGGGATTGAACAGGTTGCCGTTTTTCATGCTTGTTGTTGTAACTCCTGTGGGGTCGCATTTTCTGTCGAGATTAGCTCGCCGGCGCCTGCGGCAACCGGCTTGCGCCACCCGCCATTTATGGGGATGCTCGAATGCGCTCCGGGCGCCCTGGAAACTCGCTGCGCTCAGACAGTCCAGGGCGCACCTTCCTCCGCGCATTCGAGCATCCCTTGGGATGATGGCGGACGTGGCGCAAGCCGGTTGCCGCAGGCGCCTATCATCGTGCCAGCTTCGTATCTGCGCCAGGGTGCCAGACGCCGCAAGCCGGGGACACGCTCTATACCATAAGCATGATGTCCGGCAAGCTTTTAGAGCCGGCACTCCATTACCCTTTGAACAGCTCCTGGTAGCTCTTGCGCATGTCGCGCTTGAGGATCTTGCCCGTGGGGGTCTTGGGCAGGGCCTCTACGAAGACCACCCGCTTGGGCGTCTTGAAGGGGGCCAGCTCTTTCTGGCACAGGGCCAGGATCTCCTGTTCGGTGATGATCTCTCCCTGGCGCGGCACCACCACGGCGGTGACGGCCTCGACCCATTTGGGGTGCGGCACGCCCACCACGGCCACCTCTTGGACGCGCTTGTCGAGGTAAATGGCCTCTTCCACTTCGCGGGTGGCGACATTCTCGCCGCCGGTTTTGATCATATCTTTTTTGCGGTCGACGACGGTGATGTAGCGGTCGGGGTCCATCACGCCGATGTCGCCGGAATGGAACCAGCCGCCTTGCATGGCGGCCTCGGTCTTGTCCGGGTCTTTGAAGTACATGATCATGGCGTGCGGTCCTTTGCCGCAGATCTCGCCGGGCAGGCCGGGTTCGGCGATGGGGTTGTTTTCCGCGTCTTCCAGGCGGGTCTCCATGTTCAGGCCGGCCATGCCGGCCGAGCCCAGTTTGGCCAGGGCGTCTTCGGCTTTTAAAATGGTGTGGTAGGGGGCCAGTTCGGTCTGGCCGTAGTAGTTGTAGACCTTGCAGCCGGGCAGGCGCGCCATGAGCTCTTTGAGGACCTCCACGGGCATGATCGAGGCGCCGTAGTAGCACTTGGTCAGGCAGGTAAGGTCGTGACGGTCGAATTCGGGGTGGCGCAGGATGCCGATCCAGACCGTGGGCGGGGCAAAGAACATGTTGGCCCGGTGGCGGGCGATGGTGGCCAGGATCTGGCCGATGTCCGGGGCCATCAGGATGTTGGTGCCGCCGGTGAGAAAGATGGGGTTCAAAAAGACGTCGCGCTGGGCGCAGTGGTAGATGGGCAGGGCGTTGACGTTGATGTCGCCAGTGGCATAGCCGCCGTCGATGATGGCGCCCATGTACTGGGCCAGCAGGGCCTGGTTGCTGATGATCACGCCTTTGGGCAGGGATTCGGTGCCGC
The DNA here is from genome assembly GCA_016218685.1 of Desulfobacterales bacterium. Taxonomy (GTDB): domain Bacteria; phylum Desulfobacterota; class Desulfobacteria; order Desulfobacterales; family Desulfosarcinaceae; genus Desulfatitalea. The sequence continues at coordinate 175,173 of JACRDD010000019.1, read as the reverse complement.
TGGTGTAGGTCATCTGGCAGGGGTCTTCGATGTGCAGCAATACGTCCGGCTCGGTGGCCGGAGCTTTGGCCATCCAGGCGTCGAAAGCCAGGAAGCGGCGTTCCACGGGCGGCTGGCCGGCGCCCTGGTCGGACCACACCAGGGCTTGGACCGTGGGGATCTGGTCCAACACCTCGGCTACCAATGGGAAAAGGGCGTCCTCGACGATGAAGACTTTGCTCCCCGAGTGATTGATGCAATAGGTGATATCCTTGCCGCGCAGCAGGTAGTTGATGGCCAGATAGACCGCCCCCAGTTTGCAGCAACCCAGCCAGGTGAGCACATGGTGGATCGTGTTGTGGGCCAGGATGGCCACACGGTCGTATTTTTGCACCCCCAGGCCTGCCAGGGCGTTGGCCGTGCGGTTGGCGGCCGCCTCCAGTTGGGCGTAAGTCAGGCGCTGCTCGCCGAAGATCAGGGCCACCTTGTCCGGGTAGTGATAGGCGCTGCGGCGCACCATGTCGGCGATCACCCAGCGGTTGACCCGGTTGTAGCGGTTCATTAAAAATGCGAGGTTCTCCTGGTTGAGGAAATTGAACCGTTCGCGCTCCTCTTGGCTGAGCGGCCGCGTGGTGTCCGGCATGGTCTGGCCTCCTTTGGGGGTTGGGGTGGGTGGACGTTGCGCTGATCCAAGGAATGTAGCCCTGCGGCGCCCTTGCGGTCAACTTCCGATTCTGCCTTGTTATTTTCCAGGCCGGTGGGTATACCATTAACGATCATGCAGGCGGTCGTCATGGACGGTGAGCAGTTCGAAAATGACAAGACGCGGGGCAATTCTCTCCGGGCGTTGCTTTTCCTGATTTTGTTTTTCGCTATGATGCCTGCGGGTATTGCCTGGGGGCAAGCGGCGCCACTCAGAATCGGCGTGCTGGCCATCCGGGGCCCCGAACAATGCCTGAACCTGTGGACGCCGACGGCCGAATACCTCACTCGGCAGATCCCCGGACAACGTTTTTCCATCGTGCCCCTTTCCCATGACCAGATTTACGTCGCGGCCAAATACGGCGAAGTCGATTTCGTCCTGGCCAATTCTTCTTTTTATGTGGGGATCGAGTACTGGTTTCAGGCCAAACGCATCGTCACGCTCAAAGAGCGGCGCGACGGCGGGGTTTATGCCCAGTACGGCGGCGTCATTTTCTGCCGTAGCGATCGCAAAGAGATTCGCTCCCTCGCCGATCTTAAAGGCAAGTCCTTCATGGCGGTTTCCGAAGCCTCGCTGGGCGGATGGCTTATGGCCTGGCGGGAACTCAAGGAAAATGAAATCGACCCGCACAGCGATTTCAAGGTGCTTCGTTTTAGCGAAACCCATGACCAGGTGGTGTATGCAGTGCGCGACCGCCTGGTCGATGCGGGCACGGTGCGAACCGGCACGCTGGAAGATCTCAGTGCCGAGGGCAAGATCGACTTGGCTGATTTTTATGTCTTTCCGCGCCTGCATCCCACGGAAGAGCCCTCCTCGTATTACTGCACGACACGCGAATATCCGGGTTGGCCTATGGCCAGCCTGAAGCACATCCCGGACGACCTGGCCGAAAGAGTGGCCGTGGCCCTTTTGCAGATGCCGGCCGATGCGCCGGCCGCCACGGCGGCAGGCAGCGCCGGCTGGACCATTCCCTTAAACTATCAACCGGTTCATGACTGCTTGAAGGCCTTGAAAGTCGGCCCCTACCAGGATCTGGGGCAAATCAGCTTCGCGGACGTGTTGAAGAAGTACGGGCCATGGATCATCCTGGCGGTGATCGCCTTTTGCACCCTGGCCGCCTTCACCGGGGTTGTCCTGCGCCTGAACCGGCGCGTCCGAAACTCCCATGCGCGCCTGAAAGCCGAAATCGACCTGCGCAAGGAAAAGGACCGCGAGCTGAAACAGGCCAAGGAGCTGGCCGAAGCCGCCACCCGGGCCAAGAGCGAGTTCCTGGCCAATATGAGCCATGAAATCCGCACACCCATGAACGGGGTGATCGCGGCCAGCGACCTGGCCCTGGCCGAAGTACTACCGCCCAAAATCGAGAACTATCTGAAGATCATCCACAGCTCGGCCTACACGCTTTTGGGCATCATCAACGACATTCTTGATTTTTCCAAGATCGAGGCCGGCAAATTCGAACTCAAAGAACGGACCTTCGGGTTAAACGAAGTCTTCGACCGGGTCATGGAGCAGTTCTTCAGCAAAGCGGCCGAAAAGGGGATCGAACTGCTGGTGGATTGCGATCCGGATACGCCCAAGGTGCTCAAAGGCGACCCCTTGCGCTTGCAGCAGATTTTGACCAATCTGGTCAGCAATGCCGTCAAATTCACGGAGGCAGGGGGCGTGATCCTGGTGAGTGTGAAATCGGCCAAGGCTCCGGCGCCGGACGAAGTGATTTTAAACTTTTCGGTAAAAGACACGGGCATGGGCATCGCTCCGGAATACCGCACCCTGCTCTTCCTCCCGTTCAGCCAGGGCGACACGTCGTCCACGCGCAAGTACGAGGGCACCGGGCTGGGACTCAGCATCTGCAAACAACTGGTGACCTTGATGCGTGGCGAGATCGGGGTGGAAAGCGAGCTGGGCAAAGGCAGTACTTTTTTCTTCTCGGTGCATCTCGAGCGTCCGCCCGACAAGCGGGCCGTAAGGCAGGTGCTACCTCCGGATATCGAGGGGCTGAACGTCCTGGTGGTCGATGATCTGGGTGACAGCCGCGCCGTCATGCGCAAGATACTGGAGTCTATGGGCTTCAGGGTCGAGACCCTGGACTCCGGCACCGAAGCCCTGCAGCGCTTGGAAGACAATATGCTGCGCAACGATCCCATTGAATTGATCATGATGGATTGGAAGATGCCGGAGATGGATGGTATCGAGACAGCAAGAAAGATCCGCCGGGAACTGAAGCTGACCATGCCCATCATCATGATGACGGCCTTCGGCGGCGACGAACAGCGCATCGAAGCGGAAAAGGCCGGCATCAACGGATTCCTGACCAAACCCATCTATCCCTCCACACTCTTCGACGCCATCATGGACGGTTTCGGCAAAGAGGGCCTTAAGAGCGGGGTCCGCAAAAAGCAGTTTACCACCCGCGCTTCCATGTACCGCAAGCCGTTGAAAGGCGCGCGCATTCTGGTGGCCGAAGACAATCCCACCAACCAGCAGGTGGCCCGGGCCATTCTGGAAGGGGCCGGCATTGTGGTGACGATCGTCGCCAATGGCCAAGCGGCCGTCGAGGCTGTCAAGAACGAAACCTTCGATGCCGTGCTGATGGATATTCAAATGCCTAAAATGAACGGCTACGAGGCCACGCAATCGATTCGGCAATTGCCCCAGGGCCGTTCGCTGCCCATTGCCGCCATGACGGCCCATGCCATGAAAGGCGACGAAGAAAAGTGTCTGGAGGCCGGCATGGACGGCTACATCTCCAAACCCATTCAGCAGGATCGCCTGTTTCAAACCCTGTTCCGGCTGTTGCGCTCCCGCGCGGATATTTCAGCGCAGGTGGCGCCCGAAGAAGAGGCGGCGCCCGCTCCCAACGCCGGGATGCTTCCGGAGCGCCTTCCGGGAATCGAGATTGGGCCGACGCTGGCGGCCTTGAAGATCGATCCGGTCACCTTCGCGCGCATTCTGGCGGGGTTTCTGGCCGATAACCGCCAGAGCGCCGAAAAGCTGGACCAAGCGCTGGCCGCGGACGACCCCGAGAGCCTGCGCCAATTGGCCCACAGCCTCAAGGGCAGCGCGGCCAACATCGGGGCCCTCGATTTGCGGGCTGCCGCGCATATGCTCGAAGATGCCGCCCGCCGGAGCACGCCGATGGACATGGATCGTTCCCATTTGGAAGGGTTGATCCGGAAAGTGGCGTACGCCCTGGGGCCAGTGCTGGCGTCGATTGAATCCCTGGCGGTGCCGGCCGCCGAACCGCCGGTCGCTGCGCATTCCGACCTCGGCGGACCGGCCTTCGATGCCCTGTTGGCGCAGCTCATGGAAGCCCTGGACCGCGCCGATCCGGAGCAAATTGCGCCGGTCATGGCGGCCGTCGGCCGGCAGGCGCTCCCGGCGGGGCGGATGGACAAGGGAACGCTGGCCGCGCTGGAAGAGAAGGTCGGCCGCTATGATTACGATCAGGCTTTGGAAATACTTCGAAAGATAAGTCAATGACCGAAAATGCCGCCGATGATTCCCGTCCGATGATCCTGATCGTCGATGACAATGCCACCAACATCGACCTGCTGGTCAATACCCTCAAGGCCGAGCACCGCCTGGGCATCGCCAAGAGCGGACCCAAGGCCCTGGAGATCGCGGCCAGACTAAAACCGGACCTGGTGTTGCTGGATATCATGATGCCGGAGATGGACGGCTATGAGGTGTGCCGGCGGTTGAAGGCCGATCCGCAAACCGCCGCGATTCCTGTGATCTTTATCAGCGCCATGAGCGAAACCGTGGACAAGACCCGCGGCTTCGAACTGGGCGCGGTGGACTACATCACCAAACCCTTTCAGGCCGCGGAAGTCACGGCCCGTGTGCGCACGCATCTCTGCCTGGAAGAGATGCGACGGCAACTGATTTCCCAAAATCTGCTGCTCGAACGCAAAGTCGAACAAAAAACGGCCGAGATCCGCGCCATTCTCGAAGCCAGCATCGATGCCATGGCCCTGATGGTGGAGATCCGCGACCCTTACACGGCCGGCCATCAGCAGCGAGTGGCGCAGCTCGCCTGCGCCATCGCAGGGAAGGTGGGGATTGCCGCGGACGCCATCGAGGGGATACGCATCGCCGCCCTGCTGCACGATGTGGGCAAGATTCGCATTCCTGTGTCGATCCTCAGCCGGTCCGGCAGTCTCTTGGAGGCTGAGTTTCACATGCTCAAAATACATCCCCAGGTGAGTTATGACATCTTGAAAAACATCCCCTTTCCATGGCCCGTGGCCCAGATGGCCTATCAGCACCATGAACGACTGGACGGTTCGGGCTATCCCCGCGGTCTGACCGCCGCCGAGATTCTGCCCGAGGCCAAGATCCTGGCGGTGGCCGACGCCGTCGAGGCCAATAGCTCCTACCGCCCCTATCGGCCGGCGCACGGCATCGAGGCGGCCTTGGAGTTTATTGAGGCGCAGAAGGGGACAAGGTATGATGCGCAGGTCGTCGCGGCTTGCCTGGAGCTGTTCAGGCGTGAAAATTTCAGCTTCGATTATGACGCCGGGGGGCGCGAGCGCTTGCTTTGAGAAAAACGTAAACATAGTCGAGATGGGATGGAAAAGATGGTACCCCTGATTTTTTTCGGCGCTGTTTTGCTCTTTGTATCGGTGGCCTGGCTTTTCGGAACCTACAATCGCTTCATCAGGTACAAAAACAGAATCGAGGAGGCCTGGAGCAGCATCGATGTGGCCTTGAAGCGCCGTTACAACCTGATTCCCAATCTGATCGGCGCCATCGAAGGCTACAGCCAACACGAAGCCAAACTCGTTGGCGGCAAACATGATTATTTCAGCCGTCCGTCGGCCTCGTCCAACCGCATGGAAGAGGAGAGCCAGGTGTCCATGTCCCTGACCGGGCTGCTGGCCCTGGCCGAGGCTTACCCGGACCTGAAGGCCAGCGCCAATTTTATCGCCCTGCAGAACAGTCTGAACGAGGTCGAGGAAGACATCCAGAAGGCCCGCAACCGCTATAACAGCTACGTGGGCCGGTTCAATACGCTGGTGGAATCCTTTCCGGCCCGCCTGATCGCCAATAAAGCCGGGTTTCAAAAGCAGAAGTATTTCACCCTCGACCTGGCGACCCAGCGAGAATTGCCGGCGGTGGATTTCTCGGCCCACCGCGAAACGGATGCGCCCAGCGCCGGTTCAAGCGAAAATCAGAAAGCCGATTAAGACCATTGGCCGAAAAAACCATCCCATGCCTCTCTTTTGCCCCGTTATTCCTCTTTTTTTTATGGCCATCTTGGATTAAGGTAGAGCGTGGGTTTGACCTGATCTGATTCTGGAAAGCGCATCGAGAGGAGCGGAAAAGGTGACCGAAGCGATGAATCGTGCCGCCGACGTTCAGGCGGTAGAGCAAGAGTTACGGCGCCGGCTGCGGTTGGAAAAGATGCTGACGGACATTTCCACCCGGGCCATCGCATCCGAAAACCCCACCCAATTTTTAGACGATTGCCTGCAAACCATCGGCCACGCCATGGATGTCAGCCGCAGCTATATCTTTGAATACCGCCAGCCCACCGATGTCATGGACAACACCTTCGAATGGTGCGCCGAGGGAATTGTACCCCAGAAGGATGCGTTGCAGGGGGTGCCCTGCGGGGCGATGCAATGGTGGATGGCGCGCATGCGCTGCGATGAAATCATCGATTTCTGCGATATCGAGGCGATCCCGGCGGAGCCGGAGCGGGAACTGTTGCGGTCGCAAGGCATCCGGTCGCTCCTGGCGGTGCCCCTGTTCGTGGACAAAACCTTTTTTGGGTTCATGGGCTTCGACGAGTGCCGGCGGCAACGGTCTTGGCGGGAAGAAGACATCAGTCTGCTCAAAGCCGTCGCCCAGATCCTCAGCGGCTGGATCAGCCGTAACCGCGCCAGCGAGGCCTTGTCGTTCGAGCGCCGCCAGCTCCTCTCCATCTTCGAGGGCATCGATCAGGTCATCTACGTCGCCGATCCGAATACCTACGAAATTCTGTTCGTCAACGCCAAGGCCAGGTGCCTTGCCCGCCGCGATGTGGTCGGCGGCATCTGCTACCGGGAGTTCCAGGGAAGGTCGGCGCCCTGCGACTTTTGCACCAACCCCATTATCCTTGAGCGCAAGTACCAGCCGTACAAATGGGAGTACTACAATCCCCACCTCAAGAAGAACTTCATGCTCACCGACCAGATCATCAAATGGCCCGACGGACGCGACGTGCGCTTCGAATTGGCCACGGATATCACGGATCGCAAAAAAGCCGAGCAGGCCCTGGCCGAAAGCGAAGAGAAGTACCGGCAGCTCTTCGATATGGAATCGGACGCCATTTTCATGATCGACAGCGGCAGCGGCCGCCTGCTGGAAGTGAATGCCGCCTGCGAAACGTTGTACGGCTATGCGCGCGAAGAACTGCTGGCCATGAAGAATACCGATCTGTCCGCCGAGCCGGAGGCCACCCGTCAGGCCACCGCGGCGGGCTTGACCAGCGTGCCGGTGCGCTATCACAAAAACAAGGCGGGCAATGTTTTTCCCGTGGAGATCGCCGCCCGCCATTTCGCCTGGAAGGGCAAAAAGGTGCATGTGGCGGCCATCCGGGACGTCAGCGCCCGGGTGGTGGCGGAGGCCGAAAAAAGCGAACTGGAGAGCCAGTTGCGCCAGGCCCAGAAGATGGAGTCGATCGGGACCCTGGCCGGCGGTATCGCCCATGACTTCAACAATATCCTGTCGGCCATCATCGGTTACACCGAAATCGCGCGCATGGGCACCGAGCCCAAGAGCACGGTGCACCGCAATCTGGGCGAAGTCTTGAAAGCCTCCCAGCGCGCCAAGAACCTGGTGTCGCAGATTTTGACCTTCAGCCGCCAGACCCGCTCGGAATTCGGCCCCGTGCAGGTACGCCTGATTGCCATGGAAGTGATCAAAATGCTGCGGGCCACGCTGCCGGCCTCCATCGAGGTGGTTTCGGAACTGACGACCCAGGCCGCGGTGCTGGCCGACGCCAACCAGCTTCATCAGGTGCTGATGAACCTGTGCACCAATGCCTTTCAGGCCATGCGCGCCGAGGGCGGCCGATTGCGCCTGGATCTGTGCGAAGTGCGCCTGGAGACATCTTCGGCCGTTCAAATGGACAACCTCAAACCCGGGGAGTACCTCAAGCTGACGGTGTCCGACACCGGCGCCGGCATGGACCGGGAAGTCCTGGGACGCATCTTCGATCCCTACTTCACCACCAAGGCCAAGGGGGAAGGCACGGGCCTGGGGCTCTCCATGACCTATGGCATCGTCAAGGCCCATCAGGGGGCCATCGTGGCCGACAGCCGGCCGGGTGAAGGGTCCGTCTTTACAATCTATCTGCCCAAATTCGAAAATCGGGCTAAATCGCGCGGCCCCGAGCCTCCCCCCCAGATGCCCCAAGGCAATGAACGCATTCTATGTGTGGACGACCAACCGGAGCTGGTGGGCATCATCAAGGCCATGCTCAAGGCCCTGGGCTACCGCGTCACCGTGCGCAGCAACAGCATCGAGGCGCTGGAGCTCTTCAGCCAGGAACCGGAGAAGTTCGATCTGGTCATCACCGACCTGAACATGCCGCACATGCTGGGCGACCGGTTTGCCCAGGAGGTCATCAAGATCCGCCCGGATGTGCCCATCGTGCTGTGTACCGGCTTCAGCGATCAGATCAAGAACAAGGACCTGTCGGCCTTGGGCATCCGCGCCGTGGCCCACAAACCGATCCTCATGGCCGACCTGGCCAAGTTGGTTCGCGGAGTGCTGGACGATGCCGCGAATTAAGGCGCCTTCGGTCGAGGCTCTGCTTGCGGCGTTTTTTGTCCTGGTTTTTGCGCTCCAGTTCGCCCTCAACAGCTTCACGCCCCTGTGGGGTGACGACTGGTGGCGGGCGGTCGCCCCAGGCGAGGCCGCCGACATTTTCTCCCGCATCGCCGAGGAATACCGCACCTGGGGCGGGCGCCTCTTTGTGCTGCTGCTCACCTTTGTCTTCCTGCTGAAGCTGCCCGGAATGCTGGTGCTCTTCAACCTGATCAACAGCGCCGTGTTCTGCCTGCTGCTGCTGGCGATCTTCCGCGGGGCCGTGGGCCGCTACCCCGGGCGGGCGCGCGCCGATCTGGTCCTGCTGCCGGCCGTTTGGTTCGCGGTCTGGTTCTTCACCCAGTCCCTGGGCGAGGCCGTCTTCTGGAAGACTGGGGCCGTCGGCTACCTGTGGACGGTCACCGCGGCAGTATTTGTGGTCACGCCCTTTGTCGATCTGTTGGTCGACGAGGAACCCCTGTCCGATACCCGCTGGCGCCTCTGGGGCCTGCCGGTCGTCGCGGCCCTGTGGGCCACGGGCCTGGAGACCGTTTCGCTGTCGCTGACGATCTTCATGCTCTATGCCCTGCTGGCGGCGCGTCTGCGCAAGATCGCGTTGCAGCGCTGGTACTGGCATGCGTTCGCCGGGCAATTGGCCGGCACCCTGCTGCTGGTCACCGCGCCGGGCAACTGGGTGCGCGCCGCCCGGGGCGACGACGGCCTGGGCATCGGCTACCGGATCATCCTTCTCTCCCGGTCGGTCTGGCGGCATGTCACCACCGAAGTGCCGATTTTGTATGCCATGGCCGCGCTGCTCGTGCTCCTGCTGCTGATGCGGCGGCGCGTGGCGCTGCAACGCTTTTATCTCTGGCTCATGCTGGGGCTGATGGTGGCTTTCGCCATGGCCGGATCATCCGGCGCGAGCTTCAGCCAGCGCACCGCCTTTCCCGCGGAAATCTGCTTCATCGTCGCCCTGCTCGCGCTGTGCGGCAGCTTGTTCTGCGGGCCGCGCACGCTGACCCTGCGCGCCCAGGTGATGCTGTTGCCGCTCTATGCGGCGCTGCTGGGCGTGTTCGGCGCCGATATCGTCAAGACCATGGCGCAATACTTGGCCGTGCGACAGCAGACGCAGCGGCGTCAGGAACTCATGGCGGAGTACAAGGCCTTGGGGCTGAGAAAGATCCTGCTGCCGTCGATGCGCATCCCCTTCATCGACGGCCTCAAGGACGATATCGCCGAAGGACGCTTTTTCCTGCGCGACCTGCATCCCGACGCGCCCGATAATGGATGGCGTAACGGCACCTACGCCGCGTACTACGGCTTTGCCTTCGCCAACCGGCTGGAGGTGCCGTACGTGATCTGCGCCTCCGAACTTTCGAACGGCGGTCGGTTCACGCCGCTGGGAAGAATTGCGAACCTCTCCATTTATCTGCGCCGGGAAGCCCGTGGATGGGGGGCCGGGGATGTCCTGTATTGCGTCAGCGACCGCCCGCCGTTCATCGACATCCAGGAGCTGCGCGTGGTGCCCGTCGATTACGGCCGGCTGAACTTCGACGACCGGGAGCAAGGCTGCCGCAAGGTCAAGGGCCAGCTCGATGCCGTGGCCCTGGTGGCAACGGACGGCACCCGGATGAACAACCGCTTCGTTGCGCGCTTCGAACTGCCGGATTGGAAGATCGATCGCATCGACATCGAGCACCCCGCGCTGCCTCGGACCCACCGCGCCACCCTGCGCATGGACCGCAAGTCGATTTCACAAGGCGCGGCCTTCACCCAGGTCATGAGCTGGAAAGGCGTCGAACTGCATCACAGTGCCGAGGCCCTGGTGGATGGGGGCAAGGGAAGCATTGCTTCGTCGGCCGGCGAGCAAATGGACGGCTTTCTGAACTGGGGGCCTTATGTCAAGCTGTCGGTCGGAACCTATGATATCGAGGCCGAGTATGCCACCGCGGCCCCAGGCTCGCGCTGGGAGATTGTCGCCCAGGGCACCGGAGGGGCGGTAAGCCTGGCTTCCGGCCTTCTCGATCCCGCTGGAGAGGCCTCCCAAGTTCTGCGTGATCGATTCGCCATCACCCCTGAACTGGAAAACGCCCCCGTCGAGTTCCGCATCGACCCCGCCGATGGCGAGCGGGTCGAACTCTTCCGATTCTCGATTTCGGCTGGTCCGCCGGCTCCCTGAGCCGCGCTGGTACGCCGCCACTCACTTCCCGAGCCAATCCGAAAACGGGTTCGAACGTTTTTGGGCCTGGCCCATCGTTGCCCCTTTCCACCGTCTTTTTTTTAATTCGATCGTTTTTCCATCGCATAGGGTTAAAGTCCGGCACTTTGGGGTCGATATACGAATTGATCGTCCTTTAGCAGGACGCGAAGCTTGCAGCGCTTCTATTCTTTGTGAAGGAGAACAAATGAGATGAGAATCAAACTATTTCTTTTGGCAATCGTTCTTTTGGCGTTGCCGCCCTCTCTGGCCGCGGCCGGGGATGTGGTGGTGATCGCCAACCCGTCGGTGGCCACATCCAGCTTGAGCAAGCAGGATGTGAGCAACATCTACCAGGGTAAAAAATCGACCTGGGACGACGGCAGCAAAATCGTATTCGTGGTCCTCAAGGGGTCGGCGGCCCATGAACAGTTTTTAACGGAGTACGTGGGCAAGAACGACTCCCAGTTCGACACCTTCTGGAAAAAACAGGTGTTCACCGGCAAGGGCACACCGCCCCAGGCCTTCGATTCGGACGAGGCCATGATCGATTTTGTGGCCAAGACGGCCGGCGCCATCGGCTATGTCTCTGCCACTGCCAAGGTCGCCAACGTAAAAACTATCACCGTTCAATAATGGAGGCTCAATACCATGAAAAAACTTATTGTCCTAATGACCATTCTATCCCTGGCGGCTTGGGCCGGCCCCGTCGCAGCCGCTGAAGTCGGCGGCGTGAATATCCACGGCTTCATCTCCCAGGGATTTCTTTACAGCGATGGATACAACTACCTGGCCAACGACACCGAGGACGGCAGCTTCGAATACAATGAAGCGGGCATCAACTTCAGCAAGCAGTTGACCGACAAACTGCGCATCGGCCTGCAACTGTTTTCCCGCGACATTGGCGATGCCGCCAACAATAAAGTCACCCTGGACTGGGCCTATGCCGACTATCGCCAGTGGGATTGGCTGGGTCTGCGCGCCGGCCGCATCAAACTGCCCGTGGGCCTGTACAACGAAACCCGGGATATGGACATGCTGCGCACCAGCATCGTCCTGCCCCAGGGGATCTACAACGACCTGCTGCGGGACAACCTGGTCGCCATCAACGGTGTGGGGCTTTACGGCAATGTGGATATGAAAGGCGCCGGGGGTCTCGAGTACCAGTTGATCGCGGGGGCCATAAACTCCGATGAGGACAGTGGCGTCGGCAAGTACTTGAACGATGGTCTGGCCTCAAGTGGCGGAGAAGCTAACGGTGCCATCGTTAACGATACCAGCTACGCCGGCGCACTCCGCTGGGAGACGCCGTTAGCGGGCCTCAAGCTTGGGTACTCCATTTTTCGCTCGGACGTTGAAGTCCCGGTAGCATTCGGTGGTGGTGCCATTCAGGGAGCTTTAGAGGGCCCGACCACGCTGCAAGTGTATTCGGCTGAATACCTGTGGAACAATCTATCGTTGGCGGCCGAATACATGCAAAGGAGAAATGTTTCCACGATGGCGCTCCCCGCACCGTTTCCGTCCCCTGTAACCACCACTAACTCGGAAAGCTACTACCTGTCGGCTTCATACCGGTTTGTCGATTGGTTCACCTTGGGCGCCTACTATTCGGAATATTACCCTAATACGGATGACAGGGATGGCGAAAACGAGGCGATCGACCATACTGCATGGGAAAAGGATCTGGCCCTGACGCTGCGCTTCGACATCAATGAATACTGGATTTTCAAAATCGAGGGGCACGCCGTCGACGGCACCGCTAATGTTTTAGCGGTCGATAATGCCGGCAACGACTACTCCAATAATAACTGGTATTACGGCGCAGCCAAGCTGACTTTCAATTTCTAACCGCCGTTGAGCGACAAGCACCCGGCACGGGATCGGCTTTTATCCCACCCCGATTGTCGTCCCGGGCATTCCAAGACACGAACCAAAGCCTTACGAACATCGGCCCCCCGTTGACGGGGGGCCGATCTATTTCAGTCAACCATTTGCACCCCGCCTGACACCCAATAAAGCCACGAAATGCCTTTTTCCCCCTCCTGTGTGTCATGCCCGATGGATAGGCCTTGGCCCAATGGCAGGGGCTCCCGTAGGGGCGTATGGCCATACGCCCCTACCTGTCGCGAATCACGGTCGCCATGAATAATCCTGTGCGTACTCGAATTATCCGTAAATCTTATCGCGTGCGCGCACGGTATGAACCTTGATGGAACGGTCGTGCTTTGAACGCCTCGACCCGATGGTAGGGGCAGACCGCAGGGGCGCATGGCCGCAGGGGCGTATGGCCATACGCCCCTACAAAAAGAAAATGCGTGCCGGCGCCCGACCAGCGGCACCCCGCACGCATTTGCTTTTTAGTTAAGCGCCGAAGTTATTGGCGCCTTGCCTTGTTATACCTTGAACCGATCCACGATCTCCTTGAGCTGCCCGGCCATGTTCTTCAGGTTTTCGGCCCGGGCATTGATCTGGGCGCTGTCGTTGGAAATCTCGTCGGCGGAGATCTTCACGTTGGAGATGTCCCCGGCGATCTGGGAAGAGGTCTGGGAGCTGGTGCCCACGCCGGTATTGACCTGCTGGATACCCTCGGAGGCCTGGCCGATCTTGTCGGCGATCTCCCGGGTGGCAACGGACTGCTGCTCCACGGCCGCAGCGATGCCGGCCACAATTTCGTTGACCTTGTTGATCACGTTGGTGATTTCGTCGATTTCGGAAACCGTGGAGGCCGTGGTGCTCTGCACGCCGTTGATCTTGCCCTTGATATCCTGGGTGGCGGCAGCGGTCTGCTTGGCCAGTTCCTTGATCTCGTTGGCCACCACGGCAAACCCCCGGCCCGCCTCGCCGGCCCGGGCCGCTTCGATGGTGGCGTTGAGCGACAGCAGATTGGTCTGCTCGGAGATTTCGGTGATGGTTTCGGTGATCTTGCCGATATCCTGGGCCGCTTTACCCAGGGCTGCCATCTTTTCGCCGGCACTCTTGGCCTGAGCGACCGCCGAATTGGAAATGCTGCGGGCTTTTTCCGAGTTCTGCGCGATCTCCTGGATGGTGGCGCTCATCTCCTCCGCGGCGCTGGCCACCATATTGGTGTTGTTGGAAGATTGATCCATGGCCCCGGCCACCTGGCCCAGGCTCTGGCTCATCTCCTCCGTGGCGCCGGCCACTGTGTTGGCCAAGGTGCGGGTGGTCTCGGCATTGCTCGACATTTGGCCGGAGATGGAGAGCAGATCGCTGGCGGCCGAATCCACCATGCCCGTATTGGCGGCCAATTTCTTGATGATGGCTTGCAGCTTTTCCAGGAAAAGGTTGAGCCAGTGAACCAGTTCGCCGATCTCGTCGTTGGACTGGATAGCCAGCCGTCGGGTCAAATCGCCTTCGCCCTGGGCGATATCCTTGATCATCTCAACGGTGTCACGGATCGGTTTGCTGATGAAGCGGCGGACGATAAAGGAGACGAAAAGCGTGGCGCAGACGACCACTCCCAGGAAGACGAACAGGTTGGTATAGCGTTGCCGCCGGGTACTGTTGCTGATGTCGGTGAGGGCTGTCTTCAGGTCTTGGCCGAACTCCTCGGTGAGCGCTTGCAGCGCTTTTTCCAGGTCGACGTTTTGCCGGCCCAGTTGGATCGCCAGATCCGTAACAGCCTTGTCTTGCGCGCCTTGGGCCATGCGAACATAAACCGAAAGGGCCGATGCGTTGAACTCCTTGTATTTCGTCAGCACTTTTTCGAGACCGGCTTTTCTCTCGGTGGTGATGCCGGGGAGTTCCACGATGGATTCCAAGGCTTTAATTATTTCATGGCCTTTATCCTTGGCGCCGTTGAGGACCTCGGTGTCCCCCATGATCACGGCATCGTTGAAAAGCTTGTTTTGCTCCCGGTAGGCCGAGAGCGCCACCTGGCTGCTCACCGAGGCCGGGAAAAGCGCTTCGGAGGCAGCCGAAAGTCGGCTTTCGGTCTTTTGACCGAGGATAAAGCCCACGATCATCGTGGCGAAATACCCCAGGATCAAAATGCTCACGCTGAGCCAGATTTTCATACCAACGGTCAGGGATCTTTGCATGGGTTTACTCCTTGCTGCACAAAACAACTTCGAGAGCTGAACGCTCATTCAGGCGAGTGCGATCGGCCTTCACTTTTGCGGGGCCGTTTCCTTCTTTGCCTTCCCAAGGATATGAAGCTCTTCCCGCAAAGCTATTATCGAACCGGATCGAGCAAACTTTAGCCCTGGATAACCCAAGGCGGCCTTTAAACAACGCCCCTACCTGGGTTGGAGGTATCGCGACAGGATTTGAACACTATGCGTAAGCAGAGGGGGAAAGCGGTTGAGGCGGATTCTGGCAAGGCTACCTTAGCGCTTGGCCGAAAATATGCGGCGCAAACGGCAGCCATGGGGTGCGCAGCGTAAAACAATCCATCTCCACCGAGGCAAACCCGGCCCGGCGAATGGCCAGGTGGGTGTCGCGGTTCAGGTGGCAGCCGTCGAACAGCCAGCGCCAGACGGCCAGCAGCCGATGTTGCAGGCCGCGCAGGCGCGTTCCGGGCATGGCCGCCACATGCTCCAGGAAAATATAGCGGCCGCCGGGTTGGAGGATGCGGCGGACCTCGGACAAGACCCGGGTCGGATCGTCCACACTGCACAGCACCAGGGAGCCGATCACGGCCGAGACGCTGCGATCGGGCAGGTCGATGCTTTCGCCTTTGAGCGTGCGGATCGAAAGATCGAGGCCATAACGTCGCGCCTTGGATGCGAGCGCTTGATGCATGGCGCGATTGGGTTCGATGGCGATCACCCGGGTATGGGGCGCGTAATAGCGCAGGTTGGCCCCGGTGCCGGGACCGATCTCCACCACGGTGTTCGGCAATTGGCGGTAGATGGAGCGCTTGCGCGCGCCATAGATGCGATCCATGAGATTGTCGGCCTGGTGCAGGAGCCAGGCGTTCACGCGTTGACGCGCATTGGGGGGTGGGGGCGTGGGGTTCATCGTGCATCTCCTGGCTGCGTAAGTTATCGGAGAACATAGCGACGAGACGCGGCTTGGCAACCGTTTTTCCAAGCGCCATTTGCTTCGGCGCCGGCCGCGCTTATCCTGAAGCATAGAATTCGAAATCAAGGAGATGCCATGAAAGATTCCGCACTCGAGCAGATGCGTCAAATATTGCCCGAACTTTTCGAAACGAACCTTAAAGCGGCCAGGCCCGGCGGCATGTGCACCCCCGAATCGGGTTGTCCGCCGGCCACGGATGGGGCCGGCACGGATGTGATCGGGATGCTCTACAAATCCGGCCTGGCGTTGCCGGAAACCGCCGCGCCGGGCCTCGCCGAGAAAGAGTCCCGCAAAGCGGCTTGGCCGGCCGCCGACCCCCAAAAGGCCGAAGATCTGCAGCCATGACGCCATAGCCGGCAAACGGACCTATTTTGTTTCAGGGAGCAGGGTCGCGATGGACAGTCGTTTCGCGACGAGCTGCTCCTTTTTGGTCTTGGGGAGCGCTTTTACCCGGCGCTCGGTCTTCAGGGCCAAGGCTCTGCCGCCGATGCGGGTTTGATAAACGAGGGTCAGGGGGCCGCGGCCGCGCAGGTACTTAGCCCCCTTGCCGGCCCTGTGCGCGGCCAGGCGCCGGGCCACATCCATGGCAATGCCGGTATACAGCGTGCCGTCGCGGCAGCGTATTATATAAAGGTACCACACGTGGAGCGCATCAGGCGCGCTGGACGGTGATGCGCCGCCGGCCGATCTGGTAGGAACCGGTTTTGGCCAGCACTTGGGCCACGACCGCTTCGGGAACATCGACGTAAGCCGCCTGATCTTCGATGCGGATCTTGCCGATGCAGTTTCCGGGAATGTCGGCGTGGTGGGCCAGGCTGCCCACGATGTGGCTCACGCTCAAGCCATCGGCCTTGCCGCTGCTCAAGGCCAGGCGCACCATGCCTTCTTCATGGGAGACGCGGCTGTCGCCGCCTTTGCTTTTGCCCCGGGGCGTGCGATGGACCACGGCCGGGCCGCGCTTGGCGCGTTCCTCGCGCACTTCGGAGATGGGGGCGATGGGGCGCTGCTTCTCGTCGGCGCGGATCAGCTTGAGCGCGGCGGCGGCGATCTCGGCCACCTCATGGCCCTGGGCCGCCAGGGTCTGCACCAGGTCCCGTTCGTGCTGGCAGCGGCCGCGGCGCAGCCAGACCAGCATCTGCTCGACCAACTGGCTGTCGCGCTGCTCCTGGATCTGGGCTTCGGTGGGCAGTTGGGCCAAGGTCATTTTCTGTTTGGTGTAGGCTTCGATCCTGCGCAGGAACCAGCGCTCCTTGGGCGTCAGCAACGAGATGGCGATGCCCGACTTGCCGGCCCGGCCGGTGCGGCCGATGCGGTGCACATACACTTCGGGGTCGTTGGGCAGGTCGTAATTGAAGACATGCGTCACGTGGTCGATGTCCAGGCCGCGGGCCGCGACGTCGGTGGCCACCAGCACCTTGATCTGATTGTTGCGGAAGCGTTGCAGTACCCTCTCGCGGGCCTCCTGGCTCAAATCGCCATTGAGCAATTCGGCCGTGAACCCGCGGCCCACCAACTCGTTGACCAGGTCGCCGGTGCCCAGGCGCGTGCGGGCGAAAACCAGGGCGCTGACGATGGGCTCCACTTCGAACAGCCGCGTCAGGGCCGCCAGGCGGTCGGCCTCGTTGATCAGATAGTAGCGCTGTTCCACCGTGTCCACGGTGCGCTGCTGGCCGCCCATGGTGAAGGCCTGGGGCTTGCGCAGGTAGCGCTGGGCCAGGGTGCGGATGGGTTGGGGCAAGGTGGCCGAAAAGAGGCCGGTCTGGCGATCCTCCGGCGTCTCCTTCAAGATGGTTTCGATGTCCGCGATGAAGCCCATGCTGAGCATCTCGTCGGCTTCGTCCAGAATCACGCAATCGACCGATTGCAGGTCCAGGGCTTTTTTCTCGATCAAGTCGAGCAGCCGGCCGGGGGTGCCCACCACCACATCGACCCCTTTGCGCAAGCGGTTGATCTGCTCGCTGTAGGGTTGGCCGCCATACACCGCCAGCGTGCGCACGCCCACAGCCCGGCCGTATTGCTCGATGGCCGTGGTGACCTGCAGGGCCAGCTCGCGCGTGGGGGCCAGGACCAGGGCTTGCACGTGGCGCTGCTTGGGGATCAGGTTTTGCAGAATAGGCAAGGCAAAGGCCGCCGTTTTGCCGGAGCCGGTCTGGGACTGGCCGATGACATCGCCGCCGGCCAACAGGGCCGGAATGATGCTCGTCTGGATGGGGGTCGGGGTGGTGTAGCCTTTTTCGATCAGGGTCTGCGCCAATTCCGGACGCAGACCGAGCGCAGTGAATGCGTGAGTCATGATAGTGCTCCTATAGCGTTAATTTTGGGTTCCGCGGGCCGTCCCTCGCGGGAGCGTGCCGGTTGTCAGCCAACAGCCGACTCGTCCCAAACGCCAAGAGCCTATCTGTTGCCGCAAAAATTCCAGACCGCTTCTACCATCCGCCGCTTCAAAACACCAGCTTCAATTTGGGCTCAGCATAATCCCGATGGTGCTACGGGTTGAAACAGGCCGTATCGTCCCTGCCTTCAAACGCCACGGCATCCGGGGCCAGGGAGGATTTTAGCCCCTAAGATTTAGGAGTTGCTCTAATTGTAAACGGTTACGGCAATATGTTACTTGAACTTCCAAGAAGAAATTATGACACGGCTCGTCATCCGTGCGCGGTTACCGAATGCCGCCCCTTCGCCAGCCTTCGGAATCCGCGCGGATCGTACCGCCTTCAT
The DNA here is from genome assembly GCA_016218685.1 of Desulfobacterales bacterium. Taxonomy (GTDB): domain Bacteria; phylum Desulfobacterota; class Desulfobacteria; order Desulfobacterales; family Desulfosarcinaceae; genus Desulfatitalea. The sequence goes on along the minus strand of JACRDD010000019.1, from coordinate 156,733 downwards.
TTCCATTTCCGCTCTTAATAAAGGCCTATCCATGAAAACGAATTTTGTGTCGGCACTGTTTAGTTCGATTCTGGCCAAGATCAAAGGCGCCCTGTGGAAGCTGTGCTATCAGCATATGGCCAAATCCTATCGACGAGAAGACTGGAAATTCATGAATTACGGTTATGCACCTTTGGAGGGCAATCCGGAAATGATGCCCCTATCGCAAGCGGACGCCCTAGAGCGCTACTGCATCCAACTCTATCGGCATGTTGCCAGTGACGTTGACCTGGCTGGGCTAGAGGTGCTGGAAATTGGAAGTGGCCGGGGGGGCGGGGCGGATTACATCAAGCGCTATTTAAAACCCAAAACGATGATGGGTGTGGACTTCGCGAAAGATGCGGTGGCGTTCTGCAACCGCAACTATTGCGTCGATGGGCTAGCGTTTAAAGTCGGTAATGCCGAATCGCTACCTTTTGCGGATAGTAGTTTCGATGCCGTGGTAAACGTAGAATCCTCGCATTGTTACCCTTCCGTGGCGGCATTTCTGGGCCAAGTGAAGCGGGTGCTTCGCGAAGGCGGACATTTTCTCTTTGCCGATATGCGAAGTAAAGAGGACCTGTCCGTTCTTCGTGAGCAATTACGCCAATCGGGTATGACATTGATCCGGGAGACCGAGATAACGCCGAATGTTCTTCGGGCGTTGAAATTGGACAACGAACGCAGAACCGCCATGATCGCGCAAATGGTTCGTAAATCGAAGCTTAAAGGATTTCTAAAGTTTGCTGGAGTCGAAGATACCAAATTCAATAAAATGCTTAAAAATGGAGAAATGGTTTATATAAGCTGCCTGTTGCAAAAGAGTAACGGCGGCGCCATGCACCCTTAAGGGGGAAGTCAAGCGCCAAAACAGTTCTAAACGAAGTAATTGTGCGAGCAGCCCAGCGGCTCTCGAAGGCTCAAAACACCAGCTTCAATTTGGCATAGACAAAATCCCGATCGTCATACTGGCCGAAATAGGCCGTGTCGTCCGTGCCTTCGAACACCACGGCGCCCAGGCCCACTTGGGCCCAGGTGAGGAGGTTATAGGCGATTTCGGCATGGTGGCGCTGGTCGCTGCCCTCGAAGAGGATGATATAGCGGTACCAGGCGGTCATCTTGGAATCCAGGAAGGCGTAGCGCAGCGTGGCGGTCATGCCGCGCTGGTCCTCGGCGGCCGTCAGGCGCGGGTCATAATCGTAGATATGGCTGCCCAGAAATTGCAGATTCAGGAAAAGGTTGCGGGTCAGAAAATCGTTCTTGTCGATACCGAACACATATTGCAGTTGCGGCTTTTCGGCCACCCCGTCGGGCGCTTCCAGCAGCAGGGTCGGATCCCGGGACCAATCCAGGCTGAACAAGGCCCCGTCGGGCTGATACGCCGCTTCGGCGCGCAGGACGAAAGGCCCCACGGTGCGCTCGATGTCCGCGCCATACAAGGTCATGCGCGGGTGGGTGGCGGCCACCGATAGCGGAACGATGGGCAGGCCGTTGAACGTTCCCAATTGGTCGACGACATAGGTCGGATTGGGATCGTAGCCCTGGAAGGCGTAAAGGGCCAGGTCGGCCTTGAGCACGGAGAAGATCAAGCGCCCGCCGTAACCGGCATCGGCGGACCACTCGTCTGGCGTTTGCTCGTCGCCCACGGCGATGCCGTTGTCGGCCAGCCGGCGCAACAGCGTAGGCTCGAAAAAGTCGCCCAGCCCGGGGGTATCGCTGGCTTCGAAGTAGGGCGACCAGAAGCCTTCGAAGCGGGTCCGGCGGGTCATCTGCACGTCGGCGAACGTGCCCACGCGCCCGGTTTTACGCTCGTTGATATCGTAGAAGAGAAAGGCGCTCAGATCCTGGGGCGAGACCCGGTCAATGGGCCGCACTTCGTCCCCCTTGCCCCAGTAGATCATCTTCTTGCCCAGGGCCAGATCCATGCGGCTTCCGGCCGCGGACCAGACCGGATACTGGGCGTACAGTTCGCGCAGATCGGCATCGGCCTGGTTGTGCTGCTCGATGTCCTGGTAGTCGAGCTTGAGGCGGCCGGCGATGTCGAGCGCTCCGATCTCTGCCCAGGCTGTAAGGTCCAGCCGGTCGGTGGTGTGCCACTGCTCGTCATAATCGCTCGGACTCCACAGGTAACCGCGCACCTCGCCTTCGTAGCCCAAGGGCAGGGCCGGCTTTGCTTCCGCGACCGGCGAAGGAGTCGGCGCCGGCGGTGCGGATTCGTGCAGCAGATCGCCCAGATCGGCATCTTCTTCATCTTCGGCCTTCGGCGTTTCGGCGGCCCACGTCGTGCCGGGCGCGCCGAGGCCCAGCAGCAAAACCAGAATCAGGGTTAGAACGCTTCTTTCCATGTGGCCCCCATCCCTTCCTTGTCGAACGCCTGCTCCTCCAAACCGCTGTCCACCAAGGCTTTGGCCACTTCCAGGATGGTGGTGTGATCGGCCGGCAGATCCTTGGCCACGGTCTTGAATGGCAGATGAATGTTGCCGACGGCGCGGATGTCGCCGGCCACCAGCACGCGAACGAGCTTGTTGTCCTGGTTGTAGATCTTGACCTGCAAGGGAATGAAGGTCTGCTGGTCGATCCAACTGATCCGTTTGGGAAAGCGCGCATCGGCGGCTTTGGCCGCGGCCGTGACTTTAAAGCAGGCGCGGTCTTCGATAGTGGCATCACTGCCGCGGCTATAGGTGTAGTCGTCCAGCTTCAGTCCGCCCATGTCCTCGTTGGTAAAATCGGTGTCCTCGAAGTTGTTCTGCCGATCCTGGGAAGCGATCTGGCGCGGGCGGCCGATGGCCGGCGTGTACAAATACTGATCGTTGTTGGAACCGTTGGTTTCGATGGTCAGGAAAGTCAGCCCGCGTTTCATGGAGTCGATGAAGCGCAAGACGGCCCGGCTCAACTCACCATAACTTTTTTGCTTGAGGATCACTTTGCGCGTGTCGCTGACCGTTTCGCCCGATTTGAGGGTCATGCGCGCGTAGACTACCAGATCCTGCTTGGGCTGGTTGAAGTTCTCGGCGATATCGAAAATGCGCCGTCCGTCCGCTTCGGCCGTTTCCTTGGCATAGGGGCCGATTTCGGCGGCCGCGGCAGGCAGCGTGAAGGCCAGGATGAGCAGGGCAAACAGGATGATTCTTCTTCGCATGGCTTACTCCTTTTGTATGCAAGCGGATGTCGAATGCTTCTGGAACAATGACAGCACGGCCGGCAGCAGGATCAGCGCCCCGGCGGCCGAGGTCAGCATGGTCAGGGCGATTAAAAAACCCAGGTGAACGAGCGGCACGAAGGCCGAAAAGAGCAGCACGGCAAAGCCCGCCGCCACGGCCAGGGCATTGATGACGATGGCGCCGCCGGTGGTCTCGGCTGTAAGCACGGCCGCTTGCTGGTGGGCCCGGCCCTCGGCACGCAGCATGCGGTACCGGTTCAGGTAGTGGCAGCCGTAGTCGATGCCGATGCCGATGGCCACGCAGGCCGAGATGGCCGTGGCGGCATCCAGGGGGATATCCAGCAACCCCATGATGCCGAAGTTGATGCCAATGGAGACGCACAACGGCACGATGGAGAGCAGGCCATAGGGCAGCGAGCGCATGATCAGGGCCACCAGGACAAACACGATCAAGACCGAACCGGCGATGGAGAGCATCTGGCCATTGACGATCATATGCTCAGATTCCAGGTAAAGGGCGCCGATACCGGTGCAGTGCACGCGGACGTTTTTTTGGCGCAGGAGTTCTCCGGGGGGGCCGTCCAGCATTTCCTGCACCGATGTCAGGATCTGCTTGGATACCGCGCTCGAGGCGGTATTCAGTTGGAGGATCATGACGGCTTCTTTTTTGGTGGGGTCGATGAAGGCGCGCGTATCGGCGCGCTGATACTTGTCGATGTAGGAGGCCAAATGCGCTCTCAACGCCTCCCGGCTCTGCTCCCCGGCCAGATCGGTTTCTTTGGGCAACCGGTAATAGGCGGGATCGTTGAAGTAAAAAGCCTGGTTCATCTTGCGGATCAAGTCGACGATGGACAGGGTCTTTCCGATCTGCGCGTGGCGCGCCTGAAGCTCTCGGCCCATGGCCTGCATGGCATCGAGCACTGCGGGGTCGATCGCGCCGTTTTCCTCGGAGGCCGTGAAGACCATGCGGATATCCACGGTGCCCGCAAAATTGCGGTTGATAAAGGTATCGGCCCGGCGAATCTCCGAATCCTCCTTGAAGAAGGCCACATTGTTCATCTCCACGCGAACCTCGGCGAAACTAAAGGCCGCGCCCGCGAGAAGGGCCATGGCGCACAGCAGCACGAACTTGGGATGGTCGGAAGCCAAGCGCCCGATGCCGCCGAGCAGGTCCCTGGAGAACCGTTGGAGCAGCGCAGCGCTTTTGCTGGGGTGGTGGGCCGGTGCCTTGATGCCGAAACGTGCGAGCAGGGCCGGGATCAAGACCAGCGATACCAAGAGTGCGAAGGCAACCCCCAAGGCCGTGAACACGCCGAAATCACGCAAGGGCACGATACTGTTGAACGCCAGGGAGGCGAATCCGGCCACCGTGGTCAGGCCGGCCATCACTACACCCCAGCCGGTGACGTCCAGCATATCGGCCGCGGCCGAATGGCGGTCGGAGGTGCCGCCGTGGTGCAGGGCAAAATAGTGCACCAGATGAATGCCATAGGCCGAGCCTACCGCCACCAGCAGCACCGGCATGGCCGTGCCCACCGCCGAAAGCGGCACATCGAGCAGCGCCATGGCCGCGATGGTCCAGACCACGACGATCAAGACCGTGAGCAGCGGATAGAACACCCCGGCCAGGTTGCGAAACGAGCAGAATAGAAAAATCAGCACCACGGCGATGACCAGCGGGAAAAGACGCGCGACATCCTGGCGCATGAGCCGGGCCACGGCTTCATCCACCACGCTGTAGCCGGCCAGGTGGATCGTATAACGGCCGTCGCCGAACAAACGCCGCACTTCGGGCTTGATGGCTTCCTGGAGCAGTGCCCGGTTGGGTTGATCGAGGTTGGGCACGGTGCGTAAGACCACCAGCAGGCTCTTTTCATCCTGGGAGTAAATGCCATTTTGGAGGAATGGCCAGGCGTGCAGCCGGGTCCGGACCGCTTCCATGGTCTTGGCCGAGAGTTCCCGGGGGGCCAAATCGGCCACGCGGATCTGCTTGGGGGCCTCGGCCATGGCCCGGGCCAGGGCATCGGCCGCCTGCGGGGTGAGCCGGCGGGTCACTTCGGTCACGAACTCGGCCGGCAGTCCGGTCTTTTGCAGCCGTTCGGCCGGAAGGGTCAGGATGGCCTCGGCCCGGGTTGCACCGGCTTCCAACAGGATATCGGCCCAGCGCTCCAAATCCGGACCGGCGGGGAAACCAAACGGGCGCATGGCCGCCGCGATGGGTGCATGGTCCGTAAATTCGGGCCAGACGCTATCGGTTTCGGTCAATGCCACCACCTGATCGACCCACATATTGCGCGCGTGGCCGTACAGGTCCGTGGTCCGCATGGCAAAGGCGAACAGATCCGCGGGCAAGGAGGGTCGGTCGGCGGCCAGGGCAATCATTTTTTCAGCCAATTCCCGGGAAAAGCGCTCCGTATCGTCCCTTCCGAGAAAGGCGGGCAGGGCGTCGGCTATCATTTCCACCAGCTCATCCGGGGCCGCCAGGCTCTCGGCCAGCATTTGCGCGCTGAATCCGGGATCGGTCGAGAGGCTCTGCAACAGCCCCGCCAGGGCCAAACCCTGTTCCGAAGAAAGCTGCCACCGCGCGGCCAGTTCCTCGGCCGGAATGCGGATGTTGAGCTCCCGGCAGCGCGTGGCCAGTTGCCGGACGCGCTGGAGCAATTCCGGCTGATAGATGCCTTCCGGCGAGAAGATGGCGATGGCAATACCACCGGAGTTGCCGAAGCGCTCCTCGGCCGCACGAAAAGCCATCTTGGCGGGATTATCGTCCGGAAGCATAAAAGAGAGGTCGTTTTGAATGGCGATCCTGGGAATGGCCCAGGCGGCCAGAACCGAAATGGCACCCACGAGCAGAACCACCAGCCAAAAGCGCGACACCACGGGCATGAGCCAGGCGGACATGCCGTTGGCCCGGGGGGCGTCGCTTCTTTTCTTACCGTTTTCGTCCACCGATCCTCCTCAAAAAGCTCGAAACTGGAGACTGACGGATCAGTCATTTTTGAAAGCCAAAAAAACCGGCTTCGTGGATACCCGAAGCCGGCAAAGTTGAAAACGCTATCGGCCTGCCGGGGGAGTTTTGGAAAGTCCTCCCATGATGAAATCGGTCATGCGGCGGCTGAGGGCCTCGATGTCGATGTTTTTCTTCACATCCATGAAATAAAAAAGGCTCTGGTCGAACAAGCCGATCAAAAAGGTCGCCTCGGTTTCGGCATCCTCGAAGCTCACGTAGCCCGTGGCGCGGTTTTGTTCCAAACGCGTGCGTACGATATCGATGAACTGCGTGTAAATGCGTTCGAAGACCGGTTTGAAGCTGCCACTCTGGCCGGCCCCTTCGCGGAACAGGATGCGGGCCACCTTGCCGTTGGCGGCGTAGAGCGCGATCAATTCGCGATTAAAAGTGAGGACATTCTGACGCACTTCGCCATAAGACCCGCCGGCGAAAAGGTCGCTGGCATCTTCCAGAAAAGTCGAGAAGAGGGTGATGAATTGCGTGCAAATGTCCAGAAATATCTCTTCCTTGGACTTATAATAAAGGTAGAAGGTGCCCTGGGCCACACCGGCCTTGGCCACGATGTCCGATATGCGGGTTTTCTGGAAGCCGACCTCATGGAACAGGTCGATGGCCGCGGCAACGAGTTGTTTTTTGGTGCGTTCCTGGCGTTCGATCATGGCTGCTCCCCGGTCGGTTTCCACAAATGACTGACGCGTCATTCATACTTTCCGGACACCTCGTTGTCAAGTGGATTTTCGGAACATCGGGTCCCTCCGGCGATTACACGTTCCAGATGCGACCGTAATTGCCGGGGATCTCCAGCCAACGGGATTGGCCGGCCTGCACCTGATCGATATTCAGGGCGGCGTCTTGGTCGCCGTGCAGCATCTCGCTGTAATTGCCCGATTGGGGGAAGGTAAACGGCACCCACTGGGGCCGGTCGCTGAAGTTCAGGGCCACCAGACTGAAGCGCAAACCTTCCTTGCGGTGGAACAAGAGCACCTGCTTGGATTGGTAGTGCTCGAAGTGGTTGTAGAAGTAATGCTCGCCCTGGCGGAATTGGGAATGGGCTTTGCGCAACGCCAGCAGCTTGCGGAACAGGGCGATCATGGCCCGCCCGATGGGATCGTAGAAGTAATCCCAGCGCACCGGCCGCAGCAGCATCACCCGGCCCCAGCCGTTAAGCGGGATGAAGTAGTTCTCCCCCAGCTCCTGCCCCTGCCAGACCAGCGGAATGCCTTTGGCGGTCAGCAGGCCGATGAGGTAGGGTTGCAGCTTGTACCAGCGGTCGCGGTCGCCTTCCTGGAGCAGCAGGTTGTCTTTCTCCCAGAGGCCGAAGTTGCAGACAAAGCGCGGATGATCGTGGTTTTCGATATACTGCAGGGCGCTTTTGGGCAGCGTGTCGGCATTGTGCACGGCCACGGCGGGGTAGCCGTCCAGACCCAGGCGCAGGCCCAGCCGAGTGACGGCATCGGCATCACCCCGGGCCGTTTCCTGGGCGGCGCCGAGGGTTTCGTTCTGCCAGGTGCAATTGCTGTAAGTCTGCTCGACGATCTCCACCGGCCCTTCGAGTTGCTCGGCGCATTGGATCAGGGTGATCTCCGTGCCGTTCTGAAAGCGCAGCCAGTGGCCGCCTTGCAGGAGTTTGGATTTGACGGTCTGATAGGTCTCGTAGGTCAAGGCGGCATAGCCCGTGCCCAACGCGCCATCCCAGTAGTTGGGCACGCAGTCGTAGCGGAAGCCGTCGCAGTGGTAGCAATCCAGCCAGTGGTGGTTAACCGTGAAGAAGAAATCGCGGGTGAAGTCGCGGCTAAAATCGGTGCTTTCGCCGAAGTAATCCTTGGCAAAGCTGCCCATGAAGGGATTTTGATGGTAATTCAGCTCGCGGTAAACATAGGAATAGGGGAAATGGCTGCTGGCGTGGCCGTAGACCACGTCCAGGATCACGGCGATGTCGCGCTGGTGGGCCTGATCGATGAAGCGCTGCAGGTCCCGGCGCTTGCCGAAGCGCTCGTCGACACCGAAGTAGCCGATGGGTAAAAAGCCCCAGTCGATGGTGCCGGCCACGTTGGAGACGGGCATGATCTCCAGGCAGTTGATGCCCAGATCGCGCAGATAGTCCAGTTTGGCGATGGCGCCATCGATGTCGCCGCCGAATTCGGCGATCATCAGTTCATAGATCACTAAGTCATGCAGTTTGGGCGTCTTCCAACCGCTCTCGTGATAGCTCCAGGTGTAGGCGTTATACCCCAGGGTGAAGGCCGATAGCTTGCCGATGCCGTACTCCCGGGCAAACGGATCGACGATCCAGTCGATCTGCCGGCCGCTGGGCTCGTGGCGCAAGAGAAAGCGATAGACATAGCGCCCCGGGTGGCCCCAGGCCGACTTGGGGTGCGGTCGGTCCGCGGTCTGAATCCACACCTCGGTGGACCAGTAATCGCCATACTCCGGGTCGATGCCGTGCTGCATCTCGAAGTTTTTGGGCTGAATGGCCTGGATGAACTGGTCCTTTTCGTGGATGATGCGCACCGACATCCGGTAGCCTTGTTCCGCCGAGACCCACGGCAGCAATAGTCCGAAGGCCACCCGGTTGCCGGGAATTTCGCGTGGCCCGAGTTTATGCAATGGGAGCAGCTTCATGGATCACCTCCTGAGTTTGAGTTCCCGCTGCGCGGGATCTCAAGGTTGAATGGATGAATGCGGAAGCGACGCGGCCAGAGCAAAAAAAGAGAGATGTCGGATGGGATTGCACATGTATCGAACGATACATTTTTTTAGTGCGCCGCTGTCCGGCTGGCAAGCGCTTTTTCGGGCATCCGCAAAATAATGGCTTTTTGATTGCACTGGCCGGCCACGCCGTGATAGAGGAGCCTCCTAATTATTGGGAAAACGGTTCCTCGGAGCGCGCCGAAACGGATCGATGCGGCATCCCAGGTGGCGCCAAGGGGTGGGGTTATAATTGAAAGCAAAGGAGAAGGGGTCGTATGACATCGAAAACCTATCAGGTTAAAATGATTCGCAAAAAGAAAAGAAAAGCCAACATGACAAACCGCAAGGTCGATCAGAAACGCATGCTCAAGAACGAGCAGGTGTTGGCCAAGCTGGCCGAACAAGACTAATTGCGATTCGAGCTGAATTTCTCGGCGGAGGCTTATGATCGAGCCTCCGCCGATTTTTTTTTGAAGCGTGGTAGCCCGTTAAGGAAGTTCGACCCGGGCACGCAGGCGGCCCTCCTGGTCCACAACCTGGATGCTGGCAATTCCCGCTTTCGGCATTTTGAGCACCAGGCACGGGGATGTGAAGGCCTGGGTGACGAAGCGATCCGGCGCCGGCCGACGCCAGTCGATCCGGATGGTGGCCACTTTCCCGTGCACGCTGGCCGTGGGCTCGGCCAACTCCAGGCCGAAGCCGCCCGTGGGCTGGGCCCCCATGCGGACCCAAAGGGCGCCCTCGGTGTCCGCTTGCCACGGGGCGTTTTTCAGTCGGCCCAAGGCCGGCGGCAGATCCTGTGGCCGATCGATCCAGACAGCCCCTGACGCTGGACCCGCCGCACCGCATTGGCTGCCTTTATGAAGAACTTCCAGGGGAATGCGGCGCTCCTCTTCGGCGGAACCGTTCAGAGCCCCGCATCCCGTGACCAACTGCAGGGCCATGACCAAAAGCAAACCCAAGCATTTAGTGAATGGCGCCATGGTTGCGCTCTCCTTACGGCCTTCGTTTTCCGGCGGCCGAAAGACCCGAGGGCAGGAAAAAGGGCCACTGGTTGAAACCGGTGACAAAATTCAGCCCGCTCCGATTACGGTCAACTGTGAAGGCCACCCAATCATCCAGCGTTCTGTAACCACCGACCGCCTCGCCCTGATCCAGAATCGAGAAATCGTTGTTCAGGTCCGAGCCCGATATTAGGTAGTAATTCCCAGGCGGAATTTGCTCCATGCGGAATTGATAGCGTCCGTTGGAGGGGGAAAGGACCTGCTGTGCAACGGGTTCGTCGGTATCCGCATCAATGAGCTGCACGTATTGCGTGGCGGCTGAGGCATTGCGGTCCGGCAGCACTTCCATGGTTACCGGGATACGCACGGTGTTGGCTGAAGTCACAAACTCAATGTAATCGGTATAAATCCCTCCGGCTTGATCCGTCCGGTTTACCGTCACGGTGTATTGACCGAAATCCCCCACACCTTCCTGATTGGGACTCTGGGCCACTGTCAACCAGTCCGTGCCGACTGTCAGGGCACTTAGAGACAGAGGCCCGCTGCCGACATGGCGCGCGTACAAGGTGGCGCTGGCGGTATTTGCATCGAAGCGCAAGCTCAGGGGGGTTATGGCCAAAGCTGCGGGCGGGTCGCCCCCCTCGGCCGCGAGCACCGCCTGGTAGGCGTCGATCAAACCATAGCCGTAGAAGTCGTCGTCGCCCACGGCTCCGAGGTCGGAAGTGATCCAGCCGTTGGCGAGATAACCATAGAAATCGTCGTAGGAGAGGGGGTTAGCGGGATCGGCGGCAGCCCTGGCCGCTTTCATCAGCGCGGCCACTCCGGCCACGTTAGCAGAGGCCATGGAGGTTCCCTGCATATATGAGTAGATTGGTTCGATGGGGCCGCTCACATCGCTGCCCAAAGTGCTTAGCACGCCGTCGGCATAACCATCCGGCTGTACATCCGCGCCGAGGTCGCCGCCGGGCGCCGCGACAAAAACGGTCGAGCCGAAGTTGGAGTAATTGGCGATCTTGCCATTGGCATCCACCGCGCTGACCGAAAATACTTCCGGGTAAGCGGCCGGATAGGACGGCTCGCCATCGGGTGTGTTCCCGGAGGCCGCGAATAAAAGCACGCCTGCGTCGTATGCATCGGCGACGGCCTGTGCAAGGAGGTCCGAATCATCCGGGCCGCCCAGACTCATATTGATGATGTCGGCGGGCGGGTTTGCGCCGGGGACGATTACATTTCCTTGCCCATCCGTAAGGTCATAGCCGGCGGCCCAGCGGATGGCGTTGTAGATGTCCGCATCGGTCCCGCCATCCGGCCCAAGCACACGCACCGGCATGATTAGGGTATTGCCCCCCACGCCGGCAACGCCGATGCCGTTATCGAAGCTGGCGGCGATAATGCCGGCGGTATGCGAGCCGTGAAAGCTGCTTTCGCCGGTGAAGCTGTCGCCGGGATCTTCCGGGTCGTCATCAATTCCATCCCCATCCCGGGCATTTTCAGGATCACTGATAAAATCGTAGCCGGACACAATTTTGGCGGACAAATCGGGATGTCCGGATAAGATGCCGGTATCGATGACCGCCACGATGACATTGTTACTGCCAGTGGTTTGATCCCAGGCATCGGGCAGATGCATCATGTCCAGGTGCCACTGCAGTGGATAGTGAGGATCGTTGGGCGTCAGATACGGCCGGCGAATGAAGTTGGGTTGGGCGTGAGCCACATCGGGAAGCTGGCGCAGCGCCCGGACCAGACTCAGCGTCTCCTCCTTGGCGAGCTGAGTCGCCTCGGTCTTGGAGGTAGCCTGGCGCAGGGCGTTGCGCCCTGGAATTTTGAGACGCTGGAAAACGGTTTGCCGATCATCGGCGCGCAAACGCATCCAGCCTTTGGCGTCGGCGTGGACCTTTTTCAGTCCCGTGCGGTGGACGAAGTCGTCCCTGGCGGCGGCTTTGGAAGCCGTCCGGTCATTGTCCGCCTTTAACTGCACCAGCACTTCACCCGGCACGAAATCTGAACTTTTGGCGATGGAAAGGGCTTGCGGCAGGTCTTCGACCGAACCGATCATGAGCCGGTAGGATGTGGCGCCTATCAGGGCATGCACCCGGATGTAATAATCGCCAGCGCTGTCTACATTCAGTACGGCATACTGGGGCACGTCGCCCGCACTCGCCACGGCGACTTGCGCTTCGTCATAGACCGTAAGGGTTACTTGGGTAAAATGAGCCGTCGTCTCATCGGGCAAGGCCAGGCGGATCGTGGTGTTGGCGGTCAAGGTCACCCGGAAGTAATCATCCGTATCCCCGCCGAGATCCGAATTGCCCTCGGCGCCGACACCGGCCTCATTGACATAGCCGCCGATGATGCCCGGCGCCGAGACGGATTGGGCCGAATCGAAGCTGTTGTTGGGCACCGGCACTGTGCCGGTATCATTTACATCGCTGTCCGCCTGATTGCCGGCGGCGGCCATGATGGTCCCGCTGATGGTGTACGTGGGAGGTGCGGAACTGTCGCCGCCCCCGCCGCCACATGCCCAGAAGAGGAGGGGGCAACAGACGAACACAAGCCAGCCAATACGTTTCATGAGTTGCATGGTTTATCCATTCCATTCTTTGGTGGGGGGGTATCTATTATATACGAGCGATCCATAGATGCGGCGGCATTATCAGGAGGCATGACGCCTTTGTCAAGTGGCCTTTGGATGCCGGATCGGCCCCCGTGACCGAGGATGCGCACGCATGCAATTCGCTTTTGATCCAGACTCCTGATCTATTATTAATTAGATAGATTTAAAAAAATAATGAACTAAAACTTAATTGACCGTATTGACACATCCAAATTTATTTTTAATATTTTTGCATCTTTTCAGCGCCGCAAACTGCGGGCAAGCCCGTACGGCAAAAGATAGTATAAATCAACAAAGGAGGTTCGCCATGTTTCTTCCCAGAGTTTTCGGAATGCCGACTTTCGGATCGATGCGGCCCTTCGAAGAGCTGAGCCGCATGCGCAGGCAAATGGATCGCATTATGGATTCCTTTATGGAACCACGGCTGCAGGGATTGCGATCAGGCGTATTCCCAGCCATCAACTTGACCGAGGACGATAACCATTTCTACCTGCGGGCGGAACTGCCTGGTGTGAAAGCCGAAGACCTCGATATTCAAGCCACCGGCAGAAACGTCACCATTTCGGGAGAACGCAAACTGGCCACCGAAGATGCCTCGGCCAGGTACCATCGTCGCGAACGGGAAGGTGGCCGCTTTTCACGTGCTCTGGCCATGCCCAAGGAGATCGATGCCGATCGCGTCGAGGCCAGAATGCAGAACGGGATGCTGACGCTCAAGGTGCCCAAATCCGAATCGGCCAAACCCCGTCGCATCGCCATCGGCAGTTGAGCCTTATGCCTATGAAAGGAGGAATCCGCCATGACCACCGACACCCAAAAAGAGATGACGGTTAAAGAGAAAAAAGAATTGACCACGCCGGCCGAACAGACCCGTCCGGGTGCACTCTTCGTACCCAATGTGGACATATTTGAAACCGATAAGCAGATCACCCTTTTGGCCGACCTGCCGGGTGTCACCGGCGAGAGCCTGACCATCGATCTGCGTGACAACATTTTGACCCTCAGCGGTGAAGTACAGCCATTCGAGGGCCCGGACGAAAAAGACCTGCTCATCGAGTATGAAATCGGCAAGTACTATCGTCAATTTACGCTCTCGGACGTGATCGCCCAGGACAAGATCGATGCCCAACTCAAGGATGGTGTCTTGCGTCTGACGCTGCCCAAAGTGGAAAAGGCCAAGCCGCGCACCATCACGGTTTCGGCCGGATAATCGTAGATCTGGAAACAATATCCCCCCGTCCCCAATCCCCCGGAAAGAGGCGGGCAAGGGCCGCCCCGCCCGCCTCTCCCCCCTTCTTCGCAGGATAGAAAACAGCCGAATAAAATTCATGGATGCGTGGATTTGAAGTTGAAATTAATTAATGAATGCCGTATAGAAAAATGAAAAACGATGTGCATTTTTTTGTACTTGGCGAGTAGGTTTGGCGACCGCCTGCACGCGGATTTTTGCCATCCCGGCTTTCTCAAAAAGCCTTGGCCCATAAACCCTAAAGCATACCAACATCAAAGAAATGAGGTGCGATTTCCGACGCTTAAGCCGGACCGCGGAAGGCTATCGAATTCGCCGTTTTTTACAATGGCATGCATGTTGCTAAATTCTGTAGAAAAATTGCTCAGCGAGACTGCTAAAGAAATTGGTGTCAATGCCGATCAACCTCTTGCAGAAGCGTGAAAAGAAGGGGCCTAAGACGATGCCGAGCCAAAACCGCAGAGAGTTTATCAAAATGGGATTGGGTGCCTTTGTGGGAACCATGCTGCCCTGGGCGGCCATGGCCAAGCCCCTTAAAGGATTCGATGCGCGGCGCAGCCTTTCCTTCTATAACACCCATACGGACGAAAAATGCGAGGTGTGCTACTTCGACGAGGTGGGTTACCGGCCCGAAGCCTTGGATCAGATCAACCACATCTTACGGGATCATCGCACCGACACGATCAAGGAGATCGATCCCACCCTGCTCGACCTGCTGTTCACGCTCAAATGCCGTATCAGCCCCAGAGATCCCTTTCATGTCATTTCCGGCTACCGTTCTCCCCAGACCAATGAGCGATTGCGTCGCCATAGCAGCGGTGTCGCCCAAAAGAGTTTCCACACCAAGGGCCAGGCCATCGACATCCGCCTGCCGGGTTACAATACCGCTCAGTTACGCAATCTTTGCGTAAAGATGAATGCCGGCGGCGTGGGCTACTACTCCCAATCCGACTTCGTACACATCGATATCGGTCCGGTTCGCACCTGGTAACTCCTTTCCCCCGAATACTACTGCCCTCCGGCGGACGCTTGCCGGCTGGCGCCGGCCGATTCGGACATCGGGAAGGGGTTGGCCGGCTGACGGCGCTTGAGCACCTGATCGAGCTGCGCATCCCGCTTGTAAATGTCCTTGCGGAACTGCACTTCGCCATTTCCATCCAGCCATGCGGTCATATAAAGAAGATGCACCGGCACGGAAGGGGCAATGGTCACGATCTGTTGCTGGTTTTTTTTGATGGCGGCGCTCAATTTCTCCGCACTCCAATTGGGGTTGTCCTTGAGCAGGTATTCGGCCAGGGCCACGGCATTTTCCACGCGGATACAACCGGAGCTGAAGTCGCGTTGCGCCTTTCCGAATAATTTGCGGTTGGGCGTGTCATGCAGATAAACCGAGAAGCGATTGGGAAACATGAATTTTAGATGCCCAAGGGCGTTTTCCGAGCCCGGTTCCTGGACCAGCCGGAAGGGGAAGTTGCCTTTGCTGTATAGCCGCCAGTTGATTTGGCGGGGGTCCACCGCTGCATTGCCTTCATCCCATCCATAATACACCTTGATGGACTGGCTATCGAAATAGCCCGGGTCCTCCTTCGCCTTGGGCAGCATATCTTCGATGGCGATGGTGGGCGGTACGGTCCAATAGGGGCTGATCACCATGTAGGTCATGGGGCTGCTGAAGACCGGCGTACGCCTTGCCGGACGGCCCACCACCACCCGCATGGTCAGGACGGTCTCTTGATGTTCCACCACCATCAGGCTGAAATCGGCGATATTGACGGCGATGTAACGGTCCCCCGGCTGTTGGGGGAGCCAGCGCCAGCGCTCCAAATTGAGTTCGATCTGGCGGATGCGCTCCTGGGCGGAAATATTCAGCTCTTCCACGGTGCGCTTGCCCAAGGCACCGTCCGGTTCCAGCCCGTGACGGACCTGGAATTTTTTGAGGCTCTCCACCAGGGCGGCATCCATGCGTTCCGGGTCTTGGGGCGGGTCCGCCATGGCCAGATCTCCGCCCTTCTGCAAGCGCTCGCGCAAGGCCGGCACCCGCGCGTTGCGTTCGTTGGGCCGTATGGTCGGTCCGGTCGGCACGGAAGGCCAACCGCCCTGTTGATCGATGGCACCGATCTGCCTCAGGGCCTGGCGCAAACCGGCGTAGCCTTTGTGGGAGGGCCGCAGGCGGTCCAGGGACGGATCGATTCGGCCTTCATCGAGCGCGGCGCTCAAGGCGGCCATGATGTCGACCCTGTTTCCGGAGATGATCCAATCCTTATGCATGGTTTCGGGGTTGACCCGGCCGCCGGACAAGTGGGAACTCAACAACAAAAAGGCGTCGGTGAGCAGCAGGTCTACCCGTGCCCACTGATCGGCTTTGTGGCCGGTGGGCATTGATGCCTCGGCCTCCATCTCTTTGAGCATGGCATGGATGGCACCCAGATGGTAGTCTTCGGGCTGAAGTCCATCCTGTCCCACCTGTTCGAGTGCCCGGATAAGGTCATGGCCCATGGGGCGCAGGCCGCCTTCGTCGATCCAGGCGGGTGCGAACCGGCGTTCGGCGTAAAAAAGTGGGATCTGCTGAATGCCGCAAATGGGCTCGCCCTGGCAGTCAAAGCCTTTCTGCTTGTCCACCTGCGCCACCTGTTCTTGGATGCGAAGGCTGACTTTCTGGATGAGGGTCATCGTATCCGATGGTGTCGGGGTCGGGCCCTCTTCGCCGCTGCTCAAGGTGATGCCCAATAGCAGCATGGCTGCGCTGAAACTCAAGATCCGAAGTGTTTTTAGAGTCATAGTTCCTGCAATCGTGAGGTATAAAACCAAGACCACGGGGCGATGCGGCGTCACCATACTTCGGGGAAGCCGATGTCCACGAAGGCATTTTCCATTTTGGCCTTATGGCCCCGTTCCATGGATGCCAGTTCCCGGAACACCTTTTGTTGGGCCGTATCACCGCAGGCATCCGCCAACTGGGTATAGTGGCGCATGGCGGCTTCTTCCTTTTTCATGGCCAGGGCAATGGCGTCGGCGGGCTTCATCCCCATGGACAGCGCCCCGGCATCGGCCATCGTTTCCGATAGATGGAAATCGGGAACCCGGGCAAAATGAATCGCCATGTCGGGCTTCTCCTTGAACCCTTCAAGGATCCGGCGGTGCTTGAGCTCCTCGTCGGCAAAGGCGCGGAACATCTCCCGCAGATGGCTATCTGTGACTTTATCGGCCACTTGCTGGTAAAATTGATGGGCTTCGATCTCACCTTGAATGGCATCCGTTATAATTTGTCGATAGGTGCGCTGGTCCATCCGTGTTGCCTCCTCCCTCTGGTTGATGTTCCCGGCCGCCCGAAAATGCACGGCCAGCCAAACCGTTTGCACCTCGGCCGCAGTCCAGGCCACCCGGTGCTTGACATGCGCCGGAATCCGGAGCCAATCCCCCGGCCCCAGGGCCAGCGCCTGGTCACGCCCTTCCAGGTACATTCCCGCGCCGCCCTTGAGGAGCACCACCCATTCGTCCCAGTCCTGGTCGTACCAGAAATCTTCACCCGAGGCGTGCCCCTTGGAGACGATGCGTTCGATTCTTATATCGTCGCATTCGACCAAAGTCTCAAACCACTCTTGGGGCAAGTTTGGGGGAATGGCATCAAAAAGGTTTGCTTTTGGAATGTCCGCCATCAAGCGTCCGGTACTTTGTTGTTCGGAAAAATGAAATGGTTCGAAAGGTGTAGCCAATACCGGCCGGCAAGTCAATGTCCGACTCGGCCCACCAGCAGGATCAGCGACAGGCCCCCATGGCGCAAGGGGATCGATCGGGTCGGGAAGGGCTGGGTGCGGATCAACTGGGGGCCGGGTACGAGCAGCGCCACTTGCCAGCCCTTGAAATCGGCAACCAGCTTGGCGCCGATCTGGCGGTAAAATCCTTCCAGGCGTTCATCCGGCATAAGGCGCAAACCGTAGGGCGGGTTGAGGACGATCAAGCCGGTCGGTGCAAAGCCTGGTTGGGGCAGCGGCGGCTTGAGTTCAAAAAAGTCGTGTTGACGTACACTCACCGCATCGTCGAGGCGATAGCGGACAATGCAGGTTTCCAGGAGGCGGCAGGCCTCGGCATCCAGGTCCGAGGCGTAAATGGATGGCCGGCTCAGCGTGCGGAACTCCTTTTCGGCACTGTTTTTAAGATGTTGCCATTGCTTCGGCCGGAAAGCAGGCCACTGCATGAAGGCAAAATCCCGGTAAAACCCCGGCGGGATGCGTTTGGCCCACAGGGCAGCTTCCAGCGCAAAGGTTCCGGCCCCGCACATGGGGTCCAGCAATGGCTGTTCGGGGTTGTAGCCGGCCAGCGCCAGGATGGCTGCCGCCAGATTTTCCCGCAAGGGGGCCTTGCCGCCATGGGTCTTCAGACCCCGGCGGTAGAGCGGATCGCCGCTGCTGTCCAGCGACAGGGTCACGGTGTCCTGCTCTAATCGCAAATAGAGGGTCTGGGCCGGCATCTCCAGCGGCTCGACCCCCTGCGCGCGCCAATAGGCGGCAATGGCCATACTGACATGCTGGGCCACGGCCTGGCTGTGGTAGAGGCGCGATGCGTGCGCCGTTACCTTGCACTGCGGAACCGCGCCGCCGGGAAGATACCAAGCCCACGCGATGGCAGTGCACTGTTTCTCCAATTGCCGGAAGTTGGTGGCCTTGAAGCGGGCCAGGCGCAGCAGGAAGCGCCCCGCCGTGCGCACGCGTAGATTGGCCTGGTACAAAGCCGCCAGGCGGGCGCCGAAGGAAATGCCGCCGGTTTCGACGGCATCCACCTGGACGGGCTCGGGCAGATTGGCCAGCTCCCGGGCGCACAGCGCTTCGGTGCCGGGCGGCGTGACCGCATAACAGGCCTGCGCCGGCCCGATCACATGGCGCTTGATTTGTTTGTCCAGGTTGCCCGATGGCATCGTCAGCCTTCCGCTGCTCGATCAGAAAAGCGCTTGATTAACGGCGAAGATCAATAATAAGGTGATTCGAAACTGCCGGTGCTCTACCAGCCGAGCCGATGTTTGTAAACGGTTGTTCCGGCCGGCTGCCGAAAGAGATCTTGCCAGCCAGCGAACAATCCTCCAATCGGGCCATGATGACCAAAGTTTTCATCCGCAACGCGACCTACAACCCTGTCACGATCCGTGCGCTGGTCGATGAAATGTTCGACAGTATGGGGCCGAACTGGATTCAGCCCGGCCTGCGCGTGCTGGTCAAGCCCAACCTGCTGATGGCGGCACCACCGGAAAAAGCCATCGTGACCCATCCGGTTATCTGCCGGGCGGTGGTCGAACATCTGCTCGCGCGAGGTGCCCGGGTGCAGGTTTCGGACAGCCCGGGCGTCGGCAGTTTCCGCAAAATCCTGGCGGAATCAGGCTACAAGGATGCCCTGGAAGGGCTCGATGTGGTGGTGAAACCCTTTGAAGGCTCGGTGGAGGTGGACATCGGCGAGCCTTTCGGGCCAATCCCCGTCGCCCAGGAGGTCATGGATGCCGATCTGGTGATCAACCTGGCCAAGCTCAAAAGCCACGCCCAGATGTTTCTCACCCTGGGAGTGAAAAACATCTTCGGCTGCATCGTGGGGCTGCGCAAGCCCGAATGGCATATGCGCATGGGCGTGGACCGGTTGATGTTCAGCCGGCTGATAGTACAAATTTACAGGGCCGTGGCACCGGCCTTCACCATCGTGGACGGCATCCTGGCCCTGGAAGGCCAAGGTCCGGGCAAGAGCGGCAAGCCCCGCGAGCTGGGCCTGCTCGTGGGCGGGGCCAATGGCCATGCTGTGGACAAGACCATCTGCACGCTCCTGGGACTCGATCCGAACCAATTGCTGACCTGCGCCCAGGCCCAGGTTTTGAGCATGTTCGACGGCAGCGTGCACGTCAACGGCGATATCCACATCGTGGACGATTTCAAGTTCCCCGAACTGAACTCCCTGAGCATCGGCCCGGAATCGTTCAGCCGCTTCATGCGCCAATATGTGCTTCAAAAACCGGTGGTGGATAACCCGAAGTGCAAGCTGTGCGGTGAATGTTGGAAGATTTGTCCGGCCAAGGCCATCAGCCACACCACGCGCGGCGTGCAGTTCGACTACAATCTTTGCATCCGCTGCTATTGCTGCCTGGAAGTCTGTCCGCATGGGGCGATCTGCGCCAAAGAGCCGCTGCTGGGCAAAGCCCGGCGACGGCTCATCGGTTCCTGAGCATTTTTAACTATTGACAAAAACTGAATACCAAATAAAAAGAGGGGCATATACTCAACCACGGAAAGAGAGGCAACGATGGCCGGTGTAAACAAAGTGATTCTGTTAGGCAACCTGGGGCAGGACCCCGAGATCCGCTATATGGCCGACGGCACAGCCGTGACCAATTTCAGCATCGCCACGTCGGAAACCTGGAAAGACAAACAGACCGGGGAGAAGAAAGAGCGTACCGAGTGGCATCGCGTCGTGGCCTGGCGCCAGTTGGGGGAGCTTTGCGGCAAGTACCTCGCCAAAGGCCGTCAGGTATACATTGAAGGTAAATTGCAGACCCGTTCCTGGGAAAAAGATGGCGTTACCCGCTACACCACCGAGATCGTGGCTTCGGAAGTGCAGTTTGTTGGCGGCAACCGCGATGAATCCGCCGGCCGTGGGCGTCCGGCCGGCAATCAGGCCACGGACCGGGGTTATCCCGAACCGCCCATTGCCGATATGCCCCAGGACGACATCCCGTTCTGAAGCGATTTGAGGCGACCGGTCCTCGGCATCCGGTGGCCGCCAACGTTCGATGCGGCAATGCTTCTACGGGGTTGCCGTTTTTGATCTGTTCATTTATGATGGCTCTCGTAACAAGGCCATTTTTTTCGGTATCATCAACATAAGGGGACCATGTCGTCGCCCAAACAAAGTCGGTGCCTATGAACAAGCTTGAACTGATCGCGTTGTTGGCCGAACAAGAGGGAATCTCCAAAACCGAATCCAGACGGATCGTCGATCTCTTCTTCGACACCATGTCCGACGCCTTGGCCAAGGGCGGCCGGGTGGAGATCAGAGGCCTATGCTCTTTCTTTGTGAAGAAATACAAGAGCTACGCCGGCCGGAATCCCAAGACGGGTGAAATCGTCACCGTCCAGCCCAAACGGCTGCCCTTCTTCAAGCCCGGGCAGGAACTCAAAAAGCGGGTGGACGGGAGTCAGATCGGTTGACAAAGCTTTTGCCGGGAGCTACATTTGTAGCAAAAAGCAACATTGTGTAGGAGGTTGCGCCATGGCAAATCCTTTGAGACTCAACCCCGAATTGGTGGAAGCGGCGGAACGGGCCAGCCTGGTTCAGAAACGCTCGGTGCCCAAGCAGATCGAATTTTGGGCCACCTTGGGCCAGGCCGTGGAAAACGTCATCGACTATTCCGACATTTTCGCCATCCTGCAAGGCTTGAAAAAGATCAGTATCGAGCCGGTAGCCCCGGAGGCGGTCGCGCCCGAGGATGTTTTCGCCACCCTGGAAAAGAGCCGCGCCGACGGCGAACTGGCCCACAAGGTGACCCGGGGGGTTATCTATTACGAAGCCAGCCGCAAACATCCCGGCCTGCTGGATCAAATCGACACGGCCACCGGCGAGCGCCGCAGCGGACAATTTCGGAACGGTGAATTTCAGGCGCTTGCGCAATGAGCGCAAGGCAGGTCTGGGTGCTGGCGGGCGGCAACGGCGCCGGCAAATCCACCTTTTATCAACTGGCCCTGGCTCCCAAAGGGGTCAAGCTGGTCAATGCCGACACGATCGCCAAGATCATCAATCCCGAACGACCCGAAGCGGTCAGCTACCAGGCCGCCGGGATCGCCGAAAAGATTCGCACCGCCTTGCTGCGCCAGGGCACCAGTTTCTGCTTCGAAACCGTTTTTTCCCACCCCTCCAAAATCGATTTCATCGCCGCGGCCAAGGGTTTGGGCTATGAAGTCATTCTGGTATACATCCATTTGCAAAGCGCCCAGCTCAACGAGGCCCGGGTGCGCCAGCGCGTGATCGCGGGCGGTCACGATGTGCCGGCCGAAAAGATCCACGGCCGCATCCCGCGTACCGTGCAATATGTCGCCGCGGCCCTGCCCCTGGTGGATGAGGCCCGCTTGCTGGACAACTCCCTGGGTGCCGACCCTTTCCGGCAGGTGGCCATCGTGCGTAAAGGGGTCTGTGTCTGGGCGCTCCAACCGCTGCCCGCATGGGTCGGGCAGATTGTCCGACAATGAAAACCGCCGGCGCAAGGATCGTTACCCTCGACGCCAAGCTCGCGCTGCCCCTGCTGCCGGAAACGATCCAACGCAGCCGCCTGCAGCCCATTATCGAGCAGCTCCTCACCCATAAAGTACTCAGCGTGGTGGCCGGCGCCGGCTATGGCAAAACCACTTTCGTGGCCCAGGCCTGCCGCCGGTTGGGGGTTGCCACGGTGTGGTACCGCCTGGACCCGTCGGATCGGGATGTGATCACCTTCATCCAGTACCTTGTGGCCGGAATCGCCCGGCATTATCCCGGATTCGGCGGCGAAACCCTGCGGCGCATCCAGGCGGCCCAGACGGTACCGAGCGAGCAGCGCGCCATTCTGACCGTCTTGCTCAACGAAATGGAGCAGCGCATTACCGCACCCCTGGTCATCGTGCTGGATGACTTCCACCTGGTGCAGGCCAGTCCGGCCATCCAGTCGGCCATGGCTTTGCTTTTGGAAAACCTCGGGCCCAGCATCCACCTGGTGATCGTCGGGCGCAGTGCACCGGAGTTGCGCCTCTCGCGCCTGGTGGCCGCCCGGCAAGCGCTCCAACTGCGCGAGCGCGAACTGGCCTTCAACCTGTCGGAAACTGCGGCGCTCTGCCGGGAGATCTTTCAACTGCCCCTCAGCCAGGGGCAACTGGAGCTGCTGGCCAGCAGAACCGCTGGGTGGGTCACGGGCCTGATTCTATTCAACTACATGCTCAAGGACCATGACCCCGGCCCCCTGACCGAGCAGCTTCAGGGTCTGCATGGTGGCCAGGCCGCGGTCTTCGATTATCTCCAGGAGAATATCTACCCGCTGTTCAGCGCGGAGACGGCCGGATTTCTTTTGCGCACCGCCATCCTTTCGCGCCTGGAGGTCGACTTCTGCAACCGCTTGCTGGAGATCCAGAACGCCGGCGCCATCTTGCGACAATTGGAAGCAAAACATCTTTTTACTTTCGCCCTCGATGGCCGGAAGCAAAGCTTCCACTACCACCAGCTCTTTAAAGATTTCCTGCGAACCAAGCTGGTACGGGAGATGGACCCGGCGACCCTGGCGGCGCTGCATGCCCGGGCGGCCCGCTTATGGGCGGCGGCGGGCGCGCCCGAAGAGGCCATTGGGCACTTGCTCGGCGCCGGGTTACATGGCGAAGCCTGCGCCCTGCTCGCAAGCCGCGGCCGGAGCTGGATCAAAGACGGACGGCTGCATTTCTTTCTCTCCTGTCTTCAACAAATTCCAGAAACGCTGCTGGCTCAGGCACCGTGGCTGCTCTATCTTAACGGCCGTGCCCTGCAACTTTCCGGCAAAGCGAGTGAAGCCGCGCGCATTTTCGGCCGGGCGCACGCCGTGTTCCAGGCCCAGGCCGACGACAAGGGCATGGCTCTGACCCTCAACCGGCTGGCCACCCATTACTACGTCATCGGCGATCATGCCGCCGCGGAAATCAAGTTCAAGCTGCTGCTCGATCGCATCCGCGGACGACCCCGGCTCTATGTGGACGCCCTGGGCCATTTGATCTTCATCGCCGCCCACGCCGGCCGCCTGGAAGAGGCGGACCGCTATTATGCAGCGGCCCTGGAAGTGCTGGATTCCCAGGTGGAAACCGATTTGCACGCCTGGATCTACGTGAATTTCGGCTTCCGCCATTTCCGCGCCGGTGACCTGGCCCAGGCCAAAGCCTTGGGCCAGAAAGCCAACCGCATCTCCCTGCAACTGGGGCTGCCCCACCTGCTCACCTTGGGATACCATCTGGTCTCGGTGGCGGAATACTACCTGGGTCGGTTCGAAAGCGCCCTGGAGACCGCGCTGCGGGGCGTGCGCACCGGCGAAGAGAACGGCTTCATCGAAACCGCCCATGCCCTGAACTGGAACCATGCGGCCATTTGCGCCGCGGCGCTGGGGCATTTCGAGGATGCCATCGCCTATGGCCGCAATGGGTTGAGGGTCTGCAAGGAGTTAAACAGTCTGTGGAGCGAGGTCTGGGCCCATCGCGCCTTGGCCGAGGCCTACCTGAAGGCCGGAGATTCAGCCCTGGCCGAGCAATCCGCCCGGACGGCCCTGCAAGCGGTGGCACCGCTGGCCATGCCTTTCGACCGGGCCATGATGCAAGCCGGACTGGCCGCGGTGCTCATCGAGAAAGGCAGCCTGGACGAAGCCCTTGCCCTGCTGACCGAAGCCGTTCCGGCCCTGGAAGGCTTCGTGCTCTACCTGTCCGGCGTCCATCTGCTGCTGGCCCGTTGCCATCAAATGCGGGGTGAGGCAGCGGCGGCCCTGGAGCACCTCGGTGCCGCCCTGGGCCTGGGCCGCACCTGCCGCCACGAGCACTGGTTGACGCCCGAGCGGTCGTGGGTCGTGCCCTTGCTGGTCGATCTCTATGGCCACCGGGAGGCGCTCAGAACTTACATCGAAAAGCTCATCAGGGATTTCGGCCATGAAACCCTGGTAACCCTGCGGCAGATTCAGAGCCATGAAAAAGGGGCTTGCCGGCCGGCGGGCGGCATCCTGGGCGCCCTGAAAAAACAACCGCCCCCTGAACTGCGCATCGTCTGTTTCGGGCGCTTTCGCCTGTGGCGCGGAAGCGTGGAACTGCCTGCCGAGCAGTGGCCCGGCGAGAAACCCAAACTGCTTTTCAAATTGCTTTGCGTCCAGTACGCCCGGGGGTTTCTTCCCAAGGAAGCCATTCTGGAAGCACTTTGGCCGGACGAAGATCCCCGGGTTACCCGCAATCGGCTCAATGTAGCCCTGACCAAGCTGCGCCATATTCTGGAGCCGGAGCTGACCCGGGGGCTGGCCTCCCGCTATCTGGTGCGCCAAGGGGATGCCTACCGTTTGGCCTTGGGCCCCGGCGGATCGCTGGACATTGCGCTTTTCGATCAAGCGCTGACCGCGGCCCAACAAGAGCGCGACGAAGAGCAGATGCTGGAGCACTATCTGCGCGCCGAGGCCGTTTACGCAGGGCCGCTGCTGGCCGAAGACCCGTACGTGGAGTGGTGCACCGGCCTGCGCGATCAGTACCAGGCGAAGTACCTCGATATCCTGGGCCATATCATTTCAGGCTATCGCCGCGAAGAGCACTGGGTAAAGTGCATCGACTACGCCCGCAAATACCTGGCCGTAGACCCCTATGTTGAAGAGATGTACCAGGCCCTGATGATGTTCCACCACGCCGCCGGCCACCGCTCCATGGTCATCAAGACCTACGAAATGTGCAAGGCCCGCATCGAAAAAGAGCTGGAGGTCGTGCTCAGCGAAGAGACCACCGAGCTGTTTCAGCAACTGACGGTGATGTAAGGCGCTTGTTAATTCCGCGTTAATTGCCTTCTGATTTATACACCTTTGGATGGACACTACCTGAGTCGAAAACAGTTCATAGAGCATAAACCCATGGAAACCCGAGAAGGGGGAAGCGCAATGATTACCTTCGAATTGACCAAAGAACAAACGCTGATCCAGAAGACAGCCAAGGAGTTCGCATCCGGCGAGCTGAAGGATATCGCCCGGGATTGCGACGAGCACGACGAAATTCCCAAAAAGCTCCTGGACAAGGCCTGGGAGATGGGGCTGGCCAACGCGGCCGTGCCCGAAACCTACGGCGGCATCGGCATGCAGCGCTCGGCCATGACCTCGGCCCTGATCTGCGAGGAGCTGGGCTACGGCTGCGCCTCCCTGGCCGCGGCCATCATGGCGCCCTCGACCTTCATTCAGCCCCTGGTGGATTTCGGGACCGAGGAGCAGAAAAAGCGCTACCTGCCCACCTACGGCCAGGATAAGTTCGCCCCGGCCGCAGCGGCCCTGCACGAATCCCACTTTACCTTCGATGTCACCGACATGCGCACCACCGCCCGGCAGGAGGGCGGCCACTGGGTGCTCAACGGCGTCAAGCGCCTGGTGCCCTTCGGTCAGACCGCCCAGCACTTTCTGGTGCTGGCCAAGAGCGGCGACCGGACCGGCCTGGCCCACGTGGGGGCCTTCATCGTGCCCCGGGATGCCAAGGGGTTGACCGTCGAGAGTGCGCCGGAAAAGACCATGGGGCTCAAGCCGGTACCCAAGGCCAAAATTACGCTCGACAATGTGGCGGTGCCCATGGCGGACCGCTTGGGAGCAGGCAAAGGCATCGACGGCCGTCGCCTGATCAATACCTTGCGCGTGGCCAACAGCGCCTTGTGCGTGGGGCTGGCCAAGGCGGTTCTGGATGCCTCGGTGCCCTATGCCAAGCAGCGCGTGGCCTTCGGCGAGCCCATCGCCAAGCGTCAGGCCATCGCCTTCAAGCTATCGGAAATGCACAGCGAAATCGAGGCCATGCGCTGGCTGGTGTGGAAAGCCGCCAGCCAATTGGACCAGAACGGCGACGCCACCAAGGCCACCACCCTGGCCCAGCACTATGCCAACAAAAATTGCGTGCTCATCGCCGACAACGGCGTGCAGATCTTCGGCGGCCACGGCTATATCCGCGACCTGCCCCTGGAGATGTGGATGCGCAACGCCCGGACCCTCACTGTCCTGGAAGGGATCGTGGCGGCCTGATCGGCGTTCGGATGCCGGACATCGGAGCAACCCTTAAAAGCAATCATTTATCTAATGAGGAGCATACCATGGTCGATTTTACCTTTAACGCCAAAGAGCAAGAGATCATCAGAGAGATCCGCCGCGAAGGCCTGGTGCTGCGCAAATATGCGCGCTACTACGACGAGCACGAAGAAGAGCTGCCGCCCGACGAGTTTCCGGAAGCCAAGGAGTTCGCCCACATCGACAAGATGGCGGCCGACCGCGGCGCGGATGCCACCAGCCCCACCGCCTTCTACATGTGCATGCTGATGCACCGGACCTGGGGCGACATGATGCGCATGAAAGTTCCGTTCACGGCCCTGGGCAATGCCTCGGTGACCGCCGCCGGCACCGACGAGCAGAAGAAGCGCTGGGCCAAGACGCGCCTGTCCATGGCCAACACCGAGCCGGGCTGCGGATCGGACTCCAAGGCCATCGAAACCACGGCCGAACTGGACGGCGACGAGTGGGTGCTCAACGGCGAGAAGATCTTCGTGACCACCGGGATCCGCGCCGAAGGGTCCGTCATATGGGCCACCATCGACAAGTCGGCCGGCCGCGGCGGCATCAAGGCCTTCGTGGTGATGAAGGGCACGCCCGGTTTCGAACTGGTTAAAAAAGAGAAGAAAATGGGCATCCGCTCCAGCGACACGGCCGCTTTTGTGCTCAAAAACTGCCGCGTGCCCAAGGAGAACCTGCTGGGCATGGACCCGACCGTCAAAAAAGGCGGCGGCGGCTTCAAGGGTTTGATGAAGACCTTCAACCTGACCCGCCCCGGCGTGGCGGCCATGGGCATCGGCAACATCATGGCCTGCCAGGAGTTCGTGGCCGAAGAGATGGCCAAAGAGGGCGTCGC
Source organism: Desulfobacterales bacterium (assembly GCA_016218685.1). Classification (GTDB taxonomy): domain Bacteria; phylum Desulfobacterota; class Desulfobacteria; order Desulfobacterales; family Desulfosarcinaceae; genus Desulfatitalea. The sequence continues at coordinate 129,371 of JACRDD010000019.1, read as the reverse complement.
GGTGGATTACGAGGCCGGCCAGCACAAACGCTCGGCCATCCAGCAGAAGATGATCGAGCTCGAAGCCGAGCTGGAGGCCGCCACCTTGTGCACCCTGCGGGCCGGATGGCTGGCCGACAAAGGCAAGCCCAACAACCTGGAAGCCTCGGTCTCCAAGCAAAAGGGCGGCGACATCAGCCGGCGCGGGGCCCAGTTGGCCCTGGAGATTTTAGGGGCCATGGGCAGCACCCATGACCAATTGGTGGAGAAGTGGTTCCGCGACGCGCGCATCACCGACATCTACGAAGGCACCGGCGAGATCCAGCGCCTGGTCATCGCCCGGGAGTTGCTCAATTATACTTCCAAGGACTTGACGTAACCCCGGCTGCGCCGGAGTAGAAATACGAAAGAGGAATGTAGAAAGCGAAGACAAATAATCGATTAAAAGGGGGGCGTTCCGCAAGGAGCGCGCCCCTTTTGCGTCCGTTTAGAACTTGAAAGTCGGCAGGTCCGTCTTGAGCTGCCAGGCCCGGCCCTCATCCTTGTACTGCCAAAGCTGCTGGTATTGGACCGACTTGAGGAGATTCTGGCTCTTGAGGAAGTATTGCAGCTCCACATCCTGGCGGATTTCATTATGGTCCTCGGAGGTAATCATACTCGTGACCTTGTAATCGACGATTTTGATCTCCTTCATTTTTTCGAAGTCGGTGGTTTTACGGTCCGCCGGATCGATCATGCTCGCCGCCTGGCCGTACTCGCCGCGCAATAGCGACAATCGATAACGGTCGGCATATTTGTTGAAATGTTCCGTGCGCGCTTGTTCGAAAGCGGCCGTGCACGACCACAGGACGAGCGTCGCCAGAAGCAGAACGCAGAACTCTCTTTTCATGATGACCAATCCCTTCTATTAATGGATGCGCGGTTGCTGGGTGCTTTCAGGGCGCCACCGGAATCTGGGTGGCGCCCTTGGCCAGCTCCGGCTGGATCGCAATGACCGCTTGCCTGTTAAAGCCCGAAGCAACGGTGCTTGTCAAACGAATCTTCCGGCGCTTTTCAACCCGAAATTGCTATCCCCGCCGCCATCGTGTATGACCCAATCATTTTCCCCCACTCAATTCAAAGGAGCTTTTATGAAAGTCATCGGCATCAACGCCAGTCCCCGCAAGAAAGCCAACACCCAGACCCTGATCGAAGCCGCCTTGGCCGGCGCGGCGGACAAAGGCGCCGACACCCGGTTGGTGAATCTGCGCGAATTGAAGATCAACGGCTGCGTAGGCTGCGAGGGGTGCAAAAAACAGTTGGGCAAATGCGTGCAGACCGACGATCTGACGCCCTTGTTGCAGGAAATGACGGGGTTCGATGCGATTGTGCTGGGCACGCCGGTCTACTGGTACCATGTGAGCGCCCAGTTCAAAATACTGGTGGACCGACTCTACAGCTTCTTCGAATTGGGTCAAGACCCGCAGAGCGGCAAGCCTACGATCAAATCCGCTTTCCCGGGCGGCAAGAACGTGCTTCTGCTCGTATCCCGCGGAGACGACGAGCCGGCCCCCATTTACGGTCAATTCTACAAACACCTGGACGAATGGCTTAATATCGTACCCTTTGCCCTGGGGGCCAAAAACTTCGAACTCCTGCATCAATACGGCGCCCATCTGGATCGCAAGTCGGCAGCCAACAACGCCGAACTGTTGGAAAAAGCCAAGTTGGCCGGCGCCAAACTGATCCAGAAGTAATCGTTGGCCCCAACCGGGTGCCGGCAGGAAACGGGGCGTTCGCCCAGCGATCTCCCATTCAAAGCGGCGCCGTGTGTTCCATCCAGTGCAGGGCCAGCCTGAGGTTGGCCTGGGTCCACTGGAGGGGCGTGTGGTCGTTGGGCACGTAAACGCCCTTTTCGAGAAAATAAGCTTCCGGGCATTGCCAGGACCGGTCGCCCCCTTTGTCTTCCGTGAGCTGCCCCAGGGCGCGATTGAGGTAGTGGCTTTGCAACCCAAGGGTATACGCGGTCGCGGGCTGCCCGGCGGCGCTTCGCGCGCCATAGATACAGGCGATGAGGGGATCGAACAGGCACCACTGGGCCTCTTCGCCCGGCCGGATATGACGGTCCCGGGCCTTGAGCGCCTGGCTGAAATCGGCGCTGCGCTCCTGGGCGGAAAAGCAGGCACGGTAGTCGGCACACCAGTAGGAGTCCAGCAGGTACCGGCGGATGCCCATGGGCCCGCCCAGCGCGGTGGTGACGTCGGTCACGATCCGGTCGGCCATCGGACCCGCCACCATCTCCAGAGGGTAGATCAAAAAGAGCAGGGCAGCATCGTAGCGCCGCACGGCCGGCGCCGGTCCCAACGACTCCCAGGGCAATATGCGCTGCAACTGCCCCTCGCCGCTGGCCATCAGGGTGGCCATCCATGCATCGTCCAGCTTGCGCGTCGCCAGGGCCGGCGCGGCATAGAGCCCGCGTGCGTTGCACAGGCCGGCAAATGCGCGCAGGCCCGCCAGAACGGTGCCGATGGAAGCGGCGCCGATCTTGCGCGCCTCTTCCCAGTGGCCGCTGTCCGGGTCCCGCCAATATTGAATGGCATGCAGGTAGCAAAGAAGGTCAGCCAGGGTCGCCAAGGCCTGCTCGCCGACCTCCACCAATCCGTGGGTGGCCAGCTTGCTATAGAACCAGAGAAAATATCCCAAGGCGTCGTTCTGGGCGTGGGGCCATTTTTCGCTCAGCTCTTGAACGCGGCGGGCATCGAAGCGCACATGCGGCCGCTGCATGGGATCGGCCGCCAGGCAGGGGTGCTGAACGATCCGCTGCATTCTGGGCCGTTCTGCCTCGAAGAAACGCATCAGGGTCTGGGCCGTTTGGGCCGCTGCGGCCCGTTGCCCCCAGACGAAATGGGCATGGGCGATGTGCACGTTGTCCCGCACCCAAGCGTTTTGATAGCCCGAGGCGTCGTCCTCCGCCGCCCCGGCCGCGGCCGGATAGAGGCCGTTGGGCAGCCGCTGGAATGCAAAGGTGCCCTTGCGTTCCAGGAAATCGAGCAGCCGCCGGACATCTTCTCTCCGATAGGAGGGGCGAAGAAGGTCTAAAAGCGCTTCGTTGCGAATCACGAGCATCCGACGGCACCCAAGATCGCTTTCATTCCAGGCGCCGGGCGGAGACGATGATGCCGTTGTTGTCGGCGTAAACGTATGCACCGGGCCGGAAGGTAACCCCGCCGAAGGCGACGGGAACATCGATTTCGCCAAGGCCTTTGCGGATGCTTTTGAGTGGCATGGCGGCAAGGGCCTGGACTCCGATCGCCATCCCGGCGAGGGCATCCACATCGCGGATGCAGCCGTTGACGATTACGCCGGCCCAGGCGTTTTTCAGCGCCTGGGCCGCCAGCAGGTCCCCCAGCAGGGCGCAACCCAAAGAGCCGCCGCCATCCACCACCAGTACGCGTCCGTCGCCGGGTTGGGCGAGGCACTCCTTGATCCTGGAATTGTCTTCGAAGCACTTGACGGTCACCAACGGGCCGCCGAAGGTGGTACGCCCGCCAAAGTTTTTGAAGAGCGGCTCGACGATGCGCACCAGCGTCGGGTGGGCATCGCAAAGATCCGGGGTCGAAAACGTCATCCTTGTACCTCGTTATGGGCCGCCGTCTGGGACGGGCGGGCTGGCAAAATGGCCGCCAGCGACAGGCAGCCGAAGATGAAAATGGCCACAAACACCTTGTAATAGGCCGCCTGGGGATAGGCCGCCCCGCTGTGACCCACGCTGTCCATCAGAAATCCGGAAAAGGGCTGGAACAGGGCCGTGCTCAAAAAGGCCGCCGGGTTCATCAAACCCATGGCCGTGCCGGTGAGCCACGCCGGGAAGAGTTCCTTGGTCATGGTCATATAGAGCGAGAGCGATCCGCCGCCGCAAATTCCGATGACGACAAAAAGCGGTCCGATGATGGCCGCCGGCGGCTTGCCGCCCGTGGGCAGGAACACGGCCCAGCAGAGCAGGCCGATGAGCAGTGAAGCGATGAGGATCGTCTTGCGGCTGAAGGGCAGGCGGTCGGACAGCACGCCGAAGATCGGCGCGCCGATGATAAAACCGATGGGGATCATCATGAGCGTTCCGCCGGCCTGCACCCGGCTGTAGCCGTGGATGTCGATCAGATAGGGCACGGTCCACAGTCCCTGAAAGGCCAGGGTCGGACCGCCGAAGAAAAAGTACGACCCGGTCACCATCCAGAAGTTGGGTTGGCTGAAGACGAGGCGCATCCGGCCCGGCGCGCTTTGGCCTTTGTCGCTGTCGGCCTCGGGGGCAGCAGTCACGATGGGCGGCCAGCCTTTGTCTTCGGGCGCGTCGCGCAGCAGCAACCAGCAGGCCAGCGCCATGAGCAGGGAGACGGCGCCCATGGCCAGAAACGATCCGCGCCACCCCACCCACAGCACCATATAGGTCAGCGGCAGGGAGGCTGCCAGGTTGCCCGCGTTGCCGATGGCCAGGAAGATGCCGGTCATGGCCGCGAACTCCGTGGCCCGATGCCACTTGGAGAAGATTTTCAGGGCCGGCACGAAGACACCGCCGACGCCCACGCCGATCAGGGCCCGGCCCAGGGTGGCCACGGTCAGGTTGGGCGCCAGCCCGAAGAGCAAGGCCCCTAGGCAGGCCAGGACGGCAAAAAGGGTGGTGACGGCCCGCGGCCCCCAGGTATCCGACAGGTAGCCCACCGGCGGCTGCACCGCCGCGTAAAGGTAGAAATAGGCCGAAGACATGAATCCCAGGGCCGTGGCGTCGGCATTGAATTCGGCAATCAGGTCCCGGGCGATGACCGTGGGCGAGATGCGGTGCATGCAGGCCATGAAGTAAAGAACGCTCAAGACGCCGAACATCAGCCATCGGTACCCGAGAGGGTCTTTCCAATCCAACCAGTTGCCGCTCTTTTTCATGCCGTTCACTTTCAGTTCAGTTATAAAAAAATACCTTAGCCCATTGCGCGGAAAGCAAGCAACTCTAATTATTGGGTTTGCGCCCTGAGTCCGATTCATTCTACAATCGGACCGAATGGGCATCGCCGCCAATGGCAAGAAGTAAAAGGAGAAGATATGCGGATCGGATTCATCGGCGCCGGCAAGGTGGCCACGGCCTTTGGGCGTTATTTGCATGGCCATGGAGTGGCGATCGGCGGCTATTATGACCGGCATGCCGAGAAGTCGACCCATGCCGCTGCGGCCACGGGCAGCCAGGCGTGCCGCGACGGAGCCCAACTGGCCGCCATCAGCGATGTGGTGCTCATCACCACCCGGGACGATCAGATCCAGCCGGCCTGCGAGGAACTTTGCCGGCAGGAAGCGATCCAGGCGCACCACTGCGTGGGCCATATGAGCGGTGCCCACGGCTCCCTGATTCTGGACGCGGCGGCGCGGCGCGGCGCGGCGGTCTTCAGTCTGCATCCCCTGCAAGCGTTCGCCCAGGAGGAAAAGGCCCTGGCCGACCTTGCCCACACCTGGTTCAGTCTGGAAGGCAGCGACCCGCGGCTGGCCGACATCGAAAAACTCATGGCGCGAACCGGTAACCGCTGTCTGCGCCTTTCGTCCCAGGGCAAACCGCTCTACCATCTGGCCGCCTGCATCTTCTCCAACTACCTGGTCACGCTGCTGGCCCACGGCATGCGCGCTTTGGAAAAGGGCGGCATCGATCCCATGCAAGGATTCGAAGCCATGCGGCCGCTCATCGAGGGCACCATCGCCAACATCGCCCGATTGGGCCCGGCCAAGGCCCTTACGGGCCCCATCGCCAGGGGAGATCGTTCTACGCTGGCCCATCATCTCCAGGCGTTGGCGGCGGCCCAGGATGCCGAACTGAAAGCCCTCTACACCTTTATGGGATTGAAAACACTGGATTTGGCCCTTCAAGACGTGCTAAAAGAGCCCGACAAGGCCGAGGCTGTGCGCAAGGTGCTGGAAGGAAATTACCCCTAAATTAAAGGAGCGCGCCATGGCAGACAAATTTACGGTTCAATCCTTTAAGGCCGCCAAGGCCGAAAAGAAGCCGATCTCCATGCTGACGGCTTACGACTACACCACCGCCTGTCTGCTCGAAGAAGCGGGGGTGGATTCGGTGCTGGTGGGCGACTCCCTGGGCATGGTGATGCTCGGGTATGAAAACACCTTGCGCGTGACCATGGACGAGATGATCCACCACACCAAGGCCGTGGCCCGGGGCACGCGCCGCGGGTTGCTGATCGGCGACATGCCGTTTCTCTCCTATCACGTCAGCGTGGAGGAGGCGGTGCGCAACGCCGGCCGCTTCGTCCAGGAGGGGCGCGCCGAGGCGGTCAAGCTGGAGGGCGGACCGGATGTGATCGAAAAGATCCGCGCCATCGTCAAGGCTCAGATTCCCGTGCTGGGCCACCTGGGGCTGACCCCCCAATCGCTGAACGTCTTCGGCGGTTTCAAGGTCCAGGGCCGTGACCTGGAGGCGGCCCGCCGCCTGGTGGACGACGCCCTGCTGCTTCAGGATGCTGGCGTCTTCGGCATCGTTTTGGAAAAGGTGCCCGACACCTTGGCCCGGGTGATCACCAGCAAGCTTGCGATCCCCACCATCGGCATCGGCGCCGGCCCCCACTGCGACGGCCAGGTGCTGGTGATTCAGGACATGCTGGGGCTGTTCCGCCGCTTCAGGCCCAAGTTCGTAAAGGCTTATGCCGAAATGGGCGATACCACTGTGGCGGCCGTCAAAAGCTATATCGACGAGGTGCGCAACGGCGCTTTCCCCCAGGCCGAGCACAGTTTCCAGATGGATGGCAGCTTGCTGTCCAAGTTGTAGCCATAACCAGGATGCGCTTCCATGCAGGTTATCGAAAATAAGGTGCAATTGCGCGCCGCGCTCAAGCAGGCACGCGCCGGCGGAAAAAGCGTGGGCTTCGTGCCCACCATGGGCTATCTGCACGACGGCCACGCGGCCCTGATCGATCGCGCCCGGAATGAAAACGACGTGGCGGTGGTCAGTGTCTTCGTCAATCCCACCCAGTTCGGGCCCAACGAAGATCTGGCGGCCTACCCCCGGGACGCCGAACGGGACCTGGCCTTGATGCGCGCCCACGGCGTGGACCTGGCCTTCTTCCCCGGGGTGGAAGATCTCTACCCTCCGGGTTACACCACTTATGTGACCGTGGAAGGCCCCATGACCCAGACCCTGTGCGGCCGCTCGCGGCCCGGCCACTTCCGGGGCGTGGCCACCATCGTCACCAAGCTCTTTCATTTGGTGGCGCCGGACCGGGCCTACTTCGGCCAGAAGGATTGCCAGCAGGTGGCCGTGCTCCAGCGCATGGTCCGGGATCTGGATTTCGATCTGCAAATCGTGGTCTGCCCCACCGTGCGGGAAGTCGACGGCCTGGCCATGAGCTCGCGTAACGTCTACCTCTCCGCCGAGCAGCGCACCCAGGCACCGCGCATTGCACAGGCCCTTTTCGAGGCCCGGGAGATGATCGCCAAAGGCGAGCGCCGGGCCACGGTACTGGCTGAATATATAAAAAAAAGCATCGCGACCATTGACAGTGCCGCCATTGATTATGTATCCATAGCGGACTCCCAAACCCTATCCGACTGTGAGATGATATCCGGAGAGGTGCTGATCGCCGTGGCGGTCAAGATCGGCCGCACCCGGCTGATCGACAATATTCGAGTTGAGGTGTAACGCACATGTTCTGCAATATGTTTAAAAGCAAGATCCACCGGGCCACCTGTACCGAAGCCGATCTGAATTATGTGGGCAGCATCACTATCGACAAGACCTTGATGGACGCCGCCGGCATCCTGCCTGGCGAGAAAGTGCAAGTGGTCAATATCAACAACGGCAACCGCTTCGAAACCTACACCCTGGAAGGTCCGGTGGACAGCGGCATGATCTGCATCAACGGCGCCGCCGCCCGCCTGGTGCATCCGGGGGATAAGGTGATCATCATCACCTACTGCTGGCTGGAAGCCGCCGAGGCCAAGGCCTTCAAACCCACGGTGGTGTTCGTGGACGATCAGAATAAGATCATCCCCGCGGCCAAGGCCCCCAAGCACAACCTGACCCTGGTGTAACGCGCTCCTGGGTTTTTTGATTGGAAAAACAAGAACGCCGCCATCCTCAAAAAGGATGCGGCGTTTGCATTTTGGCGAAAGGCAATCAGACCGCCTGGAGCAATGGCGTGGCAATCGGGTCCACCGGCAGGATCGATTCGGTGCCGTTGGCTTTGATCTCCTGGATCATGAGGTCCGTCAGCTCGGCATCCAGGCAGGCGCCGGCCATCTCCTTCATGATGATAAAGGCGTGGGTCAGGCTTTTGCGCCGTTGATAGGGACGATCGGTGGTAATGGCATCGAAGCAGTCGGCGACGCTGACGATTTTGGCGCACAGGGGGATCTCGCCGCCCGCCAGGCCGAAGGGATAACCGCTGCCGTCCATGCGTTCATGGTGGCAGAGAACTACCTCGATAATGGCTTTGGGGCACTTGAATTTGCTTAGAAGTTGGGCACCGATGAGGGGATGGCTTTGTACTTCGCCGAGCATCTCCTTGGACAGAGCGGCTTGCTTGTTGCTGAAGATGCGGTCGCTGAGGCCCAGTTTGCCCACATCGTGGAGCATGCCGCCCAAGATGATGGCACGCAGGTCATCGCCGTCGATCCCGATCCGTTCGGACAGCCGGCGGCTGTAGGCGGCCACCCGTTGGGCGTGGGCATGGGTATACGGGTCCCTTTGCCCGAGGGCCGCGGCCATCAAGTACAAAGCCCGATGGTGATTGATCCCGAATCTGTCTAAGCCGACTCGCGATTCCAAAACTGTTGCCAAAGCAGATTTCCTAACGCCATGAGCATTCAAGCCTATCGTCGTTCGGATCGAAGCCTATGACGACGCTGAATTCGCGTTGGCCGTTAAATAGACAAAACCAAATGGGATGTCAAATCGAAACTCAAACGGCGCCTTTGCGGGCGCGCTGCACCAAGTGTTCAAATACCGCCAGCGCCTGGCGTTCGGTTTCGGCCGGCGGGCCGCTGTTGTCGATGGTCAGGGTGGCGCGCCGGACCTTCTCCGCCATGGGCATTTGGGAGCGGATGCGTGCTTCGGCCGCTTCCGGGCTGAGACGGTCCCGGGCCATCAAGCGCCGGCGCTGGATCGGCTCGGGGGTGAAGACCACGATGATCTCGGCCAGGCCTTGGGTCCGATGGGTTTCAAACAGCAGGGGAATGTCCAATATTACCACGGCGTCGGACTGTCCCTGGGCGGCGTGCTGCATTTGAGCGGCGATCTCGGCGTCAACGCGGGGGTGAACGATCTCTTCCAGCCGGTGTCGCAACGGGGCATCGTTAAACACGATGGCGCCGAGCGCGGCACGGTCGATGGCCCTGTCGGATTGCAGGATGCCGTCGCCGAAAAGGTCGCGGATCTCCTGCCAAGCCGGCAAACCCGGCGCCACCACCTGGCGCGCGATGCGATCGGCATCGATTATGACCGCCCCGGCCTTGCGCAATATTTCAGCCACCGTCGATTTGCCCGAAGCAATGCCTCCGGTCAATCCCGCAACGATCACAGTTGCCTCCGAGTGTTTGGTTTTTCAGGTAATAGCCCAACAAACCCAATAACTCAACCAGGTGGTGACTTTGCGACATGAGCGGCCTGTGGTAAAGGAGTAGGCATGACCAAAACCATTTTATTTGTCGATGAGGAAGAGTACGCGCGCAAAGCGCTCCAGCGCGCCTTCCGCGATATGCAAGGCGAATGGGAGATGCATTTTGCCGTCGATCCCGGCAAGGGCCTGCAAATTTTGGCGGCCGGGTCGGTGGATGTGTTGATCACCGAGATGGTTTTCGCCGGGCAAGGAGGCCTGGAATTCCTGGAGAGCGTTCGCCAGCGCTATCCCCAGACGGTGCGCATTGTCCTTTCGGGGTATGCTGATCGCAATGTGCTGCTCAAATCGGCCGATCTGGCCCATCAGTACATCGTCAAGCCCTGCGATGACGACACGTTGAAAGCCACCGTGGCCCGGGCTTTCATGCTCAAGGAGCTGCTCGACCAGGCACCTCTCAAGCAGGTGCTCACCCGGATCGGAGCCTTGCCCAGCCTGCCGGCGCGCTATGCGGAGCTGGCCGCGGCGCTCGATGCCGAAGAGGCCTCGGTGCAACAGGTGGCCGATATCGTGGAAAAAGAACCGGGGCTGGTGGCCAAACTGCTTCAATTGGTCAACTCATCCTTTTTCGGCCGGCCCCAGCGCATCACAAGCGCGGCGATGGCGGTCAGCCTGTTGGGGCTGGACCTGGTGCGCGCCATCGTGCTGGCTTCGAGCACCTTCGATCAATTCAAAGGACTCAACGTCAAGGGCAGCACCATCGACGCCATGTGGTCCCATGCCGCCGCAACCGCGGCCATGGCCAAGACCATTGCCAAGGCGGCCGGGCTGGATGCCAAGATGGCCGACACCGCCTTTACCTGCGGAGTGCTCCATGACATCGGCAAACTGCTCATCGCTGCCCATCTGAACGATGCATTCAAGGCGATCACGGCGCGCATGCGCCGGCAAGGCGGCAGCATGGCCGCGGCCGAGATGGCGGTCATCGGCACCACCCATGCCGCCTTGGGCGCTTACCTGCTGGGGCTCTGGGGACTGCCCGAAGCGATAGTGAAGGCCGTGGCCGGGCATCATTGCCCCACTGCCCAAGGCATGTCTGGCCTGGACATGGCGGCCATTGCCCATATCGCCAACGGATTCGCCAACGCAGGCAAGCAACTGGCGGACACGCGGCAGCCCCTCGCCGATTTGGACTATGCCTTCCTGAATACGTCCGGGCTGGCCGAAGCGGTGACCCAATGGCGAGAGTTGTGCGCGCGCTTGCTTGCCGGCGAGGCCCATTGAGTCCGGCGATCATGCTGGACATGCTTCCAAGAGGCAGCGCAGCGGTGCCCGAAAGCGAGTGCGCCAGGCGCCTGAATTGGCCTTTACAGCGCCGCGGCTATGGTCTATAGATCGGCATTCGCAAAAGCGACATCTTGCCCTCTCAACCCATGGCTTCGAGGTAGGCGTGCAACCGCAAATGTGCATCGTTCTGGCGACCCGCAATGCGGGTAAGACAGAAGAAATCAGGGCTCTTTTAAGCGGCTTTCCGATCGCCATCAAAAACCTGGATGATTTCGGCCCCATTCCCGCCATCGAAGAAGATGGCGCCACGTTCGATGAAAATGCTTATAAGAAAGCCAGCTTGACAGCCCGCTACCTGGGCGTGCCGGCCTTGGCGGACGACTCGGGTCTGCTGGTGGAGGCCCTGAATGGGGCCCCCGGGGTTTATTCGGCGCGCTACGCCGGACCCGAGGCCACCGACCCCCAGCGTTGCGTGCGACTGCTGGGCGAATTGGAAGGCCATGAAAATCGCAAAGCCGCCTTCGAGTGCGTGCTTTCGATGGCCGTACCCACCGGGCCGGCCCTGACCTACGAGGGGCGCTGCGAGGGGCTTATTGCGCGCGCCCCGGCCGGCACCCACGGCTTTGGTTACGATCCGATTTTTTTCTATCCGCCGCTGAACAAGACCTTCGCGCAAATGAACTTGGAAGAAAAGGGGCAGGTCAGCCACCGGGGCAGGGCCTTGCAGGAGCTGCGCGCCGAATTCGATAAGGTCATGATCTGGCTGCGGCAGCACATGCCCAGGGGCGAACCGATCGGCTGCATGGGCGGGACCGCGCAGGCCTAATGGGTGTTACCGGATAATTCTAATTTCGATCATATTTAAGCAGATGGGAGGCAATGTTTTCGTATGCTCAAATTCAATGCAGGGATCGACATCGTCCAGGAAATCGGCGGCATAAGAACAGCCGATGCGGCACTCAAGCTTCTCATGGAGCGCATGGCGCCCGAACAGTATAAACGCATCGCCGTGTTCACCAATGCGGCCATTCTGCTCAAGGTCGCCAATGCCGTGGCGATGTGCCAGCCGGACGATATCTTCATCAACACCGGCTCGGAAGCCGACAAGCAGGTCATTCGCGAGATGGCCCTGAAAAAGGGCGAAGAAGAAGCCTTGCCCATGAAGGGGCACACCATCCATTATGACCTCAAGGAAGAGCAGGGTCGCATCACCGACCGAACCTACTATGTGGCCAATGACGACGAACTGGTCAGTTCCCTGGCCCTGCGCATGGCGCGCAAGGAGGCCCTCGAAACCGTGCGCAAAGGCTTGACCGGCATCATGCGCGGCAAGACCATGATCGTGGGCTTTTACTCCCGCGGCCCCGTCGGTGCACCGGTCTCCAACCCGGCCATCGAGATCACCAGCTCGGCTTATGTGTGCCACAGCGCCGAAATTCTGTACCGCAACACCTACAAGGATTTCGAAAAAGAGGTCCGCACCCTGGATCACTTTTATACCAATATTCATAGCGAAGGCCTCAATCGTCCCGAGGATCTGCCCAACGCCCGGGTGCTCATGGACCGCGCTCATCGCACCACCTATGCCTATAACTGCACCTATGCCGGCAACACCCTGCTCATGAAGAAGGGCAACCACCGCTTTTCCGTGGATCGCTCGGTTTATGAGAAGCGCGGCCAGGAGCTGGCCGAGCACATGTTCATCACCTGCATGGAAGGCGCCAACGGCCGGGTAACCGGGATCACCGGCGCGGCCCCCAGCGGCTGCGGCAAAACCACCACGGCCATGGCCGGCGACCGCTTCGTGGGCGACGACCTGGCCCAGATGTGGATCGCCAAGGACGGCTCGATCCGCTCCGTCAACCCCGAGTGCGGCATCTTCGGCATCGTCGAGGATGTGAACCGCGAGGGCGACCCGATTCTGATGCGCCTGCTGCGCGAACCGGGCACGGAGGTGATCTGGTCCAACGTGCTCATCGACGAAAAGGGCGTGCCCCACTGGACCGGCAACGGCGAAGAACAACCCACCCGGGGCCGCAACTTCCAGGGCCGCTGGGAAAAGGGAATGAAGGATGCCAAGGGCAAGGAAGTGCCCATCTCCCATCCCAATGCGCGCTGCACCCTGGCCTCCACGGCTTTGGATAACTATTCGCCTGCGGCCGAAGATCCGGCCGGCGTCGAGACCCGCGTGGTCACTTACAGCGGCCGCGACAGCGATACCATGCCGCCGGTGTGGGCCGCCCGCAATTCGGATGATGGCGTGGTGATCGGCGCCTGCATCGTCTCGGCGGCCACGGCCACCGAAGTGGGCGCCACCGGCGTCAAACGCGCCCCCTGGGCCAATGCCCCGTTTATTCCGGGCGCCCTGGGAGACTACATGGATGCCCAGTTCAAATTCTTCGGCAGCAGCCAGATCGCGCCGGAAAAACGCCCGGTCATGGCCGGCCTCAATTACTTCCTGACCCACGAAGCCCGGGGCGGCAGCGGCAAAAAACTGCTCGGTGAGAAGCGAGACGTCAAGGTGTGGCTCTCCTGGCTGGAAAAGCGCGCCCACAAAGAGGTCGAAGCCATCGAAACACCCATTGGCCTTCTGCCTAAGTACGCCGATCTGAAGGCGCTCTTCAAAAAGCGCATCGACAAGGAGTACTCCCAGGAGCTGTACGATAAGCAGTTCTCGCTCTACATCGACAACATCGTCCGGCGCATCGACCTTCAACTGGAAGCCTACGGCAAGGAGCAGAACCTGCCGGCCAAGCTCTTCGAGGTGCTCAAGCGCCAGCGCGAAGGCCTGATGGCCCTGAAAGAAAAGTACGGCGCCATCGTCAGCCCGGCGCAGTTGCAAAAAGCCGCCGCCGGTAAGTAAGGCCTTCGGTCCCAGCGTATCTAACGGGCGCCGGCCGCGGGCCGACGCCCGTTCTGCTTTCCCGGATGCCGCTGTTCTATATTATTTTTCATCCGGAGGTGGGTCCCATGCCACGTTGCGTTTTACTTTCAACGCTCTTGCTTTGTCTTCTCCTATCAAATTGCGGCAGCCAGCGGCCGGCCGCGGCCGAGGAGCAACCCATGGCCGACATCCTGATCTTCCAGGCCGATCGAAACCAGGAACGGCAGGCCCTGCCGGGACAGCGGGTGCTAATCCAACTTCCTGAAAATCCCACCACCGGCTACCAGTGGCAGATCGAAACCTTTGACCCGCGGGTGCTGACCGCCTCAGGTTCGGACTTCGCGGCCTCGTCCGGCGGCCTTTTGGGCGGCGGCGGCCTGCGCACCTTCGTCTTCACGGCCCAGACCCCCGGCAGCACCCCGGTGCGGCTGGTTTATCGCCGGTCTTGGGAACCCAAAACCCAGGCCGGAGAAGCATTCGAAGTGCGCATCCAGGTCCGGATGAAGGCTCAGCCATGAGCCCCGCTCTCTTCAAGGTAATGTTCAGCCGCCGCATGCTGGTGGCCCTGGTCATGGGCTTTTCGGCCGGTCTGCCGCTGCTGCTCACCATCTCCCTGTTGCAAGCGCGGATGACCAAGGAGGGGGTCGATCTGGCCGTCATCGGCCTGATGGCCCTGGTGGGGCTGCCCTACACCCTGAAGTTCGTCTGGGCCCCGGTCCTGGACCGCTTTGCCATCCCCTTCTTCGGGCGGCGTCGAGGCTGGTTGTTAATCAGCCAAATACTGCTCGTGCTGGCCATCGTCGGATTGGGGCTGACGCCCTCGGCGCCTCATACCTGGATCGTGGCCCTGGCCGCATTGGCCGTGACCTTCTTCAGCGCCTCCCAGGACATCGTCATCGACGCCTATCGCCGGGAGGATCTGGCCGATGCTGAACTGGGCATGGGCGCCTCCTTGTATGTGGCCGGCTACCGCCTGGGCATGTGGGTGGCCGGCGGCGGCGCCTTCATCATGGCCGATTTCTTCTCCTTCGCCACGGTGTACTTCATCATGGCCGCCTGCATGCTTCCCGGCGTACTAACCACCTTGCTGACGCCCGAGCCCCGGGCGCTCTTCGGCATTCCCCGCACCATCCAAGAAGCGGTGGTCGAACCCTTCAAGGAGTACTTCGGCCGCCGCGAAGCCTTTTGGATTCTGGCCTTCATCCTGCTCTACAAGCTCGGTGACACCATGGCCAGCGCCATGACCACGCCCTTCTACCTGGAGACCGGTTTCTCCATGACCGAAATTGGCGCGGTGGTAAAAACCTTCGGCGCCGGTGCCATCATCACAGGCGGCTTGATCGGCGGCGGGCTCATGCTCAAGCTGGGCATCTCTCGCAGCCTCTGGGTCTTCGGCGGGCTGCAAGCCCTCTCTACGGCCGGTTTCATGGTCCTGGCCCATCTCGGCCACAACCTGCCGGCCCTCACAGCCGTTATCGCCTTCGAGAACCTGAGCGCCGGCATGGGCACCGCGGCCTACACCGCCTTCATGGCCAGCATCACCCACCAGAAATTCACCGCCACCCAGTACGCCCTGCTTAGCAGCCTGATGGGCATCCCCCGCGTGATCGCCTCGGCCGGCACCGGCTACCTGGCCAAAATCATGGGCTGGCCCGGCTTCTTCCTGGCCTGCACGCTGGTGGCGATTCCGGGAATGATTTTACTGCTCAAGTTCGCGCCGTGGCGCACAACCCAGAGGTAACTACCACGGCGGGTTGGATTTCCCGCACTTAGAAACCCGTGGTTGATCCATTCCTCGATTGCCTTATAATACCCATCGAAAGCCTAACCCCCCTCACGAGATTGGAAATGTCATGCCCGACAAAAACGTAAAAGCCCTGGAAACCCGCGACACCCGCGAAAAGGCCCTGGCCGTCGAGCGGCGACGCATTTTGGCCTTGCCACCGGAAAAGGCCCTGGATGCCATTCTGGAGCACCCCTTGCCCGTAACCTTGGTGCAATCCATGGCCGAGGAGGATTTTTACCTGCTGGTGCATACCATCGGGCCGGACGACGCCCTGCCGGTGTTGGGAATAGCTTCCAAAGAGCAGTGGGAATACCTGATGGACATGGAGACCTGGGTCCGGGACCGGGTCGATCCCCTGGCCATGACCGAGTGGTTCGACCGTCTGCTCAAGGCCGATCCCGACCGCTTCACCCACTGGATCGTGACCGAGCAGCGCGATGCCTTCGAATATTACCTTTTCCGCAATGTCGAGCTGATCGTCCGGGAATACGAGGTGGACCCTTCGGAGATCGGGGATGGCTTTCACACCGAGGATGACGTGCACTACATCCGGATGCGGCCCTACCTGCCGGCCGGCGAAGATCAGATCCATCCCCATCAGGAGACGCGCGATCTGTTCCTGACCGATCTGCTGCGGCGTTTGTCGGTATACGATTTCCCGCTTTACCAAGAACTGCTCTTGGCATCGAGCGGTGTCGTTCCCGCCGAGGTCGAGGAGGAGCTGTTGCGCTTGCGTAATGTGCGGCTGGCCGAGCGGGGCTATCTGCCGTTCGAGGAGGCCGTGGGGGTGTATCAGCCCTTGACCTTGGCGGAACTGATGGCCCGGCGCAAGCCGCCGGCCGATGCCGGGCGGATCGTGGAGAGCTATCCTTTGCCCCTGGACCCCACGGTACTGCCCGAGGATGCCGGTCTGTTCGCGCGCACCCTTTCGCGCATCCAGGACGAGGCGAGCTTGCAGCGCCTGCAAAGCGAGTTTGCCGGGCTGTGCAATCAGGTGATCGCCGCCGATCAGCGCCAGATCCGGGACAAGGCCACCTTGACCCCGGTGGTAGGCAAGGTGGCCGGTTATCTGGGCATCGGCCTGGCCCATGCCGAAGCGGCCGCGGAGGGGCAAGATCCCTATCGGGGGGTCGCTTTACTTCAAAATTGCCTGCTGGCCGACATCTTTCGATTGGGCTATGGCCGGGCTTTGGAATTGAAGTGGCGCGCCGAACGCTGGCGGCCGACGAGCTGGTTCGCCCGTTTGGGCTTGGCGCTCTCCTTCTGGGGCGAAGCCTGGCTGGGGGTACTGGGCGGGCTGTTGATCAAGCGGCCTTTATACTACGACAACTACGCCAGCGGCGTGCTCTACCGGGAGTTCGCCACGCTGGAAGAGATCCTGCGCACGCAAGAGGTGCTGGCTCAGATCATGGCCATGGACGATTTGCTGGCCTTGATGGGGGCGCGGCCGCCCGTGGAGAAAAGCAGTACGTTCCTCACCTGTCAAAATCTGCTGCTGACCTTGTGGGCCAACCATCATTTGGGCCAGGATGCCGATCCGCGGGTGCCGTTGCCGCTGAGCGTGACGCAGTTGCGCTCCTTTTTCGAGGCGTTGTGGGAAGCGGCGGGGCAACGGTTTCGGATCAAGGATAGCATGCGCACGGCCTTTCTAACCTGGCTGGCAGAGCGCAGCGGCCTGACCGCCGAGGCCATTGCCCAACGCATGGGGATGGCCTTGCATGCCCTTTTCGCCCAGGTGGAAAACGAGCTGGGAGGGGTGGTGCCCAAGGATCTGGACCCGCGATTTGTGCAGCTTTTTTTGCTGAAAGAAGTCGATTGAGATCGGGTGCCGGTCGATCGCCTACTCTTCCAATCCGGTGGCTTCCACGATCACCTCGGTTCCGGCATGCAAGAGTTCGCTCTCTTCGATGACCGTCATCGTGCCGTCCGTGGGCCCGACGGTGGCCGCCACGGCGACGGGTTGGCCGTCGTCGAGGAGCCAGAGCCGCTGAGCGGCAGATCGGCCGCTGCTGTGGGGGGAGGGTTTCGATGGGGCCGAGGGCGGTTTGGGCACCAGCATGCTGACCACGCCGGCTTTGGGTTTGGCTTCGGGCGTTTGCTCGGGCGGCGTGAAGCGCAGGGCGGTGTTGGGCACCAACAGGGCATTGATCACCTTGGAGATTTCGATTTTGGCCGTGGCGGTCATGCCCGGCCGCAGGACCAGATCCGGGTTGGCCACATTGAGCAGGGTGGTGTAAGTGACCACCCCGTTGGTGACCTGGGAACCGAAGCGCACTTGGGTGATCTCGGCCTGAAAAGTGCGGCCGGCATAGGCGTCCACGGTGAAGACGGCGGTCTGTCCCTCCTGCACCAGGCCCACGTCGGCCTCATCCACATCCACTTGCAGTTTCATGCGGCTCAGATCCTGGGCCAGCACGAACAATACCGGCGTTTGCAGGGTGGCGGCCACGGTCTGGCCCGGGTCCACGTTGCGTTTGAGCACGACGCCGTCGATGGGCGAGTAGATGGTGGTTTTGGAAAGGTTGGTTTCATCGATTTTGAGGAGCGCCTTGGCCTGATGGATGGCGGCCTGGGCTGCCGCGCTATCGGCTTTGGCGCGCAGGGTTTCGGCGGCGGCCAAGTCCAGTTCACCGGCCGAGGGGGCTTTGCCGCCGGAAAGGAGATGGGCTTTTTTAAGCCGTTTAAGGTTCTGCTCCCTCTGCAAGGCCGTGGCCTGGGCCTGCTGCAAGCGTGATTCGGCCGATGTCAGGGCGGCCCGGGACTGCATCACCGCCGCTTCGAACTTGGTGCTGTCCAGGTAGGCCAGGGGCTGGCCGACGGTGACGCGATCGTTGTAGTCCACGGCAATGCTTTTGATGATCCCCGACAGCTCGCAACCCACCTGCACCTCGTGGACGGGGGTCAGGTTGCCTGTGGCCGAAACCACGACATCCAGGTCGCCCTGGGTGATGGGGACGGTTTTGTAGGTGATGGCGGATGTTCCCGGATGACGGGTGCGCACCCAGGCGACCAGCATTAGGACCAGCAAGAGGGCCGAACCCCAGATGAGCCATCTGCGCCGGCCCCCTTTGGGGACGTTGTCGGGTTCCAGACCCAGAGCTTGCACGATTTCGCTTTGTCTGGAGACGTTGGTCCCCTGGAGGTGGCGTGCCATCGCATTAATCCTTGTATTCTGGTTTTTACTGGATTTGAACGGTCAGCAGCACATCGCCGCGGCTACCGTCGGCCCGGGTAAGGCCTTGGTCCTTGAGCCGCAATACCTGGTTGGCGATGGTACCCGCGGGAATGATAACCCGATAGATGCGCCGTTGCAAGCCGGCGGGAATGCTCACCAGCTTACGCGCCCCCACCAGGGCCTCGTAGGGCGATACGCTGATGGTGGCATGAATGTCGGCATCGATGGGCGCCGCCCCGGGGCGCGCCAGTTGCAAGCGGTGACTGTGCTTCTTGGCCGTGATGGGCCGCAGCTGTGAGGTCAGGCCGGTGGCGGGCAGGCGCTCGAAGAGTTTGAGAAACAGCATGCCGAACAGAAAACCGCCGATGTGCGCCCACCAGGCCACACCGCCGGCGCCGCCCGAGCTCGCGGCCGCGTTGAGAAATTGCAGCAGAAACCACACGCCCAGGAAGAAGTAAGCCGGGATCTCCACGAACCAGGGGATGAAGACGATGGGGATCAAGGTCAGGATCTTGGAGGTGGGGTGCAGCAAGATATAGGCTCCCATTACGCCGGCGATGGCGCCGCTGGCGCCGATGGTGGGCGCCATGGAGTCGGTGTTGAGCAAGAAGTGGGAGACGCCCGAGGCCACGCCGCAGGCCAGGTAGAAAAGCAGGTAGCGCACCGGTCCCAGGTGATCTTCCACGTTGTCACCGAAGATGTAGAGCGACCACATGTTGCCGATGATGTGCAGAAAACCGCCGTGCAGAAACATGAAAGAGAGCCAGGAGAAGGCCTGCTGGCCGAAAGTGAAGTGCTGGGCCAGGTGATCCAGGGTATAGCGCGCCGGCACCAGGCCGTAGGTGAAGATGAAGCGATCGCCGGCCTGGCCCTGGGCCATCTGCAGCAAAAAAACCACCACGTTGATGGCGATGAGCACGCTGTTGACGACGGGGGTGTTTTTGGAGGGGGTGGCGTCTCGGATGGGAATCATAAGCTGCTTTTAACGGGTAAGCGAATTCGGATCGAAAGGGAGTCAATTATTTTTTTCATAGCAGATATCGAGTACAAATCCCACAAGTTCTTCACCCCAAGGCCCCGATTGCGGCATAAATGTTGCTAGTTTTTCAATCGCCACTGAGCTGTTTGGACAGATCGCCAACAAACGGCGGCCATTGGGTTGCCGATCAGAATCCACCGTGAAAATTGGCAGGCCTATGCAATACGACTGGTTACGGATCATGGGCTGGCGGAAAAAGAAAGACAACCGCCAACAATTGGAAATGGCGGGCTTCATTGCCAAGTACAAGCAGTTCCAGGCCTTGCTGGCGTCGAATGCCGAGCTGCTGGCCCTGATCGCCGATTTTGAGGAAAAGCTGGCGGGCCGGGGGCACTTGGACCGGACCGCCATGCACACCCAGGCTCGGCAGGCTTTGCAGGCTGCGCGGCAGATGGTCGAGAGCTTCAGCACCCTGGCGGGCCAGCGGCTTACCGCGCTGGATGCCGCCCTGGAGCGCCTGGGCAGCGCCATCAGCCGGCTCACCGATGCAGATCAGACGGCCAAGCCCCCAGATCTGGTGATTCCCCACGCTCGCGTCGATACGCGCATGCTGGATTGGGTGGGAGGCAAGAACGCCCATCTGGGAGAGATGCGCAATCAGGTCGGCGTGCCCGTACCCGATGGATTTGCCATTACCGCCGTGGCCTTCCAGCGGTTTATGGCGCGCAACGCCTTGTCTGCGACCATCATGGCTGAACTGGCCGGGTTGGATGCGGACAATCCCCAGCTCGTGGAAGCCTTGAGCGAGAAGATCCAGCGTCTGGTACTTTCGGCGCCGATGCCCGAAGAGCTTGAACATTCAATCCTGGCAGCCTTCGACGCCATGGCGTCTTCCTTCTCGGACGCTGGCGGAGTCCCCATCCGGATTGCCATGCGCAGCAGCGCCACTGGCGAAGATGGCGAACACTCGTTTGCCGGACAATACCGTTCGGTGCTCAACGTCACCCGAGACCGCGTGCTTCAGACCTATCGTCTGGTCATCGCCAGTCTCTATACGCCCCGGGCCATCTCTTATCGCCAACACCAGGGGGTCGGCGAAGACGGATTGGCCATGAGCGTCGCCTGCTTGCTCATGGTAGATGCCGTCGCAAGCGGGATTGTCTACACGCGACACCCGAACCACCCCGGCGAGCAGGTCCACATCAGCGCCGTCTGGGGTCTGGGGCCTTATGCCGTCGAAGGGCGCATCAGCCCGGATCTCTACGTCGTGGCCAAAGACGATGAATTGACCATTGTAAGCAAGCAAGTTGCCGATAAGGTCGTCCAACTGGTAGGCACACCCGACGGCCGCTTGTCGGAAATCGCCCTGCCTGACAGCCAGCGCCTGCAATCCTGTCTGACCGATACGCAAATCAAAACCCTGACCGGATTTGCTCTGCGGCTCGAGCGCCATTATCAATGCCCCCAGGACATCGAATGGGCCTTGATGCCAGGCGGGCAAATCGTGCTGCTGCAAACCCGGCCGCTGCAAACCATGGATTGCGCCTACAACCGGAAAGCCCCGCCGGTGGCCGGTGCCGAATTGTTGTTGGCGGGTGAGATGGAATCGATGGCGGTGGCCGGCGTTGCCCATGGTCCGGCCTTCCTTGTCCGCGGCGAAAAAGATTTGGCCGATTTCCCTACCGGCGGGGTGCTCGTGGCCCGGCACTCCTCACCCAAGTTTGTAGTGGTCATGAAGAGTGCCGCGGCCATCGTGACCGATGCAGGTAGTATTACCGGGCATATGGCTTCATTATGCAGAGAATATGGAGTCCCAACGCTGTTGAACCTCAAGAACGCCACCCAGGTAATCCGTCATGGGGAAATGATCACCGTGGATGCCGGAACGACCAGGATTTACCGCGGCGTAGTGCCAGAACTAAAGGACCATCGCTCCAATACCAAGCCTGCGGTATTGTCGCCGCTCCGGTCCCAGCTGCAGCGCCTGGCCGATTTGATCACGCCGCTGAACCTGCTTGACCCCAATCATCCAGACTTTCAGCCGGAGGCGTGCGCCAGCTTGCATGATATTGCCCGTTACGTGCACGAGCATTCCTACCAGGTCATGTTCCGCATTTCCGATGAGGCCCATGATTCCAGGCCCAGTGCAATCAAGCTGATGGCCTCGGTGCCGCTGGATCTGTACCTCATCGACCTGGGAGGCGGCCTGAAGGCCTCGCTGCCGAAGGCGCCGCGCAAAGCCAGCTTGGCTGAGGTGGCCTCTGCGCCGTTGCTGGCCTTGTTGGACGGGTTGCTGGATGAGAGCCTGGCACGCCGCCAGCCGCGCGCCGTGGACCTCGGCGGTTTTTTTTCAGTGATGCAGGCCCAGATGCTGAGCAACCAGGAAGCCCTGGGGGATCGCAGCTATGCCATCATTTCGGACAAATACCTCAATTTCAGCTCCCGGCTGGGTTACCATTACAGCATTCTGGATGCTTACTGTGGCCGGACCATCAACAAGAACTATATCACCTTCCGTTTCAAGGGCGGCGCCGCCGACGAGCTGCGTCGGACACGGCGCGCCCAGGTTATTTCCAAGATCCTGGAGAATCTGGATTTCAGCGTGGCGATGAAGGTCGATCAGGTGGATGCCCGCTTCCAGAAATACGATCGCGCCGATATTGCCCAGCGCCTGTCCATGCTGGGACGGCTGCTGCAATTCACGCGGCAACTGGATATGCTCATGGCCAGCGACACCGCTGTGGACCTGTTTGTCCAGGCCTTCCTGGATGGTAATTACCATTATGATGGGTCATAGGCCCGCCAGCCCATTGCCGAAATAAAATGTCCGTCCCCGCCGGAGCGGGAACGGACGATCGACAATGGGGTTGGCCTGCCCTGGGGCAAACCTGTCGACAATGGGGCTTATGAGGGTTTGCGGTCGATCAAACTGCGGATTTCGGCCTGGCGCATGCGTTGATCCCGGGACATCTTGATGCCGAAGGCCCCGTTGATCTTCTCAAGCAGAATTTCGAGTTCACAGGGTTTGAGCAAGTAATCGAAGGCTCCCAGACGCATACCGTCCACGGCCGAATCCACCGATGCATGGCCGGTCAGCAGAATGACTTCCACATTGGGGGTCGTCTTTTTGATCTCCTTGAGGGTTTCGATGCCGTCCAGTCCCGGCATCTTCACGTCCAGCACCACCACATCGTAAAGCTTGCGTTTGAGCTCCGCCAGGGCTTCCTGGCCGCTGCCCACGCTGGTGGCATCCAACTGGCGCTCTAAAATACGCTTGGTCAGAGTGGTGCGATAACGTTCTTCGTCATCCACGATGAGAATTCTCGGTCCGTTCATTGTCAGATTGCTCCTTTCTTTATCTCTAAGGGAAGTTTTATGCTGAAAGTGGTGCCCTTGCCGACTTCGCTGTCCACGGAGATGGCGCCACCCAATTTTTGAATGATGCCATGGCAAATAGAGAGCCCTAAACCGGTTCCCTTGCCTTGGGGTTTGGTGGTGAAAAAGGGATCGAAGATCTTGGTGATGTTTTCCCGTGGAATGCCGATGCCCGTGTCGCTGACGGCGATCAGGACCGAGTCGCCCGCCTCAGTGGGGCTCGTCCGGATGGTCACCTTGCCGCCCTTGGGAAGCGCGTCGACGGCGTTGTTGATGATATTCAACATTACCTGGCGCAGCAGCGATGGGTCGCTGAAGACCGCGGGCAGATCGGGATCATACTCCTTTTCGAAGGTCACATTGTTTAAGTAAGCCTCCCGCTGGCGCATGCCCACCACCTCATCGATCAATTCGTTGATGGGCACATCTTTGATCACGGAATCCATTTTCCGTGCGAAGCTGAGCAATTTGTGGGTGATTTCCCGGCAACGTCCGGTCTGGACCACGATCTCGCGCAGCGAATCCTCGAATTCGGGCTGATCGGCAAGGCCGGCATTCTTGATGTTGCGTTTGAGCAGATCCTGCAGCCAGCCTGCTTCCTCGCCGATTACCGCCAGGGGGTTGTTGATCTCATGGGCCACACCGGCCGAAAGCTCGCCGATGGAGGCCAGCTTCTGGGATTGAATCAATTGTTCGTCCAACAGTTTCTTCTCCTGGTCGGCCTTCTCGATCTTGCGCACCAACAGACTCGTGGTGGCCACGGCCACGGCCGCCACCATCAATGCACCCAAGACAAAGACCACGATAGCCCGCGTGCGCGTGGTGTAAAGTTCCGCGAAGGCATCGTCCACATCCTGCTGCACGATGAGCATCCACTGGTACTCTTTGATCCAGGTCTTGGTCCGCAGGATTTCACGATCCTTGTGCTCTACGCGCCGGAGACGGACCCCGTCGAAGGTGCTCAGGTCGAGACTTTCGGAACTGGCCTCCTGCATGACCTCCATGACATTGCCGCCCATGCGCGGCCGGGTCTGAAAGCGGCCGTCTTTATTAATGATGAACGCTTCGCCGGTATTGCCCAGGCGCACGTTCTCCACCACCGATCCGAATTTGGCGGCGCTGATGGTGGCCCTCAGGATCCAGGCATCTTCTCCCTGGCCCTGCTTGATGGCGATGATGAAGTGGGGCACATTGCGAAAACCCAGAAAGACATCGCTGATGAAGACCTGCTTTTCCAATACTTCCTTGAACCAGAGCGCTTCGCCGTAGTTGCGCTGGAGCAGATCGTAGGGTCCGACATAGGCCAGGTGCCGGCCCCGGGTGTCGATAACCCCCAGGTCTTCGAAGGCATGGTCGTATTCGCGCTGCAGGGCCTGAAAAACGCCTTCCAATACCGGCTGGCGACTGATCTCCTGGCGTGGTTGCATGGCCGTGACCAGTTTCATGGCCGAGCGGATATCCTGTAAGAAGAGCTCGATGGTGCCTTTGTGTTGCAAGACAATGGTGGTCAACTGGGCTTCGGTTTTGGCGCTCAGGGATTTTTGATACTCGTAATAGATCCCTCCGCCGATGAAGGCCAGCGGAATGGCGGCCGATACGCACAGCATGATGACGATGTAGCGCCGCAATTCGCGATAGGCTTTTTTTGAAGAGACCATATTATATCCCACCTATATGATGCCACATCGCCGGATCGGGTCTGCCAGCGCCCAAGGGATCCTTGGACGCTGGCATTGAGATTCACCCCTGATGGCCTAATTGAACGCCGGCCAGGAGAGGAACTTCCAATAACCGAAAATGCCCCAGAACCATAGAACGGACCAAGCGATCAAGCATACACCGATGCCGTATTTGATGAAATCGGTAACTTCCATCAGACGCTCACCAGTCTCGGGATCCCGGCACATGGTGAAGGCGATGGCGTTGTTGGGCGTACCCACCACCAGAGCATTGGCAAACGAGGAGGCAAAGGCCGTGGCCAGGCCCACCTTCCAGGGATGCACCTGGGCGATGGTGGCCATGGGCAGTACGATGGGTCCCAGGGCCGCCACGGTGGCACCGTCGCTCATAAAGTTGGTGATGGTGCCGGAAAGCAGACTCACGCCGATGGCCAGGTTGTCGCCCTTGGTCAAGAAATCGGGCAAGGAGGCGACAAAAGCCTGGGCCATCCATAAAGCGCCGCCGGTGAACTTCAAGCCCACACCTAAGGCGCAGGCCGCACCGTATAAGCCAACCACGTCAAACGATACGCCGGACTGGATGTCGGACCAGTTGATAATGCGGCACAGGAACATCAGCATGACCGCATACATGGTCGGTCCGCCCAAGCCCGAATGTTCACCCAGAACAACCCACGCGGTCACCAGGCATACCAGGATGACGGCCATCATCGCCTCGCGAGCGGTCATTTTGCCCATTCGGGCCACTTCGGCCTTGACGATCTCGCTGGGGTTGAAGGTCTTGACCTTGAATTTGGGTTTAAGCATCAGATACATGTACAGGCCGATACAGGCCGAGGCCACCGGCACGAAGGGCATGCCATACTTAACCCAGTCCATGAAGCCGATAGGCGTGCCCTGGGCCATGAGGTAGCCCACCATGATGGCGTTGCGGCCACCGGCCGCCGGCGATCCGGGGCCGCCATGGTTGGCGGCAAAGCACATACCCAGGACCAGGAACAGGGCCAGGGCCCGGTCTTTCTCGACCCCGTACATGCGGCAGGTCACCTTGTATACGCCCATCAACACCGGGATCAAGAGGGCCACTAGGGCATGCTCCGAAAGGAAGCTGGCCGCAATGGAGATGCTGGGATAGAAGATAAAGGCAAAAGCTTTGGGGCCCTTGATGTATTTGAGCAGAATCAAGCCGATGCGTTTATCCAGGCCGGTCTTGCTCACCCCCACAGCCACGGCCAGAATGCCGAAGATGAAGAAGACGGCATCCTGCATGTAAGCCTTGGCGATTTCATCGATGGGCAACACGGCGAAAATATACATCACCACCGCCACCAGTAGATCGGTGGCGCCCAGGGGCAGGGCTTCGGTGCCCCACAGAAAGGCGGTGAAAAGCAGCAGAAAAACCATCAACTTGGCCATGCGGGCGACGTGATCGGCGGTCATCAAAGGCTTGGGCGCCGCATGGGCGGCCTCTTCGCCTGAAGCATGGGGTTTGTCCGCGCGTTCGACGGGCTTGCCCTCTTTTTGAGCCTGGTATTCCTTGAAAGCCTCGGGCCGCAATTTGCGGTTGACGCTCTCGGTGATGTTTTCCGTGCCGCGTTCCAGCTTATAGCCCATGGGGCTCTTTTGGGTGACCAGATCTAAAAGCCCCTGGGAAGGCGGCATGTAGATCCCAAAGGCGAAAAGGCCTATGGCGATGATCAATAAGATGGGTTTGAATCCCGGAACCCCCTTCCAGGTTAGAGGTGGTTCGTTGGCATAACCTGATTCCACATGCATAATAACCTCCTTGAAACTATTTATCCGATAGAATTAAGCGTATTCGATCATTGAACTGCTTGAGGTTGAGCGGTTTTGCAAAGAAGCCTTGGCAACCGAGGGCGCGAAGCGCCTGCTCGCGCTCGCGCGTGGGTCGGGCGGTGACGGCGATGATCGGCAATCCGGCGTGCCGGCCGATGAGATCGCGTACCACTATCGTACCGTCCTTGTCCGGGATACCGATGTCCACGATGGCCAAGTCGAAATGCTGCT
The DNA here is from genome assembly GCA_016218685.1 of Desulfobacterales bacterium. Lineage (GTDB taxonomy): Bacteria > Desulfobacterota > Desulfobacteria > Desulfobacterales > Desulfosarcinaceae > Desulfatitalea. The sequence continues at coordinate 102,621 of JACRDD010000019.1, read as the reverse complement.
GGTCGGCCAAGTCCAAACCAGCAATACCGGATTCGACCACGATCACATCATACCCCTGCCGGCCGAGCACCCGTTTAAACAGTCTCAGCATATTTTCCTCGTCATCGATTACCAGGATTTTATGCGCCATATCGCCACATGAGCACGTTTGTTTTTAATGCGAGCGGTGTGCGATCATGATCAAGAGGAAACGGCACACGCCTGGATCATCTCGCAAATCTTTTCCACCACGTCGCTCAAACGCAGAATCGCCACCACCTTGTCTTTGCGCCGCACCAGCAAGGATTGGTGCCGGACGATGATAAACTGATGCACGGCCTCATCCAGGGTGGCCTCTTCATCGATGAATTCCGATACCTTGGGGACATGCATGAAGTTCTTGACCTGGAAGTTGGCGGCCTTGCGGCAGATATCATCCAGGGGGTGCTGCCAGAGGGCGTACTTTTCCAGTTGGGACTTGATAAAGTCGGGCGTGAAGGTGCCGCCCGCATGCTCGACGGGCTGGATGCCGGCATATTTGGGTTCCAGGCCTTCCAGCAAGTTCAGGTAACCGATCTTGCCCACCACTTGTTTGTTAACGTCCAGCACCAATACGGCGCGATGTTTGGGCCGACTTGGGTCCAGGCCGTACTTGGCGCTTTGCAAAGCCACGACCGCTTCCGCGAAGGTCGCCTCGGCGCTGACGGTGGGGTAGCTTGAAAGCGGTAGGGCCAGTTCTTTCACGTGAATGGTTTGCATCATCTTTCTCCATATAATGTTGAAGCGATATTTCGTTTAGCCCGCCATTGCGGCGCATCCAATTCAAACCGCTCTGAAGCACCGAATATGCCAACTATCGCGATGGGGCGCCGATGATCAGGTGCCGGAGACGAAAGCGGGTTGGGGCGCGAAAATGTCACGCGTAAGGCAGAAGGTCGGAGGGAGAAGTGTCGAAATGGCTGGACACTGTCCAGATTGCTGGACAGTTTTATTGGACATATGGATCAATGAATGGGGCGCGCCGGGCCGTCGGCCTCCCGCAAGTCGAGTTCCTTGAGTTTGTTGTAGAGTGAGCTGCGACTGATCCCCAATTGCTTTGCAGCCTGGCTGCGATTGCCGCCTGCCTGGCGCAGCGCCGCCAGCAGTACTTCTTTCTCTTTCTCTCGGCTCATCTGGCGCAGGGTTTCCCGGGACGGCGCGGCGTCGCCCGCATCCGTGAGCGCCGAAGGGGAGAAAGCCAGGGCCGGTTCCTCGATGTGCGGACCGGGGCTGAGCAAGACCGCGCGCTCGATCACGTTTTCCAGCTCGCGCACATTGCCGGGCCAGGGATATTCGCTGATGGCGGACAGGGCTGCAGGGGAAATATCGGTGAGTTGCTTCTGGTAGGCGGCCGCATATTTATTCATAAAGTGATATGCCAGGGGCGCCAAATCGGCCCGGCGCGCCCTCAAGGGCGGGACTTGCACGGCCACAACGGAGAGGCGGTAATAGAGATCCCGTCGGAATTTGCCCTCGCGCATGGCCCGCTCCAGATCCACATTGGTGGCGGCCAGCACGCGCACATCCACCCGCATGCTCTGGACGCTGCCCACGGGTTTGATTTCGCGTTCCTGGAGGACCCGCAGGAGGTTAAGCTGCACCGGGGGCGCGATGTTGCCGATCTCGTCCAGGAAAAGGGTGCCGCCGCTGGCCGCCAGGAAAAGCCCCTTGTTGTCTTTGACCGCCCCGGTGAAGGCGCCTTTCACATGGCCGAACAGTTCGCTCTGCAGGAGATGTTCGGGCAGGGCGCTGCAGTCCACGGCCACGAAGGGCCCTTTGCGCTGGCGGTTGGCTTCGTGGATGGCCCGTGCCACCAGCTCCTTGCCCGTGCCGCTTTCGCCCAGGATCAGCACGGTGGCCTGGCTGTCGGCGATCTTATCGATCAGCTTGAGCACGGATTCCATCTCCTTGCTGGCAAAGACAATCTCTTTAAACTCTTGCCGGGTGCGCAGTTCGGCCCGCAATTTGCGCACTTCCTGGCGCAATTGCCCGAACTGCAAGGCTTTGTGCACTGCGCGCAGAATCTCTTCCTTGCCCACCGGCTTGGTCAGGTAGTCGAAGGCGCCCGCCTTCATGGCTTCCACGGCCGAACCGATCGTGCCGTGGGCCGTGATCAGGATGAACTGGACATCGGTCTGGCGGGACTTGGCCTCGCGCATCAGATCCATGCCGCTGAGAACAGGCATCACCAGGTCCGAGATGATCAGATCGAACTCTTCTTCGCGCAGCAAGCGCAGGGCCTCGCTGCCGCTTTCGGCCATGCGTACCTCATAGCTCTCCTTGGTCAGCACGCGATGAAGGAGCTTGCGCATGTTCTCTTCGTCGTCAACGACCAGAATCCGGTATCCCATGTGAGGTCTCTCGCTTTTCCGGCCCGGGATCGCGACCGATCAGGTTTGCGGCAGCAGCACCGCACAGGTGGTTCCAGCGCCTTCCTGGCTGGTGATTTCGATGCGGCCACCGTGATTTTCGATAATGCGCTGGGAAATGGCCAATCCCAGCCCAGTTCCCTTGCTGCCCTTGGTGGAGAAAAAGGGTTCGAAAATGCGGCTCTGGTGTTCGGCGGCGATGCCGTGACCGGTGTCTGTGATGGTGATGCAAATCATCGACTCGGCCGGTTCGGCGCAGTGGCCCAAGCCCAGAGTCAATTCGCCGCCCAGGGGCATGGACTGGATGGCATTGATCAACAGGTTCAGCAAGGCCTGTTGAATCATCTGCGGATCGAGCCGCATGGCCGGCGGATGGTCGTCCAAATTGTATTTGACGTGAATCTTGTTGCTCTTGATACGCGGCAACAGCAGTCCGACGCTGTCTTCCACCAGTTGGGCCAGGTTCACTTCCATCACTTGCGGGGGATTGGGCCGCGCCAGCTCCAGCAGATTCTGGACCACGCCGACACAGCGGGCGGTCTCCTGCTCGATAATTTTGATGGATTCCCACAGCGGATGGTCTTGATCGATTTCATCTAGGATATCTTGGGAAAAGCCCAGAATGATGCCCAGGGGATTGTTGACTTCGTGGGCGATCCCGGCTGCCAACTCCCCCAAACAGGCCAATTTGATGGAGCGTTTGAGCTGGGCTTCCAGGTTGTCGCGTTCGGCCAGCAATCGGCGGTAGCGCTCCTCGCTGTCGCGCAACTGCCCCTCTTGGGTCCGTTTGCCGGTGACATCGCGGAAGATCAACAGCAGATGCGGCCGGGTGCGGCGTTCAAAGGGCGACAAAATAATGTTGGCCGTGATGGACTGACCATGCTTGTCTTTGAGATCGAGGTCCAGTTCCATGGTTTCCGCGAGTTTGCCCAGGTTGCTGAAAATGAAGCGATCGCGTTCGTATGGCAGGCAAAAATCCCGCAGATAGAGATCGAGGCACTCTCCCGGAGCATATCCCAGGAGATGTTCAAAACCCCGATTAGCGAAGAGAATCCGCCCCTCGGCATCGATGATCAGAACGGGCAGGGTCGCTTTTTCAAAAAGGATTCTATACAATTTTATTGAAATCCTTGCCGTTGACTACCTGGATGGCCTTTGTCATATTCATCGTATCGATTAAATTTTTAGATCGGTCCATTTATTTCCACTGCCGGGACCGATTATTGCATTGGGTCTTGAGAGCCAAACTGGCGCAAAGGATTCCGTTACGCTTGTAACAAATACCGCACATGGAGGTCAAGCTATGGAGAATATGAAGATTCTGGTGGTCGATGATGAACCCGATTTCCGCGAAACATTCGTAAACCGACTGAACAAACGCGGTCTGGAGGCCAAGCAAGCCGATAGCGGCGAAGCGGCCTTGAAGCTGATCAATGCCCAGCTTTTCGATGTCGTGATTCTGGATATCAAAATGGAGGGCATGGACGGCATTGCGACCTTGCGGGAAATCAAGCGGGTCAAGCCGCTGATCGAAGTGATCCTGCTTACAGGTCACGGATCGGTGGAATCCAGCATCGAGGGCATGAAGCTGGGCGCCTTCGACTATGTCCTGAAGCCGGCCAATTTCGACACCTTGTTCGAAAAGATTCGCCAGGCCTTCGAGAAAAAGTATGCCCATGACGAAAAGATCCGCCAGGCCATCATCCGGGATCTCAGCGCCCATCCCCAGCACGTGATAGATCTCGCCAAGAAGGAAAAGAAATAGGGAAGGCGCGCCGACGCCGACCTAAGGGATCGATGCGATTCTCATGCTCAGATCGACCGCCCTGGCCGAATGGGTCAGGGCGCCGGAGGAGATCAGATCGACCCCGGCGGCGGCCAGGGTTTGCAGATTGGCGGCGGTGACGTTGCCGGAAACCTCCACCAGGGCTCGGCCGGCAATATATTGCGTGGCCTGCCGGATGGCGGCCGCATCCATGTTGTCCAGCATGATCACATCGGCGCCCGCGGCCAGGGCTTCGCGGACTTCATCCTGGGTGGCGGCCTCCACCTCGATCTTGGTCAGGTGGGAGACCTGGGAACGGGTGCGCGCGACGGCTGCGGTGATGCCGCCGCAGGCGGCGATGTGGTTGTCCTTGATCAGCACCGCATCGAACAACCCCATGCGGTGGTTGCCGGCGCCGCCCACGCGCACGGCGTACTTTTCCAGAACCCGCCAGCCCGGGGTGGTTTTGCGCGTGTCCACCAGGCGCACGCGGCTGTCGCCGAGCAGACCCATGTAAGCGCGCACGTGGGTGGCGATACCTGAGAGCCGCTGGAGAAAATTCAAGGCCGTGCGTTCGCCGGTGAGCAGGGCGGCCAGACGGCCCTCGATGGCCAGCACTTCCGCGCCCACGGCCACGCTGTCGCCGTCTTTGAAATGGGGGGTGAAGATAACTTCCGGGTCCAGGCGCTGGAAGACGCGTCGGACCATGGCCAGGCCGGCCACCACCAAAGGCTCTTTGGCCACGATGGCGCCCCGGGACCGGGCTTCAGGATCGACGAGATAATTGGTGGTGATATCGCCGCTGCCGATATCTTCTTCCAGAGCCAGATCGATGAGCCGCTCCACGGCGGCGGTGAAGACCAGGGATTGCATGGCGTTCGTTCCCGCTACTGCTGGGCAAAGGCGCGGATCCGTTCCAGGGTGGCGCTCAGCTTGTGCTGCTTGTCCGAAAGCAGGGTCTGCTTTTCGCGCACCTCGGCCACCACTTCGGGCGGCGCCTTGCCCAGGAAGCTGTCGTTGTTAAGCTTGTTGTTGATGGCGGTCAAATCCTTATTCAGTTTGCCGATCTCTTTTTCCAAACGCTGGCGCTCCTGGGCAAAGTCGATGACCCCCTTGAGCTCCACCAGCAGCACCGTATCGCCCACGATGGCCGTGGCCGCCGTTGGCGAGCGCTGGCCTTGGGCTTCGATGACCAGATGCTCCAGGCGCGCCAGGTTGCTCACCAGATCCTGGTGGGCCGAAAGGGTCTGGCGCACCTCCTCCTGGGGGGCCTGGGCCGTCACGTGCAGTTTGGCGGCCGGCGGGATATTCATTTCGCCGCGGATGGTGCGGATGGCCGTGATCGTCTCCATGATCAGGTTCATGCCCACTTCATCTTGGGTCAAGTTGACACTCATGGTGCTCCGGGGCTGGGGGAAGACGGCGCGCATGATCGAGCCGTCGGTACCGGGCAATTTCTCCCAGATCTCTTCGGTGATAAAGGGGGCGAAGGGGTGCAGCACCACCAGGATCTCGCGCAGCACGGTCCAGAGCGTTTGCCGGGCCGCTTCGCGCGCCGCGGGGCGATCTTCGGCGTAGAGGGCCGGCTTGGCAGCCTCCAGGTACCAATCGCAGAACTCGTGCCAGACAAACTGGTAGGCGGCGCCGGCCGCTTCGTTGAACTTGTATTCGTCCAGGGCCGTCGTGACCTGTTGGATCATGCGGCTCAGGCGGGTCAGAATCCAGCGGTCGGGCAGGGAGAGATGGGCCGTGTCGATGTTTGGATAGCCCTGTTCCAGGTGCATCAGGCTGAAGCGCGCCGCGTTCCACAGCTTGTTGATGAAGTTGCGGTAGCCTTCCACGCGCTTTTCGGAGAGCTTGACGTCCCGGCCCTGGGCCGCGAAGGCCGCCAGGGTGTAGCGGAAGGCGTCGGTGCCGTAGGTGTCGATGACGTCCAGCGGGTCGATGACGTTGCCCTTGGACTTGCTCATCTTCTTGCCCTCTTCGTCGCGCACCAGGGCATGCACGTACACGTCCCGGAACGGCACCTCGCCCATGAAGTGGATGCCCATCATCATCATGCGGGCCACCCAGAAGAAGAGGATGTCGAAGCCGGTCACCAGCACCGAGGTGGGATAGAAGGTGCCCAGCAGCGGGGTGCGCTCGGGCCAGCCCATGGTGGAGAAGGGCCACAGGGCCGAGCTGAACCAGGTGTCGAGCACGTCGGTCTCCTGGACCAGGTCGCTGCCGCCGCATTTGGGGCATTTGCCCGGCGCCGTCAGGGCCACGGCCAATTCATTGCATGTCTGGCAGGTCCAGGCCGGGATCTGGTGGCCCCACCAGATTTGGCGCGAGATACACCAATCCTTTATATTGAACATCCACTCATAATAGGTTTTGGCCCAGGCTTCGGGAACGATGCGCGTGCGGCCTTCCTGCACGGCCTGGATGGCCGCTTCGGCCAGGGGCTGGGTCTTGACGAACCACTGCCGGGAGAGGTTGGGCTCCACGACGCTCTTGCAGCGGTAGCAGTGGCCCACGCCGTGTTTGTGCGCGTCCATGCGCACCAGTAATCCCTGGTCCTTAAGCGCCTGGACCACCGCCTTGCGGCACTCGAACCGATCCTGGCCCTGATATAGGCCGGCCTCGGCCGTCATGCGGCCGCCGTCGCCGATCACCTTGATGCTGGGCAACTGGTGGCGCCGGCCGAGCTCGAAGTCGTTGGGATCGTGGGCCGGCGTGACTTTCAGGGCGCCGGTGCCGAAGGCGCGGTCCACATAGGTGTCGCGGATAATGGGGATCGCGCGGTTCATGAGGGGCAGAACAACCGTCGGGCCGGGCAGATTGGCATAACGCTCGTCTTCCGGATGAACCGCCACGGCCGTATCGCCCAGCATGGTTTCGGGCCGGGTGGTGGCCACCACCACGCCGCCTTCGCCTTGGCTGAAGGGGTAGCGGATGTGGTAGAGATGACCGTCCAGCTCTTCGTGCTCGACTTCCAGATCGGAGAGCGCCGTGTGGCAGCGGGGGCACCAGTTGGTGATATAAAGTCCGCGGTAGATCAGCCCCTCCTCGTAGAGCCGCACGAAGACCGTGCGCACAGCCAGCGAAAGGCCGTCATCCATGGTGAAGCGCTCGCGCTGCCAGTCGCAGGAGGCGCCCAGGCGCTTGAGCTGGTTGATGATGGCGCTGCCCGAACTCTCGCGCCAGCGCCACACCGCTTCGATGAACTGCTCGCGGCCCAGTTGGTGGCGGTCTTTGCCCTGGGCCGCCAACTGGCGTTCGACCACGTTCTGGGTGGCGATACCGGCGTGATCGGTGCCGGGCATCCACAGGACATTGTCGCCCTTGAGGCGACGGTAGCGGCAGAGAATGTCTTGCAGGGTGTTGTTCAGGGCGTGGCCCATGTGCAGCACGCCGGTGACGTTGGGTGGCGGAATGACGATGGAGAAGGCCGGCCGCCGGTCGCTGTCCGCGGCCGCGAAGAGCCCCTCCTTTTCCCAGAAGGCATACCATTTGGTTTCCACCGCATGGGGCTCGTACCCCTTGTCCAACATCTTCGTGCTCATAAGATTCCAACTCCATGTTCGCATGACGCGGGCCTGTGCGCCGCAAGCTGATATCAAAAATGAAAAAAGGGACTATAATCAATAATCCCTTTTAAAAAGCAAGATAGAAAACAGCCGCGCCGGCGCTGTCCCATGGTGCTGGGATCGATAGCGCTGCCGGGAGGCGAAGCCTTAAAGTTCGTCCGACTCCCCCTGGTCTTCCATCAGATTCCGTTTGATGTTGTCCATCTCGCGGGTGACCACTTTTTCCACCACCGTGGCGATCATCTGTTCGATGGTTTGGCCGTATTTGGTGCGAATGACCTTCTCGATGACGGCTTCGATTTCCGCTTCGGTCGGAGCGGCCTGGGGTCCGAGCGCCTCTTTGACCTCCTCCATGGCAATGCCGATGGGGAATTTCTCCCCGGTCGGTACGGGCTCTTTGGCCAGCGCGTCTTCGACGCCCAGGGTAATCTCTTCCGAAATCCGCTCCTGGTTTTTGCGGGCATGGCTCAACACGCTGTCCAGGCGGATGACTTGGTCTGACTCGGGTTTGATCGCTTCGGGAGGTGCCTGCTTTTCGGTGAAAACCTCCAGCTTCATTTCTTCGCTGTCCTTATCCTCCAGAGCGGCCGGGGCCGAAACCTGGGGTTCGGACTCCGACTGGGGCTCGGGCGGATTCCGAACCAATTCGGTTGCCATGGCGGCGCTCACTTCGGGCAGCGGCAACTCGACCCGGTCCACCAATTCGATGATCTCTTCTTCTTCCCAGATGACCTGGTTCGTCTCAGGTTTTTGCTTTTCGGAAGCAGGTTCTCCAGGTGCCTGCTTTTCGGCGAAAACCTCCAGCGTCATTTCTTCAGTGTCTTTATCTTCCAAATCGGCTGTGGCCGGCGCCTCGGGTTCGAACTCCGGCAGGGACTCGGGCGGATTCAGAACCAATTCGGTAGCCATGGCGGCGGTTTCTTCGGGCAGCGGCAGCTCGACCCGGTCCACCAGTTCGATGATCTCTTCTTCTTCCGGCTGCTCGGCCTTTGGGGCGGTGGTGTCGGAAGAGGTGTGTCCGGCGGCGGCCAATTCTTCGGCGGAGACGATCTCGGTGAGTTCGATGATCTCTTCTTCATTTTCTTCTTGAGCCGCAGCCAGCTCTTCGGCCGAAACGATATCAGTCAATTCGATGATCTCTTCATCGATCTCAATGGCGGCTTCAAGCAGACTGGCGGGCTCTTCGTCCAAGACTTCCAATGTCGCCGGTGCGGGCGGGGCCGGGGCAGGTTCATCGGCAACGGCCTCTGTAGCCGGTACTTCATCCAGAGGGGGCAAATCGATCGGAGAGACGGCTTCGGTGAATTCCGGGGAGTCATCGGCCTTGGCCTCTTCCATCGAGGGTATTTCGGCTTCGACCTCCAAAATTGCCTGGGAAAGCTCGGCTTCCATGGGCGAAACGGTCGGTTCGGCGGGTTTCTCCTCAACCTGCTGAATGGGTTCGGGCGGCGGTGTCTCTTCCGGAATGGCTTCGGCCCCCTTCAGCATCAACGCTTCATCGACAATGGTGTCATCCCAGTCGCCAATGGGTGAGGGTACCGACACTTTCAGGTCTTCTTCGCTGGGTTTGGCTTTGACCCTGGGGCCGCGCAGCGCTTCCGCTCTGCTCTGAATGTAGGCAAAAGCGGCATCCACGTCCGATTCGATGCCTTTTTGGCGCGAAACCTTGGCGCTGAAGGGCGAGGTCGTACGTGCCACGATGGGCTTGGGTATTGCCGGCACAACCGGTTTGGAGGCGGGCGCCGGTGTGCCTGGGGAAAACAGGACTTGCGTCAGATCGATGATTTTGCCTCGGGTGGGGGAAATAACCTCCAGCTCGGGCGTCAGTTCGATGATCCGATCCGCCGGTGAAGAGCTGCCTTTGGATGGCGGTGGTACGTTTTTCGAATCTTCCATAGTTCCCCCGGCTTTGTTATATAGGCCGCACGCCTCGGAGGTTGGTGCCGGACCATTTGCCGGCATGCAGTTGATGTCGCCGCAAGGCCATTGTGTATTACTTCCATCGTTCTGTTTAAGCCCTTGCAAGCTAACATAGGGGGGTAGGGCTGTCAAGCAATTTGCTTGTTAAGATATTCAATCAATTAAGAATTTATGAGATACGGCTTCTGGAAAAGAAGTCTGGACAAGAACGCTCCGGCAGTTGATCGAAGCCAAACGCTTATAAAGGATCACGATGCGACGTTTCTTTATCGCTCCCGAGCAGATTCATGAGGCGCGCCCGCGGTTGGGCGAGGAGGATGCCCGGCACGTGCGCACGGTATTGCGGCTCCAGCCAGGGGCCGCCATCGTGGTTTTCGACGGCACCGGCGCTGAATACGAAGCGCGCATCGATGCCGTCGAGGAGCGTCAGGTGTGCATCGCTCTGGTCCGGCCCCTGGCCTCCGGGAGTGAATCCTCTTTGGAAATCACCCTGGCCCAGGCCTACCTCAAGGATAAGAAGATGGATCAGTTGGTGCGCCGGCTCACCGAATTGGGGGTCTCGCGCTGGCAGCCCTTCATGGCCAAGCGCTCCATCCCCAGCCCGGATGAAAAACGAAGTCAGGCCAGGCACCAGCGCTGGCAGAAGATCTCCCAGGAAGCGGTCAAACAGTGCCGCCGCAGCCGGCCGATGCGCGTCGAGACGCCGGTAGGTTTCGCGGAGGCCCTTGAAATCTCCCGGCCCTGCGACCTGAAGCTTTTTTTCTGGGAAGGACCGGAGGCCCAGCCGCTGCATCGGCCCGTCGACCACCCCCTGCCCACCAAAGTGTTTGTCATGATCGGCCCAGAAGGCGGCTTCGACCCGGCCGAGCAACACGCCGCCCAGACCCATGGGTTTCGCATGGTCGCCTTGGGGCCGCGCATCTTGCGCGCTGAAACCGCCACCGTGGCCGCGTGCACGCTGGTCCAATTTCTTTTCGGCGACATGGGCCAGAATGTTCTTGACAAGGCATAGCCGGTTTACTAAGTAAGCGCTTTCGTTTCAGCAGCCTACCGGATTTTTCGGTTCACACGGTTAGTGCCGAGGTAGCTCAGTCGGTAGAGCAGGGGACTGAAAATCCCCGTGTCGGCGGTTCGATTCCGTCCCTCGGCACCATAAAAAACAGGGGTTTGCGGGTAACACTGCAACCCCTGTTTTTATTTTGGGAGATGTGAACGAGGCCTTTACAAGGATTACAGGAAAACCTTGTAGGAAATATTCAACGCCTTCCCGAGCTTCTTGGCGACAATAACGCCGATGGGCCGCTTGCCGTTTTCCATTTCGGAAAGGTGCCCCTGGGGGATGTTGGCCAGCTCGGAAAGCTGCCTTTGGGTCAACCCTTCTTTGGCGCGCGCACCGCGCAAGGCCGCCCCCTGCAATTTATGATCTTCATATGATCCGAATACTTCGCGCCAATCAACGTTGCCGGTATCGGTGGCGGGCCGGGTTTTAGTAGGGCGCTTTTTCGTGAGTGCCAACATAGATCACCTCCACGGTAACTTGCTTTTTGTCCACCGTCCAAAGGGCAACGTAGGTCGGCTTTCCCTTCTTGAGGTGGCAATGGTAGCATGCGGACTGTTTCAGCCATCCGAAGTTCGGCCAGTTTGCCCGATACGGGCTTTCGTTCTTAATTTCCAGAATCAGGGCCAGTAATGCATCCTTGACTTTGCTTGGAAGCTTTTCAAACTGTTTGGCCGCTCTATTTGTGAACTTAACAGTCCATTTCATAAATCAACAAATATACCAATAATGGGATAAATCAAGCCATTTCTTAGTCAAGAAGGGCTACAATAGAGCTCAGGGCGCCGATAAAACATCCACCACCCCCGCCGCCGCCGGTATCGCTGCCGCCATTGTCGGGGGGCGGGGTGGGTCCATCGTCTGGTGGCGGGGAGGGATCGGAAGCGAGCAGATCGAGCAGCACACTCACGTTGGCCAGGGTTACCGAACGGGTGACGTCGGCATCCAGGGCTGCGCCGCTGAAGGTGACCGCATAGGTGCCGGGGGAGAGGATGGGAAGGGCGTAGCCGCCGTTGTCGGCGGTGACGGCGTAAAAAGTGCCCTCGTCCGGCCGGACGGTGATCTGGCCCAAGCCTTCGCCGGGATCGTACAGGTCGTTGGCATTGGCATCAGCCCAGACCGTGCCCACCAGGAAGCGGTTATGGTGATCGGCGTTCTGGGTGTTGGCCCGGCAGTAGTTGCCGGTAACGACCAGGTTGCCGTTGGCATTGGCTGCGGCGGCCAGCCCCACATTGGTGTAGTCGCCGTCGATGGCCATGACGGCCATGCGGTGGCCCCGGCCGGCCTGCATGCCTGAGTCGTCCGAGCCGCCCCAGTCGATGTTGAAGGCGGCGTGGGCGTTGAGGGCCGAATCGGCATAGGCGAAGACATTGCCCCGGGCGGCCGTGTAGAAAAAGCCGGCATCGGCGATGGCCTCGAACTGGCCGGTGTGATCTTGGGCGTCCCGGGCGATCAGGTCCAGCGAATGTGCTTGGGCCGCGGCATATAACCTTGCATCGAAGGCCGCCGGCGGCTTGGCCGCATATTGATCGAACTCCGCCTGGAGCTGCTGCACATCGACGCCGAAGTAGTCGCGGCCGCTGGCCACACCATCGTCGGTGGCGGTGGCCAGCCACAGACCCTCCTGGGCCGGAGCGCTGCGCGCCCGGTTCATCAGCCAGAGCATCTGCTGCTCGTTGCCGTCCGGGTGGCGGTTATCGGCGGTCTTGTGCAGGGTCCATTCGCTGGTGGGTGCGGCCTGGAGCCGTCGTTGGGCGGAAGGCTCGGCGTCGGCGGAATGGCGCACCACCCTGGGCGGATCGGGCGGCGGCGCGGCGGGCGCGGCCCCCTGCGCGAAGGCCTGCTTTCCGGAGAAGTGTGCGAAGATAAACAAGAGTGTGCACAAAACGTAAGTCCTAAAACTGTTTTTTCCCAAGACCATGCCATTCACCTTTCGTTTCAAAAGGGACCCGTTCCCGCGGTGACGCCGGCCCGGCGTCGTGTTGCGCGTTTTCACGCTCCCGGTACAGCAATCGGCGCTGGGAGCCGCAGGTTCACGTGTGGCGATAATAATCAAGGAGCGTGCCAAGAGCGGAAAAGTTTTTTATCGTGGCATCCTTTATGCTATGAACCCGATTCGATGCTGAGAGAGCGGTCAGGAGGCTTCCATGGATGAACCTGAAAAACTTCCCTTCGCTTTGCATACAAAGCAAAGGGAGGCTCTGATTTGAAGCTAGTTTCGACTGCCGGCGATGGCGTATTCGGCCGCTGGATGGCCATCGGCCTTTTACTGTTGCTGACGGCCTGCGCGGGTCAACCGGCTGTGCAGCCCCCGCAGGTCCCGCCACCCGTCTCCCCGCCCAAAAAGGAGGCCCAGCCGACCGCTCAGCCTGCTCAGACGACGCGACCCGATGAGAAATTCCAACAGACCGGGTTGGCCAGCTTCTACGCCAACCGCCTGCACGGGCGGCGCACGGCCAGCGGCGAGCGATACGATAAAAAGGCATTTACGGCAGCCCACCGGGATTTGCCCTTCGGCACACGGGTCTGGGTGGTCAACCTGAAGAATAACCGCGGCGTGGAAGTTCGGATCAATGACCGCGGGCCCCATCGCAAGGGCCGGATCATCGATCTCTCCCATGCCGCGGCCAAGGAGTTGGGCATGCTCAAGGAGGGTGTGGCACGGGTCGAAATTTCTTTACACGCCGGCCAATAGTCGCTAATAAACCTGAATTCCTTACTTCTTCCCAAACATAGCGACCTGCGGGCAGATCGCGCGAACTTTGGCGGCAGCCAAAAGAAAGGATGGCCGGAATGGGCATGGTCAAAGAGTTTAAAGAATTCGCGATGCGGGGCAATGTGGTGGACATGGCGGTCGGTATCATCATCGGCGCGGCCTTCGGCGCCATCGTGCAATCCCTGGTGGCCGACGTCATCATGCCGCCCATCGGGTTCGTCCTGGGCAACGTCGATTTCTCCAATCTCTTCGTCACTATCAGGGATGGGGCGGTCGTGGCCGGTCCCTATGCCTCCCTGGCCGATGCCCAGAAGGCCGGCGCCGTGACCATCAACTACGGCATGTTCGCCAACAAGGTCATCAGCTTTTTGATCGTGGCCTTCGCGGTCTTCATGTTGGTGCGGGGCATGAACAAGCTGATCAAAAAAGAACAGCCCGCGGTGACCACCAAGGATTGCCCCTACTGCTTTACCGCTATTCCCCTCAAGGCCCTGCGCTGCCCGCACTGCACGTCCGAGCTGAAGGCCTGATTTTTTTTCGCGGCCTGTAAGGGGCAGATTTTGTTTCAGTCGTGCGTCTTGAGGTTCTTCTTGCCGTCCAGCACCTGACGCACGGCAATCCCCAGCTTGTTGCGCACCAGGGGTTTCATGATCAGTGCGCCGATACCCAGGCGGTCCATCATCTCCGGCGTCACCTTCTGGCTGTATCCGGTGCAGATGATGATGGGGATGTCCGGCCGGATGGCGCGGCACCTTTCGGCAAACGCGTCGCCGGTTATTTGCGGCATGGTCATGTCGGTCATGATCAGGTCGAACGCGCGCGGTTGATGCTCGAACAGCGACAAGGCTTCAAGGCTATCGGTATGGACCGTTACCCGGTAGCCCAGCCGGCCCAGAATCTCCTTGGCCAGATCGGCCAGGGCCGCTTCATCGTCCACAAACAGAATCCGCTCGCGTCCCAGGGGGATGAATTCCTGACTGACGGCATGGCTGGCCGTCGTCGGCGCGATGACTGGAAAATAGACGGAAAAGACCGCCCCTTGTCCCGGCCGGCTGGAGGCTTTGATGGCACCGCCGCATCCACGCACGATGCCTTGGACCACTGCCAGGCCCATGCCGGTGCCCTCGTTTTTTTCCTTGGTGGTGAAGTAGGGGTCGAAGATCCGGTCGATAACCAAGGGGTCGATGCCGTGGCCCGTATCGCTTACCTCCAATTTCAGATATCGGCCGGGCACCAGTCCCGCAATGGGATTGCCATCGGCGACCAACTCCTCTTCCAACAGCGCTACCCGTAATCGGCCGCCGCCGTTGCGCATGGCATGGCTGGCATTGGTGCACAGATTCATGATGACCTGGTGAATCTGGATGGGATCGGCGCGCACGATGGCGTCGCTGCGCACCTCCACTTGAATATCGATGGTGGAGGGCAGGGAGGGCCGCAGCAGTTTGAGGGCCTCTTTAATGATCGGCTGAATCTGAATGGGTTTGGACTCGGTCTCGGTCTGGCGGCTGAAGGTCAGGATTTGCTGCACCAGGTCGCGCGCCCTTTGGCCGGCCCGATACACCTGGCTGATGTAGGTTGGATTGGATCGGCCCTGATTGGCATCGTCCAGGGCCAACTCCGAATAGCCTAAAATGGCCGACAGGATGTTGTTGAAGTCATGGGCGATGCCGCCGGCCAGGGTGCCGATGGCTTCCATCTTTTGGGCCTGGCGCAGCCGGGTTTCGTTTTCCATCCGTTCCCGTTCCAGGGTTTTGACCGCGCTGATGTCGGTGGCCACGTGCAGGCGCACGTAACGACCATCCACCCATTTGATCGCCCGGTCATGGTGCAAAAACCACTGATTCCGGGCTTTGTTGGTGCCCTCCCATACCATTACGCCCTTGGGCTGGCCGTTCTCGTCCAGCAACTGCTCGGCGGTGCCGCACCGATCGGACCCGTCCAGGTTGTGAAGCTCTTGCCAACAGGTTGGGGCGGCGTTGCCCGCGAACATGTCGCGCATGTGGCGGTTCATGAAAATCAATTCATTGCTGGCCATGTCGGCCGCATAGATGACGGCGTCGATGCTGTCCAGCACCGTGAGCAAGGTATGATGTGCCTCGCGCAGTGCGTTTTCCTTGAAGACGCTGGCGGTGACATCGGACATGACGTGGATGAATCCGTCCAACTGTCCTTGATAGTCGAAGCGCGGGTCGATGGTGACGTCGATCCAGCGCTGGTTGTGGTCGATAACCGCATTATGGCGCTTCAGAAAGCGCCTCACGTTTTGGCACGGGCAGCTTTCCGGAGGCTGATCCGTGCCGTGCACCAGTTTCCAACAGTGATGGCCCACCGCATCGGCTTCGCTGCGGCCCACCAGTTGGGCCATGGCCCGATTCATGCGCACAATGCGGTGATCGGCATCCAGAACGCAAATGGCATCGGCGATGGCGTCGAAGGTCACTTGCCATTGGGCGTTCGCCTCCTCGAGGTCGGCCGCCCGCCGCTGAATCTTCTCCAGTTCGGCGCGCAATGTTTCCACCTGCCGTTGCAAGTCGCCGGCCTTGTTTTCCGGGGATGGCATCGCGTAATCGGATTGCGTCATCTAGTCCTCATTCTATTTCCACGGACGATGAGGCCGGCTTGGGGCGCGCAGCCGCCTCACCGCCGCAGCCTTAATGTTTGTCGTTCGGAAGTCGAAGAGATGCGCAGATGGGAAGATCAAAGAGGGATATGCCGGGGCAACTCCGTAGCTGTCATGCATAATGGCGTTAATTTAGCACAGGGATAGATGCCGCGCAACCGAGCTGCGAATTGCCCTTTTGGCGCCGATGATCTAAGAGGAAAAATTATGAATCTCATTATCGACATTCTGCACCAGCGCCAGGGAGCTATCCGGGCGCAGGGAATCGCCGTGATCATTGATGTTTTGCGGGCCTCTTCCACGGTTTGTTACCTTACCGCCGCAGGAGCAGGACGTATTTGGGCGGTCGCCCATGAGGCTTCGGCAAAGGCCTTGTCCCGGATGCACGGCCCCGTGGTCCTCATCGGCGAGCGCCATGGCCGTCGCATGCCGGGTTTCGATTGGGGCAATTCCCCCAGCCTGCTGAAAGGAGTGGCGCTTGCCGGCCGGACAGTGGTTCTGACCACCTCCAACGGCACAAGGGGGCTTGCCGCGGCACAATCCGCGGAGGAAATCTTGACGGGCGGATTCGTTAATGCCGATGCCGTGGTGGCGTATATCCGCGACCGGTCGGCCTCGTATGTCAGTCTGGTGTGCATGGGCAGCGGCGGACGGCCCGCGCTGGAAGACACCCTGTGCGCGCTTTACCTGAAAGCGGCGCTGGAGGGCCGACCGCTGTCATTCGCCCCCCTGCGGCAAGCGATACTGCGCGGCATTGGCGCAAAATTATTCAAGTCAGGGGATTGCGTGGATATGCCCCCCGAGGATCTGAATCTGTGTCTGGATCTGAATCGATTCGATTTTGTTTTGCGGGCTACCCGGGGCCCGGAAGGGGGCGTCGCGCTCGAACGGCTGTCGGTTGGACAATGACCGGCGCGGTGACCGACGGGCGCCCTTATTTGTTCTCCTGTGGCGAATTCTTTTCGAAGGCCGCGGCGATTTTGACCAGCAGTTCTTCGAATTTGACTGGCTTGAGCAGGTAGTCGTAAGCGCCTAACTGCATCCCTTCCAGGCTGGTTTCCACCGAGGCGTGACCCGTGAGCAGAATTACTTCGGCCAGGGGTTGAAGGCGCCGTATCTCCCGCAGGGTTTCGATGCCATCCATGCCGCCCGGCATTTTGATGTCCAGTAAAATGACCTCGAAAGAGCGCTGCTTCAACAGTTCGAGAGCCTGTTCGCCATCGGGTACCCCGATGGCATCCAGCTTGCGCCGCTGGAGCCGGTTGACCAGAGTCTCCATGAAGTCGAGTTCGTCGTCGATTACCAACACGCTGAAAGTCGGCATGATCTGCTCCTTTTCCGCTATTTCTTCTCCGGGGCCACCAAGGGCAGGTAGACACTGAACGTCGTCCCCTCGCCGGGTTCGCTCCGGAAGGTGATGGTTCCACCCAGCTTTTCGATGATGCTGTAACTGATGGACAAGCCCAGGCCGGTGCCGCGGCCGTTGGCCTTGGTGGTGAAAAAGGGGTCGAAGATGTTGCGCTGCTTGTCTTTGGGGATACCCGGCCCATCGTCCTTGACTTGGATGGCGATGCGATTGCTATCGAGATTTGTGGATACTTCGATGCATCCATTGCTGCCGATGGCATCGATGGCGTTGTTGATCAGGTTCAGCATCACCTGCTGAAGCTGGGAACGGTCACTGGCGATCACCGGCAGATTGGGGGCGTAGTTTTTACGGATCTCGATATTGCTGATGCGGGCGTGGTTGGTCAGCAACTCGAGGGTCTGGTCCACCACGCCGTTGACCTCCACGTCGTCCAGGCGCGGCTCCATGCGCCGGGCGAAGCCCAGCATGTTATGGGTGATTTTGCGGGCGCGTTCCACATGCTCTTCGATCTTTAGCACCGAAGAGAGATATTCTTGCAGGTTGGGGCTGTTTTTGAACTCCTCTTCATCCAACAGATCCTTCATCCAGCCGGCTTTTTCGCCGATCACCGCCAGCGGGTTGTTGATCTCGTGGGCGATGCCGGTGGCCATCTTGCCCAAAGCCGCCAGCTTGTCCGATTGAACCAGTTGGGCGCTCAGGGCGTCCGTTTTCTGGTTACCTTCCTCCAGATGGCGCACGACGATATGGGCGGTAAAGATGGTGGTGATGACGATGGCCAGAACGCCCAGCGAGACGATCAGGATCGCCGTATTGCGGGTGTGCAGCAAGCCGCCGACTTCATCATCGGCCTGCTGCCGGATCACCAGCAGCCATTTCTTGTGCTTCAGCCAAGCGCCGGCATGATAAAAGGTCGTCCCCTGGGCCTTCATTTTGGCGACCATGGTCGTACCCGGATTGAACAGGTTGGGATCGATCTGGGAGTTGTCCAGGATTTCCCCATCGAAGCGCGGCTTGGTTTGAAAGATGCCGTTCTCGTTGATGATGAATGCATCGCCCATGCGCCCGGCCTGGGCCGTGCGTACCAGCCGGTTGAATACTTCCGAATCGATGGTGGCCCGCAAGATCCACTGGTGCTCTCCGCTGCGGCCGCGGACGGCGATGATGAAATGCGGAAATAGCCGAAATCCCAGATAGACATCGCTCACATAGGTGCCTTTGGTCATGGCTTCGCCAAACCACGGCTGCTGCTCATAGTTGAAACCCTTCAAATTGAACGGCCCCACGTAGGAGACGTGCAAGCCCGAAGAGTCGATCACCCCGAGATCCACAAGCCCCAGCATGTCGTTGCGTCGATTCAAGGTCTCGAAGAGGCGTGACAAAACCTCCTGGCGTGACAATTCGTCGAAGTCATAAGTCTCCACCATCATGGAGAGCAAGGTGATGCGTTCGCGCAGGAAGACTTCCACCGCGTTGCTCTGGGAATTGGCCAGGAGCCGGATCTGATCTTCGATGCGGTTTTCATGGGCCCGGGCGAATTGGTCATAGATGGCGCCGCCCAATAGGACCAGGGGCGTGATGGCTACCACCAGCGTCAGGCCGATAATCCGCAAGCGCAGGTTGCGATAAAGTTGTCTTTTCCCAATGGTCTTCATAAGCCTCTTCTTCGGAAAGCGTCAGGCAGGCCGCAGATAGCCAACCTTTTATACCAAACAAGGGTTCATATGCAATCGGTGGGCCATTGGCGCCTCGCATGACCGCCGTGCACGCCAGTGAGGCCATGTGCTTGGCCTTCATCCGAGTGTCAGACCTTTTTACATTCTGTTAAACCTTGCTAACCTACGATCAGGCTACCAGCCATGTTGCTCCGGCGGAAAAGTCAGTGATGTCGCGCGCCATGGCCCACCAAGCATGTGGCATGGGAGTTGCTCAATGTCTTGCGTCCGCCTGTGCGAACCGGCGGATTATCGCATCGGAAGCCACGGCTTTCGTCAACCGGCTAAAAGAGGGTTAAACCTGTATCGGTATAGACAATTATTAAAGAGGAGGAGAAAGTTCATGCAACGTATTTACCATTGGGGCAAAAATCTATTGATGGGTCTGGCCATAATGCTGCCGGCCACGGCCTGGGCGGCCGGCGAAAAAGCCACCAATATCGTGGTGGTGGCCGACACGCGGCGGGTAACCGGAATATTGAAATATTTTTCCGACCTGTACAATACCAATGTCGTTATGTCCGCTGTTTGGGCCGTAGTCCTTACAGTGGCCATCGGCTGTTTTCTGGGCTTCATCATGGATTTCATCATGGAACGCAGCGGCCTGGATCTCCATTCACGCAAGATCATAGAACATTAGAATTCAAGGAGGGATAATTTCATGGATGCTTCCTGGTTGTATATGTATATGCCCATTGCGGGCGTGGATATTTTCTGGCCGGGCCTGGTGCTGATCGGTTATTCGGTGGGCGTCATCGGCGGTTTTTTCGGCATGGGCGGGGCCTGGATGGTCACGCCGGGACTCAATATACTGGGCTTTCCCATGGCCTTCGCCATCGGCACGGATATCGCCCACATCGCCGGTAAATCGATGATTTCGACCATCCGGCACTCCAAATTCGGCAACGTGGATTACAAGTTGGGCTTCATCATGGTCATCGGCACCATGATCGGCATAGAGTGCGGCGCCCAGTTGGTCATGTGGCTGGAGCGTCTGGGCCAGATCGGCCCGGTGGTGCGCTGGGTCTATGTCGTATTTCTGCTGTTGATCGCGGTCATGGTCTTTTCCGATTATGCCAAGGCGCGCCAGAAGAAAAAAGCCGGTGAAGTGGCTGGCGAAAAAGGCGTGGAGGGTTTTACCTGGTATAAAACCCTGCACAAGATCAACATCCCGCCCATGATGCACTTCAAGACCTCGGGCATCTACTGCTCGGCCTGGCTGCCCATTTCGGTCAGTTTCACCACCGGCGTGCTGGCCGGCTTCCTGGGCATCGGCGGCGGGTTGCTGCGCATGCCGGCTTTGATTTACTTCATCGGCACCCCCACCCATGTGGCCGTGGGCACCGACCTGTTCGAGGTTATGATTTCCGGCCTATACGGAGCCTTCACCTATACCCTGAAAGGCCGTATCGAACTAGTGGCGGTCTTCGTCATGCTCACCGGTGCCGCCATTGGCGCGCAGATCGGCACCGTGGCCACCAAGTACGCCAAAGGCTACGGCATCCGGCTGGCCTTCGGCGCGGCCGTGTTGTGCTGCATGATCTCCATCATCCTTAAACAGTTCAAATACGAACTCCCGGCGGCGGTTCTGATCCTGAGCACCATCGGCATCATCTGTATCTATATTATGATTATCATGTTCAAGGGAGCCGCCAACGAACTGCGGGAGAAAAAAGCCCGCGAAGCCATGGCCACCAAAGCCTAACGCAGGAGGATATGCAACGATGAAACGCAGGATAATTCAAATAGTGATGGTCTTGGCGGGGCTCTTCTGGCTGGCAGGTACGGCCGCAGCGGCCGAAGTCAGCCAGGGCAAGTGCCTTCAGTACGACAAAGAGCGCAAGTTGGTCACCATCGAGGAGTACGACATCAATTTCACCAATGAGCATCCCTATGGGCAGCCCACCGGCACCCAGTCGGAATACAACGTGGCCACCGCCCTAATCGGGATTCCACCGGAGGCAGGGGACATCATCAGGCTGGCCTATAACGTCAAAGACGGCACCAAAGTGGCCATACGGCTGATGAACGTCTCCAAGCAGGATTTGCGTAAGAAGTAAAGTAAAGAAGTAATTCGCCGGGGGGCGCGCCCCCCCGGCTTTGGTATCCCTAAGGAAGGAATTGGATCCATGTTCGAACCTCGCCAGATCGCATCCGAAGAAAGACTCAACCCCAAGCAACGCTGGGTGGTGGTCGCCATGAACCTGCTGTTGCTGGTCGAACTCACGCTAGGTATGTATTGGGGGCAGCAGGACCCCGACAATCTTTCGGCCATTTTTTTGCGCACCTTCATTCCTGCGGCCGTAATGACCATCGTGGCCGCCCGTCTGATGCTGCGCCGTTTTAAAAACCGCGTGGCCGGCTAAGCACGGCTTATGCTATCGCGACTTCCCTCGCCACGATTCATCCGCCGTTTAGGTGTCATCGCCGGTGTGCTTTTTCTTCTTTCCGTGGCGGACACCTTCGTTTCAGGCCATTTGGACGATCCCCAGACGGTCCGCGCGTTGCCCGGATCCCGTCATGCCGTCAACGGCACATTGACCACGACGGTCTCATCCCTGAATGAATTAAGCTATCGCTCGGCTAATAAAGGACTGCGTCTGCTCTTCATCGATCTGCGCGGCCGAATATGGCGCGGCGAGCTGCACGTGGGCGATTCCGTTTCTCCCGGAAGCTACGAGCTCCAGGTGTTCGACAGCCGGCAACCGGGTGTGGAAATGCCTGTCGCCCACCATGTGCTGGTTTTCGATTCCGCATCGGCATTGAATGCCAGCTATCCATCCATCTGCCGAAAGGCCATCGGCATTCCGCCCTGGTGGCTCGTGATCGCCAGCCTGCTGCCGCTGATAGGCGCCTTGCTGCTCTCTTATCTTCACTCCGCACGCAACGAAGCATTGCTGGAACGCCAAGGCATCTTCCCGATCTTAAAACTGTCACGCCTCAAGGATCGCTGGGAGGTCGGCATCGGCGTTCATGGGGAGCAGAAAATCTTCGCCGGTGATTTGCTGCGGCTGTTGAATGCCCGGCTGGAGCCGGTGGGAGAGTTGCGTATCATCTCCGTACGAGACGCCATGGCGCATGCCGCCATAGAGCTTTCCGCGGATATCGCCCCCGGCTATTTTGTACAAAAACCGCCCGGTTCCTCGGCATCCGGATTCAAGGTGTAGTTGCCCTTCAAGAAGCATTCGGCGAGTTTGTTCACCAGCAGTTCGCTGTGCATCAGCATGTCCATCTGGCGGGTGTAGATCAGCAGGCGCCCGATCTGGTCCAGCTCTTTCTTCAGAATCGCGGCCTCGTATTTGTCCATGCGGGCGGTTACCCGATCACCCGCGATGTTGACCACAAAGCCCCTCTCGACCAGAACTTTTTCGATGACGCGCAAGCGCCGGTTGCGCCGCAATGAGTCGGCGGCGCCGCCTTTGAATTGGAAGTTGATGTAGTTCTTGGCCGCAGTCTGGCCGCAATAGCAATCCAGAATGCTGTAATGGTAGCCCACCCGGGAGCTGAAGTTCAAGTATCGATCGGAAATGATGGCATAGCTGCGGTCGCCGAACCGTTCGGCGCCCATGTTGGGCGGCGAGAGCCATTGATTGCTCATCACCGACATTAGGCCTCCCACGTGGATCGGCCGGGGCCCCCGGCATTGCAGATCGTCGCACAGCATGCCCCCGATGAGCGCCGAAAGGGGTGCCGACAGGATTTCTTCGGCGGTCACCTTGGAAACTTGCATGGCGTCCACGGAAAGGCCACCGCCCAGATCGATGATGTACAGATCGATGGGGATGTTGGCCTTGAGGCGCACCGAAAGCTGGCCGCGGTCGGTCACCAGATCGCCGAGCTGGAAGATCTCCTCGTAGGATTTTTCATGGATAAAACGCATGATGTCGTGAATCGTGCGGCAATGCTCCTGGGTGAATTTGGGCGATTTAGGATCGGTCAGGTTCAGGGGCACGATCAGGTCGGCCCGCCGCCGCAGCGCCTGGTAGACGGGGGTATTGCGCATGACCCCTGTGGCTTGGAATCCGGATTCGAGCAGTTCGACCACCTGGCCGGCATAAACTCTGCCGTTGAAGGCATCGACGGTGACCGCGGCGCCCGCGGGTATGCTCGCCGTGCCGCCACCCAGGCCCAGCAGGGTCGGGATCATATACTCCCGGGCCAGCGAGGCGATGTGCCCGGTGATGCTGCCTGCGTCGGCCAGAATGGCCCGGGCCTTGGGCATGGCCATTACCAGATGGGCCGAGGCATGGGCCGAGACCAGCACGCCGCCGTCGGGGAAATTGGCCAGGTCCGATTCGGTGCGCACATGGCAGGCCGGGCCGTATCCGATGCCTGCACAGGCAACCTCGCCGCCCTCCACTAAAACCGTATAGCCATCCAGCGGCAGGGTTTGCAGCTTGCCGCCGCTGGTTTCGAGGGCATCCACCCGCAGCGGACGGGTCTGCAGAATGATCAGGCGTCCCCGGTCATCCAGCGCCCACTCCACGTCCTGGGGCAGACCGAAATGATTTTCCAGCGCCAATCCGTGCGATGCTAAAAGTCGCGCCTGTTCCTCGGTCAGACAGGCGCTTTGGCGATCGGCGGTCGGGACGGCTTCGTCCCGCAAATCGCCGCTGTCCAGGGCCATCAGACGCGCGGTTTTGATGGAGATCCTGGCTTCCAGCATCCGGGGCGGATTGTCCTTGCTGAAGATATAGGTGTCCGGGCTGACGACCCCGTCCACGGCGTAAGGACCCAGGCCCCAGACCGCATTGATCAAAATACGGTTTTCCAGGGGATTGACCGGATTGCGGGTATACATGACACCGCTGGCCCGGGCCACGATCATCTCCTGGCAAGCCACGGCCATGGCGGCGGCCTGAAAGGGGATGGCCATGTGCAGGCGATAGGAGATGGCATGCGCGGAAAAAAGGCTGGCAACGACTTTTTTGTAGCTTTCCACGATCTGACCGGGCGGAACATTGAGCACGGTCAGGTACTGTCCGGCGAAGGAAATAGCGCTGTCTTCGCCAATGGCGCTGCTGCGCATGGAGATGTTGGTGGCCGATTTTCCATCCCGGGCCAGGCCTTCCATGAGCTCGGCATGGGCCTTATGGATGGCGTCGGCCAGCTCCGACGGCACTTCGGCGGCCAGCAGCCGCTGCTGAATCTCATCGCTCACATGCATGATGGTTTCGGTTTCGATGATATCGGCTTTGCTTTTCATCCGCTGGATCGTTTCGTCGAGCCGGTTGGCGCGGATAAAGTGCTGGAAGGCCGCGGCCGTGATCGCGAACCCTTCGGGGGTAGGCAGTCCCAGCCGGTTTTTAACTTCACTGATGTTGGCGTTCTTGCCGCCCACGACTTCGGCGCTATCCTGGGAAAGCTCTCCATACGCGGCTACGAAGCCCACCTGATGCACCGGGCCTTCGGTGGTTATGCCGATCTCGCTTTTGATTTTACGGTGGATATCGTCCAGGGCCTTTTTCAGCGACGCATAGGAGCGGCCGGACATGTTTTCCAGGCATTGAATCATACGCGCATTGTGAAAGATGCTGCGCATGGTCTGGGCCTCGATATAGGAGGCGCCGAATACCGTCTGGCCGCGCAGTTTGAGCTCGATGTCCGAGATGATCTTGAGCAGCTCGGTATTGGACTCCAGAAGGGTTTTGAAGTTGGAATATTTGACCCGGAACGCCTGCATCAATCGTTCCCGTGCAGCTTCCGATACCCTGCGCTTTCCGCGAAACAACCGAAATTTTTGCAATAGATTCATCTATGCGCATCCGGACTGGGCTGATTCGATATTTTACGGCCTGTCAGAAGGCTTTACACTTCAGGGCAGGCGCCTGGGATCTTGCCATGGTTCCATGAATCAAAAGGATCCCATTGTCAAAAGATAATCCGGTTTGCGAGCGGTCGGACTCACGTATTTCACAAGCGGCACCCTCGTAAACCCCTTTACACCAAAGGCAAAAAACAGGCCAAGCCCGGAAAATTCCTCCTGCCGCCACGGCCATGGGCGGATTGGGAAGTATTTCCAGGGAAAGAATAGGCCACGGGCGCTTGGCCCGATCCTTGCTTTATTGTCGCGGAAAGGTCGAGATGCAATCGGGATCATGGATGCAATGGAAGATCACAAACCGAAGAAGAGAATGATTCTGATCATCTGCGCGATCGCCGCCGTGATGCTCATCATGGCCCTGAGCATCAGCCTGTGGGCCGGGCGGGAAACCCGCGCCGTGGTGGCCGACCGATTCAACGAGGAACAACTCGTGGTTGCCCGCTCCATCCGCGCCCATATCGAAAGAGAGCTGCGCCTGCTCAATCGGGAGATTGCGACCCTGGCCCGGATCCTTCGTCCGGAAGCGGTCTCGTCCAAAACGCTATCGCCGGAAATGAGGGAGGCCTTCAAGAGGAGCTTGGAAAGTGGGGTGGTCAAGATAGAGCTGCTCGACTTGCGCAACGGGCAATCCTATATGCATATCCCTTACACGCGTCTTCCCGCTGAGTCATTGGACGTTCGCCCCTGGCAAGAGGCCCTGGCCGAAAAATCCTGGACCGAAGAGAATGCGGCCTGGGTGTCGCAACCCTATGTAGAGAATGCCGAGCCGATGTTGAAAATGGCCATGCCCCTTGCCGCGGACGCTTCCTGGGCGATTGTCTTCCATTTGCACATCGGCTGGTTCGTGGGCGGTGCCATCAAGGAGGTCCGTTCCGGGAGCACCGGTTATGCCTGGATCATCGACCAAAACGGCATTTTTTTGCATCATCCTTATACCGACTATGTGGGCAAGGATGCCTTCAGCGCCCGGGGCGATGCCTTCAAGAGCCAATCTTTCGTACAAATCAACCGAATCCAGCGCGAGGGCATGCTAAAAGGCCGGGAAGGATTCGGTGCTTACATGTCCACCTGGCACCGGGGTATCACCGGCGAAATTCAAAAGTTGATCGCCTACACGCCCATCAAGATTTCCGACCATCCCCCCCAGAACTGGTCGGTGGCCGTGGTGGCACCGGTCTTTGAAATCGAGGCGGGCCTGGCCACGATCCATCGTCTTCAAACAGTTCTGCAGGTGCTCGTGCTGCTCATCGTTGTAGCGGCCGGCGGCATCATTTTGTATTTTCAAATCCGCTGGTCCCGACGACTGGAATACCTCGTGGCGGCGAGAACCCAGGCCCTGAAGCGTTCCGAGGAGAATTACCGCAGCCTGGTGGAAAGCGCCGAGGACTTTATCTTCACCGTGGACGACCAGGGTCGCCTGCTGTCGGTCAACAGCTTTACGGCCGCCAGTTTCGGCGGCACGCCCGAAGAGTTCGTGGGCCAGGGGCTCGCTCACCTTTTCACGCCAGAAATCGCGGCGCGGCAGATTAAAATCGTTCGAAGCGTTTACGCAACCGGCAAGAGCGTGCGCGACGAGTTCGAGCTGACTGTGGGCGAGACGCCCCTCTGGATCAGCGCCAACTTCATGCCCTTGAAAAACGAGGCCGGGCAGATGGGCGCCGTACTCTGCATCGCCCGGGATATCACCGAAAACAAGCGCCTGGAACGCTTCCTGATCAACGCCGAAAAGCTGGCTTCCATGGGTACTCTGGCGGCCGGCGTGGCCCATGAGATCAACAACCCCTTGGGCGTCATGCTGGGTTTTTGCGATTTGCTGGTTCGCAAGAAGACGCCCGGCAGCCAGGAGTACGAGGATCTGAAGATCATCGAGCGCCAAGGACTGCAATGCAAGCAGATCGTGGAAAACCTGCTCAGCTTCGCCCGCGTGGGTCAGGAGAAGACCACGGATACCGATCTGAATGAATGCCTGGGCGAGATCATCAAGGTGGTCCAGCACAGTCTGGAGATGAAAGGCATCGAGTTATGCACCCAATTCGCCGAGCGCCTTCCCCGGGTGCAGGGCGACGACCGGCAGTTGCAGCAGGTCTTTTTGAACCTGATCAACAACGCGGCCGCGGCCATGCCCGATGGCGGCCTGCTTACCATTCGCACCGGCTCGATGGCCGGCAGTCAGCGGGTGGCGGTCCAACTCCAGGACCAAGGCACGGGCATCGCTCCCGAACACCTCGACCATATCTTCGAGCCGTTCTTCACCACCAAGCCCGAAGGCGAAGGCACCGGCCTGGGATTGTTCGTCAGTTACGGCATCATCAATAAATTCGGCGGCACCATTACCTGTGAAAGTCAGGTTCACGACGGCGTGGACAAGCCCAAGGGAACGACCTTCACGGTGGAACTGCCGGTGTATGCAGGAGAAGAAAAATGGCGGGTCGCATCCTGATCGTCGACGACGAAGCCGATATGCTGCTGCTTTTAAAGCGCATCCTCAACGAGGAGACGACGCACGAAGTCGTCACCGAGCCGGATTCCCAGAAAGCCCTGGCGCTCTTCAGTCAATCCCCCTTTGATATGGTGATCACCGACCTGAAGATGGCCAAGATGGACGGCATCCGCTTCCTGGAGGCTGTCAAACAGATCCGGGCTGATGTGGCGGTGGTCATCATGACGGCTTTTGCCACCATCGAAACCGCCGTGGAAGCCACGCGCAAGGGCGCCTATGACTACATCACCAAACCCTTCCGCCGCGAGCGCATCCTGATGACGGTGGAAAAGGTAATGCAGTGGCAGTCGATTCTGCGGGAGAACCAGGCCCTGCGCGATGCCCTGGCCGAGAAGAAGGGATTCGCCGCCCTGGTGGGGGCCAGCCCGTCGATGCAGTCGATTTTCGAGCGCATCCGCCAGGTGGCGCCCACCATGGCCACCGTGCTCATCACCGGGCCCAGCGGAACCGGCAAGGAGCTGGTGGCCCGGGCCATTCACGAGCACAGCCGACGCGGTCAGCGCAAGATGGTGACCATCAACTGTACGGCCATTCCCGAGCATGTTCTGGAAAGCGAGCTGTTCGGGCATCTGAAGGGTGCTTTTACCGGCGCCTGGCAGGACAAAAAAGGACTGGTGGAAGAAGCGCACGAAAGTACTTTATTCTTAGATGAGATCGGGGACCTGAGCCCCACCCTGCAAACCAAGCTGTTGCGACTGCTCCAAGAAGGCGAATACAAGCCGGTGGGCAGCGTCACCACGCGCAAGGCCGACCTGCGTTTTATCGCCGCCACCAACCACGATCTCAAAGCCGATATGGAGGCCAAGCGCTTCCGGGAAGATCTTTACTACCGGCTCAACGTCATTCGCTTCGAACTGCCGCCGCTCAAGGCACGTCCACAGGACATTCAATTGTTGAGCTACCATTTCCTGGAAAAATATGCGCGTCTAAACCAGAAAGAGATCCGTGACATCTCGCCCAATGCGCTCAAGGCGTTGATGGCTCAAGATTTTCCGGGCAACGTGCGCGAACTGGAGAATGTCATCGAACGCGGCGTGATCTTCTGCCGCGGTGACATGCTGCGCGTGCGCGATCTTTTCCTGGAAGACGCTCAAAAGCGCTGCGAAGCCGAGCCCGACGACGAACTGGCCCAACTGCCCTTTAAAGATGCCAAGGACCGCATGACCGAACAGTTTCACCGGCAGTATGTGCAATCCCTCCTGCAGGCCAACCACGGCAACGTCAGCCGGGCCGCCGAACAAGCCGGCATCCAGCGGCAGTACTTTCATCGCCTGATGAAAGAGGCCGGCATCGAAGCGGACGGATACAAACAAAAGGACGAGCGATAAAAGATCGGGCCTGTTTTCTTCGGGAAGGGCTTACATGAATCTTTTGTAGGCCCATCCGAAGCAAACTCCCGTGAAGGCCAGCCAGATGAAGATAATTATTCCCCCCGCAATCCGACTCACAGGCTTTCCATTGTGCGCGGCTTCCGCCGCCCGCGCACGGCATTCGGTCAACACGGTATGGGGGACCAATTTGATGGCCAGGGTAACCCCCAAGGGGATTAGGATAAGGTCATCCAGGTAGCCGAGAATTGGGACAAAATCGGGAATAAGATCGATAGGGCTAAAGGCATACGCAACGATGCCGGCCACAAGGAGCTTCGCATACCAGGGCGTTCGAGGATCCCGCACGGCAAGGTACAGGGCGAATGTCTCTGCCTTGAGCCGGCGCGCTCGCTGTTTCAGTTTTAAGACCAATGACATCTCGTTCAATTCCTTTGTTTGGCAAGACTGCTTTTATGATCAGCGAAGGAAAAGCATGAATCCGGATTTGCCCGAATACCGGGTTACTGCTCATTCTTGAGATAATCCGGCTTGGGAGCGGCCGGCGTGGGCAGGCGCAATCCCAGGTGGCCTAAAGCGTCTTCGAGGCGGATGTATCCGATGAGCCCCTGGCAGCCGGTAACGGCGATGCGGGATATGTCGTTTTTAAGCATCAATTCGATGGCGCGCATGATCGGGTCGGACATGCCGACGCAAGGCGTCGGCGGAATTCCCTCCGCCAAAGGTCGCACGATTTCTCCCACCTTCTTGCTTTGCGTCAGTTTCATGGTTCCTCTCGGGAGTTTCCCCCGGGATTGGGGCACTTCAGGCTTAATTGCTCCCACTGCAATGTAAATGCCAGAATTGTTATCTCCTTTCCACCACCGGGATCTCCAACCACCGGCACTCTTCACCTCGCGGCGAATCCATAGGCTTTCAACGAAAGGCGGCATATTGCGGCGTCTCGAAAAAATTAGACCATTTTAGGGTACTCCTGGCCATGCCCTGGTCCCTGTGTCTTCCCCCAGAAGTCATGCGCCCTTGGAAATGTCCACCACTGGGTGTCGCTTGGGAGACGGCCACACCCCGAAAAACACTGCTTGAAACTTAATTCGATGGTATTCCGGGCTTTTGCATCTATTCTCCGTCTTTCGACGGATTGGCATGTCTTTTGTTATTACCTGGGCAGGCGATTCAAGCGTGGAAAAACGCTATCGCGATGCGATTCGGAAGAAAAGGTATTTAGACATAGACAATCGGTCATTCCAAAGGAGGTCTTGTATGTCAAACGTGAAAGTGGAAGAGAAAAAACTGGGCTGGGAAGTGGCCAAGGAGTTGGATCAAAGGACCATCATGGAACGCCTGGTCCCTAATTGGCAGCATGTGAAGGCAGCCGTGGTAGGTGTCGTCGTCTTCTTCATTCTCTTTCTGGTGGGTACCTGGTTGGCCGGCAATCCCTTTGAGGCCACCGTGCGCATGCCCTCCAAGTACGTCGTGGATCATGGCCTGTTGGGCAACCAATGGTCCATCGTCTGGAGCGTCGTGCTCCTGGCGGCCTTTTTCGAATTCATGGACGCCTCGGCCGGCATGGGCTTCGGCACGGCCCTGACCCCGCTGTTGCTCATGATCGGCTTCGATCCCAAACAGATCGTACCGGTGGTTATGATCCAGCAGGGCGCCGCCGGCCTGGTGGGTGCCTTCCTGCATCGCGAGTTCCAGAATGTGGAGTGGAAGCTCAAACCCATGAGCGAGACTATCAAACTGGCCATTATCATCGTCATCAGCGGCGTGATTTTCAATGTCCTGGCCATCGTGGGCGTCTATAAGATCTTCGAGGTCGATAAGATCTGGATCAAAGCCTATGTGGCGGTTTTACTGCTCATGATGGGTGTCACCTCGCTGTTCCAGTCCAAGAAGGAGCGGCCTTACAAACCCGGCAAGATGGTCTTTTGGGCCTCGCTGGCTGGTTTTAACAAAGGCGTCGGCGGCGGCGGTTACGGACCGGTAGTGACCATCGGCGGTCTGATGGCCGGCGTGCCCGTGAAAAGCATGATGGCTGTTACCGCCATCAGCGAAGGTTCGGTCAGCACCTGCTCGGTGGTTACCTGGTTGCTCATGCTGGGCAGCGGCGTCACCATCGACTACATCCTGCTGCCGAGCTTCATGCTGGCCACCATGTTCTCGGCCGTGGCCGCGCCTTACATGACCCGTGTGTTCCCGGAAAAAATTTGGAAAGTGGTCGTGCCGGCCTACTGCCTGTGCCTGACGGCATATGCTTTCTGGAAACTGGTTCCGGATGTTGTCAAACGTCTGGCCGGCTGATCAAAGCAGTGTGAACCGCGTGCCCCAACGCGGATCTCCTCCGGTGGCCGGGCCCCGTCAATGCGGGGCCCGGCCCAAACGCAAAGATTGAAATATGAAAGCAAAGAAGATGAATACATCCACTGTCACCAGCTCCAACCATGCCTTTCGCCGCGGCTTTGTCCAAAACCGCATGCAGAACTTCGGATGGACCATGATCGTCATGGGCGCCAGCTTCGGATTGTACTACCTGGGGCTTTTCGGCACTGTAGAAGGTCCCTTGCGGCCGGAACGGATCGGCGATCAACTGGCCGCGGTCGGTTTCACCAACCGTCACCTGTTGATGGGCCTGCTGAGCCTCATGGGCATTGCCATCGTCTGGAACTGGATCTACAATGGCATCTGCCGGTTGCTTGGCCGACGCATGACCTGTGCCTGCCGGGCGGAATCGGCGGATGGCTTTTGCGCGGCACCGGTACGACGGGAGCGACCGGGCCATTACGTATGTGCCGATGGCCATGCGCGGCCGGATGCCCGTTTTCACCCGCTGGCCAAGGGAACGGTTGCGCACTTCATGTGGATGATGTTTGCGATCTTCAGCGCGATTGTTTACTACTTGATGTAGGAATGAGCACCGATTTTCGCTGGAATCGTTGGAGAACGCGCACGAATAGACGCGAGGAACATGCCCCGTGAAAGACTTCTCCATCCTTTTGGTCGATGACGAAGAGCGCTTTGCTCGCAATCTGGCCAAAATCCTGGAGCAGCGAGGGTATGCGGTCGCCACAGCCTTTAACGGCTCCCAGGCCCTGGCCCTGCTGGGTAGCGGGATACGCATCGGGGTAGTGTTGCTCGACGTGCGCATGCCCGGAATGGACGGGATCGAGACCTTGCGCCGCATCAAGCAGATCGACGGCGACATCCAAGTCATCATGCTCACCGGTTTCGCAACTCTCGAAGATGGCATCGAGGCCGTGCGCACGGGAGCCTTCGATTATCTTCAGAAACCCTATGACATAGAGGACCTGATCGTAAAAATCCGGTCCGCCCGGGACCTGGGCCGGATCAAACGGCATCCGCTTTTATGGCCCCGCACTCTGGCCGGAGAGATCATCTTATCCGGATTTATTCCCCTCCTGCCCGATGACCCCCTGCCCAAAGCGGTGGCCATCTTCGAGCGCTACCGCAACGGCGAAGGCGCGCAGATGCTCTTCGTGGTGGATGATCGCCACCAGGTCCAAGGCTTGCTCACCAAACGCGACATCCTGGATCACCTGGCCCAAACCCAGCCCGCCGCGGAAGTGACCTGGGAGTGGGTGCGCGATCATCGGGATGATCTTCCGGGGCTGCCGCTCAAGCACCTGATGCGCCATCCGGTGGAAACGGTAGCCTTCGAGACACCCCTGAACCAGACCGCCGAGCTTATGCTGAGCCATCGCTACGACAGCATCCCGGTCATCTCCGACGGCGCGGTGCTGGGTATCATCCGTCTGAGAGATGTGCTGCATTACCTGCCGGACGAGAAGGACGACCTGGATGGACGCGATTGACGGCAGCCATGGTTGATGCTCTAATCGGTGCATGCGATCGCACTGCATGCATCGAAGCGCCAGGGAGAAAGGGGGTGCGGCATGAACCGCTATGCTTACCTGCATAAAAAAAGCCAACCCAACGACTACCCTTACTACCGGCCCGTTTGGCGCAAGGTGGTCCTGATCCTACTGGCGGCCGCCTTCATTCCTCCGATCCTCATCGGCGGTGCCATCGCTTACTATGCCATGACCTCCAGCGGCGCCTCCACCCTTTCGATGCTGCAAGCACAACTTGTGGCCCACCAGCGAGCGGTCGTGGTGCTGGCGGCGCTCTTCTTCGTATGCGCCGTGATCCTGGTGGCTACGGTCCTTTCCACCACCGGACGTTTGGTGGCCCTGCTCGAATCCAAGGGCCAGAGCCTGCGCATGCTGGACAAGCAGTTGCGCCGCACCAGCTATCTCGCCGCTTCCATGGAACTGTCGCTGGGTTTCTTTGAAGAACTCAAGGATATCCTGGCCAACATCGATATGGCGGCCAAATGCCTGGTGGGACACAAGGCCGATCCCGCATCTTCGGACCATGGCGAAACCGTGGCCCAGATTACGCGCGAAGCCTCGCGCGGGCATCAATTGATCCAGAAGTTCTTGCGTTTCGTGCGCGTGGACGCGCCCGTCGTCGGCGAGGTGGATCTCAACGCCCTGCTGGACGATCTGCTGGCCTTTCTGCACAAGGAGCTGGAGCGGCGCGGCATCCATATCGTGCGCGACTATCAGGACCCGCCGGCCATGGTACGCAGCGATAAGAGCAAATTGCGTCAAGTATTTCAAAATCTGCTGCTCAACGCCATGGCCGCATTGGAAAAAGGGGGCCGGATCGAACTCCAGACACGGGAGACGGATACGCGCGTGACGGTTACGATCCGCGACGACGGACCGGGCATCGCGGCGGTCGATCAGGAGAAGATTTTCGAGCCTTTTTACACCACCAAATCCCAGGGCACCGGGTTGGGGCTGTCCATCTGCCGCGCGATCCTCGATCCGCTGGAAGGCGCGCTGCGGGTCGATTCCCAGACCGGTCAAGGCGCAGCCTTTACTGTTGAACTGCCTTGCCGCATGCGGGCGCAAGGCTGAAAGACCACTGGCCCGAAGGGCCGGCGGAGGTAGCGCCTCCCCATGCTCAAACGCGAAACCATCAAACAGGCCATCGACGCCATCGCCGCCCGGGATGCGGAGATCGGTTACTCCCTGGCCGAGCTTTTCGGCACGGGCCGCATCGATGTGCCGGTCGGCCCGCCCCCAACGACCCACCCCCAGCGCTTCTACTTTACTTTCGATCAGCAGTCGGTGGCGGTGGACAAGAACAGTCTGTTCAACGAAGGGCTGGCCGCCGTTGAACAACCTCTGTTGATCAAGTACGGCGAGATGGCTAAAAAACTGGCGCTGTCCGCATCCGAAAGTAAATCCGGCTATGCCACGGCCGGCCGGATGATTCGCGAAGCGGGCTTGAACCTCCTGCTGCGGCACGAGCTCGATCGTGCCCTGCAGCGACTGGATGCCGAAAGCAGCGGCACCCGGGCCGCGGCCCGAGAGGTGCTCGAACGGCTGCTCGGCAATGGACCGGAAGAAGCGTTGCCCCGCAGCGCCACCGATCCACGAGTCCTCTTCCATGGGGCGGTGAACGCCAACGACTGCGCGTTCTTCATGTCGCTGCCGTTCACCCGCGAGGCTTTGATGCAGGTGGCGGATCTGCAACTGCCTTTTTTCAGCGTGCGGTTCGTGCTGCGCTGCCTGCGCAACGGTACCGCGCCGTATCTTTTCGCTTGCCTGGTGGATGGCGCCATTGCCGGCCTCATCTATCTGCGCCTAAAAACCGCTCTTTTCCATAAAGCGCTGGAGATCAAGTACATTGCCTCGGCCCAACACCGGCCGGAAGGGGCTTTGCAAACAAGCCCGGTGCATCGCGGGGTGGGAACCTTTCTCGTCGCGGGTGCATGGCTGCTGTGGAAGAATTACTACCCCGGCGGGCGTGAAATACTACTGGATTCCGAAATCCAGGCCTCGGGTTTTTATGAAAGCATCGGTTTCGAAAAGCGGCGGCCCTATGTTTACTCGCTGGTACGGCCGGCCGGCCGCCTGACCTATGTGCTGGCGGTGATGGTGGACCGCAGCCGCACGGTGCCTCCGGCGGTTCTGGGGGAGATGGCGACCGTGATCAAGGATCAGGTAAGGCTGTTGGTCCGGACCAAGCCCGCGGACCCCCGACGGGAATTGGCCCTGCACTTTCTCAAGCTGTGCCTGTTGTCGCGCTCCCGGCCAGATCTGGCGCGCAGTGCGGCCCAGGGGCTGCTCAAATACAAAAGCCGGGTTCCCGAGGCCGGTCCGTTGCTGGAACTGGCCACGGCCCATGGTCGTATCACCATCGTGGACCCTCCGCCCGCTGCGGCCCATCCATTGCTGGTATTCAAGGACGGCGCCATGCAATCCCATTTGCAAGGCATCTTCCACCTGGAGAACGCCAACCGCCTCAAGGCCATGGACGAGGTCTTGGCGGCGGCCGAACTGGCGCCCTATTGGAAAGCGCTTTGCGCCCGCCCGGCTGAAAAAGAAGCGCTGGCCTGGGTACACACGCCGGCGCACATTGCACGCATTGCCGCTACCGCGGGCCGCCAATTGTACGCCATCGATCTGGACACCCAAACCACATCGACTTCCTACGAAACAGCCTGTCTCGCCGTGGGCGGCATCTTCAATCTTTTGGATGCCATCATGGCCGGCCCATCGCGCAGGGGCTTTGCGGCCGTGCGCCCTCCCGGTCATCATGCCGAACCGGATAAGGCCATGGGGTTTTGCCTGTTCAACAATGCGGCCCTGGCGGCCTGCTATCTCAATCATGCCCATGGCGTCAGGCGGGTCATGATCGTGGATATCGACGCCCACCACGGCAACGGCACCCAGGCCGCCTTCGTCCAGAGCCGCGAGGTGTTGTTCTTTTCCATGCACCAGTTTCCCTGCTACCCGGGCACGGGCAACTACGGCGAGGTGGGTCAGGGCGCAGGAGAGGGGTACAGCGTCAATGTTCCCTTGGACAAAGGCATGGGCGACAGCGAGTTCGGCAAGGTGATCCAGCGCATGGTCGATCCGCTGGCACGGGCTTACGAACCCGACATGCTGCTGGTGTCGTGCGGCTTCGATCTTTACCAGCATGATCGCTTGGCCGGCCTGAACGGCACGCCCGCCGGCTACGCCATGCTCACGCGCCAGTTGTGCCGCATTGCCGATACGGTGTGCGGCGGTCGCATCGCTTTTCTGATGGAGGGCGGCTACAGCATCCAGGGCATCCGGGAGTGCGGCCGGAGCGTGATTCAGGAGCTGTGCGGCCTGCCATCGATGGAGGCGGAGCGACTGGAGAAGACGATTGCAGCGCCTGTTTCCTTTGCCGCCCTGCAAAAAAGCATCGCCGTGCACGCTAAATACTGGTCCATCCTGAGGCAGTAGATAGTCTGTTCTGTGCGCGCTCGCCTCGATGCCGATGAAGCGTCTGGGGCCGACCCCGCCTGTCGCTGCTGGAGAGCCACTGTCCACCCCTGGGGGACAGTCTCATCTCTTGAAGCCGTTCACCTCGCGACCTTGTTCATATCATACTGAAAAAACAAATTAAAAATTATGATCGGATTTCGGCTGGCGTCGATATCGTGGCACGTTTATTGAAAAACCGTTCGCCGAGGTCCGGACGGACCATCACTGATCTTCGATACAAGGAGACATCGTCGGCATGACGACCACCAAAGCCACCATTGCAACGAGCGGGCTGCCTATCGAAGGTAGCGACCGGCGCCGGGAGCAGTACAAACGGTTCTTCCGGCGATTCGTCCTGCTGACCCTGGTCAGTTCCCTGGTGCCGCTCCTGCTGGTGGGTTGGGGCATCAATGTCCATTACACCCGCTTCGCGCGCGAGCGCTTGACGGAGAAGTTCAACCGTGAGGTGGATAACCATCATCGCGCCATCGAATTGTTTTTCAAGGAACACAGCTCCAAGCTGCAACTGATGGCCCGCACCCACAGCAAGGAGTATTTGAGTCATCCAGGCAACCTGAACAAAGTCTTCGAGTTAATCAATCATGATCACCCGACGCTCACCGATTTAGGGCTGATCGATCATACCGGCCGTCATCTGGCCTATGTGGGCCCTTATGACCTGATGGACAAAAATTACGCGGACGCTTTTTGGTTCCAGCAGGTGCTGAAAAAAGGGATTTTCATCAGCGACATGTTTTTGGGTTTTCGCCGGGAGCCGCACTTCATCATGGCGGTCACTTCGTCGGAAAACGGAGAGCCCTGGATCTTGCGGGCCACGATCAATACCGAGACCTTCCGCGCCCTGGTGGAGAATGTGCGCATCGGTAAAAGCGGGGAGGTTTACCTGCTCAACACCGAGGGCATCTACCAGACCACCCCGCGTTTCGGCGGCGCCATCATGGAGGTGGCGCCGCTGCCCCTGCTGGCCGAACACCAGGGCACCGACCTGCGCTTCGTGACCCAGGATTACCCGGGGCGATCCAGCACTTCATCCCGCCGGATTGTCTGTAGCGTCTGGCTCAAGGAACCCCGTTGGCTTTTAGTGGTGACCCAATCCTACGATGAAGCTTTCAACGCCGTAAACCACGCTAACTTCGCGGTATTGGTCTTCCTGCTCATCAGCGCGTTGACCATTCTCATCGTGGCCGTGCTGGTGACCCGTCACATGCTGACCATGATCCGCCGGCGTGACCGCGAGAGCGATCAGTTGAACCAGCAGCTCATGCAGACCAGCAAGCTGGCCTCCATCGGCGAGCTTTCGGCCGGTGTGGCGCATGAGATCAACAACCCGCTGGCAATCATCTCCACCGAGCGGCAGATTCTGCTGGATTGCGCCAAGCAAACAGGACAAATGGAGGTCTCTTTCCAGGAGCAGTTCAACGACTCCATGTCCCAGATCGATATCCAGATCCAGCGCTGCAAACGCATCACCCACAATCTGCTGCGTTTTTCCCGGCGCACCCAGTCGGTAATGGAGACGGTCCACTTGAACGCTTTTATCCTAGAGGTGGTGGACTTGATGGAACGCGAAGCCCGGGCCAGCGGCATCAAATTCGTCACCACCCTGGAGCCTGAACTGCCGGTGATGATCTCCGATCCGTCGCAATTGCAGCAACTCTTCCTGAACCTGATCACCAATGCCATCGATGCCCACGACGGCAAGCCCTATGGCCGTGTCGAAATCGCCACCACCGGTACGGCCGATGGGCAGGGCGTGCGGCTGAGCATCAGCGACACCGGTTGCGGAATTTCCGCGGAGCATATGGAGAAGATTTTCGATCCCTTTTTTACTACCAAGCCGGTGGGCAAGGGGACCGGATTAGGGCTTTCCATTTGCTTCAGCATCATTCAGCGGTTGGGCGGCCGAATCGACGTGCACAGCGAACCGGGGCAAGGCACGCGCTTTGACATCGAACTGCCGCTACACCCACCGGCGGAGATGATGCAGTATAACTAGACGGCGGCTTGTAAGAAGAACCTGAGCCCCAAGGGAAGGAGCATGCGATGAACGGATCCAAAATACTCCTGGTGGATGACGAAGAGATTTTTACCCGTAACATGGCCAAACTGTTGACCACGCGCGGCTATAAGGTCACGGCCGTCAACAGCGGCGATGCTGCTATCCGGGCTTTGGAGGCGCAGCCCGTGGATGTGATCGTGCTCGACCTGAAGATGCCCGGCCTCGACGGTCTGTCCACTCTCAAGGAGATCCAAAAGCTGGGCCTGTTTACCCAGACCTTGATGCTCACCGGTCACGGTTCCATCGACTCGGCACTGGAGGCCATGAAGCTCGGCGCCTATGACTACCTCACCAAACCTTGTGAAATCGATGAACTGGTCGCCAAAATCGAAGGCGCGTGGAAAAAGAAGGACAGTTCCCTCAAGGACGATATGCAGGGGAAAAGTCGGACGGCCGGCGAAGGCCCCAAGTCGGTCTTCGAGGTCTTCCCTGCCAAAAAGCGCTGAGCCTGGGATGCTATGATCGCCAGAGGCATCAGGCCTCTGGTAGCTCTGGGTCAAAGAATAGCCTTGCAACAAGACGGCGGAGTGCGTAGAACTTAAGAAATGACGGCATACGGTCCGCCGCTTACCCTCTGAACCTGCCTTTGCTCCCTCCCCCGGCCATGGCCGCTTCCATCTTGCGTTGGACCGATTCTTGTCGATATGAGAGCAGATGTGAAGCATGGATAAAGAAAAATCCGCTAACGCGCCGCCGGGCGCCGCTGATCTCCATGGTCCGGAAGAGGCCCCTTTCCCGGAAACGGGTTTTAAAGCGCTATTCGATAAGGCGCCCATTGGCATTTCCAAGGGGCAGGTGCGTTATGTGAACGCCAGCATGGCGGAGTTGGTCGGTGCGGCATCGCCCCAGGAGGCCGCGGCCCGTTATTCCGATCTCGCCAAACAACTGTATGCCGATCCCGGGCGCCGGGAGGAGTTCATACGGCAGTTGGCCCGGAACGGGGAGGTCGTGGGGTTCGAGTACGAAGCCGTGCGGCTCGATGGTCGGCACCGCTGGTTCTCCATGAGTGCCCGCATCAGCGAACGTTGCGCCGACGACACGGTGGTGATCGACGGCTTCACGGCCGATATCACGGAGATCAAAAAGATGGAGCTGGCCCTGCGCGAGAGCGAGGCGCAATTTAAGAGTGCCTTTGACAACTCTTCCATCGGTCGGACGATGACCTTGCCCGACGGTCGTTTGAATCGCGTCAACAAGGCCCTGTGCCGGATGTTGGGCTACGATGAACGGACGCTGGTGGGCAAGCAGATCGCGGATATCACCCACCCCGACGACCTGCCCGCCAGCCTGGAACTGGTGCAAAGTTTGCTGGACGGCAAGGCCACCGTGCGCAGGATGACCAAACGGTATCTGCATGTCGGCGGACGGGTGATTTGGGGCGATGTCAGCGTGATCCTGATACGCGATGAAATGGGACGCCCCAGCCACTTTCTTACCGAAATGGTGGACATCACCGAGCAGAAGCAGGCGGAGCAGAAAAATCTCGAACTCGAACGGCAGTTGCATCAAGCCCAGAAAATGGAGGCGGTCGGCCGCTTGGCCGGCGGCGTGGCTCACGACTTTAACAACCTGCTGTCGATTATCCTGGGCTATGCCGAAACCATGCTTGATGAGCTGCCCGGCGACCATCCCCTGGGCGACGCGTTGAAAGAGGTTTTCGATGCCGGCAACCGCGCCCGGCAGCTCACCCGGCAACTGTTGTCCTTCAGCCGCAAGCAGGCGTTGGAGCTGGTTCACGGCGACATCAATGCCATCGTGACCGGTTTTGAAAAACTGCTGCGCCGGGTGATCGGCGAAGATATCGACTTGAAAATCGGATTGTCGCCCCAGCCGTTGTTCGTCAAATGCGACGTCTCCCAGATAGAGCAGGTCTTGATGAATCTGGCAGTCAATGCCCGGGATGCCATGCCCCAGGGCGGCTGCCTGACCATCGAAACCTCGCAGGTCCTGCTGGGCGATTCGCGCGGATCGCGGGAAAATGGTTCAGCCCCTGCCCATTTTGCCAGGATCGTGGTCAGCGATACGGGCACCGGCATGGATCGGGATACCTTGCAGCGGCTCTTTGAGCCCTTCTTTACGACCAAAGACAAGGATCATGGCACCGGACTGGGTTTGGCCACCAGCTATGGCATCGTTCATCAGCACGGGGGCACCATCGAAGCGTTCAGCCGGCCCGGGCAGGGGGCGCGATTCACGATATTATTGCCGAGGGTCGGAGAAGGGCCGGTCCAACCGATAGCGGCATCGGAAGGTCGGGCGCATGGCACCACAGCCGCCACGATCTTGATTGTGGAAGATGATCCCTCGGTGCGCAAGCTGGCCATCAATATTCTAAGCAAGAAGGGCTATCGCGTCATCGGATCTGAAAACGTGCATGAGGCCTTGGCGTTGGCTGCCCGGCCCAACGAGCCCATCGATCTGCTGCTGACCGATGTGGTGATGCCGGGCATGATGGGGCCCGAGGTATACAAAAAGGTTGCGGCGCGGCACCCCAATCTCAAAGTGCTTTATATCTCCGGCTATACTTACAATATTCTGGCCCAACACGGGGTCCCGGAGGATGATCGCCAACTGTTGCCCAAACCCTTTTCGGTCAAAGCCCTGGTGGACAAAGTCGACGCGGTTTTGAATCCTGCCTGAAACCGCTTCCGCCCAATCGAGTCCCGTATCGGTTGCCGTCAAGTTTTTGCCGATGGACGGCAAGAATGCACGTGTGGGCGCATTCTCGGGGAGGCCGGCTGAATGAATAAAATTTCGATATTATGAGAGAATACTAATTTAAGGGGATGGAATGAAAATTGCTATATGCTCTGAAGAAGTCGTAGCAAGCAGGAGCTCCCATGGTGCCTAAAGCCAACTGGACCATTCAGGATTATCTCAAGCACGCTGGCATGCCTGCGGATGGGTTGCGCCGCAAGGTCGCCGCGCCATCCCCCGGTGATTCGAAACAGGATTTTTCCCGCATACTGGCCGATTCCCAGGCCGATGCCCGCAAGGCGGCCCTTGCGGCGGGTGGAGGACGGCGCATCTCCGATTATCTGAAAACACCCGTGGTCGCCAAGGTGCCGAGGTCATGCAATCCAGCGCCCGCGAATATTTCAGGTGCCGATCAAGCCGTCCCTGCCGGCATTCCCATTGAGCAACCCGTCATAATGGAACCCGGCAGGCGAAGTCCTTCGGCCGAATTCCAGGCCAAGGCCGCATCCTTGTCCGAAGAGATTATGCGTACCCAACCGGTCAAAGCCGATACCGTGGCGCAACGCATCGACGCGAGCATTCAAAAAGCCGCCATCGACTACGATCTGCCGGCCGAGTTGATCCGCGGCGTGATCCAGGCGGAATCCAATTTCCAGGTGCGGGCCGTGTCACCGGCCGGCGCCCAGGGCCTCATGCAGTTGATGCCCGCCACGGCCAGGGACCTGGGGGTGGACGATCCCTTCGATATCCGGCAGAACATCGATGGCGGGGCGCGCTATCTGCGCCAGATGCTCGATATGTTCGATGGCGATGTGAAGCGGGCGCTTTCCGCCTACAATGCCGGTCCGGGCACGGTGATGAAGTACGACGGTCAGGTGCCTTACCCGGAAACCCGCCACTATGTCCGCAAAGTCATGCTCTACGCGCAACGGTAAACGGTATTTTCTAAAGTTCAGCCAATACTTTCTTTGCATTTTCAGCGCCGTCGAAATTGGCATCCAATTCGAGCGCTTTGGATAAGTGCGACTTGGCCTGATCGGCCTTCGCCTGCTTGTAATAGGCCAATCCCAAATGATAATGGACCGCAGCATTATCCGGCAATTTTTCCAGGCTGCCATTAAACTCGGCTATGGCGCTGTCATACAAGCCCTTCTTGTAATACACCCAGCCCAACGTATCCATTACGCTTGGATCTTCGGGTAACTTGCCTTTGGCCATTTGGGCAAGGGACAATGCTTCGTTCAGGTCCCCGTCCTTATCGGCCAAAATATATGCCAGGTTATTGGCCGCCGGAGCGAAATCCGCGTTGATTTTTAATGCTTCCCTGTAATGGGTTTCCGCCAGATCCGACTTTTTCTGCACATCGTACAGCGTGCCCAGCAACATATGCGGACCGGTCTGTTTCGGGTTTTGGGCCAACAAGGCCTTGTACTGTTCGATGGCTTTGTCCAACTCTTTGCGCTGGGCGTAAATCCGGGCTAGCCCGTAATAGGGAGGGGCATAGTCGGCATAAGCCGCGATGGCCTCGTCAAAAGCTTTTTCGGCCGCCGCATCGTCTTTGAGCGCGCCATGCAATTGCCCTTGGATGTTTTTGATCACCGCCACATGAACCGGCGAATCCTTCAATACATCCAGTTGCTTTTGGCAGCGTGCCAGGGCTCCCGGCAAATCCTTCTTGGAAGCATAAAGATTCACCACCAGTGCGAAGGCATCGATCAATTTGGGGTTGAGCGACAGCGCCTTTTCGAAATTATTCAACGCCTCGTCGTTCTTGTTCTGCAGGCGGCGTTGAATGCCCAGGTAGTAAAACCCTTGGGGATTCTCCGGTTGTTTTTGGATCATCCAATCGAACTGAACGGCGGCCTCTTCCAGTTTCTTTTGCCCCAGCAAGGCCTGCCCCAGGATCAAGCGGGCCTGGTAGTTTTCGGGCAGGGCCGCGGCCACCTCGCGGCTCTGTTTCTCGCTGCCGGCAAAATCCCTCTCCTTTAATGCGATTTCGGCCAGCAGCAGTTTGGCGCGATAATCCTTGGGCGCCAACTCGAGGGTCTTGAGCAATTGCGTTTTGGCCACACTGGCATCACCCTTGCTCAAGTGGGCCAGCGCCTTGAAATAGTAGGCGCGGCTGTTGTCGGCGTCTTGCCCGATGACCTGGTCGAAGGCTGCAATGGCCGCATTCCAATCTTTCCTGGCAATGGCGATTTCGCCCTTAAGCATCAAGGCGGGTTGAAAATTGGCGCGTTTGGCCAGGATTTGGTCGTTATACTGCGCGGCTTTGTCCACCTCATTGATGCGTAGATAATACCGGGCGGCCTGGGCCAGTACCGAGGTGTCTTCGGGATTGAGTTCCAGCGCCTTGGCGTACATGGCCTTGGCCTGATCTGGTTTTTGGCTGGTTTCGTAAAAGGCGGCCGCTGCCAGGCAGTATTTGGCTTCCTGGGGCGAAAGGGAGACGGCTTCCAGATAGGCCTGCTCGGCGACATCCAATTTATTCAAGCGCATATAATAGCCGCCCTTGACCAGCCGCAGGTCGGCATCCTTGGGAAATGCCGCCATGGCGGCCTCGATCTCTTTTTCGGCCGCGGCCAAATTGTTTTGCGAGGCATAGAAGCTGATCAGGGCCAGGCGCGGTGCCGTATCCTTGGCTTCCAGCGTCACGGCCTTTTGCAGGGCCTGCTCGGCCTCCTCGTTCTTGCCCAAACGGCTCAACGACCGGGCCAAGCCGATATACGCCCGGACCTGGGAGGCATCCTTGGCGATTATCTTGCGGTACACCTCCACCGCCTGGTCATGGGCTTTGTCCAGATCGTTCAGGCCGGCCAGCAGGAAGAGGGCTTCGGTATTTTCGGGCTCACGCGCCAGGACGGCATCGACGCGCGTCCGCGCTTCCTTGGTATTGTTGCCCAGCATATAAAAGGTGGCCAGTTTGAGCAGGCCGTCGGTGTTGTTGGGGTCGATCTTGACCAGGGTGCTATAGGCTTGAAATGCCTCGCGCGGATTTTCCAGCTTTAAATAGGTCTCGCCCAATTTGGCGTGGGCCGCCGCGAAGTTGGGATCGATCTGGATGGCATTTTTCAGCTCGATCTCGGCGGCCTTATATTCGCCCTTGTCAAAATATCCGACACCCTTTCGCAGGTGGGCTTCCTTTTTATCTTCGTCGGAGGCGCAACCCCCAATCAGCAAAAACACAATCGCCACACCCACCAGACACTTAAAAAAAGATTTCATCAAACCGCCTCCATTGTTTACCGATGACCTTGGGCTGATACCCCGATAGCTCAGCTATGATGCTTTTCGTGGTCAATCACGTAAATATCCGAATTTCGGGTTGGAGGCAATTGTTGATGTACCTGGGAAACACGATGACTGCCTCGATGGGAGCTTGCCATCCATTCCGATTTTGATTAAACCTCCCTTACCGCAACCT
Source organism: Desulfobacterales bacterium (assembly GCA_016218685.1). Lineage (GTDB taxonomy): Bacteria > Desulfobacterota > Desulfobacteria > Desulfobacterales > Desulfosarcinaceae > Desulfatitalea. The sequence continues at coordinate 58,319 of JACRDD010000019.1, read as the reverse complement.
GCCGCGGGTTTCTAACTTAATCCCATACCAAGCATCTTGCATGAAGCACTTCCCGTTTAAAATCCTGGTCCTGTGCATCCTTCTGCCGCCATTGCTGTACGTGGTCAGTCTGAACCGGATGGAATCATGGCTCCAAGGGCGCTATCGCGCGCGGATCGAGGCCATCTATCGCGTTAATACCCAAGCGTTGCTAACCGGCCAGACCCGGTTGGAAGATGCCCTGGCCAAAAATATCGACGTTTTTCTAAAGACCCTGTGGCTGCCGCGCCTGGGGGTGCGCCTGCAGGTAATGGTGGTGAGTGGTCAGGGGACGATTGTCTACCCTTCTTCCGGGGCACTTTCCGATGATAACCTATTTGCCACCGATCCAATCACCACTGCCAACGAGAACCGGCGCTTGCTCAACCAGGGGCTTCATCTGGACGTGATCGTTGTCATCGGTCACGATACGCCCTTTTCGGTCGGTCTGCTGCTGCTCTTCATCGCTGCGGCACTGGTGGTTTTGGGGCGCTTCTATCGCATCGGCGTGCGCGCGGCCCAGACCGAGGCCCAAGCGCGCCAGGCGGAGATGGAACGCCTGCGCGCTTTGCAGGAAGACGGTTCGAACCGTCTGAACGATTTGCTCTCCCAGCGTGCCCATTTGGAGGGGCAATTGGTGCAGATCCGTGACGAACTCAGCAAGGAAAAATCCAAGGCCGCCCGCAACGAATCCGATTTGATCGAAGAGATGGCGACCCTCGAACAGTCGTTGATCGAGCGTCAAACCCTTCAGCAACAACTTGAGGCCCAAATGGCCGAACTGCAAGCGCGCCTGGAGCAGGAGACGGCGGGGCAGGGGAAATCCGAGCGCGCTAAGACCAAGGCCGAAACCGCCTTCGCCCGGCGCTTCGAGGCCTTATACAAACAATTGATCGTCGGCGAGCGCGCTATCAAGGGATTCGTGGATCTGCCCGAGGAGATCAAGATCAAGGCCGAAGAGGTGTTGTCGCAGCTCAACCACTCGCCGGACCAGGTGCCGGTCAAGCGCAAGGTCTTCTCGAAGAAAAATAGCCCCACGGTGCTCGAAGCGGTATTCGCCTACAAAGGCCGGCTCTATTTCCGCAGAACCGGCCCCAACCAGATCGAAGTTCTGGCCATCGGGACCAAGCTGACCCAGACCAAGGATTTGGCTTATCTGCAAACTATCGAAGGATGAACCCGCTCGAAGTCGATGGCGAGCTTTACGGGTTCAGCACCGACTTCAACGCTTCGCTGATATCCTGGATGCGGTAGGGTTTCTGAACCGCCCGTTGGAAACCGAAGGCGGCATAATCGGCCATGATGGGGTCATTGGAGTAGCCGCTGGAGACGATGGCCTTGACCTTATGGTCGATGGCATAGAGCTGTTTGACGGTCTCTTTGCCGCCCATGGCGCCCGGGACGGTCAGGTCCAGAATAACGGCATCGAACGGAACGCCTTCGGCCAGGGCCTCTTTGTAGACGCGTATTGCTTCTTCCCCATTCTTGACCGTGGTCACCTCATATCCCACAATTTTGAGCATCTCCCGGGCCAACTCGCGAATGAAATCTTCATCATCCATCACCAGGATGCGTCCGCTGCCCTGGCTTGGCGGGGTTTCGAGTTGCGCCGCCGCCGGCCCTTCGGAGGTCGCCGGCAGGTAGATGGTGAAGGTGGTGCCCACGCCCAATTGCGAATCCACGGTGATGCGGCCATTGTGCTTGTCGATGATCGAGTAGACCACAGCCAATCCAAGGCCGCTGCCTTTTTGCTTGGTGGTAAAATAGGGATCGAAGATATTGGGAATATGCTGTTTCTTGATGCCCATGCCCTGGTCTTGGATGGTCAATTTGGCATAGGTTCCGGCGGGCAGGGAAAGATCATTGCTCTCGGCCAAGTGAACACTGTCGCACGTCAGGCGGATGGTGCCCCCTTCAGGCATGGCCTGCAAGGCATTGAGCACCAGGTTGTGGATGACCTGGGCAATCTGGCCTTCATCCACATCGGCATGTAACAATCCAGCGGGAAACGAAAAGTCGCAGCACGTATTGGCGCCCCGGGACGCGAAATTGGCGGCCTCCTTGATCAGGGTGTTGAGTTCGGTGGTGCGTTTGATGGGCGCGCCTCCCTTGGCGAAGGTAAGCAACTGTTGGGTCAGCTCCTTGGCGCGCAGAGCGGCTTTTTCCATCTCCTGCATGCGGCCGTAGGCGCGGTCCGTGGGCTTCAGATCCAACTTGGCCAGAGAGAGGTTGCCAACGATGCCGGATAGAAAATTGTTGAAATCGTGGGCGATGCCGCCGGCCAGCATGCCCAGGGACTCGAGTTTTTCGATTTTTTGAATCTCCCTGGCCATGTTGCGGGATTCGGTGATATCGCTGAACACCAGCACCACACCAATGATCCGGCTTGAATCGTCCAAAATGGGCGCGGCCCGCTGGGATATGAGGGCTTCACGGCCGCTTTGGGCGATGAGCAGGCCGTCTTTGGAGGAATCAGGGGCGTTGCCGCTTTCCAGGATGGCTGCCTCCGGACTGGGCAGCGGGCTGCGGTCCTGGGGGGCCACGATGTGAAACACGGCCGAAAGGGGTTGCCCGAGGGCGTCCTTTTCAGCCCAGCCGGTGAGCCGCTGTGCGACGGGATTGATGAGGGTCACCAGCCCGGCACGGTCGGTGGTGATCACGCCGTCGCCGATGCTGCGCAAGGTGACGGCCAGACGCTCCTTTTCAGCGTGCAGGGCGGCCTGGGCGATTTTGCGTTCGCGGATGTCCCGTGAAACCCCCAGCACCTTGACCGGCCGGCCTTGCGCATCGCGTATAAAGCGCGTCCGGGCTTCGGTCCAGATCAGGCTGCCATCCTTGCACGGTTGCTCCCATTCGTCGATGCGGGATCGATTCGGATCGACCCCCGGCTGCCCATCCATGGCCAACTCCGCGGCCAACGCTTCCATGACCCGCTTCAGCGATTCCGGGGTTAACTGATTCTCAACGGGGATGGCGATGATTTCTTCGGGCGTATACCCGCGCAAGGTAATGATGGACGGGCTGACATATTCGAACCGCATACTGGCGATGTCAACCACCCAGATGGCGTCTGAAACGTTCTCGGCCAGCAGTCGGTAGCGTTGCTCCGAGGCGCTTAGTTCGGCGGCACCGACTTCGAGCTGGTGTTTGGATTCCAGCAATTGCTTGTTGACCGCATCCAGATCCGCGGCCAGTTGCATTACCTGCCCGTATTTCTCCTGGATGGTGCGGTTGGCCTCCAGCAGATCCTCGATGGCCTGGCGGTAGGCGCTGGGCTGGCCGAAGAGCCGATGCCACCAAGTCGGTTCGGCCCTGGCTTCGAAGTGAATGCGATAAACACAGCTCTTGGCCCCATAGGTGGGGTTGTCCGGCCACCGGCGCCGGCCGTATTTCTCCTCGGACACCTGGCAGGCCAACTCTTCCACATGCGCGGCGGGCAATCCGAACACGGTGGGGATGCCGGCCAGAATTCCCCGGGTGTAGTCGCAATCGTGATGGGTTTTCTGCTCGGGATCATGGTAGCTATCTTCCAGGACCAGCCAGGATGGGCCGACTTCCAGGACACGGACATCGCCGCAAAGCTTGAGCAGGCGGTTGTACTTGGGGGCCTGGGCGTAGATCAGGCGAGGGGTCCCCAGCAGCCGTACCAGGTGGTCGAGAAAGCCCAAGGAGCGGAAGCGCTCGGAGGCCAGGGTCATCTTATAGACGGCTTCGGGGTCCTCCAGGATGGATATCATGCGCTGGTAGAGGGTTTGCAGCAGCTCGTGGGAGATCCAGTTGTGAACGTCGCTCAGATAGGCTTCGTCCACGGGCAACCCGTCCAGCAGGTTGCCCAGGGACCCTTGGTTGGCCTCGCGCACGTACATCAACAAGGTGCGCGTGATCCGGCAACTGATCTCTCGCTTCATGGACGGTGTCATGAGCCTCAAGCGTACTGCCCGCGCGTCATGCGCTCCGTATCGACAAACTTCATTAATTGCTGGCGCACCGCATCCTTAATATCCAGAAAGCGGCAGCCCACCGACAGGTAGGCGGGCTTTTCCATGGCTTTGATCCAGCGCACCTCGCTTTTAATGTCCTCCAGAAAAGCCAGCCGCGTTGCTCCGATGATATTGCGCAACAGCATCACCTCGTTTTCCTTGATCTTGTTCTGAATCTTTTCGGGTACCGCCAGGTTGACTCCGCCCGCACTCAGATTGACGATGACGGCGGAGAACGATTGGCCGTCGGGTAACTTGAATTGCCCGAAGAACCCGTCCTCGATTTTTAACGTCAACCGGGGGTAAAGCCGCTTCTCTGTTGGATCCATGCTCGCTCCTTTAATAGCTGCCTAAGATTTTAAGATAGTCGGTTTTGCGGGTGATGTTCTCCAGGGGCTCGCGAAACTCCGGCGCATGCGCATCGGCTTCGATATCCGCGTAGAACATGTACTGCCAGGGTTGACCGTGGATGGGTCGGGATTCGAGTTTGAGTAGGTTGATATGGTTATCGGCGAAGATTTTCATTACTTCGAACAGTGCTCCGGGACGATGAACGGTTGAGAAGACAATGGATGACTTTTGCTTGGGGCGATCTGTAACCGATTGCTTTCCAATTATCACAAAGCGTGTGAAATTGCGAGGATTGGTTTCAATGCCTTCGGCGATGAGGGCCATGCCGTGGGATTGGGCGGCTTCGCGGCTGCCGATGGCAGCCCACCCCGGGCCCGGCTCTTCGCGCAACCGGCGTACCGCGCTGGTGGTGGCATTGACTGTGGAGAGCTCCCAGGAAGGGTAACGGTCAAGGAATGCCCGGCATTGCTGCATGGCGGCTTCGCTAGACCAAACACGGCGAATTTCTTCCAGGCGGGTGCCGGGCGCGGCGATCAGGTGGTGAATGATGCGCAGGTAGAGTTCGCCCACGATCTTCAGATCGTATTCCAGCAGCAGATCGTAGTTTTCGTGGATGCTGCCGGTCAGGGTGTTTTCCAGCGGGATCACCCCCACCTGGGCTTTGCCGTTGGCCACGGCCTCGAAGATCGCCCGGAAGGAGGGGCGCGAGGCCAGCAGGCCGTCTCCCCCCAGGTATTGGCACGTAGCGATGTGGCTGAAGCTGCCCGGTTCTCCCAGATAGGCGGCCACGGCCGGTTGAGCCCCGGCCGATGGACGCGGCCGGGCGGCCTTTTCCAGATACTCGAAATCCAACTGCTTGCCGACCACCGGCGCGATCACGTAGATATCCCGGGCCAGTTGTCCGAACTGCTCGGGATAGAGACTCTGGGGGCCGTCCGAGAGCGCTTTGTCCGGATCGCAATGCACCTCCACCATCAGGCCGTCGGCGCCCGCGGCCACCGCGGCCCGGGCCATGGGGGCCACCTTTTCACGCAGGCCGGTGGCATGGCTGGGGTCCACCACCACCGGCAGATGGGTCAGCTTGCGGAGCACCGGAATGGCCGAAAGATCCAATGTGTTGCGGGTATAGGGCTCGTAGGTGCGAATGCCCCGTTCGCACAGCACCACCTGGTCGTTGCCCTCGGCCAGGATGTATTCGGCCGACATGAGCCACTCTTCGATGGTCGAAGCCAGGCCGCGCTTGAGCAGCACCGGTTTGCCCAGGCGGCCCACGCACTTGAGCAGTTCGAAGTTCTGCATGTTGCGGGCCCCCACCTGGATCATGTCCACATATTCCTTCATCAGTTCGGCTTGATTGATCGAGGTGATTTCGGTGACCACCGGCATGCCGGTTTCCCGGCGCACCTGGGCCAGGATCTTGAGTCCCTCTTCCTCCAGGCCCTGGAACGAGTAAGGCGAGGTGCGCGGTTTGAAGGCCCCTCCGCGGAAGATGACGGCGCCGTAGCGTTTGACCTCCCGGGCCGTGGTCAGGGCCTGCGCCAGGCTCTCGATGGCGCACGGACCGGCGATCAGGGCGATGCGCTGGCCGCCGATGGTGATGGGGCCTACCTGCACCTGGGAATCCTGGGGGTGCCATTGGCGGCCCACCAGCTTGAATTTGCCTTCCATGGGAACCACCTCAGCCACCCCTTCCATGGCCGCCACCTGTTTGGGGTCCAAGTCCCCGCGACCCAGGGCGGCGATCACCGTCTGGCCGGCGCTGTCCATCTCGCGCACCACGCACCCCTTTTGGTACAACTCGGCCCGCAGGCGCTGCTTGGCATCTTCGGTCACATCTTTTTGCAATACGACGATCATGACACATTCTCCTTTCACGTGGGTTTCAAATACAATGGCCCCGCGGAGGATTCCCTTCTCCGTGGGGCCATGCAAATGAAAACCCCGGGTGAAGGTTTATCTCCACCCGGGGTCGTGAGCTCTTTTAAGCGCTACACCACCGGATGGATGCTTCTAAAGCTAAAAAAGAAGCATCCGCTGAAAAACAGGACCGTGGTGTGAATGAGGTTTTTGGCCATCATCGGCGCTCTGAATCCTTTCGAGTTGACGGCTATATACACCTGCGGTTTCGCCCAAGTCAAGCCTGGGTATGAAAACTGCCTCTCCCGCCTTGCTCGGCCCCGCAGGCCCGTGATAATGTCCGTGGCCATGGTACGTAAGGTTTTATATGAAATGGCGCTGGTGCTGTTGCTGGCCGCGGTTCTGGCGGTCGGGGGGTATGCCCTGCGGCCCGGAGCCTTGCCGCTGGTGGCCACCGATCCGCCTTCCGACCTCTCTGACGAGCCCTACAAGGTTATTGCCCTGGATGCCGCCATGCACATGTTCACCTCCGGCGAGGCGATTTTCGCCGATGCCCGGCCGATTGTGGCCTATGAAGCGGGGCATATCCACAATGCGCTGCATCTGGAACCGGGGGCCGTGGAAGAGTGGGCCGAAAAACTGATCGCCAACTATGCGCCGGATCAACCCATTATCGCGTACTGCGAAGGGGAGCAGTGCCGGCTCTCGCTCGAATTGGCCGAACGGCTCACCTGGCTGGGATACGAAAAGGTCTTTTATCTGGTGGATGGCTGGGGGCAATGGAAGCGGCACGGGCTACCCGTCGATCCGCAATAATAGGCTTCAGCGGGACAGGGCCATCAGGCGGTAGACCGGCAAGCTGGCCAGCCAGGCCGCATCCTCCGGCGACAGATAGTCGCCCACCGAGGCATCGAAGAGAATATTGGCCTCGGCCGGGAACTCCTCGTCCCCCTCCCACACCACCATCTGGATGGGCGCATAGGGCAGCAGATCGAAACGGAAGGCGGCATTGCCGGTATCCATGGCCGTGGCGCCGAGTTTCGCGGCCGCCTTGCGCAACCCCTCCACATTCTGGCCGAAGGCTTTCTTGAGGGGATCGACAGCTCGTTTGACGAAGGCGGCGAAGTAGAAGCCGGCGCCGGGGATCTCGCGGTAAGCGACCCACTGGCCCTTGAGTAGGGGTCGAACCTTTTGCATGTAGTGCAGGATCAGCACCTGCTCTTGAAGCGGCACCTGGGCGGCCGCATCGGCGGCATCCGTGAATTCGAAGGATGGGTAGGCGATCCGATAGACCCTGCCCAAAAACGGCAGCCGCAGGGCATCAGGACCGGCCATGGGAATGCCGGACCGGCGGCTGATATCGTCCAGTTTCTCCTTTGCCAGCTCTTGGGCTGCCAGCGCTCTTGCCTGCTTGAAATCGTCCACACGGGCCATGGAATGGGCTTCCTTCCGTTCGTCGAATTGTGCCCGCACCTTAGCCGGTCGGCGTCCTTTTTTCAACATTGACTTGCGCGCCGGCCCATTCCAAAATCCATAAGCCTTTGAACCTCGAGCGTGGCGAAAAATGAAAAGAGGAGGATGTCATGGCGGTCTACAAAGACAAGCAAGAGCTTCAGGCGATCCTGTCGCGTTTGTGGGAGCGGATTTTCAGCACGGCGGCCATCGTGGACAAGCTTTCCGATCTTTCCCTGGTGGTGGCGTTCCGCTTCACCGATATCCAAACCGGCATGTTCATCATCGTCGGCGGGGGACGGAAGGAAGTCCTCTGGGACCCTGAACAACCGCCCAAGGCCGATGTGGAGATGATTCTGGCCGCGGATACCGGCCACGCCTTCTGGATGGAGGCTCTGAACGTGCCCCTGGCCCTGGCGAGCCGCAAGATCGTGGCCAAGGGCTCGGTGCAAAAAGCCCTCAAACTGCTGCCGGCGCTCAAGCCGGCCTTTGCCATCTATCCCGAAGTCCTGGCCCAAATGGGGCGCAATGATCTTATCGACCGGAAGAAAACAGCCGGGCGGAAGAAAAAATGGCTGAACCTGGCGGGATTCACGGGACGGAAGAAGATGGCCGGACAAACTCTTCCGCTCTTTCCCCTGAACCCGGCCGAACCGCCCCGGGTCGTGCGCCTGAGCACAGAGCGGCAGGAAGCCGTCACGCCCCTGGACCTTTACCGGACCATGGTGACCATCCGGGCCTTCGAAGAGCACCTCTCCGAGGGCTTCCGCAATGGCGAGATTCCCTCCGAGGCCATCCATCTCTCCATCGGTCAGGAAGCGGTGGCGGCCGGGGTTTGCCTGAACCTGCGCAACAGCGACTACATCAACACCACCCACCGGGGTCACGGCCACATCATCGCCAAGGGGGCGGACCTCGGGAAGATGATGGCCGAACTCTACGGCAAGGCCGAAGGGCTGTGCGAAGGCAAAGGCGGTTCCATGCACGTCACCGACGGATCGCTGGGGATCCTCGGCGCCAACGGCATCGTGGGCGCGGGCTTTCTGCTGGCCCTGGGCGCGGCCCAGACCATCCGGTATAAGGGACGGGACGATATCTCCGTGGTCTTTGCCGGCGACGGCGCGGTGAACCAGGGCATGTTCCACGAGGCCTTGAACATGGCTGGCGTCTTCGGACTGCCCCTGCTGGTCGTCATCGAGAACAACCTGTATGGTGAATTTACTTCCATCGAGCGTCATTCGGCGGAAACCGATATCCGCAAGCGCATGGCGGCCTACAACATCGAATCGGAGCAGCTCGACGGCAACGCCGCCGCCGCCGTTTTCAAACGCGTGGGCGAGATCGTCCAGGCCATGCGCCGGGACGGCAAGCCGCGCGGGGTCGAACTGAAAACCTACCGCTGGCATGGCCACATGGAAGGCGAGCCGGAACTCTACCGGACCAGGGAAGAAAAGCAAACCTACATGCAGCAAGACCCCATCGTCCGTCTGGAAAAAGAACTGGTGGCACAAGGGCTTTGCGCACCTCAAGATTTTGCGGCCATCCGCGACGCGGTCAAGCGTCGCATCCAGGCGGCGGCCGATTTTGCCCAAAAGGCCGCGGAACCCGAAACGGCGGCCCTGACCAGCCGGATCTACAGCCCGGACCCTGCCAGCCTGTTTCAAGGGCAGATCGGGCCGACGCCGCCGGGACCGACCATGTCTTATTCCCAGGCCATCAACCTGGGGCTCGAAGAAGAGATGGCCCGGGACGAGCGGGTGTTCCTGTGGGGCGAAGATGTGCGCCTGGGCGGCTATTTCAGCGTCACCGAAGGGCTGGTGGAGAAAATGGGGGAGCGGAAAATCATCGACACCCCCATCAGCGAAAACGCCATCGTGGGCGGCGCCGTGGGCGCGGCCATGACCGGCTTGCGGCCCGTGTGCGAAATTCTCTTCGGCGATTTTCTCACCTGCTGCATGGACCCCATCCTGAACCAGGCGGCCAAGTTGCGCTACATGACCGGCGGCCAGGTGAGCATCCCCCTGACGATCCGGACGCCGGTGGGCAGCGGCATCGGCATGGCGGCCCAGCACTCCCAGAGCATGGAGCGCTTTTTCTTCGGCATCCCGGGCTTGATCGTGGTGGCGCCGTCCGATCCCTACACGGCCAAAGGCCTGATCAAATCGGCGATCCGTTCGGACAACCCGGTGCTCTTCTTCGAGCACAAGCTGCTCTACGCCGCCACCGGGCCGGTGCCCGAAGCGGAGTACACCCTGCCCCTGGGCAAGGCGCGGGTCGTGCGCCTGGGGCGCGACCTCACCCTGGTCACCCACCTGATCGGGGTTTCGGCAGCCCTGGAGGCCGCGGAGATGCTCGCGGACCAGGGGATCGACATGGAGATCATCGACCTCGTGACCCTTTATCCCCTGGATAACGACACGCTTCTGGATTCGGTCGCCCGGACCCGCGGTCTCGTCACCCTGGAAGAAGGCACGGCCACCGGCGGCATCGGAGCCGAGGTCATCAGCCGCGTCTGTCTGGCGGGATTTCAGATGCTCAAGCGACCGCCCCTGCGGCTGGCCGCGTCCGAATGCCCGATCCCGTACGCCAAAAATCTGGAAAACGCCATGATGCCCGATCCCCGGAAGATCGCGGCGGCCGTCACCCAATGGTTGGCGGGGTGATGCGATCGGTGTAAAGGGTGCGGCCCAAACCCCGGCGGGAAGAAATGCTTCAGTGCAAGCTTATGTGGCGTGCATACAGAAGGCCGTTGATCAGAAAATAGACGCCGCAGGACAAAGCCGCATAACCGAATACAAAATAGGCCACCCGGTACCAGCGCCCGGGGGCGGCCGGACCTTCCTCCGGCACCCTTCGCTCACTTCGCAGGCGCGCCACCCAGGCTGGTTTTTCCTCGGCCGCTGCTTCCAGGGGAATGCTGCCAGCGAACATCGCCTCATTCATCGGAAAACTGGAAGGCCGCAGGTGTCCGATGAAGAAATGGACGATAAAAATGTAGGTTACTGCCAGAATGGCTTCCGCCTCGTGCAGCAGCGCGGCAATATTCAGCGACCATCCCGGCAAAAGGCGGCTGGTCGCTAGCGGATACATCAGCATCAGGCCGGTTGCCGCCAAAAGAGGCAGCCCCCAGTAAACCGCCCAGTAGTCGAATTTCTCCCAATAGGTCCATCGGTCGAATCGGGGCGGCGGCCCCAGTCCGAAAATCCAGCGGACCTGCTGGCCGAAATGCTTCAGGTCTTTGAAATTGGGGATGAGGGAGTCTTCTCCGAGGATGCTTTTCAGGGGCGTGCGCCACTTGATTCGCGTGAGCAGATAGACAGAGTGGAGGACGAACCCCAGGATCATCGCCACGCCCACCCATTTGTGAAGTTGCAAGGAGCCCTCATACCCACCGACCACCGAATTGACTTTCCGGCCCCACACCGTGCCGATATACAGGCGGCTGAAGCCGGTCGCGGTTTGCAGCAGGAAAGTGATCATCAGCGACAGGTGAAACAGGCGATCGATCACATTGAACCGATTAATGCGTGCTTTCGTCTTCATTTTCGACCTCTTTCTCCCGCGCAAACAACTCGCGGAGCCCCGTCAGGAAGCTGTGAGGGATGAAGAAGGCAAGCGTTCCCACCAGCAGGAGGGTCATGAACCAATAGGTCGCATACAGGAGAGGAAAGTTCTTGCGGGCCGCATCCGATCCGGGTGCCGGCGCATGGACGATGTAGCCGCCGAACGAGGCGTTGGCCCCTTCATGGCATTTGGCGCACACGTAGGCATGCTTGCGGATCGGGTTCATTGGCGAATTGTAGTGCTGAATGCTGGCAATCGGTTCCCCGCCGTGACACTGACGGCAGGTGAGATTGGCGCGCTGGGTATGCAGGTCTTCGGCCTGCTCGGGATGACAGGATTGGCAGGTTTTGAATTCGTAAAAGTCGAGGCCTGCATGGGAGTCCGCCAGATGCGTGCGGCTCCGCACCTTGGCCGCGGATGGGCTGTATTCGATGATCCCGCCCTGCACCCCAGTCACTTCGACGAATGGACGGTTGCGCCGTGGAAGCACTTCGAACTCTTCATAGTATCCTGTGCTGACCTCCTGGCTCTTGTAGCGCCGGATGGCGGAAGCCACTTCATCGGAGCCGGCGGGCAGGGGCCAGAGAATGAGCGCCCCCGCCGTCATCACCGAGGCCAGCATGGCAAAGATCCTCAGAATAACCGGTGATCGTGCCATCACGACCTCCTGTTCATTGTTTTGGGGCTTCCGGCCGGTAGCTGATCGGCTCGATGGGGTTTCCCACGGGCTTCGGTATTTTGGCCAGTGCTTCCCATTTCGCTTGCAGCTCTTTCAAATCCTCGTTTTTATGTTTGTGGCAGGTCTGGCAGGAATTGGGCATCTCTTTGTTTTTCAGCGTTTCCGATGGCAGCAAAGTAGTAAACACGTGGCTGTGCAGGTCACCGGACTCGGCGCTGGTGACGATCCGGGGCATGTGGCAGCCCACGCAGTTGGCAAAGGAATGGATGGAGTGGGCCATGTTCTGGCTGGTTTGAACGTGGCATTGGAAGCACTGCTTTGAACCGGCGGCATGGGTTTGCGAACGGGTCGGCGGCACCCCGATCTGATGGACAAAGTGGCAAGAAGTACAGGAAACCCCTTCGATATGGTGCTTGGATTGTTTCCAATCGATATATTGCTGGTGGTGGGCCTTGGAAAATTCGTTGCCATAAAGATGCTTGGCATCACCACCGGCGAACGAGGTGGATTGATAATAGGTCTCCAGAGCCTTGCCCGGCTCGTAACCCACGGCCCACTCGGCATCTTTGTGCTTGGTGGCTTTGCCGCGGTTGTGGCAGGAACCGCAGATCTGCACGCTTATGCCGGAGGTGAGCTTGGAGGGATTGACAATGGTCTGCCGCTTGTCGAACACCGCGGTCTTGGGCAACGCCGCATGCCAGGAGCCTTTCCCGTGGCATGCTTCACAGCCGACCGCAGGCTCCACGAACGTCTGCTTTTCCAGATCGACCCCCGTGGCATGGCAACCACCGCATTTGAGCAGCCATGGATTTTTGTCCCAGGTTGCCTCGTTATAATTCACCCAGCGATCGGTATCCGCATTGAACTGAATCGGGCTGATATACAGCACACCACCCTTTTCAACGATGTAGCGCTGTTTCCACTGGCTGCCGATCGTGTACTTGATATCCGCTTCTTTCGGAATGTAAATTTGGTCCACAGGCACTTTGAGTTTGTCAATCTTGGACAGATCCTCGCGGATGCGCTTTTCATCGAGCTCCGCAATGATCGCATCCCGGTTTTTCTGGACGTCCGCGGTCATGCGGCTGTGGAGCGTCATCTTCCAGGAATCATAATGCTCCAGGTGGCACATTTTGCAGGTTTCCGATCCGACGAAGGCTTTCGGCTGCGCCATGAGCTGTTTGACATCAATCGCCGGCTCTCCGCCACAAGCCGACAGCCCAAGGGCCACGAAGATCGCCAGGACCGCTGCCAACGCATTTGCTTTCATGTCCAACCTCCATGAGTTGGTTATTTATATTCAAACGCTGTGGAGCATGACCACGGTGAGTCCAGGCTTGCTGGTTCGCGCAAAGAGAATGCTCTGTGGTTCCGGTGCGGGAGAGATCGATGTTGAATTAGAATTATTTTCTAAATAGCATGTAGCGGAAGCGGCGTCAATAAGGCCGGTGGTCAGCCATGGCGGGGTGGGGCAGGGAGGCGCGCGATGGGCGAGGCTGGCATTGCAATGGTGCAGGGAACGCAGGCATCCGCTGAATGAATCCAGCCGAATCGTTTGCTCTTGAGGGGGTTAATGGCTCGATAAAAGTGGTGCTTGTTCTATCTTAGGCGACAAGGATTAAAACAATTCATCCGTTCAGGTGTATTCCCGCAAGACCGCAAAGTTTTTTCGGTTTCCTTAAGCGCAGCGTATCCGCGAGCCAGAGCGCCGCTTCACTGTCTGCCCGGATCATTTCGCAGAAGCCGGGCGGGGTCGACCCCTTGCCGATGAGCGCCGCGCCGGCAAAGCAGGGGCCGTCGCACAGCGGCGAGGCCCAGCATCGCCCGCATTGCTGGCGCTCGGTGGAAGGTCTTGCGCAGCCGGCGGTAAAACGTTGGACCGCATCTTTCCATAAGCCGGTGTGCAGGTCGCCGAGCTTGAACGCGTCGAGCCCGACAAACCGGTAGCAAGGATAGAGACCGCCCTCCGGTCCCACGGCGAAGAGGGTCCGTCCCGCCCCGCAGGCGATCTGCCGGTTGCCGATCCCAAGGACGCGCCGCAGTTGGGTTTGAAAACGGGTGATGGTCGGCATCTCCCTGCTTTTCGCCACCCTCTTGGCATATGCCAGGATGAAGGCGCGATAGTGGTCGATCTCGGTTTCACCGGGAAGGAAGGACGCTCCTGGCGGCGCGGCCGCCGGGACGATCTCCAGGGTGCGGACGCCGAGCCCGGCGATTTCCTGGAAGATCCGGGCCGGGTCCGACCCCTGGCAGAGTACCGAGGTGGTGCTGAATCGTTCCGGGATCTTTTTGGACAGCGTGCGAACGTGTCGCTCGATCCGATCATACGTTCCACGGCCCATGCCGTCCGTGCGAAACCGGTCATGAACCTCACGGGGACCGTCCAAACTCACTTTGACTTCCCAGCCATCGGAGACCAGCCACTGGATGATCCGGGCATTCAGCAAGGTCCCATTGGTCGTCAGGAAAAGAGAAAGGCCCCGGCTATTTTTCCTGGCCATTTTTCTGGCCAGCTTGCCGACCGTTTTCACCGACTCGGGCTGGAGCAGGGGCTCCCCGCTCCCGAAGAAGATGGAAAGCTGCGCGCCGGGATCGGACCATTCGAAAAGCCTTTCCACCGAACGGACCAGGAGCTCCCTGTCCATGGGGGGGCGTTTGGGCAGGGTCATGGATTCGGCACAATAGCCGCATCTCAGATTGCAGCCTCCGGAGACGTCGATGGCCAGGGACGAAACATCCGGAAACCGTTCTTCCGCCAAAGGCAAAGCACGGACGGAGGCGGGATCGAACCCAATTTCCCGCCCCATGACCGTCAACTGCTGGATCGACGCCATCCTTGCGGCCCCCCTGTCCTGCAGGCTTTTACTGCCTGGTCGGAGCGGTGGTGGACTTGGCAATGCCGCAGGGACCGCCGACTTCGCCCACGGATTTCGTTCGCTTGATCTCCTGCAGGGCCTTGGATACGACCTCGCGATCCTCTGGGGTAAGTTGTTCGGGTTGCTTGCCAAGGGCGGCGGCGGGATTCGTCTCCAATTGCTGGCGGAAATTCGGATCGGCCACGCCCCGGGAGACCAGGGCATCGATTCGCTTCTTAACAAGGGGTGTATCGGCTGCCAGATCCGCCAAACCGATGTGCAGGGCGCCCAATACGACCGCGCCCTGGACGGTTTTCTTCAACAGCTCTCTGCGGGTGACAGCCTTCGGACCGGGGTTCTTGAGGTCTCCTTCTGTTTTCATCTTTGTCTCCTTTGGGTAGGGAACATACGCGTGATACCACGCTCTATTCATGAGCCTTCGTGAGCCCAAACGATCAGGCGCTTCTGAAATGCATCAAAATCGGCTCGAATCATTCCTTTTGATAGCCGGGTTTGTCGAAAGCCATTATAATCAAAAGGAATATTAACCTGTTTTGTATTACAGTGCTCTTTTGCATTCAATAGTAATTATATGGCCCGGCACCAACAGTCCTATCGTTGAACCCTATGAGGCTGATGATCCGGGTGGCAGCGGTGCCTGATGATATGATAGAGAGATCGAATCCGGAGGCGACGGTTATTTCGCTTCAGAGTTTTTCCTTCATATTTTGAAAGGACTATCATGACCCATCTCACACGCAAGGACCTTTCGTTCGATGCTGGTCAATGGCCGCTCAAGTCGGATCTGCCGACCATTATTTTCATTCACGGATCGGGTAATAACCGCTTGTTTTGGGCAAACCAGCTCCAAGCGCTGACGGATGCGGCCAATACGGTGGCCATCGATCTGCCCGGACATGGAGAGAGTCCCGGCCAAGGCATGGATCAGGTAAACGATTACGCCCAGGTGGTAGAGGCCTTCATCGAAGCCATACAGGCGCCCATGCCCATTCCTTGCGGTTTGAGCCTGGGTGGGGCCATCGCCATTCAATTGCTGCTGAACCGGAAAACAAAGTATCGTGCCGGCATTTTGATCAATACCGGGGCGCGGCTCAAAGTCTTGCCGGAAATCTTCAATATGATAAAGAACGATTATAGCGCCTACACCGAGGCGAGCCACAAAATGGCGGCTTCGCCCCATACGGACCCCGGCCGGCTGCAAGCCATCGCCGCCGAGGCTAAAAAGTGTCCCGCGGACGTCGTCTATAAGGATTTCAGCGCATGCAACGCCTTCGATGTGATGGGGCGTCTGGAAGAGATCGCCGAACCGGTGCTCGTGCTTTCCGCTGCGGATGATCTGCTGACGCCGCCCAAATATGCCCAATTCCTCTGCAAGGGGATTCCCGGTTCGAAAAACGTGCATATCGCCCAGGCCGGACATCTCTCGCCCGTGGAGCAGCCGGATGCGGTCAACCAAGCCATTCGGGAATTTCTCAAGGTGACAGCTCCAATATGACCCCTTACAATCCTCCGGCAGGGCTCGGGAACCGGCATGTCCAATCCATCCTGGCCAGTTTGAAACTGCGCCGACCGTTTGTTTACCGCCGGGCAAAGGCGATGCTGGACGGTTCCCGATCCGTTATCCTGAGCTGCCCGGACGGTACCCGCTTGGAGGGGAAGTACGCTCGCAACGAGCACCCGAACCGCGGCCTGGCCATACTGATCCACGGCTGGGAAGGCAGCGCGGATTCCACCTACATCGTCTCCGCGGCGGGGCACCTGTATGCACGCGGGTTTGACATCTTCCGTTTGAATCTGCGGGACCATGGCGATACCCACCACCTGAATCCCGGGTTGTTTCACTGTTGTCGGCTGGACGAAGTGGTCGGCGCGGTGCAATGCATCGCGCACCAGTTTCCCCATGAGCAGTTGTTTTTAGGGGGCTTCTCCCTGGGAGGCAATTTTGGTCTGCGGGTGGCCGCGCGGGCGCCGGACCACCAAATCCATCTCAACCGCGTGGTGGCCATCAGCCCCGTGGTCGATCCCGCCAAGGCCATGGCGGCCATGGAATCGGGTTGGTGGGTGTACCATGCCTATTTCATGAACAAATGGCGCAAATCCCTTGCACACAAGCAGCGTTGCTTTCCCGATATGCAGTTCGGAGATTTGGCGCGCCATAAAACCATCACCCAACTGACGGCCTACCTCACCGCCCGCTTCACGCGCTTTCCCGACACGGCGGCCTATTACCAAGGCTATACCCTTACCGAAGAATGGCTGCGGCGACTGAAGGTACCGGCGCACATCATTGCCAGCCTGGATGACCCCGTGATCCCGGCCGAAGCTTCTACAGCCTTGGCCCGCGGCGATTTCCTGACCGTGGAAACGACCCGTTTCGGAGGCCACTGCGGTTTTCTGAGAAACTGGCGCCTTCAGAGCTGGGCGGAAGAGCGGATGGCGGATTTGTTCTTGCAGGATTAAATGCTTCGCCTGAAGAACAAATCGGCGGACATCGCCATATCCAAGGATTCTTATATGACCATCCAATGCGTGAAGACCATGGCTTTTCGAGCGGCCGCGGTCTGTTGGCTGCTGGCAACCCTGGCGGCCTGCGCGCCGAAGCCGGCGACCCAGGCGCCATCCGCACCGCCGGCCACGCCGGTCGATAAACCGGCCGAAACGTTCTTCGCCAAAGAAAGCGCCGGCCGGCCCATCGATCCCCAAAAGGTCGATCACGATTTGCTGGCCGCCGCCCTGTTCCATGAAACCAATCGGCTGCGCCAAAAGAACGGCCGGCCCCCGCTGAGCCATGACGCCCGCCTGGATGCCGCCGCCCGGATGCATGCCGGCGACATGGCCCGCCATGATTTTCTATCCCATACCAATCCCCACCGCCCCAATGGCCGGAGCCCCGCGGACCGTGCGCAACTATCCGGATTCAATTTCCGTTTCCTGGCCGAGAACGTCGCCACCCAATTCGTCATCCAATACCAATCGGGCCGGACGGTGTACCGGGTACCGGCAGGCACCGGCTTGAGCTACCGCCCCGACGGCCCGCCGCTCCCCAGGCACACCTACCGCACCTTCGCCGCCACCGTGCTGGAACAATGGATGAACTCGCCGGGCCACCGCCAGAACATCCTCTCCGAGGAACCGGAACGCTTCGGAGCGGACTGCCGGCTGCGAAAGGAGCAAAGCGGCCTGGACCAGTTTTACTGCGTGCAGTTGTTCGGGACGCCGGCTGAAAAGAATTGACGCCGGCGCATTCAAGATCCGTTCACCTGAACTGCCCGGACGGTACCCTGGAGGGTAAGAATGCTCGCAACGAACAGGCGATGTGCGGCCTTCCCATTACATATTTAAAAACGAGGCATCCTCAGCCGATATTCGGCATCAGCGCCCACTTGATGATCCATCTTCGGGTCTCCGGCGGCCTGTCCAGACAGACGATGCCGCCATTTTGGAACTTGAACACCGGCGGTTCCGTGGAACCGACGATCAGGTAGGAGGTCAGCCGTTCCATGAACGGCAGATGGCCGACCAGCATGCGATGGTCTTCCACCGAAAGCTTCCCTGAAAAAGCGGTTACATCGTCCAAAGGGGCGATGCCGCCGATTTCCACGATACCCTTGGGGGGCTTCAGGTGGGAATCGAAGATTTCTGCGGTCTGCCGGGCGCGCTTTTTACCGCTATGGCCAATTTGGGCGACCTTGCAGCCATACCCGGCGGCCACTTGGGCAATCCGCCGGACCTCGGCGATGCCTTCTTCGGAAAGTCCCCTTTCCGGGTCGATCTCTTTGGGAAGACTCTTGCCGTGTTGGACCAGATAAAGTGCCATCGTCTCCTCCCTTCGCTTTCGGAGGCCCCAACGGCCTCCGGATGGGTTATGACTTCGTTGTCATAAAACAGGTTTTCGGAAAAATGAACCGGTTTTCCTATGCCGTGCCTGAAAAAGGCAGGCCATGCAGAGCAAAGGTTCGGAAAGCATGGTTCACATCGAACCGCTTGACATCCTTTCGTTTGGCCGATACCAGACCTTTTATTTGGCCGAACATCAAATTTCGATCACGATTATGAGCGATACACTATTGATGGCCCTTTTGGTCGGCGTCTGCGCCGTTACCTACTCGTTCGAGATCGTCTTCGGGCTGGCGGGAACGGTTCTGATGCTGCCCATCCTGGGTTTCTTTTTCGACAGCAAGACCCTGGTGGTCTATTCGCTGCTGCCCCAGTTACTGGTGGCATGCATCGCGCTGGCCCATTCCCATCGGAAGCTGGATGTGAAGCTGCTCGTCTCCATGCTGGGGCTGGCGGCCGTGGGCAGCATCCTGGGCGGTTTTTTCTTCGCCCAAATTCCGCTATCGATCTTTCGGCGCATTCTGGCAGTGGTGATCATGCTGGCGGGAATTTTTTTGATTGTCACGCCCCATTTTCGCCTGGGCGGCGTCGGGCGGCGGATTCTGGACTTCGCGGCCGGGGTCTCCCATGCCCTCTTCGGCATCAGCGGACCGATCGTCATGACCCGTCTGCTGGGGACGCTGACGGACAAGACCGTGATCCGCAACAACGCGCTCTGCTTTTTCACCGGGCTCAACTGCATCCGGGCGGGCTATTACTTCGTCAACGGCGCCATCACGCCCCAGATTCAACAGATGTTCTTCTGGTCGTTTTTCTGTTTGCCGCCGGTTTTACTTCTATCCCACCGATTGCACTTCAAGCTCAACGACACCCTGTTTAAAAAGATAGGGGCCTGGATCATTTTGCTCTGCGGGATGGTCTATCTGTTCAGGTGATGCCTCTCGCGCGCATCCAAAAATAAAAAAGCGCCCGGGTGGCCGGGCGCTTCATCCAATCCTGCAAATGAAAACCTGATCCTATCTGGCGCCCATGTTCGCGCCACCCGATCCGGTACCGATCAAATCGCTTCCAGAGGCCGGCAAAAGCAGTTTTCCAAGGTTCACGCTGTTGGTGGAGACCCAGGTCAGCGTCCCCGCCGAAAGTGATTGAAAGTCGGCGGAGGTAACGGTGACCCCGTTGCCGCTCACCGCTTTGCCGCCGGTCCACCAGGCATTGTAATTGGGGTTCAGGCTCGATCCGACGATGCGGTCGTCCGAACCTGCGTTCAGAGAGATGTTGTTCAGGAAGGTGGATTTCCCGCCGTCGAAATTAAAATTTCGCTGGGCATTGTTATAAGCGGTGTTGTTGGAGAAGTTGATGCTTCCGAGGTTGCGGTTGTAGGTAAAGCCGTGTTGGCCGTTCTGCGCCGCGATGCAGTAGCGCACGGTGTGGTTGACCGAAATGTCTTCGCCGCCCAGTTTGAATCCGTTGCGGTCACCGTTCGAGTTCACGGTGCCGTTGCTCAGCGTTCCGTTTTTGTAGGCGATGCAGTATTCGAGGGTCACCTTGCCGATGGGCCCTGTGTCGGATTTGGTGTAAAGGTCCCAGCCGTCGTCGATGTTGTTGTGGGCGTAACAGCCTCTGAAGACGTTGCCTTCGCCGGCGGTCAGCTTGGCGGCGAAACCATCGGCATCTTCCCCGTCGCTATCGGCATTGTCGTAGGATTCGCACTGAACGATCTGATTGTTCGACGGCCATTGGCTGATCTGGGTATAGTTCGAGTTATATCGTGAAATCTGCAATCCCGAGTCCCGGTTGGCAGTAAAGACACAGCGTTCGATGATGTTGTTGTCGCCGGATAGCAGCATGCCGTTGTCGCCCGCTTCCCTGAAGGTGACACCGTAAATGTGCCAGTAGGCGCCGTCCAGCACGACTCCCCGCGCGGAACTGTTATCGCTGCTTGCGTTCCAATCCAGCACCGGAGTTCCGTTGCCCATGGCGGCGATGGTTTTTCTGGCCGAGGCGGTGCCGCTGTTGCTTTCCGCGATCATGATGGTTTTGGACATGTTGTAGGTGCCGCCGTTCAACCAGATGGTGTCGCCGGGCGCCATGGCATTGATGGCGGCCTGAAGATCGTCTCCGGGCGAAAGTTCGATGTCGGCGCCGGAGCCGCCGCTGGAGCTGCTGCTCGAACTGCTGGAACTGGAGCTGCTGGAACTGGAGCTGCTGCTGGAACTGCCGTTGCAACCGCTGCTGGAGCTGCTGCTGGAGCTGCTGGAGCTGCTGCTGGAACTGCTGCTCGATCCGCCGTCACAGCCCAGGAGCATTAAAAAGACCGCCAATAGAGCCACTGCCGGTAACAAGAAGACTTTGCTTTTCATGGATACCCTCCCTTAATTGTTAATCGCCTAACCGTCATCTCAATACCACCGTCCAAGGGCTCCATGGTATGGGGGATTCCTAAATATATTTCGTGAATAACCTATTTGACGGCTGAAAAAGTCCGACGCTGGCATCACTTCAGGCGGTTTCGGTTCAAGCGAGGTGACGCAATACCCTGTCGCCGGAATCAGGCCGGCGGCCCCAACCTCATGTACAGCCCCTGCAAACCATGCTAAGAGGGTGCTTTTCCTGCACAACATCGAAGCAAAGGGAAAGGAGCCGCTTTCGTATGGATACTGTCAAACCCACGGTCCGGCCCATGGTGATCCGGGTCGCCCTCTTTAATCTGCTGGCCTGCCTTGTGGTGGATAGCGCTGCCTTCTGGGCGCTGCGGGTGGTGTCATTCAGGGTCGCCGCCGCGGCCGGCGCGGCCCAGCCCGGGGCCGAGGTCGTGGCGCTCGACACCTGGATGCAATCGGCGGCCCAGTGCTTCTGGCCATATTTCGTGCCTGCCTCGGTGCTGTGCTTTGCCCTGATCGCCGTGTTCATGGTGCTGTCGTTGCGCCGTGGGATTGCCCGGGCCGTGCCCGGAACGAAAAAGGCGGCGCCGAAACAAGACGAATCCAGCGCGGAACTTGAACGCCAGGCCCTGCAGACCCGGCAAAGGCTCTACCTGCACCTGGTGACCGTGCTGCAGAAAGAGGGGCGGCTGCTCGATTTCTTCTCCGAGGATCTGAGCCAGTACAACGACGCCCAGATCGGCGCGGCGGTGCGCGACATCCACCATAACTGCAAAAAGGCCCTTGAAAAACATGTGGCGCCCCAGGCCGTGCTCGCCCAGAACGAGGGCGACCCGATCACCGTGGAAGAGCATTTCGATCCCAACACCATCAAGCTGATCGGCAACGTGACCGGCCGGCCGCCGTTCAAAGGCGTGGTCCAGCATCGCGGCTGGCGCGCCGGCAAACTGGAACTGCCGACCTTTCCCGGCCGCCAGGTGCCGGAGATCATTGCGCCGGCGGAGGTGGAGATAGGGTAAAACCATGCGTGACGCCAAATACATCATCGGCATCGACCTGGGCACCACCAACAGCGTGGTCGCCTACGTGGCGGCCCAGAGCGCCCGGGTGGAAGATGCCGATATCCGTCTGTTCGAGATTCCCCAACTGGTCGATGCCGGGGTGGTTCAGGCGCGGCCCATGCTGCCTTCTTATCTATTGATGCCGCCCGAACCGGGCATGCCTGGTGAAGATCTGGCCTTGCCCTGGGACCCGGCTCCCGGGCTGGCCGTGGGCGAATTCGCCCAGCGGCGCGGCCAGGAGGTGCCCAACCGGTTGATTTCAGCCTCCAAATCGTGGCTGTGCAATACCCTGGTGGACCGCCGGGCGCCGATCCTGCCCTGGAGCGGCACGGCGGGCGATGCCGGCGCAACGGCCAAACTTTCGCCGGTGGGGGCGTCGGCCGCCATTCTGCGCCACATCCGCCAGGCCTGGAACCATGTCATGGCCACCACGGAGACAGGCCTGGATGAAACCCTGGCCATGGAAAACCAGCAGCTTTTCCTCACGGTGCCGGCCTCGTTCGACCCCGTGGCGCGCGAGTTGACGGTGGAAGCCGCCCAGGCCGCGGGTCTGCCACGGGTCACCTTGCTCGAAGAGCCCCAGGCCGCCTTCTACGCCTGGATCGCCCGCAGCGCGGGTCAGTGGCGCGACGCGGTGGCGCCGGGAGATCTGATCCTGGTGTGCGACGTGGGCGGCGGCACCTGCGACTTCAGCCTGATCCAGGTGGCCGACGCCCAGGGCGATCTGGCCCTGGAGCGGGTGGCCGTGGGCAACCATCTGCTGGTGGGTGGCAACAACATGGACCTGACCCTGGCCTATGCCCTGGCCGGCCAATTGGCGCAGAAGGGCACCAAACTCGATACCCGCCAGATGAACGGCCTGTGGCATAGCTGCCGCAGTGCCAAGGAGCGCCTCCTGTCCGCTTCCGAGGTCTCCCAGTTGCCGGTGACCATCCTGGGCCGCGGCAGCCGCCTGATCGGCGGCACCATCTCCACTGAATTGACCCGCGCCATGGTGGAAAAGGTGCTCAACGAGGGCTTTTTCCCGGCGTGCCGCCGCGACGATCGGCCCCAGACCGCCCGGCGCAGCGGCATCCAGGAGTTCGGCCTGCCGTTCGAAGCC
This sequence comes from Desulfobacterales bacterium, assembly GCA_016218685.1. Taxonomy (GTDB): domain Bacteria; phylum Desulfobacterota; class Desulfobacteria; order Desulfobacterales; family Desulfosarcinaceae; genus Desulfatitalea. The sequence goes on along the minus strand of JACRDD010000019.1, from coordinate 35,161 downwards.
GACCCGGCCATCACCCGCCACCTGGCGGCGTTTCTCGATCGTACCGATGCAAGCGGGGCAGTCATTAGGCCCACCGCCGTCCTGTTCAACGGCGGCGTGATGAAAGCAGCGCTCTTCCGGCAGCAGGTGCTCTCCATCCTGAAAGCGTGGGCGCCGGAGGTGGCCCTGCGCGAGATCGAGGGGGCGGATTACGATCTGGCCGTGGCGCGCGGCGCGGCCTGCTACGGTCTGGCGCGCCAGGGCAAGGGGGTGCGCATCCGGGGCGGTCTGGCCCGCTCCTACTACATCGGCATTGCCGCGGCCATGCCGGCCGTGCCGGGTCTGCCCACCCCCACCAAGGCGTTGTGCGTGGCCGCCTTCGGCATGCAGGAGGGCACCACGGCCACCATCGGCGACCGTGAATTTGTCCTGCTGGTGGGCGAGCCGGTGGTCTTCGATTTCCTGGGCGCGACCACGCGTCAGGAAGATCCGGTGGGCACCATCGTGGAAGATTGGGAGGGACAGATCCAGCCCATCACCACCCTGGAGACGACCCTGGAGGGAGAAAAAGGACAGACGATCCCGGTGACCCTGGAACTGCAGGTCACCGCGGTCGGCACTCTGGCGCTGTGGTGCGTTGCCAAAGAGGGCGGGCGCCGCTGGAAGCTGGAGTGGAATGTACGGGAGCGGTAGCATGACCGACACGAACCAGACCTCTGCGCCGGATGCCGCTCTTGAGCCCGGCAGCCGGCGCTTCATCATCGGCATCGACCTGGGCACCACCAACTCGGCGGTGGCCTATGTGGACCTGGCGGCGCCGGCGGTCAAACAGCCGATCCAACTCTTCAAGGTGCCGCAACTTACGGCGCCGGGGGTGTTCCAGCCGCTGCCGGTGCTGCCCTCGTTTCTCTATCTTCCCGGGCCCTATGATATCGATCCGGCTGCCGCGCGCCATCCATGGCCCAAGCCCGAGGATGCCTTCGTCGGCACCTGGGCCCGGGACCAGGGCGCCAAGGTGCCGGCGCGGTTGGTCTCGTCGGCCAAGAGCTGGTTGTGCCATGCCAGGGTGGACCGTCAGGCGCGCATCCTGCCGTGGGGTGCGCCCGAAGAGGTGTACAAGGTCTCGCCGGTGCAGGCCAGCGCCGCCTACCTGGACCACATCCGCAAGGCCTGGAACTACAGCCGCGGCGACGAGGAGGAGCTTTTTCTCGAAAACCAGACGGTGGTGCTGACCGTGCCCGCCTCGTTCGACGAGGTGGCCCGGGAGCTGACCCTGGCGGCCGCCCGCCAGGCCGGTTATCGCCACGTCACGTTGCTGGAGGAGCCGCTGGCCGCCTTCTACAGTTGGCTCGCCCGCCACGAGCAAAAGTGGGAGGCCCATGTCCAGCCTGGTCAGTTGATCCTGATCTGCGACGTGGGCGGCGGCACCACCGACTTCACCCTGGTGACGCTGACGGCCGTAGAAGGGGGCACACCGCGCTTCAACCGCATCGCGGTGGGCGACCATCTGCTGCTGGGCGGCGACAACATGGACCTGGCCCTGGCCCGCGGCGTGGAAACCCGCTGGCGCGGCGAGCAGCGCGTGGGCCTGGACACCAACCGCTGGAAGGCCTTGAGCCACCAGTGCCGCCAGGCCAAGGAGCGCGTGCTCGGCGGAGAGGCCGACCGCCAGCGCATCACTTTGATGGGCGCCGGCAGCCGATTGATCGCCGGCACCTTGAGCGCCGACCTCGATCGGGCCGTCATCGAGCAGACCATTCTCGAGGGATTCTTTCCCCTCCTTTCGGCCGAAGCCGAGCGGCCGGCCGCGCAACGCCCCGCCATCGCGGAGTTTGGGTTGCCCTATGAATCGGAACCGGCCGTCACCCGCCATCTGATGCGTTTTCTCGAGCGCCACCGCGCGGAGGTGGCCGAACTGGTCGGCAAGCCCGACCCGGTGCCCGACCGGGTGCTGTTCAACGGCGGCGCTCTCACGCCGGCGCCCATCCAGCAGCGCATCCTCGATGCCATCACCCATTGGTACGGTGCCAAGGCGCCGGCGCGTCCCGGGATGCTGGAGAACCGGCACCACGACCTGGCCGTGGCCCTGGGGGCGGCCTACTACGGCCTGGTCAAGATCGGCAAGGGCGTGCGGGTGGGCAGCGGCAGCCCGCGCAGTTACTACCTGGGCGTGGCGCCCGGCAGCGAAGCCGCCACGGCGCCCCAGGCCCTCTGCCTGATCGAGCGCGGTCTGGACGAAGGCAGTGCCATCCAGTTGGGCGACCAGCGCTTCGAGGTCTTGACCAATCAGCCGGTGCGCTTCGATCTTTTCAGCTCCAGCTTCCGCAACCGCGACCGCATGGGCCAACTGGTCGCCATCGACGATAGCTTCATCGCCCTGCCGCCGCTGACTACCGTAATCCAGTATGGCAAAAAAGGCACCCGCAGCCGCATTCCCGTGCGCATCGAGGCCGAATATACCGAAATGGGCACCCTGTTGCTCTGGTGCCGCTCGCTGGCCAGCGAGCATCGCTGGCAGTTGCAGTTTCAGCTGCGCGACAGCGAACCCCAATCAACGGTGCGGGAAGAGATCGTTCTGGAAGAAAAGGTCCTGGCCGCGGCGGCTGAGGCGCTGCGGGGCGCCTTTGGCGGCAGCGACAAAAAGCAGCTCGAAGCGGTGGCCAGGACCATCGCCACGGCCGTGGACCTGTCCCGCGAACAGTGGCCGCTGCGGTTGTTGCGCCACCTGGCCGATCTACTGATCGATCAAATGACTGTTCTCAATCAGAGTGCGGAGCATGCCGCGCGCTGGATGAACCTGCTGGGGTTCTGCCTGCGTCCGGGGTTCGGCGATGCCCTGGATGCCGAGCGCCTCAAGCAGCTCTGGAAAATCCAGAACGCGGGCCCCGTCTTTCCCAACCAGCCCCAGGTCCAGATCGAGTGGTATGTCCTGTGGCGGCGGGTGGCCGGCGGCCTCACGCCCGGCCAGCAGCGCCAGCTCAGCCAGGAGTGGGGAAGGGTGCTCCAGCCCAAGAAGGGCAAGAAGGCGCGCTTGTCGATGCAGCACCAGCTGGAAATCTGGATGGCGGTGGCCAACCTGGAGCGGCTCTATGTCAAAGACAAGATCCAGTGGGGCCGCCTGCTGTTGGAGCAGTTGAGCCCCGGCCAGGCCCGTCCCCAGCACCTGTGGAGCCTGGCGCGCCTCGGCGCGCGGGAACTGCTCTACGGCTCCAACGACCGGGTCATTTCCCCTGGGGAGGCCACCCGCTGGATCGAGGATCTCCTTGCCCGCAAGTGGCCTAACCCCAAGCCCGTCGGCGCCGCTCTGGCCCAACTGGCCCGCAAGACCGGCGACCGCACCCGCGATGTGGCCCCGAAGGTGCAGGCGCAGGTCCTGGCATGGATGGAATCCTACCCCGACCTGGCCGACCAGCAACGCTACCTCGAAGAAGTCGTGCCCATCGCCCAGCAGGAAGAGCAGACGCTTTTCGGAGAATCACTGCCGGTGGGCTTGATTCTGCATAGCCGGGGGGAGGAAGAGTCCGGCTCGGCTGCATCAGGGTGAAGATATAGGACCGCTGCATCCAAATCGACTTCACTAAGAAATCATCCGCAGCGAAAGTGAAGATAGTAAAGACGTAGCTGGGGTTTTGCAGAATCAAAAATACCTACTGGCAGTTGGAGGGTATCACAGGGCGCTTAGCATGCTTAAAGCCATTGAATCAGTATGTAAACCATACGTTTTCTTGTGTGATGTTCGGCCCTGTGGACTGCTCGCGGCCAGTAAACGAACTCGTTCGCCTGAAACTGGCTTACCGCAAGCAAGATGAACCGGATTTCATTCACCCAACCAAGCTTGGAACAACAGTGCCTATTTGCGGCTTGTCACCGGAGAGTGGTGCCATAATCGCCGGATTTCTTCGTGCCCTGATCACTTGGATCGAAAATATGAGGAGCGTAAGGGACGACGATTTGGGTATTTGAGAAGACTTACGGATATTGATCTAATTTTCCTTTGTTGTGCTTGCTACGAATGCCGCGATGCTTGGTTGAAAACGCCATCAAAGCAGGTTGTGGCCGATGTCCAAGAATTCTTGGAATCTTTGCCTCCCGATGAAAAACCTATCGTCAATCTGTGGCGCGATGAAGAATCGTCGGATTACCCCTAAAGGCGTCGGAAGGAACTCCGTCGATAAACTCATAGAAAGTGAATATCAGACCATAGATGATTTGGAATCGGTATCATTGTTAAAGTTGATTGATATTGGCATTCGAGAACCGCAGGCGGGCTTAATTATCCAGCGGGTGCAAAAGCAATACAGGTAATTTGTTCATCTTGAAATTTGATTAACGTATCAGGTAAACAATTTATTGACTCGGAATTCAAATGGACATATCGTTTAAAAACAAAAAGCTTGAGAAATCCTTTAACGAGGGTGCCCAACTCGATAAAATTCACGGTACGCTGCGAGCTAAAAAGATCAGAATTCGCATGAAAGAGCTAAGGGCCGCGCAGAGTCTAAAGGATTTCTGGCCGCCGAAGAGTCCTCCGGGGCGATGCCACGAGTTGACCGAGGGAAAACGTTCCGGTCAATTGTCGGTGGATTTGGATCATCCTTATCGGCTTATTTTTATCCCAGATCACGATCCAGTCCCGAGGCGCGAAGATGGCGGCTTGGAGTGGTCCCAGGTCACTGCAATTCAAATCCTGGGAGTGGAGGACACCCATGGCTAATGCTATATTAAATCGATATGCGCCTGATTATCTGGTTACGCCTGGAGAGGTGCTGTGCGATTACCTGGACGGGTCAAGCATGACTCAGGCCGAACTGGCCGCGAGGACCGGACTGACCAAGAAAACCATCAATGAAATCATCAAAGGCAAGGCACCCATTACACCGGAAACGGCTTTGAAACTGGAGCGTGCCCTTGGCCGGCCGGCTCATTTTTGGAATAATCTGGAAACCCAATATCAAGAAGATCGTACCCGCTTGGCCGAAGAACAACGCCTGCGGTCTTTTTTGGATTGGCTCAATAAAGTGCCTGTGGCCCAAATGATCAAGTTGGGCTGGATCACGAAGGCCACCGACAAAATTGCACAACTTAAAGAGGTGCTGCGATTTTTCGGAGTAGCATCCCCTGATCAGTGGAAGACGGTTTGGCTGGAGTATCAGGTGGCTTACAGGCAAACGCAACGTTTTGAAACCTGTGCCGAGTCGGTTTCAGCCTGGCTTCGGAAGGGTGAACTTGAGGCAGGAAAAATAGCTTGCGAACCATTTGACAAGAATCGATTCATGGAGGTTCTTGACTCCATTCGGGATCTGACCATCGAACCACCACATGTATTTCAGCAACGATTAGTGGAGCTTTGCGCATCCGCCGGGGTGGCTGTGGTTTTTGTGCCGGAATTGCCCAAAACAGGGGTCTATGGAGCAACCCGCTGGTTGGGAGACAAGGCCATTATCCAACTGAGTCTTCGATACAAGAGTAACGACCACTTGTGGTTCACTTTTTTTCATGAGGCGGGCCATATCATAAAGCATGGACGCAAGGAGATCTTCATCGAAGGCAATGGTTTGGATGATGAGAAAGAGGAAGAAGCCAATGTGTTTGCCAGGGACAGATTGATCCCGCCAGCTGAATACAAACGGTTTATTTCATCTTGGGATGGCCGCTCGTTAAGGGCAATCGGCAGTTTCGCAAGCAGGATCAGGATATCTCCGGGAATTGTGGTAGGTCGTCTTCAACACGATAAGCGATTGCCAAATTCTCATGGAAACAAACTTAAGATTTTTTACAGCTTGTCTGCTTAACTTGGTGACAGCAAATTAATTGTGATCTGTGAAGAGTATCACAGGCCTGTTAAAACCTGTGATACGAGAATAGTATCCAAAGAATGCTGATCTGCAAAATGCTTCGCGCGTTCTTCGATCACTCCGGCCAATGCCAAGACGGTTCATTGGATAAATCTTGATCCATCACTCGGGTCTGTCCCAAATCCTTTTCCAGTTGGATCGAATGGCAATGGCGGTCTGCCTGCAATGCCGCGATGAGTCTGCTCGCGTGCGTTACGACCCACACCTGGGTCGCGGCCGAGGCGCGGATGATCAGCCGGGCCAGGGCGGGCAACAGGTCAGGGTGGAGACTTGTCTCCGGTTCGTTGAGTACCATCAGCGATGGGGGGCGGGGGGTCAGCAGGGCCGCCACCCAGAGGAGATAGCGCAGGGTGCCGTCAGATAGTTCCGCGCTCGAAAGCGGCCGCAATTCCCTCCCTGGCATAAGTCCACGGAAAAACGCGTATCCTGCTGGATGCGGATATCGATGCCGGCGCCGGGGAAGGCATCGCGGATGGCCTCACGCACCTTGATGACCGAGCCGTCACGATCCACTCTGATCGATGTCCGGCTCAACGCCAATTTGTTTTAAGGCAGCGGCAGCCAGGTTTTTGACGCTGACATCATCTTGCTTAACAGCATCTCGAAGGACGAAGACAGCCTCTTTGCTGCCAATGTCGCCTAATGCCGAAGCTGCGCCCCGTCGCCAAGGATGCTTGCTTTTTAATGCTTTAATAAGCAACGGGACGGCACGGCTGTCGCCTATGGTACCCAGTGCTTTGGCCGCAGCGAAATAGTTGATATTGTCACTTGGCGTCGTCTCTTTTAAGGCGTCTTCCAAGAATTCCATGATAAGCTGTACCGCCTTGGAAGTGCCAAAAGCGCCGAGAACATGAGCGAGGTAACCCTTTGTCTGCTGTCGTGAAGTGTCACCTTCAAAATACTCAAGCATCAGATCAACATGATTCCTGCCATGTTCCAATAGGGCTTCCACCACAGGGTTGTGCCCCACAGGATCCACAAAGCGACGATTTTCTTCAATGATAAATGTGATTCCTTCGGCGCCTGTGCTTGCCAATGCTTTGGCGATTGGCCCCGGATGCTCCCCTTTGATAAAAAGCTGTTTGAGCGTTCCAACCCCCTCCTGGGCAATTGCATCCAATTGAGCCTGATCGGAAATCCTTGCAAAGTAACATATTTTCTCTTCCAGAGTCTCTGGCTCCCAATCCAATCGATATAAGGCAAAGGCCGCATTCATTTGAAGGGGATGAGCCATATCCACCATTATCTTCCTTAGAATTGCTATAGCATCTGCGCCCGTTTTAATAATCTTACCGTAATTCCCTTTATGCAAATAATCGTTGATCTGAACGTCGAACACTGCTCTTTTCAGGAGATGATCGGAAATTTTCAGACGTTTTAGCGCAGCCTTGGTTACGCTGCGGATATGAGGTCGTCTATCAGCCAAAAAGGGCAACAATGGTTCAATAGAAGAGTCATCGCCCATGATCCCCAGAGCCTCTATCATGTATGGTAATTTTGTGCCATCCGCGGCTTCCAATTGATTCTTGGAATCGATGACGGTCCTGTGCGGATCAATCGCCTTGATGGCTTCCGCGGCCTCTTTTCTGACTTGTGCATCGTCGTCAAAGAGCAATGGTTCGATGGCAGATACTTCTTCAGGTAACCCCTTTTTCTTTATGACGGCGATTGCCTTTTTTCTGATGGTGGGGTCTTCACTTTTCAGCTGAACGGCTGCATCGTCACTGGTGGAAACCTTTTTATCCTTGGGCTTATTCCGGTCTGCGACCGCCTTGCTTTTTTTGAGTTGAAACAGCACGTTTTCCATTATTTTTCTATGACTATCATGCTTCTCGTGAGATAGCGCCTCTTCAATGGCGGGGATAGCGTCAATGGCCTTATGCTTTTTCAGGCCGTCAGCCGCATGTCGTCTCACTTCACCATCTTTATGCTGGAGCGCTTTGATGAGGGCCTTTGTCGAAAACGGTGTTTTGATTTTCCCCAGAGCAATCGTGGCTTGATTCCCAACAAGGCCGTTATAATCAAAACCTTCCAGGTATAAAGAGGCCTCCAAATCGTAGGTCGCATCCGGTGAGCCTATTTGGCCCAGAGCCTCGGCCGCATTGGCTCGTACTTTTGAGTCGGGGTCTTTAAGTGCTTTGCAAAGGAATTTGACTGCTACTGGGGACTTTATCTTGCCTAGCGAAAGGGCGATGTCGGCTCTGAGCGCCTTATTATTGCTTTGTTGGAGTAGTTGACATAAAGGTTCAACGGCCTTGTCGCTTTTGATGTCCCCCAACAGCTGCACTGCCGCTGCACGAACATACGTACCCTTAGCAGTGGTCTTCTCGATCAGGTCATCTACGATGGATTCACCATAGAGTTTCAGCCCACGCACAGCACCGTATACGACCCCCATCTGTTTATCGTGCAAAGCTTTGAGGAGGATGTGAAGCACATCGTCACCGGGCGTTTGCGCAAAATGAGAGATAGCGGTCCTTCTGATTTCAGGGGATTCATCTTCCAAAGCCTTCATAAAAAGAGTTTTAGTGCTGTCATCGGCAATGGCAATGATGGCCCTGTAAAGGCTACCCCGGATCTGCGTTTCCGTTTCTATCGCTTTTTTCAACTCTTCCAAGGCGTTGGGATCAGCAACTTTTTCTAGCCCTATGGCCGCGTACTCTCTTTCGAGCATGACATTGGATTGCAATGCTTCAATAAAATAGTCGGTGGCGGCGTTCGATCCAATCTTGCCCAGTGCCATGAGAATACAAATGCGGCGGTCCAAATTGGTGCCGCGGGCATAGGTGATAAGGCCCTTTACGGCATCCCGCCCCAATTTGGCCAGATCTTCGGCAAAGCGATCATACTCACATACGGCAAAGGCCCATGTTACATCAGATTGTTTCTGCATCCCTTGTTCTATAGTCTGTTTAACGCCGCTGAGAATTTTTTCGATCTTGGGTTCAATAAAGGAGGCAGTATTCATGGTATTCCTCAATGGAGTGTTTTATTGGTCGTCGTTCCCTGTTATTACGATCATGCTGATATACCTGTCATTCGTATGCTACTCAGATGTGAGGGTTCCGGCTATCGTGAATCGGCCTGATGTTGAAGATAGAAATAGGACTGGCTTTTGCAGTCTCAATTGGGCCGAATTTAAAAGGCCCATAGCGTCTGAATAAGGCTGATCCACTAAAAGCTTCGAGCGTTTTTTTCACTCCGGCCAATGCCAAGGCGGTTCGTCGGAGCAGTCTTGATGATCCATCACCCGTGTCTGTCCCAGATCCTTTTCCAACTGGATCGAATGACAATTGCTGTCTGATTGCAGTGCCGCGATGAGTCTGGCTGCGTGGGTGACGACCCAGACCTGGGTCGAGGCTGATGCGCGGATAATGAGCCGGGCCAGGGCGGGCAACAGGTCCGGATGCAGACTCGTCTCCGGCTCGTTCAATACCATCAGCGATGGGGGGCGGGGGGTCAGCAGGGCCGCCACCCACAGGAGATAGCGCAAGGTGCCGTCGGACAACTCCGCGCTGGACAGCGGTCGCAAAATTCCTTCCTGGTGGAACTCCACGGAAAAGCGCGTATCCTGCTCGAAGCGGATATCGACGGCAGCGCCGGGGAAGGCGTCGCGGATGGCCTCTTCCAGCGCATGTCGGTCGCCGATTTCCCGGATGGTCTGCAGGGCCGCCGCCAGATCCCGGCCATCGTGATGCAGCACCGGGGTGCGCGTTCCCAGTTGTGGCAGGCGCGCGGGAGCATCGCGGTCGGTCCGGAAGTGATCGTAGAACCGCCAATGCCGGATGGTTTCGCGCATCCGAAAAACTTCCGGCATCGTGTTCATGTCCGCCACCTGGCTGAACATGCTGTCAAAAGCGTTGATGTGCTTGGAAGCGACGTCCCAGCTTCGGCCCGAACGGACCTTGATCACCGAGCCGTCGCGATCCACCAGAAGGCTTCCCAGGCGTAAAAAGGGGCCCGCCCAGATACATTCCCGCTTGATCTCCGGGTCCAGGCCGAAAGCCGAAGTGGAGGGCGTGGGCAATCCCAGGGATATGGCATAGCCCAGTTCTTCTCCGGAAAATCCAAGATGCAAGCGAACGGGCTTCTTGCGCCGGCTGCCTTCCACCGGCACCTCTCTTGCGCGCATTCTGCGGGAGATTTCTTCCGGTCCGGCCCAGAAGGTGGACTTCAATCCCCCCTCGCGGGCCAGCGCATTGACCACACCGCCCTGGGCGGTTTCCGCCAATAGACGCAGGGCGCGATAGAAGTTGGACTTACCGCTGCCGTTGGGCCCTGTGATGACATTGAGCTTTCCCAGGGGTACCACCAGGTTGAGAATCGATCGATAATTGCCTATGGCCAACGTGTTTATCATTGCTCGTCTGCTTATTGGGATTTTGTATCCCGGTCCGCGTGCCGGTGCCTTCACAAATACACCCAAGGCAACGGGTCGGGCAATATCGGATCCGCTTAAGGGGATGCAGCGCATTCATTGGCGCCGACTCAACGCCACGCGTGTTCAGTTCGTGGTCCGGTTCGCCGGTGGGCCTCATTTCTTGACAATGACCCAATTTTCAAGTTTATTGCGCTCATTGCAACCACCTGTTTTGAAATGATTCTTGATTGGGTGGGGCCTTGGCCTGGGGGATTCGGCTTACGACGGTGGTATGTGCGATTTTTGAATTGTCTAAGGAGGTTGAACTAATGGATATCAAAGATAAAATAGTGGTTGTGACCGGCGGTGCTTCCGGAATCGGCGAAGCATTGTGCAGAAGGTTCGCGCAGGCGGGCGCCAAGGGTGTCGTCGTAGCGGATGTGAACGAGGCGGGCGCGACGCGTACTTCCAAAGGGATCACGGGATCGCTTCCCTTCAGGTGCGACGTCCGAAAGGAAGAAGATATTATCGGCCTGGTCCGTTTTGCAGAAGAAAAATTCGGCCCCATCGATCTGTTCTGTTCCAATGCGGGCATTCTGGCGATCGGAGGACACGAAGTTTCCAATGCGGAGTGGCAGCGCATCTGGGAGATTAACGTGCTTGCCCATATTTTTGTGGCCCGGGCGGTCATCCCCGGAATGATCTCCCGGGGCGGCGGCGGCATCATGATCACGGCATCCGCCGCCGGACTGCTCAGCCAGATCGGGTCCATTCCCTACTCGGTCACCAAGCACGCGGCCGTCGGCCTGGCGGAAAGCCTGGCGATTACTTACGGAGACCAGGGAATCAAAGTCTTCGCGCTTTGTCCCCAGGCGGTCCGCACGGCCATGACGGCCGATACGCAAGGTGGCGTCGCTGCCGTGGACGGCATGATGGAACCCGATCAACTGGTCGATGCAGTATTCGAGGGTCTGGAAAAAGAGGGCTTCCTCATTTTGCCCCATCCGGAAGTCAAACAGTATATGCAGCGAAAAACGGCCGATTACGATCGATGGCTATCCGGTATGCGGCGACTGCAGGCGAGGTATCTCGCGGGGGCACCGCTGAAGAAGGATGAATGATAGAGGGAATCACAGGCCCCCCTGAAACCTGCGATATGAGACAATCTGGAAGGACTGGCAACAGACCCTTTCACTGAAAAAAATCGAGGTTTCTATGGGGGGCCAGTCGACATCCTAAAATTTCCCGAGTATTTTTATCGCTATGAAGCTTTTAAAAATCTCTGACTGGGCAGTGTCTAGAAAGAACAACACGATTGCTATTTTCCATGATGAAGACCTGCTTCTAAAACCCGGCAAACCGCATATTTTAATGATGGGTGGGGTTCATGGGGATGAACCCGAAGGCGTTCACTTGGCAGAACAGACTTTGAAGTGGCTCGAACAAAATCGAAGCCCTTTAAAGTGGTCTGTTTCCCTTGTAACCTGTTTAAATCCTGACGGTTTTAAAGCTTCTCAGCGGGTGAATGGTAATGGAGTCGATTTGAATAGAAACTATCCCAGCAAAAACTGGTCGGCTGAGTTTGATCAACCCAGATACTATCCGGGCCCCTCGCCGGGTAGTGAACCCGAAATTCAAGCCGTTGTCGCTTGGGTCAAAAAAACGAAACCTCGGCTGATTATTCACTTTCATTCATGGAAGCCCTGTGTTGTCCTTTCCGGTCCACCTGGAGAACCCTACGCTAAAGCCCTGTGCGAATCTTCGGGCTACCCCTTACAAAACTCCGTTGGTTACCCCACACCGGGAGGCTTAAGTCAGTGGGGATGGTTTGACAATAATACTCCTATTATTTGCACCGAAGAAAATGACCAAGGAGGTCTTGAAAAAACCTGGGAAAGATTCGGTCCAGGTTTGATAAAAATCCTAACTGCTTTGGATTAAGCATCGTGTGCATTGCACCCAAACCCTTCAACCGATCCCCTGACATAGCACGTTCAATGCAAGCCATCTCCAAGTTCAACCCATCGCTGGAACCACCGATGGCATGTCTGGTTGGCAGGATACCGCTGGGGCATATCCTTCCAGGGCGCCCCTGTGCGCAAGACCCACAAAATGCCATTAAAGACTGCCCGTAGATCTTGGGTTGGTCGCCCCCTATGCTCTTTGGGCGGCGTTAATTCTTTTTGGCCGGAAGATGGTTTTTATCAATGTGCTGCGCAACTTGTCCGTGGACTGCGCTGGTGCGGGAACCAAATCCGCTCCGGCTATCGCCAAGGCGGTCATAGCCTGGACCATTTGAATAAAACGGCCGCTTGCCCGCGATACGTGCCATTTGCATCCATCATGTTCCAGACAATGGATTCTTCAACGAAAAACCGCTTTCCTGAAGAAGATACGCGCACCCCTTTATAGTCGTCGATGAAACCATATTGCTTTACACGCACGAGCAATCTTTCTCTTTCATCTCTGATTTGCGGCTCTGCGGAAAGCCTCGATGGCAACTTTGTAAAAGCATCCCATTCCATTTCGAAGAGGTTTAAGGCGACCCTGTTTCCATAGTTGAAGACGGGATCCGCCTCGGTATTGTGCGACACGACACAAAATGGCGCCTCGAACAAGGACCGATAGCGATCTTTATCCGAATGCGCGGGATCGACCAGATTCCTGCCCGTCATTCGCAACAGGCTCGACAGGATCAGTTCCGCATGTTCGCCAAGGAAATTGTTGTCTGGGCAAGGCGAGCTGATTTGTTGCATATGGGAATACTGCTTTCGTAATAACAACGCTGCGCATTACAGGCGGGCAGGGGGGTGACTTCGCAAATGAGAATTCAGCGCCAGAATACGCCCAAACCATGACCAGGCGACCCTGCGAGCCATTTGGGCATGCGATTTTATTTATGATTTTCTCGCGCTTTTTCCCGTTCTTTCTTCAGGACAAAGAGCCTTGTGGATCCCTTGGCCACAATTTGTTCTTTTTCGTTCAATATCTTTCCGGACATATATACCAAACTGCTTCCCTTGTTTGTTACTTCTGCAATTACTCTTACCTTCTCTCCAATGTACGCTTTGCCGATAAAATCTATATTCATGCCGGTGGTAATGGCTGAGACCCCATCCCCGGGGTGATTGGCCAATATCCCAAGCACGTCACATAACATTGCCGCCCTGATGCTGCCATGAAGAATGCCCAGTGGGTCCGCCATTTCCGGCCTGACTACAAATTCACATTCCATTCTATTCTCATCAACGAATATCAATTTGGGATTGAGCCATTCTGTTACCGGGTTCATGATATTGCTTTCAACAGACGAAAGATACTTTCCTTCAAGAGCTTTTAGTTCAATTATTTCCATATTGCTTATTACTGCCTCTGCATCAAATTGTTGCGATCAGGAATACGAATAATTTCAAAAGGGCTGTCCGCCCTCTGCCCCGGCGGCTGGGCCGCGGCGCGCGGGCGGAGGCCATCGATCCGGCCAGTCATTTGGTGAATACCGCTTCGTGGGCAGCCAGGGTCCCTGGAAAGCCCTCATAAATGTCGTCCCCTCTCTTTTCTAAAGGGGGTCAAGGCGCGTGGTCTCCGCGGTCACATCCACCCTCACCGTGAGGGTGTGCACCCCGCCACCCATGACCACGCCTTTGACCGGCGTGACGTCGCCGTAGTCCCGGCCCCAGGCCAGGGTGATGTGGCGCTCGCCGGCCGGCAGGTTGTTGGTGGGGTCGAGATCCACCCACCCGAAGTCGGGCACATACAGGGCGATCCAGGCGTGGGAGGCATCGGCGCCGATGAGCTTGGCCTTGCCCGGCGGCGGCTGGGTCTCCAGGTAGCCGCTCACGTAGCGGGCGGCCAGCCCCAGGCTGCGCATGCAACTGATGGCCAGGTGGGCGAAGTCCTGGCACACCCCTTTGCGGTCGGCCAGCAACTGGTCCACGCAGGTGTCCACGGTGGTGGCCGTCTTGTCGTATTTGAACTCCCGGAAGATGCGGCCCATGAGCGCCACGGCCCCGGCCAGCACGGGCGTTCCCGGCGGGAAGGAGGGCTGCGCATAGGCCCGCGCGCCGGCCGAGACAGTGACCAGCGGACTGGCGAACACGAACTGACAGGCCTCCAGTTCGGGCGGATGCTCACGGCGCGCCAGGCGCTGAGCCACGGTTTCCCACGGGGGTGTGATGCCCGGGGGCGGGTCCGGGGGCGTTGTCTGCACCAGGCTGGTGGCGGTCATGGTCAACTCGTGGTGGGGCTGCTGGACCATGAAGACATGAGCGAGGTTGCCGAAGTAATCGGTGCGCCGGTGCAGGTATTGGGGTTCGGGCGTGATGGCCAGCCGGCTTTGAAGTACTTCCTGGGTGGCCGTGATCCGGGGGGAGAGGAACAGTTCGTTCTGGGAGAGCGAGGCCGGCTCTGAATAGCGGTAGGCCGTCGTATGGGCGATGCGGTATCTCATGGTTCCGGCGTACCCCGGATGGCCGAGAAATGGGGCGTGGAGAGCACCCGGCTCAGGTAGTGGGCCGTGATTTGCTGGGCAAAGGCCTTGAGGCGGTTTTCCATGGTGTGGAGGAATGCCGCCAGGGAAGTACTCTTTTCGCCGCCCTCGTCGCAGCGCAGGCCGGTCAGATCCAGCAACCGCACGGCCGTAAGCATCTCCAGGGTCATGCGCTCTTCGGGCGTGGCGAAGCGTCGGTCGCCCGGCCGGGGCAGGTGCTCCACATGGGCCGACAGTTGGCTGAGCTGGAAGGCCAGGGATTTGGGATTGCTCTCGTCCAACAACAGCAGATCCAATATGGGCGCCAACTGGAAGGAGGTGCGGTAGCGGGCCCGGTAGGTCATGATGCTGTCGGAGACCTCCAGCAAGGCCTCCAGGGCGCCGCGGGATTCGGCGCACAACGGGATCAGGCCGATGCGGATCAGGGCGGTCTGGTTCAGGGCGCGCTCCACCCGGCGTCCCATGTCCATGAAGCGCCACCCCAATCCCCGGGTCATGCTCTCCATGGCCAGGCCGCTGAAGGCACTCAGGGTGAACAGCGTGTCGTTGAGCAGCTCCAGCGGGTCGCCGGTCTGATTGTCGGCAAAGCCATCCAGGTGGTTGATGGCCCGCCAGGCATCCAGGGAGAGCCGGTCGCGCACATTGCGGGCCGCCTCCTGCACGCGCTTGAGGATGGCCACCACCGTTTCGGGACGCTCCTTTTGAAATAGGGCGGCCTTGAGCTGGGTGGTCAGCTCCCGGTAGCGGGGCGGGCCGGCGGCGTCCGCAGGGGCCGGGGGGATGGCATTTTCCGCTCGCAGGATATCGAGCAGGTAGGCCAGTTCGGGGATGTCGGCCAGGCCGGCCTCGCCGGCCAGGCGGCGGAAGAGCGAGCGCAGCAGCCGCACCAGCCCCTCGGCCCGTTCCAGATAGCGCCCCAGCCAGAGCAGATGGTCGGCCACCCGGCTGGGCAGGTCGCTGCCGCGCCGGAACTCGGCCACGGTGCGCAGGCCGCTCATCAGACTGAATGGTTCCACCGGTTGATCGGAAAGCACCCAGATATCCTTGCTGCGTTGCAGTTCCGGCGTTTCGCCGGTCACGGTGGCCACATCGGCGGCGGTGATGGCCAGGCCGCCGGGCATGACGGCGAAACCCTGTTCCGTGGCGCAGGCAAACACCCGCAGCAGGGCGTAGCGGGGCCGGACCCGTCCCTGGTCCCAGGCAGGCACCGTGGCCGGCGCCACCGGCGGGCGGGCCATGAACAGGTGGGGCGCGGCCGCCATGGCCGCGGTCAGGTCGTGCAGTTGCGGGGCGGCACCCGTGCGTGCCATGGCCGGGCCGATGCGCATCTGTCCCGGATTGGCCAGCACGTGACGGCGTTCATCTTCGCGTCCGCACCACCAGCCCGGGTGGCTCTCCAGGCGCAGCGCCTCGCCCGTCAACCGGCGGCACAACTCAGGCAGGAAGAGCGGCAGGACCGGCGTGTCCACGAACCCGCTGCCGATGGGGTTGACGATTTCCACCCGCTGCTCGCGAAAGGCCTGGATCAGCCCGGCCACCCCGCCGGCCGCTTCCCGGCGCAGGGCAAACGGGTCGCTGGCGCCGTCGGCGATGTGGCGGACGATGGCCTCCACCGGCTCCAGGCCGGCCAGCTTCTTGAGGAACACCTGGCCGTTGCGCACGGTCAGGTCCTCGCCTTCCACCAGCGGGTAGCCCAGGTAGCGCGAGAGCAGGGCGTGCTCGAAGTAGATGCGGCTCTCGGGTCCGGGCGACAGCAGCACGATGCCCGGGTCCTGGTGGCGCAGCGACGCCCGCTGGATCAGGCTGCGGTGCAAGGTCTGGAAAAACGGGGCCAGGCGGCGGATCTGGGTCTGGTGGTAGAGCTCGGAAAAGACCCGCGACAGGACGATACGGTTTTCCAGGGCATACCCCAGACCGGCCGGGTTGGCGCCGTAATCGCGCAGTACCTGGAAGCGGCCGTCCGACCCGCGGTACAGATCGGCCGCATAGTAGGTCAGGAAGCGCTTGCCGGCCGGTACGATGCCGTGGCAGGCGTGCAGGAAATTGGGGTTGGCATAGACGAGTTCGGCCGGCAGCAGCCCCTCCTTGAGCAGGTTCTGGGGGCCGTAGACATCGGCCAGAATCCGTTCCAGCAGCAACGCCCGCTGGACCAGCCCGGTCTCCACCTCGGCCCACTCTCCGGCCGGGATGGGCAGCGGGATCATCTCCAGGGCCCAGGGCGTGCCGCGCCCGCTGGGATCGTCGAAGGGGTTGAAGGTGGCGCCGTCCTCGTGGCGCATGCGCCGGACCCGCTCCTGGCGCTGGTTGAGCTCCTCGGGGGCAATGGCTTCCAGGGCCGCCGTCACAGGCTGCCAGTGGCCCCGGGGCGAGCCCCCCGCGTCGAAGGCCTCCCGGAAGGCGTGCTCCGGGAAGTCCGCCGCATTGAACAGGGATGCCGGCGCGGGTCGGGGCCGGATCGGCCCGGGCTGATGGATGTCGTTCATGCCGTTGCTGACTCACCTTCCTTCGATTGGCCCCCAGCGGCGCCTGGACAGATTTAGTCCGTTCACCGTCGCAAATCAAGGGTGTACGCAAAGTCGGGATTGGGTTGCGGTTCGGGCGGCGTCGGCCGTGGGCCGGGGGTGTGGCCGCCGGGGATGAAGCGCGCATGGCGCCGGCCTTCGGCCTCGTAGCTGTTGACCGGAAACGTCTCGTGGTTGCGGCCGCCCGGATGGCCCACATGATAGGTGCAGCCGCCCACGGCCCGGCCGGTCCAGGTGTCGAACAGGTCGATGGTCAGGGGGGCGTGCACGCCGATGGTCGGATGCAGGCAGGCCGGCGGCTGCCAGGCGCGGTAGCGGATGCCGGCCACGAAGACCCCGGCCTGTCGGGTGGGGTGCAGGGGCACGCGCCGGCCGTTGCAGACCACGATGTGGCGGTCGCCGGTCATGCCCGTCACCTGGACCTGCAGCCGCTCCACCGACGCGTCCACGTAGCGCACGGTGCCGCCGGCGCCCGGCTCCTCGCCCAGCACATGCCACGGCTCCAGGGCCTGGCGCAGTTCGACGGTCAGGCCCTGGCAGACGACCTGGCCGTAGACCGGGAAGCGGAATTCGAAATGGGGATGGAAGAACTCCATGGACAGCGGGAATCCGGCCTCGGCGAGCGTCTGGAGCACGTCGCCGAAATCTTCGCGTACCAGGGCCGGCAGCATGAAGCGGTCGTGCAGCCGGGTGCCCCAGCGCACCAGCGGCCGGCGATAGGGGCTTTGCCAGAACCAGGCCACACATGTGCGCAGCAGCAGTTGCTGGGCCAGGCTCATGCGGGCGTGGGGCGGCATCTCGAAGGCACGCAGCTCCACGAGCCCCAGGCGGCCGGCGGCGCTGTCCGGCGAGTAGAGCTTGTCGATGCAGAACTCGGCCCGGTGGGTGTTGCCGGTGACATCCACCAGCAGGTGGCGGAAGAGGCGGTCCACCAGCCAGGGCGGGCAGGGGCGGCCCGGGGCGGTCTGGCGGTCCAGTTCGGCAAAGGCGATCTCCAGCTCGTAGAGGCTGTCGTGGCGGGCCTCGTCGATGCGCGGCTGCTGGCTGGTGGGGCCGATGAAGAGCCCGGAGAAGAGAAACGAGAGCGAAGGATGGTTGTTCCAGAAGGTGATCAGGCTGCGCAGCAGGTCGGGCCGGCGCAGAAAGGGACTGTCGGCCGGCGTGGCGCCGCCCAGCACGATGTGGTTGCCGCCGCCGGTGCCGGTGTGGCGTCCGTCGAGCATGAACTTTTCGGTGCCCAGGCGCGTCCGGCGGGCCGTTTCGTACAGGGCCGTGGTGCAGGCCACCATTTCGCGCCAAGTGTGCATGGGCTGAATGTTGACTTCGATGACGCCCGGGTCCGGGGTGATCTTCAGGTATTTCAGGCGTGGATCGTAAGGCGGCGTATAGCCCTCGATGACCACCGGCAATCCGGTTTGCGCGGCGGTGCGTTCGATGGCGGCGATCAGCTCCAGGTACCCCTCCAGGGCGGCGATGGGCGGCATGAAAACATACAGCCGGCCGCTCCGGGGCTGCACGCACAGGGCCGTGCGCACCAACCAGGCGGCCGATTCGCCGGCCACCGGCGCGGGATCGTCGAAGGCCGGGGGCTGGGGCCGCACGCCGGCGCCCGCCCCTTGCGCGGCATGGCCTTCGAGAAACGGCTGGCCCGCGTGCGGATCGGGCAGGGGGCCGCGCTCGGCCAGGGGGTCCAGGGGATAATCCACGGCCAGGTCGGCCGGCGCGACCCAGGGCAGCGACGTCAGGGGCAGGCGCAAGCCGGCCGGCGAGTCCCCGGGCAGCAGAAACATGCGGCCGCCCCGGAACGGCCAGGGACCGCTCTTCCACGAACCATACTGCAACGGCAGCACATACCCCACCACCGCCCCCAGGCCGCGCCGGAAGGTTTCCACCAGGCGCGCCCGCTCCTCGGCATCGTCCAGGCGCGGGTCGCCGGGGTCCACGTTGACCGGCAGGCGTTGCTCCTGGTGCAGGAAGTAAAGAATATCTTCGTAGCCTTCGCGGATGTAGCGCCGGCTGACCCCCAGGGCGTCGGCCAGGGTCTCGATGAAGCGTTGGGCGTCGCCCGCGCCGAAGCCGTAATCCTTGGCGGTGTCGGCCAGCCAGCGGTCGTCCTGCCACACCGGTTGGCCGTCGGCGCGCCAGTAGCATCCCAAGGCCCAGCGCGGCAGGGATTCGCCCGGATACCATTTGCCCTGGCTGTGATGCAGCAGACCGCCCGGCGCCCACTGGCGCCGCAGGCTTAAGATCAGGGATTCGGCCAGCCGCTGCTTTTCTTCGCCCAGGGCCGCGGTGGTCCACTGGGCGCCGTCCATGTCGTCGATGGAGACGAAGGTGGGTTCGCCGCCCATGGTGAGGCGCACGTCGGCCGCCGCCAGCACGCCATCCACGCGGTCGCCGAGATCCTCGATGGCCTGCCAGATCTCCTCCGGGTAGGGTCGGGTGGCCCGGGGCGCTTCCAGAATGCGCCGCACGCTCATCTGGTGGTGGAAGGCGACCTCGCATTCGTCCAGGGCTCCGCTGATGGGCGCCGCCGTCTGGGGCTCGGGCGAGCAGGCCAGGGGGATGTGCCCCTCGCCGGCCAGAAGGCCCGAGGTGGGGTCCAGGCCCACCCAGCCGGCGCCGGGCAGGTACACCTCGGTCCAGGCGTGCAGGTCGGTGAAGTCGCTCGCCGGCCCGGAGGGGCCGTCCAGGGATTTGACGTCGGGCGCAAGCTGGATCAGGTAGCCCGAGACGAAGCGCGCGGCCAGGCCCAGATGGCGCAACAGGTTCACCAGCAGCCAGGCCGTGTCCCGGCACGAGCCGCTGCCCAGGGTCAGGGTCTGCTCGCAGCTTTGCACGTTGGGTTCCAGGCGGATGAGATAGCGGATCGTCTGGCTCAAGCGGCGGTTCAAGTCCACGAGAAAGTCGATGGTCTGCCGGGGGCCGCGGTCGATGCCGGCCAGGTAGGCGGCCAGCTTGGGGCCGGCCGGTTGGCGCGCCAGATAGGGGAAGAGGTCCGTGGCCAGCGTCGCCTCATAGGTCAAGGGGAAGCGATCGGCCTCGGGCGCCAGAAAGAAGTCGAAGGGGTTGATGATGATCATCTCGGCCACCAGGTCCACCTCTACCTGGAATTCGGTGGTCTTTTCCGGAAAGACCAGGCGGCCCAGGAAGTTGCTGAAGGGGTCCTGCTGCCAGTTGATGAAATGCTTTTTCGGCGTCACCGTCAGCGAGTAGCTCAGGATCGGCGTGCGGCAGTGGGGCGCCGGCCGGAGCCGCACCGTCTGGGGGCCGAGGCTCACCGGGCGGTCGTAGCGATAGGCGGTCTTATGGTTCAGGGCGACGTGGATTCCCACGGCTGCTCCTTCCTACTGTTCGTTGGTGGCGGTTTCGATCAAGGGTTTCAGATTGAAGAAGGTGGTGCCGATGGCCATGTCCACCCGGTTGAGGCGCGTCTGCAGGTTGTCCAGGTACTCGTGCATGCCCTGGTGGACCACCTCGTCGATGTCGGTGTACGCCAGGTCGGCCTCCAGGCGGCCCAGCCGCTTTTCGGCCTCGTTGTGCACCGATCCGGGCGCGGAACCGCCGATGCGGTGCAGGCAGACCATGGCCTTGGAGATGCAGTGGCGGATCGAGCGCGGAAACTGGCTGTCGAAGATCAGGAAGTTGGCCACGCCCCGGGGGGTGATGTGGTGATGGGCCTTGCGGAACATTTCGAAGGCGCTGGCCGATTTGAGCACCGCCGTCCACTGGATGTTGTCGATGGGGGTGTTGACCAGCTCGGCCTGGGGCAGCAGCATGAAGTACTTCACGTCCAGGATGCGCGAGGTCTTGTCGGCCCGTTCGATCATCATGCCGATGCGGGCGAAGTTCCAGGCTTCGCCGTGGCTCATGGTGCAGTCCATCAGGCCGGTGAAGAGGTGGCTGCGCATCTGGATGATCTTGAAGAAGCGGTGGGGATCTTCCAGGGCGAAGCGCGGGCTTTTGGCGTCGGCCAGCTCCAGGTAGAAGGTGTTCAGGTGCTCCCACATCTCCGAGGAGATGATTTCGCGGATCGATCGGCCGTTCTCCCGGGCCGCCGCCACGCAGGCCAGGATGGAGTTGGGATAGTTCCGCTCGAAGGTCAGAAAGCGGATCACCGTCTCCCGGTTGTAGTCCGGATGGTGTTTATCGAAGAAGGCCTGGTCGCCGGTGGTCATGACCAGCGGCTCCCAGTGCTTGCCCTTTTCCGAGGGCATGTCCAGCACCAGGTTGAGATTGACGCTGATGAAACGGGCCACGTTTTCGGCCCGTTCGATATAGCGGCACATCCAGTAGATCGAGTTGGCCACACGGCTGAGCATCGGTTTGCCTCCTGAACTTGCCTCTTTCAGCCTTTAACTTGTTATGGTTTCGCCGCCCAACACCCACGTGTCTTTACTTCCACCGCCCTGGGAAGAGTTGACCACCAGCGATCCTTTGGTCAAGGCCACCCGGGTCAGGCCGCCGGGCTGCACGTAGATCTCTTCGCCGAAGAGCACGTAGGGCCGCAGGTCCACGTGGCGCCCCTCGATGCGGTCGCCCACGATGGTGGGCACCCGGGAGAGTGAAATGGTGGGCTGGGCCATGTAGTTGCGCGGTTCGGCCTGGATCTTGGCGGCAAAGGCGTCCCGTTCGGCCGCGCTGGCGTGGGGCCCCACCAGCATGCCGTAGCCACCCGACTCGTTGGCGGCCTTGACCACCAACTGGTCCAGGTGGGCCAGCACATAGGCCCGGTCCGCGGGGTCACCGCAGATGTAGGTGGGCACGTTGGGCAGGATGGCCTCCTGGCCGGTGTAGTATTTGATGATCTTGGGCACATAGGCGTAGATCACCTTGTCGTCGGCGATACCGGTGCCCGGCGCGTTGGCCATGGCGACGCGGCCGGCCTTGTACACGCCGATGAGGCCCCGGACCCCCAGCAGCGAGTCGGGGCGGAAGACCTGCGGGTCGATGAAGTCGTCGTCGATGCGCCGGTAGAGCACATCCACGCGCTTGAGGCCCTTGGTGGTGAGCATGTGCACGAAGCCGTCGGCCACCACCAGGTCCTGGCCCTCCACCAACTCCACGCCCATCTGCTGGGAGAGAAACGAGTGCTCGAAGTAGGCGCTGTTGTAGATGCCGGGGGTCAGCACGCCGATGGTGGGCGCCTGGACATGTTCGGGGGCCAGATAGGAGAGCATCTCAAGCAGTTTGGAGGGATAGTCGTCCACCGGCCGCACCCGGGAGGCCTCGAACACCTGGGGAAAGGTGCGCTTGAGCACCTGGCGGTTTTCCAGCACGTAGGAGACCCCCGAGGGACAGCGCAGGTTGTCTTCCAGCACGTAGAAGCGCCCGTCGCGGTCGCGCACCAGGTCGGTGCCGGTCACGTGGCACCAGATGCCCCGGGGCGGGGTGAATCCCTCGCACTCCTTGCGGTAGGTGCGGCTGGTGAGGATCAGCTCTTCGGGAACCACCTTGTCTTTGAGAATCTGTTTGCCGTTATAGATATCCTGGATAAACGCGTTGAGGGCGAAGATGCGCTGCTTGAGCCCGCTTTCGATCTGCTCCCAGTCGCCGGCGGCCACGATGCGCGGAATGATGTCGAAGGGAAAAATCTTTTCGGTGCCCTCGTCCCGGCCGTAGACGTTGAAGGTAATGCCCATCTTGAGCAGCAGGGCCTCGGCCGCTTTCTGGCGCATGGTCAGGTCGCCCGTCGGCAGGGAATTGATCTTGTTCACCAGCAGGCGGGCGCCGGGGCGGGCGTGGCCCTCGGCATCGATCAACTCGTCGTAAAAATCCCCCGGATCATACGAATCGAAGGTCTCCATCTTGATAGTACTCCTCCCTGGCGGCGGATTGCTGCGGACCGGACGCGGGCAGCCATGGCCTAACGGCCCTTGGCATCGGCCAGCATGCCCGCTTGGACGATAAAAGCGATGATAGCATCGATTCCCTGGCCTGTCTTCATGTTGGTGAAGAGAAAGGGTTTGTCGCCGCGCATTTTGAGGGCATCCCTTTCCATCACATCCAGCGAGGCGCCCACCAGGGGGGCCAGGTCGATCTTGTTGATCACCAGCAGGTCCGAGCGGGTGATGCCCGGCCCGCCTTTGCGCGGAATCTTGTCGCCGGCGGCCACGTCGGACTCAAATAATTTAACGGTTTGGCGTTCTAATTTCCACTGTTTCATTCAAGACCTGATTGTTTTGTGTGTTAACGGACATTCTAATCCTCCGAGAACGAGTATGTCTCGTGCATCCACTGGGGTGCAAGGCGAGGAATCTTGGCTAACTCCTCGGCGCTCACCACCCAGCGGGAAAGGGTCGGCTTCCGCATATGTCTCCGACTCCAGTTGTAATTTAGTGGGCCGTGGTATCTTTCGTATTTGGCTATGATACGACCATCCTTATGCCACACAAGTGGGTTCTCAGCCGAAGGTTCCCATCTAAGGTGCTCTTGAAGAAGTTTTGCCGGGATTATCTCCAATGTGCTGAAGGAAAGCGAGAGAAACGAACGGGAGAAAAAAACAAGCGGCGCGCGGCCTGCTGGTTGCGGTTCAAACCTGTCAGACAAAAATAATTGAAAACACCTTCCCGACGGGCAGAGCGGTGCCCTACTTGCCACGTTGCCTTCGGAACGAACATGTTCGAGCCAATACCACATCTCGAAATCGTAATGAGATGTGAACAACCGGAGGTAACTTCCCAGAGTAACCTGCCCATCCTGTAAATCGTCTCCCCTGGTAAGAAGCCTCAGCCGATTGAGCACCTCCCCATTGTCTGTTTTGGAATCCAGCCAATTCTCAACTTCCTTCTGTTCTGGCCAATCAAACGACGGTGGTGACGGAAGCGGCGATTGCCTTACAATCCAAGGGTCATCTCCTTGGGTGATGGCAATAGCGATATTCGAGGCATCATTCTCACTCCATTCAGGTTTGCGCAACTCAAGCGTGAGTACGTCATCCAATATAGTCTCCATCCCTCCGGTGATGATCATGTCGCCATCCTCAGTGGCGAAAGCCCTTTGTATACTCGGCCTTAAAGATTCATCCATATTAGGAGGCTGAGTGTTTATAGCTTCTGCTATTTTTGACTCAAGATCATTAGTGTCATGCCCTGTGACCTTGGCGATCCGGCTAATCCAGCCGTGTGCTGCTGAATAAGTATTTGCAAGCCGAGTGCTCCCCTCAGCTCTGGAACCTGCTTTTAGCAATTTTTGCCGTCTGGTTAATATTTGGCTATATCCTTCAGATTCGCGGATCGCTGTGGGCATAAACGATGAGTTGGGCTTTCCACCAGCAGCGGTCTTTCCAAGCATCAACCTGCAGATCCAGAGCTGAATTTTGGTAAGCAATTTGCCACCTTTTTCTTGAATACACATCTCTTCGAGCACTGGTGCTATAACTTTTGGATGCCGCGCCGCCCAGACCTCCATACAAAGCAGTAACCATGATCGTTCCCGTTGCCCACAATGGGAAAAAACAATAGGTAGGTTTTCTGGTAGGACTTCCACAACAGCAGCGAGCCCACGAAGTGCTGCAGATATAGTTTCAGCGCTGTCTGCTGAAAGCATGCGGCGTAGAACAAGCGCAGAAAAGCACGACCAGTTATTCACTGAATTTTCGACCGAGTGTTCTTTTACGTCTGTGCCCGGGCCCTCCGGTAATCTTGCCCACAATCGGTGCATCGCGAGCACTGATTGGGCGCCTCTCTTCAATTGCTCTATTCCTTTGCCCGCTGCATAGAATAGGCAGATCAGGTGAACATTGTGAGGCACCGACCAGGTCCAAGATGCTGTCCCTACGGAACGAATCGCCGCTCGCATTAGTTCCCACACCTCATGCTCCCGAATGGCTGGAACCAGGTTTCTCAGTGGGTGTGCCTTCCCCCAGTAACCCCATTTCGTGGAATAGTTGCTGTTGGTATCCACAAGCTCGAAGATGGTACTCATCAACTTCTCTCGATTCGCGGGGTTATCCCGAGCAATCCGGAGGGCAAGCTGCCCTATCATCAATAAACTGGGCTCCTGTCCTCCCTCCACTTGCAGAACCAATGCAGCGACGGCATCCTCAACTTTATTTGCTTCAGTGCTTGATATACCATCCTCAACCATCGGTTCATGATTCTGCCCATCTTTGTCGTACTCTTCGCGCAACACCTCACCAGGAGTTATCGATCGCATGCGATTCAAGAGATCATCTCTGCCTTCCGGCGGGGATTTAGCAATTATGCTATCACGAATTGCTGTTAGCGTTTGAGCCTGGTACTTGTCGAACCATCTCGTCAAACCTACAGCACAGCTCCACAGCGCAAGAATATCCGTGGGATTAGTGACTGTCCCATCGGAGATTACGCGCTTGATAGCCTCGGTCAGGGTAGCCCGAACAGTCTGAAGCCAATGTTGTTGCGTCTCCTTATCAAACCAGTGAAAGAAGGCCCAGGCACTTGCCGGCCCACAGCGGAATGCAGCCGCTGCAACTTCAGCCTTGATATCAGAACGGAAACGGTTATCCCCACCTTGGTCGTCGCACTCCCGACAGAGCTCAAGTAATTGTATACCCTCCTCGCACCAAGCACACGGGGTATGGCGAACCATTTCTCCCAACCAGTCCAGAGGCTCCCGGAATGCATACTCTTTGTGAGTTGAGTACCCGATGAGGTGATGGCGAAGCTTTGTTTCAGCCGCAGTGGCCATTTCGTCCCATCCCTCTTCTCGAGCTATGTGAGACATTTTGTCTACAATTTCGGCCCGTTCGGAAAAATCAACACCTGACCATGCCGCCCCTTGCTCACCTATCCAGTGATTTGCCCATCTGTACAGGACGTCGGTGTATCCCCTACTGCGCAAGATTTCCCAAAGAACTGGCATGCGCTGGTCAACTGGGAATAGTTCCGCGTTAGATAGGCTGAGTGAAAGAACCATCTCACCATGAGCGCCTCCGATTTCCAGACAATGTTTTATGAGCTCGAATGTCAGATTAAGTGCTTTACCACGGAATTCATAAAGATCAGGAGAGTGTCTGTTTTTCCAGATAAGCTCAATTACACCCCTCACAGTAGAGGGTGGCACCAATGCAGCAGCACTGCTTGGGTCCTTCTTTCTAAGCATCCGCTCAATAATACCGATCATTGCCGCGGCTTTCAACGGAAGCAAAAGTGATCCTCGGTCGTGAACGTGCCGACGTTGTAAAATGATAGTATCGACGAGCTCGGCGGCAATCGAAGAAGCTTCCCGCTGCGGTTCGACCCAGCCAATAACCTTGGCCAAATAGATCATCAGAGGCATCTCATCACTATTTGAAGGGTATTGGCCGGTTCTTACCTCTGGAAGTACCGCAAGCCAGTCCTTTGCTGAGTCCGCTCCAAGGGCCTTCAATGACCAGTATGCTGCTTTGATTCGAAAATCAAAATTCAGACCGTCCTTGTTTTTAGTGAGCGTTACCAAAAGATTGCCGACAAAATCCCACATGCCTTTCTTGGAAGCCTCTTCTATAGCCACCTCTAATGTGCCAATGTAGCGGGGATTGAACGCCTTCAATCTTGTAAAGGCCCCCTCCTGATCGGATTCTACAACGCATGTAGTAATCCAGCCCTTCTCAAAAAGATAGGTTGCTTCGTTTTCAAGATCGCTGGTAGGGTCTCCTCTATCTGTCTGTATTTCCAATCTAAAAGAGATAAGTCCCCAATCTTCAAATAACGAGCCTACGCCGATGGCAAGAGTTTTTTCATTTCGGATGCCATGGTTGTCGATCATGCCCGCTACAGATGTGGCTATAGCCATAGGTGAGATGCCAGACAACCAATGCTCCATCAGTCCTTTTGCACGGTCAATTTCAGCGCTCTCAAATAGAATTTTAGCGTCACTCAGAATCCTGCGAATTGTACTGTCATTCCATCGATTGAACGGGAGCACAAATCGCTCAGTTTCAAGGCACTGGGGCAATGGCTTTCTTGAGATACCTGAACGTTCCAAAAGCTCAGGGGATGCATCAATGCATTCCGTGAGCTTTGCAAGCGTCAGTCCACCGCATGCCACATCTAATGCGGCATCCCAATCTCTTAGGTCGGGAACAGCTTGGAACGCTTCTTCTGCTTCTCTTTGAATAGCAGATATGTCTCTACCGTAGGCTGCTGCATCCAGCACCCAGGCAGGATTAAAGATTCGGGCTTTTTCCGCGGCCCTACCCGAAAGCCCCAATAGAGTAAAAACGCTTTCTTGCCTGAAGTAAGGGTCCGCTGATGGGCCCATGTAATAATTCGCAAGCAATGATGCGACGCGCATCAGTGCTGTATTGTCCGTGCGCATCTCTCCTTCCAAGAAGACTCTGATATCGTTGTGTTTAACACGAAATCCTCTTTCATCATGAACCACCAAAGGTTCCAGTGAAGTAAGAATGGCATCCCACTCTGGTGCTGGTTTACCCCATGCGGGAAACGCCTCGTGCATCATAGTCCCGGTGACGCGTTCCCTCAGAATGCATAGTACAGAAGAAAGATATGGTGCAATTCCACTTGGCGAAGCCGGGATAGCGGCATTCCATATAGCCTGGTAGTATGCATGTACTCCGGAATGCAGCTGCCTTTTGGTGAGTCGTTCTTGAAGTTCATCTAGTCCCTGACATCGTTCTGCTTCCGCCACCGAGAAAACCATTGCGAGCGTATTGCCATCGGCCACTCCCTGTATGATACGAGCAGCATGCTCCAGGTTTTCTGCTGATATTTTCGTGGGCGAACTATTGAGAAGGAGCCGCGTATCCTGGATCTTAATCGGGCCAAGCCCTATTTTAGCCACCAGTCTGTGGTGGGTGCGCAACCAGATGGGATACTCCGGATATCCCGCCGCAGGTTGACCAGCGATTAATATCCTGACCCCGTTTGGTATTACCTCTGGCGCTGGGAGGGACTCTAACAGTGATGGAATGCCTTTGCGGTGAGCTCTCGCAGCATGATCGATTCCATCGATAACTATCACGAACGGAGTACGTTTGTCCTTCGCGAGCAAGGTGGAGAGACGTAATACATTATCCCTGGCCTCTGAGGCTGTAATGAAATGATTTCTGACCGGTACTCGAAACTCCATCAGTCGGCCACGTAGGCGCTCGCGGACCTGGCTGAGGAGCGAATACCAAAGAGACTCCGGTGAAGCTGACAAATCTGCGTCTGCGGGTAAAGCAGGTGAATCAGGGGTTATTGGTTTGTATGCGTAGTAACGGATGTCTACTGTGAGCGTGGAATAGTCGTCAGCCCGTTGATTTACTATGCGGCTCACCACACTCGTTTTGCCCGATCCTGGGGATGCCTCAAGAAACACGACCTGGTGTTCTGCGTCACGGGTCAGCAATTCGGTTATGGCATCCGCCGCGGCCTCTCGTGATGGGAAATACGGCGCGGGGGTGGGCACATCACAATATCCAAAAATGTCCGGTTCCGACTCTGCAAGGGTCTGCATAACATCTTCTGGGGTCACCCACTCATTTTCCCCGCGCAAAGACGTTGTCCACTTAAAAAGCGCAGATAGTAGGTTCTGAATGAGCGGTTTCGCTTTGAGTTTTGAGATGCCCAAGGCGGCTGAAAGTGAAGCACAAAGCTTATCCTGCATCTCCTCGAGCTGTGGTGCTTCGCTCGAAATAGTCATCGCGCGTAAGAAGTGAATTTTCTCATTGGGAGGGATGGCCCCCATTTCGGATAGCCAGAGGCCCCATGCATCTTGCCATTCATCAGGCACGATAACGGCCTCAAGGGACGCGACCCTGCCCAACTCTGTGGAGATGTGCTCGATGAACTTTGAAAGCGGGGGGTAAAAAGCTCCGTTCTTTGATCTGCTAGGCTTTGTGCCAGTGCTGCGATTAGTGATAAGAATGCAGGAGGTGTCAGTTCTGCTGGGCCCAATATCGTGCCATGCAGCCGAGAGCGAACCAAGAAGTGAGGTTCCGTTCTCAGTTTTGGCCACGAGATCTGAGAACGTTAAGTGTGATCGGGGTCTTGAGTGTTTAACCTGGTAGTAAACTTTGTGTCCTGAATGGTACCGAATAATTACATCGTCCCATCCCTTGACGCCATCCTTCTGGAACGCGACGGCATCAATGCCCGAATCTGGATTCAGCATCTCGACGGCCTTTAGCAGTCCGATACCCCATTCATACCAATATGGGTCGCCGATGCCAGCCGACTTGTTTCCGCGCTTTCGATCTATAGTCATGTAGATGTCAAACTTGGTTACTGGTGCGTAGTTTTCTAAAGGTACATCTGGAAATGAGTGCTACCGATATATTGATCTATTAAAGCTCACCTATCTACAGCACAATCTTTTATAGCATGTTAACTGTGGAATGCCACCATAAGAGGCGAGGCTATCTTCACCGTAGGTTTTTCAGAAGGCTTTGCCCCATGGCGAACTGGATGCCAGGGGGATTCCCACCCAATAATTCAACAAAAAAGCCGAACGCTGATCCACTCCCGTATTTCGTAAAATATTCAGGGAGGTGGCCTGCGTAATTTATTTGCGCGTTTGTTATCTGCTGAGGTGTTTTCCTTCTCGATCAGCCGGGGTGTTAGACACTTCAACCACCTTCTTTTCGCTCAGCATGCCCGCCCGGACGATAAAGGCGATGATAGCATCGATTCCCTGGCCTGTCTTCATGTTGGTGAAGAGAAAGGGCTTTTCGCCGCGCATTTTGAGAGCATCCCTTTCCATCACGTCCAGCGAGGCGCCCACCAGAGGGGCCAGGTCGATCTTGTTGATCACCAGCAGGTCCGAGCGCGTGATGCCCGGCCCGCCTTTGCGCGGGATCTTGTCGCCGGCGGCCACGTCGATCACGTAGATGAAAAGATCGGCCAGTTCGGGGCTGAAGGTGGCGCTCAGGTTGTCGCCGCCGCTCTCCACGAAGATGCACTCCAGCCCGGGAAAACGCTGGATCAGGTCGGCCACGGCGGCCAGGTTCATGGAGGCGTCCTCGCGGATGGCGGTGTGCGGGCAGCCGCCGGTCTCCACGCCCAGGATGCGGTCGGCCGACAGGGCCTGGTGGCGGATCAGGAACTCGGCATCCTCGCGGGTGTAGATGTCGTTGGTCACTACCGCGATGTTGTATGTTTTGCGCATGCGGCGGCAGAGCTGTTCGACCAAAGCGGTCTTGCCCGAACCCACCGGGCCGCCGATGCCGACCCGCAGGGGAGAAGATGAAGTGCTCATAAGATCCTCGCTTACGATCGGTAGAGTCGCGTGTATTGGGTTTCATGCCTACTGCTGGCGATGGCCAGGGCTGGGCTGGCGGCGCCGATGGCGTCGTCTTCCAGGGTCAGGCCCAGGGCCACGGCCGCCGCCAGCGTTTCGTCCATGTGCAACAGGATGCGGTGGCCTTCGGTCTGGCCTAAGGGAATGGTCTTGATGCCGGCCAGGGTCTGGTTTTCCAGCCAGGACCAGGCGTATCCCGCGGCCGCCTCGGGCAGGGGGATCTCCCATCGCGCCGCGGCCAGGGCGAAGCCGGCCAGTTGGCTTTGGGCCGCGATGGCTTTTTCTCCCGGGGAGAGGGGGACTTTCAAGCCTTCCAGCAAAGTGGCCATGGCCCGGCCGCGGTTCTTCTCTTCCAGGCGCAGTTCGCTTGTCTCCCGCAGGGCCAGGAGAAGATCGCACCAGCGGGCCAGGTCGGATTCGTTATGCTCCCGGCCGGCCGCGACCATGCGGGCCAGCAGGGGAATCTCCGCCCGAGCCAGGCTGTGGCGCAGCAGATCAGCCAGCCAGGCTTCCAGGGTGGCCGCGTCCCGGACCCAGCCGGCTGCGATGGCCCACTCCAGCCCCTGGGAGTAGGCAAAGGCGCCGGTGGGCAGCGACGGGCTGGCCAGGTGCAGGAGCCGAAGCAGATGGGCGTGCCTCTCAGTCATGGCTGTGCCCATGGCCTGCGTAAGCGCCGACTTCCGGCTCGAAGGGCGCCGCGATGTGTTGCACCGAAAGGCCCAGGTGCTGCACCAGGGCATCGAGCACTGGGTCGCGCAGATAACGGATCTCTCCGGCGCTGATCTCCAGGGCCGTATGCCGGTTTCCCAGATGGTAGCAGAC
Organism: Desulfobacterales bacterium; assembly: GCA_016218685.1. Classification (GTDB taxonomy): domain Bacteria; phylum Desulfobacterota; class Desulfobacteria; order Desulfobacterales; family Desulfosarcinaceae; genus Desulfatitalea. The sequence goes on along the minus strand of JACRDD010000019.1, from coordinate 3,931 downwards.
CCGGGCCATCTTCAGGGCATCGTCGCAAATCACGCTGGAGAGCGGCTCGTCGGCCGCCTGCACCCGCACCACCATGCCGTCTTCGGCGGCCAGCAGGTCGCCGCCGCGCAGGATGGTGCCGCGTTCCAGGAACAGGCCGGCCTCCACGCCATTGTCCAACACCACCCGCAGGCGGCTGCGGGTGCGCTGCTCCCAGGGCAGGGTCAGGGTGGCATGGCCTTTGCCGGGTCCCTGGAGTTTTTTGGTCAGGCGAATCATGTCGTCTCCCCCTCCTTTAAAAGAGGAAGTAGCGCTGGGCCATGGGCAGCACCGTGGCCGGTTCGCAGGTCAGCAGCTCGCCGTCGGCCCGCACCGCATAGGTCTGGGGATCGACCTCGATGCGCGGCAGATAGTCGTTCAGGCGCATATCCCGTTTGCCGATGCGCCGGCAGTCGCGCACCACGCCGATCTTGGCGCGCAGGCCCAACACCAGGGGCAGATCCCGTTCCACGGCCGCCCGAGAGATGAAGGTCAGTTTGGTGGCGGGTGTGGCGCCGCCGAAGGCCCCGAACATGGGGCGGTAGTGCACCGGCTGGGGCGAGGGGATCGACGCATTGGGATCGCCCATGGGCGCCATGGCGATCAGACCGCCCTTGAGGACCAGGCTGGGCTTGACGCCGAAGAGCGCCGGCTTCCAGAGCACCAGGTCGGCCAGCTTGCCCACCTCCACCGAGCCCACCTCGTGGCCGATGCCGTGGGCGATGGCCGGATTGATGGTGTATTTGGCCATGTAGCGCCGGGCGCGCAGGTTGTCGTGGCGCGCCGGGTCCTGGGCCAGGCTGCCGCGCTGCACTTTCATCTTGTGGGCCGTCTGCCAGGTGCGGATGATCACTTCGCCCACGCGGCCCATGGCCTGGGAATCGGACGAGATCATGGAAAAGGCGCCCAGGTCGTGGAGAATATCTTCGGCGGCGATGGTCTCGCGCCGGATGCGCGACTCGGCAAAGGCCACATCCTCGGCGATGCGCGGGTCCAGGTGGTGGCACACCATGAGCATGTCCAGGTGCTCGTCCACGGTGTTAATCGTATAGGGCCGCGTGGGGTTGGTGGACGAAGGCAGCACGTTGGAAAGGCCGCAGGCCCGGATGATGTCCGGCGCGTGGCCACCGCCGGCCCCTTCGGTGTGGTAGGTGTGGATCGTGCGGCCCTTGAAGGCCGCCAGGGTGTGCTCCACGAACCCCGACTCGTTGAGCGTGTCGGTGTGGATGGCCACCTGCACGTCCAGGGCGTCGGCCACCGAGAGGCAGGTGTCGATGGCCGCCGGGGTGGTGCCCCAGTCTTCGTGCAGCTTGAGCCCCATGGCGCCGGCGGCCACCTGCTCTTCCAAGGCCAGGGGCAGACTGGCGTTGCCCTTGCCCAGAAAGCCCAGGTTCATGGGAAAGGCATCGGCGGCCTGGAGCATGCGGTGCAGGTTCCAGATGCCGGGGGTGCAGGTGGTGGCGTTGGTGCCGGTGGCCGGGCCGGTGCCGCCGCCCAGCATGGTGGTGATGCCGGCGGCCAGGGCCTCTTCGATCTGCTGGGGGCAGATGAAGTGGATATGGCTGTCGATGCCGCCGGCCGTGACGATGCTCTTCTCGCCGGCGATGGCTTCGGTGCCCGGGCCGATGACGATATCCACCCCCGGCTGCACATCCGGGTTGCCGGCCTTGCCGATACCGCTGATACGGCCGTTTTTGATGCCGATGTCGGCCTTGACGATGCCCCAGTGGTCCAGGATCAGGGCGTTGGTGATCACGACATCCACGGCCTCGTTGCATCCGATCTGGCTCTGGCCCATGCCGTCGCGGATCACTTTCCCGCCGCCGAACTTGACCTCTTCGCCGTAGATGGTGCGATCTGCTTCCACTTCGATCCACAGGTCGGTGTCGGCCAAACGCACCCGGTCGCCCGTGGTGGGGCCAAACATCTCCGCATAGGCCTTGCGACTGATCTGCTTCATGATTTGCCCTCCAGCGCGCCCATGATTTTGCTGTTGAAGCCGTACACCCGGCGCCGGCCGGCATAGGCCACCAGCGCCACCTCGCGGCTCTGGCCCGGCTCGAAGCGCACGGCGGTGCCGGCCGGGATATCCAGGCGGTAGCCTTTGGTCTGCCCGCGATCGAACGTCAGGGCCTCGTTGGTTTCATAAAAATGGTAGTGGGAGCCCACCTGGATCGGCCGGTCGCCGGTGTTGACCACCGTGATCCGGAACGAGGGTCGCCCCGCATTGATCGTAATGTCGCCTTCCTGGGTGATGACTTCTCCGGGGATCATTGCTTTTCTCCTTGAAATCAACTCTTGTGTTAAAGGATGGGGGTATGCACCGTCACCAGTTTGGTGCCGTCCGGGAAGGTGGCCTCCACCTGCACTTCATCGACCATTTCGGCCACGCCTTCCATGACCTCGTCCCGGGTGAGCAGGGTGCGGCCGTAGGCCATCAACTCGGCCACGGTGCGGCCGTCCCGGGCGCCCTCCATGATGGCGGCGCCGATCAGGGCCACCGCTTCCGGGTAGTTGAGCTTCAGGCCGCGCGCCTTGCGCCGTTCGGCCAGCAGTCCGGCGGTGAACAGCAGCAGTTTGTCTTTTTCTCGTGGCGTCAGTTCCATGCTTTACTCCCTTTGCGTTTGGGTCACGTCTCCCAAATCCTGGGCGGACATGCTTTTCTTCCGCTTAAATTGGGCCGGAGCCAGCTCCAGAGCTCATGAAAAAATTTTTTGGCTTCGGCGGAAGAGTCGCCGAGATACCGGGCCACCAGCAGATCCTCCATGAGCGTGATGCCGGTCAGCCGCGTCTCATCCCCTTGGAGAATCTCCCGCAGCGGCGCCAGCATCTCCGGCCGGCCGCCGGTGGCGACGAACGTGGCGCTCACCGAGCAGCCGCGCAGACCGGCCGGTCGCCGGAGATCCGCTTGGTCCGCGACCATCAGGCGATCCTTGAAGATCGGCCGGCCACCGCGATGGATCTCGATGCTGGTTTCCAGGCGCCCGGCAGTAAACGGCCGACCGCAGGCCGGCAGTCCGATGCACACCGTTTCCCAGCCCATGAAGCCGGCACCCTCGGCCAGGTTCACCCGGGTAGCGATCCGGGCATCCGCCTCCGGGTAGACGATGCTCTCCTGGGGCAACCACTCCAGCCATGCGTTGCGTTCGATGGAGAGTAAACTCTCCTGGATGGCCCTCGCGCCGCCGCTGCGGTAAAATTTGGTCGCCCCCGGCGTGGTGATCAAGGCGGTCGCATCGCTTTTTACTGCCACTTCGAGCCGCAGGCGGTCGCCGCCCACCACGCCGCCGGGCGGGTGCAGCAGGCAGGCGTGGCACACCTGCGCCTCGGGATAGAGCGTGCGCTGCACGCGCAGCGGCCCCGTGTGGCGGTTGCCGCTCAGGATGGTCAGGCCCTGGCGCGAACTGAATTCGAGCGCCAACTGGGCCTGCCAGCCCTGGGATGGTGCTTCTATCGTCGCCGACGAAACCATATTCACACCGTCAAATACTGCTGGATCATGCGGTCGTCCAGTTGCGCGATCTCTTCGGTTACCACCACCCGGCCGCGGTCCATGATGGCGAAGCGGTCGGCCACCATGCGGGTGAAGTGCAGCTTCTGCTCGACCAACAGCACCGTGATGCCCAGCTCAGCGCATAGTCGCCGCACAATGGCCCCGATCTCCTGGACGATGTTGGGCTGGATGCCTTCGGTGGGCTCATCCAGAATCAGCAGCGAGGGCTGCAACACCAGGGCTCGGCCGATGGCCAGTTGCTGCTGCTGGCCGCCGGAAAGATCGCCGCCCAGCCGGCCGAGCATCTGGCCCAGGACCGGGAAGAGTTCGAAGACCAGGTCGGGGATCTTCTTTTGCTTGTGCCGGCCGGTGGACAGGCCGATGCTCAAATTCTCTTGCACCGTGAGCAACGGGAAGATC
>JACRDD010000020.1 GCA_016218685.1 Desulfobacterales bacterium | reverse complement strand
GGTGCCGGTGATGGCGATGTCGGTGCCGGCTTCGGCCGCATTAATAACGTCGTCGGAAGTAATGTCGCCATCTAAAGCAATCGTGGCCGTGGGCAAAGTAGTATCGACACCATAGCCTTCGGTATCGGTGGCCGTGGTGCTGTTGTCGGCCGCATCCGTGGTGGTGACGCTGGCATGGATGGTGGCATCGCTGTCGGCCGCCAGGGCACTGCCGGGTACGTCGATGCTGAAGGTGCCGTTGGAGGCCTGGCCGGTGTAGGTGTTGCCACCGACGGTCAGGGTGACGGTGTCGCCGTTCTGCACATCGCCACCCACGGTGCCGGTGATGGCGATATTGGAACCAGCTTCGGCGGCATTGATAACATCGTCGGAAGTAATGTTGGCATCTAAGGAAATCGTAGCCGTCGGCAAGGTGGTATCGACACCGTAGCTTTCGGTCGTTGTCGCGGTGACCGTGTTGCCCAGTTCGTCGGTGGCAACGACGCTTGCTTCGATGGTGTTGTCTCCGTCGGCCACCAAGGCGCTGCCCGGCACGTCGATGCTGAAGGCGCCGTCACTGACAGTACCTGTGTAGGTATTGCCATTGACCGTCAAGGTAACGGTTTCGCCGTCCTGGACGTCGCCGCCCACGGTGCCGGTAATGGCGATATCCATACCGGCTTCGGTGGCGTTGATGATATCGTCAGGCGTAATGTCAGGGTCCAGTGCAATGGTGGCGACGGCGACCGTATCGATCCCGATATTGCCGGTATCGCTCGAAATCTCTCCCTCATTGTTGGTGGCTGTGGCGGTAATCGTATACGAACCGTCGGAAAGGGGGCTGCCATCCGGTACGGTCACCGACCAGTTTCCATCAGCGTCCGCGATGGTCGCCATGGTGACGCCGCCAACCTCAACGATGATCGTGCTGCCCGGTTCGGCCGTGCCGTTGATGGTGGGGGTGTTGTCGTTGGTCAGGCCGCCGTCTTCGACATCGATGTAGGGCGGGGTGAGATCAGGCAACTCTTCTTCGTCGTCGGTAGTGGTTTCGATGGCTTCGCCCGAAGAATTCGCGTCGATGACAGGCGGTTCCTGCTCCCGTCCCTGCGCGAAATCCAGACCATCCAGTTTGTCGATGCCCTTTAAAATCGCACCGGGATCGTCCTGATATTCGCCGACGCCGCCACCCTGGGCGCTTGGGCCGGCGGTCGGTTCGACATCGGTCGTATCCAGGGCGGACAGCAGCATTTTCGAGGTCAACTCCGTGCCATCGGGCAGGAGAAATTTAGGGGCCTGGGCGCTGTTCTCCAAAAGGGCGAAGCCCTTCAGGACGATCGAAGCGCCCTGATCGAAAAAGAGATAGAGGTCCTTGCCGATCTGGTCCACGGTAACCTGGCTCAGATCGAACGCCACCTGCAACGTCATCCCTGGCACCACCGCCACCGCTTGGTACTGGCCCTCCACGACGGGCGCCGACAGGACAACGCGATTTTCATCCTGGTGCGCTTGGACAGACGGCTGTACCGGCTGGGTTTGGGTCTTGTTTGGGGTGGTGCCGGTGTGTTCGGACGCGTTGCTGTTTTTTGTGTCGGCCATGGGTGCTCCTATGTCTTGAGGCGGTTATTTCTGACCCTCATCCCTATGAAAATGGCATGCCAGCATTGGAAATGTCTTTTATGTTGCCGATTTGACAGTGGTTTGTGTAAGGCAAACGCTTCGCGCGCTCGTGTGATGCCCATTGAAAAGGGTTAATCGGCGGCTTCCGAAAAGGCCCGCGGATAGATGATATTGATAAAAATAACAATGTGCTATGTCATATTCGGCGCAGATTAACCAAATGGGCTGAATTGAGAAAAGTTAACGGGGTTGCCGGGCGCTTACGGACGCTCTGCGCCTTCAGCCCGCTGCTTGAGTCTTTTGCTCAGGGCCGGCGGGGTGATGCCCAGCATGGCGGCCGCGATTTTCTGATTGCTGCCGGATTGTTCCAGGGCCGCGTCAATCAGTGCTTCCACCGCCGTTTTGATGGTCGGCAGGGGTTTGAGGCCGGTGTAGATATTTTGGGGCGCGCCATTGGCAGGCGCGGCGGGAGGCGACGACGAGGGAAAGATATACTTCTTAAAGGCCTCGGTGGAGAGGGTTTTGGACGTATGCCGGGCCACGGCATCGTAGACCATGGCGCGCAGTTCGCGCACATTGCCGCGGAAGGGATGCACCTTGAGCAGTTGGATCAGTTCCGGCGGATAGGTTGGTTTCCTTTTGCCGAATTCCTTGGCCGCCTGTTCGAAAAAGCACTCAAGCAGCAGCGGGATATCATCGGCGCGATCTCTCAGGGGCGGCATCTCCATGTGATGGGTGCGCAATCGGAAGTAAAGATCCTGCCGGAAGCTCCCCTTGGCCAGCAGGGTCTCCATATTCTTATGGGTGGCCACGATAATGCGGGCGTCGGTTTTGATGGGCCGGTCCGATCCCAAAGCAAAGAACTCTCGCTCTTGAATTACCCGCAACAGTTTGATTTGGGACGGCTCGCTCAGTTCTCCGATCTCGTCCAGGAAGAGCGTACCGCCGGCCGCCTTGTGGATGAAACCGCGCCGGGGTCTGTCCGCGCCGGTAAAGGCGCCTTTTTCGTGGCCGAACAGGGTATCGGAAAAGACATGGTCATCGACCCCGGCCACGTTCACGGCCACGAACTCGCCTTTGCGGCCGCTGGCGGCATGAAAGGCCCTGGCCATCAGCTCTTTGCCGGTACCGGTCTCACCGGTAATCAACACCGGCTCCCTTCCCGGCGCGATGGCTTCGCAGTAGCGGAACAGGGCGCGCATTTTGCGATCGCAGGTCATGATTTCGGAGAAATGCTCGCCATGTTCCGGGCTTTCGGCCAACAAGTGCTGGGACAAGCGTTGGTTCTGCCGCTGCAATTCCCGCAAGTGGATGGCCCGCTGGGCCGCGGCCCCGAGCAGCGCCTCGTCGATGGGCTTGGTAATGTAGTCGTGCGCCCCCTTTTGCATGCAGCGCACCACCGTGGCGATATCGTTGGTGCCGGTGGTGACGATCACCGGGATCTGCGGATAGCGGTCCCTGATCTGGGCGAGCAGGATTTCGCCGGAGATATGGGGCATCACCAGGTCGAGCAGGATGATCTCCACCTCCCGGCTTTCCAGGGTGGACATGACCGTGCGCTCGTCCAGGCAGCAAAGCAGGTGGTCATAGCCGGCCCTTTCCAGGGCCGTTGAGAGAAAGGCCATGGCCACCTTTTGATCGTCCACGATCAGGATCGGATGAACGGGGTTATGTCGCTCGTTCGTATTCAGCACCATGGCCTGTTCGGCACCTCATTCAAGCGTGGGGAGGGTTGCCTCTCGTCGGAGACGCCCTCTCGAATTACTTCCCGGAAAGGGTTATCGGGCCGCAGCAGTTCGACGCGGAACTTTTCAGGTCGTAAGCGGCCGGATCGATATCCAGGCTGCGGATCAAACAACCCATTAAAGCCAGCAGACGGTAGGCGGCGATCATTTCGTTGACTCGGGAGGTGATCAACTGGCCCGAGGCCTGGAACAGTTCGTTTTCGGCATCCAGCACATCGAGCAGGGTTCGCTGGCCCACGATGAATTGCTGCCGGTAGGCCTCGGCGGTCTGGCGGCTGTATTCCTCGGCATCGGAATAGGCCCCGATGCTTTCGCCGGCCGTCAGGTAGCGGCCCCGGGTGTCCCGGACCTGTTCGACGATCGTTTCGTACTGATTTTGCCTGGCCAGCGTCGCCTGGAGGCTGCGCGCCAAAGCCGCGTCGCGGGCCGCCACGTCGGAACCGCCGCTGAACAGGTTCCAGCGCGCCCGAACCACGGCGGCGGTGTCGTACTCGTAGCTTTGGGAGCCTTCCACCTGATCGTAGTAGGAGGTGCCCGCCTCCAGGTTCACTTTGGGCCAAAAGTTCGATTTGCGGACATCGACCTCATGCTTGGCCGCCCGGATATCCGCGCCATACGCCATCAATTTGGGGTTGCAGCGCTCGACCCGGTCGATGATCGCCGCTTCGGAGTCCGGCAGATAGGCGCGAAACTCGGTGGGCGGCACCACCGGCCCGGGGAGCTGTCCCACCACGCGCACGTAGTTGGCCCGCGCGGTTTCCACATCCGCATCGATTTGATAGCGGCTGGACAGGGTCAGGGCCAGGCGACTGTTGGCCTGCATCACGTCGGCCGTGCTGCCGGCGCCGGCCCGCTGCCGCTCTTTGATATGCGCCAAAATCTGGCGGTGCGTATCCACGTTGCGCTTGGTCAAATCCAGCAGTTGCCACTGGCGCCACATCTCCAGATGGGCGATCGCCGCATCCAGCGCCAGGGCCTCGGCATTGTCCAAGACCCGATTATCCGCCGATTCCAGCTTGGCCGACTGGGTCGCCACCGATCCTTTTATCTCGCCCCCCTGGAACAGGGGCTGCACCAGCATGATGGATGCTTCGGAGCGTTCATCGAACTCATCGTCGGTGCCCAGTCCGCGGGTGATCTGATCGCTGTGCCGATCGGTGCCGTAACCCGCCGTGGCGTCCACCCGGGGGTAGTAGCGGCCTTTGGTTTGCCGCAACTCATTGCCCACCGCCGCCCGATTCTGCTTGATCTCCTCCAGGCGGGGATTGCTTTCAAGGGTCGATCGGACGCTATCCCGGATGGAAACCGGCGCATCGACCTTGCCGTTTTCTCCTGCCCAGCCCGGTCCGTTCAGGCCGGCGAGAAACACCATGGCGGTCGTTCCCATGGCCGCCAGCATGCGCCGATACCGATTCAAACGAATGGAATTAAAACGTTTTTTCATTACGCCTCGCTATTGATTTGCCCGTCTGGACGTTCTGCCGTAACACCGTGGCGACGCTGCCGATTGGCCGCAAAACAAAAATCCGGAATAAAAACCATCACTACCAATATCGGCCGATGGTTTCGGCGCATAAGTATTTTTCGAGAGCAGGGCAGGGAGGTGCTTGGCAAGTTGGCCGCGGCGCACCTGGGCCGATCGGATCATCTAAATATTTCAGTAAATCGGTCGATAAAGATCATGATCGGTGTCGGGTGGCCGCACGCGTGCACCTCCATTGGAAAAGAGATGACGATGAACAGTGAACAACTCATGCCCCAGGAGCAGAACATCCCTTCGGATGCGCCCAGGGGGCTCCTTGACGGCGAGGCAGCCGCCGCCGATGCCCGCCAGGTGGACCTTTCGCCTGGTCGGATCGACTACGATCCGCCCCTGCTGACCTGTCTATCCGTCTTGATGCGCCTGGCCGGCAAACCGATCTCCATCCAGGCCATCAAGGCAGGGCTGCCCCTGGGCAGCACACCGCCCAACGCGGCGACCTGTGTCCGCGCGGCCGAGCGGGTCGGCATGCAGGCCAAAATCGTCTACCGCGACCGGCTCGCAAAAATTTCACCGCTGACCCTGCCCTGCATCCTTTTACTTGAAAGCAACAACGCCTGCGTGCTGACCGCCCTGGAAGGCGATGTGGCCCAGGTGATTTTTCCGGAAAACGGCGATGCCGTCAGTACCGTTCCGGTAGCGGTGCTCGAAAAGAGTTTTCTGAAGACTGCCATCTTCGCACGTTTGAAGGGCCGGCTGGACAAACGCGCCAGCGAACTCAAGCTGCTGGACACCAAGCGCTGGTTCTGGGGAACCATCTTCCGGTTTCTGCCGATCTACACCCATGTGATATTGGCCAGCATCGTGGTCAATCTGCTGGCCATCGCCAGTTCGCTGTTCACCATGAATGTCTACGACCGCGTCGTGCCCAACAACGCCCTGGACACCTTGTGGATTCTGGCGGTGGGGGTGTTCATCGCCTTCGGGTTCGAATTCCTGTTGCGCAACCTGCGCGGCTATTTCGTGGATGTGGCCGGGCGCAATGCCGACATGCTCATCGCCGGCAAACTGATGCAGCAGGTCATGGGCATGGAGAGCGAATACAAGCCAGACTCCACCGGCTCGCTGGCCAACAACCTGCGCGAGTTCGAGTCGTTGCGCGATTTCTTCAGTTCCACCACCCTGCTGACCATCGTGGATCTCCCATTTCTTTTCATCTTCCTTTTCATCGTCTATCTGCTCGGCGGCCCCCTGTGCATTCTGCCTTTGATCGCCATACCGATTGTGATCGCCGTGGGGCTGCTGTTGCAGTATCCCTTCCAGCGCTTCATCGAAGACGGGTTCAAAGAGTCGGCCCAGAAGAACGCGCTGCTGGTGGAGATTATCAGTGGCCTCGAAACCGTCAAGTCCTGTCTGGCCGAAGGGGCCATGCAGCATCGTTGGGAGAAAGTCATCGGCATGAGCGCGGTCTCGTCGGGCCGGGCCAAGGCCCTGGCCCAGTTTTCCATCACCTTTACCCAGTTCGCCACCCAACTGGTCAGCATCGGCATCATCGTCTTCGGCGTCTACCGCATCTCGGCCGGCGAGCTGACCATGGGCGGGCTGATTGCGTGCAATATTCTGGCAGGACGCGCCATGGCGCCGCTGGGGGCCGTGGCGGCCCTGCTGACCCGCTTGCAGCAATCGCGCATGGCGCTCAAGTCGCTGGACCTGCTGATGAAGATACCCAACGAGCGGGCCGAAGACAAAACCTTTGTGCGTTACCAGGATTTGACCGCCGACATCACCTTCAGCCAGGTGACCTATCAATATCCCAACGCCGAAATTCTGGCCCTCAACAACATCAGCCTGCACATCGCGGCCGGCGAAAAGGTGGCCATCATCGGCCGGGTGGGCTCGGGCAAGAGCACCATCGGCAGGCTCTGCCAGGGGCTCTACCATCCCAAGCAGGGCGCCACCAAAATCGGCGGCATCGACCTGCGCCAGCTCGATCCGGCCGACCTGCGCCGCAGGATCGGCTACGTCTCCCAGGACAACTACCTGTTTTACGGCAGCGTCAAGGAGAACATCGCCCTGGGCATGCCCTATGCCGACGACCAGGCTATCTTGCGCGCCGCCCGCATCGCCGGCGTGGCCGACTTTCTGCGCATGCACCCCCAGGGGTTCGGCCTGCAAGTGGGCGAGCGCGGCATGAATCTGTCCGGGGGCCAACGCCAGGCCGTGGCCATTGCCAGGGCCCTCTTGCAGGACCCGGAGATCCTGATCCTGGACGAGCCCACCAGCTCCATGGACAATGCCTCGGAAAGCCTCTTCTGCCGGCGGCTGCAGGCCGAAATCAAAGACAAAACCCTGATCCTGATCACCCATCGCCACAGCATGCTGGCCCTGGTGGATCGTCTGATCGTGCTCGACAACGGCCGCATCGTGGCCAACGGTCCCAAAGACAAAGTGCTGGCCGACCTGCGCAACGAACGGGTGCGCGGCGCCCAGACGGGCACGGATGGGTAGAATTATGCGGATCGATTTCGATAAACTGGGCGCGGCCTTCAATAAAATCGGGTTCTCCAAAGAGGACCTGGCCTTCATGAGCGAGGAGGATGCGGCCATCCATCGCAAGGGACACGCCGCGGCCTACCTGCTCACGCTGACCATCTGCCTGATGGTTGGCGCCTTCTTGATCTGGGCCAAATTCGCGGTGCTCGACGAAGTGACCCGCGGCATGGGACAGGCCATCCCTTCCCAGCAGATCCAGGTGATCCAGAACCTGGAAGGCGGCATCCTGGAGGCCATCCTGGTGGGCGAAAATCAGATCGTCGAAAAAGGGGATGTGCTGGTGCGCATCGACAACACCCTGGCCGACAGCCAGTTCAAGGATGCTTATGCCAAATCCATGGAGCACGAGGCGGCCATCGCGCGGCTCAACGCCCAGGCCCATGGGGGCGAGCCGGTGTTTCCCGAGGCCCTGACCGCCCAGGACCCCCAGGTCATCGAGGATCAGCGCACCATTTTCAATGCCCAGAAAAGACAACTGGACCTGGAGTTGAAAATCCTGCAATCCGAATACGACCGCAAGATGCAGGAGATCGAAGAGATCAAGGCCAAACAGCAAGAGCTGGCCAAAAGTCTGCAACTGGCCACCGAACAGAAGAACATCGCCAAGCCGCTGATGGAAAAAGGGCTTTACTCCCGGGTGGACTACATTAAGCTGGAACGCGAAGTCGTGACCCTGCAGGGCGATATCAACGCTTTCAAATTGAGCCTGCCGCGGATCAACAAGGAGGCCAGCGAAACCCAGGAGAAAATCGCCCGGCGCCAGGCCGAATTCCATTCGGCGGCCCTGGAAGAGATCAGCAAACGGCGCGGGGAGCTCAACTCGTTGAAGCAGGCCATGGCCGCGGGCGAGGATCGGGTGACCCGCACCGAGGTGCGCTCCAAGGTGCGCGGCACCGTCAAGCAGATCGTCATCAACACCATCGGCGGAGTGGTCAAGCCCGGCGAGCCGATCATGGAGATCGTGCCCCTGGACGACACCCTGCTGTTCGAAGTGCAGATCCGGCCCTCGGACATCGCCTTCTTATACCCCGGCCAGAAAGCCATGATCAAAATCACGGCCTATGACTTTTCCATTTACGGCGGCATGGAAGGGGTCGTCGAGCAGATCAGCGCCGACACCATCCAGGACGACAAGGGCGAGCACTTCTACAAGGTCAAGCTGAGAACCAAGACCAACGCCCTCATGCACCGGGGGTCGCAGTTGCCGATCATTCCGGGCATGACGGCCAGCGTGGATATCATGACCGGAAAGAAATCGGTGCTCGACTATCTGCTCAAACCGATCTTGAAGGCCAGTCAGAATGCCTTGCGGGAGCGGTAGCCCCGATGAACCGAACCCGCCGGGCCGTCGCGCCGATCTGCTGTTTACTGCTGCTGTTGGGCGCGGCCGGCAAGGGCTTGGCGGCCGAAGAAAAAGCCAAGCCGGAGGGAGTCCAATTGTTCGGAACCATCGAGTTTAAAACCTCGCTCAAGGCCTTGCCCCAATGGAACCGGGTGCTGGCGGTGGCCGACGACCAGGCGCGGCAGCTGTCGCAGTGCACGGGCGCGGACTGCTCTCCGGCAGCCCAAAGCTGGCAGAAGGCCCTGCGCCAATCCAAGGACCTGCCGCCCCTGGCGCAACTCAAGGCCGTGAACCGCTATTTCAACCAGTGGCCGTATCGCCTCGACATCGAACGCTTCGGGGTGAGCGACTACTGGGCCGCTCCGGAAGAGTTTTTATCGCTTTCCGGAGACTGCGAAGACTACAGCATCGTCAAATACTTCGCCCTGAAACAATTGGGCTTCGCCGGCCGCGACATGCGTATCGTGGTGGTCAAGGACCGCATCAGAGAAGTGGGGCACGCGGTGCTGGCCGTCTACATCGACCACACGGCCTATATCCTGGACAACCTGTCCAACCTGGTGCTGCCCCATGAAACGTACAGCCATTATCTTCCCCAGTACTCCGTCAATGAGGCCAATGGTTGGGCCCATATCGGAGCCGTGGGAAAAACCAAGGGAAACTAAGATGGAGAATTTTTCGCCCAAGGGGCGCGGTCGAACCAAGGCGTTGGTCCTGAGCATCGTCGTATTGTGTATCGTCACCGCGGTGGTCGCTTTTTGCGTTTTGCTGATCGTCAAAAACAAGGAAAGCGAACTGGAAGAGTCTCTGGAAAAGCGCCTGGCGCTTTTGGCCGGCAGCCGCGCGGAGGTGATCTCCACCTGGCTTTCCGGTTTGGTCAACCAGGGCGACCGGATCGTGGCCTCGGACCTTTTTAAACTCTTCGCAGCCCAAATCGATCTGCTCGGCGAAGACGTATCGCTGCTGGTCACCGGCAGCTTGCCGGCGGGCAAAGCCAAAGGCCAGGAGGTGGTCGAGCTGAGCGAACAACTGCCCATGATGCAAAAACTGCTGGATGAATTCACCCGCTACGCCGACTTTCGCTCCGGCCGCATCATCAACCGCCGGGGCCGCACCTATCTGGCCACCGACGCCGGCACCAACCCCTTGACGCCCGTCGATCAGGCCCACGTCAAGGCCGTGCTCGCCAGCAAGCGCCCCTATTTCAGCCCGGTGCGCCATACGGCCAACGGCCTGGTCATGGATCTGTTCCTGCCCATCGAAGCGCTGCAGGGCGATGCGCCCGTGGCCGTGCTCATGCTCTCCAAGGCCGTATCGGACAAGATCAACGAACTATTGGCCAAATCGCCCCTGATGGGCGAAGGCGAGCGCACCCGGCTGATCCAAGAAGAGGGCGGCCAACTGCAGGAGATTATCCCCTGGATGCCCGGCGAATTGACCAGCCTGGCCCAGCCCATGAGCTTTACGGGCGACATCCTGGCCTTTGCGGTGCGCGACTCGCTGACCGAATCCCGACGCGCCTACACCTTCGGCCGCAAGGTGCCCGAGCTGGACTGGTGGATCGTGCAGGAGTCCGACTTTCGCATCGCCCGCAAAGCGATCCGCAACTACTCCCGCTTCATGATCGTCATGGGCGCCTTGATGGTGCTGGCCTGTGTCAGCTCCCTGGGCGCCATCTGGTGGCGCCTGGTGGGCATCGAAAACCAGCGCTCGGCCCGCCGTTTCAAGGAGCTGGCCGACCGCATCGACGAGCAGCGCCGCCTGCTGGACAGCATCAACAACACCATCACCGAATTTATCGCCCTCAAGGATGTGCGCGGCTACTACCAGTACGTCAACCCGGCCTTTGCGCATGCCATGGGCCGCCGGGCCGAAGAGATGAACGGGCTGGACGACACCGCCCTGTTCGGCTTCGACACCGCCAAACGGCTGGAAGTCTCCGATCACTGGGTGCTGGCCAACAAGCAGCCCAAGAACTTCCAGATCGATCTGTACATCCAATCCAAACTGCACCACCTGCAAATTTCCAAGGTGCCGTTCTTCGACCAGGCCGGCAAGATTACGGGCCTGGTCTCCCTTTTCCGGGATATCACCGAGATCGTGCAGGTCCGCAAAAAAAGCGAAAAGGCCACCCGCCAGACCATCGAGACTCTGGTCAAGGCCATCGAAAAAACCGATCCCTACCTTTCGGGGCACTCCAACCTGATGCAGCAGATCGCCCAGGGCGTGGCCGGCGAACTGAACCTGGGCGAGCAGGAGACCGCCACCATCGAGATCGCCGCCAATCTCTCCCAGATCGGCAAGATGTTCGTGGACAAGAACCTGCTCAACAAGCCGGGCAAACTGACCGCCGAAGAGCGGCAGGAAGTCGAGCAGCATGTGGACCACGCCGCCAGCCTGCTCAAGGATGTGGAGTTCGAACTGCCGGTCACCCAGAGCGTGCTGCAGATCAACGAGCTGATGGACGGCACCGGCTATCCCCAGGGGCTCAAGGCCGAGGCCATCACCATGCCGGCCCGGGTCCTGGCCGTGGTCAACGCCTTCTGCGCCATGGTCAAACCCCGGGCCTACCGCGAATCCCTGCCGCCGGAGCAGGCCCTGTCCATCCTGGCCCAGGCCCAGGCCAAGTACGACCAGAACGTGGTACAAGCCCTGGAAAAGGTGGTGCGGTCGCCGTTGGGAGAGAAAATTCTGAGGGGGTAAGCCCGGGGGCGCTGTGGCGCGGCGCGATGGCGGGAATAATGTTTGACATCGCCGGATCTCCCCTGTAAGGTTGCGGCAATATAAAGTGTTCCCGGTTGTCTAATTAAAAGAACGTAAGCCCTGGAATCGCTCCAGGGCTTTTTATATTTTGAGGAACACGGAAAGAAGGATTCTTGAGCTTTAGTACCTTTCAGTTTCACCCCGCCGTCGATGCGGGAATCACCGCGGCCGGCTTCACGGTCCCGACCCCCATCCAGGCCCAGGCCATACCGGCCTTGATGCAAGGCCAGGATGTCATGGGCCTGGCCCAGACCGGCACCGGCAAGACCGCGGCCTTCGCGCTGCCCTTGCTCCATCGTTTGATGTCCAAAAAGGGTGTCGGCCTGCGGGCCTTGATCCTGGCCCCCACGCGGGAGCTGGCCGAGCAGATTCACAAGGACATCACCGTCCTGGCCCGTCACACGCGGCTGCGCAGCATCACCGTATACGGCGGCGTCGGCCTGACCCCCCAGACCCAGAGCCTGCGCAAAGGCGGCGCCGAGATCGTCATCGCTTGCCCCGGCCGCCTCATCGACCACATGAACCGCGGCAACGTCGATTTCCGCCATCTCGAAGCCCTGGTGCTCGACGAAGCCGACCAGATGCTCGACATGGGCTTTGCCCCCGACATCCGCAAGATTCTCAAACAGCTCCCCCGGGAGCGTCAGACCCTGATGTTTTCGGCCACCATGCCCGATGAAATCCGCAAGCTGGCCTTCGAAGCCTTGCGCCAACCGGTGGTGGTGAAAGTCGGCGAGACGGCGCCTGCCGATACCGTGCGTCATATCCATTTCCCGGTCGCCCAGGACCTGAAGACCCCGCTGCTGCTCCGGATTCTGAAAGAGACCAAGATCGCTTCGGTGCTGGTCTTTACCCGCACCAAACAGCGCGCCAAGCGCCTGGGCGAAATCCTGGCCAAGGCGGGTTACGGGGCCACCTCCTTGCAGGGCAACCTTTCCCAGGCACGTCGCCAGGCGGCCTTGGATGGCTTTCGTTCGGGAAAATTTCAGATCCTGGTGGCCACCGACATTGCGGCCCGGGGCATCGATGTCTCCAATGTCTCCCATGTGGTCAACTTCGATATCCCCACCACCGCGGATGCCTATATCCATCGCATCGGCAGAACCGGCCGGGCCGAACGCAGCGGCGAGGCTTTCAACCTGGTGACTTCGGACGATCACCCGATTCTGCGCGCCATCGACCGCATTGTCGGCACGCGCATCGAGCAGCGCATCTTGCCCGATTTCGATTACAAACCCGCGGCCAAGCCGGCCCGCGAAGTGGCTGAACGGCCTGCGCGGCCCTGGAAAACGATCCGCAAACCGGTCCGCCGGTCCTATGCCATGGGCAGGGCCAGCTAGCGCCGATTGGGTATGCATGGAATCCATGCGGCCATCCGATTGGCGATCGCTTCTCGGATGGTGCATGGCGTCTAATGGAGGTGAACGCTTGGCGAGAAACACATTCTCGGGCAAAAAACGCGAAAAAGAGATGCATCGCAAAGTAAAACAAGAGCAAAAGCGGCAAGATAAACTGAACAAAAAGAATCGCGATCCCGAAGAACAAAGCGAACAGCCGCCGGTTGACGTCGAAGCGCCTTGAGGCGGAGCGCCCGTTTCGCGGCCCATTCGTTTTCAACTGCTCCGGATTTATTTTCGAGAATCTAGGTCCACGCCATGGTTTGTGCATAATTCGTGCTTAAGGTCTTACATGTCGCCTTTCTTCACGAGATCCCGGCGAGCCGTGCAATGGCCCGAAACCTCCAACGATCGTCTTTCCAAACCAGCTCCGCGGCGACATTGATTGGGTCTATCCGTTATAGATAGTGTTCATCTCCGGCAGGCGTAGAAAAGCACCGTGGTGCGGCAGGGTGTGCATCGAACCCGTATCGTGCCCCGCGGTCGTGTCGGCCGCCGAGATGGCCCACCGGTCCCGCGTGGCCTGGGGGGGCGAAAACGTTAATCGTACATATTCAGAGAGGGGGAGAAATGGCGGAAGTTTTGAAGTTCGAAGTCGGCAACACATATGAAAACATGAAAGGCCAATACGAGGTCATTTCCATACAAAACGATGCGATGGTCATCCGCTGGCACGACGGCCTGGAGATCGTCACCTCCGTGGAAGTGCAGCAGCGCATTCTCGAGAGAATGGCTTATGACAAAGAAGATGCGGGCCGCGTCGTAAAGCCGAAGAAAAGCAGCGATGACACCAAAAAGAAAAAGAGCGCCCCTTTCTCCGGTCTGACCGAAGAGGATTTTGCGAGTACCTCCAAAACCATGACCTGGCGCGGCCGCAACAGCATCGGCGGCGCAGTGATCAAACAACTGAATTCCGATGAGATGGACTTCGGCGCCTGGGCCATGTCGGCCCAACCCGAACTGCATTGGATGGAAAAATCCCGGCACGAACGGCAAACCCCCCATCACGGCATCGGTTTCTATGCGCGCGTGGATGCCAAGGCGTTCTCCTACGGTGTATATGTCAAACCCTCGGCCCTCGGCGGTCAGGCTTCCGACTGCTGGGATGCCTTGAAAGCTTGGCTGACAAGCCCCGCCAACGAGAGCTGGCTCAAGCAGCAATTCAAAGACCACGATTTGTGCCTGCGCGACGCTTCGCGCAAGGTCCTGACCCACGATATCACCTTGCGCGGAGATCACTGGGAATACAAAGAAGGCAAGGTCCGGCATAAGATCGAGTCCTTAGCCGCCCATATCAACGACTTGGCCGATTTGAGCCAAGCCGATCTGCGCATCGAAAAGCGCCTGAGCAAAGCCGAAACGCTGCCCACCGGCAAGAAGATCGCCGGGACCATCGCCTCTTTGTTTCACGATTTGATGCCGTTTTACCTCGTCTCGCCGGCACCCGAGCCATGAGACCTCCGGAAAGCGATCGGCACGCGCCGACCCGCTAGGGCGTGATTTCTCGCCTTTTCCAAGACAACGCCAGGAGATCGCGGATGAATATTCTACTCATCTATCCGAAATTTCCCGAAACGTTCTGGTCTTTCAAATATGCGTTGAGTTTCATCGGCAAGCGGGCCGCTTTCCCACCGCTGGGCTTGCTCACCGTGGCGGCCCTGTTGCCCGCGACGTGGTCCTTGCGTCTGGTGGATGTCAATGTCGAGGAGCTCGGGGAGCGCGACCTGGCCTGGGCCGACCTGGCCTTTGTCGGCGCCATGGCCGTCCAGCGCGCATCGGCGGAGGCGATCATCGACCGCTGCCGCACCAGGGGACTGAAAGTGGTGGCCGGCGGACCGCTGTTTACTTCCCAACCGGAGGCTTTTGGGCGCGTGGATCATCTGGTGCTGGACGAGGCCGAAATGACCTTGCCGGCGTTTCTGGATGATTTGCAAAACAACTGCGCCAAGAAAGTCTACCGGGCCGCCGATTTTGCCGACCTGCGCCAGACCCCCATCCCGCGCTGGGATTTGCTTGCTGTGAAGCGCTACGCCTCCCTGAGCCTCCAGTTTTCCAGGGGTTGCCCCTTCAATTGCGATTTTTGCAATGTTACCGTGCTGTTCGGACGCCGGCCGCGCATCAAAACAGACCAACAGATCATCGCGGAATTGGACCGCATCTACCAGGCCGGCTGGCGCGGCAACATCTTCTTTGTGGACGACAACTTCATCGGCAACAAAAGCTACCTTAAAACCCATCTGCTGCCGGCCCTGATCCGCTGGCGCCAGGACAAAAAAGGGTGTGTCTTCTTTACCGAGGCCTCCATCAACCTGGCCGACGACCCGGAGCTCATGGCCCTGATGGTCGCGGCCGGATTCGACTCGGTCTTTATCGGCATCGAATCGCCCGATGAGGCCAGCCTGGCCGAATGCCGCAAAGTGCACAACACCAAAAGGGATCTGCTCAACGATATCAAGTCGATCCACCGCTGCGGGCTGCAAGTCATGGGCGGCTTCATCGTCGGTTTCGACAGCGATCGGCCCTCCATCTTCCAGCGCCAGATCGATTTTATCCAGAAGAGCAGCATCGTCACCGCCATGGTGGGCATGCTCCAGGCCCCGCCGGGAACCCGACTGTTCGAGCGGCTCAAAAGCGAGCAGCGCGTGACCGACGCGTTTTCGGGAGACAATGTGGACGGCACCACCAACATCATTCCGGCCATGGGGGTGCAGCGCCTCGTGGAGGGTTACCGCGCGATCATGCGCCAGATCTACTCCCCTCGCACCTACTACCGCCGGGTGCGCGGCTTCATGAAAGAATTCAAGATGCCCCAGGTCAAGATCCCCATGGATTTCCAGCGCATGCTCGCCTTGCTGCGCTCGGGCGTGCGCCTGGGCCTGGTGGGCAAGGAGCGGGTGCAGTTCTGGCACCTGATGCTCTGGACCTTGCTGCGCCGCCCCCGGATGATTCCCCTGGCCGTTACCCTGGCTGTCCAAGGGTACCACTACCGTAAGATCTGCGAACTCTACATCTATTGACGTGGTTGGGTTTGAAATCGTCGAACCCGATCAGAGCGCTCAGCGTGCAATTAGGCTGTTTTTGCCCGATATGGGAATTTTCCCATAATGGACATAGTAAAATGGTTGATCATTTTGTTTCACTTGATTTAAATTCCAGCATATGTGCAGCAAACGAGTGCTTGTCGGCCAATAGCTCAAACTGGATAGGGGATTCGAAACATTATGCAAATAACGGTCATCAAAGGAACCGGGCGGTATCTCCCCCATCGGTGCGTCACCAACCAGGACATGACGCGCTGGATGGAGACCACCGATGAATGGATTCAGCAACGCACGGGTATCGAACAGCGGTATTGGGTTCCCGAGGAGGGTGGCGTCGGCGTCTCCGACCTGGGGTTAGAGGCCTCCAGAATCGCCATGGCGCGTGCCGGTTGGAAACCCGAAGATCTGGATATGATCATTTTCGCCACCTTGAGCCCGGATCTCTTTTTCCCGGGTTCCGGTTGCCTGCTGGCGCACAAACTCGGGCTGACGACCACCCCGGCTCTGGATATCCGTCAGCAGTGCACCGGTTTTCTCTACGGCCTGGCCACGGCCGATGCCTATATCCGCAGCGGTTTGGCCAAGCGAATCCTGCTGGTGGGCGCCGAGGTGCACAGCACCGGTCTGGATATTTCCACCCGGGGCCGGGACGTGGCCGTGATCTTCGGTGACGGTGCGGCCGCCGTCTGCCTGGAACCCATGGAGACGGACGCCAAGGCCGGCGTGCTGGCCTCCTGCCTGCATGCCGACGGCTCCCTGGCCGAAAGCCTGATGGCCTACGCGCCGGCTTCGCGTGACAATCCGCGCATCAGCGAACAGATGCTGCGGGAAGGCAAGCAATATCCGGTCATGGATGGTCGCAATATCTTCAAGTACGCCGTGCGGCGGCTGCCGGAGGTGACTGCGGAAGTCTTGAAAAAAGCGGGGCTGCCGTTGTCGGCGGTGGACCTGTTCATTCCGCACCAGGCCAACCTGCGCATCAACCAGGCCTTCGCCAAGGCCATGGAGCTGCCGGACGAGAAGGTCTATCACAATATCCAGCGCTACGGGAACACCACGGCCGCCAGCATTCCCCTGGCCTTCGACGAGGCCATCGAGAAAGGAGTGATCGGCGCCGGCAGCACGGTCATGTTTCTGGGGCTGGGCGCCGGTGTGACCTGGGGCGCGGTGCTCTATCGGTTTCCGGGGTGATTCGAATCCAAGGGGGCTGCCGTCGCACGTTCCCGCCAGGTGATTCCGGCTTGAAAGACCGGTTGCTTGCCCTCCGGGCGCACGCCGAGGATCACCTGGTCGCTGTCCGGCGTCGCGGCTTGGGCCTGCACGTCGATGTGCTCGCCCAGGATCGTTTCCGACAGGTAGTCGATGCGGATCGAGGCGATCTCGAAGCGATCGTGTCTTTCCGCGCCGAAGCCGTCCAGAATCCAGCGCACATACGCCGCGTTGTTCACGTGCCGGTTGGTATCCAGGTCGGAATAGCGCACGGAAAAGCGGCGCAGCGCCGATAGCTCCTCCGCTTTGACCTGCCTTGGCTTTCCCAGCACGTCACCGGGCATGGCCGGCTCCGGGGTCGGGGGCACGCCCTGCATGATCGGCCCGGGCCGCATCAGCCGATGCTTATCCTGGCTCAGGATCAGCCAGGCCGAAACGCCGGTGCCGAGCATCTCGCCCTCCTCCGAGATAAACTGGAGGTCACGCAGGGCAAAAAGCCGCTCCACGCTGCGAGGCCAGGTCCGCACCATGATCTTCTGCCCCCAGGCTGGATAGCGGGCAATCTGCATCCAGCACCGCGAGAGCACCCAGAAGCATCCTTGGCGCTCTAAATCGTTCCGCCCCACGCCCAGGTTGGTGGCATGATGCCCCGCCGCCTCCTGGAAGTAGCAGAACAACGCATCCAGCCGCGCCAGGCCGTTGGTGTCCGCCTCGTGGGTGTGTATGTGAAAATGTTCCTTCCATACCGGTTCGCTCATGGTGACTCTCATTCTCCAAAACCGTTGCATTCCGCCCCGATGTCGCCAGGGGCGAAGCAGGGGGTTGAAGCTGCTTAACTTAATCCGCCTTCCCTGGCAAGCATGCAGGCAATAGCGCTGCTGGGATCTTGCCGGCGGCAGCGCGCTGTAGCTCTCCACCACCCTGACGGTCGTCATGCTTTTTGAAATCTTCTCGCTCTTTCTCTTCGTCTACGCGGGCCGAACGGGGGATAGTGGCAGCGAACGGACATTTTAAGCAGAACGGGGCCTTTCCAAACTTGGAAAGGCCCCGCATTTTGAATTGATGCGGCGAACCGATAGCGAGGATACTCAGCTATTCAAGCGCCTTTCCGGGCGGCTGAAGGTGTGGCAGCGGCTGCAATCGTACTTTTTGTCCTTGACGTGCTTGGCATGAATGACCTCGAACGGTTTTGACTCTTTGCGACCGTGGCACTGGACGCACAGCGTGTTGGCCGCTTGTTTGAGCTGGTAGCCCAGTTCGCCCTTCAGATCCATGCGGGTGGTGCTGCCGTGGCACTCTTTGCAGCTTAATGCCCCGGATGCCGGCGCAACGCCATGGTTGAGCAACTGATAAGTGTCGGTGGTCACCCACTCGTAAGGCTCGGCGGCGGAATAGCCCATGGCCTGCAGACCCTGCTGGGTGGAGGCGCCGACATCGCCCGTGGCCTTGAGATATTCATAAGTGTTCAGGGCGATGAGCCGATCATCGGCCACAGTCTTGGGCTGAACCGCCGTTTTATACTTGAAGGGGTAGAGTTTGCCGTCGCTCACGTTACCCATGGGGCGCGACGTACTCCAGGTTTCGATCGACGCATTGTAGGTCCGCGAAGCGTCGTCGCCGAGCAGGGCGTTGTCGCTTTTGCGGTTCCAGAAACGATAATCCGGTATCAGATTGGCCAGTTTCTCCGTGTAAGGGTGTCCGGGTTTGGCACTGCTGTTCGCGACGCTGCCGTCGGCATGCCGGCGCCAGTCGCGATGGGTCTCCGTGGCCACCTTGGCATAGATGGGCACATGGCAGGTTTGGCAAGCCACCCGGGCCACGTGATCGTTGATCTTTTGGGTGTCGTGGCCTTCGCGCGACGCCTTGTCGGCGTGGCAGGTCAGGCACGAAACCTCCGAGCCCCGGGCCAGGTCGTCGGTCGCCCGCAGATCCGATCCCTTGCCGATGGTCTTGTGGGCTTCGAAGACGTGGCAGGCCTGGCAGTTCAGGTTTGCCCCGGCGCCGTTCATGTGCACGTCGAAGTTGCGGTCCGTGTTGTTGGCCACGGCCAGGGAGAGATCCCCGCGTTTGACGGCGTCCCCGCCGCCGGCCTTGGCGTGACAGGCCAGGCAACTGGCCCGGCTGGGGCGCTGGATCGCGCGCACCAGACTGTCCGTCGGGTCAGCCACACCCATGCTGCCGTTGGGCAGACGGGTGCGCCGCTGGCCGTAGTCCGGATTGTGACACACCAGGCAATCGACATTTGTCGGATCGTTGGCCGCCACGTCCGGGCTTGCCCCGCGGCCTACGTGGCAGGCGCCGCACATCGGCCAATTGCCTAGGATGTTGATGCAGTAGCTGTTGACCGCATTGGTCAATTTGCCTTGCAGTTGATGGGGGGCATTGACCATGTCGGGCGCCGCGCCGGCCCAGCGGTAATGGTTGGATTCAAGCATCTCGCGACCGGCGCTGGGGTGGCATGCGAGGCAGTTGGCCGGGTATTCGGCATACTTCAGGTTGGCATGTGGATTTAACCCGTCGCTGCTCAAGGTGCTCCCGGCCGTCGCGCCGGTGAGCTGTGGCGCAATAGTGCTATCACCTCCAGAGCTTACGGTTCCGGCATCCTCGCTGACGCAACCCAGGCCGTTCAAAGCCA
This sequence comes from Desulfobacterales bacterium, assembly GCA_016218685.1. GTDB lineage: Bacteria > Desulfobacterota > Desulfobacteria > Desulfobacterales > Desulfosarcinaceae > Desulfatitalea. Next base: position 187,217 of record JACRDD010000020.1, on the reverse strand, counting down.
GCCCCAGCAGCAGGATGAGAAGCGCACTGCGTTTTGCTTTGGGTGATTTTCGGTGGATCATCTTGGATTCCCTTTCGAGTCGTGGAACACCACCACGGCGATTCAAATGGCATCCCTAAAAAAATTTCGACAGGACGAAAAAATGTCTATACAAAATTTATTCCATCTTAAGCGCCATGGTGTTTACACCGCCTGAAAATACCTCAATGTTCAGACAGATATCTGAAATCATGTGTTTATTTAGTATGAGCGCCAGGCCTCACCACCGAGTGGCGGCGACTGATGGCGCCACAAAATTGGCTCTATGTGTTGACTTATGTGCAAAACCGACCGCCGAAGGTGCAAAGATTGTGAACCGGCCGGAATCATGGTATGCGGGGACATTCCTATTCGAGAGCGGCAGGGGATCGTGTTATGGCAGGCGAGCAGGCGAATAAGGGTGTCTATCGTATCGATGAAGTGGCCCGCCGCGTGGGCCTATCCCATAAGCGCATCCACGAGTATGAAAAAAGCGGCTTGATCGCCCCGGCGCGCGAGCCGCGCACCAACAACCGTCTCTTCTCCGACTTGGATGTTGAACGCATCCTGCGCATCAAGGCCCTGATTCACGAGCACGGCTTAACCCTGGCGTGCCTGAGGGTCTTTCTCTCCTCTGCGCCCTGCTGGATCGTATTCGGATGCACCCGTAAGCAGACTTGCCCGGCCTATGGCGACCCCCATAGTGCCTGCTACGAAGTCTTGCGTTTGCGCGAGCCTCAATCCCTGGTGAAATGCGAAAAATGTCCGGTCTATTTGAACCGGACCGCAGAACTATTCAGCTTGCTGCCTATTTGATTTGCCGCCGCCCCTGTTCGCATCAAATATGGCATGAACCGTATTTAGCTGCGAAATCGCTTTTCATGATTCCGTGGCTTAGCTCATGGCCCCAAGGGGGCCGGATTATAGACTGTTCGAGAGGGTGCGATGAACAAATGAGAAGCGCTGGGCCATTCTCCCAGCGCTGCTTGGCGTGCTCGTCCTGGTGTCATATTGAAGCATATCAGACGCAGCCGCCGCCCCCGCGGCGGCCGCGCTATCGGACCTCTTCGTCGGCTCGGAATTGGCCGTTTACCTATTCTCGTTCAGCCATTCGAGCAGGGGCTCCTTCATATCTTCCCGTGAATGGGTGCCATAGTAGACATCGAGATGACCATAACCCGGCAGATAGATCAGGGTGGTGTCGTCGGTGGCCAGGTTGTTCAGGGTGTACTCGATGCTGGTCTTGGCGCAGCCGCCCCGGCAGGTGAGCTCGCCGTTTAACGAGAGCACGGGCACATCGATCTCCTGCCAGTGGTCGTCGTAATCCAGGAAGGGGCAGTCGTCATAGCGCGCCATCCCGCCACCGCCGAAAGTCGCGCTGGTTTCCATGTTTTGGACGTTGGGCCAGTAGCGCGTATTGTTGGCCCGGGCCGCGTTCATGGTTTCGGGATTCATGTAGGTCTCGCCATTGCCGCCCGGATAGGGCGTATAAACATTGGAGACGATCCCCTGACCCCACGACCAGAAGTAGTTGTACGCCGACAGTTCGATGGCGCTGGTCACCGGTGCGGGCGGGTCGGGCAGCGGATAGGGGAAGGTGGCTTTATAGGCGGCGACCGCCTCATCGAAGGTGCCGAAGCCTACCGGTTTTTCAGAGTAGGGCACCAGGGCGCCGAACTGTCCCTGCTCGTAGCCGTTGATTTCGGCCAGCAGCAGCCCGGTGGCCTGGAATGTATCCAGGGCGCTGTTATACGCCAGGGTGGCCGCTTCGATCTCTGCGGGGGTCATGTCGGCCAGGATCTTGGTGACACCAGGCACCGGCGCCGATTTGATGCCGCTGCCGTCCATGCCGATCAAGCCCTTGACGTCGTCCAGATACTTGGAGGCGTAGATCCACATCTGGGTCACGCCGCGGCTGATGCCGCCCAGAAAGATCTTGCGCGCCCGGGAGATCTGCTTGGTCTTTTCCACGCAGGCCTTGATGTCTTCGCGGAACAGGCCGTAGGTCCACTCGCCGGTCGGGGCGATATCGATGCCCAGGGGCTCGAATTGAGGGTAGGCCCGGTTGGGCACGTACGAGGTACGGAAATCCATGCCGTAGACATCGTAGCCGTTCAGGGCCAGGAACAGGGCGATGCTTTCGTCGGGATTGCTGCTGGGGGAATATCCCACGCTCCAGGTGCCGGGAATGATGAAGATCACCTTGCGTTTGTCGGGCGCCGGTTGCTCCGGCAACATCTTGTCGTTATGGGGCTCGGCCACCATGCGGTGCAGGGCGATCTTGTCCATGGGGCCGTATGGCGGCACCGCCAGTTCCCACTTGTAGTGCTTGATGTCGGCGAACGCCTCGACGGAGTTGACGCCTTTATACTCCCAGTGGTTGGGTTTCTGGGGGCACCCGGGGCCATGTTTGGCCCAGGCCGCGGACGCACCCGACATCCAGGCCAGACAGATCATCATCAGAATACAAGTTGCGGTTTTCTTCATGCTGCTCTCCTCGTTGCGGAAGGTTATGGTGGTTGCGTCAATCCATACAGTCCCGATCGGTGCATCACCTCCTCTCGGCAGCGCCGGAGCAGGCCGGCGCGCGAACGGACCGCCGCGCCCGCGGCATCCGTTTCGAAGGACGGACCGGAGAAACGGACCGGTCGGTTCGCGACAACGAACGCGGCGCAAGCGGCTTCTTGTGGTTATGGTTTACGGGAAGATGGTAACAAAAAACTACTAACTCGGAAATGTCGCGAGAGTCAATCATTTTGAAAGAATTAAGCGTAGATTAAACAAAATCAGATTGTGTAATATCGGCGGCAGGGGGCATGCGGATGATGATGGCCGTCGTCCCGGGAGGTGCCGGCGACGTTCGCTTAATGAATAAAGCGGCGGGCTTCATACCCACCCGGAATTCAATACGGCAAAGTTGCGCCATGTGAAGAACGAACTGAAAATCCCGGCCCGACGCGCTGCATCGGACCGGGATTTCTTTTGAAGAGTAAGTGTAGTAAGCCGCCTTATGTCGTACTGGGGTAGTACTTCAATTGAGGTAGCGCTTCATCCAGGACAACACATCCGAGCTAATGGCGCTGTGATTCGTGCCCGTGGAGGTCCAGGACATATGATCGGCCGTCGCGTAAACACGATAATCCTTGACGATGCTCAGGGGCAGCAGATTGTATTCATTCATGGTCATGATGCCGGTGGCCAGGGTATCCAACCCGCCGGCCTGGATCAAGGTTGCTGCCCGAACGCCTGAAAGGCTCACAAACTCCTCTTGCCAGGGAGCCATGCCGATGGTGGATTTCAATTGGGACCCCAGTGAGGAGGAGGCCCACAGCGCGCCGCCGCCACCTTTGGAATGACCGCAGGTCTGCAGGGCGCTGGTGTTGATCTTGCCGCGCAGGGTGCCGCTGGTGTTGAGGCTTTTCAGCTTGGCGATGCCGTTGACATGAGCGGTGCGCCAACCGCTGACCATGCCATACTGATTGGTCGGCGTCATGGCCAAAACCACAAAACCGCTGCCGGCCACATTACGGGAGAGCCACTCCACGTCTCTGTAGGTGCCCATGAAACCGCTGGTCATGGTGGTGGCGGGAAAAGGACCGGAACCGCTGCAGGGATAGTACACAACCGAAGCTGAGGCGCCGCTGACCGAGGTGGAGGTGGTGCACACGGTGCCTCCTGTGCTGCCGCCGTCGCAACCATAGCCGATCAAAGCCGCCAAGGAGAGTGCCAATACCAGAACCGCCAGCTTACTTCTTTTTTGCATTGTTGCCTCCATATTAATTGGGTTGGTGTTATGCATATGGCCTCGTTATTCCCCCGACCGCCTGCCCTCATCTGCGGACTAATGAAGGATGGGCACAAGAAGGCGCCTTAACTAAAAGGATAACATTGTTGGAAGCGGGGATTTTGATGGCTCAAGCTTAAGGTAGATTCTGAAGAATTACAATTAGGCAAAACCTATAAGACGAGAAGGAATATCCTAATGACTGCCTGCCGAAGATGCGGATCTTGATCCAAAAAGGATGCTGGACCGTCACGAGGCCAATTGTGGGGCATAATGCGGATCTCCATGAAAAACCAAAAAACACGATGTCTGAATTCAATCAGTACATATCGCTTAAATTTATTCAGTCACAGTTGATTAAATTTTGACGGCGTTGTCGAGAGAACAAAGGCTACGGCTCAAGCCGTGTGATGTGCGTTATGCGGTCAAGATGCTTTTTGTCGAAGGAATAGACGCCGGCAATCCCATGCCAATGATAACCACCGAAGAGATGACCCGATCAGAGGGGATCGAGACTTTTTTTGCCGTACTTCTTGAGGCTGCTTTCATACATGATAAATATACCAATACAAAAATTAATATGTAGGTAATATTATCGTGACATCCAAGTGCAAGCATGAGAAGAGCCCCCGTTTCGATAGAGCCATCGCTGTTTTCAAAAAGCATGGCGGAATCCTGCGCACGGCCCTGGCGCTTGGTGCAAACATTCATCCCGAAACGCTCTATGCCATGCGGGACTCCGGGGTGCTGGAGGTGGTAAGCCGAGGCGTTTATAGGCTTGCCGACAGCCCCCCTTTGGGTAACCCGGATCTGGTGACTGTTGCCGCTCGGATTCCTGGTGGCGTGATTTGCCTGATCTCCGCGCTGGCTTTCCATGAACTCACCACCCAAATACCCCACGAAGTGCACGTGTCGCTGGCACGCGGAGCGCAAGAGCCCCGCTTGGATTTTCCGCCGATCAAAACCTACCGCTTCACCGGCGCGGCGTATACCCAAGGCATTCAGGTCCATACACTCGACGGCGTAAACGTTCGTATATACAGCCTGGAAAAGACACTTGCCGACTGTTTTAAATTCCGCAACAAAGTGGGCATCGACACGGTGGTGGAAGCTGTCCGTTTCTACCACGAACGCAAGCATATCAAGGTGGACGAGCTCATGCGCTATGCCGAAATTTGCCGGGTAAAGAAGATCATCCGACCCTACATAGAGGCAATCCTGTGATGGCCAGAAGCAGCACGACCAAAAGCCCTTTCAAAACATTTGGAAGGCACCTGGTCCTTGGCAATAAAGACGCATCGCATATACTCTGCTTGGGGTCATCTTTTCATGTTTTTGGGGCCATCAGCCGCTTGTAGATTTCAGAGACCTTCATGAGTCTGATTTGAGGCGTGGACAGTTTTGCCATCTTTTTGCGCACATTGAAGTAAAGCGCGTTGCAGCGCCGGCAAGCCCTTCGGTGCTCGTCCCAGGGGCCAAACCATTCAAATTCGTCCGGGTGTTCGAATACCGCCTCGGTTTGGAGGTATTTGATCCAATTTTCAACGCTCAAACAGGCATCGATGTCTTGTGTATTCTGGTGGACGGTGCCGAGATGGGTTGCCGCGGGCGGGGGAACCCCGCCCTCTATGCGGCGTTGAGCGGTTTGATCCGCTTGAGTTCGTTTTTGAATTGCTGTTCGGATTCCCAGAGGTCATGGGCGTGCTGGGCGTTGAGCCAAAACTCGGGGGAGTTACCGAAGAGGCGTGCCAGGCGCAAGGCCATGATGGGGGTGATGGCACGCCTTTCCCTGAGCAATTCGTTCATCGTCTGGCGCGAAACACCCAAGGCATCGGCCAGTGCGGCGGTGGTCAGGCCATAGTCGGGCATGAAATCTTCCCTGAGCATTTCTCCGGGATGGGTTGGCGCCATCTCGCGCTTGCTGGTATTGGGTATGTTCATGGGATCGCTCCTTAGTGGTAATCGGTAATTTCGACGTCATGGGCATCCCCATCGTCGGAGCGGAAACAGATGCGCCATTGATAGTTGATGGATATGGAATGCTGGCCCGCACGATCGCCAATCAATGCATGCAACCGGTTACTGGGCGGTGCCTTGAGGTCATCCCTTTAATGAAAAGCTGCTGCGTTTCCTTATCGGCAAACGATTTTATCATGGGCCGACTGTAAACTGTCACGCGACAGTCGTCAACCGGCCGGTAATTGAAAAAGCGTTCACGATCGCTCGTCCTTGGGGACGAGGGGGCTAACTGTGACGCCATTAGATATATAGGTTTATGTTGACAATGTGTTGCCTGATATGTATCTGTTGTCCGATTGGGCAACACAATAATAATGGGCAACACTTATGCTGGAATCTCAAATTTTCGATAAACTCAAGGCCGAGCTGAAGCAGCTTATTCCTGTTGAAGGTTTGCGCATCGATCTTCGATGGCGGCCGCGCACCGGCCGGCAGCAGCAGGTCGACTTCGGTGGGTTGGTCGTGTTTCAAAAGTTGCGTTTCGAGCTGGTGGGTGAAATTGTGGGCCAAGGCTCCAGCCCGGCCTTTAATAACAAGATCAACAAGCTGAAAGCCCTTGCAGGGTCTGGCCAGAAGGGGGTGCCGGTGATCGTGGCGCCATACCTGAGTCCTCCAAAGCAGGCGCTTTGCAAGCGCGCCGGAATGAATTTTTTGGATTTATCCGGGAACGTGTTTTTGGCCTATGAATCCCTCTATGTCGAGCGGTTGGGCTTTCCCAGTAAATTCCCCGAAAGCAGGGAAGGCCGCGACCCTTTCTCGGACAAGGCCTCTTTGGTACTCAGATTGCTGCTGCATGGCGGTTCAAGAGCTTGGGGGGTGCGAGAGATCGCCCAGCAAGCAGGGCTCGATCCGGGCTTTGTCTCGCGCATGGCCAAAGAATTGGAACGCCGCGAGTACATCATGCGCTCGGACGCAAAGCTGAAATTGAGAGATCCCAACGGTGTGTTGGCGGATTGGGTGCGCGGCTATGATTTTCGCAAGAACAGATCGTCCTATTTCTTTTGCCTGGCAAAGGAGCCCGCTGAACTCATGGCAAAGTTGCGCCACGTGAAGGGCGAACTGCCGAACCATTGTCTGGCGCTGCATGCCGGTGCCAGTCTGGTGGCGCCATATGCCACTTTCAACGAGGTGCATGTTTATATCGAAACCCCGGGGCATATTGCGTCTTTTAAAAAGGCCTTGGAGTTGACTGAAGTGACGCAGGGGGCCAATCTGATTCTGATGGTTCCCTTTTACACGCATTCGGTTTGGTACGATAGCCGCGAAATCGGCGGGCTGGAAGTTGTCTCGGATTTACAGCTCTATCTTGACCTATACAATTATCCGCTAAGAGGGAGGGAACAGGCAGACCATATATACCGGTCATGCCTGGCCCAATTTCTGGAAGAATAAGTGATGAACAACAAGAATCTCGAAATTGGCTTCTTCAAAACTTTGAAGATTTTAGAAGCATATTTGCCCAGTATTGTTATCGGCGGCGGTTGGGTTCCGTTCTTATACAGTCGCTATCTGCTCGCCGACAGCAACACGCAACCCCTGTTTACGCGCGATATCGATTTGCTGGTCAAAGATACACTCCCCGTGATCGATGAAAATACGGTCGATCAATTGCTTACGCAAGCAGGTCTTGCGTCTATATTTAAAACGCGCGCCAATCCACCGCTTATACATTACCAAGGGCAAATTGAAGGTTGCGATGTGGAGATCGAATTTTTAACGGATCAGCGAGGCTCCGATTCTGAAGTCGTTGTTGAAGTTCAGGAAGGGCTTCATGCCGAAGCCCTGAGGTTTCTTTCGGTTCTGGTGGAAAACACGATTACGATTGTCCTTGGGGATCTTGACTCTCCGCTTTCGGTCAAAGTGCCTTCGCCGGCTGCGTTTATTCTGAACAAGGGCCTGGTTTTCCCGCGGCGCAGGGACAAAGTTAAGAAAGCCAAGGATCTATATTATGCGTTTGATCTCTTGTCGCGGGATGACCCATTACGCGCGGAGATCATAGATGGCCTATCTTCTCTGAAGCAGAAGTATCCCGCCTGGTTCAAGACTTTCTTGAAAAACATGAGGAGTGCTTTCAATGCGCTCGATTCCGAAGGGGTCTTGTTGGTTTTGAGCCAGCGTCCGTCCAATGCTTATGAGAAGTTGAACGACGATCAATTGAAACAGTATGTTTGGGCTACCTTTGATCGTTTCTTGAAGGGGGCGATGGGTTTGCGGTAGGAGACGTTCATTTTTCTTTTGGACGCTCCACTTTGAAAAGTTGAATGGTCAGTGGCAGCTCCTGGCCCCAGGGGGGCTGCCATTTTTTGAAATGGATAGGCGCGTTCGCCGTCTTTTAGGAGTGTGATGGAAGGGAGGTGGTGAATTGATCAAGACAAGTGTGGGCAAGAGCTCCCGTCGCCGGTCTTTTTCCGCCATCTCTCCTTCGCGCCGGTGGACAATGTGGAAACGCTGCGGCAGCGAGCCTTGCGACGCATCTTTGGCCAGGAGCGAAGTCGACTCGATTTCGACGCGATCATCGGCTAAAACAAGATCTTTCTGATCAAGCTGGCCCGCGGCGATTTCGGTGAATCGGTGTGCGGCTTGCTATGCACCATGCTGCTGGCGCGGCTGAGGATGGCGGCCATGAAGCGCGGACCGCTGGCTTCGGCCCGGGGCCGGGAGCACTTCATCTACGTGGATGAAGCCGGCCTGGTGCCGGGCCATCTCCTCGCGGCGCTTTTAAGCGAGATCCGTAAATACGGCATCGGCATCGTCCTGGGGTCGCAATATACCAAACAGTTGACCAGTGCCGTGGCCAACACCCGCAAGGACACGCTGCTGGACAGCGTGCACGGCAATGTGGGCACCATGGTGGTTTTCCGCCTGGGCAAAGAGGATGCCCGGGAGATGAGCGCGCTCTTTTGGCCCTCCTGCGGCATATTGGACATCGTGCGGCTGCCCAACTTTTGCGGCTATTGCAAGATGTCCGCGGGTAGTCAAAGCCTGCCGCCATTCAGCTTCCAGTCCCGCCCCCTGGACTCCGCCGGCCGGCACGACCAGGCCGATGAGATCCGGGAGCGATCGCGGCAGCGTTATGGCGTTTCGGCCACGCTGGTGGACGATCTGTTGGTGCAGCATCGCAAAGCACACAAATCAAGTGGGTAATAGCCCCCAGCGCTTCGTTGGATCTTGTACCCGGACAATAAAAAAAGGGTTACGGAATATTCCGTAACCCATCGTTATTTATGGTCGGGGCGAAAGGATTTGAACCTTCGACTCCCTGCTCCCAAAGCAGGTGCGCTACCAGGCTGCGCCACGCCCCGATATGGCTGGCTGCATACCATGCTCGCAGATATGGCGCAAGAGCGTTGGCGCTCGGACAGGCCGAACTCGCTTGATATATCAACAAAGATTATGGATTTGGCGCCGCGGTGTCAGGGCTGGGCGCTCTGCCGTCTGGCGGCAAAGAAGCTGTCGATGGCTCGGGCCATGGCCTGGGCGTAGAGGATTTGGCCCGCGGGAGTGTTCAGGCGCTCCGCGGTGGCGGGGTGGGTCAGATAGCCGACCTCGATGAGCACGGCCGGCATGTCAGCCCCGGCCAACACCACCAGGGGGCCTTGACCGGTCTGCACGGCCGGGGCGCCCGGCATGGCCTCGAACTGCTGCTGAAAAAGGAGGGCCAGGTTGCGGCTTGCGGTGCTGTGCGGCAGTTGCGCAAGGTGCCAAACGGCAACCTCCGAAGCATCGCTGGGTTCGCGGTCAAGGCCGGGGCCTTTGGCCGCAGGCTTGTATGTATAGATGGCGATGCCGCTGGCGGCCGGCACGAAGCCGGCGGCGGTGTGCAGGCTGATGAAGAGATCGGCCCGGTGATGATTGGCGATGCCGGTCCGCTCCGTGAGCGGCAGGTCGTAGTCGTCGCTGCGGGTGAGGATCACCCGGAAATCCGGTTCGAGCAAAATGGCCAATTGGCGCGCCAGGGCCAGGCAGATCTCTTTTTCCAAAAAGCCTTGGGGGCTGCGGCTGCCGTTTTGCTTTCCGCCGTGACCCGGATCTATAGCGATGATGCCGCGCGTTGCGGCCGGCGGATCGGACGGATTGCCCCAGGCAGTGCTCCCGCACCATCCCAGAATAGCAATGAGCATATATATAATAGGTAGGCGCAACGGCGTTCCGGGTGGGCGCGGCGCGGCTTTATTTCGCTTGACACCCATGTGGTTTAATATTAACTAATTTCCTTTTTAAAAGGCAGTTTAGTTGAAAACGTTTGTAAGTCAAGCACATAAATCAGGTCTTGACCATAAGCTCTGCGAGAGTGGCGGAATTGGTAGACGCACTGGACTTAGGATCCAGCTCTGGCGACAGAGTGGGAGTTCAAGTCTCCCCTCTCGCACCATAGGGACCATCCATCCACCACGCCAAAAAACGGTGGTTGTCTTTAAGCTTCGAAGCCGGCCAATGCCCGCCCGCGCCAACTCTCCGGCGACCGATGGGCTTGCGCCATCTTCGTTTTTATTGGAAAACTCCTGCCTTTGAACGATTCTTGGGTGGCTTGCAAAGGGTGGAGCGGAAAATGCAAGTGCCTTGGGACCGAAGGGCCGGGGCACTTTATTATTGGTTTAGAAAGGTAGCTTGGCGATGAAAGTAACGGTTGAGAATCAGAGCAGTGTTAAAAAGGTGTTACACATCGAAGTGCCCCCTGAGGTCGTGACGCGGGAAGTGGACAGCGCCTACGGTGAGCTTAAAAAGAACGCCAAGGTCAAAGGGTTTCGCCCCGGCAAGGCGCCGCGCGCGGTATTGGAGCGCATCTACGGCAAGGATGTGCGCGCCGATGTGACCTCCAAGTTGATCCAGGAGGGGTTCCTGCATGCCCTTAAGGAGACCGAGCTGAAAATCGTGGGCGGCCCCAAAGTAGATCCGCCCGAGCTTCAGGAAAAAAGCGCCTATGTCTTCGATGCCGCCGTGGAAGTGCGGCCCGAGATCGCCGACATACAGTGCAAGGGATTGGAACTGACCAAGCGCAATTATACGATTAGCGACGAAGAGGTCGACTTGCAGCTCAAGATGATGCAGCGCAACCTGGCCCAACAGAAGAAGATCGAAACCGACCGGCCCCTGCAGAAGGGTGACGTGGCGGTGATCGATTACGAGGGATTCAAAGACGGCCAGCCATATGCCCCGACGCAAAAGACCGAGAATTTCATCGTCAAACTGGGTGAAGGCCGGGTGGTCAAAGACCTGGACGAGGGCTTGGTGGGCATGAAGGCTGGTGATTTCAAGGAGATCGACGTCACCTTCCCCGAGGATTATTTTAGCAAGGATATGGCCGGTCAGCAGGTTCAGTTCAAGGTCAAACTCAACGAAATCCGTGAGGAGATCCTACCGCCCCTGGACGATCAATTCGCCAAAAGCCTCGGCGATCAGTTCGACTCCCTGGACGCATTGACCGCCAAGATTCGGGAGAACCTGACCAACGGCTACGAAAAGCGCATGGAGCAGGAGCTCAACGAACAGATTTTTACGAAGTTGCTGGAACAAGCTTCGTTCGAAGTGCCCGATACCATGATTGATGGCGAGCTGGAACACATTCTCAACGATGCCGAGCGCTCCTTTTCCGACAACAACCGATCCTTGGAAGAGGCGGGCCTTTCGCGGGCCATTCTGGCTGAAAAGTACCGGCCGGTGGCCGAAAAGCAGGTCCGTCGGCACTTGATTCTTTCCAAGCTCATCGAGCAGGAAAAATTGGAACTGAGCAACGAGGAACTGGAAAAGGGCTTGCAGGAGATGGCGGACACCTACCGTCAACCCATCGACACCATCAAGGCGTTTTATAATCAGGACAAAGACAGCCTGGCCTTTTTTAAACACACGTTGCTTGAAAAGAAGGCATTGCGGATTATCATAGAGAACGGCAATTTTAAGGAGGCCGCGCCGGAAACCAAATCGTGATGGTGTGTGCCCGTCATCAATCCCGGGCAATAAGCGCTATTGATCTCTAAACCAGAGGCGATATAATCGGTTCGAACCTTCGAAAAAAGGATGGTTCGAGCCGGTGCGGTTCCGTGCGGGGCGATTTAACCATGCAAAGTAAAGGAGTTTCATCGTGCCAGTGATCCCAATGGTTATCGACCAAACCAGTCGTGGCGAGCGCGCCTATGACATCTATTCGCGACTGCTCAAGGACCGAATCATATTTCTGGGAACCGCCATCAACGACGAGGTGGCCAACCTGTTAATCGCCCAGTTGCTGTTTCTTGAATCCGAAGATCCGGACAAAGATATCAACTTTTACATCAACTCCCCGGGCGGCGTGGTGACGGCCGGTCTGGCAGTGTACGACACCATGCAGTACATCAAGCCCGACATCGCGACGGTTTGCATCGGCCAGGCGGCCAGTATGGGCGCCCTTTTGCTGGCGGCCGGAACCGCTAAAAAGCGCTATTCGCTGCCCAATTCGCGCATCATGATCCACCAGCCCATGGGCGGTTTCCAGGGCCAGGCGTCGGACATCGAGATCCAGGCCAAAGAGATTCTGCGCATGAAGGAAACCTTGAACAAGATCCTCAAGGAGCACACCGGAAAAGACCTTCCCCAGATTCAGAGGGATACGGACCGGGACTATTTCTTATCGGGTATTGAAGCCAGGGATTACGGCATCATCGATCATGTGATTCGTAATCGGGACGACCTGGAGCATCTCGATAAGCTGGAGAAGTAATTGCCATGGCAAAAAAAGACGATCCAAACGACAACCTCTTTTGTTCATTCTGCGGCAAGAACCAGAAAGAGGTAAAAAAGCTCATCGCCGGTCCGGCTGTTTACATCTGCGATGAGTGCATCCAGCTCTGCAGCGAGATCATCGAGGAAGAGTCGGAGAAGGAAGCCGGTGAGCTTTCCAATCTGATGATTCCCAAGGAGATCAAGAACAAGCTGGATGAGTACGTCATCGAGCAGGAGACCGCCAAGAAGATCTTGGCGGTGGCGGTGTACAACCACTACAAGCGGCTCGATTCGGTGCTGAGCACCAGCGATGTGGAGATCCAGAAGAGCAATATTCTGCTCATCGGCCCCACGGGCAGCGGCAAGACCTTGCTGGCCCAGACCCTGGCCCGTTTTCTCAATGTGCCCTTTACCATCGCGGATGCCACCAGTTTGACCGAGGCCGGCTACGTGGGCGAAGATGTGGAGAACATCATCCTGTCGCTCCTGCAAAACGCCGACTATGACGTGGAGAAGGCCAAGCGCGGCATCGTCTACATCGACGAGATCGACAAGATCGCCAGCAAATCGGACAATCCCTCGATCACCCGGGATGTCTCCGGCGAAGGCGTCCAGCAGGCGTTGCTCAAGATCATCGAAGGCACCATGGCCAGCGTGCCGCCCAAGGGTGGGCGCAAGCATCCACAGCAGGATTTCGTCAAAGTTGATACTTCCAACATCCTGTTTATCTGCGGCGGCACCTTCAACGGCCTCGATCAGATCGTCAGGCGCCGCATGGGTTCCAAAACCATGGGCTTCGGCGCCAAGGTGGTCAAGGAGAAAGAGGCCTCCCTGGGCGAGATTCTCAAGGAGGTACAACCCGAGGACCTGATCAAATACGGCATGATTCCCGAATTCCTGGGCCGTCTGCCGGTGATCGCCACCTTGGACGAATTGAGCGCCAAGACCCTGGTGCGCATCCTGACCGAGCCCAAGAACGCTCTGGTCAAACAGTACCAGAAGCTGTTCGAGGTGGAAGGCGTCAACCTGCGCCTCACCGACAGCGCCCTGGCCGCCGTGGCCGATCAGGCCATCAAGCGCAAATCGGGGGCGCGCGGTTTGCGGGCGATCCTGGAAAACTGCATGCTGGACATCATGTACGAGATTCCTTCCATCGAAAACGTGAAAGAGTGCGTCATCAGCGAAGATGTGGTGTTGCACAAGGAAGATCCGATCCTGCTTTACGAACAGACCAAGAAACAGGCTTAAACCCTATGGCGATATCCGCGCGAGCGGGTATCGCCGGGGTCTTGACAGATCGATCGACCACAAACTTTATACCTTCGAAATTAACCTTTAAAAATTAATACTACCGGCGATGCCGGCTTAAAACTATGGTCAGTATAACTCGATTTTTCAGAAACGATAACGACGCACCGGCCGGAAAGATCATGCCGCTCCTGCCCGTGCGCGATATCGTGGTGTTCCCCCAGATGGTGGCCCCCTTGTTCGTCGGCCGCCCCAAGTCGGTCGCGGCGCTATCCAGCGCCATGAACACTGCCGAAAAGCATATCTTCCTGTCGACCCAGCGCAGCGCCAACGTGGACAACCCCACCGAAAAAGACATCAATCGCGTCGGTGTCATCGGCACGGTGCTGCAACTGCTGCGGCTGCCCGACGGCACGGTCAAGGCCTTGGTCGAAGGCCAGATGCGCGCCAGGGCGCGCCGCTTCATCATGGGCGACGAATACTTCCAGGCGGAAATCGATCCCATCGCCGATGTGATCGCCTCGGAAGCCGAGGCCGATGCCCTGATGCGTTCGGTGAAAGACAGCTTCGAAGCATATGCCAAGGTCAACAAGAACATCGCCAAGGACCTGGTGGCCAAAATCGGTGCCATGGCCGATGCCGGGCGGTTGGCCGACGCGGTGGCCTCGCACTTCGCTTTCAAGATCGAAGACAAGCAGCGGTTGCTGGAAGCCATGCCTATCGATCGGCGGCTCAGCCTGCTGGTGGAGCTGATCAACCTGGAACTGGAAGTCTTCCGCATGGATCAGCGCATCAAGGGGCGGGTCAAAGAGCAGATGGAGAAGACCCAGAAGAATTACTACCTCAACGAACAGATGCGTGCCATCCGTAAGGAAATGGGGGCCGAAGACGAAGCCGCCGATGAGTTGCAGGAGCTGGAAAAGCGCATCAAACGCAAGCGCATGCCCCGCGAGGCATCGGTCAAGACCCAGCAGGAGTTCAAGAAGCTCAAGTTGATGACCCCCATGTCGGCCGAAGCCACGGTGGTGCGCAACTACATCGAATGGATCATCAGCCTGCCGTGGTTCGAGCGCAGCCGGGTGCATATCGATATCACCGAGGCCGAGCGCATTCTCAACGAAGATCACTACGGCCTGGAAAAACCCAAGGAGCGTATCCTAGAGTATTTGGCCGTGCAGGCCCTGGTGAAAAAGATCCGCGGGCCGATCCTGTGCCTGGTGGGTCCTCCCGGCGTGGGCAAGACGTCGCTGGCCCGCTCGGTGGCCCGGGCCACCGGCCGCCGCTTCGTGCGGCTCTCCCTGGGCGGCGTGCGCGACGAGGCCGAAATCCGCGGCCACCGGCGCACCTATATCGGCGCGATGCCCGGCAAGATCATTCAGTCGCTCAAAAAGGCCGGCACCAACAATCCGGTCTTCTGTCTGGACGAAGTGGACAAGATGAGCATGGATTTTCGCGGCGATCCCAGCGCGGCCCTGCTGGAAGTATTGGACCCGGAGCAAAATTTCGCTTTCAGCGACCACTATCTGGATCTGGATTATGACCTGTCCGAGATCCTCTTCATCACCACGGCCAATACCTTGCCGGATATTCCCCTGCCGCTCCAAGACCGTATGGAGATCATCCGCCTGCCCGGCTATACCGAGCACGAGAAGTACAAGATCGCCGAAAAGTTCCTGGTGCCCAAGCAGATCAAGGCCAACGGCCTGACCCCCGAGCAGATCACCATTTCCGAAAAGGCGGTCTACACGGTGATCAACCGCTACACCCGCGAAGCCGGCGTGCGCAACCTGGAGCGCGAAATCGCCAGCATCTGCCGCAAGGTGGCGCGCCAGGTGGTCAAGACCCCCACCGACCAGATCGTGCGCGTCACCGAAAGCAGTGTCCTCAAGCATTTGGGGCCGCCGCGCTTCCGCAGCACCGAGATCGAAGAAGAAGATACCATCGGCATGGCCACCGGCATGGCCTGGACCCAGGTGGGCGGCGAGCTGCTTTTCGTGGAAACCCTGACCATGCCCGGCCGCGGCCAGGTGACGGTCACCGGCAAGCTGGGCGATGTGATGAAGGAATCAGCCCAGGCGGCCGTGAGCTTCGTGCGCTCCCGGGCCGATCAATTGGGCATTGACCCCAACTTCTACCGCAAGGTGGATCTACACATCCACATTCCAGAAGGCGCCATTCCCAAGGACGGCCCGTCGGCCGGCATCGCCATGTGCACTTCGGTGGTCTCGGCCCTGACCAGACGGCCCGCCCGGCGCGAAGTGGCCATGACCGGCGAAATCACCCTGCGCGGCCGCGTGCTGCCCATCGGCGGCCTCAAGGAGAAGATCCTGGCAGCCCATCGGGGCGGTATCAAGAAGATCGTTATCCCCAAGGAGAACGAAAAGGATCTGAGGGACATTCCGGCCACCATCTCCAAGCAACTAGAGATCGTCAGCGTGGAGCACATGGACGAAGTGCTGCCCCATGCCTTGGTGCTGTCCGAGGGGGAAACCTTGTTCGTCAAGCACGATGTGCCCTTTGCCTTGCGCCCGACCGACGGCAACCAGCCGGACGAACGGCCGCCCATCAATTAAGGGGTAAAATCGGGTTGGAAAAGCGCTTGACAGGCAAGGGATGAACTGGTAGTTACGGCCTTCTATTTGGGGCCCTCAACAGGTTCCATGATTTGTGGGCGGGTAGCTCAGCTGGGAGAGCATCGGCCTTACAAGCCGAGGGTCACAGGTTCAAGCCCTGTTCCGCCTACCATTCGGTTACTTGATCGTCGATCCGGCAGGGCAAGCGGATAAAATGAGTCGACGGTCACAACATATACGGGTTTGCGGGGGTGTAGTTCAGTTCGGTTAGAACGCCGGCCTGTCACGCCGGAGGTCGCGAGTTCGAGTCTCGTCGCTCCCGCCATTAATATAAAAGGGCTTAGATGCAAATCTAAGCCCTTTTTCTATTTTTTCGGTGAGGGGTGGTTGATGCGATGAACCATCAAGCCACCGGCCAGCAGTTGCAGGGGGTGGTAGAGCATGATGGGCAGCAGAATCAGGCTGAGGTCCGGATGGGACGCAAAGATCAGCTTGGCCAGCGGGGCACCGGCCGCCAGGGTCTTCTGGGGGGCGCAGAACAGGGCGGCCCGGGCATTGCCGGGTTCGAAGCGCAGCAGCCGCGCGCCTGAATACGCCAAGGCGGTGGCGCAAGAAAAGAGCAGAACCGCGCCGCCCGCGGCCAGCAGGATGGTGCTGTTGCCGTGGACGGCCCAGATGTTGTTCTTCCAGGAGTTGCAGAAAGCCGCGTGGACGATGAACAGGATGATGAGGCTGCTGGCGATGGAGAGTTTCGCTTTGTGGCGGTCCACCGACCTTTGGACAAACGGCCGGCATACCTGACCCGCGAGCAGCGGCGCCAACAACATCAGGGAGATATCGAGAAACAGCTTGCCCATGGGCAAGGTGACGCCGCCCGCCCTCAGCCACAGGCCGATCCACAGGGGGGTGATGAAAATGCCGGCCAGGTTGGACAGGGTGGAGTTGAAAACGGCTCCGGCCACATTCCCGCGGGTCAGGGCAGTATAAGCCACGTTGGTGGCGATGGTCGTGGGCAGCACCGCCAAGAGCAGAAAACCCAGGCGCAAGGCTTCGGGCAACAAGGCACGCCCCAGGGTGATCAGGGTCAGCGCCAGCAGGGGGATCAGGCCAAAGACAAAGAGCTGCACGAAGAGGTGCAGTTGCCATTGCATCACGCCGCTTCGCAGAACCGTCAGCGACAGGGTCAGGCCCTGGAAGAAGAAGATCAGCATCACCCCCCAGCGGGTCAGCAACTGGCTGTGCAGCACGCCGCCCGTGGCGCCGGGCTCGGGAAACAGCCAGGCCAGGAGAACGGCGGTAGCCAATCCGATTAAAAACCAGTTTTGCAGCAGCCAGCGTTTCATGGAAAGCGTGATCTCCGGATCGTTCGGGCTTGGAGGTCGGTTTAAGCATACAACCGGCCAAAAGACAATCGACATGGCGCCTTCCGTTTTTCCATATGGCGTCCCTTCGGCATTATGGTATAGGGTTTGTGATGATGGAACGAAATCCCCTTGGGAGGAGCAATGCAATCATGATCGATAAGAGCAAACGCTATGCGCGCAACCTGGTGCCCCTGGAACAACTGGAAACCCTGGCCGGCAAGCGCCTGGCCTTCGACAGCCTCGCCGAAATGCTGGTGGCGCGGGCCGCCGAGATCCCCGATACGCCCCTGGTGCTCTACTACGACGAGGTGGTCACCTACGCCCAGACCAACCGGCGCGCCAACCGGGTGGCCCACTACCTGAAATCCAAAGGGGTGAAGAAGGGCGATATCGTCTCCACCATGATCCTCAACTCCCCCGAGATCTACTACACCATGTTCGGCGCCCAGAAGCTGGGCGCCGTGGCCGGCGCCATCAATTACATGCTCAAGGGACCCGAGATTGCCTATGTGCTGGAGGACGCCAAGCCCAAGGTGGCTTTCGTGGGCAGCGAGTACATGCTGGATTTTGCCGCCGGCTTGGCGCTTTCGCGGCACAAACCCATCGTGGTGGAGGTGGTCACCGGTATCGATCACGGCCAGGCCATCGCCGCGACCTCCCTTAAAGAGATCCTGGCGACCCATCC
Source organism: Desulfobacterales bacterium (assembly GCA_016218685.1). Lineage (GTDB taxonomy): Bacteria > Desulfobacterota > Desulfobacteria > Desulfobacterales > Desulfosarcinaceae > Desulfatitalea. Next base: position 168,830 of record JACRDD010000020.1, on the reverse strand, counting down.
CGCCGACGAATGCCTGGTGCCTCAGAAGCCGAATGACCCCCTGCTGCTGCTCTACTCGTCGGGGACCACCGGCATGCCCAAGGGGATTCTGCTCTCCAACCGCAACCAGCTCTGCATCTGTCGCGGCCGGGCCGCCCTGGGCATCAACCGGCCTGGCGACGTGATGATGATCATCCTGCCCATGTTCCACACCAATCCGCTCTGTGTGTGGACCTACCCCTCGATATACCAGGGGTTGACCCTGTGCATCCGGCGCAGCTTTTCGCCGGCCGATTTCTGGCCGGCCCTGCTCAAGTATGGCGTCACGATTGTCCAGGGAGTGCCGGCCATGTACGATTATATATACAATGCCGCCGATCCCGGGACCATCGACTACAGTCGCCTCAAGCTGCGCCTGGCCCACAGCGGCGCCGCGCCCATGCCGGTGCGGCTCATCGAGGCGTTCAAGGAAAAGTTCGGCGTGCAGGTGGTGGATGGCTACGGCCTGACCGAAGCCTGCGGCGTCTCCACCACCGGCTCGGGGGTTCCCGCCAACTGGGACTCCATCGGCATGGCCTTTCCGGGCCTGGAGGTGGAGATCATGGACCGCGACAACCGCATCCTGCCATACGGCGGGAAGGGCGAAATTTGCGTCAAGGGCGAGGCCGTGATGCTGGGCTATCTCAACAAGCCCGAGGCCACGGCCGAAAGCCTGCGCGACGGCTGGCTGCACACCGGCGACATGGGCTACATGGATGAAAAAGGGTACGTGTACATTTCAGGACGCATCAAGGAGATGATCAATCGTGGCGGCGAGAACATCTATCCCCGGGAGATCGAGATCCCCTTGGAAAAGCATCCCAAAATCGCCGAGGTGGCCGTGGTGGGCATGCCCGACAGCGCCCTGGGCGAGCGCGTGCGGGCCTGCATCGTGCTCAAGACGCCGGGCAGCATGACCACCGACGAGGTGCGGGCCTACCTGCAGGACAAGATCGCCAAATACAAGATTCCCGAACGCGTTGATTTCATGGATCGATTCCCCCGTAACCCCACGGGCAAGGTCCTGAAAAACGAGTTGAAAAAGATTCCCTGAGCGGCTGAAAAGAAAAGCCCTGGACCATCGGATGGTCCAGGGCTTTTTAAATGATCGCGTAAGGTGCCGAGATTAACGCATGGCCGAGCGCGGGGCCTTGCCGGCCAGGGGATTGTACAGCTTCATGATCGCGAATTTCATCACGTCCAGGGTCTTCATGTCGGCGATGATGCCCAGCAGCTTGGCCGAGGCCTCGTCGGGCAGGACCGTGGCATTGCTGGCGTCAAAGGCCAGATCCGGGAAACCCTTGACCAGCTTCTTCTGCTCCTTGGCGCTCATTTCCACCTGAACGGCCTTTTTGCCGCCCAAATTGACGACCTTGTCGGCCAGCCCGGCCGCTTCGATCTTCTTCATCTTCTCGTCATCCAAAAACACATTGATCAAATAGTCCGCCATGATGGATTTCTCCTTTTTATGAATGGGTCACCTATTATCCTGATAGACCTGTCCGCCAGCCGGGCTGCCGTGCGTAAGCCTACGAACGCAACGGCTGAGTTGGCCTATATAATGGCCGCCGAAAATTGTGTCAAGCGCATTAAACACGCCGGGCAGGCACTCTTGTAGCCGCCCGCTTACCAACCCCCCCCACGGCGGATATCCGGAATTGTTGTTGTCAGCATCGGCCGATTCGCCGATGATAAAAAGGGCCGTGCGCGCCTTCGCCGACTGTTCCAAACGGTTTTTGCCGGGCGCGCAAGAGCCTGCTGACACTTGCCGTTTGCCTGCCGCATTCCCTCCATCTCACATCTCCCTGTCCGGGCTCGGCCACATCAAAGCAAATAAATCGGGAAGATAGCCGTGGTACGCCCATTGGGCGGCTCCTGCGCCGCAAGCGCATGGCCACGGCCCTTATCCGCAGCGCACCGGCTGGGCGCCGTTGGGGGAGTTTCTTTTGCATGTTCGGCAAGAGAGCCCCTTTAAGGAACCAAACCAAACAACAGGAGGAATCTTATGGCGATTGAACTCAGAACCGTTCGTACGACGGCCGACAAGGCCGAAGTGTACCGCTTGCGGTACAAGGTGTTCGTGGAGGAAGAGCAGCGTTTCCACCTCACCATGGACCACATTTTCGACCGCTTCGACAGCTTCGCGGAAACCTGCAACTTCCTGGCTTTCGACGGCGGCGAGGCGGTGGCCGGTATCCGCCTCGTCCTGGACGGTCCGGCCGGATTGCCGGCCGGGCACGCTTTCGATTTCGAGCCCTTGCGCCGCACGTTGACCGGCGGATGCGCCACCGTGGGGTGGTTTTGCATCCGTAAAGCCTACCGGCGCCACCCGGGCCTGGTGGTGTCGCTGATCCAGATGTGTTTCCGCCGGATGCGCAGGCACGGCGCCCGCCACGTTCTGGCCGTGGTGCATCCGCCGGCCCTGGCGTTGATGCGTCGCCTGGTGGGGGCCCGGCCCCTGGCCCCCCAATTCGAGGACCAGGCCCTGGGCGTGCCCATCGTGCCGGTGCATGTGGATCTTGAAAATCTGCCGTCGGGGAGTCGGGAGCGCTTTGTCGATCCCGAAGAACGACTCTTCGCTGACTCCGGCCAACGCCGGCTATACCGCAGGGACGAAGTCATCTTCCTGCGCGGCGATACAGGCGGCGAAGTATTTCAAATCCTGCGCGGCGTGGTGCGCATCCAACCCGACGGCTACCCGGTCGATGTCGGGGCGACCCATTCCGGTCTGCTCATGGGGCCGGGGCAGTTCTTCGGCGAACTCTCGGCCCTGGACGGCCGGGCGCGCAGTGCCACGCTGGCGGCCCACTCCGAGGATGTGGATCTGATGGTCTGGCAGCGCGCGGCCATTCTCGATCAACTGCGGAGCTCTCCCGAATGCGCCTTGCACCTGTGCCGTATGCTGGCGGCCCGGCTGCGTGGCGTGATGGAAGGTGCCGCCGATTCGTCCACGGCTTTGGCCGCGCGGCTGCTGGTGGGGGCCGCCGGCAAAGAGAACCAGCCCGTGGACGCCCGCTGGCTGGCCGGCCAATGCGGTCTTGACCGTCAGTCGCTAAGCTCCATGGTCCTGCCCTGGGCCCAGGAGCGCATGATCGCCGCCGACGATACCCGGGCCCATATCTGGGTCATCGACCGCGGCCGTTTGGCCGAGCAAGTCCGGATCTAATTACACGAGAAGAAAGGAGCAACATATGAATTCCCCCTACCGTTATTGGGAAGAGGCTTTTGCCCGTAATATCGGTTTCGTGACCCTGGCCGAACAGGAGCGGCTGCACCGCGCGGCCGTGGCCCTGCCCGGGCTGGGCGGCGTGGGCGGCGCCCACTTGGTGACCCTGGCCCGCTCCGGCATCGGCCGTTTCCATCTGGCCGATTTCGATCGCTTCGAAGCGGCCAATGTCAATCGCCAGCACGGCGCGCGGGTGAGCACCTTTGGCCGGCCCAAGCTCGACGTGATGCGCCAGGAGCTGCGCGCCATCAACCCCTATGCCCAAGTTCGATCCTTCCCCGAAGGCGTCAGCCCGGAGAACATCGACGCGTTCCTGGAAGATGTGGATGTGCTCGTGGACAGCATCGACTTCTTCAGCCTGGAGCTGCGGCGCCTGCTCTTCCGGCGCGCGCGCGAAAAAGGCATTCCCGCCATCACCGCCGGCCCCATCGGTTTCGGCACAGCCTTGTTGTACTTTGCCCCGGACCGCGGCATGACCTTCGATGAGTACTTCGATCTCCACGACGGCATGTCCATGGAAGCAAAACTGATCGCCTTCTTCGTCGGTCTGGCGCCCAAGGCGGCCCAGAGAAACTACACCCTGCCGGGCAGTATCAGCATGTCCGACCGCCGCGGGCCGTCCCTGGCCGCCGGCTGCCAGATGTGCGCCGGCGCCGCCGCCGCCGAAGTGCTCCGCATCCTGCTCAAAAAGCCGGGGCTGCGGCCGGCGCCCTACTACTGCCAGTACGACCCCTTCGCGCGCAAATTCTACCAGGGCCGGCTCCGGTTCGGCAATCGCGGCCCGCTGCAACGGCTCAAACGGCGCCTGATCCAAGCCAAAATAGGCGGTTCGTCCGACTACTTGCGCGAGCCCAAGCCCCCGGCGCCCGCCGCGAGCGATTCCCTGGGAAGGGAAATCTCCACCGAAATCCGCGATTATCTCCTGCAAGCCGCCCTGCGCGCCCCCTCCGGCGACAACTGCCAGCCCTGGCACTTCGAGGCCCAGGGAAACACCATGCGTTTACTGCTGGACCCGGCCGCCGACGACTCCTTCTTCAACGTGGCCCAACTCGCCTCCTGGATCGGTTGCGGCGCGGCGGCCGAGAACCTGGTGCTGGCCGCCGGCCGATATGGCCTTTCGGCGCGGGTGAAGATGGGCGGCACCGCCCGGGCCGGCCTCGATATCACTCTGACGCCCACCGGCGCCGCCGAAGATCCCCTGCAACGCTTCGTCTGGGAGCGGCACACCAACCGCACGCTGTATGATGGCCGGCCCCTGGAACCGGGCGCCCGGCAGCAGATCGAAGCCGCCGCAACGGTGCATGGCGCCCGGCTGCTGCTAATCACCGACCGGAAGCAGATCCGCGAGGCGGCCCGGTTGGTCGCCACGGCCGACACGATCCGCTCCAGCCATCGGGGATTGCACGAGCACCTGATGCGTATGATCCGTTTTACTTGCCAGGAAGCCCTGGCCCGGCGGGATGGCTTTCCCCTCAAAAATCTGGAGGCCGGTCCGGCCGGCGAATGGCTGTTGCGCCACACCCGGCCCTGGCCGGTGATGGCCGCCCTTAACCACCTGGGCCTGGGCAAAATGATCTCGAAAATCTCTTACCAGGGCATGTGCTCGGCCTCGGCCATCGGCCTGCTCAAAATTCAAGGCCACCTGCCATCCGACTTTATCCAGGGCGGCCAGGCACTGGAGCGCGTCTGGCTCACGGCCGCTGCCCTGGGATTGGACTTCCAGCCCATGACCGCCATCACCCTCTTCCGCCTGCGCTGGCTGCTGGACGGCAAGCATGCCTTCAGCCCGACCCACCGGCGCCTGCTTCAGACCCTGTGGCCGCGCTACGAACAGCTCTTCCAGGTCGCCGACGACAGCGAGAGCCACGTCATGCTCTTCCGCATCGGCCACGGCCGCCCCGTGGCCTGCCGCACCCTGCGCAAACCGCTGGCCGACTTCATCACGTCGGACGCTTCCCTGACCTCCCCGCTGCCCGCTGCTTCCCCCGACGCCACGCCGCTGATCCGCATCGCCAGCTAACCAGTACCCCTCCGCGTCGCCTTTGCCGTGCGATCCAGCAACGGCCAGGGCGACGCTGGGCACGGCCGAATGCAGAGCCGTGCGCAGTCGGTCCGGAAGCGGATGGGGCTCGCGCCGCAAGCCTTGATGCAAGGTAAGGGGGACGGGCAGCCGATGGGTTATGGATGATGTATTGAAACTTGACTTTGAAAATATCCATGATATTTTCGAACTATGTTTAAAAGATGGATTGAATTACCGACCCAAAAGAGTTGCCTGATCGTCGGGCCGAGGCGCAGCGGCAAGACGACGCTGCTCAAGGAGCGCTATCCGGACCTGCCATACCGCACCCTGGACGATCTGGACGATCTGGATTGGGCCAGGAAGGACCCGAAGGGTTTTGTCACCCGGCTGGGCAGGCGGGCCATCATCGACGAGATCCAGCGGCTGCCGCTGCTCACCGTGGCGGTGAAGTACGCGGTGGACAATGAAGGTGCCCAATTTTTCATGACCGGTTCGAGCACCCTGGGGCTGCTCGATGCCGCGGCCGATTCGCTGGCCGGGCGCATCGAGATTCAATCCATGCCCACGGCCTGCTGGGGCGAGGACCAGGGCGAGCCGACCCATGCGGTGTTGACCGACCGGGTCGATCCGCGCCGCATCCGGGAGGCCCAACGCACGCTGGCCGCGGCCATGGCCTACGGCCAATTTCCGGAAGTACTGGTGCAGGCGGCCGACGAAGAGAAGCACCGGGTACTGGTCAACTACCGCAACACCTATTTCACCAGGGATCTGATGCAATTGGCCAACATCGAAAACCTGGAGGGGTTGATGACCGTCTTCCAGCACCTGGCCCGATCACTCGGTTCCCACCTGGAGGTATCCAATTTCGCTCGTGAGGCCAATATCAGTCACCCCACCGCCAAGAAATACCTCAATGCCTTGCAGCAATCCCAACTGGTATTCAAGTTGTATGGGTATCAGTATGGCCCGGCCAAACGCTATATCAAGGCGGCCAAAAGCTATTTCGCCGACAACGGCATTGTGCACAGCCTCAACGCCGCCGTCGGCGAAGGGCCGCTGCTCGAAAATTTCGTCATCGCCGAGTTCGAGAAACGGCGTAAGCTTAACCTGCTGCCGGTGGAGCAACTTTACTACTACAAAAGCGCGGCCGGCAACGAAATCGATCTGGTTTTCGATTTGGACGGCGCCGTGCATGCTGTGGAGATCAAAGCCACGCGCAACCCCGGCCCCAAGGAGGTGCGCAACCTGAAGCAATTCGGCGCGGGCATGGATCGGCCGGTGCGACGCTATCTTTTCCATCTTGGAGAAGCGTACGGCGAGGTGGAGGATATCCGCTTGATTCCGGTGGCGGCCCTGCACAGAGGACGATGAGAAAAGTTTTTGCAGTTGACAAATAGATTGGGCGCTGGCACATTCGGCCGCGAAGTGAGCTCTTTTCTCTGGTGCTTTTTCGCGCCGATACCGATCCGGGCTTCGTATTTATTCATACCCCCCCTAACTTGCCGGACGGGCATCGGCGTTGGACATTCGCGGAAGCAATGCTTTAGCCTTCCAGATGTCTCATGAATAGGTCGTTTCAGAACGCAGATTGATGGTGTTTTGGCACCAAGCACTGGCTGCCATGGGTTGGCCCGGTTGGCGATCTGTTGGGCCAATGTCGTGACGGGCTTCCATATGCCCAGGCCTACGCTTGGGGGCGTCTTTGACGTTCCAGCGGGAGTGTCACGTATTGTGCGCCTGTGGCGAGATCAACTTTTTCTAACCAAGGGAGGGGATGCATGCAACGGAAGAAGATGAAATGGGCTCGGGTCATGGCGATGTTGATGATGATCGCCATGCTGGCCTTGACCGCCTACGGCTGCGACGGGGGTTCCGCAGCGGGGGGATGCGGCGGTTCGAAACCCAAACCGACGCCGACGCCGGCGCCTGCACCGACAGCGCCGCCGTCCCCCACCCCGAACCCCACGGCGACGCCGCCGCCTACCCCGACAGCAACGCCGGTTCCGACGCCAACGCCGACACCAGCGCCAACTCCTGCGCCAACGCCCACGGCTACCCCAACAGCCACACCGACTGCGACCCCAGCCCCAACACCTGTGCCCACGCCGCCCCCCACGCCGGCACCGACAGCCACACCGACGCCCACACCCTCGGACGCGATCATCATCGATCATCGCGCCACGCGGCTGGCCGAGATCCCGGATAGCTGGATCGAAGAGGCCAAACGCACGCTGCACATTGCCTACGGGCATACCTCCCATGGCAGCCAGTTGACCACCGGTATGACCGGGTTGGTCTCTTTCAAGGGCTCTTTTTATGCCTATAACAGCGGCGGCAGCGCCGGGGCTCTGGATCTGCGCGACACCCCCTTCAGTGGCGCCTACGATCTGGGCAATCCTAATATTACGGCCTGGGCTGCAGCCACCCGCGCTTATCTGACCGCCAACCCCGCTGTCAATGTGGTCGTCTGGTCCTGGTGTGGGCAGGTGAGCGGCGCCACCGCAGCCAATATCGACACCTATTTGTCGCTCATGGACGGGCTGGAGCGGGAGTTTCCGAATGTGCGCTTCGTCTACATGACCGGCCACCTCGATGGATCGGGCGAAGATGGCAACCTCAACCTCCGCAACGACCAGATCCGCGCCTACTGCCGCGCCAACAATAAGATCCTCTTCGACTTCGCGGACATCGAGAGTTACGATCCGGACCGGCTCGACAACTTCATGCTGCTGGATGCCAACGACAACTGCGATTACGACTCCGACGGCGACGGCTCCCGCGACGCCAACTGGGCCCTGGAGTGGCAGGCAGCCCATACCCAGGACGTGGAATGGTATGCTTGCTCAGCAGCCCACAGCCAGGCCCTCAACGCCAATCAAAAGGCCTACGCCGCCTGGTGGCTCTGGGCGCGCTTGGCCGGCTGGTCGGGAGAGGCGGAATAGCGTAAAGAATACTTCTAGTCAGGCTTGACCTTCGGCGACTCGGGAAGATGAATGCTTCTCGAGTCGCTTTTTTTGGGACACAATCGGTTGAATGAAGAAGGGCGATTCTGGGTCGTCGCTACCTGAATCGCGAGAACACGGCGGCCAACCTGCCGGCGATGACCGGCGTGCTGTAGTGCTGCCGTACCACTTCCCGGCCCTTGGCGCCCCAGGTGCGGGCCAGCTCTTGGTGGTGGTAGATGAAATCCAGGGCCTCGGCCCACTGGCTGTGGTTGCTGGCCGGCAGCCCGCAACCCTCCAGACGGGCCATGACTTCCAGGTTCATGCCCACGGGCGAGACGACGACCGGCAGGCCGGCGGCCAGGTATTGCAGCATTTTGAAGGCGCATTTGCCGCGGCTCCAGGCATCGTCGGTCAGGGGCATGATGCCCACGGAAAAAGAGCGCAGGGCAGCGGTTTCGATCTGCGGCCGCCAGGCGACGAAGCGCAGTTGGTGGGGCGGAAGGCGGGTAAAGGCCGGCGGCCGGTCGGCGATGATGCACAGCCGGGCCTCTGGATGGTGGGTCAGAAAGCGCTGAAGGGCGTTTTCGATGGTGTAAAGATAGGGAAAGTTGGCGCTGGTGCCGGTCCAGCCGATGACGAAGGGTGGTGGCGCTGGCGCCGGAAGCATTGCCGGTGCTTCGAAAGGGCGCAGATCCACGGCCGTGGGAATGATGTGAATATGCTTATGCCAGGCCGAAAACCAGTCGGCGATGTAGGCGTTGCCGGCGATGATGGTGTCCGCGCGCGTGGCGATCGACCTGGCCAGTCGATTCCCGGCAGGCTTTTTGAGCCAGATGGCGTCGTCCACGTCAAACACCAGAGGTTTTCCGAGCAGGCCTTCGATGGTTGGAAAGCCGGGTTGCAGTTCTCTTTCCAGCCAAACCAGACGCGCCGCGCGGCTTTGGGCAACGCCCGGCCAGCGGGTGGCCAGGCGGTAGGCGGCCCAGGCCCAGTAAAGGGGCGGCAGATAGCGGCGGGCGCGACCGTGGCCTAGCGCGCCGGGCAGGTCGGCATATTTGTCTACCTTGGGAAGTATTTCTCGCACGGCAATGTCGTAGCGGCGCATTTCAGCGATGTATTGGCGCACCCGGAAGCGGGATGAAGGGACGTTGCGTCCCGAGGTCAAGGCCAAAACGTCAAGCATGGTCGTTCTTCCGGGCCGTGCAGGGAATGTTGAGGGAGATGATGCGCGGCCAGCCGCCTTCGGAGAAGTAGACCAGCAGCCGGAGCAGCAGGCGCACGCCCCAGACGATCAGCTTTTTGACGGCGAACAGCGGGTTGTAGATGCCGATCTCTTCCTGGAAGCATTTCATGGCGCCAGGTCTTTCTCGATGTGGTTCAAGTAGACGAGCGAGGCCACGGCGGCCACCAGCAGGGAAACCCCGCCGGCCAGCATGCCCAGGCGACCCACCAGCCCCATCAGCAGCACAACGGCCACGCCCAGAAAGAGCACTTGCGATCCCAGCACGCGGCGGGTGGCGGCGGCCCCTTTGCTGGAGAGGTACCAGGCCTTGATCTGTCCGTGAAACTGGATGCCGCCGAAAAGGCAGAGGCAGATGAAGAGCGGCGCCGAGATCGGGTAGTCATAGAGGTACAGGCCGGCCAGTCCCATCAGGGCCGATAACAGCAGCGTAAAGGGATATTGCAGCCAGCAGATGCGTTTGAGGTTTTGGCCCATGGCGTTGCGGTCGTCCCGGCAGAAGAGGGGGAAGGCGTAGGTCAGCACCAGGGTCATCAGGGAAATCACCAGCCCGTAGATGGATATGAAATGCGCTTGGTACAGGCCGACCTCCTGGGGACCTAGAAACCGTTGCAATAAGACCCGGTCGATGCTGTAGGCCGATATGCCGATCACGCCATTGAGCAGCAGGAAGCCGCCGTGTTGCAGGATCGGCCGGGCAAATGCCAGGGCCGGGCCGCTCCCAATGATTCGGCGCACCCGTGGGCCGATGGCCAGGCTGGATAGCAAATAGGCGGCCAGGAAGGCGGCGCCGATGGCGGTCACCTCCGATTGTCCCAGCAGTATTAGGAAAACGACCAGGAGCAGCAGGATTGCGGCCCAGCCCAGGTCCACGGCGATGTAAGTGCCCCAGGCCTGGAAGGCCTGGGCGATCTGCTTGGCCAGTATCCACCCGGCATAGAGCAGGCTCATGAACAGGGTGAGGTTCATCAAGCGGCGTGGCAGATTGAGCCAGGCGCCCAGGGGGTCGCGCAGGAGGTAGACCCCCGCGGCCACCGCCAGTGCGAAGCAAAGGCAAATCAGGAGCAGGGCCTTGAGGGCTTGATAACTCTTCTGGGGGTCGTCCTGGGTGGCGGCCACGCGTGTGAAGGCCAGGCCCCAGCCGCCGGCGATGGGCAGGGAGAGGTAGCCGGCCAGCAGCGTGACGATGGTCAGTTCGCCGTAGTGGGCGGGGCCGAGGGTTCGGCCGAGGAGGATCTGGACGACGGCAGAGAGTATTCTGGCGCTGAGCATGCCGGCGCCGAAGAAGAGCAGGCGGTCCAGATGTTGACGGATGCCTTCGGGGAGCGGTTCCTTGAAGACGAGGCGCCAGCCATCGGAGAGCAGGGTTGCAAGGGTATGGCTGAAGGGGATGGGCATGGCTCCTCGATTGGGTTGGCTCACGGTAGCCGCAAAGGGGTTGGGAAGTCAAGGTGGATGCAACCGTCTTGGGAGCTATGGACCCGTTTCGTGTGCCCGGCTAATTTTTTTGGAGGCGGAAGCGCCGTTCCAGTTCAATGAGGTCCACGCGGATGAAGCGCGGGCGGTAGATGGTGGCGTCGCGGAAGAGGGCGTTGGGATCGCTGACGTGGTTGACGTTGTAGGAGACGAGCACTTGGCCGCGGTCGCTGAACTGGGTGTGGGCAAAGGGGTTGTAGGCCGCGATCTGGGTGTTGGCTTCGGGGGCCTGGTAAACCGTCTGGGGGCCTTGCCAGGGGCCGGTGGGCGCCCGGGAGCGGTAGGCCACGATGAGGTTGGAAAAGGGCACCCGGCCCTCCATGCTGAAGAGGTAAAAGCCTTGGCAGGCCTGGATCACGGTGTATTGGGTGGAGACGCCGGCGAGGATGGGGGCCGAATCCTTCGATGCGTTGCTCCACTGACGGCCGTCGAAGTAGCGCCAGGCCGCTTGGATCTGGCCGGCCGCGGCCCGGGCCACATGGGCTTCTTTGGGTTGGTGTTGGTCCTGGGTGCCGTAGATGTAGGTGAAGGTGTCGGTTTCGAGGATCGAGACGCCGTAGAGAATGTTGTTGTCCGAAGGGGCCGGCGTGGTGCCGGTCAGTTTCAGATCGGGCAGGGAGAGGGTGGCCAGGGTCGTGCCGGTCCAGCGCCAGGCCCACAGTTCGGGCGCGTCCAGGTTGAAGCGGTGCAGGAAGATGTGCAGGCGGCCGGCTTGCACGGTGCCGTCGCCGGGCCAGAACCACTCGCTTTTCGAGGGGTCGGCGAAAAAGGCGCCGGGAAGGCCGCCATCTTGGCCATGGCGTGTCTCCAGCGCAAGCCCGTTCTGCACTACCAGGCTGTTATGAATGAAGGGCGTATCTTCCGAGCGGGTCTGGTCGGACGCCACGGTGCCCAGCAGGGTGTCGCCGAAGAGCCAGGCCGTGCGGCCGTCGGGCAGGGCCACCGACAAGGTGCCGTCGCCGCCGGTCCAGCCGTCGCCAGTGCGCTGGAAGAGGCGGTTGAACTCAGGGGCCGGTTCGGCCAGGGGCGGTGGCGGCGGTGGCGGCGCACTCCGGCCGGTGCAGGCGCCCAGGCCGAGTAGCAGTAAGGCCACCAGCCAGGCGACAGCGAATAGGCGCCGGCGGCGGGCGTCGTTCGTGCGCATCGTCAGGCCACCGCCAGGCGCGTGCGCAGAAATTTCATGAAGCGGGCGTAAAGGGAGTACTCCTTCATATGGGCCACGTACTTCTGGTAGGCGCTATCCTTGCCCAGGTGGGCCTCCTCGGTTTTGGCCCGCAGGTAGTAGATCAGGTTGACGTTGGCCAGCAGCAGGCAGTTTTTAACCGCTTCGCCGAAGCCTTCGCTGGAGATGAACGGCACAGCGATCAGCCACCAGGAGAGATTCTTGGAGACATAGGCCGGGTGCTTGCAAAAGCGATAGGGGCCGTTGGTGATGATGCCCCGGTTGGTGAGATTGGAAAAGCGGATGCCGAACTGGACGGTGGCCCATACATAGACCATCAGCAGCAGGATGATCGTCGTGCCCCAGGCGACCATCAGGGCCGGGTGGTTGGAGAGCCAGCCGTCGAAGTTCAGGTTGTCCTTGTTGTACGAAAGATAGACCGAATCGATCTGGTTCCAGAAGGGATGGTAGCAGATCAGGGCCACGAACCAGCCCAGAAAGGTCGGCTCCACCGTGCGGATATGGGAGTTGAAGATCCGGAAGGTGGCCATGTAGCCGATGCTGACATAGGCCAGATCGATGGTGAAGATCGTGGTGACCATGGCGTGGTAGAAGGCGGCGGGGTTGTTGCTGAACAGCTCGCCGATGGCCTTGACGATGCCCTGATGCTGCAGCGAGCCGATGTTCTGAATGAAATAGGTGAACATCAGCGGCAGGAAAAAGCCCTTCACGAACCATCCCAGGATGTGGTTCTTCAAAATCTCGCGGTCCACCCGGCGGATGCGGCCCAGGAAGAACATGCCGGCGTGCCAGTTGGCGTCCTCTTTGACCAGCAGGTAGCGATCCAGGATGAAAATATAAGGGATGGCCAGCACGCAGGTGCCGGGAACCAGGTATTTCAGAAGCAGGAAGTAGTTGTGATAAAAACCGCCGGCGTATTCATGGTAGAGGAAGTAGCACACCCCGATCATGGCCATGGAGGCATACAGGCCGAACAGCTTGACCGTCACCCGTTTGGGGTCCACCCGGGAGGCGTAGCGGAAATCCAGGCCGGTCTCCGGGTGCCGATACGATTTGAAAACCAGGGCTTCGGCCACGACGATCGGCACCGCGATGGAGAGCAGCAGCAGGATGCCGGCTGTAAAAGGCGAAAAATACTCCTGGATGCGGACCCCTTCGAGCAGGATCAGAAAACAGATCAGGCCCCAGGCGCTGGTTTTGATCGATGGCCAGGAGTCGGTTGGCGCAGGTGATGGCGGTGTGAGGGAGGTGTAGGCGCGCAAGGTTTTTTCCTTTGCATGGCAAGTGCCGGTTTGTTTGTAGTAAGGGTGCGGCGGAAATGGCTTGCGGTGTCAGGGCATGCATAGCAAAAAATAGCGAAGGGGGAAAGTTGAAAGATGCGGGCTGAAAGTTGAAATGCGGAGCATCGGTCTTTGGAGTTCTATTTTCGGACAACAAGGCAAATTGACATAGCTATCGGATTCCTGATATCTGCACGACGTTCAAGCGGTCAGAGCGAATTCAAAACAGGAGCGAACATGAAAGATTTCAAAGGCAAAACGGCGTTTATCACGGGCGGTGCCGAGGGCATCGGCTTTCACATCGGGCGCGTGCTGGGCCGGGAGGGCATGAATGTGATGCTGGCCGACATCGACACCACGATGCTGGCCCAGGCGGTGGAAACTCTAAAAAACGAGGGCCTGAAGGTCGAAGGGGTGGCCCTGGACGTGGCCTTGAAAGAGGAGTGGGAGGTGGCCGCCGAAAAAGCCGTCGCCACCTTCGGCAAGGTGCACCTATTGGTGGGCAACGCCGGCGTGGCCGCCACCGGCGCCCATAAACATCTCACCGAAACGGACTGGCGCTGGACCATCGACGTCAATCTCATGGGCATCGTCTACGGCGCCCAGGTGTTCCATTCCCTGCTGAAATCCCATGGCGAGGGCGGACAGATCCTCAACGTGGCCAGTATCGCCGGTATTCACGGCGTCTCTTTCTCCGGCCCCTATTGCGCCACCAAGGCGGCCGTGGTGAGTCTCTCCGAATGCTGGCGCTCGGAGTTCAAGAAGGACGGTATCGGCGTGTCGGTGCTTTGCCCCGGCTTCGTCAAATCCCGGGTGTACGACAGCTATCGCAACCGCCAGGCGCGCTACGGCGGACCGGTCTACCACGACGACCTGGTCAAGGAGAAGCCGGCCCGCAAATACAACAAGGAGCTGGTGGTGACCGGCATCGACACCGAGATCGCCGCCAACCGCGTGCTGGAAGGGTTGCGCAACGACGAGTTTTTTATCTTCACCCATCCCCACTACCGCGAGCTGCACCAGATGCGCGTCAAGGAGATGGATGCGGGGTTCGATCGGTCGGATGTTAGCCCGGCGCTGGTGGATGTGCCGCGCAAGGGTGCGATCTTGACTTAGAAGCCGTTTCAATACTTCCCCTCAGGTCCAAATCCGGCGTTGGGCCAAGGTGTCCAATCCTCGAAATACTATTTGTATTCCTGCGGTTGTCCACCTTGTCCCGCCTTGGCTTTGAACCTGATTGAAGGTTTTGAAATGGCTTCTAGTCTTTTTCCAGCGCGATCAAGGTTTCTTTGATCGCCAACCCGCCCCCGAAGCCGGTCAGCGAGCCGTTGCTGCCCACCACCCGGTGGCAGGGAATGACGATGGGCAGCGGATTGCGGCCGATAGCGCCGCCCGCGGCCCGGCTGGCCTTGATATTACCGATATGTTCGGCCACCCAGCGGTAGCTGACCAGGCGGCCGTAGGGGATCGCTTGCAGGGCCTGCCAGACGGCCAGTTGAAAGGCCGTTCCTGCCGGGGTCAAGGCCAGGTCGAATTCCCGGCGCCGGCCCTGGAAGTATTCTTGCAACTGCCGCTTGGCGTCCTTGAAAAAAGCGCCGTCCTGCCGCCAATCCGCTTGGATGGGCAGCGGCCGGCGGCCGGTTTCGAAATGGATGTGGCGCAGGCCCTGGGCATCGCCCACCAGGGTCAGCCGCCCGATCTTGCCGGTATCGAAGTCGTCGTAGCGCATCATGATTTCACCTCTTCAATGGCTCTTTTCCGCCAAACTATTCCATAAATAGGTGGCCGCATAGGCCCGCCAGGGGCGCCAGGCTTCGGCCCTGGCCAGGAGCCGGCCCTGGGTCGGTTTGGCGCCGTTGCGCGTAAGGGCCTGGATCAGCCCCAGATCGCCGGCCGGAAAGGCGTCCGGTTCGCCCAGGGCCCGCAGGGCAATATACTGCGCCGTCCAGGGTCCGATGCCGGGCAGGCGCGTCAGGCGCTGGACAAATTCTGCGAGATCGGTGTGCAACCTCAGATCGATGGCGCCGTCCGCCACCGCCCGAGCCAGCCCTACTAAAGTTTGCCAGCGTCGGCCGCCGAGGCCGGGCGGCGCCGGATCGGTCCCGAGCAGCTCTTCGGCCGTGGGAAAACAGCGGCTCAACTGTGGCGCGTCGGCCAGGGCCACCGGCGGTCCGGTGCGCTCGACGATCCGGCCCAGGACCGTGCGGGCCGCCTTGACCGAGATCTGCTGACCCACCACGGCGCGCACGGCGGTCTCGAAGGGGTCCCAGGCGCCGGGCAGCCGCAAGCCCTCGAATTGTTGCACCAGGGGGGCCAGCAGGGTGTCGGTGGTCAACGCTCGGTGAACGGAATCCAGGTTGGCGTCCAGGTCGAACATGCGGCGCACGCGCTCTACCAGCGCCATCAGATCGCGGCTGTCCGGGATGGCCATCTTCAGTACCAGCCCATGGCCTTTCGGCGCATGGGTGACCTGGAGCATACCGGGGCCGTTATGGCAGCGGATGGTCCGGAGGTAACCATCCACGGTAACCTGTTCCACCCCCGGTATGGCCCGGGCCCTGAAAAAAGCCAGCATCCGCGCCCAGTCGTAGGGCGGCCGATAGGGCAGGGTGAGGGTGCATTCAAACCAGGCCGGCGCAAGCGGGTGCCGGCCGGCCAGCTCGCCGCGGAAGGCGCTGGGGGAGCGGCCGTAAAGGGCGCGGAAGGCCGCGTTAAAGCGCCGGATGCTGCCGAAGCCCGCGGACAAGGCGATCCGGGTGATCGGCCACTGGGTTTCGGCCAGCAGTTTTTTGGCGAACAGAACGCGCTGGGTGTTGGCCATGGCCATGGGCGACGTGCCCAGATGGCGCACGAAGAGACGGCGCAAGTGTCGGGCGCCCACCCCCAGGCGCGCTGCCAGGGCTTCGAGGCCGCCCGCGTCGAGCGCCCCCTGGCGGATAAGCGCCAGGGCCCGGGAGACGGTGGCCGAGGTGCCGTTCCAGGCCGGTGTGCCGGGCGCCGATTCCGGGCGGCAGCGCAGGCAAGGTCGCAGACCGGCGGCCGCGGCGGCCGCCGCCGTGGGGAAGTAGACCACGTTCTTGGCCTTGGGCTGCGGCGCCGGGCAGACCGGGCGGCAGAAGATGCCCGTGCTCAATACACCCGTGAAAAACAGGCCGTCGAAGCGGGCATCCCGGGCCAGGCGGGCCCTTTCGCAAATCTGAACGTCGAGCATGGTGACTTCCTGTAGGGAACTATTTTGAAGCGCAGCTCTATATTGACCATTGCCAGGGAGGGCCGCAAGCCGTTTTCGGACCTGGTCGCTGCGCTGGGGATCAGCCCAGGAGCAGCACGAAAAGCTTCTGGGGGCCGTGCATGCCCTTGAAGGGCGTGGCCTGGATGTCGGCGGTCATGCTCGGGCCGGTGATCAGGGTCACCTGGGAGGGGCGGCGACCGTCGAAGAGCGACAGGATGGCCGCTTCATAGGTGGGAACGATGCGCGCCCGCGGCACCACGGCAATGTGCACCAGGGGTGCCAGGGAGACCAACCGGGGCTGAAGTTCATCGTGGACCAGCACCAGCGTGCCCGATTCGGCCACGGCAAAATCGGCACCGGTGATGCCGGCCTGGACCTGGTCGAAGACCGCCCGGGTGTAGCCATCGCGGTCGCTGAAAGCGGAGGGGGTGACGATCTCGATGCCCACCTGCTGGCCCCAGCTTTCCAGGGCCAGGGGCGCCAGGACCGCATCGGTGGCGGCCATGGCCCGGGAGACGGACTCCTGGCGCAGAATCTCTTCCAGTTTGGCCAGCAGGGCGGTTTCGTCGGCCGCATGCATGGCGATGCCGCCTTGGGCCGCGAGCTGTTCCTCGAAACGCGCCGCGAGTTGACCGGCATCCAGGGCCATCTCCCTGGCCGGCGGCAGCTCCGGCCGGCCGGCCACGGATGCGGGCGGGGCCGATTTGAGCCGGGCGAGGATCTCTTCGCGTGCGTTCAGGACCATTTACTTCTCCTTGGCCTAACCCCAACTGTCCTTCAACCAGGGGGGCATTGGTGCCATATGGATGGTCGCAAGATACCTTTGTACGGATTATTTTGCAATCCAGCCAAATTTTAGCTTGTCGCCTTCGGCCAAGGGGGGCTCAGGGCTAAGGCTTCCCGCCTTTTTTCGCGACGGGACTCAGTGCTTCGCGATCCCCACCGCTCATGCCGGCAATGTATCTCACCAGCTTCTTGCGCGATTCGATATCGTACTGGGTCGTAATGGCGATTTGTTCCATGATGGGCGAACCGCCGCCGTGGTAATTGCCTACGTTGGCGATGCCGCCCGAGGCCGAGCAGAGAAAATCGCCCAGCAGCCTCCAGAACTGGGCCTGATCCTCCACCGGCATGTTCGGATTGCGTTTTGTGTATTTGAGCAGCAGTTCACCCGTCTCCGGATTGGCAAAATCTTTCTCGTGCGGGAAGGTCGCGACCACGCCGCCGGCGATGTCGCACAGGATCTCCGCTTCATGATAGACGGCCTCTCCCGTTAGGCAGCGGCCCACATTGGCGTAAATCGAATGGGGAATATACGAACCGGGACCGTAAGGCACGAATCCGAGCCCGGGAACGTACAACTCGGGCCGGCCGAGGTCGGAGGCCGTATAGCCCGCGGCGTACCCCAACTCGGAGGTCATGATGATTTCCGCCAGCTTCGCCCGGACATGGGATTGCTTGTGGATGTTGTTCACCTCGGCGGCCAAGGCCGCCACGCCAAGTATCACGTCGCCGATGGCCGGTTTGCAACCGGAGTAGGAGTGACGATGGAACAGCGCGAACAGCAGGGCGCAGGCGCCTCCGTGAAGATTTTCGCCGGCCAGGAAGACCCGTTCCCAGGGAACGAAGCAATTTTCGAAAATCATGTAGGAATCCGTGGCGCCGAGGGTAAACCCGCGGTGATAATGGTCGCGGCGGCGCAGATTGTGGATCGTGGCCACCTGCTTCAGGCCGTCCCAATCGCCGGGAACGGCAAAGGCCACGGCATAATCTTTGTCCGCGGGGCGCAAGGCCCGGGTGGGCAGCACCAACACTTCATCGGCCACGGATGCCTCGGAAATGTGCAGCTTGCAGCCCTCCACCACGATGCCGTCCTTCAGGCGCTCCTTGATCCGGACGTAGGCCGAAGGATTCGGCTGTTCCGCCGGACGGAGCATCCGGTCGCCCTTCACGTCGGTCTGGGCGCAGCAGCCCACCAAGTCTTCGGTCTGAAAACGGGCGAGCCATTTTTTGAAGTTTTCGTGGTACTGGGTGGCGCCGTTGTTCTGTTTGTCGGCTTCATAAGAGACATTATAGATGGCATTCGTCCCATCGATCCCCATGCAGCGCTGAATGCAGCCGCCCACCTTCTGGCAGAGCATGCGCGTCATATCCTGTTTCTTGTGCAGGTCATCCGTGTTCTGGTGGATGTGTGTAAAGCGGTTGATCCGCTGGCCGGTCAGATGGGAAATCGCGGTGCACAATTCCTGATTCTCGGGTTTGGCGGCCTCATCGAAAGTCGTCCCGATGACGTTGATGCAGGCCATCTGCAGTTCGTCCGTCCGATCGATCAACCGACCGTCGAAATAGATGTTCCGCTTCATTTTGGAGAGCCCCTTGATGTACGCTTCTTTGGTCCTCATGGTGATGCTCCTTCATTAGGCCTCTAGAGGCATTGGATGGGACGGGTTTGAATTGCGGTGTCGCGGTTCATGAG
Organism: Desulfobacterales bacterium; assembly: GCA_016218685.1. Classification (GTDB taxonomy): domain Bacteria; phylum Desulfobacterota; class Desulfobacteria; order Desulfobacterales; family Desulfosarcinaceae; genus Desulfatitalea. Next base: position 149,731 of record JACRDD010000020.1, on the reverse strand, counting down.
CAGGGGTCGAAGGCGCCTGCGACGAGCCCCGTCCCTCGGGTGACCGCCCGAGGGGAAGTACGGACATATTTAGGCCATGATCTAATCCTTGCGCTGCCGCCAGCGTTCGTGAAAACTCTTCTTTGCCGGCGCCGGCAGATCGCGGCTCAGAAACCAGCCTCGCCCCAAGGGCCCCAGGCCGCGCAGCATGGCGCCTTTGCCGAAGAGCCGGGCCGCCCTGGACAGTACTTTGGAGAAAATGCGCCAATAGGTGTACCGGCTGCCGGCCAAAGCAAAGAGCCGGTGGGCCAGGCGCTCTCGCGGGTCGGCTCCCCGCCCCTGGAGCAGCGGGTCGGCCTGCACATCTTTGTTGCGGTAATGCAGCAGCAGGCCCGGATGATCGATGCCCGCCGGGCAGATGGTCTTGCAGCGGTGGCACAGGGTGCAGGCCCGGATCAGGTCGCCGGTCTCGGCCAGGCCGCGCAGGGCCGGGGTCAGCACCTGGCCCATGGGGCCCGAATAGGCCCAGCCGTAGGGATAGCCGCCCACCTTGCCATACACCGGGCAGGCGTTGAGGCAGGCCCCGCAGCGGATGCAGCGCAAGGCCTCCCGGGTATGCCGGTTTTGATAGATGGCCGAACGGCCGTTGTCCAGGATCACGATGTGCAGCTCTTCGGGGCCGTCGGTTTCATCGGCTTTCTTGGGTCCGCTGTCCAGGGAGATGTAGGCGCCGGCCGCCTGGCCCGTGGCGCTGCGGCACAACACCCGCAGTTGGTGCAGGGCATCGGCCAGGGTGGGCACCACTTTTTCCAGGCTCATGACACACACCAGGGTCTTGGGCGCCGATTTATTGAAGCGGATGTTGCCTTCGTTCTCCACGTTGATCACTGTGCCGGTCTCGGCCACGGCGATGTTGACCCCTGTGATACCCATTTGCAGATCGCGGAACTTGTCGCGCAGAAAGCGCCGGGCGGCCCTGCCCAGGGTCACCGGATCGAGGGTGGGCTGGTCGAGCACCCCCTTTTCCAGGAAGATGTCGCGGATCTGTTCCACCGGAATGTTGATGGCCGGCCCCACGATATGAAAGGGCGGCTTTTCCAGCAACTGGGCGATGAACTCGCCCAGGTCGGTCTCCCAGGCGCTGATCCCGCACTGGGCCAGATGGTCATTGAGCCCCAACTCCTCGGTGATCATGGATTTGCCCTTGGTCACATAGCGTGCCCCTTTGGATCGGGCCAGGTCGGCGATGTAGCGGTTGGCCGCCTGGCTATCCGCGGCCCAGAAGATTTTGGCGCCGTTGGCCAGGGCGTTGCGTTCGAAAGTCTCCAGCAGCTCGGGCAGGCGCGCCAGGGCCTCGCCGCGGATGGCCTGGCCCAGCCGGTGGGCCGCCTCGGGGTCGCTGAAGCTGCCGTAGGCCTCTTGCCGCCGGGCCGAGAGGCGCAGGGGCAGGATCTGGAGAAACTTCTGGGTGCGTGCGTTGGCCAGCTCTTCCAGGGCCGTCTGCCGGAAGCGATCGGTGGTGACCTTCATGGCCGCCTCCCCGGGTTGCCCGGCAGACCGCCGGCCAGATAATCGGCCAGGTGCATGGCCGTTTTGCCCGGATGGTGGCGGTGCAGATAGCCTTGGATGTTGAGCAGGCAGCCCGGATCGCACATCACCAGCAACTCGGCGCCGCTCTCCAGAAAATAGCCCACCTTCTGGGCCACCAGGGCCGTGGAGATTTCCGGGAAGGCGTTGGCAAAGGTGCCGCCGAAGCCGCAGCAGACGTCGGCGCCTTTGAACGGCACGAGCGTCGTGCCCCGCACCGCCCCCAGCAGGGCCTTGGGCTGGGCCGAGACCCCCAGGCCGTTCAGGGTGCTGCACGATTCGTGGTAGGCCACCGTGGCGTGGCGATGCGCGCCAAGGTCAATGACCCCGGCGTGGTCCACGAGGAACTGGCTCAACTCGAACACCCGGGGCGCCAATTCCAGTGCGCGCCGCTGCCAATCGGGCTCGTCGGCGAAGAGTTCGGGGTAGCGGTTCTTGACCATGTTGACGCACGAACCCGACGGGCTGACGATGGTCGCATCGTCTTCGAAGACCTGGATGAAGTGGCGCGCCAGCGTGCGGGCCTCGTCGCGAAAGCCGCTGTTGAAGGCCATCAGCCCGCAGCAGGTCTGCTCCCGATGGTAGACGGGCGTGTGCCCCACGTGGCGCACGAGGGCCGCCGTGCTCTCGCCGATGCCCGGCAGCACCAGGTCCACGATGCAGGGGATGAAGAGCGAAGCGCGGGGCATGCCGCGCTATCCTTGGGCCACGAGTTGGCCGCCGCGGTCGAAGGCGGTCAAGTTGGCGGCGACTTTGTCAGCCGGCACCATGCGGCGGATGGTGGTTTCGAAGTGACCGCGATCCAGGGGCAGCACGCCGGTGGCGGCCAGGGCGCCCACCAGCAGGATGTTGCCGAAGATGGGGTTGCCCATGGCCATGGCCACTTCGGTGGCGTTGACGAACCAGGCCTGCCGGGAGAGATCGGTGATCCACTGCTTTAATTCTTCGGCTTCCGGATAGCGCGCCTCGCCGCTGATCACGCCGATGGCGTGGATCGGTCGCATGTTGCAGAGCACATAGACATCTTGATTGCCATACTCCCGCAACACCCGCAGAGCCTCGGTGGGTTCCAGGGAGACCACCAGGTGGGCCTGGCCTCGAGGAATCTGGGGCGACAGGTCGCTCTGGCCCGAGACGCGCAGGTGGCTCATCACCGACCCGCCGCGCTGGGAGGCGCCGAAGGTTTCGCCGATGGTAACGTGATAGCCGCGCGCCATCAGCATATTGCCCAACAGGCGCGAGGCCAGCACATTGCCCTGGCCGCCCACGCCGGTGATGATCAGGTTGTACGGGTCCGCCCCCAAGGATCGATCTACGGTTTCCATGCTTATTTGGCCTCCTCTTTGACAATGGCCCCCGCGGGGCAGAGCGACGCGCACACGCCGCATCCTGCGCAGATCACTTCGTCGATGCGCGACACGCCCTGCTTGGCGTCCCAGGCCAGGCCCGGGCACTTGAAGACCCGGGTGCAGAGCCGGTTGCAGCCGCAGGATTCACCCCGGCAGAGGGTTTCATCGATGCGTATCTGGAACTGCTTGCGGCCTTTTTTCTGGGGGCTCAAGGCGCAGGCCTGGCGCAGGATCAGGACCTTGAGTCCCTGGCCGGCGCCGATCAGGGCCAGCAGCCGCTCCTGGGTTTGGGCCACATCGAAGGGGTCGCTCACGTGAACTTCGGCGCCCATGGCTTCGCAGATGCGCGCGATGTCCAGGGCCTGCACCGCGTGTCCGGCCGCGTCCACCGAAAGTCCGGGATGGGGCTGGAAACCGGTCATGGCCGTGCCGCTGTTGTCCAGAATGATCAGGGTGATGTCGGCCCGGTGGTGGGCCGCGTTGGCCAGGGCCGGCAGCACCGCATGAAAGAAGGTGGAGTCGCCGCTCACGGCCACCACTGGTTGATCGAAGCCGAAGCGCCCGAGCATGCCGAAGCCGCTGGCCAGGCCGGTGCCCGAGCCCATGGAGTGCAGGGTCTTGAGGGTCTCGTAGCCCGTGGGCCGCATGGCCAGGGAGTAGCAGCCGATGTCGCCGCAAACGAACCCCTGGCGGTTGTCGATCTGCAAGGCGTTGTGAATCGTCCAGAACGAGGCGCGGTGGGGGCAGCCGGGACAAAAGGTCAGGTCGCGGTCGGGTGCGCCGGTGGTGGCCGCCGCCAGCGCCTTCTGGGCATAGGCGTCGGGCATGGCCGCGTAGCTCACCCCCAGGGCCTTGGCCAGGCCCGCGACGGCCCGGTCCGGATTCATCTCGCCCGTGGCCGGGATGGTGCCGTCCCGTTTGCCGAAGAACTTTTTGATGCCGATGACGGGCGCCAGTTCGGCGGAGAGGATCTTGACGCTCTCTTCCAGAAAGGGCAGCACCTCTTCGACGATCAGGATCGTGTCGGCCCGGCGCAGATGTTTTTCCATGAAGCGCGGCGGCAGGGGCCAGGTGGTGCCCATCTTCAGGATGCCCACGCGCGCCTCGGCCTTGAGCAGCCGCACCGCTTCCAGGCTGTAGAGATTGCAGGCGCTGCTGGTGACGATCAGCACCTCGGGTTTGGCCGGGCCGGTGTAGGTATTGAACGGGCAGCTCTCGAAAGCCTCGACGGCCTTGGCCACCTTTTCCTGTTGCCAGGTGTGCTTGAGCTCCACCGGGCCGCTGAGCATGGCGCCCTCCATGGGGTCCAGGATGAAACCGTCGTGCTTGAAGAAAGCGCGCCGCGATACGGTGGGCAACGGCCCCAGGGTCACGTCGCCGCTGGCGTGGGACAGGCGCGTGACGCTGCGCACCATCACCAGGGTGCGCAACTGCTCGGAGAGTTCGAAGGCCCAAGGGATCATGGCCTTGGCCTCTTGGAAGTTGCCCGGCTCGAGCAGCGGAATTTCGATCATGCGCGCGAAGTGGCGCGACTCGCCCTCGTTGACGCTGGAGAGGGCCCCCGGATCGTCGCAGGGCACCAGCACCAGGCCGCCGCGGGTGCCCGAACCGGAAAGGTGCAGCAGAAAGTCCGAGGCCACGTTGACCCCGTTCTGCTTCATCACGCACAGGGCCCGCAGGCCGGCCAGGGAGGCCGCCGCGGCCACCTCCAGGGCCACCTTCTCGTTGACCGACCACTCCACGTACAGATGGCGCTCGGCGGACACCTTGGCCAAATTTTCGATGATTTCCGATGACGGCGTGCCAGGGTACCCGGCGGCCACGGAAATGCCCGCTTCCAGAGCGCCCCGGGCGATGGCTTCGTTGCCCATGAACAGGCGTCGTTCGCCCGTCTCTCCTTGAATCAGATACGACATCGCGGCTCCTCGTGTTCGGTAGCCCTCCGCGGCGCGGAAGGGTGTAAATTCTCGATGGTTTTATCTCCGCTGTCTACCGGACACAAGCAAAAACGCCATGCCATGTCCGCCGGGTGACGGATCGAGGGGGTGTTTGTCCCATTGCGCATCGGCGACAATCAATAAGGCATTGACTTTTTCGCCCCGTAAAGCGATATAGAACAACAATTTAATCCGCAAGAAAAGCCATGACAAACAAAACGATATCTAAAGAAAATCAGGAGCAGGAATCTATCCTCAGCCAGGCCTTGGCCAACATGGACCGGCCCCAGCCGACCCCGCTGGGCGTTTTCAAGTTGGCGCGCCAATACTGGCTGGATGGTCGGCGCATCAGCATCGGCGACTTGGCCAAGGAAGTGGGTGTCAGCCGGGTCACCCTGTATCGCTGGGTGGGCAGCCGGGAGGGATTGATCGAAGAGATCCTCTGGTCCTTTGCCAAGCCCACGTTCGAAAATGCCATCCAGGAGACCCCCGGCAACGGTGTGGCGCATATCTTGGGCGTGCACCGGCGCTTCATGAATGACCTGGCCGATTTCGAACCCCTGCGGCGCTATGTGTATGAAAACCCCACCGCGGCCATCCGCATCCAAACCAGCAAAGACCCCAAGAGCTGCCATAACCGCGTCATCGATGCCGCCTCGAACCACATCGAGGATCAGGATGCCAAGGGCTACATCAAGTTGCCGGCACCTGCCAAGAAACTGGCCGAGATGATGGTCCATGCTAACGGCGCCCTGCTTTATGGCGCCATCATCGGCGGACATACGGCGGCGGCCATCGATCAGGCCTGCGCCATTAATCACATGCTCTTGCTAGGCAAATTGCCCGACGAGCCCAGCCCGACAATCAAGCGTCGACGGCCATGAGCATTCCCGGACCATGGGCATGCCATTGGAGCCGGAATTTGCAGGTTGACAGGAAAATTGCTTGTTGGCATACTCGGCCCAAGTTTTTACAAAACCGCCGAATGTACAGGAATGGATCGAATTGAAAAAGACCTCAATCAACAAAACGCCGCTGGCCAATGCCATCGCGAATCATTCACGACCACCGGCCACCCCCATCGAGGTTTTCAAGCTGGCGCGTAAAACCTGGCTGCAGGGCAAGCGCGTGAGCATCGGCGATCTGGCCAAGGAGGTCGGTGTCAGCCGCGGCACGTTGTACCGCTGGGTGGGCAGCAAAGAGCTGTTGCTGGATGAAATTTTCTGGTCTTTGATCAAGCCGACCTTCGAACAGGCGGTGGCCGAAGCCCCGGGGCATGGTGTCGAGCATGTCGTCGATGTGCACCGGCGCTTCATGACCGCCATTCTGTCGTTTGAGCCCTTGCAAAAGTTCATCGCCGACGATCCCAATTATTCCCTGCGCGTTTTGACCGATTGGTCCAGCGGGGTCAGCGAGCGCATGGTCAAACTGACCGCCGAACACCTGCGTTCTGAGGAGCGCCGCGGGTATTTGCGCCTGCACAGTACCCCCGAAAAGCTGGCCGAAATATTTATTCTGGCCAATGAGGCCATCATTTACACCGATGCCATCAGCGGACGTTCACCGGCCATCGAAAAAGCCTGCTCGCTGATCCAGATGTTGCTCTCTTCCAGCCAGATTGTGGAAAACCAGGCCGCATCCGCCAAACTGAACTCGGACGACTAGCCCCGGGCATTTTGCCCACCCCCTATCGATCCATAGGCATTAATAAAAAAGCCCTTTCTTTTTAGAAGGTCTTTTTCTATATTTGCCCGACCGCTTTTCGCCGGGGGCTTCTCTGCCGGCAACATCCAGATAATAAACAAGGTTTTATATGATCAGTTACCTGGGTCTGGGGAACCAATACCCCATCTTGAAATTGATCGGCGAGATCATTTACTACGGCACTATCGGCGGGGTCATCATCCTCTTTTTGATCCTGGTGGGCAGACGGCTGCTGGCCATCGGTTACCCCAAACGAGAGGTCGCCATTTTCACAGTGCTTTCGATCCTGATGTCCTACCCGGCCGGCTATTACGGGTCGCGGGGGGCGGGCATGTTCTACAAGCCCATGGCCGAGTGGGGCATCGCGCAGTTCTTCGATACCATGCAGCACGGCAGCTCCCATACCTTCCACGCCAGCCTGATCGGGCCGCTACTGTTCGGCATTCTCTTCTGCTGGTTGCTGCGCCTGAAGTTCTTCGAAGTCTTCGACGCCATCTACCTTTATGTGCCCTTGGCCCACGCCATCGGCCGTGTTTCGTGCCTGATCATCGGCTGTTGCTGGGGCAACCATGTCGAAATGAATCTGTACGGCTGGCATCTGAGCTTCCAGAACCCGGTGCCGCTCTACGAATTCACCACCAACCTCGTGATCTTCTTCTTCCTGCGACGCATCTACAGTCATGTGTATGTAGACGCGGGACTGCGCCAGCGCTGGGCGGGCAGCATCTTCGCCTCCTATTTCGTGCTCTACGCCCCCATGCGCATCGTCTACGAAGTCTTCCGCAGGGAACGCCGGATCTTCTTCGAACTGACCCAGGCCCAGGTGATGATGGGGATCTTCATGGTCATCGCGGCGGTCTGCTTTGCATTCATCTATCGGCGCTACCGGCGTCACCGCGAACAGGGCGATCTGCTGCCGGTGGCGGTCCCCCAGGAGGCCGATTCCCTCAAGCGGCTCTTTTCCCTGGGTGCATTGCTCGTCTCCTACCTGCTGGCCAATTTCCTGATCTTCCAATTGACGCGCCAACTGCATCTGTGGAAATGGCCGATCCAGCCGGTGCTCTCCCTGGCCGACACCTACAGCCGCATCTTTTACTACCTGCCGGTGATGCTGATCCCGGCCTACGCGCTCTACTGGCTCAAAAAGACGGGCGAGCCGATCGAACCCTGGTTTCGGTGGCAGCGCCGGACTTGGGTGTTCCTGATCGCCTTGGGCATGAGCGTCTACTATTCCATCGAGCTGCTGGTGCTCAAAAAGATCCCCTTGCGCGGCTTGGCCTTCTGGCCGCCGATCATCGTCATGAGCGTGATGAATGCCTTTGCCGAGGAGATCATGTACCGCCTGGCGCTGGTGCGCTTCCTGCGTCGCGCGGCCTATGCGCCCTGGGTGGCCAACGTGGTGCAGAGCCTGGTCTACTCTATCATCCACTTCATGGTGGCCGGCCCGGTGCTCGGCCTGTTCTCCATTGTCTACGGCTTTATCCTCGGGCTGGTGGCCCAACGCAGCAACAGCATCCTGCCGGCCATCATCTGCCATTTCATCATCGATCTGGGCTGCATCGGCATGCCGATCCTGCGGTTTCAGGGATAGCGGAGAAGGCGACGATGGCGCGGGCGCATCTGAAAACGGACGGTTGGATGGATGGCGTGCAGCGCCGGCCGGGCATCGACGCCCTGCGCGGGCTGGCCGTACTGCTGATGATCACCCAGCACGTGGCCTATTGGTTCGGCGTGCTGCGCGCCAAGCAGGTGATTCTGGTCACCGGCGCCCTGGGCGGCCTGGCCGCGCCGATCTTCATCACCTTGTCCGGCGTGGGGGTCGCTTTCAGTATCCACCGGCACGCCGAGCATTGCGACCGGCTGTTGATCCTTCGGGGGGCCCTGCTGGTGGGCTTCGGCTTCCTGATGAACCTGTTGACCCCCAGTTGGTTCTCGCCGCTGTCGTGGTATGTCCTGCATCTCATCGGCACGGCCATGATCCTTTCGCCGTTGCTGCGTCGGGCCTCCGATCCATGGGTGCTGGTGCTGATCGGGCTTTGTCTGATCGCCACGGTCAGTGTCCAAAATTTGCTGGACACGCCCCTGCGGCTCTTCAACGAGGACATGGCCGCGCCCCAGAAACCGGGCGGCGTGCTGCGCTTTGCCCTGGCCGAAGGATTCTTTCCGCTGCTGCCCTGGCTGGCCTTCTTCATGACCGGCCTGCTGGCCGGGCGCTGGCTGCTGGCGGCGCGCAAGGATAAGATCGTGCGCCTGGCCCTGGCGATGCTCGGCCTGCTGGTCTTGCTGGCGGCCGTTGACTACCTGAAGCTCGATTTCGCCCGCCAGGCCCCCTGGCTCCGTTTCTTCAGGGTCAACACCACCTTCTACCCGGCCCTGACCCCCATTACGCTCTTCCTGATGGCCGTGTCGCTCTGCTTCCTGCTGGCCTTCGTGGCCTTGGAGCAAAAGATCGACCGCTTCGCCAACGGCGCCTTGACGGCATTAGGCCGCGCCTCCCTCACCATTCTCATCGTACACGTGGCGCTCTTCCGCGAGTCGTTGCCGCTCCTGGGCCTGTTCCATCGCCTCTCGCCAACGGCCACCGTCCTGGCCACCCTGGCCGTGCTGCTGGGCTTCACCCTGGCGGCCCTGGCCTGGCGCAAGACGGGCTTCAAATATGGCGCGGAGTGGGTGTTGCGGCGGTTATCCTAAATCTTACTTGATCTTCTGAACCATCGCTTCGATCCGTGCCACCAAATCCGCCTCTCCGCTCTCCCTGGCGATCCGCAATGCTTTATCCGAGGTTTGGAGGGAAGCCTCTTTCTGACCATCGGCCGCGTAGGCCAGCGCCAGGGTCGAGAGCAGCACCGGATCTTTTTCTTCGGTGAGGGCGCAGGCCTTGCGGGCATTGGCCAAGGCCGCCTTGGGATTGCGCAGGCCGGTTTCGGCCGTCGTGGCCTGAATCAGGGCCAGGAGGTTGAGGGCCGACACCATCTCCGGCGCCAGCGCCAGCGCCGTTTGCAGGTGGGCGACGGCCGGTCCCGTCTGCTCCTTTTTCAAGAGTATCGCACCGATGTTGTAGTGGGACTCGGCGATGTCCGGCTGCACGCGCAACGTCTGCTGGAAGTAATGCAAGGCCGGGTCCAATTCGTTATGCTCCAGGTGGGCGAAGGCCAGGTTGCCCAGGGCCAGGATGAAATTGGGGCGCAGGCGCACCGCCTCCTTGTAGTGTTCCAGGGCCTCGGCCACCTGGCCCTGTTCGTAGAGCATGTAGCCCAGGTTGTTGTGGATCGCCGCATTCTCCGGGTCCAGGCGCGCGGCTTCCTTATAGTGGGTGATGGCCGGCTCGGGTTTGTCGAGTTCCGAGTAGCGCTCGCCCAGGTGGAGATGGGCCACGGCGGGCGACTGCATGGACGACAGCTTGCGCTCGATGGATGATATCTGGACCTCGCGCAGGCGTTGGGCCAGCGCCGGGTCGTGAATCAGGCTGAAGTCCAGGGAATTTTGGGCCGCGTAGGCCTCCAGGAGGGCGAAGAAGCGCGCTTTTTCCCCCGGATCGGCGTTGGCCAGATCCACCATGTCGGCGAAGGGCGCGTGCACGGACAAGGCATAGGCCGCGAAATCGATCTGGTCCGTCACCGACCGGCGCTCGGCCTCCAGGGCGGTCACGGTTTCGGCCCGCAGCCGCCGCCGGCTTTCCAACTGGCCCAGCAGGGCCTGCTGGGTCTCTTCACCCGCGTACATCAGCTTGGGCGCGGCATACTCCAGGCGCGGCCGGTCTTCGGTGTTGAGCGCTCCGGGGCCGAAGAGCTGCTTTAAATCTTCGGAGACGATCAGGCGCAGGAAGAGTTCGGCCTTGGCGAGTTGGATGTTTTTAGAGCGCTGGGCATGGGTCAGATTGACCCGGGCCCTCGCCCAGTTCAGACCGCTGCTGTTCTTAAAACCCACGAAAAGATAGTCGCGCCCCAGCCCGCCTGGTTCGCACGACACCAGCAGGCTCTGGGGGAATACTTCGGCGAAGGTGCGGCCGATGAGGGCATAGGCCTCCCAGTCCATCTGGTAGCAGTGAAACCACTGCACGTAGATGCCCTCTTCGGCGAGGGCCGCTTTGGCCGAGGCGAAGAACTCCCGGGTGAAGAGCGCCGCCATGCCAGCCATCCACGGGTTGGAGGGTTCGGAGATGATCACGTCGTAGCGCGTGTCGGTCAGGCCCAGGTGGGCCATGCCGTCCTGGACGATGAGTCGCGTCCTGGGATCGGTGAGCACGCCGTTGTTCCAGGGCTCGAAGAAGCGGGCGGCCTCGAAGACGCGTTCGTTGATATCCACCACGTCCAGTTGCTTCACGGGATAGTGCAAGACTTCGCCGGCCGTGATGCCGCTGGCCAGGCCGAGCACCATCACGTTTTTGGGGTCGCGGGCGAAGAGCATGGGAAAGTGGGCCAGCAGCGTCTGGGTCTTCATGTCGCCGATGGAGGAGGCATCCATCTTGCCGCTGTTGGCCATGGAGTATTCGGCCACGCCGAACGGCCCCGGGTATTTGAGCACGGTGGTAAAACCGCCGATGCCGTCGCCGTAGTAGACCAACTCGCCGCGTTCCGCGGCCATGAGGATCTCCGGTCCCTGGAACAGGGCCTGGCGCCACCCGGTGTTTTCCAACATCTCATCCACCACCAGGTGCTCTTCGAAACGGTGGTACTTGCCGGTGGCCAGTATGTGGCGGTTCCAGGCCGGATAGTGGACGCATAACCAGAGCCCCACCACCAGCGTGGCGGCCAGGGCCGCCCAGCGGGACACGACAGAATGCTTGCCGCCGCCCAAGGCGGCGAAACCGACGCCCGCCGCGATCGCGATCTGCAGGGCGATGGTCAGGCGTAGACCGTTTTCCTTGCCCACCAGGGGGATCAGCACGAAGCCGGCGCAGAACGAGCCCAGTACGGCGCCGATGGTGTTGACGGCATAGGCCATCCCCACGGTCCGGCCCACGTCGGACACCGAGCGGGTGTAGATCTTGGTCACCAGGGGAAAGGTCGCGCCCAGTAGAAAAGTGGGCGCCGCCATGAAGACAAAGAGGACGAGCGCCTTGGCCAGGGAGAGCAGGGCGAAGTGCTCCCGGTAGGTGTAGATCAGCTTGGCGAAGAAGAGTTGGCCGTTGCCCAGCAGGTGGCTGACCAGCAGCGCCAGCAGGGCCGCGGCGAGCTGGGTGGCGACCAGCAGGCCTATGGGATTGGGGCTGCGGTCGGCCCGGCGGCCGAAGTAGAGATTGCCCAGGGCCAGGCCCACGATAAAGGTTACCAGCACGATGGTGAACGAGTAGGTGGTGGGACCCACCACCAGCCCCAGCAGCTTGGTCCAGAGCACCTCGTAGGCCATGGCGCAAAAGCCCGAGACGAAGAAGATCAGCAGCGCGCCGCGGACCACGGCCGCTCTTTCCGGCGCTGCCGGCTCCGTTGCGATTTCGGTCGCCGTTGGGGGCGCTTTGCGGGGACCTGTCTTTGCTTTGCCTTTTTCAGGAACCGGCGCCGGGTCCGAACCGATGCGCAAGCAGACCACGCCGATGGTGCAGTTGACCGCCATGGCCGTGAGCATCGTGCCCCAGATGCCCAGAAGGTCGATGAGCCAGAAGCCGCACAGCAGCGACCCCAGGGCCGCGCCGATGGTGTTCAGGCCGTAGAGCCGGCCGGCGTGGGTCCCCAGGTGGGCGAGACGGCTCACGTAGAATTTGCACAAGAAGGGCAGGGTGGCGCCCATGCACACCGCCGGCGGACAGAGCAGCACCACCGCCCCGGCGAAGATCGTCAAATGGTAGGCCAGGGGGTGTGCGAACAGGGCATTGTACAACACGCCGTAGAGCAGCTTGAGCAGCATCAGCAGGATGGGCACGCACAGGGCATACAGGCCGATGGAGAGCTCCAGCAAGCCATACATGCGCACCAGGCGCAACGGTTCCATGGTGTCGGCCCGGCGGCCGGCCAGGTAGCTGCCCAGCCCCATGCCGCCCATGAAGACCACCAGGATGGTGCTCACCGCGAAGGGCGCGCCGCCGATCACCTGGGAGATCATTCGCATCCAGATGATCTCGTACACCAGGGCCGTGGTGCCGGAGAGGAAGAAACAGGCCAGAATCACCTTGGCCAGGCGCTCGACGGAAGTCGGGACGACGGCTTTGCTTTTCATAGGATTCAATCGTTTTTAAAGTTATTTCCCCGAGGGGGAAGCGATCGCTGGCGGCGGGAAGCCCGCCCCCTTCGGGCGAAGGGGGCGGGCAGGTTGTATTGCTTTACACGTTCAGGGAAGCGAAGTTCTTGCCTTCCTTGACCAATTTTTCCAGCAACGGCGCCGGCTTGAAGTCGTCGCCGTGCTTGGCCTGGAACTGCTTCATTACTGCCAGGACCTTGTCCAGGCCCACCAGGTCGGCATAGAACATGGGGCCGCCGCGGTAGACCGGCCAGCCGTAACCGTTGACCCAGATCACATCCAGGTCGCTGGGCCGCACGGCGATTTTTTCTTCCAGAATCTTGGCGCCTTCGTTGATGATGGGGTAGATGCAGCGCTGGATGATCTCTTCATCGGAGATCGCGCGCGGGGTGTACCCCTTCTTTTTGGCCAGGGCCTTGATCATCTCATCCACTTCGGGCGCGGGCTTGGGCGCCCGGCTGCCTTCGGCGTAGTTGTAGTAGCCCTTGTTGTTCTTGATGCCGAAGCGGCCGGCTTCGCACAGGATCTGCTGCATGGTCTCGCCCTTGGACGTCTCCTTGCTCCAGCCCAGGTCGATGCCGATCAGGTCCAGCAGGGCCACCGGTCCCATGGGGAAGCCGAAGTCGTAGATCACCTTGTCCAACTGGGTGATGGGGGCGCCTTCGAGCACCAGTTTGTCCACCTCGCGCTTGCGCTGGGCGAACATGCGGTTGCCGGCAAAGCCGAAGCAGACCCCCACCATGACGGCGATCTTCTTGATCTTCTTGGCGATGGCCATGGCGGTGGCCAGTACCGGCAGGGCGGTCTTGGCCCCGCGCACCACTTCCAGCAGGCGCATGACGTTGGCCGGGCTGAAGAAGTGCAGGCCCAGCACGAACTCGGGGCGCTGGGTCATGGCCGCGATCTGGTCCACGTTCAGATAAGAGGTGTTGGTGGCCAGAATGGCGCCCGGCTTGCAGATGGCGTCCAGCTTGCCGAAGATCTCCTTCTTTAAGTCCATGTTCTCGTAGACCGCTTCGATCACCAGGTCCACGTCGGCCAGGTCTTCCATCTTGGTGGTGCCCTTGATCAGGCCCATGCGCTTGGCCACCGCCTCCTGGGTCATTTTGCCCTTGGAGGCCGTGATGTCGTAGTTCTTCTTGATCACGCCGATGCCGCGGTCCAGGAACTCCTGCTTGGCTTCCACCAGGGTCACGGGAATGCCGGCGTTGACGAAGTTCATGGTGATGCCGCCGCCCATGGTGCCGGCGCCGATGATGCCCACCTTCTTGATGTCGATGAGCGGCGTGTCCTTGGGGATGTCGGGAATCTTGGCCACCTGGCGCTCGGCGAAAAAGTAATAGCGCTGGGCCGCCGACTGGGAGCCCATCATCAACTGGCTGAACAGCTCGCGCTCGTACTTCAGGCCTTCGGCGAACGGCTTGTTCGCGGCCGCTTCCACGGCCTTGACGCACGCCTCGGGCGCCTCGAAGCCCCGGGCGGTCTTGGCCAACTGCTTGCGGTAGTCGGCGAAGATCTGGGGATTTTTGTCGAGTTTGTCGGTCATCCGGCTCACCTGGCGCAGGGGCCGTTTTTCGGCCAGCACCTTGCGCGCGAATGCCACGGCGCCCTGGGCCAAATCGCCCTCGACGATCTCGTCGATCACGCCCTCTTTGAGCGCCTGGGCCGCGCCGATGGGGTTGCCCGTAGCCACCATGGGCAGGGCCTTTTCCGGTCCGATGAGGCGCGGCAGGCGCTGGGTGCCGCCCGCGCCGGGCAGCAGGCCCAGCTTCACTTCGGGCAGACCGAACTGGGCCGTGGCCACCGCCACGCGGAAGTGGGAGCTCAGGGCCGTCTCCAGACCGCCGCCAAACGCCGTGCCGTGAACGGCCGCGATGATCGGCTTGGTGCATTCGTCGAACACCGTGAGCACGTCGGGCAGATGGGGCTCCTTGGGCGGCTTGCCGAACTCGCGGATATCGGCCCCCGCGCAGAAGGTTCCGCCCTTGCAGATCACCACGATCGCCTTGATGCCGTCATCTTTCATGGCCATGGCGATGCCGTCGGCCATGCCCTTGCGCACCGGAAAACCCAGGGCGTTGACCGGCGGGTTGTCGATCCACAGCATGCCGATGTCACCCTCTTTTTCCAATGATACCGCTTCAGTAATCGCTACCATGCACTCCTCCTCGTATAAAGTTTTGGGGATAATGAGTCAGGAGCCCCTCCCATGCCGGGGCATCCAAAAAAGGCGGATGAGCCGCTCCCTTTAATCACACCTGCCTTTCGGTGTCCATACCTTATACATATAGGCCATACGCTCTTATGTTCGACGATGCCGACCTTGGCGATGGCACCTTGGCTTGGCCTATAAAAGCACGATTTCTTGAACTGTTGGGCACCTCGTGCTTATCATGACAGCGGAAGGTTTCCGAACCCAAGCGCCAGGAGGTAGCGATGACCCAACAGCCGGGAGACGATCTTGTGCTCAACGCTGTGACAACGGCCGAACGCTGGCAGAACCGCGCCAATGCGTTGCTGACGGATGAGGAGCGGGCCACCCAGGAGCAAATGCGGCGGCTGCTCACCCACCCCAGGGACAAGGTGGTGCTGACCCAGCTCATCGACCAAAGTTTTCGATCCCGCGACCCCCGGCGGGTGGCCGATCAGGTCCATGCCATTCTCAAAACCCACGGGGTGCCGGAGTTCTTCTCCACTAGCGAAAAGCTTCTGGTGCGAATGTTTCTGGGGCTGGGGCGGCATCTGCCCTCGGTGTCGGTTCCCAAGTTGATCGCAAAATTGCGTTCCGAGAGCAGCCGGATGATCATCGACGGTGACGCCGACGCCCTGCGGGCCTACCTGCGCCGGCGTCGGGAAGTGGGTGTGCGCGTGAACGTCAACCGCCTGGGCGAAGCCGTGCTGGGCGAACAGGAGGCCGCCCGGCGCTTGCAAAGCTATTTGGCCGATCTGCGCAACCCGGACATCGAAGTCATCTCGGTGAAGATCTCCACCATTTACTCCCAGATCGACTCCCTGGCCATGGAGCACACCGTCGCGGTCCTGGTGGAGCGGCTGAGCGCCCTGTATCGACAGGCCCAATCCAATTCCTTTTCCCGGTCCGACGGCACGCAGGCGCCCAAACTGGTCTACCTGGACATGGAAGCTTACCGCGACTTGGAGATCACCTGCGCCGCCTTTATGCAGACTCTCGAAAAACCGGAATTCAAGGAGTGCATGGCCGGCATCGCCCTGCAAGCCTATCTTCCCGAGGCCTATGCCCTGCAACAGCGTCTCGCCGCCTGGGCCCGCGCGCGCGCGGCGGCCGGCGGAAGCCCCATTCTGTTGCGCATCGTCAAAGGCGCCAACCTGGAGATGGAGCTGCTGGAATCCGCCCTGTTCAACTGGCCCCTGGCGCCCTATGACAACAAGCCGGCGGTGGATGCCAATTACAAACGCATGCTGCTATTCGGCCTGACGCCGGAGAACGCCCGGGCCGTGCGCCTGGGCATCGCTTCGCACAATCTTTTCGAACTGGCCTATGCGTACGAGCTGGGCCGAGCCAACCAGGTGGAAAAGTACTTGCACTTCGAGATGCTGGAAGGCATGGCCGAGCATGTGCGCCGGGCTTTGAGCGAAGCCTCCCAGCCGCTGCTGCTCTACGCGCCGGTGGCCGGCCGGGACGAATTCATCAACGCCATCGCCTACCTGGTGCGGCGGCTGGATGAAAATACAGGCGAAGAGAACTATCTGCGCTACGCGCCCCATTTGGAGGTCGATTCGGACGCGTGGCGCTTTCTCGAAGAGCGGTTCGTGGCCTCGTGTGCGTCCCAAGATCTGGCCGACCCCCAACCGCACCGCATCCAGAACCGCAACGCGGAAGTATTTGCGGAAGATTCAGGCACCTGCTTCGAAGGCGAGTTCAATAACGAGCCGGATACGGATTGGTCCCTGGCGGCCAATCGTCAATGGGCGCAGGCCATCCGAAGCAAATGGCGCAAAACGGCCGACGACCCGCCGCTTCAAATCCCGCTGGTGGTGGCCGGCCGGGAGATCTACGACCTTCGGGAAACGCGCGACGGCATCGATCCTTCCCAGTGGCCCCGGAAGATAGTGACCGCCACTTTCCGACTGGCGACGGTCGAGGATATCGATGTGGCCGTGGCTGTGGCCCAGAGCGATCCGGACGGTTGGCGTACGCTCTCCATGGAGCAGCGCCACCGCGCGCTCTCCCGCGTGGCCCTGGAACTGCGCAAGGCCCGCGGCGATCTGATCGGCGCGGCTGCGGCCGATACTGGCAAACGCTTCAGCGAAGCGGACGTGGAGGTCTCCGAGGCCGTGGATTTCGCCGAATACTACCCTTTCTCGGCGCGCGCCTTCACGGAGATCCGGACCCTGGAAGTCAAAGGCAAGGGCGTGGGCGCGGTGGTCTCTCCCTGGAATTTTCCCATCGCCATACCCTGCGGGGGCATCACGGCCGCCCTGGCCGCGGGTAACACCGTGCTCTTTAAGCCTTCCAGCGAGGCCGTGCTGACCGCCTGGGTGCTGTGCCAATGCTTCTGGCAAGCCGGCATCTCCAAAAATGTCTTGCAGTTCGTGCCCTGTGCCGGCGATCCGGTGGGGTCCCATCTGGTAACCCATGCCGGCGTGGATTTTGTGATCCTCACCGGCGGCACCGCCACCGGCTTGGCCATGCTGGCGCAAAAACCCGCCATGCTGCTCTCGGCCGAGACCGGCGGCAAGAACGCCACCATCGTCACTGCCATGGCCGACCGCGAGCAGGCCATCAAGAATGTGGTCTACTCGGCCTTCGGCCACGGCGGGCAGAAGTGTTCGGCCACGTCGCTGCTGATCCTGGAAAAAGAGGTCTATGACGATGAAGACTTCAAACGCCAACTGGTGGATGCGGCCCAGAGCCTCGCGACCGGCCCCTGCTGGGAGTTCGCCAACAAAATGGGGCCGCTCGTCCGGCCGCCGGCCGGCGATCTGCTGCGCGCCCTGACCCGCCTGGAACCCCTGGAGAGCTGGGCCCTCCAGCCGCGCATGAACGACGAAAACCCACACCTCTGGACCCCGGGCATTAAATACGGTGTGCAGCCCGGCAGTTTCACCCATATGTCCGAACTCTTCGGCCCGTTGCTGGGGGTAATGCGCGCCGACGACCTGGAACACGCCATCGAACTGGTCCACCAGACCGGCTATGGGCTCACCGCTGGCTTGGAAAGCCTGGATGCCCGGGAGCAGGCCCGTTGGAAAGCCGGCCTGCGCGCCGGCAATCTGTACCTCAACCGCGGCACCACCGGCGCCATCACCCTGCGCCAACCCTTCGGCGGCCTGGGAAAATCGGCCCTGGGGCCGGCGCTTAAAGCCGGGGGCCCCAATTACGTCACCCAATTCATGGAAGTAAAGGAGCTCGGGCCGCCGCGCATTCAGGCCATCCGTAAAGAGAACGCGCTGCTGCGCTGGGCTCTGGCCATGCGCGGCAAACTCATGGGGGCCCAATTGGCGCCTTACGCCCAGGATCTGGTCCGGCTCATCCGCGCCATCAAGAGTTACTGCTATCAATGGGAGCAGGAGTTCGGCCTGGAAAAAGATTACTTCCACCTGCGCGGCCAGGACAACCTGCACCGCTACCGGCCCCTGGGCGCCATCGGCATCCGGCTGCACCCCCGGGACAGCCTCTTCGACCTGCTGGCCCGCGTCGCGGCCGCGCGCATCACCGGAAACACGGCCGTGGTCAGCATCCCCGAAGAGCTGCACAATCCGGTGACTGCTTTCCTGGACACAAACGAGGCCCGCGATCTGCTGGGCGCATCTCCCGTGCGCCGGCAGTCGGACGAAAAGCTGAGCGCTTCTTTTGACGTGCTGCAGCGGATACGCTACGCCGCGCCGGACCGCGTGCCGCCGGAACTGCTGCAATGCGCCGCGCGTAGCGGCTACTACATCGCCCGCGCCCCGGTGCTCATGGAAGGCCGCCTGGAACTGCTGCACTATCTTCAGAACCAGAGCGTATGCGACAGCTACCACCGCTATGGGAATCTGGGCGAGCGGGCGGTGGCGTGATCTTCATAGGGGCGGATTCGGGGGCCGCCCGCGCGCCGGCGGCCCCCGGGTGGATGGTCGCTATTCTTTTACTCTTTCGATGATCAGGTTCGGGTCGGCGGCGATCTGCGCTTCGCTGAACAGGCAGTCCCGCCAGCGGCCCTGGGAGAACAGGTAGGTCTGATCGCTGAAGTGAGGCGAAGTCGGATCGGTGGATTGGCCGTAGCTGATCAATACTTGTGCCCGGGGCCTGCCGGCTTTCGGGTACTCCACCATCTGCATATAGCTGCTGCCGTAATTGATCAGGTAGCCACCCTGGTCGATCAGGGAGGCGGACGGCAAACCGCCCAGGGAGATGTCGGGCGGCAGCAGCGTGCCGTTGCCATCCTTGTTGTAGTAGAGCATATTGAAGGCGCCGTCTGGGCTCGGTCCGCCATGAATGGGGATCAGATCGTCGCCCAGGCGCGTGAACTGAATCTCTCCGAGGGGCGCATCCAGGTCAATACCGGCATCTTGTATCCTCTTGACGCCCTGCCGCAGGGCGTTGAGGATATTGGCTTCATTGCCGATAACGTTCAACGTGTTGGGGGTTGCCACGGGGTCGGCGGGGTCGAAGGGAACCGCCCACAGGCTGGCATATGCGGCCGGTTTTTCGAAAGAGGTCATGAACTCCCGGAAGATGTGGCCCCCGGTGCTGTCCAGCCGATAGGTCTTATCCCAATCGGCCAACGCGTCGCAGGCGCCGCTGGCCACCAGCGCCTCATCCTCCCAGCACAGCGCCGCCAGGTCATCGGCCAGCAACTCGCCGCCCATGACCCGGTCGTTGAAGAGAATATTTTTGAAGGTGTTCCAACTCACCCGTTTGCCGGGGCCGGCCACCTCCGCGAGGAAGGTCAGGCCCATGCGCGGTCGCAACCCGACATCCGTCCTCTCGGTCCCCCAAAGTTGGTTGGGGATGGTCATGGCGATGGGCGTTTCGGGGTTGGCCAGCCAGTAACTGTTGTTCGAGTTGGCCACATAGGTGGTGGTGGTCAGTTGGGGTGCGTCTTTGAAAGGCACGATGCCGGTCTGGGCCGCAGCCGGATCATCCGCCCACTCGCACGCCGAGCGCGAACCGTCCAAATATTGCGGACCGTTCAGGGCGCAGCCGGCGTCGAGCATCTCCCGGGTCACGTTGGGCACGTTGCCGGTATCCCCATAAAAGGCTTTGCCGGCGCTGTCCACGGCAATGGTGTTCAGATAGTTCACCGACTGGTAGCGGGCGATCGCCTTCTTCAGCTCGGCGATGTTCCTGGCCTTGGCCATGGCCCAGCGCATCGCAATGCCCTGGTCTTCGTCCGTGGCGCTGCGGATGGCCCAGGCCGAAGTGGTTGTCCAGTCCAGCACCCCGGGGATCTCCACCATGGGTCCGAAATGGGAACTGTAAAAGGTCCTGGTCACCGGTGCAAGGGTTCCATCAGGTTGCAACACATCGACCGTCACCTGCCGCCGGGTCATGGGGCGTTCCTCTCCGTCGTAAATATAGGTGGTGGGATCGCCGGGCTTCAGCGCCAGCCGGTAATAGGTAAAATGCTTCGAGGTGCAGACGGTGTGCGTCCAGGCCACCTTTTCATTGAAACCGATGCCCGGCGTGGGCATGCCCAGCAGGGTGGCGCCATAATAATTGATAGTTCCCGGCACCGTCACCTGGCTCTCGAAAAAGCGGCGTTCGCCCTCCCAGGGATAGTGGGGGTTGCCCAGCAGCATGCCGGTCTTGTCGGCCGTCCGGTCCCGCCCGATGGCCCAGCCGTTGCTGGCGCCGGCCACGGCTCCCGCCATCAACATTTGAAAATCGTGCGTTGCCGGGGTGTTCAAGCGGGATGAGGCCGCCACTTCGGCCGGCGGTTGGGCGTAGACGATATAGGGCATCAGCGGCTTGGGGCCGCCCAGCCAGGTAAAGTCCACCAGGAAGGCCATAAAGTCATAGACCGAAGCGGGCGTCGCCCAGTCGGGCGCTCCCGGTTGGTCCGCGCACGGCAGACCCGCCACGCCGGTTTCCCGCAGGTACTTGTTGTATCCGGCCATATAGGCGTCCAACATGGCCCTGTTTTCTTTGGATTGCCTGAGGTAGTTGGCCCGTGCCAGATCCTGGACGGCCATGGCCTTGTAGAACAGATCGGACATCAGGTTCTTTCCATCCCCTGAGCCGCTCACCTTGTCCGGTCCGAAATACATGGACCGTTCGCTTCGGACCATCAGCAGTTGATCTGCCAGGACACAGGCATTCAGTTTGGCGAACGCGTAGCCCGAGCCGAACGACGCGTCCGGAAGCGTTTTGCCCACGATGTGGGGGATGCCGTAGGAAGTCCACCGAATATCGGCGCAGAGGCGATCCCGGTGGTTGCCATGGTGTTGCCAGGGGTCACCCCCCTCTTTTCCCCCCGAGCCATAGCACTCGGCGCCTGCAATCACCATCCAGGACAGAAGAACGAAACTATATAAAATAGAAGCAGTTTTTTTCATGGCAGCTCCAATCTGTTAAGGGATTTTGGGGTTCGATGTAGCTTCTATCCTTGCTTTATGGAACCGAAAGCCTCTATCTCCTCTCCCCATGGAAGCGTGGCGCTGCCTTGCGGCCCCGTCCATTCTCATGGTGGGTGGCGGGAGATCCTGATGGGATGGCGGTGATTGGGAAGCCGAAGAGAATTGTGCTCGGGAGTAACTCTCTCCATTTCAGATCCTTTCGCAAGATGTTAAGCGGATCTGGAACAAGAGTTAAATCAAGGTGGGGCGAATAAGTGACGCCGATGCTAACATTTATCCGTTGCGGGTCAAGCAAATAAAAATGCGCCTATCATTTTTTACCCGGGTAATATTGACATGCGATTTTTACCCGGGTATATATCGTCCGCACCCATGATCGAGGGAGATATCGGGAGATGGACGAAACGGATCGGAAAACTTGTACCGCCTTCCAGGGCCAACATCGTATTGCCACCGGAACTATCCGGGAAGTCGCCAGGATAGCCAAGGCGATCATCGATGGAGATAAAACAGCATCGATCCTTATTTTCGACGACGCCACCAGCGAACCGATCGAATTGGACTTTCGCGGCCCCGTGGAAGATGTTTTGCAGCGGCTGCAGAAATCCAATGCGGGGGGCGTGTCCGCTGCGGTTTCGGGTGCAAACCGAAATGCAGCGCGCGGCCCCGGCCGCCCCAAGCTGGGCGTCATCGCCCGCGAAGTGACTTTACTGCCGCGCCATTGGGATTGGCTGGGCAGTCAACCGGGCGGGGCCTCCGTGGCGCTGCGCAAGCTCGTCGAGGAAGCCCGGCGGGTCAACGGCGACCGCGATAAGGTTCGCCGCTCCCAAGAGGTCGCCTACAAATTCATGTCCGCCATGTGCGGGGATTTGCCTGGATTCGAAGAGGCCGCCAGGGCTTTGTTTGCCCGAGATCCGGAACGTTTCAACGGCCAGATGGCTTCCTGGCCCGTCGATCTGCGCGATCACACCCGCATGCTGGCGGAGGCGGCCTTCCAGCAGCGCGCACGAAAGTGAAGCACGGATCATTCGACCCTCCGCCCGATGGTATCATCCCCTGACACCGCAAAGGAGAAGGACTTGGACCGACGCGATTTGATACGCAAGTACAAAGAGACGCCCCGCCCCGCCGGCATATACCGCGTGCGCAACACGACCAACGGGCGGTCGGTCGTGGGGGCTAGCCCCGATCTGCCCGGCATGCTCAACCGTATCCGTTTCCAGCTCGCACACGGCTCGCATCCCGACAGCGACCTGCAACATGACTGGCGCGCGTTCGGGGCCGATGCCTTCATCTTCGAGATCCTGGACCAATTGGCGCCATCGCGCGATCCCGGTCATGATCTAACCGAAGATCTTCAGGTTCTGTTGGGGATGTGGATCGAGAAGCTGGCGGAGAAGAACAAGATCGGAGGGCCTTTTTGAAAATCGTTCTCACCAACGATGACGGTTACGACGCGCCGGGGATAAAGGCGCTGGCTGAAGTCGCCGAACGGCTCGGCCGGGTGGTGACCGTGGCGCCCAAGACCGCCCAATCCGGCGTGGGCCACCAGGTGACGATGAAGACACCCTTGAGGGT
Organism: Desulfobacterales bacterium; assembly: GCA_016218685.1. Taxonomy (GTDB): domain Bacteria; phylum Desulfobacterota; class Desulfobacteria; order Desulfobacterales; family Desulfosarcinaceae; genus Desulfatitalea. The sequence continues at coordinate 126,882 of JACRDD010000020.1, read as the reverse complement.
CCAAAACGATGCGGAGGGAAACCTTTTCATTGTTGACGGGTCGCCGGCCGATTGCACGCGCCTGGCGCTCAAGGCGATCGCCGGCGATGCGGATTGGGTGCTGTCCGGCATCAATCAAGGGGCCAATCTGGGGTCGGACGTCTACCAATCCGGAACGGTCGCCGCCGCGCGCGAGGCCGTGATTCTGGGGACCAAGGCCATTGCGGTGTCGCAATACGTCGCGCCCTTGTGGACCATCGATTGGCAGGCCGCCGCCTGGCACCTTGCCAGAGTTCTGCCCCTTGTGATGAACGAACCGCTGGCAATCGGCCATTTCTGGAACATCAATCTGCCCAGTCCCATCACGGCCGATGCGCCCATCACTCATCAATTTTGTCCGCTGGATAGGAACCCGCACCAATACCGCTATCGCCAGGACGGCGAGTTCTACCACTATGAAGGCGTCATCCACGACCGGCCCAGGACGGCGGGCAGCGATGTGGAGGTCTGCTTCGGCGGCCGGATATCGATTACGCGTCTGGCCATATAGCCGGTGTCGAACGGGAAAGCCTTAAAAACACCCAGAATTATCGAGAGGTGACATCCATGGAATCCAAAATCGCCAAAGCCGTAGGCCTCAAGTACAACCCCGTGGCCGTTGTCCTGTCGGAGACCAAGCCGGAGAAGGCCCTGCAGTTCAAGAAGGGCAAATGGGGCTGCGTCATGTTCATGTTCGCCAATGCCGCCCGGGGCAAGACGGCCGCGTTTGACGCACAGAGCTATGGCTGCTGGGGCGGCGGCGTCGGGCTGGGGTTTGGCAACGCCTATCTACAATTTCCGGGGGGCGAGGACTGTTTCAGCCACTTTCTCTCCTCCGGCAACCGCCGGTGGGAAACCGGCCGGCAGGTCGGCCAGGCCCTGGAAGGCACGGCCGGCAAAGAGTTCGCGGAAAATTTCCTGGAAGGCGAGGGTTATGTGCAAACGCCTGAACTGGTGCAGCAGTGGCTGGAAGAACTTCCGATCACGCAAGTAAAGTCCACCTATGTGCTCTTCAAGCCCCTTGGGGAGATCCAACCCGAGATCGAAACGCCGGAGACCGTCGTCCTGCTGGCCGATGCGGACCAGCTGTCGGCCCTGGTGATCCTCGCCAATTACGGCCGCGAAGGCATGGAGAACGCCATCATCCCCTGGGCCGCGGGGTGCCAGACCATCGGCATTCTTCCGTATCGGGAGGCCAAATCGGCCAAGCCCAGGGCCGTGGTGGGGCTGACGGACATTTCGGCCCGCAAGTATGTGCGTACCCTGTTGGGCAGCGAGTACCTATCGTTCGCCATGCCCTGGAAGATGTTCCGCGAAATGGAGAATAACGTGGCGGGCAGCTTCCTGGAGAAGCATACTTGGCGTTCGTTGCGGGAATAGAAGCATTCACTGGGCTTTGCGCGCCGGCAGATGTAAAAGCGTAACGACGCCTTACCAGACAACATCCACATCATATCGTTGCAGGATCGGATCGTTGGTCACGATGCCGAGTGATTCGATCTGTGCTTGTGCCACCAGCATCCGGTCAAAAGGGTCCTTATGATGCATTGGCAACTGACCGGACAGGAAGGCATGCTCATTGGTGATAGCCAAGGATTCAATATGATTTTTATCGAGTTCCGCGCCAAACAACTTTTCGGGCGCTTCATCAAACACCAGCCGACCCAAGGCGTGCTTTATCGATACTTCCCAAGAGCTTGCCGCGCTCCAATACAATGTGTTGCGGCGGGATTGGATGAGGGCTTTGGCCGCCGCCGAGAGCCGATTGTCGGAGGTGATCCACCAGATCAGAACATGCGTGTCCAGGAGGTATTGCATCGGTGGGCCTACTTATAGAATTCATCTAATATGTTGTCCGGCAATGGCGCAAAGAAATCATCCGTTATTTTGATTTTTCCTTTGGCTGTGCCCGGCACGCGATCTTTCCGAAAGGGCTTAATAGGCACTAATTTTGCCACAGGCTGACCATATCGCGCGATAACAACCTCTTTGCCATCTGCAATGAGCTTTGAGAGTTGTGCCTTGGCCGTGTGAATATTGATTTGTTCCATGGCTTTGTCCCCTTATGGATTTGAACCAATATTGGTTCAAATCCACCCATTAGTCAAGGATGTGAGTTGTGTCCGCATAGCGGCGATCACACCAACCCCTGATCCAACATCGCATCCACCACCTTGATGAAGCCGGCGATGTTGGCGCCCACCAGGTAGTTGCCCGGCGCGCCGTAGCGTTCGGCGGCGGCACGAACCTTCTCCCGCCGTGTGACCGTATCTGTCACACCCGCCTGCTATAACCGCCTAAAGGAGGCGGACATGAAACCCAAATGCATCCTAATCGTCGATGATGACCAGGCGCTTCGGGAGACCCTGGAGCAATACTTCGATCAATGTCACGACTGCATGACCTGCCAGGCCCGCGACGCCGAAGAAGCCCTCGCGCAACTTCGCCGCCGGCCCTTCGACGTCATGCTCACCGACATCAACCACCCGGGCCTGAACGGCCTGGAACTGACCCAGCTCGTCCACCGCCACCACGGCCCACCGGTGATCATTCTCACCGGCTGGTTTTCCAGCGAAAGCCGCTGCGCAGCCATCGCAAGCGGCGCCCGGGCCTGCCTGCGCAAACCCTTCAAACTGGAGCGGCTCGCCGAAATCGTGGAGTTGGTGGTGGGCAAGGGGGTTCATTATATCGGGGAGGGGTGAAGGCGATTCTGGGCCGAGATTATTTTTTCGCGTGTAAAGATAACTTGTTGTATTCGCAACGCTAATCAAGAATTAATGTATCAGGAATAGCGACAAGAATATTTTTTAAAGCTATTACAGCAAGATATAAATGTATCAAAGGATACAAATCATAACCTCCTTCCTTGACTTTGCCGCCGGTTTCAAGTTTATTGGGTGCATTCCAACCGTTTGTTATTAAATGGTTCTTGAGCAATTTGACTGGAATGAAGTTAACCAAGGGCAACGTAGGCCCTGCCCGGGCAAAGCGCCGTTAAAAAGAGAGATAAGATTTTTAGACCCGATCATTTTATTTTCATAGAAGGTAATCGGACGTGCTTAACAAGCGCAAGGTAACAGGCATCCGGAATTGGCCCGGGGAGGACCGTCCCAGGGAGAAACTCCTTAGAAAAGGTCCTGGCGCGCTGACCAATTCGGAACTGCTGGCAATTCTTTTGCGTACCGGCGTGGCCGGTATGAGCGCCATTGATCTGGGACGCCAGATGGTCGAAAAGTTCGGCAGCTTTCGGAATATGAGCCATTCGGACATGCGCGAATGGAAGGAGATCAAGGGGCTGGGACCGGCTAAGATTGCCCAGGTCATGGCCGCCCTCGAGATCGGCCGACGATTCCGGGAGGATGAGGCGCTGATTGCCCGGCGCAAGATTGAATCGGCCCAAGATCTCGTTGAGATCGTCCTGCCTCAGTTGCGTGATCGCAAGACGGAAGTATCCAAGGTCGCCTTTTTGAATAGCGACAACGGAATTATCGACATCGGCGATGCCGCCGCGGGCACCGTCAATCACGCCGAGCCCATTATCCGTGAGATATTCCACGCAGCGCTTCAAAAGTATGCGGCCGCCATTATCTGTATCCATAATCACCCCAGCGGCAACACCACCCCGAGCCTGGAAGACCGGGCGTTTACCAGGGAATTGTTCGCCGCGGGCAAAATCATGGGGATCAAGGTGCTCGATCATATCATTGTCGGCGGCGATACATTTTACAGTTTCGCTAATGACGGCATGCTGGAGTAGGTATGACCAATCAAGAACCGGAACAGCGAGCGCGCGACAACATCGATCGGCAATTGAGAGAGTGCGGTTGGGCCATCCAGGATAAGAAGCAAATCAACCTGAATGCCGCATTGGGCGTGGCCATACGCTATTACAACACCCAGGACGGCAAAGAGCTGGATTATGCCCTGTTCGTCGAGGGCCAGCCGGTGGGCGTCATCGAGGCCAAGGCCGAAGACAAGGGCTTCCAGCTCATCCAGGCCGAAACCCAGTCCAAGGCCTATGCGGACAGCAAACTCAAACACCTCAACAACGCGCCGCTGCCCTTTGTGTTCGAAAGCACCGGCGCTTTGACCCGCTTTACCGATTACCGCGATCCCAAACCGCGCTCCCGCGCCCTCTTCACCTTTCACCGGCCGGAAACCTTTCGCGATTGGCTCAAGCAAGGCGTCTCCTTGCGGCGCACGGTATTCGATATTCCGCCGTTGGTTCCCAAAGGGCTGCGGGAGTGCCAGATCATCGCCATCAAAAACCTGGAAGACTCCTTCCGCCGCAACCAGAGCAAGGCCCTTGTCCAGATGGCCACCGGTTCAGGGAAAACCTTCACCGCCATTACCGCCATCTATCGCCTGCTGACCTACGCCAAGGCCCGGCGGGTCTTGTTTCTGGTGGATACGAGAAATCTGGGCGAGCAGGCCGAGCAGGAATTCATGGCCTATCTTCCCAATGACGACCACCGCAAGTTTTCCGAACTGTACGGCGTCCATCGCCTGAAATCCAGCTTCGTGCCCACCGACAATCAGGTCTACATCAGCACCATCCAGCGGCTCTACGCAATCCTTAAAGGGGAAGAGCTGGATGAAAAGGCCGAGGAGACCAACCCCGGCGAAATCAAGTGGGAGAAACGCAAACCATTGCCGGTGGTTTATAACCCCAAAGTACCGGTTGAGTTCTTCGACTTCATCGTCATCGACGAATGCCACCGCAGCATTTACAACCTCTGGAAGCAAGTGCTGGACTACTTTGACGCCTCCTTGATCGGCCTTACCGCCACGCCCGACAATCGGACCTTCGGCTTTTTTAATCAGAACGTGGTCAGCGAATATACCCACGAGCAGGCGGTGATCGACGGCGTCAATGTGGGCAGCGACGTCTATCTCATCGAAACCAGGATCACCAAAAAAGGCGCCAAGGTCTGGAAAGGCCAATATGTGGACCGCCGGGAAAAGCTCTCCCGTAAAAAGCGCTGGGAACAGTTGGATGAAGATGTGGTCTATACCAATAAACAACTCGACGATGAGGTGGTCAATCCCAGCCAGATCCGCACGGTCATTCGCGCCTTTAAAAAGCATCTGCCGGAGATGTTCCCGGGCCGCGACAATGAGAAGGGCGAGTTCGAAGTGCCCAAGACCCTGGTTTTCGCAAAAACCGACAGCCACGCCGACGACATCATTCAAATCGTGCGCGAAGAGTTCGGCGAAGAGAATCGTTTCTGCACGAAGATTACCTATAATGCCGAGGACCCCAAAGGGACCCTGGCCCGGTTCCGCAACGACTACTATCCGCGCATCGCCGTGACCGTGGACATGATCGCCACCGGTACCGATGTGCGGCCCCTGGAGTGCCTGCTCTTCATGCGCGATGTCAAGAGCCGCAACTACTTTGAGCAGATGAAAGGCCGGGGCACGCGTACCATCACGCTCGACGACCTCAAGAAGGTGACCCCCTCGGCCCGCCACACCAAAGACCACTATGTGATTGTCGATGCCGTCGGCGTCACCACCAGCCTCAAGACCGACAGCCGCCCCCTGGAGCGCAAGCCCGGCGTGGCGCTCAAGGATTTGCTGGAAGCCATCACCGTGGGCGCGCGGGACGAAGACCTCTTTACTTCCCTGGCCAATCGCCTGATCCGCCTGGAAAAGCAGCTCAACGCCAAGGAAAAAGCGATTTTTACCACCAAGTCCCAGGGCAAGAGCATGGCCCAGGTGGCAGGGGAGTTGCTGCACGCCTTCAATCCCGACACGTTGGAAAATCTGGGCCTGCGGGTGGAGCAGGAAAATCCCGATGCCGCGCCGGACGAGAAAGCGGAAAAGCTGAGCAGCCTCACGGCGGCGCTGCGGAGCCAGGCCGCCGCCACCTTCAACGGCGAGCTGAACAATTTCATCGAGAATGTGCGCAAGACCCATGAACAGTTGATCGATACCGTCAACATCGACTCGGTTACGGCCGCGGGCTGGGAAAAGGACAACAAGGACAAGGCCCGGGAGCTGATCAAAAACTTCGCGGCCTGGATCGCCCAGCACAAAGACGAAATCACGGCCCTGCAGATCTTTTATGCGCAGCCCTACCGCCGGCGCGAGCTGACCTTTACGATGATCAAGGAGTTGGTGGAGACCATCGTGAGCGACAAGCCCGCCCTGGCCCCCTTGGGCGTCTGGCGGGCCTATGAACTGCTGGAGAGCGTCAGCGGCCAGCCCAAGAATGAGCTGGTGGCCCTCGTCGCCCTCATCCGCAAGGTGGCGGGCATCGATGCCACCCTCACCACCTACGACAAAACCGTGGACCGAAATTTCCAGAACTGGGTCTTCAAAAAACAGGCCGGCACCCTGAAGTTCACCGAAGCCCAGATGCAGTGGCTGCGCATGCTCAAAGACCACATCGCCGCGTCAATTTCCGCCAGCGTCGATGACCTGGACTACACGCCCTTTATCGAAGACGGCGGCAGGGGGAAGATGTGGCAGCTTTTTGGCAATGAATCGGAAAGCATTATCAACGAAATGAATGAGGTTTTGGCGGCGTAGGATGATTGAGAATAGTGAATTGCCGAAGGGGTGGGTACGAGTGGGCCTGAAGGAGCTTGTTGATAAAGTTTCTGACGGACCTTTTGGCTCAAATCTAAAAACCGCTGATTATGTCAAAAAAGGAGTAAGAGTAATTCGTTTGGAGAATATCGGGTATATGGAATTCAGAAATGAATTCCAATCATTCGTTACAGAAAGCAAATACGAAACAATTAAGAAGCACACTGTAGCGAAAGGGGATATTATACTTTCATCATTTGTTTCCGAAAACATAAGAGCCGTGATTCTTCCCGATTCTATCGACAAGGCTATCAATAAAGCAGATTGCTTCTTAATAAGACCCTGTGTAAGTAAAATTTGCAACAAATATCTATTTTACTACTTTTCAACAAGAGAAATGTATCAACAGCTAATCAACAAAATACACGGTGCAACAAGGCCAAGAATCAATACAACACAATTGAAGTTGTGTCAGATTCCACTCGCTTATCTTCCCGAGCAGCACCGCATCGTCGCCAAAATAGAAGAGCTGTTCAGCAGTTTGGATAAAGGCATCGAAAGCCTCAAAACCGCGCAGCAACAACTCAAAGTCTATCGCCAGGCCGTCTTAAAATGGGCGTTCGAAGGTAAGCTGACGAATAAGAATACGGTTGGCGGGGAATTACCAAAGAGCTGGAAGTGGACAAAGATATCAGACGTGATCAAAACATTAGACCAAGGTTGGAGCCCTAAGTGTGAGAATAAATCATCGCACCATAACAATGAATGGGCAGTCATCAAAACCACTGCTATCCAATTGGGCTATTTTTTAGAGACTGAAAACAAATTATTGCCAATCAACCTTGAACCGCGCAAACAACATGAACTTCAACCTGGAGATATATTAATAACCCGCGCAGGCCCGCGGGTGCGAGTTGGGGTTTGCTGCATGATTAAGCATGTTAGGCCTAAACTTATTAATAGTGATAAAGTTTATCGCATTAGAGTAAAAGCTAATGAGATAATACCAAATTTTCTGGCAATGGCTTTAAATTCACCTGATTATTCCGATGAAATCGAAAGGATGAAAACAGGCATAAGCGATAGTGGTTTAAATTTAACTCAAAAGGGTTTCGTTCAAATTTTAATTAAGTTGCCACCCATCAAAGAACAACAACTCATCGTCTCCGAAATCGAATCCCGCCTCTCCGTCTGCGACAAAATCGAAGAGAGCATAGTGCAAAGCCTCAAGCAGGCCGAGTCTTTGCGTCAAAGCATCTTGAAGAAAGCCTTTGAGGGCAAGCTCGTTCCCCAGGACCCCAACGATGAGCCGGCCGGTGTGCTGTTGGAGCGGATTCGCCGGGAAAGGGCCGAAATCCCTGCCGCCAAAACGAAAAAGACCCGCTGCAAGGGAAATAAGTGAACAGCATGAAAAAAGATGAGCTGATAGAGACCTTGAACGAACTGCGAGGCCTGCCCTCCGAGACCGAGGTGTTTGAATTTAAGGAGGCGAAAAACGGGTACGATTTCCGCAAGCTGGGCAAATATTTTTCCGCGCTGGCCAATGAAGCCAATCTCAAGGGCGCGCCGCACGCCTGGCTGATTTTCGGAATCAAGGATCGGGGCAGGACCATTGTGGGGAGCCAGTTTCGTCCGCACCGGAAAGACCTCGATAGCCTCAAAGGGGAGATCGCCGAGAAGACAACCAACCGGGTCACCTTCATCGAAATTCATGAATTGCTTCTGGCCGACGGCCGGGTCGTCATGCTTCAGATACCGGCCGCCCCCAAGGGAATACCCATCGCCTTCGAAGGCCACTACTATGGCCGCGACGGCGAAGAGTTATCACCCTTGAACCTGGAAGAGATCGAACGCATTCGGGTCCAGGCCATGGCTGAAGACTGGAGTGCGGCCATCGTGCGCAACGCCGACATCGGCGATCTCGATCCCCTGGCCATCGAAAAAGCACGGCAGAACTACAAGGATAAATTCCCCGCGCAATCAAGGGATTTGGATGCATGGGATGATTTGACCTTTCTCAACAAAGCCAAAGTGACCATCAAAGGCAAAGTAACCCGTGCGGCCATCCTGTTGCTGGGCAGGACCGAATCCGAACATTTCATCAACCCGGCCGAAGCCAAAATCCGGTGGGTGCTCAAGGACGCCAAAGGTAACGACAAGGATTATCACATTGAAAGCTGCCCCTTGTTGTTGGCCGTCGATAAAATCTATTCCAAAATTCGCAACCTGAAATATCGTTACCTGAAAGACGGCACCCTTTTCCCCGATGAAGTGGACCAATACGAACCCTTTGTGATCCGCGAGGCCATCAACAACTGCATCGCCCACCAGGACTACACCAAGGGCGGCCGCATCAATGTGGTCGAGATGGAGGATCAGTTGGTCTTCACCAATCTCGGCAGCTTCATTCCCGGGTCGGTGGAGCGGGTCGTGCGGGAGGATGCCCCCGAAGAGCACTACCGGAACAAATTCCTGGCAACGGCCATGTTCAATTTGAAGATGGTGGATACGGCCGGCGGCGGCATCCGCAAGATGTTCAACTATCAACGTGCCCGCTTTTTCCCCATGCCGGAGTATGAGCTTTCCAGGGAACGGGTTAAGGTCACGATTATCGGTAAAGTGCTCGACCTGGATTTCGCAAGGGTGCTGGCCCAAAAGCGGGGTTTGAATCTCGACGATATCATTGCCCTCGACAAGGTCCAGAAAAAGAAAGCGTTGACGGAGTCCGAGATCAAGCGGCTCAAAGCCAAAAGGCTCATCGAAGGCCGAAAGCCGAATTATCACATCTCTTTTGACGTTGCCGAGAAAGTGAACCTGCAAGCCGAATATATTCGAACCCGCGGACTCAAAGATGATTATTTCAAGAAGCTGATTCTGGAGTATCTGGACAAATACAAACAAGCCTCCAGAGAAGATATCGATAAACTGTTGCTGGATATTCTGCCGGGCGTTTTGGCTGAAAATCAAAGAAAGAACAAGATTCGCAATCTGGTGCACGCCATGTCCAAAAAAGACAAGACCATTATGAATCAGGGCAGCAACCGCTACCCCAAGTGGGTGCGTGCTAGACAAACTTTAGATAAACTTTAGATAAACTTTAGATAAAACGAAAAAGCCCTCTTTTGTATAACAACCTGTAAAATTTCATAATTTAAATATCGATGGGCATTAGCCCTATATCTAACGAACTTCGCATTGAGCGGCGAATATACGAGGAACAGCATCTTGAGCAACGAAACCACCACCACCTCCGGCATCATCAGCAAGATCTGGAGCTTTTGCCACACCCTGCGCGACGATGGCGTCGGTTACGGCGACTATTTGGAGCAACTGACCTATCTGCTTTTTCTGAAGATGGCCGATGAGTTCAGCAAACCGCCCTATAATCGAAAATTGGCCATCCCTAAAGCATACACATGGGAAAGCCTGACCGCCAAGCGGGGAGCCGACCTGGAAGGCCATTACACCACCTTGCTGCGGGAGCTGTCCCGGGCCAAGGGTATCCTGGGACAGATCTTCACCAAAAGCCAGAACAAGATCCAGGACCCGGCCAAGCTCTTCAAGCTCATCGATATGATCGACAAGGAACAGTGGGCCGTGATGGGCGCGGACGTCAAGGGCAAGATATACGAGGGGCTGCTGGAGAAAAACGCCGAGGATATCAAGAGCGGCGCGGGGCAGTATTTTACGCCGCGGGCTTTGATCAAGGCCATGGTGGCCTGTGTCCAGCCCCAGCCCATGAAGACCATCGCCGATCCGGCCTGCGGCACCGGCGGCTTTTTCCTGGCCGCCTACGACGCTATCTCCAACCCCAGGAACTTCACCCTTACCAAGGAGCAAAAGGTTTTCCTGAAGAACAAAACCTTTTACGGCAACGAGATCGTGGCCAGCGCCCGCCGACTGGCGCTCATGAATATGTTCCTGCACAACATCGGCGATATCGATGCGGACACCTCCATTTTGTCCACCGATTCGCTCGTGGCCGATTCCGGCTTGCGGGTGGATTATGTGCTCACCAACCCGCCCTTTGGCAAGAAGAGCAGCATGACCTTCACCAATGAAGCGGGCGAACAGGAGAAAGAAGAGCTCACTTACAACCGTCAGGATTTTTGGGCCACCACCAGCAACAAGCAGTTGAATTTCGTGCAGCACATCCGCACCATGCTCAACACCACCGGCAAAGCGGCCGTGGTAGTGCCCGACAACGTGCTCTTCGAAGGCGGGGCCGGCGAAACGGTCCGCAAACGGCTAATGGAGAGCACCGATCTGCACACGATCCTGCGCCTGCCCACCGGCATCTTCTACGCCCAGGGGGTCAAGGCCAATGTCCTTTTTTTCGACAACAAACCGGCCGGCAAAGACCCTTGGACCCAAGCGGTGTGGATCTACGATTACCGCACCAACATCCGCCACACCCTGAAAAAGTCGCCTCTGAAATTCGAAGACCTTGAGGAGTTCATTGTCTGTTATAACCCCTCCAACCGAAACAAGCGCAAAGAGAGCTGGCATCCGGAGAAAAACCCCGAGGGCCGCTGGCGCAAATTCAGCTACGAAGAAATTGTCAACCGGGACAAGACCAGCCTCGATATCACCTGGATCAAAGACAAGAGTCTGGCCGACCTCGACCACCTGCCCGATCCGGATCTCTTGGCCAACGACATCATCGAAAACCTCGAAGCGGCAGTGGTCAGCTTCAAGGAAATCATGGCGACCATCAATGGAAAAGAAGAATAAGCGAATTTTACGGCTTATACCAACCCCTGATCCAGCATCGCATCCACCACCTTGATGAAGCCGGCGATATTGGCGCCCACCAGGTAGTTGCCCGGCGCGCCGTAGCGTTCGGCGGCGGCGGTGCAGTTTTTGTGGATGTTTTTCATGATCGTTTGCAGGCGGCTCTCGACCTCTTCCCGGGGCCAGTGCAGGCGCATGCTGTTCTGGGACATCTCCAGGCCGGAGACGGCCACGCCGCCGGCATTGGCGGCCTTGCCGGGGGCAAAGAGCGCGCCGGCATCGTGCAGCACGTCGATGGCCTCGGGGGCGGTGGGCATGTTGGCGCCTTCGGCCACCAGGCGCACGCCGCCGGCCACCAGATGGCGGGCGTCCTGGACATTGATTTCGTTCTGGGTGGCGCAGGGAAAGGCACAGTCGGCCGGATGGGCCCAGAGGGGATTGCTGAGGTGCGCCGGGTCCACCGGGGTGTAGACCGCCTGGGGATAGGCCTGGGCGTACTCCTGGATGCGGCCGCGGCGGATGTTCTTGAGGGTTTTGACGAAGGCCAGCTTTTCGGCCGTAATGCCGGCGTCATCGTAAATGGTGCCTGAGGAGTCGGAGAGCGTGACCGGCTTGGCGCCCAGGGCGATGAGCTTCTCCACGGTGAACTGGGCCACGTTGCCCGAGCCCGAGACCAGGCAGGTTTTGCCCTGGAGGGTCTGGTTGCGGGTGGCGAGCATTTCGGCGGCGAAGTAGACGCAGCCGTAGCCCGTGGCTTCGGGGCGGATCAGGCTGCCGCCCCAGTTGAGGCTCTTGCCGGTGAGCACGCCGGTGAACTCGTTGCGCAACCGTTTGTACATGCCGAAGAGAAAGCCGATCTCCCGGGCGCCCACGCCGATGTCGCCGGCCGGCACGTCGGTGTCGGCGCCGATGTGGCGGAAGAGTTCGACCATGAAGCTTTGGCAGAAGCGCATGACTTCGGCGTCCGATTTTCCCTTGGGATCGAAATCGGCGCCGCCCTTGCCGCCGCCCAGGGGCAGGGAGGTCAGGGCGTTCTTGAACACCTGCTCGAAGGCCAGGAATTTGAGGATGGAGAGATTGACCGAGGGGTGGAAGCGCAGCCCGCCCTTGTACGGTCCGATGGCGCTGTTCATCTGGATGCGAAAGCCGCGGTTGATCTGGGGCTCGCCGCGGTCGTCCAGCCAGGGCACACGGAAGATAATCACCCGCTCGGGCTCCACGAGCCGTTCGAGGATCTTCTGGAAGCGGTACTCGGGATGGGCGTCGAGCACCGGTTTGACCGTGGCCACCACTTCGCCCACGGCCTGGTGAAATTCTCTTTGGTCCGGGTCCTTGGCTTTGATCTTCTCCATGATGTTTTGCATGGCAGCACTCCTCTATAGAAGTAGTTGGATTGCTTTTACTTGTCGCCGATAACCCCCACCGAAGACTTGCCGTCGAGCTTGACGTGCAGGGGCTCATCCAGGGCCACGTGGCGCACGAAGGCGGTTTCGTCCTCGGGCGGCAGGCCGGCCAGCCACGGCCAGTCCACGAATCCGGTATCGGGGCCGGCCACGGTGAAATAGCCGATGCCCTGGGCCGTGAGGTTGTGGAAGAAATGGCTGCCCTGGGAGGGTTCGGCGTTGAGGTTGGCGGCCGTGGTCTCCACGATGGCGGCCACACCGCGGATATCCTTCCAGGTAACGGGAATGCCCAGCCAGGGATCGGCCGATCCCCAGCGGCCCGGGCCGATGAGCACGTAGGGCCGCCCCCGGCGCTCAAGATCTTCGTTCAGGCGGGCGATGTCGGCGGCCATGGCCGGGGTATGGGCCGGATCGAAGACGTCGGGTTTGACGAAGACGATGTCGCGGATGTCCTGGCGCAAGCCGTTGCCAAGGGCCCGGCGGGAGAAGCAGACGGCGCGGCGCTCGTCTTCGGCCGTCACCGCGATGGACATGCTCTGCTCGCGTTTGCCCATGGGGCGGACTTGCAGCAGGGCGAAGGTGTACTTTTCGCCCGGAGCGCGGGGCAGGTTCACGGCGAACTCTATCTCCACCGGGCAGCCCAGGCCGCGCCGGCCCATCTCCAGCAGGTCGGTCACGATGGCGGCCAGGGGGAAGAGATCGTATTTCAGGACCGAGGCGAAGGTGATCAGCTTGCGGCCTTCGGCGGCGGCCGTATCGCGGATGCGCTGGTCCGTGGCCACATAGGTACTCGCCAGGGTTTGCACGGCCGGGTGATCGGCCATGGCCTCCACCGCAAGCGAGACGGTGAGCTGCTCCGGATCGATGTGGGTCTGGTCGGCCCGGCCCATGTCCAGGGCGTAAAAGGTTCGCTGGGCGTTGCGCAGGGCCTTGGCCGGCGTATCGATCTGGGGCAGCAGGCGCGGATGGCGCGGTGAGAAGTGCAGCGCGGCACCGCCTTCGACCACGATGCGGCCCAACCCCAGGGCTGCATGCACCACGCCTTGGTCGGCCTGCATGTAGGCCACCGGGTAGAAGTTGAACGACTGGGCCACGCCCGATATGGCCGGATAGAAGTACGGCCCGGCCCGCGTGCCCACCACTGGCTGCACGATCACGGCCATGCGGTCTTCCCCCAGGCCGAAGGGCGATTGGCGCGCAAAGGCCCGGGGGGCCGCGAAATAGGTGGAGGCATACACCCGCTGGACGGCGCGCAGCAACTGCGCCAAACGGACGTCAAAATCGGGATGGTTGTTGGCCAGCATGAAGGTTTTATAGAGGCCGGCGCTGGGGTGGGCCTGGGTATCTTCCAGCAGGCTGGAGGAGCGCACGGCCAGGGGGCCGGCCACGGCGGCCAGAAACGAGGCCAGCTTGCGCCGCAGGCCTTCGGGGATCGCGGCCCGCAGGAAAAGCGCCTCGATGGCGCTGTCGGGCATCCCCTGCACGGCATCCGGTCGCAGCCGGTTTTGACTCAGGAACTGCTCGAAACCGTCGGTGCTGACCACCAGGGTGCGCGGAATGCCGATGGCCACGCTGGGATAGGCAGCCGCCAAAGCCTCGGCATCCTTGAGCAGGGCCGAGAGAAAGGCCAGGCCCCGGGCTTTGCCGCCCAGGGAGCCGGTGCCGATCTTGACGAATTCGGCCGCCGGGTCGTAGTCGTCCTGGCTGAAATCCACCACCACCCCCCGCTGGCGTTCCCGGCGCTGGCGGTCGATGGCCGCCAGGATATAGGCGCGCAACTGGGCCATGCCGGCGAAGTCGGCCACCTTGGCCGCCCGTAGCGTGTGGGCCAGTTCCAGCTCCATGCGCGCCATCATCCAGGTGGAGAAGTGCTCGCGGCGGGCGTGGTATTCGATGGCGGCATCCGGGATCGTGCCCAACACCCGGGTCATGGCGCGCAGGTCGGCGGCCCGGCCCACCTCCCGGCCGTCGGGCAGGCGGAAGACAAACTCCTCGAACCCCAGGTTGCGCACGAAAAAAGCGCGGATCTCGGCATGCGGGGCCGGCGCGTGCTTGTCGATGAAATGGGCGCCCAGGGCTTCGGCCCGCATCCGGTTGCCCGGCTCCGAGCTGAACATCATCAAAGGCAGCTCCGGGTGGTTTTGGCGGATCTCGCCCAGCAGGGCCAGGCCCGCCTCCGGGTCCAGGCGACCGTCGCGTGGAAAGCGGGCATCGCACAGCACGGTGAGCAGGAACGGCGCGTAGCGCCGGTAGATGGCCCGGGCCTCTTCGAACGTCTCGGCCACCAGAATCTTGGGCCGCGCGCGCATGCGCAGGATGCGGTGCTCTTCGTTGAGCGTCTCGTCCATGGCCGCCTGGGTCTGGCGCACGATCTCCTTGTAGAGGAAGGGCAGCAGGGCCGAGAGGTACAGGGGCGAGTCCTCCACGATCAGGATCACGCGCACGCCGGCCGCCTGGGTGTCGAAGGCCACATTCAGGCGGTCTTCGGTGCTTTTGATCAGTGCCAGCAGCAGATCGGTGTTGCCCAGCCACACGAAGCGGCGGTCGATCCAGGCGCACTCGGACTCGGGCGACCCGGCCGGCGCGGGCAAGGCTTCGTGGGAAAGGTAATAGATAGGCATGTGCGCGTGGTCGCGCTTGATGGCCCCACACAGGGCCGCGGGGGCCACATCGTCCAGGCGGGTCATGGTGATGACCAGGTCGAACGGCTTACCGGACAGGGTCTGGAGCGCTTCGCGCCCCGAGGAGGCCCAGGTGATGCGCGGCGGCCGGCTCAGGTTCAGGCCGCGGTACTCGTGGATGATGCGGCCGGCCAGGCGGCCGTCCTCTTCCATGATGTAGGCGTCATACGGGCTGGAGACGAGCAGGATCTCCTGAACCCGTTGGGCCATCAGTTCATGGAAAATCTTAAAGGTGGGCTCGAATCGATCTTTTTCACGCCGCATCCCGGCACCTTCGCTTTCCGCCTTTCGCGCTCCTGGGAAAGCTTGGCACCGAAGACCGGGGTCGTCAACCCCCTGGTGGCCGCAGGTCGGCAAAATGGGTGTCAGACACCGGTCAAATAGGCGGCGCCCATGCGCGCGAAGGCATCCATGGCCAGCCAGGCCCGGGCGCCGAAGACGATGTCGTCGCGCTGGACCAGGGTCTGCACTTCCCGGCGATCCAGCAAAAATACTTCGATTTCTTCCGAATCGCTGGTGTGGCGGAGGCTGGGGATGCCGTCTACTTCGGCAAAGACCATGGCAATGGATTCGTCCGAAAGGCCGGCCGAAGAGAAGATGGCCGGGCTGTGGCGAAAGACGCGCACCAGCTCAAGGCCGGTCTCTTCGCGCAGCTCCCGGCCGGCGGTCGCTTCGAGGGATTCGCCGGGGTCGAGCAGGCCGGCGGGAAAACCGTATTGGTAGTCGCCCACGGGCACGCGGAACTCTTTGATCACTACCAGCTTGTCTTCCCGGCGGTGGTAGGGGACGATAATGGCCGCATCGGGGCGCGTGCGATCGCCGCCGATGCATTTGGGCGACGCACCCCGGCTGACCATGTGCCATTGGCGGGTAGCGCCTTTGCGATCCTGGTACGAGACGGCGAAAAGGGTCAGGAATTTGAGCTTGGCGACGATGGCGGCATCGATGATTTTCATTGGTTCGTCTCCGATCCATAATGCTTCAGATCGAAGATCTACATCATCTCGGCCTTCATGGCAACCAAGACGCCCTTTTTTGCACGCCAGACAAGTTGTTGTCGACGCCCGGGCAACATCGGAAATCCGCCTACCCGGGCGTTGAATGCGACGCTATAATGCTAGCGAGAGGTTTCCGCCGCGAAAAAGATATCGTTGATGCACTTGGAGTACTCTTTGGCCATGGTGAGGCGATTGGGCAATTTCAGTTGCTGCGAAACCTTCCACAAGGGTTCGAACACACTTCTTTCGAGGGAAATCACTTCCGTATTATCGACTAGCCCGATGAGTTTTTCCTTGGTGGTGTCCTTCATGCGTTTGAGCGTGATCATGGTATGTCTCCTTTTAAATCGATAAAAGCGCCTTTCGGCGCGTCCCTAAATTTGAATGGGTACAATGCATTGGCCGTGCCATGAAGTGAAATATGTTGCGATACAATTGTTTAGGGAGTCCGTGCGCAACAATCAGAGGCTGTTTTTATGTAGTTCGCTTCTTACAAATGCCATGTATGTGCCGATAACAAGGGAAGTGATTTACACAACGCGGGACAATCAACGCCTAAAGTCAGGGCCTTGGGTTCAGAAAGCGCAAGACGGCATCCTCCAGTTTCGCCATTTCGGCGCTCCAGGGCAGATCGAAGAAGCTGCGGCCCCGGCGGTCGAAGTCGCGGATGGCGGGGATTTCGTGGAGCACGTGGATCAGGGGCAGGGGGTTGGCGGCCAGGATCTCAGTCTCCTCGACGGGGGCGAGTTTGTTGAAGAGCACGCCCGCGGCTTGCAGGTCGGGCAGCTCCCGGGCCATATGGTGCAGGGTGGCGGCCACGCGGCGGCTTTTGAGCGAGCCGTCGCTGGCGACGAGCAGGTGGGTCACCAGATCCATGACCCGGCGCTGGATCTGCTCCAGGCCGGCTTCGCCGTCGATCACCACGGCATCGAAACGGCCGGCCAGGTCGCCGATCAGTTGGCGCAGCAGTTGGTTGACCTGGCAGAAGCAGCCGTGGCCTTCGGGCCGGCCGATGGCCAGAAAGGCCAGGTTGTCGCGTTCGGAGAGGGCCGCGAAGAGGTCGTAATCCAGGCGGCGCAGCAGCTCTTCCTTGTCCGCGGACGGCGCTTCACCCAGGGTTTGGATCAGCTCCTGGCGGATCTGGTCCACGGTTTTGACGACCGGCATGCCCAGGGCGTAGGCCAACCCCACGGCCGGGTCGGCGTCCACGGCCAGCACGCGCCGGGCCGGGTCGCGGGTCAGGCTGCGCACGATCAGGGCGCTGAGGCTGGTCTTGCCCACCCCACCCTTGCCGCACACTGCGATGACGACCGGTCTGGGTTCCATGGGCCTCACCCCTTGGCCTTGCGGGCCGCCAGGGTTTGGGCCAGGGCCTGCATTTCGGAAGCCTGGGTGCACACATCCTGGAATTCGCAGTTGGGGCAATCGGCCTCGTGTTCGGCCAGCATCTTGTTCAGGGCCTGGAGCATGCGGCCGGCCGTGGTGCCCATGGGCAGCAAGGCGTTGACGGCCTCGGCCGAGCGGGTGACGAAGAGCAGTTCGGCGGCCCGCACGCCCGGGATGGCCTTGAGGGCGCCGATCAGGGCCGACCCCAGGATCTGGAACGAGAAGCCGTTTTGGACGGCTTCCCGGCTGATGCGGCTCCACTCGCGCAGGTACTGGGAGGTGGCCCGCAGCATGTAGCCTTTGAGCGAGAGTTCGAAGCGCGCCAGGTCCATGGCCCGGTAGCGCTCGTAGGCCGTCGCGTCGTCGGCCGGGTCCACGGCCGCCAGCACGACCTTGGCCAACGGCAGGCGGCCGGAAGCGGCTTCGGGGATGTCCGGGCCGACCAGGGTGATGGCATTGGCGCGGATCGCCTGTGGCGCTTCGCTCCAGGCCAGGAAACATAGGGAGGCTTGCTGGGGATGGCCCAGCTCTATCGCCAGATCGGTCCCCAGGACAATGTCCCGGGGACCGGCCGGGGGCCATGGCACGGACGAGAGGGCCGGGAACTGCCGGCAGTGGCCCTCGGCTTTTTGCTGCCGCACGAAATCCCGGATCTCGGCGATGAGTCCGTCGAAGCGCGCCATCGCCTCAGCCCTCCTGACCCAGCAGGGCCGCGCCCAGAGCCCCGTTGAGCTGGGGGTCCAGCTCGGACGGCGTTTGCAGGGTCACGCCCAGGCTCTGGCCCAGGGCCTCGAAAAGACCGATGTTTTTGGCCACGCCGCCGGTGAGCAGCACGTCGGCTTCGACGGTCAGGCTGCGGACCTGGGAGGCCACACGGTGGGCCATGGCCCGGAAGAGGGCATTGAGGATGTCGCCCACGGCTTTTTCCTCATTGATCAGCGACACCACTTCGGTTTCGGCGAAGATCACGCACTGGTTGGAGATGCTGAGCCGCTCCACGCAGGTGCGGCCGGCCGCGCCCATCTGTTCCAGGCCCACGCCCAGGGCCTCGGCCATGATCTCCAGGAAGCGGCCGGTGCCCGAGGCGCATTTGTCGTTATAGCTGTACTGCACCACCTTGCCCCGGGCGTCCATCTTAATGACCTTGGCGTCTTGGCCGCCGATGTCGATGAGCGTGCGAGCGGCCGGATGGTGAAAAAAGGCGCCCCGGGCATGGCAGGTGATCTCCGATTCCAGGCGGGCGGCAAAGGGAATCTGCTGCTGGCCGTAGCCCGTGCCCACGATGCGTTGCAGATCGGCCTGGCGCACGCCGGCCTTTTGCAGGCCCAGATCCATGACCTCCCGGGCCGAGGCCACCGGGTCGAGCCGGGCCGGGATCACGGCGGCGGCCAGGATCGCGCGGTCCTGGAGGATGACGGTCTTGGCCGTAGTGGAGCCGATATCGACCCCGGCGGTGATCATGGCGGCAACTCCTTCCGGTTGACTTTCCCCGCCTGCTCCGCAGCCAGCAGGGCGGCGCCCAGGGCCCCCACCAGTTGCGGGTCCAGCGTTTTTACTTCTTTGATGCGCTGGCCCAGGATGCGGGCGAGGGCGTGCACCACCCCCTTGTTCTTGGCCACGCCGCCGGTCATGCAGATGTCGTTCTCCAGCCGCAGGGCATTGGCCAGCATGGCCACGCGGTTGGCCATGGCCGTGTTGATGCCGGCGCAGATCTCTTCCGCGGGCCGGCGGGCGTTGATGTGCTTGATGATATCGGCCTGGGCCCAGACCGTGCACATGGAGGCCAGGGTGACCGGGTCGCGCGCTTGGAGCGACAGCTCTCCCAGGCGGTCCACGGGCAGGTGCATCACCTTGGCCATGACTTCCAGGAAACGGCCGGTGCCCGAGGCGCATTTGTCGTTGGTGACGAATTTGACCAGGCCGCCATTGGCGTCCAGCTTGATCACCTTGCAGTCCTGGCCGCCGATGTCGATGACGCTGCGCGCCGAGGGCACCAGGAAGCGCGCGCCCTTGGCGTGGCAGGAGATCTCCGAAAGGGTCTCGTTCACGAAGGCGATCTTCTCCCGGCCATAGCCGGTGCCCACGCAGTAGGAGACATCGCCGGCCGACCGGCCGCACTGGGCCAGGGCCTGGTCCAGGGCGTCGCGGGCCGAGGCGCCGGGCTTGGGACCCGAGCGCACGACCACCGCGGCCAGCACCCGCCGCCGTTCCATGACGACGGCCTTGGTGGCCAGGGAACCCACGTCGCAGCCGGCCACGATGCTCATAGCAACCCCCTGATCTTGAAAAATTCATCCAGGCGCATGGCCGTGGTCTCCCAGCTCTCCACCCGGCCGTCGAAGGCGTCGGCGTACACCAGGTGGGTGGGGTAGCCGTGCTTTTCCAGGTCGCGCATGATCAGCTTGACGTTGGACCAGGTGTTGCGGCAGCCGGGGGTGCCGTTGTAGATGCAGCACTCGGCGTTAAAGATCTTGGCCAGGGAGAGGGAGTCTTCCAGCCACATGTTGGGCGCGTCGTAGGGCCCGCGCACGGTGCGGGTCATGGGCATGCGGGCGTTGATGTCGGCCAGGGTGTCGATCATGCTGTCCAGGCCGCGGGTGTCGATGGTGTAGCAGGTGCCCGGCACCTCCCGGCGGTAGGGCGCGTTATCGGGGAAGAAGCGCGAGAGCATGCTGCCCATGTGGGAGACCTGGTTGCGCGCCAGCCAGTCGAACATGCCCACGTTGAACGAGAAGTTGTCGATGTAGAAGAGAAAGGCCCGGCATTTTTCCGGCCGGCCCAGGCCGGCGGCGCCGCTCAGGGCATTGACGCGAACGACCTCCAGCATCTCGCGCAGCATGCGCGTGAAGGTCGGGCTGCCGGAACAGGTGTAGCGCCCCGCGTACATCAAGAGGTGGTAGATGCCCGGTACCGGGTTGGGCACCAGGCGCTGCAACTCTTCGATCTCGTTGGTCAGCTCGTCCTGGATCTGCTTTTCTTCCAGCAGGCTCCGCAGGCGGTCGATGTCGAAGCGGCCCCCTCCGTGCGTTTCGAGGAAGCGGATCAGGGCGCGGTAGTCTTGATGGTGGTAGTCGCGCACCGCGTCGGGGGTCAGTTCGGCGGGATAATCCAGCCCGTAGAAGGGTTTGCCCAGATACTGGGCCGCGAAGCTGTAGGCGTTGGAGTTGGTGTCGCATATGCCGCCCATGTTGACGGCCACCATGTCGATATTGACCCCTGCGCCGGCCAGATAGGCCCCCATGGTGCCGCGCTGGGACGAGCAGCCGGTCTCGGAAAAACCCACCTCGGTGCAAAAGTCCATGAAGTCGTAGGCGCCGCGTTTCCAGAGAATGGAGGTGATCACCGTGCCCACCTCCAGGGTCACGGGCACGAGGTTGTCGAAGGCGTAGAAGATGGTGGGGTCGAAGCAGAAGGTGGTCATCACCACCTTCTTGCCCTGCTCCTTCGCATGGATCAGGTCGGTGTAGTAGTCGGCCAGCATGCCCAGAAAGGTGATGGCCGGCGCCCCCAGGGCCAGCATGGGTTCGAGCAGGCCGCTGACGTAGGGCACGCTTTTGAGCAGCAGGGCCTGCTCCTTGGGCGTGGCCCGGCCGGCCTTTCGGGCGAGCTGAAAGGTGCGGGCAAAGAGCTGGTCCAGGGGATATTCTTTCAATTCGGGGCGCACGACAAATTCCTTTACGTTATGCTTCCAACTGCTCCAAAAAAGCCTCGATGCGCATGCGCAACCGTCCGGTTTCGGTCAGGGCGCCATACTCTTTTTCGATGCGCAGGGTCGGCACGCCCAATTGCTCCAGGTCCCGTTCCAGCAACCCGTTTTCCGAGCCGTGCAGGTCGCAAAAGCGAATGTTCTGCAGGACCACCCCCTGGGCGCCGGTCTGGCGGATGCGTTCGGTGATGGTGGCCCGGCGCTCCGCGTAGTAGCCGAACATGCGCGGGCAGACCGAGCCGGACAGGTAGTGGGCGCTCAGGGCCGCCACCGGGTCGCCGCTTTCATCCACCAGGGCGCAGGTGTTGCGCAGGCCGTAGCAGACGCTCTCGCCCACCACCACGGCGCCGGCGGCCTCGATCTGTTGGACCAGCGCCAGGTCGTCGCAAATGCTGCCGGTGACGAAGAGTCGCCGGCGGCGATCCGAGGAAGGCACGGCCCGGTTTTGGACCGTTGCGAGCAGGCGGTCCAGTTCGTCCAGGTAGCGATCGGGCGGCAGTACATTGCGGGCGATGAGGGCTTCGAAGGCTTCGCTGCCCGAGATCGGCGCGGGCCGACGGCAACGCAGCTCGGCCAGATCCCACAGTTTTTGGCGCACGCGGTTCTGTTGGCGGATGGCCCGGCCCAGGGCTTCTTCGTCGATGCGCACCCCAAAGGCGTTTTGGACGGCATCGATCAGCTTGCGTACCTGATCTTGATACCACGAAAGGGCCACGCCCTCCGGCTTGTGGGGCACATCGAAGTAATGGAACCAGGGCGGCAGCACGCCGGGGATGTCGGCCCCCAGCTTGCGCCAGCATTCATTCAGGCGCCGCATGCCGTCGCAGCCGCCGGTAATCACGGCGCCATCCAGGAAAGCATAGTGGTGCGTGCCCACCTGCTGGAGCAATGCCTTGGGAAAGGTGCAGACAAACGGTCCGTAATAGGCATCGGCGATGTTGAGGCTCTCGGCGCCGATGCCGCGCAGCCGGACCGGTACCAGGCCGGCCGCGTGAAATACTTCCACCGGCAGGAAGGTACAGGTGTAGCCGACCAGCCGGCCCCCGGCCGCCTTAAAGGCCCGCAGCGGTTCCAGGTCGATGCTTTGGGCCGCTTGGCTCAACAGTGCGGTCATCGCTTTTGCTCCTCGCCGCGCAGCAAACGGCGCAGCCGTTCGCGGGCCTCGTGCATGGTCTCGTCGCAGCCGTCATCTTCTGCGCCGGGCTCGAAGAGGGCGCACAGCTCGCCGATCAGCGGTGGCGCGAGCCGGCGGAAGACCGGCCGGACGGCGCGGGCCAGATCCGGGGCGAGCCCCGCCAGGCTCTCTTCCAGTTCATCCAGATCCAGGGTGTTCACAAACTCGGTGACCAGAGATTTGAACACCCCGGGCGTGAGCCGACCGATGCGGTTGGCCAGGCGGGCCAGGCTGTTGACCGTTTCGGCCAGATCGTAGGCGTTCCAACTGGAAAGACCGGCGCAGAGCGCCTCGATAGCGTCATCGGCGGGCAGGGTTTCGAGCACTTCGATTTTGCGTTTGAAGAGGCGGATCTCGGCATTGCGGCCCACGGCCAACTGCTGGAGCCAGAGGTTCAAAAGGTCCGGGTGCTCCTGGGTCGTCTCGATGAGGATGCGGATCAGGGCTTCGCGGCTGTCGATCAGGGCGGCGCGGGCCTTGATGGCCAGCGCAGGGTCGATCTGGGCCGCGACTTCGCGCAGTTTGTCCCTCAGATCGCTGGAGAAGCGCGGCGCATCCATTTCGCCGATCAGCGTGCTGCCGGTGTGGATCTGGCGGATGGCTTCATTGGCGCGGTTGATGCTTTGACCGATGAGGGTGGCATCCACTTGCCGGTAGATGGAGAGCAGCAGGTCGGTGAAGATATCGGGCGGCAGGGTGTTGACATGTCCCAGCAGGTCATGCAGCGCGCCGAGCGCGAGGTTCAGGCCGTCGGGCACCAGGGACAGCAGGGCCACGAGCTTGGCCGGGTACTCGAACAGCATGCCGATGGCCTGCCCGATCAACGCGCGCAGATCCTCCCGGCCGGCCTCCAGCAGCGCATGCAGCTCGCCGAAATCGGTGCTTCCGAGCCATCGGTCGAGCAGCGGCGAAAGGCGCGTCGAGAAGAAGAGCGGATCATGCCGGTAGAGATCTTCGGCAATGCGCGCCAGGCCGGCCAACGGGGAATACTCCGCGCCATCGTCGACACCCTCCGGGCCGGCCAGCATCCGGTCGAGCAGCGCTTGCTTGCGCTCGGTGGGAAGCTTTTCCACCGCGGCCACCAGCGAACGCAGCAGGGTGCCCAGGCCCTGGCGCATTTGGGGCCATTGGGCCGAAAGGGTTTCGACGCATTCCGGCTTTTGGAAACGTTCGGTCAGCGGGGTTCCATCGGAAGGCGCGAGGCTTTTGGACAAGGCCCAGGCCGCGGGCTTGGCCAGGAGGCGTTTCAGGCGATGGTGGTCGCTCCAATCGCCCAGCCAGTGCCGGCCGACGGCGGCCGCCAGTCCTCGCAGTTCGGCGCTGTTGAGCAGATCCGCCACGAGGGCGGCAAGCTGGGCCTCGCTGCGTTGCTGTTCGGCTGTTTCGGGCAGGGTCCGGTTCCGCATCATCTTCAGCTATTCTTCGCACGCGCGGGCGTGCGACCAGGTCATTGCATCTGTCCGGATAGATGTCTTCCCAACCGTTTCCCCAGGGCCAGCAGGGTCAAGGTGGGCGGCAGGCCCCACGCTTCGGGGATCACGGAGCAGTCGCAGACGTACAGATTTTGCTTCTCGGTCTTGAGATTGCTGTCGAGCATCTCTCTGATCTTGACTGTGCCGCCGGGGTGGGCCGCCACGGTCCAGCCGCTGAAAATCCCTTTGGCGCCGGCGTTTTTAAGGATGCGGGCGGCATGCGTATAGCCGTCTTTAAGCTTGGCCTGGTCTTCGGCCCGCAGGCTTTTGCGCACGCCGCCCCAGGCCGTGGTATGGCCGCCCAACTCGTCCTTGATTTTGATCATCATCATCAGGGTATTGGACTGGGAGAAGGCTTTGTCCAGCCGCAGCTTGGGCAGGCTCTGGCCCAGGTAGATGGGGGTGGGGAAATTGAGGTCCACCATCAGGTAGCCCCTGGATTGCATGTGCACGCCGGCCGACATCTGGATTTCGCCCTTGCTTTGCAATCCGTCCACGGTGCCGAAGACCATGATCAGGGGGTCGAAGAAGAAATCGTAGCCCGCCCGGTCCAAGCCGCTGCGGCGCAGAATCTTGGGCGAGCCCACGCCGCCGGCCGCCACCACGATGCGTTTGGCGAAGACATCGTGACGTTGCAGGTTCTTGCGGTAGCGCACCCCCACGGCTTTATCGCCTTCGAAGAGAATGCGCGTGACCCGGGCGCCGTTGACCAGGGTCATGCCCTGATCCACGGCCTGTTCGACATAGTTGCGGGCCGTCCATTTGGCGCCGTGGGGGCAGCCGTAGCTGCACAGGCTGCAATCGGGCCGGCATTTGTCCTGATAGATGAACTTGTTGAGCTTGTGCCAGGGGTAGCCCAGTTGGCGGGCGCTTTGCATCATCAGACGCGCGCCCGGCCCCATCAGGCGCTCTTCGGCCGGGGCGATGGGAATCTCCGCTTTGAGTTCCTGGACCTCCCGGCGCAGGTCGATGCCGTAGCCCTCGAGCATGGCATAGGGCGGGTCGAAGGCCGTGGCGCAGTAGAAGATGGAGCTGCCGCCGGTGCACAGGCCCCGCACCATGGCCAGAAGGGAAAGGTTCGTAAAGAGCAGGCTCTGGCCGGGGATGCCCGCGTTGGTGGCCACCTGGAACAGGGAGCCTTTGATGGGGGCGTTGTCGCCCCTCTCCAGCATTAAAATGCGTCGGCCCTGGCCGGCCAGTTCCTTGGCCACCGAGGCACCGCCGGGGCCGGACCCTACGATGATCGCGTCATGAGTCGTCGAGATGTCGTCGCGCATAGAAAGCTCCCATGGAGTTTGCAATTCGGATGTCGGGCGTTCAGCGCTGGATCAGTCGAATCAGTTCCCACCCTCCAAGCAGTGTGCCGTCCGTATCCCGGGCGATATTGGCCGGATTGGCCGTTCCCAGGTAGAGGCCGGTGGCATCGTCGGCCAGAATGGTGCGGAAGCCGTAGTTGAAGTAATTGTCGTACCCGTTGCGGGTCATGCGCACGGCGGCCTGGCTGGCCGACGGGAAGCGCCACAGGTCGGCGCCGTACTCTTCCTCATCCGGGGTCCAGAGCGGTGGAATGGAAAAATACTGGTCTTCGAGCCAACCGAAAAAGAGATTGTCCCAATCGAGCCACAAATAGGAGTTGTCCATGGTGCCCACGTACAACTGGTCCTTATAAACCGCCATGGTCCAGGTGTAATTGTTGTACAGGTTGCCGAAACCGGATGTGCCGTACTTTCCGGCCGCGCCACTCATGTTGTTGGGGCGGTAGGTCCAGATGCCGCCCAAGGCGGGGGAGACGAAAACCGGCAGATTGGCATCGCCATAGAGCAGTTCGACCTTGGCGGTTGCGCCGGGATCGGCGGCCCTGAAGATGGCCGCAGCCCGCCAGCCGTTGAAGAAGGCCGGGGCAATTCCCAGGCTGCTGATATTGTATCTTTTAACCAGGGCGCCGAAGGCCGCGGCCGGGGAGTGCATGGTGCCCCAGTAGAGATAGCCGCCATAGGAGGCCATGGCGCCCATGCCGTAGAGCCCTCTGATGACGGGATCGGGCTCGTAATTGCCCACATTCCATACCTTTTGCCAGCTATTGAGGTTCGCCGCGGTCAAACCGCCCGCCGGCACCGCCGGGCTCATCCACAAGCCGGCCGGGGGAGGGTTATCCGCATTGCGATCGGGCCAAGTGCCCACATAGAGGCGGCCGTTATGGGCTGCGATCTCCACGGCGCCGGCATCCATTGCGCCCACCTCTTCGAAGGCAAAGGGAGCGGTGTCGCTGCCGGTCCAGCGCAGGACCCTGCCGCCACCGGCCTCGTTGGCCACGGCCGCATAAAGGGCACCGTTATATACCAGCCAACGGCGGACGTTCTGATATGCGGCCAGGTTTCTGGCGCCGATAAAAGCCCCCGTGGTGGCGTTGAAGGCGCAAAGATTGATGCCTTTGCCCAAGGCCAGGGGGCCGCCTAAAAAGACCACATTCCCGAAGGCCGCGGCCGAGCGCAGGCCGAATGTGCTCTTGAGCAGGCCCACCGCCAGGGGGTTGGTGATCTGGCCGGTTTGGTCCGTCAAGGTTTTGGTGCCCAGATTGTACGTGTAAATTTTGGGCGGGCGAAAATCGTTGAACAGGGCCGGCGCGGGAATGCCCAATTGTTCTTCTATGTATCGGCCCGCTGAGTATTCGCAGGCCCACATGTCGTTCTGGGTGGCCTCTTTCTCGGTCATGCCCTGGTTGTAAGCGGCGTAAGCATACATCACGCACAGCATGTTGGACCCAGTGCCGATCCACAGATTGTCGCCGGACTTTGCCAGGCCCCACAGATAGGATTGGTTGGCTTTGGGCCTCTGACCGATGCCGCAATTCGGGCCGGGAACGAAAGATTGACCGGGAGTGCTGTAGCATTCGTCGATTTCGGCGCGGGTGAGGACCTGGGATTCATAAACGGGAGTTGTCGGGGGTTGGGTGCCCATCGCAAAACAACTTGGGACCAAACTCAACAAAAGGGCGATGATGGACAACCTGAGGCCTGTGCTTTTCATCTGGACATCTCTCTCCTTTCACGCCCAGCCCGAGTTGCTCTCGGTAGTTGAGGCAACGAGATCGGTTTTGCGGCGGTTGTCGCCTATTGTCGCTTGGTTCTGATCCGTGAGGCGGGAGGCGCCGGCTTCAATATTTTAGAACTGGCGTGTCAGTTCCAGTAACACAATGAAACATCCGATGCAAATGGAATTAGCAAGATTTCTGGTTGTGGGACCGGTCGATGGGAATGGGCAGGCTAGCGCGTCGCTGGCCGGCTCCCCTCGGCGGGCTTTTTTTTCTTTTGGTAGATGCGGCCCAGCATGCCCACCACATCGAGGAACCAGCGGATGCCGGTGGCCTCGCCTTCGGGGATCAGATCCCCGGCCATCACGGCCTTGACGAGTGCTTTGGGGTCTGCCTGGACGACGCGCAGGATGACCCGCGTGCCGTCCGCGGGGCTCTTCCAGGTAATATTGGAAATCACGTCTCCGGCATGGCCTTTCCGGGAGCGCACCTTGCCCTTTCGGCAGCGGATGGTCCGGGCGATGGTCCCATCCTTGGACCGCAGGACGACGGCGATATCCCGCTCCTCGAGTTTGGCCCGCAAGCGGTCGGAGCGCCAACCGGTGTAGCGGATCAGCAGGTACAAACCGTAGAGCAAGTACTTGAACTTCAAACGCTCGAAAAAGGATCGGATCATCGGGCACCAGCTTCCGAAAGGGGGACAGAAAAATTACAGCGGCAAATACTGTAAACTTGCTTTGGCGTCAAGTTCCGTGTGTCGCCGGATGATTTTTTGCTTTCATCGATGGGCCAAAGCGAGTATGCAGGGCGCGCTTGGTGGTCCAAGCGGCTTGACCCGCTGCGGCCGAATGGGTATAAGCAAAGCAACCCTATGATTTTCAAGCCTTTCTGGATAGGTGCCCAAATCCGGGAAAGGCAGACTGGCTACCCACGCCAATTGGAGCATCATGAAAAAAGTCACCGATGTCGCGCTTCGCTGGTACACCAAGCTGGTCCTGGATCATCCGCTGCTGGTCATCCTGATATTGGGAGCGATGATTGCCTTCCTGGGCTACACCGCCCGCAATTTCCGCATCGATGCTTCGGCCGAAACCCTGTTGCTGGAGAACGACAAGGATCTGCGTTACTCCCGGGAGATCGTCAATCGCTACGGGGTTAACGATTTCCTGCTGATCGCCTATACGCCCAAGGAAGGCGATCTGATGGCGGAAAGCACGTTGGCCGCCATCGGCCGGATGCGCGATGAACTGGCGTCCCTGCCCCAGGTGGCGTCGGTGGTTACGTTGCTGGACGTGCCGCTTTTCGACAGCCCGCCCATCTCCTATGCCGAGGTGAACGAAGGCATCCGCACGCTTGCCTCGCCCGAGACCGACAAAGCCCTGGCCCGCAAGGAGCTAGGCGAGAGCCCCTTTTACCGCGACCTGATCGTCAGTCGGGATTTTCGCACCACGGCCATCCTCGTGAATCTGAAGATCGATCCGGCCTATCAGGCCCTGAGCCGCGAGCGCAACGAGTACCTGATTAAGAAGGACGATGGCCGGCTTACGGAGGCCGAGGCCGCGGATTTTGAAATCGTCAAGGAGAAGATCCGGGGCGAGATGGAACGGCTCGGCGCCGAGCAGCACCGCAATGTCATCGACGTGCGCGCCGTTCTGGATCGTTTCCGCGCAGAGGCCGACCTTCATCTGGGCGGCATCAGCATGGTCCAGGACGACATGATCGCCTTTGTGCACAACGATCTGAAGATGTTCGGCGTGGGCGTCTTCGCCCTGCTGGTGCTGGTCATGGGGGTGATCTTCCGGCGCCTGCTCTGGATCGTGCTGCCCATGCTCTGCTGCTTCGTGTCGGTGATCGCCATGATGGGTATCCTGACCCTGTTCGGCTGGGAGGTGACGGTCATCTCCTCCAATTTTGTTTCGCTGCAACTGATCATCACCATGTCCATCGTGATTCACCTCATCGTGCGCTACCGCGAGTACCACCGGGCCGATCCCAACCTGGACCAGCGCACGCTGGTGAAGGACACGGTGCACTCCATGTTCATTCCCTGCCTCTACGCCACGCTGACCACCATCGCCGGCTTCAGCTCCCTGGTGTTCTGCGACATCAAACCGGTGATCAACTTCGGTTTGATGATGAGCGCCGGCCTGGTGTTGTCCATTATTTTAACTTTCATCCTCTATCCGGCCACCGTGGTTCTGATGAAGAAACGCGCCCTCAAGCCCCAACGGACCAGGAAGGGCGAGGGTTTGTCGGTGGTGTTGGGACGCTTCACCGAACACCACGGGAGTGCGATTCTGGCGGTCACGGGTCTGCTATGCGTTCTGACCGTCGTGGGGATCAGCCGGCTGCGGGTAGAGAACAGTTTTATCGACTACTTCAAGCAATCCACCGAGATCTACCAGGGCATGAAGCTGATCGACGAAAAGATTGGGGGTACAACGCCCCTGGACGTGATCGTGCGCTTCGACGCCGTCGATTTGAAGCAGTTCGCCCAATCGGACGAGGAAGAAGATCCGCTGCTCAATCCCTATGCGAATAGCATGCAGGAAGATTTCGACAAATACTGGTTCTTCGACGAACGCTTGAAGACCATCGAAAAGGTGCACGACTATCTGGAAGGACTGCCCGAAACCGGCAAGGTGCTCAGCCTGGCGACCCTGCTCAAGATCGGCAAATCGTTAAACAACGACAAGTCCCTGACCAGCATCGAGATGGCCGTGCTCTACACCAAGCTGCCGGACCAGTATCGAAGCCTTGTGCTGAACCCTTATATCTCGATCACAGGCAACGAAGCGCGTTTCTCGCTCCGCATCAAGGACTCTTTGAAGGGATTGCATCGCGATGCCCTGCTCAAGCAGATCCAGAGCGATTTGACCACCAAACTGGGATTGGCGCCCGAGCGCGTCCAACTGGCCGGCACCATGGTGCTCTACAACAACATGCTGCAAAGCCTCTTCTCTTCCCAGATCCAAACCATGGGGGTGACGGCTCTTTCGCTGCTGGGCATGTTCCTGCTCCTGTTCCGCTCCTTGCGCATCTCCCTGATCGCCCTGTTCCCCAACCTGCTTTCGGCCGGGGCCGTGCTGGCCGCCATGGGATGGCTGGATATTCCCCTGGACATGATGACCATCACCATCGCTTCGATCAGCCTGGGCATCGCCGTGGACGACACCATTCACTACATCTGCCGTTTCCGGGACGAGATCCGGAAGGACGGCGACTACATCCAGACCCTGCATCGCTGCCACGGCAGCATCGGCAATGCCATGTTCTATACCTCGGTGGCCATCGTCATCGGCTTTTCGATTTTGACGGTTTCCAATTTCTGGCCCACGATTTACTTCGGCGCCTTCACCAGCTTGGCCATGGTGATCGCCCTGGCAGGGGCGCTGATGTTGCTGCCCAAGCTGATCGTGATGTTCAAGCCGTTTAAATAACCCCTTCAGCGCTCGGTCTTTGCAATTTTCAAGCGCTGAACCTTCCGGCAGGCGGGTCTCTTTTTGAGGTTGGCGTTAACCCGGTCCTTGCCCGAGGTCTTGACATGGAACATGGCCTGGTCGGCCAGGGCCAGCAGGCAGGTGCTGTCGTCGGCGTCTTCGGGGAAGGTGGCCACTCCGAAACTGGCGGTCAATTCCACCAGGGGGCCCCATTGGATGAGATAGGGGGTCTCCTTGACGGCCTGGCGGATGCGAGTGGCCAGGGCCACGGCCTGGGCGCGGTCGAAGCCCGGCAGCACGATCACGAACTCGTCGCCGCCGTAGGCCACGCCGAAGGTCGGTGGCGGCAGGCAGGCTTGCAGGCGCTGGGCCACTTCGCTCAGGGCCCGGCTGCCGTTGAGGTGGCCGTGCAGGTCCACCACCTGTTTGAAATCGTCCATATCCATGAAAATCAGAGACAGGGGCCGATCGCCACGGCGGCAGGTATCCAGATGGCGTTGCAGGTTCATATAGAGATAGCGCTGGTTGAATAAGCCGGTGAGGCTGTCGTGCACGGCACTGGTCTTCATGCGCTGGTAACGCCGCGTGTTTTCGATGGCAATGGCCAGGTAATCGGCCAGCAGCCGGATCATGGCCAGCCCGGACGGCTCCACGTGACTGGGATTGACCACCTCCAACACCCCCAGGGTGCGGCCGGCATAGAGGATCGGCGCGCAAATCAGGCCCGTGGTGCGCCGGCCCGTGGCGGCATCCACCTGATCGAAGAAGAAATCGCAACCCGAGACATCCTCGACCACCAGCAACCGTTGCCGCAGGGCGGCCTGGCCGGCGACCCCTTGTCCCAGGGCCAAGCGGAAATCCCGGACCGTCGATGGGTCGATATTCATGCTGATTTCGAACTTGAGGGTCTGGGTGGCGTCGTCCAGGAGCAGGAGGGACCAGGTTTCCGAGGGCAGGAGCCGCGAGATGCGCGCCATGATGGTGGGGATCAATTTTTCGGGATCGAGCTCGGCCGTGATGGCCTTGCTCACCTCCACACAGGCCCGCAGTTGCTCGCGGTTCAAAAGGGTCAGATCGTTCGATTCAGGCGCTTCGTCGGGCTGATCGCACGCCTCTTTGGCTGTTACAGGCATTGCCGCCTTCCATTCCGTCCCAGGGGTTGCGAGTCCATCATCAGTCAGTCGCCCGCCGCCCTATGGGCCATCAGCCCATCGAATGGCGGGTGCCTGTCGGCGTACGGCTTCGACGGCCACGGCATCCACCATGGGCGGCACCCGACGTAGTCCGTGACTCCTATATCGCCCGATGTTTAGCTATTCTTGAGTATAAAATTGCACCCGCACGCGGTTTCTATTTGGCCAACCCACCCATGATTCCGCGCACCGAACTGGGAATGTCCGCCGGCAGGACCACCACCTTGCTGTTTTCGGAGCCGGCGATATGGTTCATGGCCTCGATGTAGCGTTCGCCCAGCAGGTACACGACCGGCAGCTCGTTGTTCTGGATGGCCTCGCTCACCTTCTGGATGGCCCGCTGGCTGGCTTCGGCCAGCAACACCTTGGCCTGGGCGTCGCGCTTGGATGCCTCCAGGCGGCCCTCGGCCTCGAGGACGGCGGCCGTTTTCTCGCCTTCGGCCCGGGTGACCGTGGCCCGGCGCTGGCGTTCGGCCGCGGCCTGCTCCTCCATGGCTTTTTGCATGGTGGGCGAGGGGTTGATGTCCTGGATCTCCACGGTTTTGAGGGTGATGCCCCAGTCGGCAATGTCGTCGGAGATCGCGATCTTCAGCTTGGCCTTGATCTGGTCCCGGGACGAGAGGGCGTCGTCCAGATCCATCTCGCCCACGATGGCGCGCAGTGAGGTCTGCACCAGGGTGCGGATGGCCAAAGTGAAATCTTCCACGCCGTAGACCGCTTTTTCCGGCGAGATGATGTTGATGTAGGCCACGGCATTGGCGATGATCACGGCGTTGTCCTTGGTGATCACCTCCTGGGAGGGAATGTCCAGGACGATGTCCTTGGTGGTAACCTTATGGGCCACCATGTCGATGTAGGGCACGATGATGTTCAAACCCGGGCCCAGCGTGCTGTGGAATTTTCCCAGGCGTTGGACCACGAACTTGTGACCCTGGGGCACGATGCGCACCCCCAGGGCGATGGTGATGACGACGAGGACGACGAAGACGGATACGACGATGATGCCGGACATGGTTGCCTCCTGTTTATTTCTGCGCTTGGACCTGACCCGTCATGGGCGCGCTTTTGGTGACGATCAAGGTGTTGCCTGAAATTTCTCTGATGAAGACCCGGTCGCCCGGCACTACGGGTTCGGCGCAGATAAAAGACCATTCGTCGGCCCCCAGCACCGGGGTGGTGAAGCGCACGACGCCGCGCCGTGTTTCGCTGGGCGCTTTGATGACCTGGCCGCTTTCACCCAGCACCGCCTCCTTGGCCATGCCCGCCTTGGTGCGGTCGGTCATGCGTGGCTTGATCAGCTTGAACCACAGCAGGGTAAAGAGGCACGAGGCCATTGCGAAGGTGAAGAGCTGCCAGCTCAGGGAGAGGCCCGGTGCTACCAGCAGGAAAAGGGCCACCAGAATAGCACCCAGGCCGAACCAGAAGATGGTGAAGCTGGGGACGAACAGCTCGGCGATGATCAGCAGCATGCCGACCACCAGCCAGTGCCAGTAGAGGATTTGAAGGGTCATGGGGTCTCCATCCAAAGATGACTAATTTAAAGGCCAATCTACAACCACGAAGCCAGCCCCGATCCGATTGGAACCGTCGTTATAATCCAGCAGGCATTCGCCGTAGCCGTTGAAGTATTGTACATAGAAGGCGAATTTATCTCCCAACGGTGACCAGAACTTTTTCAGCGGCACGCTCAGATCGATCTGAACGGCGCCGTGGCCTTCATTCCAATTTTCACGCAGCATCACCGCCAGGCGCATGTCTCGGTAGACATAGGCCATCCAAAGCTCGCCGTAGCCCATGTAGTCGATGATGTCGGGATTGTCGTCATCATCTTCATCCTCGGGAATGCGGTACCAGGTTTTCAGGAGCGTGTTGAAATTGCCTTTTTCCAGACCGATGTTGGCCACCAGGCGGTTCCAACTGCGTGACATGGGTTCGGTGCGACCGTTGGACTGGTGGTTTAAGCCGGCTTGGATAAATTGCAGCTTGAGCCCACCGAGTCCTGGAATGGCATAGCGCGTGCGCCAGTTAAACAGCGCCTCGGGCTCGTAGTTCGTGTCGCGGAACGGCGAAGAGAAAGCGGAGTTGTATAACTGCCAGAAGCTCAGTTGGGTGTAGGCCAGCCAAAAATCCACGGGGAGACGAAACAGATTTTCCCAGGCCTTGGCCTTGAAGCTGATTTGAAATTTGGCTTCGGTATCCTGGGCTTTGGCCTCCTCCTCGTTTTCCAGGGGAAGATACTCATTGGGCGAGCTGTTATAAGTGGCTACCAGAAAGTAGTTGGTGCGATGCGGACGCAGCACGAAGGTCCGTTTTTCTTCGTGGGGAACCAAGTCCCACTGCCTTTCCATGAAAGTTCGTTCAGCATAGACTTTTTCCCGTTCGGCCAGACGATCGTAACACGCCAGGCGTTCGGTGATATCCGCGATTTCACTGCAAGCCGGTGCATCGGGAGGTGCGGCGGTTTCATCGGCCGCGGGCGCGGTCATGGGCATCCAGATCAACGCCCAAACAAAGCACACATGGATAAAAATCCGGCGGCGGCCAGACGGTATGATCGGCATGGGCTCCTCCTCTGAAGCGTTTTAATGCGTTTGAAATTTTTGACGACGCGATTGTACTTCCACATCTTTCCCGCAAGCGTGGCCATCGCAGGAGCGTCCAATCCTCTTACGCATAAAGGCCGAAGGTCGTCAACCACCTTGCAGGCACCGCCTCAGGCGGGTGCCGAAAGCTTGAGGCCGATGATGCCGGCCACAATCAGTCCAACGCTGACCAGGCGGGCCGCATTGACCGGTTCTCCCAGCAGCATGATACCGAGCATGACGGTGCCGACCGATCCGACGCCGACCCAGACGCTGTAGGCCGTGCCGACCGGAAGCGTCTTCATGGCAATGCCCAGCAGCCAAAGGCTGACGATCATCGATAGCAGCGTCCAAAGGGTCGGCCACAAACGGGTGAAGCCATCCGTATATTTCAACCCGATGGCCCAGCCGACCTCAAAGAGCCCGGCGAGTAAGAGCACAACCCAAGCCATGTGCCTTCCTTTCTTTATCCGACGCGTTCGAATATCGTCAGAATCCTCATGCAGGGAATTTGCGCGAAACCCTTTTGGCGAGATAATAGGGACCAACAAGCAAGTCAAGCTGATACTGCTTTCAGTATGTAACCGGACGATAGCTAGGCCGCAATAGGGAAGTAGCAGGTGACACGGGTGCCTTCGCCTTCGCGGCTTTCGATGTGCAGCGTGCCGCGCAGGCGGTCCATGGCCTCTTTGGCGATGGCCAGGCCCAGGCCGGTGCCCTGGTCGGTGTGGGCTTTGGCGTTTTCGGCGCGGAAGAATTCGGTGAAGAGGCGAGGGAGCTGATCCTGGGGGATGCCGATGCCCGTATCGGCGATTTGCAGGCACAGGCGCTTGGGATCTTCCTTGGCGAGCGTGACCTGCACCTGGTGGCCGGCCGGCGTGTACTTGATGGCGTTGGATAGCAGGTTGGTGTAGAGGTCATCCAGCAGCTTTTCTTCTCCCATGATGGCCGGCAGACCGCTTTCCAGGGAGATGGCAAGGTGCACCCCTTTTTCCTTGGCCTGGGTCTGGTAAACGGCCGAGAGCTGGGCCAGCAGGGGCGCCAGGGAGATCTGGCGCAGTTCGGCCGGCGCCGTGTCGGCCCGCTTGATGCCGAGCTTGAGCAGGTCCTGGATGGTCAGGGAGAGGCTCTCGATGCGCCGTTCGCACTGGGCCAGCATTTCGGCCTGCCGGTCGTTGAGCGGCCCGGCATAGGCTTTGCGCAGCACCTTGAGCATGCTGTCCACGGCGTTGAGCGGCGAGCGCAACTGGTGGGCCGCTTTTTGTAAAAACCAGCTCTTGTTCAGCTCGCTCTTCAAGTTCTGCATGGCCAGGGCCGTGAGTTCGGCGATCAGGGCGAAGAAATCCACATCCGCATCAGTGAAATTGAAGCGCGCCTGGCTGTAGACGCAAAAGACGCCCAGGACGCGCTTTTCCACTTTGAGCGGCAGGCAAATCATGGAAGAGAAGCCCTCCTGGCGGACATTTTCCGGGTATTGAAAGTAATCTTTCTCTTCGATATTGCCGATGGTGTAGAAGGCGCCTTGGATGATGCGCTGGTTGATGGGACTTTTGGAGATGTCGATGTCGCCCTTGGCCAGGTAGTTCTGGCTCAGACCGTAGTTGGAGGCAAAGCGCAGCGTTTGGCGTTGCTCGTCGAGCAGTTTTATGGAGCAGGCCTTGACGCCCATGATGCGCGCCGTGTTCTGGGTGGCCGAATCCATCAACTCCTGGTAATCGGCGCAGAAGGCCATCTGCTTGACCATGTCGTAGAGGGCGGTCAGCTTGGTATTGGCGGCGTCCAGTTCCTTGCCGAAGCGCAGCAAAGTACGGCCTTTGGCGCGTAGGCTGAGCTTGACGGTGGTCACCAGGTAGGCGGTGATCAGATAGGCGGTGGCCAGGATGATAAAGAGCACCCCGTTTTCGCGGGGGCTATGGCCGACATGGTAGATTGCGTGTTCGAAGAGGCGGGTGTGGGGGGCCAGGGCGCCGACGGCCTGCAGGTAACCGAGCAAGCCGATCCCGAGGATGCCCATGCAGGCGTAGAGATAAGCATAAATAGGGTCGAGCAGAATACCGGCCAGAATGATGTGAAAGAGTACGAAGAGGGTCAGGGGACTGTAAAAACCGCCGGTAAGGTAGATCAGGGCCGCCAGCGCGGCCAGGTCGCAGAGAATCTGGGCATGGGCGCAGATCTGGAAAGGAACTTGATGATCCGGGGTGATGCGCCGCAACCGGCGGACAACGATGGCGAACATAAGGTTGTATCCGGTCATGGCGACGACGACGCCCACGACCGGAGCTATGGGCAGATCGAAACGCCATAGCCGCAGCACCCAGGCGCTGATCAGGGCGGCTGCCACGGCCACCCAACGGACGCCGACGAGCCAACCGACCCGTTCACTCAGTTCCCGGCGAAAGAAAAGCTGCTGGGTTACCAGTTCTTTGGCTGAGTTCATAAATACATCGGTCGGTCTTCTATTCTCCCCTGAGCAGTTCTTCCACTGTTTTCAATAGTACATCCGGATCGATGGGTTTTTCCAGGAATTTGTTGACGGGCCACTCCTCGCCCATGATGTGCTGGAATTTATCGGCGCCGGTTTCGACCATCTTCTGGGTAAAGGAGGTCAGCATCAGGATGGGGATATCCCGATAACGCTCCTGGTTGCGCAGGCGGTAGGCCAGGTCGAAGCCTTCGGTATCGGTGGCCATCATGACGTCCAGGATGATGAGGTCCGGGATCTTCTCTTCGACCCGGTGGTACCCCTCCTTGCCGTTGTGGGCCGTGCGGATGGTGTACGGCTTGGTTTCCAGAATGATGCGCATGGAGTGAACCAGGTCGCGGTCATCGTCGATGATCAGGATGTCGTTTGCCTTATCCATGATGTCGTCCTTTCCCCCGATTTTTTTGTCCGTCCAAAGCGATGCCCTGGATGTATAACCAGTCCACGATCTGCGCGGCGGCCCGCTCGGCGTCACGGCGCGCTTCGGCGCTAAGTCCTTCACCCAGATCGAAACTACGGCCTTGGACCGAAACCACCCAGGCCGTGGGGTGGCTTTGGTAGAGCAGATGCAGCAGCCCCAGAAACACCGTCGGCGTCAATTGGTGGGAGCCCATGGCCCATCCATTGAGTTCCGGCGTCACCGGCGACCAGCGCAGGCCGTTGTCGATCGCCTCCGCGCTGGCATCCACGAAGATCAGATAGTCGGCGCCGTGGATGTCTTCCAGTAAGGCGATATCCAGTTGGGGCAGCGTGTACAGAGCCACACCGCTCATCTGCCGGATGGCGTCCCGCAGGCGGCCGGCCACATAGGGGCCGACCCCGTCATCGCCCCGCTGGGGATTGCCGAAGGCGATGATCCAACAGGTTGGGGCTGCTGTTTCAGGCACGGACATTCACTATCTCCTTTCCAGGGTCGCGATAATTTCTCTTCGGTGGTCCAGCACCTGGATGGTCATCTGCATCTGACCCAGGGCGTGCGTGGCGCAGGAGAGGCATGGGTCATAGCAGCGGATGGCCCCCTCCACGCGGTTGAGCATGCCCTCGCGGACATCGCCGCGATGGATGTACTCCTTGGCCACCAGGGTGACGGCGCGATTCATGCCGAGGTTGTTGTGGCCGGTGGCCACGATGAGGTTGGCATCACGGATGGTGCCGTGACGATCCACCTCGTAATGGTGAATCAGTGTGCCCCGGGGTGCCTCGATGATGCCCACTCCTTGGGAGTTGGTCGGCGCCGCGGTGGCCCGCACCTGCTTGCCGACGATGCGCTCGTCCATCAACAGGGCCTGGGCCCTTTCCAGGGCGTAGCACAACTCGATCATGCGCGCGTAGTGGTAGAGCAGGGATGCGCCCTTGCGGTCATCGGTGGCGATCTTGCGGAACTGGCGCAACTCGTCATCGGCCTGGGGCGTGCCCATGCTATCGACCGCATTGAGGCGGGCCAGGGGGCCGACGCGGTAGACGCCGTTGGGGTAGCCCTGGGGTTTGAAGAAGGGGAACTTCATGTAGCTCCAGGGCTCGACATGTTCGCCAATGAATTGGAGATAATCCGCCGGGTCGAACTGGGCCAGGATGGCGCCGTCGTGGCCCTTGATGCGTAATTGGCCGTCGTAAAGCTGCAAGCGGCCCCGGTCATCCACCAGCGAGGCGTAATGCGAAGCAAAGTTGGCGAAGACGTTCACTTCGGCCATGTGCTGCTCGGCCCAATCCTTGATGATGCCCAGCGCCGCGCCGGCCGTGGCAAAGGCTTCCTGGAAGCCGGCCAGCATCTGGAGGCGCGCAGCCTGGGGCAGGGCATGGGTCACGCCGCCGGGCACGGCAAAGGCCGGATGGATCTTCTTGCCGGCCAGGGCGCTGATGATCTCCTGCCCGAACTTGCGCAGGCGGATGCCGCGTTTGGCCAGATCCGGGGCCGCGGCGATCACGCCGACCACATTGCGTTGGGCCGGATCGCTGTCCCAGCCGAGCAGCAGGTCCGGGCTGGCCAGATGGAAGAAGTGCAAGGCATGCGATTGGATGTACTGGCCCATGTGCAGTAGTTCGCGCAGCATGGCCGCGGTTTCGGGAATGGGCGCACCGCAGATGGCGTCGCAGGCCTTGGCCGAAGCCAATTGGTGGCTTACCGGGCAGATGCCGCAGATGCGCTGGGTGATGATGGGCATCTCCTCCAGCGGGCGGCCCTGGCAAAAGTGTTCGTAGCCCCGGAACTGGGTAATGTGGAAGAAGGCCTCGTCCACTTCGCCGTTGGGGGAAAGATGGATCGTGACCTTCCCGTGCCCTTCCAACCGACTGATGGGATTGATGGTGATTTGGGTGGCAGTCGTCATGCTGGCGTCTCCTCAATCGAAGTGGATCAGTTCACGCGGCAGAACCGGGATGCGGCCGCGCAGGATTTCGGTCAACCCGTAGGCAATGGCCTGGGGCGAAGGCGGACATCCGGGGATGTAGCAATCCACCGGTATGACGGCATTCACCGCCAGCACCTTGGGCAGCAGCTTGGGCAGCTCGGGGTGGACCGGGATGATGCCGTCGATGGTGCTGGCGGTTTCGGTATAGCCATAGCGCAGCAGATCGGCCACAGGGGTTTGGTTGCGCAAAGTATTGATGCCGCCGAAGACGGCGCAATCCCCCCAGGCCATGATGATCTTGGCTTTGGCGCGCAGGTGGGTGGCGATCTCCAGTTGCTCTTCATTGCCCACGCCGCCCTCGATGATGCCCAGGTCCAAATCCGGAAAGCGATAATTCTTGAAATCGGTGATGGGTGTCACGGTCAGCTCGATCTTGGAGAGCACGTCGAGCAGCGCTTCATCCAGATCCAGAAACGACATGTGGCATCCGGCGCATCCTTCTAACCACACGGTAGCGACTTTCGGTTTGCCCATATTACCCCCGTTTACTTTTGGCGTTGATCGGTTGCTGGGTCCATGAGTGGATCGGTCTCCACGAAACGACAGGCCGCCAGAATCCGGTCGGCTTTGGCGCGGACATCATCCCAGCGGCTGTCGGCATAAGGGGAATCGAAACATCTGAAAAACTCCCGCAACGTCTCCCAGGTGGACTTGACCCCGGCCGGCGGCGCGAGCACTCTGGGTTTGTAGACGATTTCGCCGCCTTCCATGCTGGTGTACGATCCGTCTTCTTCCAGCCACAGGGGTCGGGGCAGCAGGACATGTGCGATCTCGGCCAGGGCCGGCGTGCGATAAGGGGTGATCGCCGCCAGAAAATCGGGTGCGGTGCCGCCTTTTAGCAACGACCGCAGGGCGCCGCTGCCTTCCTCACCCAAGATCAGCAGGCCGCCGCCCGCTGCCTGGGCCTGGGGTTGTTGCGACGCCACGCCCAGGCGCCAGGCCGCCGCGCTGTTGACGCTGGGCTTGAGGAAGGCGATCGAAGCGCCCTGGCCGGCGATCTTGAGAAGATCCCCCAGGGCTGCGGCGGCCCGGGGATGGGTTACTTGCGGACCGGCCAGGATGAGCGGGGTTTTGGCGGCAACAAAGCGTGCGGCGATTGGGTCGAGCGTATCCGGCTGGGCCGAAGCCGTCTGTCCCCGCGCGGCGATCTTGGCGGCCAGGCCACCGAGCACGGCGGGCAACCGCTCGTCTTCCACCGCCAGGTATTGGGCGCCGA
Source organism: Desulfobacterales bacterium (assembly GCA_016218685.1). GTDB lineage: Bacteria > Desulfobacterota > Desulfobacteria > Desulfobacterales > Desulfosarcinaceae > Desulfatitalea. The sequence goes on along the minus strand of JACRDD010000020.1, from coordinate 86,421 downwards.
ACACAGCGGTACCCTCCATGGCACCGATGACGGCCACGGGCAGCGATTTTTCGATATAGGCCCGGCGCAGCAGCGAAACCAGCATCGGATGGCTTTGATGCAGATCGGCCCCGACCAGCAACACCATGTCCGCGGCCGTGATCTTCTTCCAGGAGACTTCTGCCGGCAGGCCCTGATGGCCGGCACTCAGGGCGCGGAAATGGTCTCCGTCCAGGGTGTCCACCCTGCCGGCGCCCCAGCCATCGACCATCAACTCCTTAAAGAGCAGCAAGGCTTCATTGGAGATATTGGCGGAAGCAAAACCGAAGAGCGCACCGGCCCCTTGCTTCTGCTTGATCTCTTTAAAGCGTTGAGTGGTGAGTTCCAGGCACTGCTGCCAGGTGCGGGCGTGCCAGCGGCCGTTGCCGTCCTTGATCATGGGATGGAGCAGCCGATCCGCGGGTGTCTTGAGCACTTCGAAACGTCCAAGGTGGCAGAGCTGGCCATGGTCCGGCCGGCCATTGCCGCTCTCCAGGAAACCCTTGATCTCCATGAGCTGGTTGTCCCGCACCACGGACTGGGTCGGGCACAGCAGGCCGCATCCGGCGCACAGAGAAGCAATGACTTCGCGTTCCGCCGGCTGGCCCTTGACGCTGTAATGGGTGCGGTAGCGGTTGGTAATGGCGCCGGTGGGACAGACCTGCAAACAGGCGCCGCAGTTGACGCAGGTGGAGTCCTCGCGTTGCTCCAACAGGTCGAAACCGATGATCGATTTTGGGCCTCTGTTGTGGAAACCGAGTACATGGCAGCCGGCGATCTCCTGGCAGGCGCGCACGCAGCGGCCGCACAGTATGCAGCGGTTGTGATCCACCGTCATGTACTCGCCGGTGGTGTCGGTGGGGAACTCCTTGAAGGCCTGGGAGACCGTCAGGTGATCCATTTGCAGGGCATAGGCCATCTGTTGCAGCTCGCAGTCGCCGCTCTGGGGACAGAACATGCAGTTGTGGTTGCGTTCGGCGAAGAGCAGCGTAAGGGTCAGGCGGCGGCTGGCCGTGATGGCCGCGTTGTCGGTGACCACCTCCATGCCGGCGCGCACCGGCATGACGCAACTGGCCACCAGTTTGGGCGATTTATCCACCTCCACCACGCACAGGCGGCAGCCGCCCCAGTTGGACAGGGCCGGATGATGGCACAGGGTGGGAATGGTGATCCCGTTTTGCCGCGCTGCATCCAGAATCGTCAACGACTCGTCCACGGTGATCTCGTGACCGTCGATGGTCAGCTTCACTTGCTTGGCGTTTGCTTTCATCGCGCCTCTCCGTACTTTGCCCCTTTTTGAAGCGGGACGTTAATCCGGCGATTCAAATCGACCCCATTCCTTCACGTATAACCTCAATCCTGACACCGGCTGGATCAGGCCGCCCCCACATCACAGCGCAGACACCGTCCGGCCTCGCGCAGGGCCGTCTGCCGATCGAAACCCAACTCCACTTCCCGGAAATCCGCGATGCGTTGAACGGCATCGGCCTCGGGCATGGGGGTGCGGGCCAATTCGTGAATCTCGGCCTCGATCTCCTGGGGGATGCGCACATCGTCCAGGGCCGCCGGCACATACGGGCCTTCCTGGTTTCGCTCGCGGATGGCGGTATCGATCTCTTCGGCGGTCTTGTGGCCGGCGGCAATGGCGGCCACCACCGTGTCGGGGCCGGTGACCACATCACCGCCGGCGAAGATCATGGGCGCCGTGGTCTGGGTGCGCTTGCCGGCCGCGATCTGCACCAGGCGGCTGGGGGTCAGGCCGATGCCCGTGCGCTTGAAATCGAAGGCGCCGTCTACCTCCTGGCCGATGGCCAGGATCACCTGGTCGGCCGGCACCACATATTCGCTGCCCAGGATGGGTACGGGTTTCTTGCGTCCGCCCGCATCGAAATCGCCCAGGCGCATCTTCTGCAACACCAGTTGACGCACATGATTCTCTTCGCCGATGAAGCGGATTGGCGCCACCAGTTCGACGATCTTGACGCCTTCCTTCAAGGCCGCTTCCACTTCCTGTTTGAGGGCCGGCATATCGGCCTGGGTGCGGCGGTAGTAAATGGTGACGTCGCCGGCGCCCAGGCGCAGGGCGCATTGGGCCGCATCGATGGCCGAGTTGCCGCCGCCGATGACCGCCACCTGCCGGCCCACCTGGGGATGACCTCCCAGGTGCAGCTCGCGCAGGAACTCCACGGCGCCGGTGACGCCTTTGTGCTCCTTGCCTTCCAGTTCGGCCTGCATGCTGCGTTGGGCGCCGATGGCCACGAAGATGGCGTCATAGGCGCCGCGCAACGTATCCCAGGAAATATCCCGACCCACGCGGACGTTGCAGCGTAAAGTGATCCCCAGATCGAGGATGTCCTGGATTTCACGCTTCAACACATCCCTGGGCAGACGGTAGGCCGGGATACCCCAGCGTAGCATGCCGCCGGCTTCGGGCAGCTCCTCATAGACCGTGACGGCATAGCCCCGCAGCGTCAGGTCGCGGGCCGCCGTCAAGCCGGCCGGGCCGGCGCCGATGACGGCGATCTTCTCCTTGCGGGTGATGGGTGCCGGCTGGATCGCCGGGGCCGCGGCCTGGTCGGTGATGTAGCGCTTCAAATACTTGATGTGCACCGGTTCGTCCAAGGTGACGCGCCGGCATTTGAGCTCGCACTTGTGGTCGCACACCCGGCCGCAGATGCCGGGGAAGGGATTGGTGCGCAGCAGGACTTTGTAGGCGTCTTCCAGGCGTTCGGCCTTGATCAGGGAGATATACGCCGGAATGTCCATGCCGATGGGGCAGGCATGCTGGCACGGCGACTTGAAGAAGGCGTTGCATACCACTGCCGGGCAGCGCTTTTCTTGAATGTGCTGCTCGTACTCCGCCCGGAAATAACGCAGGGTGGAGAGCACCGGGTTGGGCGCTGTTTGGCCAAGTCCGCACAAGGCGTTGTTCTTCATGTAGTCGGCCATGCGCTCCAGGGCGGGGATATCATCGGCCCGACCCTGGCCCTCGCAGATGCGGGTGAGGATTTCGAGCATCTTCTCGGTGCCCACCCGGCAGGGGGTGCACTTGCCGCAGGATTCATCCCGGCAGAACTCCATGAAGAAGCGGGCCACGTCCACGACGCATTTGTCTTCATCCATGACGATCATGCCACCCGAACCCACGATGGCGCCCAGCTTGATGATGGTTTCATAATCGACAGAAGCATTGAGGTGGGCGCTGGGAATGCAGCCGCCCGAGGGGCCGCCCAACTGCACGGCCTTGAATTTCTTGCCCTTGGGGATGCCGCCGCCCACGTCGAAGATGATGCTGCCCAGGGAGATGCCCATGGGCACTTCCACCAGGCCGACGTTCTTCACGTCGCCGGTCAGGGCGAAGACCTTGGTTCCCTTGCTGCGGGCGCTGCCGACACCCGCGTACCATTTGCCCCCCTGGTAGATGATCTGGGGGATGTTGGCGAAACTCTCCACGTTGTTGAGGATCGTGGGCCGCTTCCATAACCCTTGGATGGCCGGGAACGGCGGCCGGGGCCGGGGCGTGCCGCGCTTGCCCTCGATGGAGGTCATCAGGGCGGTCTCCTCGCCGCAGACGAAGGCGCCGGCCCCGCGGTAGACCTCCACCTCGAAGTCGAAGCCCGATCCCAGGATGTTTGTTCCCAGCAGCCCGTATTCCCGGGCCTGGGCGATGGCATGGTTGAGCATCTTGACTGCCAGCGGATATTCCGCGCGGCAATAGATGTAGCCCTGGTGGGAGCCGATGGCCTTGGCGGCGATCACCATGCCTTCGAGCACCGCATGGGGGTCCGATTCCAGCACGCAGCGGTCCATGAAGGCGCCCGGATCGCCTTCGTCGGCGTTGCACAGCACGTATTTGATCTCGCCCGGCGATTTGGCGGCGAATTCCCATTTGAGGCCTGTGGGGAATCCGCCGCCGCCGCGGCCGCGCAAACCCGAGGTCTTGACTTCGGCCACGATCTCCTCGGGCTTGAGCTGGAAGATCGCCTTGGCCGCACCGAAGTAGCCGTCCCGGGCGATGTACTCCTCGATGCTCTCGGCCTGGATCAACCCGCGGTTGCGCATGACGCGCAGATTCTGCATGCCGAAAAAGGGCAGTTGCCGGATGTGGGCCGTGCTCTGGGCCACTGCTATGGGCGGGCCTTCGAAGTCCTTTTCGAACTGCTCCCAGCCGCGGGCATAAACCCACTCGGCCGGGACATCGCCCTTGAGCACGTGGCGGTCGAAGATGGTGCCGGCAAGCTCCTCGGTCACATCGGCATAGCGCACCGGCTCTTCGCCGAAGCGTTCGATGGTCACCATGGGTTCACGGTTGCAGATGCCGGCGCAGCCGGAGGTGGTGATGACGATGTCCTTGCGTTGGGCCTGCCGGAGCGCCTGGTCGAACCGCGCGCGGACTTTCTCGGCGCCCGAAGAGATGCCGCAGGTGCCCATGTGCACGGTAATGCGGATGCTTTTGCGCTCGGCATCGAGCAATATATCTCGAATGGTATTGCCTTTGATGCGATAAAGATCCTCTACCTTCAGACGGGACATGGCGTGCTCCTTTTTTGATTTTCCAGGTTATCCGCCGCGTTCTACTCGTAACGCTCCAAAATTTCGGGCAACTTGGACGGCTTGACCTGACGGTAGGTGTCCTCATCCACGGTGATGACCGGCGCCAGGCCGCAGGCGCCCAGACAGCGAACCGTCTCCAGCGAAAACTTGCGATCTTCGGTGGTGTCGCCAGGCTCGATGTGCAGCACCTCTTTCAGCTTTTCCATGTTGTGCTTGCCGCCGCGCACGTAGCAGGCGGTCCCCAGGCAGCAGCGGGTGGTGTGGCGCCCCCGGGGCACCATGGTAAAGAACGAGTAGAACGACACCACGCCATGCACCTCCTTGAGGGGGACGTTCATGCCCTGGGCGATCCGTTTTTGGATGGACTTGGGAAGATAACCAATGGTTTCCTGCACCTCCTCCAGCACCGGGATCAAAGCGCCCGGCTTGGTGCGGTTGTGGCCGACGATTCGATCCACGGCCGCCAATTGTTCCGGGGTAAACTCCTGGCCTCCGATTTTTTCAGGGTCCACAGGCGCCTCCCATAAAAGAAGTTAAAATTTTAGATCGAAAGTCTATATTTCGGAAGTAATCGAGCCGGCCATGTACTGGCGCAACTCCGGCTGAAGTTCTAATGACTCTTGTGCAATTCATGTACCATACGCTTCCCGCACAACTTATTGTTCCGTGATGACGATGGGTTGTGAAAGCTAAGGGCCTCCGCCGGCCGAAGGGGGGGGCGGTCTGAAGAAGACCTGTTTTGGGAAAGGGAAGCAGGATTTGATTTACAAGGTGATAAAAATCTTGACGGTTATGGGGGCAGGAAAAGCGTCGCTCACTTCCGGTTTTTGCGTTTGGATACCTTGGCCTGCTTGCGCCGGCTCTTTTGGCGGGCCTGGTCGTTTTTCTTGGCGACCTTCGGTTGGGGTCTGCCGTAGAGCCCGGAGTCGATGAGATCCTGGGGGCCGGCGGCCGCGGCCAAATCGTCGCTTTCGCTGAAGCAGGCCCACCCGGACATGGCCGCGTGGATGTCCTGCCAGTCGTAGCGCCGCCGCCACGTGTCGTTCGATCGCGCCAAGGCGGCCTCCCGGCCTTCGGCCAGGACTCTTTCGAAGCTGCCAAGGCTGACGACGCTGTGATCGATGATCTCTTCCTCAAAGGCTTTCCGGATCAGCGCCATGTGCTCATCCGGATAAAGGTGGAGGAGCGTGACGGCCGCTAAGGAGAGGAAGGTCGTGTCCGCCTCTTCCGAGGCCTGGCCGAAGAGTTCGGCGATGAAGGCCGTCACCTCTTCCCGCGCGGCAATGCCTGCCGCCACGGCAAAGCCCATGGCTTGCACGGCCGCCGATCGGCAGTAAGGGTCTATCGAACGGTCCAGCGCCATGATGCGCATTTGCCGCAGGTCGTCGCCGCAGGTTCGCATCAGCACGCCCGCCAGGCTTTCGGTGATGTGGTCGCCGAAAAGATCGTCCACGATTTTCGGTTCCAGGCTGAACACCTGGACGATGGCCGCATGGGCCGCCGCGGCTTTGAAATGACCCAGGAGCATCAGGGCGTAGATATGATCGAAGCGGTCTTCCTGTTCCAGGAAGCCTTCGGGGTCGGCGATGATCTCTTCCAGGATGGCGATCAGGCGCGGCACGATCTCCTCCCGGCGCTGGAGAGCGGCGTCCACCATGTCGCGCTGGTAGGTGCCGTCGAAAATGCGGAAGGCGGCCATGATATCATCGATGGAAACAGGTTGGGGCTCGTTCATCAGATGCACTCCGTCACCACCAGATTGTCACGGTGGATCACCTCGTCGTAGGGCTTTTCGCCCAGGCGGTTTTTGATCTGGCTGGTTTTCAGGCCCATGATGGTGCGGATGTCGTCGGCACTGTAGTTGACCAGGCCGATGCCGAGCTCCTCACCGGCCTGGTTCTTGATGGCGGCCGGCGCACCCACGCCGAATTCGCCCTCCACGGCCACGATGCCGCTGGGCAGCAGGCTCTTGCCCCGGTGCAGCAGGGCCTGGGCGGCGCCGGCATCCAGGGTCAGGCTGCCCTTGGGGGTCAGGGTGTAGGCGATCCAGCATTTGCGGCGGTTCAGTTTCTTGGCCTGGGGGGCGAAGTAGGTTCCCAGGGCTTGGCCGGCGAAAAGTTGGCGCAGGATCGTGGGGTTGGTGCCCTTGGCGATAATCATGGGGACGCCGGCGGCGGTGACTTTTTTGGCCGCCCGAATCTTGCTCAACATGCCGCCCCGGCCCAGGGCGCCGGGGATGTTGCTGGCAAAGGTTTCGATCTCTTTCTTGAAGGCCGCAACTTTTGGAATCAACTGGGCGTCGGGTGCAGTGCGCGGGTCCTTGGTGTACAGGCCGTCGATGTCGGTGAGGCTGATGAGCAGGTCGGCATCCATGAGCAGGGTGATCATGGCCGCCAGGTTGTCGTTGTCGCCCAGCTTGATCTCTTCGACCATCACCGTGTCGTTCTCGTTGATGATCGGCACCACCTTCCATTCCAGCAGCGTGTTGAGGGTGTTGCGGGCGTTGAGGTAGCGCTTGCGGCTGTTGAGATCCTCGCTGGTGAGCAGAATCTGGGCCACCTTTTTGCCATGGCGGCCGAAGGCCTGCTCATAGGCATTCATCAGGCCGCTCTGGCCCACGGCAGCGATGGCCTGGCGCTTGGGGATTTCATCCGGGCGTTTGGCAAAGCCCATCTTGCGCAGGCCCGAGGCCATGGCCCCGGAGGAGACGAAGAGCACCTGCTTGCCCTGGTCGATGAGCTCGCTGATCTGGGCCGAGAGAGCCTCCACGGCCTCCATATTCAGGCCGTTGGCGGCGGTGAGCACGTTGCTGCCGACTTTGACGACGATGCGTTTGGCGGATGTAAGGCGGTTTTTGAGCATAGGATTATCTTCAGGCTCACTGTTTGAATATCTTATTCAGCTTCTTATGAGTAAAGGGTTTTGCTTTCTCTCCGGAGTAGTCCGCCACGATGTGCCCCTTGCCCATCAGGCGCCACTGGTAGATGAGCAATCCTTCCATGCCCACCGGGCCCCGGGCGTGGATCTTGTTTGTGCTGATGCCTACTTCGGCGCCCAGGCCGAAGCGATAGCCGTCGCTGAAACGGCTGCTGGCGTTCCAGAAGAGATCGGCCGAGTCCACGGCGTCCATGAAGCGGATCGCCTGGTTGCGGTCGGCGCTGACGATCACATCGGTGTGGCCCGAGCCGTAGCGGTTGATGTGATCCACGGCCGCCGAAAGGTCGGGGACCACTTTGATGGAGACGATCAGGTCCAGGTATTCGGTGGCCCAATCGGCTTCCACCGCCGGCCGCACGTCGATGATCTTACGGGTGGCGTCGCAGCCGCGGATCTCGACCCCCTTGGCTTCCAGGGCCTTTTGCAGATCGGGCAAAATCTTGGGTGCGCAATCCGCATGAACCAGGATGGTTTCGGCGGCGTTGCAGACCGCCACGTACTGGCACTTGCTGTCTACGCTTACCCGCACCGCCATGGCCGGGTCGGCTTGCGCGTCTATATAGACATGGCAGATGCCGTCGGCATGGCCCAGCACCGGGATGTGGGTGTTGTCCATGATGTGGCGCACGAATTCATTGCTGCCCCGGGGGATGATCAGGTCGATGTGCTTGTCCAGGGCCAGCATCTCGGTGACGTCGGCCCGGGTCTCCAGCAGGCCGAGCCAGCCGTCGGGCAGGCCGGCCTTGGCCGCGGCGGAGGTGATGGTATCGGCCAGGATGCGGTTGGTGCGCGTAGCCTCGCTGCCGCCCTTGAGCAGTACGGCGTTGCCGCTTTTGAGGCACAGGGAGGAGATCTGCACCAGGGCATCCGGGCGCGATTCGAAGATGACCCCGATCACGCCGATGGGCCGACTGACCTTGAACAGCTCCAGATCACGGTCCAGTTCGGTGGCGCTAAGGGTCACGCCCACCGGATCGGGCAACTGGATCAGGCTGAGCAGCCCGGCGCAGGCCTCCTTGAGTTTGCCTTCGTCGAAACGCAGCCGCTTGAGCAAGGGCGCGGCCAACCCCTCTTTTTGGGCCTGGTCCAGGTCGGCCTGGTTGGCCGCGAGGATGGCGGTTTGACCTGCTTCCAGAGCCCGCATGATTTGCGTGAGGGCTTTATTTTTCATTTCGCCCGCCAAGGCAGCCATCTGAATCGCCGCGCTTTGCGCCTGGCGCGCAATCTGTTGGATATCCATATGATTCCCCTTTCTTGCCATTCTTGCTCCGGTGGGGCCTACATACACCCAAACGGTTGAAAAAACAAAGGCCGATAAAGATGGCCGGAGGTTTGCATTAACGAGGGACCATTGACATTTTGTCTTAAGGGATTCTATAAGGACGCCGCTGATAGGGTGGCGATTTTTAGTTCGCAAGAGGCACTACCGCTTCATGAAATACGGGATAAAGATCTTTAACCTGCTGCACAATGGCACCAGAAAAACCGCCCGGCTAATCCGGGACCGCTTCGATTTGGTCGAAGTAAAAATTCTGGTCATCGGCTTGGCGCTTTCTCTTCTTGCAGGCGCTTACCTTCTCTATCTGCTTTTCGTTGACCGCAAAATGTACGGAATTCTCTCCTCCACGGTGGCCATTAATATCATGGGGGGCCGAGGGGCGGGGGTGGTCACTTGCTTGTCGGGCGGCATTTCGATCCTGAAAACGATTGTTTTCAATTTCTATATTGAATTGGCATCCGTACTGATTACCTACGCGGTAACGGTCTTGGTGCTGCGCAACTTCATTCAGCACCGGTTTATCAACGACACCGTGAGGCAGGCGGAGCAAGCCGCCCAGGGCCACAAAACCAGGATCAAAAAGTATGGCGGCATCGGCCTTTGGCTCTTTGTGATCTTTCCCTTTTTCATGACCGGTCCGGTGATCGGTTCCATCATCGGGTATTTGCTCAATTACAAACCGATCAACAATTTTCTCATCGTCTTCAGCGCGACCCTCACATCGATCATTATATACACACTGGCCGGTAATCAGATCATCGTCGCCATCGAACAGTACGTCAATCTAGATGCCGTGAAAGCCTGGGGCGGCATCATCGTGGCTATTCTGATCGTATGTTTCCTCATTTACCACATGAAGACCATCAAAGCCTTTCTGGACAGCGACGACCCGGCGTGACCCGATCTGTCGTTCAGTCAATTATTTGACAGAAACGAACTGTACAGGGTTCGATTCGTCTCTCCCGCCTTGTTAACCCTGGAGATTTCACGACAGTCTGTTTTTGGCACGTCCAATGCAAATACCGGCTCAAGCCGGAAGCGCGGGGTGCGACCGGTGTCTATGGTGCCAAGCGGGCAAATGAAGGAAAGGTAAAGCCATGTTCGTGATTGTTGGCATAGTGCTAGTATTCGCGTCGGTCATTGGAGGTTTTTTGATGGGACATGGCAATTTGCATGTTCTTTTCCAACCGGCCGAGTTGATCATTATCGGCGGGGCCGCCATCGGTGCCTTTTTGATTTCATCGCCGCCCAAGGTCGTCAAACTGGTGATCAAGCAGTTCCCCTCGCTGCTCAAACCCAGTGTCCTCGAAAAGGATATCTGCATCGAGCTGTTGATGCTGCTCAATCGGCTGTTCCGCAAGGCGCGTCAGGAGGGCATGCTGGCCCTGGAGCAGGATGTCAATGATCCGGCCAGCAGCACCTGCTTCAACGAATTTCATCACATCATGGGCATGCACGAGGTGGTGGAGTTCATCTGCGACAATTTCAAGGTGGCCATCTCTGCGGGTGCCGATCCCAACGAACTGGATAATATGATGGAGCTCGATATGGAGGCCCGCCACTCCGAGGAGGCCATCCCCAGCAGCATGGTCAAGATGATCGGCGACGGGCTGCCCGGACTGGGCATCGTGGCGGCCGTGCTGGGCGTGGTGCTCACCATGGGCAAGATCAGCGAACCGCCCGAGGTGCTGGGGCACCACATCGGAGCGGCCCTGGTGGGGACTTTTCTCGGCGTGCTGGCTTGCTATGGTTTTGTCGGCCCCATGGGGACCAACCTGGAGTTGCGGGCCAAAGACTCCGCCGCGTTGCTATCGATCAGCAGGACCGCCATCGCCGCCACCATCAAAGGTGCCGCGCCCCTGGCGGCCCTGGAGTACGGCCGGCGGGCCATTCCGGGCGAGGCCCGGCCATCCATTCAAGAATTAGACGAGGCATTGAAACAATGGGGGACCAAAGACCAATAATCATTAAAAAGGTTAAGAAGGTTGCGCATGGCGGCGCGCATGGCGGCAGTTGGAAGGTAGCCTACGCCGATTTCGTGACTGCCATGATGGCCTTCTTTCTCCTGATGTGGCTGATCTCCATGGTGTCGCCCGACAAGAAGGCCCGGGTGTCCAATTACTTCAAACACTACAACCTGTTTGAAAAGAGCGGGGCCTCGATCATGGACTACGAGGAACCGGTCAAGATCCAGATTGCCAACAAGGACGGGATGCAAAATTCCGGTGAAGCCAGCGAGTATAACACCGATAAGGAAGGTGAAGGCTTCCAGGCCCGTTTCATGGAAAGCCTAAAGCAGGAGATCGCGGCCAAGCTGGCCGACGTCCAAGACCAAATCATCATCCGCGCCTTCGAGAACGGCGTGCGGGTCGAAGTGGTGGACAAGGACGGCTCGCCCATGTTCCCCCTGAGCAGTTCGCTGATGACCGAAAGGGGCAGTAAGATTATAGGGGTCATCGCCCAGACCCTCAAGACCGACGATCACCCCATCGCCGTGGAGGGCCACACCGATGCCCGTGTGTTCGCTTCGTCCAATTACAGCAACTGGGAGCTTTCCACGGCGCGGGCCTCGGCCGCGCGATTGGAACTGGAAAGAGCCGGGCTGCCCTCCCATCGTCTGATGCGCGTCTCGGGATTCGCTTCCACCCAACCCTTGATCGAGGAAAATCCATTGGATGCGCGCAACCGCCGGATCAGCATATTGGTTTTTAAATAAACCCTCCGCTTCCGCCGCATTGACACATCCTGCCTTTCTGGTATGGAGCTAACCGTGCACGTTCCTGTGAACGTGCACGGAATCAAGCGTCATCCTCCTCATACAAGGCAAGACACACATGCAAATTCAACGGGTCTCGGTTCACGGCGGCCACAGCGGCCAGTTCTGCAGCCATGCCAAGGACACCCTGGAAGAGGTGGTCCAGGCCTACATCGCCCAAGGCTTTGCCTGGGTCGGCCTCACCGATCACATGCCGCCTTCGCATGACGCCTATCTCTACCCCGAAGAGCGCACGCTGGGGTTGACCGCCGCCGCCATGGCCGAACGTTTCGGCCGCTATATGACCGAAGCCCGGCGTTTGCAGTCGGCCTATGCCGACCAAATCGAAATTCTGGTGGGATTCGAAACCGAAGATACACCCGGTTCCCTATCGCTGGCCCAGCAGTTGATGGCCGCCTACGCGCCGGACTACATCGTGGGCGGGGTGCACCACATCGACAGCATTGCCTTCGACTATAGCCCTGAAGAATATCGGCGCGCTGCGGAAGCCTGCGGCGGGCTGGAGGGGCTCTACTGCGCCTACTTCGACCGCCAGTTGAACATGATCGAAACCTTGAAGCCCCAGGTGGTGGCGCACTTCGATCTGATCCGCATCTTCGACGGCACCTATCGCCGCCAGATCATGCGCCAGCAGGTGCAAAACCGCATCCGGCGCAATCTGGAGGCGATCCGCGACTTCGGGCTGATTCTCGACTTCAATGTGGCGGCCCTGAAGAAGGGCGCCTCCGAACCTTACGTGTGCCAGCCCATTCTGGTCCAGGCGCGCTATCTGGGCATCGCCGTGGTGCCGGGCGACGACTCCCACGGTGTGGCCCAGGTGGGCTTGCACCTGGACAAGGGCATCGAAATCCTCCAGCGCATGGGGTTCGATACCCGTTGGCGCAAGCCGGGCAGCACTCGCTGAATGCCTGCTAATAGAGAAACATGGGCTTGCCGTCCACGCTGCGGACGTTGGGACGGTAGGCTTGCGTATCGTAGAGATTTTCCACATCCACGCGCTTGGCCCCGCCCTTGAGCTCCCCAAGATCCAGCGCCGTGTAGCGGCCCTGGCAGAGCGCCACCATGCGGCCGGTGCGGCCCTGGCGGATCAGCTCCATGGCCAGGTTGGCGTAGTTGAAGGCCACCATCAAATCCAACGAGTCGGGCGCGCCGCTGCGCATCAAATAGAGCAAGGGCTGGAAGATCATGTCGATGCCCGTGATCTCCTTGAGGGCCTCGGCGGTGACGGCGCCGATGCCGCCCAACTTGCGGTGGCCGAAGGCGTCGGCCTCGCCCGAAAGCACCATCTCGCCGCCCTGCATGACAGCCCCTTCGCTGATGGTCAGCATGGCGTAATGGCTGGGGTTGGCCTGGCGGTCGGCCGCCAGGAAATCGGCCAGGCGATTAATGTCGAAGGGCACTTCGGAGATCACCACCCGGTCGGCGCCGGCCAGATAACCCGAGACCAGCGAGGTTTCGCCGCAATAGCGGCCGAACAGCTCGACCACGGCGATGCGCTCGTGGGAGCCCGAAGAGGTGCGCAATGCGTGGATGAAGTTGACGCTGCGGGTCACGGCGGTGGAAAAGCCGATGCAGTAATCGGTGCCCATCACGTCGTTGTCCATGGTCTTGGGGATGGCCACAAGCGGCACGCCCTCCTGGTGCAGGCGCGCGGCGAACGAGAGGGTGTCGTCTCCACCGATGGGGACGAGCACGTCGATGCCCAGTTGGGAGATGTTTTTCAGCACCTGGGCGGTAAAGTCCTGCTTCTTGGCGGTATCGGCGTAGCTCCCCTTGAGAAAGGCAGGCGCGTCCTTGAATTTGACGGCGCTGGGGTTTGTGCGCGAGGTGTGCAGGATCGTGCCGCCCGAGCGATCGATGGTGCGCACGCCGGCCGCGTCCAGGGGCTGGATGTAATTGCCGGCGAACGGATCGTCGGGTGAAAATGCCAGCAATCCCTCCCAGCCCTTGCGGATGCCCACCACCTTCAGCCCCAGTTCCGTGGCGCGCACGACCAGTTGCTTGATGCACGGATTGAGGCCCGGGACATCGCCGCCCCCGGTGAGAATGCCGATGGTGCGTGTGGTCTTGGTGTTCATGGGACGCCTCCTTTCGTGAGTGTTAATATGTATTCACGTCCGGGACGATTTGCCGGTGGCCAATACCGTCGCACCGGCTACCGCGGCCAGCGACGAGCCGCCGAGAATGCCCAACTTGGCAAAAGACATCATGTCGGGATCGTTAAATGAGAGTCCGGAGACGAATAGCGACATGGTAAAACCGATGCCTCCCAGGCAGCCGGCGCCGATGATGTGGCGGCGGGTTACCCCCGTGGGCAATTCGATCTTCAGCCAACGGGCGGCCGACAGGGTGAACAGAGCGATACCCAGCGGTTTTCCCAGAAGCAATCCCAGGCCGACCCCCAGGGTAACGGGGTGGACCAGGGCCTGGGAGGGGTTCAAATCCCCCAGGTAGAGCCCCGCATTGGCCAGGGCGAAGAGGGGGATGATCAGGTAGGTGACCCAGGGGTGCAAGCTGTATTCCATGCGCTGCAAGGGGGTCTCCACGTCGTGGCAGCTCTCCTCCACGGCCCGCACCGCTTCCAGGTGTTGGCTGTTGAGCAGGATCGAGAAGCCGCAACTGCCCGGCTCGCACTCGAAGCGTCCCATGTGGTGGCGGACGCGCTGAATGAAATCGTCGGTGGCATATCGGCCGCGGGCCGGAATGCAGGCGGCCACCAGTACACCGGCCACGGTGGCATGCACCCCGGATCCCAAAAAGCCTACCCAAACCCCAATGCCCAGGATCGCATAGACCAGCGTGTGGCGCACCCACAGCCGGTTGGCGGTCACCAGCAGGGCGAGAAACAGGGCTCCTATGGCAAGATATCCCAGGGAGATCTGTTGGGTGTAGAACAGAGCGATGACCAGCACGGCCCCCAGGTCGTCGGCAATGGCCAGGGCCGAAAGAAAGACTTTGAGCCCCAGGGGGATGCGCTGGCTGAATAAGGCCAGAACGGCCAGGGCGAACGCGATGTCGGTGGCCATGGGAATGCCCCAGCCATGCATTGTGGGCTGGCCATGATTGAAAAGAGCATATATCGATGCCGGCACCAGCATGCCGCCGGCTGCGGCGATTACCGGCAGCGAGGCCTTGCGCAGCGAAGCCAACTCGCCCACCAGCACCTCGTATTTGATCTCCAGTCCGACCATGAAGAAGAAAATGGCCATCAGGGCTTCGTCGATCCAGTGGGCCAGGCTCTTGGTGATGACATAGGGGCCGAGGCCGACACTCAGTTCGGCATGCCAGATATGCTCGTAGGAGGCGTGAGAGAAATTGGCCCACACCAGGGCCACGGCCGTGGCCGCAAACAAGGGGATACTGCCGGTTACTTCATGCGTGAAGAAGCGCTGGAAGGCACTTAGATCGATAAAGCGATTCGAGGACGTATCGGATGGGGGCATAGCTCCTCCATATCTCTCTCAAGTTAAAGGCTGGAAACGTTCGGCCAGGGTTTGAAAAGCCTCCGGGGTCAATACGGCCCCGAAGCGTTCACCAGCACGATCCCTGGATTTATAAAATTCCAAGCAGGCGGCCACAATTTGGATCACGGTGGCTTCATCAAAAATACCGGGAAGCTCCCGAGCCAATTGGGGATGGCGGCCCAGCTTGCCCCCCAGTTGAACCCGCCAGCCTTGCCTGCCGGAGACCAGGGTGCCCGTGGGACACGCCGGGATACATTGGCCGCAGGCCACGCAGCAGCTCCGATCGATCACCGGCCTGGGGGTGTCGTCGATGCGGATCGCCCCTTCCCGGCAGGCGGTGACACAGCCATTGCATTCACTGCAAGCTTCGTTGCCGACCATGGGTTGCTGGGCGGCGATGATGCCGACATCCTTGATCTGGACCTGGGCGCAGGCGTTGGGACATTCGGCGATGGCCACCCGGAATTCATGGTGATGCTTCAGATCCCGGATGCCTTTGGATTTGAGAGATCCCAGCAGGTCGGCCTCCCGAAGCACTTTTTCGATGCGTTCCGAAAGGGGTGTGGCGGCCATGATCGTATTGGGGCAGCCGCCCGGGCCGAAGCACAACTCCAGTTGGTAGCCTTTGACCTCGGCGGCCATGCCCGAGATCATGCGTTGGCGCGCGGCGCGCACATCGGCCAGGGTCACAAGGGTTTTGCCGGCCTGGGCGGCCTCCTGCTCGATCCGGGCGCGCGCCCGCGGACGAACGAAGAAGGGTACCTTGCTCAGAGCCGCTTCGGCTTCCGGGGTCCATTGCATGCGGGAACATCCTTTTCCGGAGGGATACGCTTTGCGTTGAAATCAGATTACTTTATGACGTTTGACGGAATAATCGTCAAACGACCTATCGTTGGAAACCTTTTGGAAAGTAATAAACCGGTGGCGAAATGAAAGTCCACGAAAATGTGGTTTAAACCATTTACAAAATTGGATATGGTAGCCGCCGCGCCCCGGAGCGCTTGAATAGATCTAAAACGCTCGGCCGATGTGGAAGGGCCGGGCATAAGGAGTTCCCCCATGAGCAACGTCACCGTCACCTTTCTGCCCAGCAATACAGCGATCGAAGTGCCCCAAGGCGAAAGCATTATCCGCGCTGCCATGGCGGCCGGCGTGCACATCAACGCCTCGTGCGGCGGTGACGGCGTGTGCGGCAAATGCCGGGTGATCGTCGAGGGCGGCCAGGTAGCGGGCGAGCCCTCAGAACGCATCAGTGCCGAGGATCGTGAAAAAGGTTACTGCCTGGCCTGCAAGACCTTGGTCCAGGGGGATGTCACCGTGCGCGTGCCGGTGGAGTCCACCATCGACACCTCGGCCCTGCAGCGCAAGGCACCCCGGCGCACCGCCAGCGTGCAACAAATCGGTTTCGAAGAGATCAAGCAGCAGGGGCTCTTTTTGCCGGCCGTGGAGAAGATCTACGTGGAACTCACGCCCCCCGATGCCCAGGATCATCTGCCCGATGTGACCCGTCTGGTCAACCACCTGCGCCTGCATCACAACGAGCATGGCCTGGAAGTCGAGCTGCCGGTGATCCGCAAGATCCCCACCGTCTTCCGGGAGCAGGATTTCAAGGTGACCGTTACCTTGGCCCGGCCGGTGCGCAGCTCGGGCAAGACCCAGATCATCCATGTACAGGCCGGGGATACTACGGCCCAGAACTATGCCGTGGCCATGGACATCGGTACCACCACGGTGTTCGGCCAACTGGTGGACCTGGTCTCGGGCCAGGCCCTGGCCGAACACGGCGAATTCAACGGTCAGATCAGCTATGGCGAAGACGTTATCAGCCGTATCATGTTCGCCGAAAAACCCGGTGGGCTTGCGACCATGCAGCAGGTGGTGATCGCCACGGTGAACAAGGTGCTCGGTTACCTGCTCAAGCAATCCAAGGTGAGCCGGGAAAACATCTCCCTGATCACCTTCGCGGGCAACACCACCATGACCCAGTTGCTGCTGGCCGTGGAGCCGCGCTACATCCGCCGTTCGCCCTACGTGCCCACGGCCACGATCTATCCGCCCTTCCGGGCCACCGATCTGGGGGTGGATCTGGACCCCCACGTGACCGCCCTGGTCTATCCCCAGGTATCGAGCTATGTGGGCGGCGACATCGTGGCCGGCGTCATGGGCAGCGGCATGTACCGCACCGAGAAGCTCACCCTGTTCATGGACATCGGCACCAATGCCGAGGTGGTGGTGGGCAACAAGGATTGGATGGCCTGCGCCGCGTGCAGTGCCGGGCCGGCCTTCGAGGGTGGCGGCATCCAGTTCGGCATGCGCGCCGCCAAGGGCGCCATCGAAGATTTTTCCATCGACCCCGAGACCCTGGAGCCCATGATCGTGACCATCGGCAACCAGCGCCCCAAAGGCATCTGCGGTTCGGGCCTGATTACCATGGTGGCTACGCTCTTCGAAACCGGCGTGATCGACAACCAGGGCAAGTTCGACCGCGACCTGAAGACCGACCGCATCCGCGAGAACAACAATGTCTACGAGTATGTGCTGGCCTATCGCGAGACCACCCAGATCGACCGCGACATCACCATCAACGAGATCGACATCGATAACCTGATCCGCGCCAAGGGGGCCATCTACAGCGGCTGCAAGACGCTGCTCAAGGAGGTGGGCATGTCCATGGAGAATGTGGAGCAGATTATCCTGGCCGGCGGCTTCGGCAGCTACGTGGATCTGGAGCGGGCCATGATCATCGGCCTGCTGCCCGAGGTGGAACCGGAAAAGGTGATCTACGTGGGCAACAGCTCGCTGCTGGGCGCGCGCATGAGCGCCCTGACCAACAGCATCCGCCAGCAGGTGGTGGGGGTCACCAACATGATGACCAACTTCGAACTCTCCGAAACCCCTTCCTACTACGACAACTACATCGCGGCCCTGTTCCTGCCCCACACCGAAGTCAACCAGTTCCCCAAGCTCCAGGCCCGTTTAACAGAGCGCCGGGCCCTAATCGCCAAAGCCCGGGCCAACAAGCCAAGCCCCCCATAGCTCCTTGTCCATCCAGAAATGGTAGCTCGGGCGCCAGATCAAGGCAGGTTCGTTTTTGCGGGCAACACCGATATGGCGCCCAAGATGCCGTTTTTGGATGGACACACCACATCTAACTGCGGAATTTGATTAGCTTGACCGCCTCAGTGACCCACTCGCCGATCATCCTGGCCTGGGCACGGAAATTGCGGTCGTTTTTCAGGCGGCCGAAACTCTCTTCGTTCTCCTTGATGCGTTCGATAGCCGGAATGTCTCCGGCGCTGCCCACGCTACCCACACCCCGCAGGGCCACGCGTAAATTTTGCAGCAGGGCGCCCAGGCAGTTTTCGCTCTCTTTCTGGTGATAGATCCTGGCGGCCGGATCGCCGTACTCTCCGGCGGCCGACTGCAAGATGGCCTTGCCGGTCTCGCAGACCACTAGGGAAAGAAAGATATAAAGCTCCCGTTCCAGGTTGATCAGAACGGCGGCCGGTATTTGCTGATCGCCGGTCTGGCCGAGCTGCAGGGCTTCGGTCATTTTGCGGTGGATCGTCTGGACTTTGGTGGAGAAATCCTCGTGCCCCTTTTCGATGCGCCAGGTGGCGTACTGGGCTACCTGGCTGTCGATGTTGTGGCGGTTCAGGACGATGTCTTCGGGGGTGATATCGTAGTCGGTCAAAGACTTCTCGCGGTGCACGATGAGGTTGGCCAGCATGATGGCCTTGTTGTCCGAATAGCGCACCACGTTGGGATCGGCGCACAGATCTTCCAGCAGGATTTTGACCGCCTTCTTGGGCTGGTCCATCTGGGTGGTCAGGGCTTGCAGGGCGTTGAGGAAGGCGGCGCGGTCCTGGGCCACGACCACGTCTTTCATGTGGTCCCAGAGGAATTGGAAGATCTTCTGCTCGTATTGGCGGAAATGATCCACGGCTTCGGCAAAGGCGCTCTTTTTGAAGCGGCCCTCCATGGTGAAGCAGTTTTTGAGCTTCTGAACCAGGGCCTTGGCATCTTCCAGGGAGATGCGGAAATCCTTGGAGAGGATGGTGTAGTCCCGGTCGGTGAAACTGATGGGATGGTTGACCATGCCCACCATCTTCTTGCGCGTGGTCGAGCGTCCCTTATAGAACTTCACCATGTTGTAGATCTGGCTGTGGACCGCTTCCAGCGGCGGCTGCTTGCCGGCCCGTCGCTCTTCGCCGGTGTCTTCCACCACATGGATATCGTCGATCACCTGATCCTTGACCATGTCCAGGCGGTTTTGCAGGTTCCCCAGCAGCTCCTTGGCGAGCTGGGGCTCCTGGGTCTGTTTTTCGGCGGCATTGAGCAGGTGGGAAGACAGGTGCAGCCGCTCGCCCAGCAGGGCTTTGTTGATGCGGGCATAATCTTCGCCGTACACGCTCTGGATCATTTTGGCCACCTGCTGGGGGGAGGCCTGTCCGATCTCCATGGCCAGTTGCGCCAGGCGCATCTTTTCCGGAGAGAGCTTTTCCGTCTCGACTTCGGTCATCAGCCACTTGACGTTGTTCAGCTCCACGGGCGGCCGCTTGACCTGGGCCTGGAGCTTGGGCAGTTCCATGGCCGCGTTATAAACGCCGGTGTAGCGCTTTTCGGCGGTAACGGCGGCGGCCGAATGCTGGCGCATCCAGCGATCGACTTTTTCCACCAATCCCTCCATGGCCTTGGCGCTCAGGCGGTTCAGGCCGGCCAGCAGGGTCAGGTTGGGATCGGGAAACTGGTTTTCGTCGTTGATCAAGGGGACCGTGCGGGCCGTTCCGTCCATGTGCACGGTGATGGCGGCGCCGCTTTGGCGGGCGGCCCGGAAGCCGCACAAAATCTTCAGACAGAGCTGAATGTCGGCCATCTCCTGGGGTGTACCGCCGGGCAGGCGCACGAAGATGTTGTTGACGCCGTAATCGGCCAGGATGGTGAAGGCTTCGCGCATCTGATCGGGCAGCTTGGCCCATTTGTCGCCGTTGCGCCGGACGATGCGGGGCATGATCGTGAAGTCCACGGCCGTGTGCCCCAGGACGATTTCATAATCGAATTTGTCGGGCAGTTCGGGATTGCCGGCCGTGCCCCGGAAGCGGATCAGCATGCACCCCAGGTGGCCGGGAAGGTTGCTCAACTTGCCCAGGGCGGTGGTGAGGTTGGCGAAGGCTTTGGCTTCCTGGTCATCGGCACCGCCGAAGCGGTCGTCGCGCAGGTACCGGCTGATCAGCCAGGTGGTCTGCACCATGAGGATGCGGATGGCATCGTAGCGCTTCTGTTCATCCAACAACTTCTGGGCCAGCCGGTCGGCGCCCGGCATGGTCTTGGTTTTATCGAAGGCCTGCAAGCCGCCGAACTGCTCGAAAAGCTTCTGAGCTTCCGGGTCCAGATCGATGTTCTTCTCTTCACTCATGGCAAATCCCTTCTTTTTCGGCCTTGCCCTTTTCTTCATCGACGAAATGCAGCAGCAGTGCGCCGACGAAAAACAGGATCAGCACCGCCAGAATGCTCGAACGGGTGGCCAGCAAGCCCACCGACCGGATCTGTTCCGCCGTGGGGGCGGTCGGCAGCAGCAGGCGCTTGACCAGCAGCCCGGTCAGGCCCATGAGGGCCGGCCCCATGATGGCCGCGAATTTGCCCAGCATGTTGTAAAAGCCGAAAAACTCGGCGCTCTGCTCGCGGGGAATGAAGCGGGCATAGTAGGAGCGGCTCAGGGCTTGGATGCCGCCCTGCACCAGGCCGATGACCGCCGCCAGCACGTAAAACTCCGAGACCCGGCTCATGCTGGCCCCCCAGATCGTAACCCCGATGTAGATGCCCAGGGCCAGGTAGATGGAACGGCGCACGCCCCAGTGGCGTCCCAACTGCCCGAACCCCAAGGCGGCCGGAAAGGCAATGAACTGCACGATCAGAAAGGCCACGATGAGATCCTTGAAATCGAATCCCAGGGACATGCCGAAATCCACGGCCATTTTGATGATGGTATCCACACCGTCGATATAGCACCAGTAGGCCGCCAAAAAGAGAAAGGCGGTCTTGAGCCGGCGCACCTTGCGAAAGGTGCCCATGAGCTGGCCCCAGCCCGCGGCGATCTGCCGGCCCACCGGCGGGCGTTGGCCCACGGGGTCGGGCGGCAGCCAGGCAAAGGTCAGCAGGGCGAAAAGGCCCCACCAGATGGCCACGCTGATAAACGACAGCCGAACGGCCTGACCGGCGTCGGCGATGCCGAAGAGCGCCGGTTTGAGCGCCATGGCCACGTTGAGCAATAAAAGCAAGCCGCCGCCCAGGTACCCCAGCGAGTATCCCAGGCTGGATACCTGGTCCAGTCGGTCCGGTGGCGCCACCTGGGGCAGCAGGGCGTCATAGAAAATGATGGCGCCGGCAAATCCGATGTAGGCGCCGCCGTATCCGAGCATCGCCATGATCCAATGGCCCTTGGGAATAAAAGCCAGGACCAGGGTCATGACCACACCGATGTAGGTAAATCCCATGAGGAACCTTTTGCGTCGACCGCTCTGGTCGGCCATGGCGCCCAGCATGGGGGCCATGACCGCCACCAGCAGGCTGGCCGCGGCATGCCCGAACCCCAGGCGCGCGGTGCTCAGGTTGGGGTCCACGCCATGGCTCCACTGCTGCTTGAAAAAAACCGGATAGAAAACCCCCATGACCGTTGTGGCGAAGGCGGAATTGGCCCAGTCATACAAGGCCCAGCCCCAGATGGTCCGCCGTTGGGCGCGTGAATCGGTTCGATCTGAATCCACTCTGTTTATCTCTCCTTGGAGGTGGCGTTCGCGGGCAACTGGGCTGATCGGCACGAGGCGCGCAAGGCCGTCGTCCGGCCGAGACCAGTGAATCGAAAGTTATTTTAAGGTCTAGCCCGAACGCATGTCAAATGAACTTGTTGAACGGTGGCCGCCATTTTTGGATGGCGGCGGGCTAAAGATCTTGGGCCAGGAGGCGATATTAAGATCAAAGCGCCATTGCGGCGGGGCATGGGGCAGAGAGAGGATTTTTCTGCGCCATCGGCTCAACCACACTCAGGAGGTTACTTCCCATGCAGAAAAATGAGATCATCTTTTTCGACGAACTCGGATTCGGATGGGTGGTGGACAAGAGCATTATTCAATCGATCCACGAACGCAGCAGCAACAAGGAGATCATCGTGGAAAAGACGCTGGCCGACCTGTTGCGAAGACCCGGTTAGGCGGTCTGCATCTTCCCTCGGCGCACCCCCCGCGCGCCGAAAAAATCCCTTCCGTTAGGCTTAAATCTTAAAGTGGACTTTCATTGAACCCAAGGCGATATTTTTCCTTGCAAACAAGAGTGTTTTCGTTAGTAATGGGCTCATGACATCGAATATCCCCGAACGCTCCGCCCGCTGGAAATGCGCCGCTCGAATGGCCGGCTTGATGTTGCTCTTTTCCGGCATGACCATGGGCGCAAGCGGCCCGGCCCATGCCGCCGAGGCGCCGCCGGAACCCGGTAACGCGACCATTCGGCTGGTACGCGCGGTGATGTGCGAATCCATCGATGGTTATGAACCCAAATACATCGCCGTGGCTTTCTCGATCAATGCCGGCCGGATCTCGTGTTACACCCTGTTCGACGATGTGGCCGATACCACCGTCGTGGACCACAAGTGGTACCGACAGGATGAGCTGGTCACTACCAAACGGTTGACCATCAAGCCTCCCAAGTGGGCCACCTACAGCAGCATCCAACTGCGCGAAGAGGACAAAGGCCCCTGGCGGGTAGAGATCTGGAACGCCCAATCCCGATTGATCAAAACGCTGCGCTTTAGCGTCATCGATTGACCTTCTGGGGAAGCATGAACTCTTTTTTCGCCTTTCTTCTTTCAATCCGCTGGCAAGACATCATCGACGTACTGCTGAACAGTTACATCCTTTTTCGTCTTTATGTGCTCTTCCGGGGGACCAACGTCATCCGCGTCCTGGCCGGCATCGCCTTGTTGTGGATCTTCCAGCGCATGGCGGTGGCCCTGGGGTTGATCGTCACGAGCTGGGCCATGCAGGGGATCATTGCCGGTGCCACGTTGATCATCATCATCGTTTTCCGAAACGAAATCCGAAACGTGCTGCAGGCCAAAAATCTGCGCGCCCTGTTGTGGGAGTTTCCCCAGAAAAGCGAAGTGATGCCCATCGAGGCCATCGTGCAGGGCGTGTACGAGCTGGCCCGGCAACGCATCGGCGCGCTGATGGTGTTTCCCGGTAAAGAAGGTCTGGATGAAATGATCCAGGGCGGACTTCAATGGGGCGGCCTGGTTTCCAAGGAGATGCTTGTATCGGTCTTCTGGAACGGTAACCCGGCCCATGATGGCGCCGCGCTGATCCAGGGCAACCGGGTCACCCGGGTCGGCGGCATCTTGCCCCTGAGCCTGCGGGACGACCTGCCCAAATATTACGGCACGCGCCATCGCGCTGCCGCGGGTCTGGCCGAACAGTCCGATGCCCTGGTGATCGTGGTCTCCGAAGAGCGGGGATCGGTGATGGCGGTCAAAGGCAGCATCTTCACCCCCATCGGCGATAATGTGGCGTTGGAGAGAATTTTAGCCGAGCACCTGGGCACGGCAAGGGCGCAGGACGATCACTTGAGCGTGCGGCGCGAAAGCAAGGAGCTGACCATCGCAGCCGTGATCTGCGTCCTGTGCATGGCCGGCGTCTGGTTCAGCTTCGCCAAAGGCATGGAAACCCTGACCAGCATCGAGGTGCCCCTGGAGTACCTGAACCGCGATCCGCAAACCCAAATCCACTCCACTTCGGCCAATACCGTGCGTCTGCACCTGAGCGGTTCCGCGGCCCTGATCGGCTCGTTGCGCCTCGACCAGGTGAAGGTCAAGCTGGATTTGAGCAGCGCTGTCAGCGGCCAGAACAGCTACATGCTTTCCAACGAAAACATCGTTCTGCCGCCCGGCTTGCGCCTCAACCGCATTGAACCTTCGGAGGTGAAGGTCGCTCTGGATGTGCCGGCGACCAAGGAGGTGGCCGTGCAGGTGGATTGGGTGGGCGCCTTGCCCTCGGGCTTGATCCTGGAGAGCGCCGCGGTGACCCCCGGCAAAGTGAAGGTGATGGGGACCCAACGCATCCTGGACCGCATCGAGACCGTCTACACCGAGAAAATTGCGTTGGAGAATCTTAAAACCTCGGGACAGATAAGCGTGGCGTTGGCGCTGCAACCCAGAGCCCTGAAGATCGCCGAAGGCGGCCGGGAAAAGGTGGAAGTGAGCTATGCCATCGGCCGCCGACCGAACTAGATTCTACTCGCCCCTGATAAAGGCTTCAATCAAACGATAGGCTTGATCGTCATCGAACTGCCGCGGCGGGTGCTTGCAGAAGTAGGCCGATGGCCCTTCCAGCACGCCTCCCAGCCCCCGGTCCAGGGCTATCTTGGCACACCGGATGGCGTCGATGGCCACACCCGCCGAGTTGGGCGAATCCTCCACCGACAGGCGCAGTTCCAGATTCATGGGCACATCCCCGAACAGGCGTCCCTCCATGCGGATGAAGGCCACCTTGTTGTCCTTCTGCCAGGGCACGTAATCGCTGGGGCCGATGTGGATATTTTCGGCCGACAAACGGTGGGCGGCCACGGCCTGCACGGCCTCGGTCTTGGATTCTTTCTTGGACGAGACCCGGCTGCGATTGAGCATGTTGAGAAAATCGGTGTTGCCGCCGGTATTGAGCTGGTAGGTGCGCTCCAGGGCGACTCCCCGTTTCTTGAACAGATCGGTGAGCACCCGGTGGGTGATGGTGGCGCCCAACTGGGACTTGATGTCGTCGCCGATGATGGGAAGCCCTTTGCGCGTGAAGCGCTCGGCCCACTGGGGGTCGCTGGCGATGAAGACCGGGATGTTGTTGATAAGGGCCACCCCGGCCTCCAGGGCGCACTCGGCGTAAAAACGGCTGGCTTGTTCGGAGCCCACGGGCAGGTAGTTGAGCAGGACCTGGGCCCCACTTTCCCGGAGCATGCGGATCACGTCGGCCTGTTGCGGTTGGGGCAAATCGGCGGGTTGAAAGGTGCGTTGGGGATCATAGGCTTGCATATGCTCGGACACGCCGTCCAGAATCTTTCCCATGGCAACGACCGTACCGCCGGCCGGCACCTCGGGGAAAAAAATCGTGGTGCAGTTGGGCGGTGCGAAGATAGCGCGACGCAGATCCTGGCCCACCTTGCGGGCATCGATGTCGAACGCGGCCACCACTTCGATGTCCTGGGGCCGATAGCCCCCAAGGTCCCAATGCATCAACCCGACAGCCTGATGAGGTGTTTTCTTGGCGTAATAGCAAATACCCTGGACCAGGGCGCTGGCGCAGTTTCCCACCCCGACGATGGCGATCTTGATTTTGGACATCCTGAGTCGCTGCTCCTTGAGTTTCGGATTCTTTGCGCCCTCAACCCTGGCGGCATCGGCGCTTATGTTTGCCGATCATGCGAACGGGCAAGGCTTACCACAAACCCGAGCACCTGATCAATTGATGTGACCAACAATCTGCTAAAGCCTTTTCAAAAGCGGCCGATATCTATCATCAGGAGGTGCAGCATGGATGAACTCCTGGTGGGCATGATCGCCCCAGTCCAAAATTATCAGAAACAGCGCGACGGCAAGCCCTTGTCTCCCAAGCGGATAATAAAGGAGAAAAGGAAAAACCGGGCGGACCGACGCCAGTCGGTGCGCAGCGGCATTGTCGTGACCCTCTCCGATCCCAAGGAACGCCGCCGGGGAGATGACCGCCGCAAGAAGTAAACGAGGGGGATCGGGCACAGGCGGCTGGGATTGACGCGATCCGGGGCATGATTTCCTTAGCGTTGACACAACCATATCCCGCGGCTTAGACTGGCTTTAATCCGACTGAAAAGTGTTGAGCCCCAATGGAGTGATGCCGCTTGCCTAAAGAACGACTGCTGATCATCGAAGACGAGCCTTCCGTAGCCAAGCAGCTCAAATGGTCGCTCGAACCCACTTACGATATCACCGTTGCCGCCGAGCCCCAAAAGGCGAGGGAACTCCTGGGCACCGGCATCTTTGCGGTGGCCACCCTGGATCTGGGGCTGCCGCCCTCTCCGGACACCCCCCAGGAAGGACTCAAGCTGCTCGAACTCCTGCCTGTGCTGGCCCCCTACACCAAGGTCATCGTCATCACCGGTCATGGAGAGCAAGATGTCGCCGTCCAGGCGGTCTCCCTGGGGGCGCTGGATTTTTGCGCCAAACCCATCGATCTGAAACTGCTGCATATCATCCTGGGACGCGCCTACCACATCCAGGCGCTGGAAAGCGCCAACAAGGCCTTGCAACGCCACCACGATCAAGAGAGCTCGCTGGGGGGCTTGATCGGCGTATCGTCGGCCATGCGCTCTCTTTTCGCCGTGATCCGCAAGGTGAGCGCCAACGATTTTCCTATCCTTATAACGGGCGAGTCGGGTACGGGAAAGGAGATGGCGGCCCATGCCATCCACGCCTTGAGCCCGCGCAGCCAGAACCCTCTGGTGATCGTCAACTGCGGGGCCATTCCGGAGAATCTGCTGGAGAGCGAACTGTTCGGCCACGAGAAAGGCGCCTTTACCGGCGCAGTGGCCCGCAAGATCGGCAGATTCGAGCAGGCCCACAACGGCACCGTTTTCCTGGACGAGATCGGAGAGTTGCCCTTGAGCATGCAGGTCAAGCTGCTGCGCTGTCTCCAGGAGGGCACCATCGATCGGGTGGGCGGGGACAAGACCCTCTATCTCAACGTGCGTATCGTGGCCGCCACCAATAAAGATCTGGAGGCGGCGGTGGCCCAGGGCAAGTTCCGGGAGGATCTGTTTTTCCGGCTCAATGTCGTCCAGGTCAAGATGCCCCCGTTGCGGGAGCGGCCCGAAGATGTCCTGGTGCTGGCCCACCACTTCCTGCTCAAGGAGGCCCGCACCCTCAGGCTGGGGCGCCCCTCTTTTTCACCCGCCGCCATCGCGGCCCTATCCGCTCACGACTGGCCCGGGAATGTCCGTGAATTGCTGAATTGTATTCGGCGGGCCCTTTCCGTCTCCAGAGGCCAGGTGATCACACCGGGTCATCTGGAATTGGAAGCGGCCGCCATGCCCGAGCGTCCGGCTGAAAAACTCATGACGCTCCAGGAGGCCCGCGATCAGGCCGAGCGCCACTGTGTCCAGCAAGCCTTGCTCATCACCGGCCACAACATCAGCCAGGCCGCCAAGCTCCTGGCCACCAGCCGACCGACCTTGCACGATTTGATGAAGAAGCATGGGATCAGGGGGTAGCTGGCTGCGCTGGAAATGAAATTGGTTAAAACAGAAACCCCCCGGAAGCTCCGGGGGGTTTCTGTTTATTAAACCCGTTTGGTACGGCTTTGAAGGCTACGCTTTTTTGCCGAGGCGTTTACGATTGGCGCCCACAATTCCCAGCAGTCCGGTGCCCAGCAGCAGCAGGGTGGCCGGTTCGGGAACCGGGGCAGCGCCTCTGCCATTATCACCAAAGGCATACAGCGTAGATGAACCCAGATAAAAATCACCGCCCAAAGACCTAATGGTCACCTCCAAAAGGCCGCTTAGAT
Organism: Desulfobacterales bacterium; assembly: GCA_016218685.1. GTDB lineage: Bacteria > Desulfobacterota > Desulfobacteria > Desulfobacterales > Desulfosarcinaceae > Desulfatitalea. The sequence continues at coordinate 58,827 of JACRDD010000020.1, read as the reverse complement.
TCAACTGCAAAATTCCCGCTAAGGATACACCATATAATTCGTTGGCATAGCTAAAATTATAGATACGATCTCCAAAGAATCCGGGTTGATCAATAAGCGCGGTCTCCCCTTCTTGAAGCGAAACTTGGCAAAAAAACCGTCTTGTTGGATCATTAGCATCGTCATAGAGCGACACCGACAGCAGGCCGCTGGTTATAAAATCATCTCCGCCCATCGCGTAGCCTTGGAAACCATCATCGGCGACATTGTGGGTATAGCTATACGATCTAAAATTGCCGACATAAACATCATCAACATTATTAAAAGAAGTAATGCTGTCCGTCCAAGTCGTCGGTACCGCGCCTGCCGCCCCCGCCAGGCTCAACACCAGCATCAAACTGCACATTAAAACCGTAATCTTTTTCATTTCACATTTTCCTTTTGTGGATAGAGTTCGCTTCACTGGTTTCACCCCAGACAAATCCATAGCAACATGGGTGCCATTGTTGTAACTTATTGTATTGGTTGTCATAAAATATGTTTTCGATCTTCGAAAACAATAAACTGTAAAGTTGGTCGACATCTCATTTTGAGCGGGTAGTCCTATTTTTGGATTTAACTATTTGAAAAAACACATGAAATATATTTTGACCATAAGTGCGCGCGGTCCGGGAAAAATGGGGGGAGTTTCGCTGTCGGTAAAGCTTACAAAACGTAACATTGGCCGATCATTTGGAGTGCCTTGCCAGGGGCAGGCGTAACTGGAAGCAGCCACCGCCTTTCGGCCCAGGGTTGCCGGCCGTGACGGTGCCGCCCAGGATTTCCACCAACTGCTTGACTTGCCACAATCCGATGCCGCTGCCGCGCTCCTTGGTGGTGGCGAAAGGCTCAAAAAGCCGATCCGGAAGCAGTTCCGAAGGGATACCAGGGCCATTGTCGGTGATGGAGATTTCGATATCCTGCGGCGATTGTGGGGTCACGCATATCTTCACTTTTATGCCGTTTCCGCCGCTGCCGGCTTCCAAAGAATTGAGCAGCAGATTTTCCAAAATTTGCGTGAGGAAATCAGGGTCGGTTTGAATCGTTATCGTAACCGGGCATACCAGTGCTATGCTTAAGCGCGGTAACTTTTTGGCAAGATTCCGGATGGTCGCATCCAGAAATGGGGCCAGCGCCAGGGGGCCAAGCACAGGCACGATCTCACCTTTAAGCGTATTGAGTCGCGCCTGCACCTTGTTCATGCGTTTGAGGGCGTCGTCGATGGAGACCAGCATGTCTTGCTGGAACTCGGGATCATGGATGTGCTCGGGCGCGTTCTGGCGCACCAGTCCCAGCATGGTGGCAGCGTTCTTGATGTCGTGCAGCACGAAGGCCGAGAGGGTGTTCCAGGCGGATTGCTCCCGGGCAAGGGCCAGGCGCTCGGCGTTGCGTACGGCCAGCAGTGCCCAGGCGGCCTGGGAGCCCAGGGCGGCCAGCAGGTCGAAATCGTCCCGGCCGTAGGTGCCGCCGGTGTACTCCGGTCCCAGGCCGATCAACCCCATGCATTGGGTGCCGATGACAAGCGGATAGAGCAGAACCAGCCCGGTGGACGAAAAAAAAGCCTGTTTTTGATCGAACACCCGTTGGACCTCAGGGTCGAACCCGGATTTGCGCATATATATATAAGGTGCGTTTTGCAGGTGCCGTAACAGCGGATCGTCGGCGGTCAGAACGCCATTCTCTCCGGGAGCGGGCGAGCCCGGCGGTGCCAGCAACCGGAACCCCCCATGGCCGTCCTCCAGCCAGAGCATGAGGATGCGGGTGTAAAGGCATTCGCGCAATATCCGGCGCAAGGCTTCGGCCACCTCGGCTTCGGTCAGTTTACCTTGCAACAGCTCGGAAAAAGCCAGCCACTCCTCGCGATACTCGTATTTGTTCAGATAGAAGTGAGTGCTGATGTAGTATTTGATCCCGGTGCGCACGCGGGTGGAGAGGGTCAGCACCACGAGGGCGAGCAACCCCATAACAATCAGCAGCCACTGGAGCACGAAGGGCAGGGACCAGCCGAAGGTCCGCATCACCAGGGAAATCGAACCCACCAGGAGCAGATACACGGCACAGACCAACGGTGTGAGCGTCGAATAGATCACCCGCCGCGAGACGAAGACTTTGCGGTTGAGCAGGCGGTGACGTGCCACGGCATGGACGACGATCAACCAGCCGATACCCAAAAAGATCGCGAGCAGCAGCAGGTGGTCTTCGTCCACCCGCAGGTAGGCGAGCCGATAGGAAAGCGACCAGGCCAGGCTACCCAGGATCAGGAACAGGCCGATGACCACGTACTTGTAGGGTCGGCGCTCCCGGGAGCCGATCCGCCGCCAGAACATTTCCAGACGCCAGGCCGCGACCAGGATCGTTATCAGGACCAAAAGGCAGGCCGCATAAAGCTGGCCTGAATAGGGCAGGAGCAGGGCATCCCCGGCGACTTCATAGCCTGGCGGGGTCCAAAGCCAAAATCCGCCGATAAGCGATGCGCCGGCGGCCAGGCTCCAGAAAAGCCATGGTTGCGCCCGGTGCGGCGGAGCTTCGGGATAAAGAATGGGGCGCAGCCGAAAGTTCAGTAAAAGGAGCAACAGCCCAAAAACGCATTCCGAGAAGAACAGCGGCGCGACCATCCGCGATAACGGTTGGAAGTAAAAGAAGGCATACTGTCCGGCCAGCAGCGGTATGCAGGCGATCAGGCGCAGAAGCATGAAGGAAAAACGCCGCTCCGCGCCGATGGGCCGCTCGTCGGCAAGACAAGAGAATAGCAGCAGCAGATTCAGCGTATAGATCGCGGCGGCCATGCTAATTTTGCAGCCGGGCGGCCAGCATGCGCACGTGCATGCGCTCGGCGCGCAGGCAGAAGGCCTCCAGCTTGGCGTGAATCAGTTGGGGAAAGGGCGATCCGTCGCTTTCGATGGCCAGAAAGGGCAGATCGTGCAGATCGGTCAGAATCGTGCGCAGGCGCGGATTGTTGGGTTCGGCGGCCAGTTTGTCTTCGCGCTTCATGGCTTCGTTGAGGATCGATTCGGCCAGCCGGTTGGGCATGCAGCCGAAGGGGCCGATGGCGATGACGCCGCAGGTGTGGGAGGCGACCTCCTGGATCGCGCTGCCGACCGTGAGGATGGCCTCGCCGCCCAGGTGGGGCGAGATATACGGCCGGGCCGTGTCGATCACCGAGGCGACGCGCAGCGGCTCGGCATGCACCAACCCCGAAGCGGAGAGAATTCTTTTGATGCGCCGTTCGTCCTTGGCCATGAAGAGCTGTTTGATGCGCCCGTTGATCTTTTTGCGCCAGTCGTCGGGGGCTCGGTCGCTCAATCCGCTATGCATCAAATAGTCGGAGTAGAGCACCCATTCGGCCACCGGCGCGCAGACGGTGGCAAACCCTTTGTCGGCCAATTGCTCGGTCAGGTATTGGCGCGAGAGGCCGTCCCGGCGCACGAAGATCTCGCCCATCAAGGAGACGACCGGCACCTGGGCCACGGGCCGTTTGAGGGGCACGCGGGCCAGGGCCGCGGCGCAATCCCGCAATACGCGCTCCAGTTCTTCGAATTTTCCGGTGCGCAGGGTCGTCAGGATCTCCTGGAAGCGGGCCTGAAAGAGCGCCATGGCCGTGTCGCGCTCCTTGGCGTTGGCCAGCAGCATGGAACGGATATCTTCGAGGATGTCCGAGAGCAGCACGGCCCACCAGGCGCGGCGGTGCAGGGAGGTCGGCAGTCCGTCGTAGGCATTTTCCGAAGAAAGGGCGAACATGGCCACGTTGGGGATCTGGAGCTTTTTGACCAGATCTTCCATGAAGATGTAGTACTGCCCGAAGCGGCACGGCCCGGAACCGGTGGGCATGAAGTACAGCACCACTTCATCGGGTCGCTTCTGGTTGCGCACATAGTTGAGCAGGGTGCCGGTGGTGAGGATCAGCGGCAAGCACTCCTTGCAGGAGGTGTTGCCCCGGCCGAGCTTGAGGATGGCCTCGTCGCTGGGCGCGTGGGCGTGGGTATGAAAACCGTGGCTGGCGAAGGTGGCGGCCATGATCCGCACGGCCAGCTCGCCCATGGCCGGAAAGAGCAGCGTCACGCGCGGATCGGTGTAGGGCAGGGTGTGGCCCGCCGAATCGACGACCGATAAAATTTTATCCTCAACCACGGTTTTGGCCGGGCGGAAGTCCACCGGGGCGGTGGCGGGCGTTGGCATCTTCTCTTCCAACTGGCGGTAAGCCTTGACGATGTCCAGGAAGGCCTCGATGCGTGTCTCCAGGCCAGCGTCGGCCGTGTGGCTGTCCAGCTCCAGGGTCAGCGAGGGTTTGCGGCCCATGACATCGCGGAAGTAGCCGATGAGAAAAGAATCGGGCCCGCAGGAGAAGTTGGTGATGTAGGTGGCGAAGAGCTGGGGATGGGGTTTGACCTTGCGCGCCGCCGTCATGATGCGCTGGCCCATGCCCCAGTACATGTGGCGCCGGGTGGGCAGATTGGTCAGATCGAGAAAATCCAGGGGCAGCACCAGGATGCCCCGGGACGCGAATTTGTGGGGGATGCCCTTGTGGGCCTCTTCCGTGAAGCCGTTGTAGGGCCGGGCGAAAAGCACCACGGCGATCTTCTCGGGCGTCTGCTCCAATTGGGTCAAAGCCTGCCGGCCCAGCTCGCGCATCTCTTCCAGGCAGGCGCGCATGAGCGTCGCGGCGCGGCTGAATGCTTCCTGGGCCATGGCCTGGGGGATACCCAGGGCGACGGCCGTCTCCACCAGGGGCCGGCGCGCGCCCTCCATGCCGTCGGACAGCGCGATCAGGGGGGCGAACAGGCGCATGCCCTTTTGCTTGAGTCGGCTCAGGTGCGGCCGGAAAGTCGACTGCAGATAGAAGGTCTCGCCCTGCACCAGGGGACACACCTGGGCGTTGCGGTCGCCATTGATGGTCGGCACCGACTTGAAGTGGGGCAGGAAAAGCACTTCGGGCGGATCTTGCCTGGAAATCAGGTCGTGGAAGAAGCCGTGGGCCAGCTCGGCGGGGTAGCAAAAGGGCGCGTTGCGCTGGTCGATGCCGCTGGGGTCGGGCGTTTCGGGCAGCACCGGCGCATACCCCAGCATGCTGAAGAACTGGGCATAGAGCGGGTAGTAAGTGTGCACCAGAAAGCTGCGGTTCAGCCCCACGCGGCCGCGGTAGCCGGGGGCGTTCGGGTCCAGGGGGGGCGGTGCATACTTGCCGAAAACCAATTGCTGGCGCACGCGCACCAGGTCGAGCTGGGCCACATCGAAGCGCTGCTTGCGGCGCAGGTTGTCGTAGCGGTTGCAGGCCCCGCCGAAGGGGTAGACGTCGCCTTCGATGGTGATGCGGGCGATCTGGCAGCGCCGGTCGCACTTTTCGGCGCCGCCCTTGCAAATGAACGGTTCGCCGTATTGGGTTTCCCGCTCGGTCAGCACCGAAAGGTCGAAGCGGCTGCGGGTCATGAGGCCGTTGTCGATGCGCTTTTTGACTTCCAGGGCCGCGCCGAAGGCACCCATCAAGCCCGGCTCGGGCGGCACCACGATGGGCTTGCCGGTCAGGGCCGCCATGGCCAGGGGCACGGCGCGGTTGTAGCACACCCCGCCCTGCATGAAGATTTTGGTGCCCATGGGCCGGTTGCCCTTGACCCGGTTGTTGTAGTTCATGCAGATGGAGTAGACCAGGCCGGCCAGAATATCTTCGTGGGCCGCGCCGTCGTGAATGGCGTTCTTGATGTCCGAGGAGATGAAGGCCGCGCACTGGTCGTTGAAGTTGGGCGGCAGTTTGGCTTCCAGGGCCACTTCGGCGATGCGCTCCATGGGCACGCCCAACGTCTCCAGGGCCGACTCTTCCAGAAACGACCCGGTGCCGGCCGAACAAGCCTCGTTCATGGCGTAATCCGAGGGTACGCCGTTGGTGATGTAGGTGTATTTTGCGTCCTGGCCACCGATCTCGAAGATGGTGTCCACCTCGCGGTCGAAGTACACCGAGGCCGTGGCATGGGCAATGATCTCGTTGATCACCCCGTCGGTTAAGGCATGCAGGCCGGCGATCTGGCGGCCCGAACCGCACACCCCCAGGCCGATGATGCAAATCCGGTCGGGGTCCGCGTTGGGCCGGATCTGCTCCAGAATGGCGCGGTAGCACTGCCGCGAGGCGCCCACCGGATCGCCGTTGGTGCGCAGGTAGACCGACGCCAGCAGAGCCTGGTCCTTTTCGCGGATCAGCACCGCCTTGGTGGTGGTCGAGCCCACGTCCAGGCCGAACAGGCAGACATCGCCGGCCCGCGGCGTATCCCGGGAGATGGATTTGAAGGTTACCCGCTCTTCGAATTGGCGCAGCGGAGGCAGCAGATCGAAACGCCGCTGCTGTGCCACGAAGAGATTCGCAAGGCCCGGGAACGGCCGGGGGGTGTTCTCCAGGGCCCACAGGGCCGCGCCCAAGGCTTCGAAGTAGGGTGCTTCATCCGGAACCACCAGGCCCGGGATGGCTTGGCGCAAATAGCGCACCATCATCTGGTTGCGGGCCGTGCCACCCACCAGCATCAGGTCGCGCCGCTCCACCTTTTTGAGCAGTTCCAATACCTTGTTGGCCATCATCTGGCCCAGGCCGGCGGTCACGCGCGCCTTGGCAATGCCCTTGTTGGTGGCGTGGGTGCAGTCCGATTTACAGAAGACCGAGCAGCGTCCTGAAACGCCGTAGGGCTCAGTCGCTTCGGCCCACTGGCCGGCGGTATCCAGGGAGACATCCATGCGCCGCAGTTGCTGCAGAAAGAACTCGCCGGTGCCCGCGGCGCACTTGTTGCCGGTGAGCACGTTGGTGATGCGGCCGCCCGGGTCCAGGGTGTAGACCATGAAGGTCTCGCCGCCGGCCGAAATCACCGCCGGGCAGTGGCCTTTGGCCGGTTTCAAGTGATCGTAGGCATACTCCACCGCCTCGGGTTCGGGGATGGAAGAGAGGTTGAGAAAGTCGCGAAATTTGCGGCCGGTGGCCGCGACCCGGTTGATGGTCGACCAGTCTAAGGCTTCCAGAGCCTTGAGCAACGTGCGTTTGGGATCGCCGTCATGGGTGTGGACGGCATGGTAAAGGACCTCCGGCCGGGTGTCCGCATCGGGACCGGCGGGGGCGCAGCGGATTTGCACCAGGGAGACCGTGGAGGCGCCCATGCAAAGCCCCAGGGCAGTGACCGGCTTACTCATGATAACCCTCCGGCCGAAATCGGCGAGAAAAATGCCAACCGCTCGCGGTTGATTACCGCCTGATGTCGCGAATATCCGTAGCTTAAAAGCAGGATTGACCTCATGGAAGCGACACGGAAACGGCTTGGGAATAGACAACCTGTCGTACGAAATCCATACGGAAAATGTTGGCCAAAATTAAGGATAGGAGCGAGCGGCCTTGGCAGTGCGCATGACCATTCCGAAAATCCGCTCTTCCCCTCCCTCTCAAGAATTCGGGTTTTCGGTGAAATATCCCTTATTTTGCACTATCCGCGGTTTAGGTCAAGGGCTTTGCTCGGGCGGTTTTGACGGATTTCACAGTAACCACCTTCCCACCCGGTAGCTCGCCGCGGCCACGGCCGCGCACAGGAACATGCCCCAGGCGATGTCCACGAGGGCGATGGTTAGGGGCCAGCGGGGCAGGGTGGCCATGTTGGTCAGGTCGTAGGTGGCGTAGGTAAAAAAGCCGAACAGCACTCCCCAGAGCACCGCCCGGCCCAGGGAGCCCTTTTCCAGGGCCGGCACCACGGCGAAGATCAGGATGCCGGCGATATAGATTAGGTAGAAGGCGGCGGCGGCCTTCCAGTTGACCTGCTGGCCGAGAATGCCCCCCAGGTGTTTTTTGTAAAGCGGTTTGGCGATGACCCCCAGCCAGAGCAGGTCGATGGCGAAGAAGATGGGAACGGTCAGTAGATAGAGTTTGATATGGAAGATCGTCGGCATGTGCACCTCCGAAGCTGGTAAAGCCGGGAGGGAGTTTAAATGGGCGCCCGGTAGGTTTTGGCTACCATCGCCCCCCCAGTTCTTGTTTATTTCAATCGATCCGAAACTACCTATTGTTATCTCCAGAACTTGTAGCGCCGATTAATACGATCCGCAAGGGGGCATGAGCCCGGGAGGTGGAGCATGAAAATTAATAACACCATGAGATTTTTGCTGCCCGCGATGGTGATGGCGCTGCTCGTGCCTGTCGTTGCACAAGGCACGGTCATCGAGAATGTCCAATTCGATACGGCCTATGAAGCTCCGGGGGTGCGACTTGCCTTGCAAGGCACCGGGTTGTTCAGGTACATGAAGTTTATCAAGGCCTATGTGGGGGCGCTCTACCATGAGGAAGGGCTTGGCCCGGAAGATATTCTCGGGGATCGGCCCAAGCGCCTGGAGGTCGAGTACTTCCATGCGCTCAAGGGGGAAGATTTCGGCAAGGTCACCGACCGTTTCATGGCCCGCAACGTGGATGCCGAAACTTTGGGTCGCATCCGGCCCCAGGTGGAGTACCATAACTCGCTTTACCGCGACGTTCGGCCCGGGGATCGTTATGCCTTGACTTATATTCCGGGCCGGGGCACTGAACTATCCCTGAACGGCGACGCGTTGGGCGTCATTCCGGGTGCCGAGTTCGCCGCGGCGCTTTTTTCAATGTGGCTGGGGGATGATCCCATGAACGCGGATTTCAAACAGCAACTGCTGGGTGCCAAATGAGTTCGATTTCCTTGGAAAACAGGGTTTCAACGGCCCGCAAGATCGCCTACGCCCTCCCGGCCTTCGCCCTGGCCGTGGTGGGCATTCCAGTATATGTCTATCTGCCCAAATTCTACACCGATGTGGTGGGCATCGACGTGGCGGTCCTGGGAACCATCCTCTTCGGCGTGCGCATCTTCGATGCCGTGACCGACCCGGCCATGGGGCTCGTCTCCGACCGCACCCATTCGGTCTTCGGGCGGCGCCGGCCTTACATCGCCCTGGGCGCGGTATTCCTGGCGGCCATGATGATCATGCTGTTCAACCCGCCCCACTTCTCCGGCGCCACGGCCACGGCGTGGTTCACCGTTGGGATTTTCGGGCTCTTTCTCTTCTGGACCGTGGTGACCGTGCCCTACGAGTCCCTGGGACCGGAGATCACCTTCGATTATCAGGAGCGGGTAGGGCTTTTCGCCCTGCGCGACGGATTGCTGATCGCTGGCACGCTGGCCGCCGCCGCTTCGCCGGCCCTGGTGCGCGGCTGGCTGGGCGCGGCCGCCGGACCGGAGGCCGAGCGCGCGGTTTTCTTCTGGATATCGATACTTTACGCGCCCTTGATCGTGGGATCGGCCTGGTGGTGCGTGGCCATGGTGCGCGAGCGACCGACGGTGACCTCCGCCGGGCATAGGGGCATCTGGAGCGGTTTTAAACTGGTGCGCGCGAACCGACCGTTCATGATCCTGCTGGCGGCCTACACCGTGAGCGCCATCGGCAACAACCTGCCGGCCACGCTGATTCTCTACTACGTGGCGTATGTGCTGCAATCGCCCCATGCCGATTTGTTTCTTCTGCTTTACTTTGCCACCGGCATCGTGTTTCTACCGGCCTGGATCGCCATGGCCCGGGCCATCGGCAAGAAACGCGCCTGGTTGATCGCCATGGGTATCAATACCGGTGCGTTCTTCGGGGTCTTTTTCCTCGGGCCGGGGGATGCCATGATTTATGGGGTGCTGGTGTGCCTGTCGGGCATCGGCTTCGGCGCCACCCTGGCCATTCCATCGGCCATGCAGGCCGATGTGATCGACTACGATGAACTGCTGGGCGGCGAGCGCCGCGAAGGGCAGTATATCGGCCTGTGGGCCATCTCCAAGAAGCTGGCGGCCGCCCTGGGCATCGGCGTGGGCTTGACCGCGCTGGGCATGGCCGGTTATGTGCCCAATGCACCCCAGAGCGAAGCGGTGCAATGGACCCTGCGGGTGCTGTACGCCCTGGTGCCCTCGGTCTGCAACCTGATCGGCATGGCCATCGCCCTGCGCTACCCCATCGATGGCGCGGTGCACCAGAAGATCCGGGAGGCCGTGGCCCTGCGCCAAAACGGCGATCTCTTCAGCGACCCCCTCGCGGCCAAGCCCTTACGGGGCTGAGCGGCAGGGCGCATAGAGCTTTCATGGGAGGCGCGCATGGAAAGTATCGTAACGGTGATGCTGGTGAATTTGGCGGCGGTCTTGAAGTTGATGATCGTCGGCTGGTTGATTAGTCTGGTGTTGCGCAACGTGACGGTGGTGGACAGCCTTTGGGGATTGGGTTTCGTGATCATCGCCTGGTTCACCTTCTTCTTGTCCGACGGGTATGCCGGCAGGAGTTGGCTGATCGCCGTGCTGGTGACCGTGTGGGGCGTCCGGCTGAGCATCTATCTGACCTTGCGCAATTGGGGCAAGGGCGAAGACCCGCGCTACGGCCAGTGGCGCGCCCAGAGCGGCCCGGCCTTCTGGTGGCACAGTCTTTTCAAGGTATTTTTGCTTCAGGCGCTCTTCCTGTGGGTGATTGCTCTGGCCTTGCAATACGGCCAATATTCTTCCACCCCGGCTGCGTTTACTTTTTGGGATGGATTGGGGGCGATGCTCTGGCTGGTCGGCTTTGGATTTGAAGTGGCAGGGGACGCCCAATTGGCCGCCTTCAAGGCCGATCCCGGGAGCAAAGGCCGGGTGATGGATCGTGGGCTGTGGGCTTACAGCCGGCATCCCAATTACTTCGGAGAAGCCTTGCTCTGGTGGGGAATCTTCATCATCGCCCTATCCGCGCCGGGCGCCTGGTGGACGATCGTCAGCCCCGTCGTCATCACCACCGTACTGCTGAAGATGACGGGGGTTCCCTTGACCGAAAAGGGGCTCATCGAGCGGCGGCCGGGCTATCGGGAGTATATCGCGAACACCAGCGCGTTTATTCCCTGGTTTCCGCGTAAAGCCAAGCGCTGAAGATTATGACCGGAACAGCGGTTTGGCCAGAACCATTTGCACATTGCCGATATGGCGCTCGGCAAAGCCGCCTTCGCAGTAGCACAGATAGTACTCCCACATGCGGATGAACGCCTCCGAAAAACCCATTTCGCGCACCTGGCCGATATTGTCGAAAAAGCGCTTGCGCCAGGCGGCCAGGGTGCGCGCGTAGTGGGGCGTGAGATCTTCCAGGTGGCACAGGGCCAGGTCGGTTTTCCTGCGGACGGCTTCCAGCATCACGGAGACGCTGGGAATGCAGCTTCCCGGAAAGATATAGCGTTTGATGAAATCCACCGAACGGCGGTGCTGATCGTACTCCTGGTCGCGGATGGTGATGGCCTGCAGGGCCATCAGGCCGTCGGCTTTGAGCAAGGCGTTGCATTTTCGGAAGAAGTCGCCCAGGAAGTGGTGGCCCACGGCTTCGATCATCTCGATGGAGACCAGCTTGTCGAACGTGCCGTTCAGATGGCGGTAGTCTTCCTTGAGCAGCGTGATGCGCTCGGTCAGGCCCGCCGCGCGGAAGCGCTCCCGGGCGAAGGCGTGCTGCTGTTCCGAAATGGTGGTGGTGGTGACACGGCAACCGTAGCGCGTGGCCGCGTGCAAGGCAAACCCGCCCCAGCCGGTGCCGATCTCGACCACATGATCGCCGGGGCCGAGCCGCAGTTTGCGGCAGATGCGGTCGTACTTGGCGACGGAAGCCTCTTCCAGAGTGCTCTCCGGCCCCTCGAAGATGCCCGCCGAATAGGTCATGGTGGGGTCGAGAAAGAGCCGGTAGAAGTCGTTGCCCAGGTCATAGTGGGCCACGATGTTGCGCCGGCTGCCGGCCACGGTATTGCGTCGCAGCCAGTGGGCGACTTTGTAGAACGGCTCGGTGAGGCGCATCCAGCCGCTGTCCAAACCCTTGAATACGGCCTGGTTGGCCACCACCAGGCGCACCACGTCGGTCAACCGCTCCGTGGACCAGAGCCCGGCCATATAGGCTTCGGCCACGCCCATGCTGCCGCCCGAAAGCATCCAGGCGTAGCACCGCGGGTGGTGGATGCGTACCACCGGGTGCATGGCGAGGTTGGTGGAAGGGGCTCCGAAGATGTAGGTGCCCTCGGGGTCGGCGAGGGTGATCTGGCCATGACGAATCTTTTCGAGCAAGGCCAGGACCATGCGCCGCGCCACGCGGTCCATGCTACGGGTTTTCAGCGTTTGCGATTGAGCCAGCGTGAAAGGAAGAATCGTGTCGGCCATCTGCTTCGACTCCATTTTCTATTTTTACTTCCAGGACCAAGGATCTTGTCCGCGAAGATAATGCCGCCCCCCTTGAAGAGCAAACGGTTTACCCGCTTTTTTGGGGGTGTTCGTAAAAAGGGGTTTTCTTCAACAGCAGCCGCAAGGCCTGAAAGTAGATCAAGCCGATGACCTTGCCGGTCATCAAAGGGTATTGGAACAGCACCCGGGTCAGGGACTGGTGGCTGATCGGTCGCCGTTGCAGGCGCAGGCTGGCGTCGAACAGCGGTGCCCCCCCCTGATAATCGATCATGTGCACCCGGATTTGGTCGCCGGGCACCCGAAAGCGCCAGTCGTAATCGATATCCATGTCGATGAAAGGCGATACATGAAACGCCTTGGCGAAACGAAAGCGCCGCCACTGCGCCAGGGGATGCTCGTTGCGCGCCTCCGGCAGCACATAACAGAAGACCTCGCCCCAGGGGGTGTTGTGGATCTCCACGACGATGGTTTCCAGCCGCTGGTCCCGGCGGTCGTAGCAGAAGAAAAAGGTGGCCGGGTTGAAGCAGTGGCCGAAATAGCGCAGATGGGTCAGCATGCGGATCGGCCCGGCGGGTCTTTGGCCGGTGCGCGCCTCGACCAGGTCGCGCACGGCCTGGTCCATGGGCATGCGCGGGTCCCCGAAATGGTCGCTGCGTTTGAACCAGGCCAGATTGGGCCGGCCGTAGGACCACAGGGGGTGATCGTCGAAGAGCCGGGGCAGCTCGGCCAGGTCCAGGTACATGAAAAACAGGCGGTACTGGAAGTGGTTGGGCCGCGGTCGGTAGCGGCGGTGGCGGACGGTGCCTTCATAGATACAGCTTTTCATGGTGCCAGGGCCTTGCCGAAATGGGTGCAGACGGCCAGGGCGCTGTTGACGCCGTCCTCGTGGAATCCGTAGCCCCAGTAAGCGCCGCAAAAATAGGTGCGATTGGCGCCTTTGAGCGTCTCCTGGTCGCGTCGGGCCGCCAGACTTTTGGGATCGTACACGGGATGGTGATAGACCAGCGATCGGATGATCTTCCGTGGATCGATATCTTCGGCCATGTTCAAGCTGACGCAAAACTCCTCGGGAGCCTCCAGCCCCTGGAGCAGGTTCATGTCATAGGTCAGCGCCACCCGCCCTCGCTCCGATTTGGGGATGCGGTAGTTCCAACTGGCCCAGGCCGCACGTTTGGGCGGCAGCACGTTGTTGTCGGTGTGCAGAATGGTGTGGTTCTCCTGGTAGGGGATGGTACCCAGGATCTCCCGCTCGCGGTCGCTGGGATCGGCCAGCATGGCCAGGGCCTGGTCGCTGTGGGCCGCGATGATCGCCCGGTCGAAATGATCTTGATCGCCGCCGGCGGTGGTCACCGTCACCTGGTCCGCAGCCCGTCGAACGGCCGCCACCGGCGCGTTGAGGCGGATATGGTCGCGAAAGCGCCGGGTGAGCGGCTCGATATACTGGCGCGAGCCGCCCTTGAGCACCAGCCACTGGGGCTGGTCGCGCAGGTTGAGAAAGCCATGGTTGTGGAAGAACTCCACCAGGTAGCGCGCCGGAAAGTCGCGGAACCGGTCCGGGTCCGCCGACCAGATGGCCGCCCCCATGGGGATGATAAACTTTTGGATGAACAGGTCGCTGTAGCGGTTTTGGCGCAGGTAGGCCGCCAGGGTCGTGCGGTCGTCATCGCTTTGCAGCAGCGCCAGGGCTTCGCGCCGGAAGCGCAGGGCATCCAGCAGCATGCGGTAAAAAGCCGGTCGCAGGATATTCGACCGCTGGGCGAACAGGCTGTTGAGGGTGCTCGGGCTGTAAAAGAGGCCGGTGCGCAGGCAGTGGAGGCTGAAGCTCATGTCCGACGGTTGCCAGGCCACGCCCAGGATTTGCATCAGCTTCAAAAAGTTGGGATAGGTCTTGCGATTGAACACGATGAAGCCGGTGTCCACGGCATAGGTGCGGCCCGCCAGATGCACATCGATGGTGTGGGTGTGGCCGCCGATATAATCGTTGGCGTCATAGACGATCACCTCGTGCTCGTCGCTGAGCAGGTAGGCGCATAACAATCCCGAAATGCCGGCGCCGATCACCGCGATGCGCATGGAATCTCCTTATGCCATAGGTGCTGTTTTGCTTTTGAAATGCTTATAACGTATGTTGCCATAAAACCATCTTTAATCAAGGAGAATATCGATGCGCGCCATGCTGCTCCATCGCATCGTCGATCTGGCCCAAGAGCCGGCGCCCCTGGCTCCGGCGGAGGTGCCGCGGCCCGAACCCAAGGCCAGCCAGATTCTGATCGCGGTGACCGCCTGCGGGGTGTGCCACACGGAGCTGGACGAGATCGAGGGGCGCACGCCGCCCTCCCGGCTGCCGATGATTCCGGGCCATCAGGTGGTCGGTCGGGTGGCGGCATTGGGACCGGCGGCCGGGCAGTTTGCGCCGGGCGAGCGCGTCGGCGTGGCGTGGATCTACTCGGCCTGTGGCCGTTGCGATTTTTGCCGGCAGGATCAGGAGAACCTGTGCGCTGGATTCCAGGCCACAGGCCGCGATGCGGATGGCGGCTACGCCGAGTTCATGGTCGTGGATGAGGCCTTCGTGCATCCCATCCCCGCGGGCCTCGGCGATGCCCAGGCCGCGCCGCTGCTCTGCGCCGGCGCCGTGGGCTATCGCGCCTTGCGGCTATGCAGCCTGACCGACGGCCAGGCCCTGGGGTTGACCGGCTTCGGCGCCTCGGCCCACTTGGTGCTGCAACTGGCGCGGCATCTCTATCCGCATTCGCCGGTTTATGTCTTTGCCCGCGGCAGCGACGAACGGCAATTCGCCCGGGAACTGGGCGCGGCCTGGGCCGGCCACACGGATGACCCGCCGCCGCAACCACCCCAGGCCATCATCGACACCACTCCGGCCTGGCAGCCGGTGATCGCGGCCCTGGCCTGCCTGGCCCCCGGCGGCCGGCTGGTGGTCAACGCCATCCGCAAGGAAAGCAAGGATCGGGAAGTAATGGCCGGCATCGACTACGCCGCCCATTTATGGCAGGAGAAGGAGATCAAAAGCGTGGCCAACGTCACCCGCCGGGATGTGCGCGATTTCCTGGACCTGGCGACCCGCATCCCCCTCCGGCCGGAAGTCCGGACCTATCCGCTCGAACAAGCCAACCAGGCCCTGCTGGAACTCAAGCAGCGCAAGATCCGGGGAGCCAAAGTACTTTTGATGGACTTCCGGTAGACTTCAGAAGGGTTGTAAAGCGAGCGGGCGTGGTTCGAGACAGCTGCTATCGTAATGCCGGTTCGGGATAGCGGCTATCAGGCGGACTCGGGTTCCAAGGGGGAGCATTGCTCAAATGCGCTCAGTCGGCTTGGCTACCCCGGAGAAGTATTCTGCGGATCTCGGCCAGTTGGCCGCCGATCAGCGACGTCACCCAGAAGAAGGCAAAACCCAGCACGCCGATGGCCAGATAGGCGAATGCCAGCAGCAGCGCCATGGGCAGGTTGCCGGCGTTCATCTGTCCCGCGGCCTGGGTGCCGGCCTGGACATCGGTCAGCGTGAGCCAACTCAAGACGGCGCCACCCAAGCCGGCTACCAGGATAAGCCAAGCCACGGCCTGGAAGAAACGCATGAGGCCGGTCGTCCTTGCCTTCGGGAAGGACTGGCCGTCCGCTCCCAGCGGCTCCGGCTGATTTTTTGCCTGATCTTCCGATTGGCTTGCGATACTATCCTCCATCAAGCTCTCTTGGGTTTGGACGTCCCTTGCGCCGATGGCGATGACGGTGCTTTCTTCCATCGCCGGCTCTTCTTCCAAAGGCGATTGCGCCGGCGTCTCGGGCTCGAGCGCTGGGGCCGTCTGCTCTGGGGCGGTTGGCTCCATCATGAGCGGTTGTTCGGTGATCGTGTCATCCAGTTTTAGTTCCGGTTCCGGCTCTGCTATAGATGACACTGGGGACATGGCCGGCTGGCTGTCGTCCATGAACAGGTTCGGATCATTGGCCTTGACCTCCGCAACCGGTGTAAATACCTGGCGATCGGCGGGATTGGCCGCCTCGGCCCCGCCGGTTTCTTGGAATGCTGCATCTACTTCCGCACTCAGGGAGGTCTGGGTTGAGTCGGTTTCGACCGTTTCGGTCGTTTGGCGTTGCTGCCACTCCTGCTGGCGCTTGCGAACGCCCTCGGCGGCCAGGATGCGCGCGTGTTTCAACATCCGCTCGCGTTCCTCGTCTTGAACGGCTTGGGTGCCTGTCTTTTTGCGCAAGCGGCGCTCGACCCGCTCACGGGCTTTGCGCAGGGTGGACTCGTCCACGGCGCTGGGCTTTTTGGGGATCGGTGCCGCAGCCTGGGGATTTTCCGAGGTATCGCTGCCGCCGGGTCCATACTTAACGTAGACGATGCCGCAGGCCGGGCATTCGGTGGGCGGCGCGAAAGCGTCGTCCCGGGATTGGCGAAGGTATCCGCATTTGGGGCACTTCATCTTAAACCTCATCGCAAGGGTTCGATCCACAAGAACCATATAACACCCATGACCAATAAAGCAATAAGCATGCCTTTAATAAATGGTTGAAATCAGATGTGGAATCCCGCATATTAAAAGCCTTGCGCGACGCGGGTTTGCTTTCAGCCAGGCCGTGCGCGGAGTCGCTGCCGTCAACTGTCAAGAAACTGACAAAATACGGCAAAAAGATAAAAAAGTTTAAGGTTTGCGAGGAGCGGTTATGGCCAAAATCCCCAGAGAGACCCGGTCCTATCGGGGCATGCTGCAATCGGACGACGGGCACTTGCTCAAGGTGTTGTCCCACGACGAGAATCGCATCACCTTCCAGAGCGCCTTCGGTCTCTCCCGGCACATGATCCAGCGGCTGGAAACCCATCCCGAGCATATCGTCTTCAGCGAACGCTCGCGCATCGCCCGCCTGGGGGTGCAGATCACCAGCGAGCCCATTTCCATGGAGCAATTGCAGGGCGATCTGCTGATTCTGACCCAGACTGCGTCGGCGGCCATCCCCGGCTATCCGGGATTGGATCAGTTGCGTGCCTTTTTCGATCAGGGATTGCCCGTGGGCCGCATGGTCTTTTGCGATCCCGAAGCCCTGCTCGGCTCCGAGGAGGTGATGGCGGCCATCGAGCGCTCGGAGTTGAAGCTGCCGGCCTCCACCGCCATCTCCAGCGACGGCAGCATCGTCATCGCGCCCCACCGGGTGGTGTGCGACTTGCGGGAGAATATCTCCACCGAAACCTTCGGGCGTATTCTGCTCAGCGAAGACGGCCGGGAGATGCTCAACCGCTACCAGATCCCGCGCAGCGTGCCCCACCTGATCGTCCCGCCGGGCGAAGGCGTCATCACCACCTGCTCCATGTACCTTAACGAGCACTACGTGGTGCTGCAAAGCGGCTTTTCCCTGGGACGCAACCTGCCGGCCACGGTGCTTGACCCCATCAAAACGCGCGGCATCCGCATCTACCTGGAAATCATCAACGGCACCCGCCACACCATCGTCAATCCCCTGATCAGCGCCCGGGTGTACGGCGCGCCCAAGGATCGCACTTCCGAGCGGCGCAAGAGCACGGCCCGCAACCACGGCCGCTATGCCCTGACAGAACTCAAGGCCTTGCAGCGCCGGTTGGGCGCCAAACGCAAACGCACCTGCCATTTCATCGACCGCTCCATCGCCTGGGTCAACCAAGACCAGGGATTGGCCAAGGCCCGCATCCACACCAACGGGCCCATCGATCTGTGCGAGGTCTCCAAGGCCCAGTGCTCCAGCGCACGCGAAGACTTCTCGCCGCGCAGTTGCTGCCCGCATCATTACGCCACCGCGCATATTCATCCCCCGGCCGGACAAGCGCCCGGCGTGCTGGCCTTGAAGTACTTTCCAAACCTTGTGGAGCACCGCGACATCATCAACCTGGTGGCCCAGGGCAACGTCAAGGCCCTTTACTTCTATGAAGCCTCGTGCGAGTACGGACCGTTCCTCTCCCAGGAAGACCACTCGCGCTTGCAGGAGTACCATGCCTTCGGCGTGGACGTGTACTGGGTGTGCGGCCTGAACCAGCGGCTCATGGTGCACACCATGCGCGACGGCAAGGGATACTTCGTGGATATCGACCGGCTGGCCGATTTTCACAAATCCATGCTCTTCGCCTTCTACGGCTCCACCCTGCGGCTCTCCGAGGCCGGCGTGGAACGCCTCGGCCGCCTCATGGACGCCCTGGTCTCGTTCTGGGGCCGCAACATCGGCATCGTCACCGGCGGCGGCAGCGGCGTTATGGAAATGGCCAACACCCTGGCCCGTCAAAGAGGAATACTCTCCGGCGCCAACTACCTGGACATCACCGACCAGGCCATGACCACCGACGTGGATTTTTGCCAGGTGTTCCAGGCCACCTGCCGCCACAGCCGCCAAAAGTGGTTCGAGATCGCCTCGTTTCCCATCTTCAACGTGGGCGGGCTGGGTTCGTTGGAAGAGTTGGGCATCACCCTGTGCAACATGAAGCTCTCCATCATGGAGCGCGTGCCCGTCATTCTCTTCGACACCGAAGGCCTGCGGGAGTTCTGGACCGGCATGCGGGACCAGATTGCCACCATGGTGCGCTACCAGCGCGCGCCCCAATGGATCGAAGAGTATGTGGTGATCACCGACGATCCCAAGGTGGTGACGGATGTATACCGCAAACAATTGCATCTGTTTTAGACGGCTGTTAAGGCTTGTTTTCCCGCTGCCGGCCGTTTTAAGATGAAGCTGCCTTCGAAACAGAAACGCGCGTATCCGGGGTGAAAAAGATGGGCGCGACGCTAAGACTCTTTTTCATCTGTTGCACGCTCTGCTGGGCGACCGCCGCCGCGGCCGTCGATGTGCGCCCGGCCGCGTGGGCCGGCAAATTCTACCCCAGTGATCCTGATGAACTGAAGCAGACCATCGCCGCGCTGACCACCCGGGCCGCCCAGACGCCTTGGACGGCCCCTCCCGGCCCTCTGCGCGCCCTGATCCTGCCCCACGCCGGCTACATATACTCCGGCCTCACCGCGGCCCACGCCCACCGGGTGCTGGCCGGCAGCGGTCTGAGCAAAGTGATCCTCATGGGTCCCGATCATCAGGTGGGCTTCACGAATGTTGCCGTGAGCGGCGTGGAGGGGTACGCCACCCCCCTGGGAACCGTACCGCTGCATGGCGATGCCCGGCAGTTGGGGGCCGACACGGCGCTCTTCCGTTCAATCCCGGAATCGGACCGCAGCGAGCACAGCCTGGAAGTGGTACTGCCCTTTTTGCAAACCGATCTTCCGGGCATGACCCTGGTGCCGCTGGTGGTGGGCCGCTGCGACCCCGAAAGGGTGGGGCGGGCCGTGGCCTCTTTATTGGATGAGAGCACGCTGGTGGCGGTCAGCAGCGACCTTTCGCACTATTTGTCCTACGATCCCGCCATGGCCAGGGACCGCGAAACCATCGCAGCCCTGTTGCGCCTGGATGCCGCGCTGCTGGAGAAAGAAGAGAATCGCGCCTGCGGCCGCTACCCCCTGGCCGTGCTGCTCTACCTGGCGCGCAGTCGCCACTGGCATCCGGTGCTGCTGCACTATGCCAACAGCGGCGATACCGCCGGCGACCGCTCGGCCGTGGTGGGTTACGCGGCCATTGCCTTTTTTGGAGAAAACGCCATGCCGCCCAAACCATCTACCCTGACCCCGGAGCAAGGCCGCGTGCTGTTGTACGTGGCCCGCAACACCCTCAACGAGCACTTCGGACGTCCGGCCGAAGGAATCCCCAACGCCGGGTCACCCGCCGATCCAGCCCTGCAGGCACCTTGCGGGACCTTCGTGACCCTTAAAATCCGCGGCGACCTGCGCGGCTGCATCGGCACGCTGACCGGACGCGAACCGCTGGTGGAGGGGGTGCGCACCCATGCGCTCAATGCCGCCTTTCACGACCCGCGTTTTGGGCCGCTGACGGCCGAGGAGCTGAGTCGGGTGACCATCGAGGTGAGCGTGCTCACCGAGCCCCAGCCCTTGCGCTATGATGGCGCGGATGACCTGATCGCCAAGCTGCGGCCCAACCTGGATGGCGTCATCCTGCGCAAAGGGTACGCCAGCGCCACCTTCCTGCCCCAGGTGTGGGAACAGTTGCCCAAGCCCGAGGCCTTCCTCTCGCACTTGTGTTTGAAGGCCGGCTTGTCTGCGGATGCCTGGCGCAAGGGCCAATTGGAGGTGCAGACCTATCAAGTGCAATACTTTGAAGAACCCCACTGAACGCCGCATCGTGCATCTGGTGGTAGCCACCGGCATCGCCTCGGTGGTGACCCAACTGCTTCTGATCCGCGAATACATGGCCCAGTTCCAGGGCAATGAAGTCACCATCGCCCTGGTGCTGTTCAACTGGCTGGTGCTGGGCGGCGTGGGCAGCCGCCTGGCCCTTGGGGCCAAACGGGCCGCCCCGGGCCGACTGGTTTGGCTCTCTTTGCTCCTGGCCGCCCTTGGCCCTCTTCAACTGGCCGCCATCCGGTTGCTGCGGCCGCTCGTGTTCGGCCTCGGCCTTTCGGTGGGCTTCTATCCGATTTTCGCCTTCACCCTGCTGACCATGGCGCCCTACGGCTTGCTGGTGGGCTATGTGCTGCCCTACAGCCTCTTTGTGCTGCGGCGGCAAGTGCCGGCCTACGGCGGCACGCGTATCTACCTGGCGGACAACCTGGGGGACATCGCCGGCGGTGCGCTGTTCACCTTCGTGCTGGTGCACTGGCTGACCCCCATGCAAGCCTTGCTGGCCGGCGCTCTGGCGCTCCTGGGGGCCACGGCGCGCCTGGCCGGCCGGCGGGGATGGATAGGCGCCGCGGCCGTCCTTGCACTGTTGCTGCTGGGCATGAGCGGCGAGCGCGCCTTGCTGCGACCTTCGGTGGGCCGCCTGTTGCATTACGAAGAGTCGCGCTACGCCCGGCTCACCGTCCACCAGGACCAGGAGCAGATGACCTTGTTTGCCGACGGTCGGCCCTGGTCCGGCACCCAGGACCCCTCCCTGGCCGAACAGATCGTGCACTACCCGCTCAGCCAGTTGGCGCGGGTCGGCCAAGTGCTGCTGATCTCGGCCCAGGGCGGGGTCCTGGAGGAGATTGCCAAATACCGGCCGGCCGGCATCACCTATGTGGAACTGGACCCGGCCGTGGCGCGTCTGATGACCGCGTATGGCTTGAGCCGCCAGGTGGCGGGGCTCCAGCCCGTCATCGCCGACGGCCGGGAGTGGCTGCGGCGCGATGCCCAGAAGTATGACGCCATCTTGCTCAACCTGCCCGAGCCCGACACCTTCCAGCTCAACCGCTTTTACACCGAACGCTTCTTCCAACTGGCGGCCGAACACCTGACGCCCGGGGGCATCTTCGGCTTCCATGTGGAGGGGGCCGCCAATTATCTTACGACGCCCCAGCAACGCAAGATCTCCTGCCTGCACGCCACGGCCCGGCGCCACTTCCGCCATGTGCAACTGCTGCCCGGTGAGCGCATCTTCTTCTTGTGCCGCCAGACGCCTTTATCCCTGGACATTCCCCAGCGGCTGGCGCGCCTGGGCATCTCCACCCAGGTGGTGGGGCCTTATTTCCAGGGCGACGTGACCCCCGAGCGCATCCAGGCCCTGGAGCGGCATATCGAGGTCTCGGCGCCGCTCAACCGCGACACGCGACCCTACCTGATGCGGGTGGCCTGGGAGCAGTGGTTCACCAAGTTCGATGCCTCGCCTTACGGCCTTATGCTGCTCTTGTCCGTAGCCTTGATCCTATACGGCTTGCGCCTGCGGCGCGAGGAGTATACGCTGTTCTCCACCGGCCTGGTGGCCATGGGCGGCCAGATCGCGCTGATTTTCGCCTTCCAGATCTTCCTGGGCTATATCTACGGCCAGATCGGCATGCTGGTGACCGCTACCCTGGCCGGATTGCTGCCCGGCGCCTGGCTGGGCAGCCGCTACCGGGCCGCGGCCGCCGGGCTGATGGCTGCCGACGCCGCCATCGTGCTTGTGCTGGCGGCGCTGATGGCCTGCCTGCACTGGGGCGGCGAACGGCTGCCGTCCGGATTTTACTACGCCGCCGGTTTTGTCCTGGCCATGGCTTGCGGGTTTCAGATCCCGCTGGCCCTGGCCCGGCTGGGAGACGACAACCGGGCCGCGGCGCGCATCTTTTCCGTGGATCTGATCGGCGGCGCCTGCGGCGCGCTGCTGACCAGCACGCTGCTGATTCCCTATCTCGGGCTGAGCGGCACGCTCGCGGTGTTGATTGCCGCCAAAACCGTGAGCATATTGCTGATGCGCCGGTCGCTGACGACCGGAGGAGGATGAGATGGCGGCCATGGATCGACGCACCTTCATCGCCGGCAGTGCCGCCTGGCTGGGCTGCACCGCCTCGGCCCAGGCGTTCTGGCCCTTTGGCCGGGGCTCGGAAGCAAAGGCGCCCGAGGAGATCCGGGGCCGCGTTTTCAAAGGAGATGCCCCCGAACAGCTCTGGCCCTGGTCCCACGAGGCCTACCGCTACGAAAAGATGGGCGACGGCCGCGTGGTGTGCGGCGTCTGCCCCCACCGCTGCCTGCTCTCGCCCGGAGACCGCAGCGTCTGCCGCTCCAAGGTCAACCTGGACGGCACGCTCTACAGCCTGGCCTTCGGCAATCCCAGCGCCGTGCACATCGATCCGGTGGAGAAAAAGCCGCTCTACCATTTCATGCCCGGCATCCGGGTGTACTCCCTGGCGGCGGCCGGCTGCAATTTTCGTTGCCTCAACTGCCAGAACTGGGAGATCTCCCAATTTACTCCCGAACAGGTGCGGCATGAACCCCTGGCCCCCGAAACGGCCGTGGCCGCAGCGGGCAAGGAGGGTTGCCGGGCCATCGCCTACACCTACTCCGAGCCGATTACCTTTATCGAGTACATGACCGCCATTGCCCGGCCGGCCAAGGCCGCCGGCATCAAGAACCTGTGGATCTCCAACGGCTACATCAACCCCGAGCCCCTGAACGACCTGTGCGACCTGGTGGATGGCGCCAACGTCAACCTCAAGGCCTTCAGCGACGAGGTCTACCGCACGCTCAACGGCGGCCGGCTCGAGCCGGTGCTCGCGACGCTCAAGACCCTGCACGCCCGCAACGTGCACCTGGAGATCACCAACCTGGTCGTGCCGGGTTACACGGACGATTTACAGATGGTCCAGGCCATGTGCCGCTGGATCGTCGAGAACCTGGGGCCGGACCATCCGCTGCATTTTTTGCGCTTTTTCCCCCAGTACAAACTGGACCGCCTGGCGGCCACGCCGGTCTCCACCCTGGAGCGCTGCCGCGACATCGCCCGAGCACAGGGCGTGCGCCATGTCTACCTGGGCAACGTGCCCGGTCATGCGGGCAATCACACCTTCTGCCACGCCTGCGGCCGGCTCCTTATCGAGCGCCACGGCTACCAGTTGCCCCAGTATCATCTGAAAGGCGACGCCTGCCTGTTCTGCGGTGCCAAGATCGCCGGGGTTTGGGGCGAACGAGCGGCAAGTTGAAGGTTGAAGAATTCTGCATTGAAAAAGGAAGTTCCGGCGCACGACCAACGGGGGGTTGGTGTGCGCCGGGCGTCACGAAGGGCTGGAAGCTATCTGGACGGGAAGAGCCTCCAAGAACGGAGCTTGCTCGCCGCCCACGGCGGGGTTGGGGAAACGTCGGACCGCGCGTGCTTTCCGGAAAATTGGGGTGAACCGGAAACGAAGATCCGACGGGGGTGATGCTAAGTTAACCGCCGGCCGGCCTCCCTTCCCCCCCCTTATGAAGTTCCGAGATCCTGCCGGCGATTTCTTTGATAGAAAAGCAAGGCATGTGCCAAAAACAATATGCCTGAAATTATGGTAAATATCAGCTCAACCGGTTTTTGGGGTGCGATTGCCGGTGCCCAATAGATCGCACTGGGGGTACGAAAATTGCGCACCCGTGGCCGCTTCATTTCGGTAAGTAATCTTCTCGCAGGGGCGTGAAGAGTTCCACGGCCACGCAGTCGGACAGGGCTTCCGCGGCGTGGGGCACATCCCCGGGAATGGACCAACTGGCGCCGGCAACGGCCTCCACGGTTTCGGCACCGATGGTCAGGCGCAGCCGGCCCGAGACCAGCATGCCGGTCTGTTCATGGGGATGGTGATGGGAGGGGATGGCGCTGCCCTGCTGAAGATCGAAACGCACCAGAATGCTCTTCGCTCCCCAGGCCAAAGGGGTCATATCGATGCCGTCCAATACCCTTCGCCGGGGACCGGCGCCGCTGGATGAAAACATAACGTCTCCTAATCGTGGATAAAAATTGGAAATCAAGTGGCCCCCGGGACGCTTGACACGTTCCATGGGGCCATCTATTGTCCTTACAATATTTTGAACCAAAGCCCAACCCATCTGCGAAAGAAAGCCGGTATGCACCAATTCGATGAAGATATCGCCAACCATGCCCTGGATGACGCTTTGAGCCTGGGGGTGCGCGTCACCCCCAACTGGTCGATCAACGGTCTGCCCAACGGCGGCTATCTGATGGCCCTCATGGCCAACGCCATGTTGCGGGCCAGCGAGAAGAAAGCCATTGCCATCGTCAGCACGACCTTCATCTCCCGGTGCGACCCGGCCGAGGGTCGGGTGCAGTTGGAGCGGGTTGCGGCCTCGTCGCAGTTCGAGCGCCTGGAAGCGCATCTCTACCAGGGCGGGCGCGAGCGTTTGCGATCCTGGGGCACCTTTATCCCCGAGCAGATGGCCTGTATGCTCCATCGCCAGGAAGGGCAAGCACCAACCGTGGCGCCGCTCAATGCATGCGTGCCGATCCCCCAGATGCCCGGCTTTACCCTGTTCGATCATATGGATGTGCGCCTGGACCCGGCCTGTGCCGGCTGGATGCGCGGCCGTCTGGCGCAAAAATCGGAGCATAAGGGCTGGGCGCGCTTCAAAGCCGACCGGCCCTACGATGCCGTGGCATTGCTGCTCGTCGCCGATTGCTTCCCGCCGCCGGTGTATGCCAGCCAGGGCCTGGCGGCCTGGGTGCCCACCATCGAGATGTCGGTCAATATCCGCAAAAAGCCGGCCGGCCAGTGGCTCAAGTGCATCTTCCGCACGCGCTTCATCACCTGCGGGTTGATGGAAGAAGATGGGCAGATCTGGGATGAAAGCGGAGAGCTGATCGCCATCTCAAGGCAGATTGCCCAGTATCGGGTGGCGAAATAAAGGAAGTATTTTTGACTACTTTAGAATCGCCCGGTAACTCACCAGGCCTGTGGCGCCCGGAGCCAGAGGATTTTCGAACTGCCAGCGAATGTGGGTGTAGTCGCTGGGCTGGGCCGGAAACTTTCGCCCGGATGCGTCCTTGATGAGGAGCTGCGCGGGCGGATGGTAGGTCCGGCCGCCGTCGATGGAGAAGGTGATGCTGGTGCCCGTACCCTGGGCCGAACCTTCCTGATAAATAACCTTGGCGGGCAAGGGCGTGGTGATCACCGCGTTTACCGCTTGTTCCGATCCGGCATTTTTATAATGAATGCTGTAAATCAGGCGCGTGCCGGGTTCGGCCGTCTCCACCGGAATGCGGTAGGTTTCCTTTTGCCCGGCCGCATTGACACTCTCCACCTCCATCTCGATGATGTTGCGGAGCTGAATCTGTCCTTGGGCCTGGGTCTGACCCGCAAGCAGCGCGCCGGCCAGCAGCGGAAGAAGCAAAATCAGTATCGTTTTTGGAAATTGCATGGCGTCTTACCTTCAGCGGGCTGCACGCAGGGCCACCACCTTCTGGGCCAGCAGCATTTTTTCCATGACCGCGCCAGCCTGCTCCAACCCATCATCGGCATAGGCGATAAAGCGGGGGCTCAACTTGTGGGCCCAGGCGATGATGTCGGCATTGCGGTCGGGCAGCACCAGCACCAGCTTCATATCCGCCAGCAGCGGCCGCATGGCGGAAAGATGACGGATCTCGATGGCATTGGCGATATAGAGCAGCAGGATCTCCACGTTGTGGCTCGGCCGGCGCAGGCGCTTGTCCAACTGCGCCAGGGAACGGCAATGCACCAGGTGGCGTTGGGGCATGCG
Organism: Desulfobacterales bacterium; assembly: GCA_016218685.1. Classification (GTDB taxonomy): domain Bacteria; phylum Desulfobacterota; class Desulfobacteria; order Desulfobacterales; family Desulfosarcinaceae; genus Desulfatitalea. The sequence continues at coordinate 32,636 of JACRDD010000020.1, read as the reverse complement.
TTGGGCCACGACACCTTCCAGGGTCGTGGCGATGCGATCTTTTTCGGCGGCGTAGAAAAGGATCATTTGCGGGCTTTCCAAATATGCATCTACTTCAAATTGTATTTGGCGATCATCTCGCCCAGGCGCGGGCGGGAGATTCCCGAAATCGCGCAGGCGCGGGAGATGTTGCGGCCCGTGAGCCCCAGCAGCTCTTCCAGATACCGGCGCTCGGCCTCCATCTGAAAGGTTTTGAAATCGGGCAACGCGGCGGCCGACTGTTTGGGAATCACATTGACCCTGGGTTCCTGCAACTGGCGGCACACGACCTGGATGCGCAAATGGGGGGGCAGGTGCTTGGCATGCAAGGTCATTTCGTCGCCGGCCATGGCCAGCATGGCATCGATGGCCTGGATCAGCTCGCGGACGTTGCCCGGCCAGGGGTATGCGCACAAGGTGTCGAGCAGCTCGGCGGAGAACTCCTTGGGCGCGATATGGTAAATTTTGCACAAACGGTGCGTGTGATGGCGGATCAGCTCCTGGATGTCTTCGGCGCGCGCGCGCAGGGGCGGCAGCTCCAGAATCAGGCCGTCGCGCAGCAGGTCGAGCAACTCTGCGCTGAAGCCGCCTTCGGCCGTCAGTTGATCCAGATCCCGGCTGGTGGCGGCGATCATTCGAAAATTGCTCTCATAGGCGTCCCGGCTGCCCACGGGCCGGTAGCAGCGCTCCCTTAAGACCCGTGACAACACCTTCTGGGTCGACAGTGGCAACTGGCCGACTTCATCCAGGAAGAGGGTGCCGCCGTGGGCCTGGGCGATCAGGCCGTTCTGGGCGTTTTCGGCTTCGCTGAAAGCTTCGTTGGCCTGGCCGAAAAGCACACTGTCCACCAAAATCTCGGGCAGCGCCTCGCAATCCGCCACCACGAAGTTCTTCTCGGCCCTGCGGGTGGCGGCGCGCATCGCCGGTTCCAGGGAGCGCACCCGGGCCCGGGAGCCGTTGGAGTGGATCGCCCGGGCGAAGAGTTCCTTGCCGCTGCCGTTTTCACCCACGATCAGCGCGTGGATGTTGCTGGCCACCGCCTCGGCCATGAGGGCGAAGCAAGTTCTCATTTTGGGGCTGGCGCCGATGATCCTTTCGCGTTGGACGCTCACCGGCGGCACGGCCGCCGTCTTTTCCCCTAAGTATTGCATGGCTTGATCGACGCTCAGGGCCACCGGCTCCACATCCTGGAAGTCTGTCAGGTAGTCCCACACCCCATTGCCCAATGCGAATTCGGCGCTCTGCATATCGCCGGTGCGATCGAGGATCACCACCTCGGGCGGGGTTGGCAGTTGCGTCAGTTTGGGAAGCAGGGACAGGCCATCCCCATCCGGCAGGCGGGAGGCCAAAACCACCGCCGCCACGCCATGCTCCATGGCCTGGGACCACCCCTGGGTCAGATCGCCGGCCGTGTAGACCGTATGTCCGATGGAACTGAGAAGGTTTGAAAGGGAGGAGACCAACTCCTGGTTGCTGTCGATGATCAGCGCCTTGCCCATGGGAGTCCTGCCGTCGTGTTGGCGAGCGATTACGGATGATTTTGACAACACCATATATGGGAAAATCGATGGGTGTCAAGGAGTTCGCCGAACGCGCGGTTTAGGTCCGCACCGCATGCGTCGGGCGCGCGTATCTTATCCATCAAGTTTTTTCCGGTAACGCCGATAGCAGAGTAGTTCCGGGCCAAGAGCCCTATTCGCTCGCCAAAGGAGTTACCGCCGACCATGTACCGCCATGTTCTCCTGGCAATGATGTTGTGCTTGTATGTGGCAGGGGCCGCCGAAGCCCAGGCGCCGGCCTACAAACCCGGTGAAGTGCTGATTCAGTTCAGGCCCGAAGCTCGCGCCGCGGCGTTGACGCGCTCGGAGCAGGACCTGGGGGCGCGTGCCGTGCGCAGCCTGGCCGGGGGCCGGGTGGTGCAACTGGCCCTGCCCGAAAACATGAGCGTCCCAGAGGCCCTGGCCATCTATGGGGGCGATCCGGATGTGGTTTTGGTCGAGCCCAACTACCTGCTTTACACCCAGAGCCTGCCCAACGACCCATACTTCGATCAACAGTGGGCATTGGCCAACAGCGGCCAGAGCGTGAGCGGCACCATCGGCACCGCGGGCGCCGATATCGACGCCGTGCGGGCCTGGGAACAGGCCACCGGCAATGAACCCGTGGTGGTGGCGGTGGTGGATACCGGATGCCATCTGACCCATCCCGATCTGGCTGCCAACCTGTGGGCCAATTCCGGCGAGATTGCGGACAACGGGATCGACGATGACCAAAACGGTTATGTGGATGATCTTCAGGGGTGGGATTTTGCCGACGAGGACAACTGCCCCCAGGACGTCAGCGGTCATGGCACCCATGTGGCCGGCATCATCGCGGCCCGGGGAGACAACGGCAAGGGCATCACCGGGGTGGCCCGGCAGGTGCGCCTCATGCCGCTGCGCTTCATGAACGGTTTCGATACCGGCACGGTGGCTGACGCCATCGCGGCCATCGGCTATGCCTTGACCCAAGGGGCGCGCATCGTCAACTGTTCCTGGGGCAGTGGCGGTTACAGTTCTTCCTTATACAATGTCATGGCCAGCGCCAATGCCCTCTTCGTGTGCGCCGCCGGCAACAATGCCGATGACGCCGACCGCCATGAGTTTTATCCGGCCGGTTTCGACCTGCAAAACATCATCGCGGTGGCGGCCAGCGATCAGCGGGATGAACTGGCCTGGTTTTCCAACTACGGCCTGCACAGCGTGCATTTGGCGGCCCCGGGATCGCGTATTTACAGCCTGGGCATGGATTGGCAAAGTCTGCTGACGGAAAATTTCAGCGCCACGCCCCTGGCCGGTTGGACCACGGGCGGCACCCCGGACAGTTGGGATGTGCGTTTGGAATCCGACGGCGGGTCCAACCCGGTACTGTCCCTGACCACGGAAGAGATCTACAGCAATGGTGCCAACAACTGGGCCATGTCCCCTTCCTTGGACTTGAGCGCCGCGACGGCCTGTCGATTAACCTTTCAGATCACCGGCGCCAGCGAGGCCTTCCGGGATTACCTATATGTAGAGGTTTCCGCCGACGCCGTCTCCTGGTCCAACCTGCCGCTCCAGGTGGGGGGCACCATCAAATATGGGGGCCTTAACGGAAATTATCCTTACTGGACCCTGGTCATGTCGGATCTGGGCCACTGGGACCGCAGCCCCCGGCTCTACTTCCGTTTCCGCTTCACCAGCAACGACAGCAACGCCCTGGCCGGCTATCTCATCGACAACGTGACCGTCAGCGCGGTTTCGGATGAAGAGGCCTACGCCTACATGAGCGGCACCTCCATGGCCGCCCCCTTGGTTTCGGGCGTGGCCGCCCTGGTGCTATCCCGCGATCCGCAGATGACGCCCGCCGACTTGAAAAGCGCGATCCTCGACAGCGTGGACCTGGTGGATGCCCTGGCCGATACTTCCCAAACCGGCGGCCGTCTCAATGCGCTCAAGGCCCTGAACGACGAGGCGGACAACGCCCACGCCGACCTTTCCGACACCTCGGGCGGCGGCGGTGGCGGTGGCGGCGGCTGCTTCATCGGCCTGCTCGGGCCGTAGTACTTCCGCGCCGACGGCAATCGCTTTGCTTCTCTTCGGCGGCGCTACCGCAACGTCGGAAAGGCTTGACGGGTGCTTGCAAATGATCTTACACAGGCGCCGTGATCCCGGCGGGTTGGCCGGAGACCATTGCGCGCAACCGCTGCTTCAATCCATGGGGAACATCGATGCAAGGCGCCTCCTTCCGGCCGAACGTGCTACACCTGCTCTCCCAACAGCCCGGCCAGACCGGCAGCGGCGTGGCGCTCATGGCCATGGTCCGATGTGGGGCCCAGGCCGGATATGTTCAGCGCGCGGTCATCGGTCTGCCCGGGCAGGCGCCCCTGCCGGAGATTCCACCGCTGACCCCCGAGGCGATCTTCGCGGTGCGCTTCGACCGCCCGCCGGTGCCGTTCGCCATTGCCGGCATGAGCGACGTCATGCCCTATGTCTCCACCCGCTTCTCGACCTTTACGCCGGAGATGCGCGACGGCTATCTGGCGGCGTTCGCGGCGGCTCTGGCCGCGGCCACCGAAGGATTCGCGCCGGACATCATCCAATCCAACCATCTGTGGCTGCTGACGGCCCTGGCCCGGGTGCTTTTCCCGCGTACGCCCCTGTGCGTCTACAGCCACGGCACCGAGCTGCGCCAGCTCAAGAGCGCCGCCCAGTTAGCGCCCTTCGTCAGGCCGGCCTGCGCGGCCGTGGACCGGGTGCTGGCGCTGCACGCGGAGAACAAAGCCCAAATCATGCAGGCCTATGGCATTCCGGCCGAGCGCATCCGCATCGTGGGCGCGGGGTTTCGGGACGACCTGTTCCGCCCGCCCGCCGCCTGCCCTGCACCCGCGGCGCAGGAGACGCTGACCATCGTCTATGCCGGCAAGATCAGCGCCGCCAAGGGGGTCCCCTGGCTGATCGCGGCCATGCGGCGGGTCCGGGCCCCGGCCGGCAAAAAGGTCCGCTTGCTCCTGGCGGGCGCATCGGGCGATGCCGGCGCCGAAACCATCCGCGAGGCAGCCGCCGATCTGCCCCAGGTGGTTTTCCTGGGCGCGCTCGCCCAACCCGAACTGGCCGCCGTGCTGCAAGCGGCCGACGTTTTTGTTTTGCCTTCGTTCTACGAGGGGTTGCCGTTGGTGGTGATCGAGGCACTGGCGTGCGGGTGCCGGGTGGTGATGACCGACCTGCCGGGGCTCGATGGCTGGATGCCGGCCGGATTGTGCGGCCAAGGGGTGGTGGCGCGCGTAGCTCTGCCCCGGCTCATCGGCGCGGACACCCCCGTGGCGGAAGATCTTCCCCGTTTCGAGGCGGCGCTGGCCGAAGCCTTGAATCGGCAGTTGGCCTGCGCGGTTGCGGCCGGCCGGGTGGCGGCCGGCGACGGACGCCTGGCGCCCTTATCCTGGTCCGGGGTGTTCGACCGCATGCGTGCGGTTTACCGGGAACTGCTTTAGCCACACGGCCTTTTGGGGCTGCGTGCTCAGGCCACCGTCAGCCGGTTGCGGCCCTCGGCCTTGGAGCGGTAGAGGGCGGTGTCGGCCAGGCGGATGAGGGCATCCTTGTCGCGGACAGCGCTGTCCAATATGGACAGGCCGAGGCTGATGGTCACCTGCAAGGCCTCCTCGTTGTGCATCACCCGGTGAGCCTCCACCGAGGCACGGATGCGTTCGCCCACGATTCTGGCGTTTTCACAATTGGCCATGGGCAGGATCACCGCCATCTCTTCGCCGCCATAGCGCGCCACGGTGTCGCCGCCGCGGCAGGCGGTCTTGATGACCTGGGCCACTTCGCGCAGCACCTGGTCGCCCACCTGATGGCCCCAGGTGTCGTTGAAGCGCTTGAAGTGATCGATGTCGATCAGAATAATGGAAAGATCCCGGCCGTGCCGTCGGGCCGAGGCAAACTCCTGGCTCATCAGATTCTGGAAGTAGTCGTGGTTGAACAGCCCGGTGAGGCCGTCGACCACCGCCTTGCGCGACAGCTCCAGACGGCCGGCGGCCGACAGGCAGATGATCTCCAGGGTATCGAAGCGCTCCTGGGTGAAGGTGCCGCTGGCGCGGTTGTTCTCCAGGTAGAGGATGCCGATCAGATCGCCCTGCTCCTTGTTGCCCGTCAGGATCGGCAGACACAACACCGACCGGATGCCCCGCTCCTTGATATAGGGGTCCTGGTTGAGTCCCGGTACCTGATCGCTGGGTTGCTGGGCGTCATGGATCACAATACTGCTCCGGGTGCGGGCCACGTAGTGGATGACCGCCAGGGGCAGTCGGGCGGCCGTCAGCGGGATGGATTGCAGAATGCGCGGATCGCCGCCGTCCACGGAAGCCTCACCCTCGATATTGAGTACCCCTCCGGGATTGCGCAGCAAGAGCATGCCTTGCTGGGCGCCGGCAAACTCGATGGAGGTGGCGATGATGGTTTCCACCATGCGGCTGTGGATCTTCTCCTCGGCAATGGCCTTGAGCGCCTTGATCAGCGAGCCCACATCGACGCTGGCCATGGGGGCGGCCAAAGAGGTGGTTTTACCCGTCTTGGGATGCAGTCTTTCGATCAGTTGCGGATAACGGCGTTTCAGGTCGTCCACCTTGGCCTGGGCGCCCCAATGGCGATAGAGGTCGCGCGCCTTGGCCAGATAGGCATCGCCCAGCGTCGTGCGGCCGGCCTGGGCATGCATGCTGCCACACAGCTCATAGGCCAGGGCCTCCTCATGGATAAACCCCTGGCCCCGGGCCAGGCGGATGGATTCGTCGTAGAGCATATGGGCTTCGAAGTGGCGGCCCAGGACGCGCTTGCGCTCGGCTTCCACCAGGCGCTGCTTGTTCAAGGCGTTGGCCGGATTCATCCTGGCCCAGCGTTTGAGCATGCGATGGTTGGAAGCCGCCTTGCGCAGCAAGCCCCGCCGGGTGCGTTTGTCGGCGCCGGGCACGTTGGCCAGACGGACCAGGGTATCCATCAAAAAATAGGTCAGGGCGAAGTACATGCCGCGCACCCCGCCGCTCGTTCCGGCATTTTTCTGGCCCGCCAGGGCCAGAGCCTCCCGGTGATGCCCGAAGTGATAGAAGAGCAGCATCTGGCTCATGCGATCGCTGATCACCAGGCTCTTGTCGCCGGACTTCTCGTTGTTGGGCGTCATATCATCGATATCGTAGTACGGGCCCTTGAGCCGGGCCGGATCGGGGGCATTGCCCATCAGACAATCGACCCTCTGCAACATGGAATCCAGATAGTAAACCCGCGGGCCTTGCTTGAGCGGTTTCATGCTGGCCCGGAATTCGATCAGTTCGTTGGCCAGGTGCTTGAGGTCCTGGCCGCATTCGTAGGCATAGGCCAGCCGCACGGCCACGGCGTGGGCGGCATATTCGAAATCGCCTTGTTCCAGACAGAGCCGGAAAGCTTCGTGCAGGGGCTCGAGGCTGTTGCGGGCGGGTTCTTTCCAATGGCGCACCATGGCGTTGTAAACATGATGCACCCGGCCTTCGATGGTCTTGGCCTGAAAACGTTGGGTCAGCTCTATGCCCAATTGACCGAAGGCCAGGCCGCGATCGGCATCGCCCAGGACTTCGGCGAAGATCATCCCCAGGGCCGCGTAGGTGGCCAAAGATTCGGGGGCATGGCCCTGTTCGAAGGAGACCTTGGCGCCATGCAGGATCATCAAAGGCAGCAGATTGGGCTGGGCGAACATGGCCGCGCTGCCGATTTTGGTGCCGATGCTCATGGCGGCCCGGTGTTTGGGATCGGTCATCTCGGGCAGGTTGCGCAGGTCGTCCATGCTCTTGCCGCGCAGGCGCCATTTGAGTTGAACCAGTTTCGCCAGGATGTGGCCCATGGTCGGTTTGGCCGGGTAGTGGTGGCCCAGTTGGGCGAGCACCGGCTTGGCCAGATCGATGGCTTCCAGCAGTTGGCCGCGGGCCATGCAGGCCGACAGTTGCACGAGGTAGAACTTGACCTTGTCGAGCAGGTCCCGGGCATGGCCCAGACCAGCGGCCAGCAGCTCGTCCATGGTTTCATAGGCGCCGGCCAGATACGCGCCTTCGGCCGCTTCGGCGTGGATTTCAAGGGCCAACTGGTAGTCGGTCTTCCAATCGTCCTCGTCCAACAAGGCCAGCGCCATCTGCAAATATTCCAGGGCCGGCAGGTAGGCGTTGGCGCTCTTGGCGCGCCGGCCGGCGGCCAGGTTCAGGCGGCTCAGGGCCAGGCGTTCGGCCGGATCGTCAATCAGTTCCAGGCCCAGGTCGAGATGATTGGTGATCTCGAAAAGATGCTCGCTCTGCTCGGCTTCGGTTAGGCGTTGCCACAGCAGGCGCCCGATTTTCAGATGGGTCTCGCGGCGCCCGGCATGGTCCAGGAGGGCATAGGCCGCCTGATGGATGCGGTCGTGGGCAAAGGCGAATTCGACGGTGACTTCCGAAAGATCCGGCATCTGCTCCAGTTCGATCAACTGGTAGGCGTCGCCGATAGGGGCGATCAAGCCCTCCTCGATGGCCCGGCGCAAGCGCTGGGCCACCACCGTGGGCTTCTCCTCGGTGACCACGGCCAGTTCGCTCAAGGGGAAGCGGAAGCCGATGCAGGCGCCCAGTTCGAGTAGCCGGCGGGTTTCCGGCGCCAGGCGCTGGAGCTTGGTGGTCATCAGGTCCACGACGTTGTCCGTGATGCGCTGGCCCCGGATGCGATCCATGTCGCAGACCCAGCGGCCGTCGGTCCGGGAGAAGACGATCATGCCCTGCTGGTGCATGGCCTTGAGGAACTCTTCGGTGAAAAAAGGATTGCCGCCGGTCTTCTGATCGATGATTTGCGCCAGGCTCTGGACGCCGACGCGATCGGCGCCCAGCGTATCGGCCAGCATGCTGGTCAGATGCTCGATGCTCAACGGCCGCAGCCGGATTTCATCGGGCGGCGACTCCTGGGTGCGGATCTCCTTGAGCCAGAGCGCCACGGGGTGTCCGGTCTGGACCTCATTGTCGCGGTAGGCGCCGATCAACAGCAGATGGGTGATGCCCGATTCGCCCCGGTGCAGCAGGTCGAGCAGCCGCATGCTGGCGCTGTCGGCCCATTGCAGGTCGTCCAGGAAGATCGCCAGGGGGTGCTCCGGCCGGCAGAAGACCTGGATGAAGCGCAGGAAGGCACGGTGAAAGCGCTGCTCGGCCTCCAGCGGTGGAACCTGGGGGGGGCTCGGCTGGGGCCCGATGATCAGCTCCAGCTCGCGGATCAGATCGATCATCAGTTGCCCGTTGATACCCACCGCCTCCAGGATCTTGGCCCGCCAGATGGCCAGGTGCTCCTCGGGTTCGGTCAGAAGTTGCCGCACCAGGTCGCGCAAGGCGGCGGCCAGGGCGCTGTAGGGAATGTTGCGGTGCAGTTGGTCGAACTTGCCGGAAACGAAATGGCCCCGGCGCTCGGTGATGGGTTTGTAGATTTCCTTGATCAGGCAGGTCTTGCCGATACCCGAGTATCCCGATACCAGGATCATCTTGCTGCCGCCGCGGCCGACCCGCTCGAAGTTCAGCAGCAATTGAGCCACTTCACTTTCGCGGCCGTAGAGACGCTGGGGAATCTGGAAACGGTCGGAGGTATCGTGGCCGCCCAATATGAACGGCTTGATCGTACCGGTCTGGCGCAGCTCTTCCAGACAATGGCGCAGATCGGCCTGGATGCCCTGGGCGCTTTGGTAGCGATCTTCAGCGGTTTTGGCCAGCAATTTCATCACGATTTCGGATACCGGGGCCGGAATGGCCGGGTCGATCTGGGCCGGCGGGACCGGCTGCTTGGCGATGTGGCAGTGGAACCACTCGATGGGCTCGCTGACGATGAACAGCGGCCGCCCGGTGAGCAGCTCGTAGAGCGTCACGCCCAGCGAGTAAAAATCGGTGCGGTAATCGATGGAGCGGTTCATGCGACCGGTCTGTTCGGGCGAGATGTACGGCAGGCTGCCCTCGAACACCTGGGGGCTGGTCAGCGCGGCCTGTTCGCGGGTCAGGTAGGTGGAGATGCCGAAGTCGATGATCTTGGCCACCCCGGTGGCGGGATTATAAACGATGTTGGACGGGTTGATGTCCTTGTGGATAATATTGGCCGCGTGGATTTCGATCAGGCCCTGGCATAACTGGATGGCGATGCCCAGCAGCTCCTCGATGCCGAAGCGCCGCAGCCGGCCGATGTTGTCCAGGGAGTCGCCGCCGAAATCCTCCAACTCGATGACCGGCAGGTTGTTGTGGCGCTCGAGGGCGAATACCCGAATAACATTGGATACATTGAGCCGCTTGGCCACCTCGAATTCGTGCTTGAGCAAGGCCGACGCCTCCCGGGCGGTACGTTCGTCCCGTAGCGTCTTGAGCATGACGGGCATGCCGTTGGATCGGCGGCGCGCCCGGTAAATGCGACTCGGATCGCCATAAAAAACAACTGCATCCACTTCGTAGCCCGGAAAACAATCCTTGGCTACCGCCTCATCGAGAGCTGTCACATTGCTCATGCCGATATCCTTTTGCTGGAAGTTTAATTTCCCTCCTTTTTATCGGTTGCAGCGTTCCAAGGCTTTAGAAATGTTTTTCTTTTGCCGGACGGGGATCTCAATCCAGCAGCGTCTGCAGTTCGGCGAGCAAACGGATGCGGTGGTCGCAGCAGGCAGCAGCCAGACGCGGGTCGTCGTGGGGGTCGAGCAGCACGGTGCGGGCGCCGGCGGCGCGGCCGGCCTGGCAGTCGAAGATGAAGTCGCCCACCATGAGCATCTCGGCAGGCTTTACGCCCAGGGCGCGGGCCGCGAACAGAACGCCTTGGCCGCTGGGCTTGGGCGCCACGGGATCGTCCCGGGTGACGATCAGGTCGAAGCTGTCGGCGTTCACGGGATTGAAGTTTTCAAGGGCGCACAGCACCGACGCCCGGCTGTTGCGGGTGAGGATGGCCACTGCTACCCGACGCGTTTTGAGCCAGGCCACCAGCTCCTGGGCGCCGGCATTGGGCCTTGACCGCCGGGCGGCTTGGGATTCGAAAAATGCCAGGCGTGCCTGGGCGGCCCGGCGTCGCTCGGGTTCATGGAGGGTGTCGAGGTATTCCAACAGGGCCTGATCGGGCGGGCATCCCAGGTCCTGTTTGATGGCCGGAAAATCCAGGGCCCCCGGAAGGGTCAGGGTGCCGTCGAAGTCGAAGAGCACGGCCCGGATGGGCGGGTGGGTGTCGGACATGGTTTCCTTTCACTTGCGTTGCGTCTGGGGTTTCATAAACCAGGCCCGGCCAAGGGTCCACAAAAAATTATGGACTTCGCGCGGTGGCCTGCCTATAAGAAAAACCATGGCCGTGAGCCGGTCGCCTGCCGGACAACTTTCACCTTCACGATGACCCAAGGGAGGAGATATGCCGCAAAAGATATTGGTCGCCGTCGATGATTCGGAAAACGCCCAACGCGCCGTGGCCTTCGTGGCCAAGCGCTTTGCCACCAGCAACCCGGTGACCTTGTACTGCGTCGTGCTCGATACCGCCGCCCTTTGCAAAATGGACAGTCCCGAGCTTACGCCGATCTTCAAATCCCAGCAGGCCAGCTTCTGTGTATTGGAAAACAAGAAGCGCGAGCTGGTGAACGCGGCCATGAAGAAAGCCAAGGATAAGCTTATCGAAGCCGGTTTCCCGGCCGATGGGGTGACGATCAAGATCGAGGACAAAAAACGCGGCGTGGCCCGGGATATCCTGGCGGAGGCCGAAAAGGGCTACGACCTGATCGTCATCGGCCGCCGGGGCCTCTCGGCCGTCAAGGATTTTTTCCTGGGCAGCACCGCCCAGAAAGTGTTCAATGGCGCCAAGGACATCTCCGTACTGATCGTCAACTAACTATTGTCCATCCGGAAAGTGCTATTTTAAAATCTCATCCCCGGATGGATACTAACTATCATTAATACCGTATGGCGCTTCCCCCCCTCGTCGAGCGCGCTTTGATGGCGCTCATGGATGGTTTTTTCGCCCGCTGGCCCCAGCCGGTGCCCTCCGTGGCGGCCTTGCGCCACGCCCGCATCATTGCCCATCGCGGCGATTGCGACGACGGACGCGTGCGGGAAAACACCCTGGCGGCCTTTGACCGGGCCGCGGCGGCGGGCGCGTGGGGCATCGAACTGGACGTGCGCTGGACGGCCGACCGCGTGCCGGTGGTGGCTCACGACCCGGACCTGATGCGAGTGCACCAGGCCACCGGCGAGGTGGCGGCCCTGACCTGGTCCGAGCTGCAACGCATCGCGCCGGCCGTGCCTTGCCTGGCCGAGGTGGTGGCACGCTACGGCCGGCGCCTGCACCTGATGATCGAGATCAAAGCCTGCGCCTGGCCGAATGCCGATACCCAGAGCCGCAGCCTGGGCGAGGCCCTGGCCGGGTTGGCGGCTTGCGACGATTTCCATTTCATGGCCCTGCAACCCGAGACCCTGCAGAGCATCGAAGGCTTTCCCGATCGTTGCCGGCTGGCCATCGCCTTTCACTGGCCGGATGCCCTCAGCCATTGGGTGCGCGGGCAAGGGTGGGGCGGTCTGTGTACCCACTATGCACTGTTGCGCGGCACCCAGGTACGTGCCCACCACGCTTGCGTACAGCAGGTGGGCACCGCCTATCCCCAATCGGCCAACTGCCTCTTCCGTGAGTTGAATCGTAAGGTGGATTTTATCTTTTCCAACCACGCGGTCCGCCTGCAGGCCATTATCCGCCGCGAACTTCAAAAACAAGCCCATCGTCCCGTCAACCATAAATAAAGGGAGGGTTCCATGAGCACGCGCGCCCAAGAATTGGCCCAACGACTGAAAGCTTTCAATGACCGCCTCGTTTCCCTGGTAACAGCCGCCGGCGATGACGCCTGGCGGCGCTCCACCGACAGCGAAAAATGGAACGTCGGCGCTGTCGCCCGGCACGTGGGTGCCACCCACTACCGCATCGTGGAACTGGCCAAAATGATGGTCGCCGGCTTGCCCGTGCCCGAGGTGACAGAGGAAGCGATATTGGCCCGCAACGAAGCCCAGGCTGCCAAGTACGCGGCCTGCACCAAGGCCGAGGTAACCGCCATTCTCGAGGGCAACGGCCGGGCGATGGTGGAATTTGTCGCCGGACTGAGCGACGGCGATCTTGCGTGTAGCGCCGACCTTCCCGCCTTCGGCGGCAAGATCAGCGTACAACGGTTGTTCGAAGCCATCGTCCTGCACTCGGCCGGCGGCCACCTGGAGAGCCTGGAACAAACCCTGGCCCGGCGGGAGGGGTGACGTCCCTTGGTGGGGTCTGGAAAAACACTTGCCCGGTGGTCGGATTTGGGGAATGATCTTTTAATAGCTCTCACATGGGGGTTGGACCGAAACCTTGCCAGGAGGTTGCATGGGTCGACAATTATGGGCGCCATCGGCGCAGCGGGCGGCGGCTTCGAACATGGCCGCTTTCATGGAGATCGTAAACCGGGATTTTAAGCAGAAGCTCCAGACTTACAGCGAACTGTACCAATGGTCCGTGGAGCACATCCCCGAATTCTGGGAAACGTTTCTATCCTTTTCTAAAATCCGCCTGCACACCCCTTATACGGCGGTGATCGACGATCCTATCAAAATGCCGGGCGCCCGCTGGTTCGAAGGCGCCACGCTCAACTTTGCCGAAAACCTGCTGGCTTACCGGGATGAGCGTATCGCCCTGGTGTCGCGCTGCGAAAACCGCGGGCCGGTGCGCATCAGCTATGCCCAGTTGCACGCCCAGGTGCGTGCCCTGGCCTGGGCTTTGAAAAATCACGGCATCCAGCCCGGGGACCGGGTGGTGGGCTTCATGCCCAACATCGCCGAGACGGTCGTCGCCATGCTGGCGGCCACCTCGTTGGGGGCGGTGTGGTCCTCGTGTTCGCCCGATTTTGGCATCCGCGGGGTGCTGGACCGCTTCGGCCAGACCGCTCCGCGCGTGCTCTTCACCGCCGACGGCTATATGTTCAAGGGCCGCCGGTTCGACTGCCTGGAACGCATCGGCGAGATGCTCAAGAGCCTGCCGTCCATCGAGCGGGTGGTGGTGGTGCCCCATCTTACGGCCGCCCCGGCCATCGACGCCATTTCCAAGGCCGTGCTGCTGAACGATTTTGCCGTCGCCACCGAGCGGGAAATTCCCTTTGCGGCCGTACCCTTCGGCCATCCCCTGTACATCATGTACTCTTCGGGCACCACCGGCTTGCCCAAATGCATGGTGCAGAGCGCGGGCGGCGTGCTGCTCAACCAGCTCAAGGAGATGATCCTGCACACCGACCTGCGGCGCGAGGATACCATCTTCTACTACACCTCCTGCGGCTGGATGATGTGGAACTGGCTGGTCAGCGCCCTGGGCGTGGGTGCCACGCTGGTCCTCTACGACGGCAATCCTTTCCACCCCGATGCCGAGGCGCTCTGGCACATGGCCGAAGAAGAGGGCATCACCGTCTTCGGCACCAGCGCGGGATACATCGGCGCCCTGCAGAACATGGGCGCCCGCATCGGCCAACGCTTCAAGCTGCCGACGCTGCGCACGATTCTGTCCACCGGCTCGCCGTTGACCGAGGAGAACTTCGCCTACGTCTATGCCGACATCAAGCAGGATCTGCAACTGGCTTCCATCTCAGGCGGCTCGGACCTCAACGGCTGTTTTGCCCTGGGCAATCCCCTGGACCCGGTCTGTGCGGGTGAATTGCAGGGTCGCGGCCTGGGCATGAAAGTGCTGGCTTTCGACGAAGAGGGCCGGCCGGTCATCGATCGCAAGGGCGAGCTGGTGTGCGCAGCACCCTTTCCTTCGATGCCGATTTACTTCTGGGACGATCCGGACGGGGCCAAATACCGTGGCGCCTATTTCGAAAAGTATCCCAACATCTGGCGCCACGGCGACTTCATCCTGATCAACGCCCGGGGCGGGGTGACCATCTACGGCCGCTCGGACGCCACCCTCAACCCCGGCGGCGTGCGCATCGGCACAGCCGAGATCTACCGCCAGGTGGAGCAGATCGCCGAGATCGAAGACAGCATTGTCGTGGGCCAGGATTGGAAAAGCGATGTGCGCGTGCTGCTCTTCGTCAAGCTCAAGCCCGGCTTCGATCTGGATGCAACGCTCAAGGAAAAAATCCGCGCCACCATCCGCGCCCAGGCCTCGCCACGCCATGTGCCGGCCAAGATCATCGCCGTGCCGGGCATCCCCTACACCCTGAACATGAAAAAAGTAGAGATGGCCGTGCGCAAGACCATCGACGGCCAGCCGGTGAGTAACCGCGATGCGCTCATGAATCCGGAAGTGTTGGATTTTTACGCGTCCCTCGAAGAGGTGCGCAAGGATTGACTATCGGTCATCCCGGGGTGAGATGTTTTTGCGTCCATTCTTGGATGGAGACGAACTACGTAATCGGTAGCGCATTCATATAGTCCGCCAGCTTGGAGGATGTGCGGCGCAGGTTCATGCTCACCAAGGTGGCGATCTTTTTGAGTATGGCGGCACCCACTTTGGGATTTTCGTCGAGAATGGCATTAAAACCGCTTTTGGTTAGGGCTACAATGCCGGTGTCGCTGCGGGCCTTGACCGTGGCCGAGCGCGTGTATTCGTCGATAACCGCCATCTCGCCGATGGACTTGTGCCTCGTTACCGTTGCCAGGTGCACCGGTTTTCCTGTTGTGGAGGCCTGTTTATATACGTCCAGTGCCCCATTGACCACGAAGCAGACCGAATCTCCCGGATCGCCCTCACGGAACAGGGTCTCCCCCATGATGATCTCGTAGTAGTTCATGTGTTTGGCCACCACGGCCAGTTCCAGGCTATCGAGCATGGCAAAGAACGGAATGTCCATGATCATGTCGATTAGGATCGAAGGGGTGTTCTGGCTCTTTTTTGGATTCATGGCGAAGCTCTCCGGGCGCCCAGGGATTGGATCAACGATTTCGACACTATGGCTAGGGCAGCCAGGTTCAATATCGACCGTTTTCGGCGCAGGATTAGCAAATTAGAGAGCCGCCCATCCGCCCTCGGCCAAGAAAAATTTAAGTCCCGATACTTATTGACCGATAAAAGGGCATCAATTTCTTGGTTCAGCGATTGCACCAGGGAGCGTTTGGCGTGCGATTCAGGGCGAATCGCCTCAACCCAAAAAGCCCATAAAGGAGGAGCTTATGAAAATTCGATTCGTATTCTGGATGACGGCATGCGTGTTGGCAGCGGTGCTGCTGGCCGCTCCGGCTATGGCGGCCGACGCGGCTTCCTTGGCGTCCAAAAAGGTGGTGGTCATTTCCGGCGTCAGCCAGGCGAGCGCGCCCGGAATCGGTTATAACCTGGTTTACGACGGCATCAACGAAGGGTTCAAGGCGGTCGGCATCACCCCCGAATACCTGTGGGTGGAACTGGATACGGCCGGCAGCGACGAGAACAAAACCAAGCGCGCGGACGAGATCATCGCCAAGGCCCGGGCCCTCAAGCCGGACCTGATCATCACCCTCAACGACGACGCCCTCAAGTTTGTCGGCGCGCGCATCGAAGACATTCCAGTGGTCTTTACCTGGATTTTCGGCGCCCCCGGCCAGTTGGGCATGCCCATGGACAATGTCACCGGTATTATCCGGGCCTCCTATGCCAAGGATATCTGGACCATTGCCCGCAAGATTCTCAACGTCAAGACCGTGGCCCTGATGAGCAAGAACAGCGCCTCCATGGCCGGTACCCGCACCACGCTCCAAGGCCGGGCCGACATCCTGGAAAAAGAGTCGGGCGTGCGTTTCAAGGAGATGTACCTGATCGACACCTTTGAACAGTGGGAAAAACAGGTCAAGAATTTCCCCGAAGAGTTCATCTATTTGGCCGACACCAGCCGTATCGTCAAGGACGGCAAGGAGTTGAGCCGCAAGGAGCTGACCGCCTGGACCGTGGAGAACGCCAAGGTGCCGGTGATTGCCGCCTCGGAAGTGGATGTGGAGGCCGGGGCCCTTTTTTCCATCGTGACCTCGGAAAACGCCATGGGGAAAATGGCCGCCGAATCGGCTATCGATATTCTCAAGGGTGCGGAGCCCAACCAGGTGTATAAAATGAGCAAAAAGGGCAAGCTGGTGATCAACGCCAAAACCGCCAAGAAATACAAGGTGGAGTTCCCCTACGATATTCTGTCCACCGCCGAAAAGATTTACGAATAGCCCTACCAATATCCAAGGGCCAAGGGCATGCGCCGCACCCCGACCGGGTGCGGCGCTTTTTTTATGGGTGGGTGCCGACGGCCCTACGGTTTTGATCGCCGCCGGGCCGTCCAGAGCCGGGAAGCTAAAGCCCGCCGGCATTTGGGCCGATATACACGAAGGGTCCATCCATGGAGGGAACACCGACGTCGATGTCAGGAACTGAAGAAACCAGCCGAACAGCTAAATTGAAGCTCATTTTTAGGCGCTTTTATATTGGTCCGATGGTGACCATTCTGCTGTTGGGCATGGCAGCTACGCTTTGGACGGCCCGGTCCGAGGATGCCCGCATGCGCGCAGGCATGCTGATCCGGGCCCAGATGGTAGCGGCCGGCATCGACCAGGAGGAGTTGGCCCCGTTGAGCGGTACCCCCGCCGATCTCGATCAGCCGTTTTATCGAACGCTCAAGGAACGCTTGCACCGAGTGCGTCAGGCCGATGACCTGTGCCGTTTTGTCTATCTGGCCGGTATCCAGGAGGGTGGGGCTATCTTTTTCTATGTGGATTCGGAGCCCCCCGATTCCGAGGAGCATTCGCCGCCGGGAGAGATTTACACCGAAGCCAGCGAGCAGTTCCGACAGGTGTTCCTCACCGGGATGCCCTTCGTGGAAGGCCCCATTGAAGATCACTGGGGCAACTGGGTCAGTGCCCTGGTGCCCATCCAGGGCCGCGATGCGGTAATGCCCATGGCGGTGCTGGGAATCGACATCGACGCCCGGGATTGGACGCGCAACATCGTGCTGCGTTGCATGCCGGTGATCGCCCTGCCGCTGCTGCTATTGGCGCTTTTGACCCTGCTGTCGATCCTGGGGCGCCGCGCGGACCAGGCCCATCGCCGGATTGTGGCCTCGGAAGCTCGCGTGGCTCAGAGCGAGAATGCTTACCGCGGCATCGTCATGAGCATGCTGGATATCTTTGTGCGGGTGGACGCCCAGGGTCGGGTAGCGATGCTCAGCCCCTCGGCCGCCCGTTTGCTCGGTTATGATTCCATCGAGGAGTTGCTGGGCAAACCGGTCGCGGAGGTCTACGCTGACCCCAACCAGCGCGCGGAGTTGTCGGCCGCCTTGTCCCGGAAAGGTGAAGTCCAGGATTTCGAGCTCAGCGCCCGGCACAAGGCCGGCGGCGAACGGCTCGTGTCCGTCTCCATCAGAATGCTTTACGATGCGGCCGGCAACCCGGACGGCTACGAGGGCATCGCCCGGGATATCACCGACCGCAAGCGGACCGAACAGGCGCTCAAGCGCAGCGAAGAGAAGTATCGCCACATGATCGAAAGCCTGGACGAAGGTTACTTCGAACTCGATACCCAAGGCCGCTTGACCTTTTTCAACAACGCCTTCTATCGCATGGTCGGCTTTGCCAATGAGACCTGCCCCGGCATGGACTTCAAGACCCTGTTCCCGGCCGAAGCGGTCGTGCGTCTTTCCCAAATGCTGGAAGGCAGCCCCGAATCCGGCGGCGCCGTGCGCATCAACGACCTGGAGATCTGCCCTTTGCAAGGCGCGCCGCTCTGCGTTGACCTATCGGCCATGCCGGTTACCGGCGGAGAAGGCGGCGTGCTCGGGTGTCGCGGGATGCTGCGCGACATCTCCGATCGCAAGCGCGGCGAGCAGCAGCGCCAGGAATTGGATCGCCGGATCCTGCGGGCGCAGAAGATGGAGACCATCGGCAGCCTGGCCGGCGGCGTAGCCCACGATCTTAACAATATTCTCTCGGGGATCGTGAGTTATCCCGATCTGGTGTTGATGCAACTGCCCACGGACAGCCCCTTGCGCCATCCCCTGGAAGGCATCAAGTCCTCTGGATTGAAAGCCAGCGCCATCGTTCAGGATCTGCTGACCCTGGCCCGACGCGGCGTGACCGTGGCCGAGCCCGTGCGCCTGAACGACCTCATCGTCTCCTATTTCAACAGCCCCGAATTTCTCAAAATGAAGTCATTCCATCCGCGGGTCAAAATTCACACCGACCTGGACGAGCATTTAATGAACATCATGGGCTCGCCCGTGCATCTGTCCAAGACCATCATGAACCTGGTCTCCAACGCGGCCGAGGCCATGGCCGACGGCGGCGCCATCACCATCACCACGCGCAGCGGATATGTGGACCATCCCATCAAAGGCTACGACCACGTGCAACCGGGTGACTACACCGTGCTCTCGGTGGCCGACAGCGGCATGGGGATTTCCACCGAAGATCAAGCCCGGATCTTCGAGCCCTTTTTCTCCAAAAAGAAAATGGGCCGCAGCGGCACGGGGCTCGGACTGTCGGTGGTCTGGGCCACGGTCCAGGACCACAAGGGATATCTGGACCTGCAGAGCAGTCCGGGGCAGGGCACCACGTTCACGCTTTACTTCCCGGTCACCCGCCAGGCCCCATCGGCGCGCAAACGGCCACCAGAAGTGGAAGATTTGCGCGGCCATGGCGAAAAAATCCTGGTGGTGGACGATTTGGCCCAGCAGCGCGAGATCGCCACGGCCATCCTCACCCAGTTGGGATACGAAGCGGTGGCGGTTGCTTCGGGGCAGGAGGCCATCCAATACCTGCAACACAATCCGGTCGATATGGTGCTGCTGGACATGATCATGGAGCCCGGCATCGACGGCCTTCAGACCTACGAGTGCATCTGGTCGGAGAGGCCGCGCCAACGGGTGATCATCACCAGCGGCTACTCGGAAACCGAGCGGGTCAAAAAGGCCCTGCAACTGGGCGCCCGCCGGTATCTCAAAAAGCCTTACACCCTGGAGACCCTGGGACTTGCGGTCAAGGAAGAGTTGCCCGCGGCCCGGCAACCGTTCGCGGCTTGAGTCGAAGAACTTCTCCGCGTTCCTGCGATCATTGCCCCCATCGCCTTTTTACTTGCCAAAACCGACCTGGAATCATACCTTGAGTGCCATTTTGAACCGCACCCGGACTCGCGGTGGTGCTATCGAGGGAGGATTGCATGTTGAAAGAGCGAAAGGTCAGCGACACCAACCTGGTGGTTTCCCATCTGGTAATGCCGTCGGACACCAACCCGGCGGGCAATGTGCATGGCGGCGTCATCATGAAGCATATCGACAATACAGCCGGCATCGTGGCCTATCGCCACGCCCGGGCCAATGTGGTCACGGCCTCCATCGACCGGCTCGATTTTCACCATCCGGCTTTCGTCGGCGAGCTGTTGACCTTCAAAGCCAGTCTCAATTACGTGGGCCGGTCGTCCATGGAGATCGGCGTGCGCGTGGAGGCCGAAAACCTGCTCAGCGGGGATGTGCGCCACGTGGCCTCGGCCTACCTGACCTTCGTAAGCCTGGATGAGAAGTATAAGCCCAAAGAGGTCCCCCCGCTGGCCTTGGAGACCGATGAGGAGTGCCGCCGCAACAAGGAGGCCAAGGCCCGCAGCCAGATGCGCCGGCTGGAAAAGCAGAAAGAGAAGATTCCCGTTAAGTGCTGAGTAGAGAAGAAGATGTTTAAAGTCGATATGCACGTGCACACGGTCCTGGGCGGCGACTCGGCCATCCGGCCCGCGGAGGTGGTGGCCCAGGCGCGCCGGGCGGGCTTGGACGGCCTATGCATCACCGAGCACCACTCCTACGATTTGAGCCAGCCGTTCGTGCGTATCGCGCAGCAGGAGCGCTTCCCCATCTTCCGGGGCCTGGAGTATCGCGCCGCCGAAGGCCATCTGTTGATTTACGGCGTGCGCGCCGGCAAGGGCGATTTCCCGCCGGGCTTGCCCATGCAGACGGTCATGGAGTGGGTGGCGCGCCGGGGCGGCGTGGGCGTGCCGGCCCACCCCTACCAGCCCGGCATGGTGGGCAGCGCCCTGGGGGATCGGGTGCTCCAGCTCAGTGGGTTGGTGGCCATCGAAACTCTCAACGGCAGCCTGCCGCCGGAGATGAACCAATTGGCCCAGGATGCGGCCCGGCGGTTGGGCGTGGCCGGCGTCGGCGGTTCGGACGCCCACGGCATCCAGGCCTTGGGAAAGGCCTATACCTGTTTCCCCGCCCCCATTGCCAGCGAAGCGGAGTTGGTGCTGCTGCTGCGCGCCGGAGAATATTTTACGCGTCAAGCCTGACGCGTCATTTTTGGTTTAATTATCTGCAATAATAAATAAAATAATTTTTATATAAATCGAACACTCGCTCAGAAATATTTTATGGTCATCTTGACGGACGGCCAATCATTCATATAAGTTTGAACCAGCTTCAGTATTTGTTCTGCTTTACATCAAATGTGGGCGATGCTTTGATTTAAGAAGGGAATCTTGAGAAGCAAGGCCGGTAATACGCTTTAGCATCTAACTTTTTCGCGGGCATTCCGTTCAAGTCCAAGCTGTAAACCGAACGTGCTGGCAACAAAGCCCGAAGGTTTATGGGGGATTCATTCAACCATACAAACAAGAGGGGGAAAGATCATGGGCATTCGTACCGTTGAGGAGTACAAACAGAGTCTACGCGATGGCCGCAAAGTCTATATCAGCGGCGAACGGGTGGAGGACATCACCAAACACCGCGTTCTGGGTCTTACCGTGGATACCATCGGCGCCGCTTATGAACTGGCTCAAAAGGGCGACCAGAAGACCAGGGACCTGCTCATCGCCAAACACCCGGAAACGGGTGAACCCATCAACCGTTTTTATGTAACCCCTAGAACACCCGAGGATCTGGCCAACCGCACCAAGGCCATTCACACCTTAATGCGCCTGACCGGCGGCCTGCCCTTCGGCAAGGATATCGGCACCGACTGTCTCAATGCGGCCATGGCCGTGGCCAAGCAGATGGGCAACAAGCAGTACGAGGCCAACGCCAAGAATTTTCTCGAGCACCTGCGCAAGAACGATCTGCACACCTGCGGCGCCATCACCTGCGTCAAGGGCGATCGAGGCAAGGAGCCGGCCCACCAGAAGCATCCCGATTACTACCTGCATGTGGTGGATAAAAACAAGGAGGGCATCTTCGTCAAAGGCGCTAAAATTCATATCACCAGCGCGCCGGCGGCCAACGAAATCATGGTGGTGCCCACCCGCCAGATGCGCGAAAACGAGGCCGATTACGCCGTCAGTTTCGCCATCCCGGCCAACACCAAGGGCATCACCTTCATCTGCCGCAATGGCCGCGGCCCCTGGTCGGACAAGGAGTTCCACGCCGACCGGCCGGTGCGCGAGCTCACCGAAGCCATGATCGTCTTCGACAACGTCTTCGTGCCCTGGGACCGCGTCTTCATGTGCGGCGAGTGGCAGCACTCCATGAACATCGCCTATACCTTCGCCACCTTCCACCGCTTCACGGCCATCAGCTACAAGGTGCCCAACGTGGAGGTCATGGCCGGCTGCGCTGTGGCCATGGCCAAGTACAACGGCCTGTTCAAGGTGAGCCACATCCGCGAGAAACTGGCGGACATCGCCGCCTACGTAGAGACCTTGCGCGCCCTGGCCGACGCGGCGGCCGCAAAGCCGGTCATGTTCGGCGACATCGCCGTGCCCAACCCGCTCATCGCCAACATGGCCAAGCTGCACTTTGCCAGCAAGTATCACGAGTTCGTCAAGCTGATCCAGGATATCGGCGGCGGCATCTTGGCCACTTCGCCGGATAAGAAAGACTGGGACAATCCCGAGATTCACGACTACCTGGAGCATTATCTGGGTGGCTCGGCCGATTACTCCACCGAAGAGCGCATGCGCATGATCCACGAAACCATGCGCCACGTGGCCTCCCACGAGGCGGCCTTCCACGAGGTGACCACCGTGCACGCCGAGGGTTCCATGGCGGCCCAGAAGATGATGATTCTGCACGAGTCGCCGTTGAAGAAGTACGAAATGCGGGCCAAGATCGCCGCCGGCATTCTGCCCATCGGCACGCCCGTCGATTAACGGCCTGTCGCAAGACGGCATTGGGCCTTTTGCGCCCCTCTTCACTCGGTGAGGAGGGGCGTTCTTTTTCAGCCTTCGCCCAGGATATCGCTGCTCTGGAAATCGGTTTGGATTGTGGCCAGCAGCTCCGCATGGAGCGGTTCGGTCAGACCCAGGGCCCGCTTCAAGGCGCCGGCCAGGATTTCGTCTTCGAGATGATCGGAGAGGGGATGGTTGCTCAATTTGTGGCTGAGGTAGTCGCCATACGCCACCAGGTTGGCCAAGGGGCCATATTGGGGCGCCTGGGCCGGCGTGTGATGGTACTGGGCGCAGACCTGGGCCGTTTCGGGCATGCGCCATTTCTCCATCAACAACCGGCCCAGGGTGCCGTGGTCCGTGCCGAGCAGTTCCTTTTCGGCCACCACCGTGGTGAGCTTGTCGATGGTTTTCAAACGCTGGATCTCTTTGTACTTCTCGTCATCGAGCATGAGGATGACCAGTTTACCGATATCGTGCATGATGCCGGCGATGAAGGCCTGCTCGGGATCTTCATGGCCCAGGCTCTCCGCGATGCGCCGACAGGCCATGCCGGTCTCGACCGCGTGCTGCCAGAGGAACTGTCCGTAGGTGTTCATGACGCTGCGGTTTTTGAAGAAATAGCCGCGCGTGGAAGCTGCCAGGATCAGGCTCTTGGTGGTCTTCACGCCCAGACGGGTCAAGGCCTGGCGCAGTGAGGCGATCTTCTGATACCCGCCGTACAACACCGAATTGCTAACCTTGATGATCTTGGCCACCAGGGCCTGGTCCTGGGCGATGGTCTTCTCCACCTCTTCCATGGAGGCATTGGGCTTGGCCAGGGTTTCCAGGGTGCGGGCCGCCAGGGCCGGAAAGGGCGGCAGATCGTCGATGCGCTCGACCATGCGGAACAAATTGCGCGGCGTGCTGTCGCCATCGGCCAGAGGATCGGCGCCCGGCAAGACCACCGCTCCAGCAGGGGCCGCGGACCCCTGGTCCGCCGCTTTGGCTAAAACCGATTTGTTGCCGGGGCTGAGCATCCATGCCAGCAGCTCCAGATAGTGATGGGGCGTCAGGCCGGTGTAGGCGTTTTGGGTGTAGACGTAGCAAAACAGCGCCAACTGGGGCGTGCTGAGAATGGGGAACAGCCCACACTCGCCCTTGGGCGGCAAGTCCGTCCACTGGCCGATGAGCTGGGAAGGAAAAATCCGGCCAAAAAAACCGATCCCCGAACGTTGCACGGCCTGAAACACCGGGTCCTGCTGAATGGCGCCCAGGTTGCCCTTGAAATTCTTCTGGCGTACGTTGCGGTTGGCTTCGATGGCGATGGCCTTGCAGTGAACAATATGGGTTTCCCTGAGGCTCAAAATCAGGATGCCGTCGTAGAAGTTTTTGCAGAAGGCGATGACGGCTTCGAGCTTTTTGAGCACCTCGGCAGTGGAGAGCACGCTCTTGAGCGCCTGCTTGTAGGCCACGAAAAGCGGGTCGATGGCCGGTGCGGCGACCGCCACCGCCACCGGGCCGGTTTCCGGCAATGGCCACAGACGCAGGGTCTCGGAGGCCAGTTGCGCCTCGATGAGCCGCATCGCGCGGTGGCTCTCGAAGGGGGCCGTGGCGATCAAGTGGCGCGCGGCAACGGGCTGGGTGGTCAAATGGGCCAGGACGCGCTCTTCCCAACTCGCGCCCTCGGGAGCCGGCGCCGGCACGTTCAGTCCCACGGAGCGCTCCAAGCTGATGATGGACTTTTCGAAATTGCGCATCTCGTCGGCTTGGGAGAGCACCGAGATCGAAATGGAACCGGCGGCCAGTTTGATGCCGGCCCCGTCGTCATCCACCACCGCGTCGGTGAAATTGAAAATCCCGTTTTCCATGAGAAACAGCTCCAGCAGCGCCTCCTGGATGCCCATTTCCAGAATCTTCCGGATGGCCGTCAAAGGGAATAACTTCAATTCGGCCAGGATCTGGCGTACCCGCATGCCGGTTTCCTTACGGATCTGCCGAATGCGTTGCTCCTGGGTTGCGTCGATGTGTTTGCGAAAACGCAAGACGCGCAGCATTTTATCGTCGCCCCCGGCCGAGTGGGCATCCAGCAGGAAGCCGTCCTTGAAATCCAGGGTCAGAAGCCGGTTGGCGCACGATACGGACAGCACGCCATTCAAACTCAACTGGGACAGGAACATGAGCGCATCGGCGGGATGGTATTTGCTCAGGTCTCCTTGGAAGATCATATGCTTTTCCCGTTCATTTCAAATCTGCCGCTGGCAGGAACACAGCTTGACACTTGCTGCTTTTGTTAAGCGCTTCCTATATTATTGCCTGGTTATCGATAAAGTTAAGGTCAAAATGATCGCCTTGACCTGGGCACGCCAGGGTGCTATGAAACCGAGCAATCGTTCGGTTCGGGAAACAACGACAGGCCGCGAAAGTCCGGGTTTCGGCCCTTCCCAGGCCACTTGCTGGGCTGGACCTCAGCCCTTCCCCATCAAATTACTCAAGGAGGAGATTCAATGAAGATCGAGGATGTCAAAAAGATCGTCGTCGTCGGCGCCGGCAACATGGGGCACCAAATTTCCCTGCAATGCGCCATCTTTGGATTTAAAGTGGTCTGCACGGATGTCAAGGAAGATGTCCTGAAAAAAGCCGAGGCTTTTGTGGACAAATACCTGCCCGGCCGCGTCGAAAAGGGCAAGATGACCGCCGACCAGGCCAAGCAGATTCGCGCCAACATCAGCTTCTCGTCCAACCTGCAGGAAGCCTGCAAGGATGCCGACTATGTCATCGAAGCCATCCTGGAGATCCTGGACCTCAAGCGTAAAGTGTTCGCCAATCTGGACCAATGGTGTCCGCCGCACACCATTCTGGCCACCAACAGCTCGTTTATCGTCAGCTCCCGGATCGCCGATGCCACCAAGCGTCCCGGCAAGGTGTGCAACCTGCACTTCTTCAACCCGGCCCTGGTGATGAAGCTGGTGGAAGTGGTTCAAGGCCCCCACACCTCTGATGAAACCATCCAGGTCTCCATGGATCTGTGCAAGAAGATCGAGAAGGTGCCCGTGCACCTGAAAAAAGAGGTGGACGGCTTCCTGCTCAACCGCATTTTCCGGGCTATCGGCCGCGAAGCCCATTGGATCCTCGAGATGGGCGTGGCCTCCGTGGAAGATATCGACAAGGCTTGCGTCTACGGCGCCGGCCACCCCATGGGCCCGTTCCGCCTCAATGACCTGACCGGTATCGACCTGAGCTACATCGCAATGATGGAAGCCTTCCGCGCCACCGGCGACCGCACCCAGTTGCCTCCCCCCAGCCTGGTGGAAAAGTACGTCAAGGGCGAATACGGCGAGAAGACCGGCAAAGGCTGGTACGACTACACCAAAAAGAAATAACGCCTCCAGCCCCAACGGGCAGAACTATACCTGCCGTCCGAGCCCGGTGCTTGCACCCGGTTCGGGCGGTTCTTTTTTTAAAGTTATCCCTTTATCCGGCGATATAATGGACCAGATATGCGAAGGCTAAACGCTTTTGGCGTGTGCCGGTTTCTGTCGGTTCTGCCCATCCGTCTCGCGGGCAACAGGGTTATCGAGAATCCGGATCTTAAATTTTAAAAAAGGGGAGCGAGTATGAAGTTTTTCAAGATGGCATGTTTGATGGCATGTGCACTGACAGTGGCCCTGATCGGCAACGCCACCTTTGCCGCCGATCTGAGCGGTAAAAAAGTCGTGGTGGTAGCAAGCGTGCATGAATCCAAGGCCGGTGAGACAGGCTACCTGTTGGTCATGGACGGCCTCAATGAAGGTTTCAAACCGGCGGGAATTACCCCTGTTTACAAATGGGCTGAAATGACTTACCTGCCCACGGACGAGGAAAAGATCAAGGCGGGTGATGCCGCCATCGCCAAGGCGAGGGCAGAGAAACCGGACCTGATCATCATACTGGGGGATGATGCCTTGAAGTTCGTGGGCGCCAGGATCGACGATATCCCCATTGTATTCGCTTACATCTGGGGAGCACCAGCTGCCATGGGCATGCCCAAGGACAATGTCACCGGCATCATCCGAACTTCTTATGCCGCCGATATCTGGCGTATGACCAATAAACTGTTTGGGGTCAAGACGGTGGGCATGCTCAGCAAAGGCAGTACCTCCATGGAAGGCATCAAAAAAGTCCTCGAAGGCCGTGCGCCTTTTCTGGAAAAAGAGTCCGGGGTTTTGTTTAAGGATATGATTCTTTGCGAAACCTTCCAGGAATGGGAAAAAGCGGTAACCGCCTTCCCATATGACTTCTTGTATCTGGCCGACACCAGCCGCATCGTCAAAGACGGCAAGGAGTTGCCCCGTCAGGAACTGGTGCGTTGGACAGTGGAAAACGCCAAGGTCCCCGTCATCGCTGCTGCGGATTCGGATGTGGAAGCCGGTGGGTTGCTTTCCATCGTGACCTCCGAGAAGGCAATGGGTGCCTTGACCGCTGAGACCTCCCTGGAGATCCTCAATGGCGCACCCCCCAGCCAGGTGTATAAGCAGAGCAAGAAGGGCAAGCTGCTGATCAACGCCAAGACCGCCCAGAAGTACAAGGTGGAGATCCCCTACGATATTTTGTCCACCGCCGAAAAGATTTACGAATAGCCGCCACCGAAATAGTTTATCTTTGCCCATAACGGGCAACGCGATTATCCGCCGCTCGCTCCGGTCTTTGGCCCGGAGCGAGCGGTGTTTTTTTCTAAAGTCTGCCTTTCATTTGGCGATAGTGTAAAGGTGGGAGAACAACTATGGAACTTGTTGCTGTTCAGTTTTTCGTCCATCTAAAGAACCATATTGCGCAAAGCGGATCGATCCAACGAACATCCGATAATTTATCGTTTTAACAAGGGGGACAACGTATGAAAATTTCTAAATGGGCATTTTTGATGGCGTGTGTTCTGACGATGATTCTTTTTGGCGACAGCGCCATGGCCGCCGACCTGAGCGGCAAAAAGGTCGTGGTCGTTTCGGGTGTGGCCAAGGAGCGGTACGAGGCCACCGGTTATCATCTGTTCTATAAGGGCATCGATGAGGCCTTCAAGGCGTCGGGCATCAAACCCGTTTACCAATGGGCGGAAATGACTTACATGACCACGGACGAGGCCAAGACCAAGGCAGGCGATACTGCCATCGCCAACCTGAGGGCGGAAAAACCGGATGTGGTCATCGCCCTGGATGACGATGCCCTGAAGTTCGTCGCCGCCCGCATCGACGATATTCCGATCGTGTTTGCTTATGTTTTCGGCGCTCCAAGCGATTTGGGCATGCCCAAGGACAATGTCACCGGCGTTATCCGCGCCTCGTATGCCGCCGACATCTGGCGCCTGGGCAACAAGTTGTTCGGGGGTAAAACCGTGGGGTTGATCAGCAAAAACAGCGGCCCCATGCAGGGCGTTAAAAATGTCCTGACCGGCCGGGCACCGTTTATCGAAAAGGAGGCTGGCGTCCTCTACAAGGATATGTTCCTTTGCGAAACCTTCGAGGAGTGGCAAAAAGCGGTGACCGACTTCCAGTATGACCTCATCTACCTGGCCGACACCAGCCGCATCGTCAAGGACGGCAAGGAGATGACCCGCCAGGAGCTGGTTGCCTGGACCGTGGAAAATGCCAAAAAACCGGTATTCGCCGCCACCGAAACGGAAGTGGAATCCGGTGCGCTGCTCGCCATCGTGACCTCCGAGCCGGCGATGGGGGCCATGGCCGCCGAAACCGCGCTGGAGATCCTCAACGGAGCAGCCCCCAAACAGGTGTATAAACAGAGCAAAAAAGGCAAGCTGGTGATCAACGCCAAGACCGCCCAGAAGTACAAGGTGCAGATCCCCTACGATATTTTGTCCACCGCGGAGAAGATTTACGAATAGTCCCGCGGATCGATTTTTTAGGGGCGCCGGAGGATACCTCCGGCGCCCCTTTTATTTTTGTCCGAAACGGGCTATGCCTCTTTTTCGATCAATTGTCTATAACCAAAAGAGCAATCAACCCACGCGAAAGGGATAAGATCATGCCGATTGAAATTAAAATGGACGAGCAGGTGGCCGTTGTCACACTCAATGAAGGCGAAAATCGATTTAACCCGGAGTTTCTGTCCCAGGTAATGAAGGCCCTGGATCGCGTCGAAAACGAGACCGAGGCAAATGTGCTGGTGATCAACTCGGCCCATGACAAAATTTTCAGCAACGGGATCGATCTGGACTGGCTGCTGCCGGTGTTTAAGAAGAACGACAAGGCCACCGCCAAGGGCTTTATCGAGGCCATGATGGCAATGTTCAAGCGGGTGTTGCTTTTCCCGATGCCCACGATTGCAGCCATTACCGGCCACGCCTTTGCCGGCGGCGCCATCTGGGCGTGCTATTTCGATTTCCGATTCATGCGCTCGGATCGGGGCTATCTGTGCTACCCCGAGGTCGATCTGGGGATTCCTTTTCTGCCGGGCATGCTCGCAGGAATGAAAAAAGCCATTCCCCGCCACACGCTCGAAGATATGGTGCTGACCGGCAAACGGCTGACGGCCACGCAGTGCCAGGCGCATCAGATCGTCACCAAGGCCTGTCCCATGGAAGCACTGATGGCAGAGACGCTGGGCTTTGCCAAAACACTGAACAAGAAGCGTTCGACCGTGGCCGCCATGAAGGCGGATCTAAACAAGGATGTCGTTTATGCCTTGGAGCACGAAGATCCGCCGATTATCGATTCGGGGCGCTTCTTTGTATGAGGGACGGCGCACTGCCTTGGCGCGTGGTTTGGGGTTTTCATTAACGCAAAAGAGGATGGGCGAATGTCTATCGTGCAACAGATCGAAGCAATTTACGCCAACAGGGGCGGCCGCGCCCGGGAGCTGCGCCGGGCCGGCGAAAAGATCATCGGCTATTTCTGCTGCTTTGTGCCCGACGAGATCATCACCGCCCTGGGCATGGTTCCCTTCCGCATTCAGGGCAGCCAAAGCGAGCCCATTGACGAAGCCGATGCCCTGCTCGAACCCATGGCCTGTCCGTTTGCCCGGAGCTGCTTTAATATGGCGCTCAAGGGGCAGTATGAATTTCTGGACGGGTTTGTGGCGCCGCACAGTTGCGACACCATCGAGCGCATGTACCATATCTGGCGCAGCAACACGCCGTCGCCCTTCAACCACTTCATCAATGTGCCGCACATGCTGGGGCCGTCGTCGTCTGAATTTTATAAGAATGAGTTGCGCTATTTCGTGACCTGCCTGGAAGAATTCTCCGGCCGAAAACTGGAAACCGAAAAGCTCCGGGAATCCATCCGGCTCTATAACCGCCGCGGGGCGCTGCTGCGGGAGCTGTACGAGCTTCGCAAGCAAGACCCTCCGCGTGTCAGCGGAACGGAGATTACCCAGGTGCTGGTGGCCGGCATGGGTGTTCCGGCCGCGGAACACATCGACCTGGTGCAAGCCTTCATCGAAGAGGTCAAAAATCGGCCCGCGCCGGCTCCCGACGGGTTGCCGCGCATCTTCTTGTGGGGCAACGAAATCGACGATGTGGCCTTTATCCAATTGGTGGAAGCGTGCGGCGCCCATGTGGTGATGGACGACCTGTGCACCGGCACGCGGTTTTTCTGGGAAGCGGTGCCGGAAACCGATGACCCCCTGGACGGGCTCGTGCAAAAATACCTGGGCACCCATTGCCCGCGCAGCCTGACCCCACAGGTGGGCGCCCGGGCCGAGGATCTGGAAAACCGTTTCAGCTATATCCGGCGGTTTGCTGCCGACTGGAAGGCCCAGGGCGCTATTTTCTACATCGTACGCTATTGCGACACCTGCGAACTGGAGGGGCCCGATCTGAAGGAGTATCTGCTGAAACACAAACTGCCGGTGCTGATGATTGAAGATGACTACTCCACGGCCACCATCGGACAGCTCCGGACGCGGATTCAAGCCTTCCTGGAGATGATCGCGTAGAAAAGGAAATGCATATGGACGCCACCCGGCAAGCAAAAACCACGGCCGTCAAAGGCACCCATACGGCGCGCGAAGTGCGGCCGTTGGTCAAGAATATTTACCAAAGCGCCCACGAGGCCAAGCAGAACGGCCGCAAAGTGGCCTACATGATGGTCGCGTCCCACTACGACGAGATCCTGCGGGCCATGGATATCGTTCCCCTGCCCACCGAAAACTACGCGGGGCTGTGCGCGGCCAAGCGCGACATGGACCGCTTCCTGCTCAAGGCCGAGGCGGACGGGTACTCCCAGGTGCTGTGCAGCTATGCGCGCATCGGCCTGGGGTTCGACAGCCTGCGCAAGGAGCTGGGCCGCATCCCGGACAATAGCCCGGACGGCGGCATGCCCTTGCCCGACATGATGTTGGGCAGCTCGGCGGTGTGCGACCCGCGCTTCAAATGGTACCAGGCCGCCAGCCGCTATCTGGAGGTGCCCACCTTCAGCATCGATGTGGTCGCGCCGCCGCCCCAGGCCGATTTGAACCAGGTACGCGACCATTACATCCGCTATCAGCGCGCCCAGTTCCAGGGCTTGATCGAATTTCTGGAAAAGCAGACCCACCAGAAAATGGACAAGGAACGCTTGTGGGAAGCCATCCGCCTGGGCGACCAGGCCTGGCGGTTGTGGCACGACATCGACCGGCTGCGCGTGGCCGTGCCCAGCCCCATGCCATCCCAGGACCATTTCAGCATCATGGTGGCCGGCCATTACTACACCGGCACGCAGACGGCCGTGGATTTCTACCAGAAACTCTACGACGAGGTGAAGTACAAGGCCGAGCATAAGATCGGCGTTATTGCCGAAGAAAAATACCGCATTCTCTATGGCGGTGGCTTGCCGCCCTGGCACACGCTGTGGATCTTCAACTACTTCGAAAGCTTCGGCGCCCTGTTTGCCATCGAAAATGTCTACCGCGGATTCGATCCGGTGGAGGTGCCGGCCCATATCCAGGATCCGGTGGATTACCTGGCCTGGCGGGCGTTTTTGCGCGCCACGCGCTATCACGAAAAGGCCCGGGCGCGCAGCGGCAACCCCACCGTGGAAAAACTGCTGGGCCTGATCGCAGACTACGCCATCGATGGCGTGGTGTTCCACGCCTGCCGGTCGTGCCGCGCCACCACCATCGGCCAGACCCATATCAAGAGCGAGCTCGGCAAGTATTGCGATCTGCCCATGATGCAACTGGTCTCGGACATGGTGGATTTAAGGGATTACTCCGAAGCGCAGTGGAAGGCGCAGATCGGCGCCTTCATGGAAGCCTTGGCAGCCCGGGACGGGAGTAAATAGGGCTTCCTGAATAATCTGCCATTTGGCCTCAGAGCGACAAAGTTGGCTCTAAATCGATGGGCAAACAGCAATATTATATGGCCTTTTATGATCTTTAAGCGCTAACAGTTCTACCAATTTGCTTCAAAGCGACCTGCTATGGAGGAGTAAAAAGAAATAAAAAAGATGGCTCTGTAGCCATTTCTCCAGGTTCATGACCAGATTTCGATGCGGTGATGCTTTCGAAGGGTTATCAGGAAAAGCTTGAGCAGTCCCGTGGCGAAAGCCGCCATGTTGGCGATGCGATCATTGCTGCCCGTCTCCATTGTCGCAACGCACTCCAACGGACCCATGACTGCAAAAGCGGTGAATCCCGGAGGATGTCCGTTATGGCTGGGGGTTGGCCCAGCTGCCCCGCCCTCACCGATCCCCCATGTCGTGGCAGTTTTCTCTTGCAGCGCGCCTGCAAGCCGCTTGATGATTTCCGTCGGGCATCCCCCCATTGCCTCATGCTCGGCCTTGTCAAATCTCAACAGACTCGTGCGAATGGGATAACTATAAAGCACGGCCCCGCCAACAAAGTAAGAAGACGCATTCGGGTAAGAGAGCAGGCAGGAGGAAACGATCCCCCCACTGGTGCTCTCGGCCACGGACACTGTCTCCTTTCTATCGGTCAAAATGACGGCTATCTCGCTAATTAGAGGTTCCTGAACAAATCACAAGGCCGCAAGAGTAAGCGGTCTATAGCCGATGAAACGAAATATAGCTCCCAATTCGGCTTTGAAACTCGATTCTTGTTCTTTGAAAAAAAGGCGCAAAAAGATGGCTGCAAGCC
>JACRDD010000017.1 GCA_016218685.1 Desulfobacterales bacterium | reverse complement strand
TCCGGATCAGCTAAAGTCTTTGGTGCTAGGCCAATTGAGGAAATTGCAAAAGCTTTCCTCAATCGTGCAATCCTTTTTCCGCCATCCCGATTGTGTTTATACTTTACTTTAGTGTCTATAGATTTATGCACTCCTTAGTAAGTGAGGCCTATGAGAAGATGAAATAATGGATTTCCTACAATAATGCCTGACGATTTATAACCCTCTAAAAGAGAAGATAGAGCATTAAGGGCCTCTTCATAATCGCCATATCGAACAGCAGCATTTGCCAACGAAAGAAGAAGCCATATCTGCTGAGTTTCATTTAGATCTTTTCTCGATGAAACCCAAGCGCTCTGATATTCCTTCAATGCTTCGCCAGGAGTTCCTCTTCGCATGAGGTTGTCAGCGGATTCTATGGTTGAAATAGGATTTCCTTGTTGCATCTTCGAATTGTTATCCGTGTTTGCATTTGCAATATTAATAAAAAAAATAATAATAGCTATATTTACAATGATATTTTTCATTAAAGATACCATTTTTTAAGCAGAAAATGGTTTAGCCCTCCTAACGGGCGCCTTGTTTTGCGCCTGTTTGAGGGACGAATAGGATATAGACCACGAATCGTCCGTCTATACAGTTGAATTTGCCTTGCTCGGCCTCGATCTCGTGGTCTAGATAATCAGCATTTAGTAAAAGAGTGGCGACCGGAACAATAGACCTTGCCACCACTCGGTTTCGATGCGTCGTTTTCATTCTTGCTGAAGGGAGCTGGCTGAAAACTATCCGAAATGCTTTGATTGTGTCAATTCAAATATCAGCATGGCGGTCCGGCGGCCGGTCGCGGGATGGGGATGCAGGATGGGAACGGGCGCCCGGGCGGGTGTCGGTCGTTGAAGAGGAACCGGAAATTGGGAAAAGAGGGGATTTTCGTTCATGCACGATCTAAGTGGCGATCATGCGCCGCACATCCTTCAAAAGAAGAAATAGATGGAGGGGGTCGGTCGGAGAGGGGATAAAATCGAAGTGAATGATATCCTACGATCTGATGGGCTGATCCCGGCGCAGTTTGTCGATACAGCGGATGCTGCTCATCGATCGGAACCGCCATCGAAAAATCCGGGCGCCTTCAGCAGGCGCGCCATGCGCGGCAGATCGCGGGGCGGGGCATCCAGGGCGGCTAAAAATTCCGTCCAACGTTGGGCATCCAAGACAAACGTCTGTCGATCCGCCAGGGTTTCGTTGGCCTTGGTCAACGCGCTTCCCAGCACAAATTCGCTAAGCGTGCAATTGGCAATGATTGCCGCCGCTTTGAGCAATCGTTTGGCCTCGGACGAAAGCCTCAGGTATAGCTTTTCGTTGCGGGTTGCTGGTCTCGCCAAGAACCGACCCCCTTCTTTAGCCT
Source organism: Desulfobacterales bacterium (assembly GCA_016218685.1). Classification (GTDB taxonomy): domain Bacteria; phylum Desulfobacterota; class Desulfobacteria; order Desulfobacterales; family Desulfosarcinaceae; genus Desulfatitalea. Next base: position 91,458 of record JACRDD010000017.1, on the reverse strand, counting down.
ACTGCGCGCGGCACTTCTCCAGCGCCTTGGCATTGCGGTCATTTTCGAGGTTCAGGGCCTTATCACGAGTGTCATTTGCACTCTTGATCGCCATATCGCGTGCGTTCCTGGCGGACTGGATGCTGGCGTCACGCGCTTTCTGAGCCTTGGAAAGGGCCGATGCAAGCGCTGACTTGAGGTTGACCACGGTTGAGCTATGCGCTTTTAAGGCGCTTTGGATTTTACTGTCATAGGCCGGTTTGCACTGGCTGCTTGAGGGTTGGTTCACGCACCCGTTGAACCACTCTTGCGCTTGCTTCTTCGCGGCTTCGAGGGCAGCGTCAGCCTGTTTCAAGCCTTGTGCATACGCATCGTTCGCGGTTTTCGCCGCCGCGTCGTAAGCGGCCTTGGCGGCCTGTTCGGAGCTGCTGAGCTTGTTGTCGATCTCCTGCGCCGCCGCGTTGTACCGGTTTTTGATCTCATTGAGGTTGGCGTCGTGTATCGCCTTTTCCGACTGGACGCATTCCGCCAAGACACTGGTCGGTTTCTGGTCCGGTGCGGGCCGGGCGCTTCCGGTTAGGGAGGATGGACCGGCGCCTGACCCAGGTGAAGTCCCGGTGGCGATCGACGCGCCGACCAGACAGATCGCGATAACCGCCAGGATGGGGATTGCGCTTAGCGTTTTCATGTTCCCTCCGGAAAAGTAAAACGGGTGTGATAAAGAAAGGAATTTGCTTATCTTGAAAGCGACTATTTCAAAGGCGCGATTGTATGTCAATGCCCGCGCCCATGCAGCATGATGCATGGACACGGGCATTGACCGCGCGATCGGCGGGCCTGGTGGATCGAGCAGGTTAACCTATGAAAGCCAGACACCGCCCCTTTGCCACCGCTGCCTGCGCCTGCGGCTTATTGTCGCCCATCGATTTAAGTTTCCCCTCCATTTGCCGATCTCTGATAAGGATGTCCGGATTCAAGCATAGGCCGATTGACCATGAAGGTTTTACGATCCGAATCAAAAGTCCCGAACCGAATCCTGCTGGTGGCGCTGAACGCCAGGACGGCCCATCGGTTGCAGCTTCTGCTCTCCCGGGCCAGGCCGCGGTCATGCGACCTTCGAACCGTAAGCGGCGCCCAACCGGATCTGAAAGCGTTCGGGGATGATCCCATCGATGTGGTCCTTCTGGAGCTTCCGCTGCCCAAAGCCGCGGCCCTCGGCCGCATGGATCGCATGCTCGGGTTGTTCCCTCAAAGCGCTTTCATCCTGCTGGGCAACCATCAGGACCCGGCCTTCCTCGGTGAAATGGCCGGCCGGGGCGCCCACGCCTATTTGCCCAAGGGGCGTCTGGATGCCGAAACGCTCAAAAGCGCCATTCTTTTCGCAGCAGCCCGTCGACACGATCAACACCAAGCCCCGCGACGTGAACGCGCCGCCGAGCCGAGCCCGAACGAAGCGCGTTATCATACCCTTCTGGAGGGCATTCAGGAGGGCTACTTCGAGCTGGATCTGGACGGGGTCTTTACTTTTTCGAACGAGGCCTTGTGCCGGATCATCGGCCTTCCGGCCGATGCGTTGATTGGCAAAAATAGCAGCCATTTCATGGATGCGGCCACCGCCGGGATGCTGCATGAAATCTATCGTAAAATCTACGTCACCGGCCAGCCCAAGGCCGATTTTCAGTACTCCCGTATCGACCAGCAGGGCCGCTTGCGGCACATCGAAAGCTCGGTGTTTCTCATCAAGGATGAAACCGGGCGGGCGACCGGCTTTCGCGGCATTGCCCGCGATTGCACCCAGCGCATCCAAGCCGAAGAGGCGTTGCGCCAGAGCGAGGAGCGCTATCGGACCATTCTCGACAGCATCGAAGAGGGGTATTTCGAAAACGATCTGCGCGGCAATCTGACCTATTTTAACGACACCCTCTGCAAAATCGTGGGCTACAGCCGTGAAGAACTCATGGGCCTGGGCTATCGCGCGTATACGGATCGGGCCACGGCCGACCTTATCTACGAAGTGTATCGCAAGGTCTATCGCACCGGTGAACCCGCCAAGAATCTGGAATACCAATTCAAGAGCAAGGACGGCGTCGTCCGCTATATCGAATGTTGTACTTCGCTCATGAAGGATGCCGAGGGCCGGAGCATCGGCTTTCGGGGCACGGTCCGGGATATTACCGGCCGCAAGAAAAGTGAAGAAACACTGCGGCAGAGCGAGGAGCGCTACCGGACGATTCTGGAGAGCATCGAAGACGGCTACTACGAAGTGGATCTCAAAGGCGCCCTGATCCATACCAATGAAGGGTTGCGCAAACAGATCGGATACACCCGCGAAGAGATCCTCGCGCTGAATTATCGCGATTACACCCACGAGCCTTATGCCCGCAAGGTGTTTGAAGCCTTTAATAGATGCTACACAACCGGCAAGCCGGGCCGGGGGCTGCAATATGAAATCACCCGCAAAGACGGCAGCAAAGCCCATGTCGAAACATCCGTATCCTTGATCAGGGATGCCTCCGGACAGGCGGTGGGATTCAGGGGCATCGTCCGCGACATCACCGATCGCACCAAAGCCATGGAAGCGCTGCGCCAAAGCGAAGAGCGCTACCGGACCATTCTGGACAATATCGAAGACACCTACTATGAAGTGGACCTCGAGGGTCGCTTCACCTTTTTAAACGCCGCGGTCAACAAAATCCAGGGATTCACCCAGGCCGAATTGATGCAGTTATCCTTCCGCGATTGGACGGATGGCGAAAATGCCAAGAAGCTCTTTGAAGCGTACTATCAAGTATATGCTACCGGACAACCGATCCAGCATCTCCAATATGAAGGCCGGGAAAAAGGCGGCGGCATCCGCCACCTGGAGTCCTCCGTCAGCCTGATCAAGGATGCCAAGGGCAACGCGCTGGGCTTCCGGGGCATCACGCGCGACATCACCGAGCGCAAACAGGTCGAAATCGAATTGCAGCGCACCAAGGAGGCCGCGGAGCGGGCGACCCGCTTGAAAAGCGATTTTCTGGCCAACATGAGCCATGAAATCCGCACGCCCATGAACGGCGTCATCGGCATGTACAATCTGCTCCTGGGCACCAACCTGGATGCCGAACAGAGCGACTTCGTCCTGACCGGCAAACGCAGCGCCGAAAGTCTTCTGACCATTATCAACGACATCCTGGACTTTTCCAAAATCGAAGCCGGAAAGCTCGATCTGGAGGTCCTGGATTTCGACCTGCGCGAAGCCATGGAAGAGATGGTTGAACTGCCGGCCATGCAGGCCCACCAGAAAGGTCTGGAATTCATCTACCAGATCCAAACCGACATCCCTTTGCTGCTGAAAGGCGATCCGGGCCGCCTGCGCCAGATCATCACCAATCTGTGCGGAAACGCCATCAAATTCACCAAAGCAGGCGAAGTGATTATCCGGATCACGGCGGTCGAGGAAGCCGAAACCCGCATCAAACTCCGCTTTGCGGTGCAGGACACCGGGGTGGGTATCGGCGCATCGGATCAGGATCGTCTCTTTAAAAGCTTCCAGCAGGTCGATGCCTCCACCACCCGCAAGTACGGAGGCACCGGACTGGGTTTGGCCATTTCCAAGCGCCTGGCCGAACTCATGCATGGCGAGATTGGCGTCGAAAGCGAGGTCGGCAAGGGCGCCATTTTCTGGTTTACCGCCGTTTTCGAGAAGCAACCGCACGCCACCGAAAAAGTACTCATGCTGCCGGAAGCGGTTCGCAACAAACGCATCCTGGTGGTGGATGACAATAAAACCAATCTGGAGATCCTCAAAGGATACCTTGGCGCCTGGGGATGCACTTGCGACTGCGCCCGGGACGGGGAGATGGCCTTGTCCCTGATGCATGCCGTAGCCAAGGTGAGTGCGCCCTTCGATCTGGTGATCTCCGATATGCGCATGCCTGAAATGGATGGCGCCGAACTTGGCCGGCGAATCAAAAACGACCCGGTTTTAAAAGAAACCCAGCTCATCATGCTCACCTCCCAGGGCTTACGGGGCGATGCAGCCGAAATGAAGGCCATCGGCTTTTCGGCCTATCTGACCAAACCGATCCGGCGATCCCAGCTTTTCGACTGCTTGTCCATGGTTCTACAGAAGCACCGCCAGGAGAAGCAAAAAAAGAAGCCGGACTTGATCACCCGCCACACGATCGATGCGGCCAAACTGAAAAAAGTCCGCATTCTGCTGGCGGAGGACAATACCATCAACCGCAAATTGGCCTTGCATCTGCTTGAAAAATTCGGCTTCCAAGCCGATGCGGTGGCCAACGGCCAAGAGGCGGTCCAGGCGCTGACGATGGCGCCCTATGATCTGGTGCTGATGGATGTGCAGATGCCGGAAATGGATGGACTTGAAGCCACGCAAACCATACGCAACCCGGACTCTCCGGTGCGCAACCACCAAATACCCATTATTGCCATGACCGCCCATGCCATGCTGGGGGACCGCGAGAACTGCCTGAAAGCCGGCATGGATGACTATGTCTCCAAACCGATCCAGCCCGAACAGCTCTTCGCCGCCATTTATCGGCAGATCGCCCCGAAAAAAAAGCCGGAAAACGATTTGGCCGGGCTCTCGTGAGACCGGCCGTGGGATAAAGGCGGGATTAGTTCCGGAATCTATTTAAAAAAAGATACAACGTAGTGAATTGCCACGTAAAGAACGCACGCGCAAAGCATACCCTTTATAAACCTTGCCGGTACATACTTCTGAGCCCGCGCCCCTAAATACATCCCAAAAAATCCGCCGGCCCCGAACAAGGCCCCTAAAATCCAATCCGGTGCGACGGCGGCGTTCGTATAAATCATGGAGTACAATTGATAAATGCCCACACCGGCAACAGATGTGATGAAGGTGCCCATCAGCGCGGCACCGGCGACAGTATATACGGGAAGACCGACGATGGTCACAAAAAATGGAGCGACAATTGCTCCGCCGCCGATACCATAGATCCCACCGATAATACCCACCAAAAAGCATATCAGGTACACAAGCAGGGGTGAGAAGTGATAGTGCTCATAATCATAAGCGAATTCTACCCTTCGAAAATTCGATTCGATAAGCTTCACTGAATGTCGATCCAGGGTATTGCGGGCGGTCGCCGATATTTTTTTCCGTTCCTGGTTTTTAGCCACATCCAGGAACAGCCGGGCGCCGATGTATAGAAGAACCGCCCCCACAAACAATTTAAAATTTCTTGGATCTGGCAAATACTTGATGCGAACCCAGGCGCCAAAAATCACTCCCGGCAAGGTGCCGGCAATCACCGCCCAGGTCAGAGGCCACAGCATCCGCCCTTCTCGGATGAAGCGGTACACACCGCTGGGAATCGCCACGATGTTGAAGACCTGGTTGGTCCCGCTCACCGACGGCGCCGTGTACCCAAGAACGCTCATCTGAAAGGGAAGCAGCAGAAATGCCCCGGACACGCCCCCCATCGATGTAAAAAAGGAAACCCCGAAGGCCACCACGAAAGGGATGAGCGGGTTAACCTCGATGCCCGAAACGGGAAAAAACATGCATTGTACTCCAGTATGCGAAGAGGCCGATCCACCCCACCATCTCTGTCATTTGTTGCCATTCTTAGCACTTTTTGCTCCAAACCGAAAACGACATCTGTCGTTTGCGACCTTCTTTCTATCTGCGGCTATCATTGCCCAGCCGCCCTATGAGGTGAACGGAGGAGATTCCAAAAATAAAAAAATGCTGCTATGGCATCCGTGGGCCTTAATTTAACTAGTGTCCATCCAGGAGGAGCAGCCATGCCCGCCCGACCAACACCTTTTGCCATTCGTTCCAAGGTCTGGATCGAAGATGCCGACGGGAATGTCGTTTTCGGGATGGGACGCTACCGCATGCTGGCTGCCATCCGCCGAACCGGTTCGTTGAATGCCGCCGCCAAGGAGCTGAAGATGAGCTACCGGGCGGTATGGATGCGCATCCGTAGGTCTGAAGAGCGCATGGGAAAGAGCCTGGTCGAAACCAAGGGCAACGGATCGCGCCTGACGCCGTTCGCCGAACGGCTCATGGGGCAATTTGACAAACTGCAGGCCCAGGTCAATCATCAATCCGACGATTTTTTCGAAACCCTCATGTCCGACAGCCTGACCATGGATTAGGGTGCTGTCGCGGCGTTTACCTTTCATGAATAGGAGGAGACGATGAGCTTGAATAAAATTGCCGGCATGGCGTTATCGTTGTTGTTTCTCGCTGGGTTGGGCGGCCCGCTATCGGCCCTCGCCGACGCGCCCAAGGCCGTGGAGGCCTGGCGGACGCCGCCCGAGTTGATGGTGCCCGAATCGGTGATGTTCGACGCGGAGCGGCAAATCCTCTACGTGGCCAACATCGTGGGCAAGCCCACGGATAAGGACGGCCATGGATTCATCTCCCAGGTGACCCTGGACGGTGCGATCAAGAAGCTGCGCTGGGTCGAGGGCATGAACGCCCCCAAGGGCATGGGCATTCTGGCGGGCACGCTCTACGTGACCGATATCGACCGCGTGCATACCATCGATATCGCCGCCGGCAGCATCCGGAAAACCTGGGAGGCCCCCGAGGCCAAGTTTCTCAACGACATCGCCATCGACCCCAAGGGGACGGTATATATCAGCGACTGGGTAGGCAAGGCCATCTACACCCTCTCGAACGACCGGTTGGTGGTCTTGCTCTCCGTGCCTCAGGATAAGCCCAACGGCATGCTCATGGAGAACGGCCGACTGCTGGTGGGCACCGCCGAGGGGGTGTACGAGGTGGACCCCGGCGCCAAAACCCTCACCCAGCGCATCGCCCACACAGGCGGTATCGACGGGTTCAAACCGCTCTCGCCGGGCCGCTATATCGTCAGCGACTGGGCGGGCAAAACCCAGATCATCGAAAAAGACAAGCCGCCGATCGTACTGTTGGACACCAGCGCTCAAAAAGTGAATGCCGCTGACCTGGAGTTCATTGCCGAAAAGAATTTGCTGCTGATCCCCACCTTCTTCGACAACCGCGTGGTGGCCTATCGACTGCAGTGATCGGGTTAGACCCTGCTTTTCATGCTCCGGGGGCACCGGCCCTCGGAGCAGCTATCCATCGGGAGAAATTATGAAGTCCATGGGAGAAATGCTTCTGCGGCGGGAGGCCTTTGCTGAGATTGTCATGGGCAATACGGCTTTGGTGCGGGCCATGGTGGTTGCCGGCACCCAGGTGGTGACGGCCTATCCCGGCTCGCCGACCCCGGAAATCGCCACGGCCATTCTCTCCATTCCGGCCGACCGGCGACCCTTTTACTTCGAATTCTCCACCAACGAGAAGGTGGCCACGGAAGTGGCCTATGGCGCCTCGGTCAACGGCCACCTCGCCACCGTTTTCTTCAAGAGCGTGGGGCTCAATGTGGCCGCCGACACCTTCGTGCAGTTGAGCCTGATGAACCTCATGGGCGGCCTGGTGGTGGTGCTGGGCGACGATCCGGGCGCCAACTCTTCCCAGAACGAACAGGACAACCGCCACTATGCCCAACTGGCGTATACGCCCGTCATCGAGCCGGCCGACCCGGCCGAGGTCTACTCCTTTTATATAGAGGCCGCACGCCTGAGCCGGCAACTGCGCATGCCGGTCATTTTGCGGCTGACGACCCATGTGTGCCACGCCAAGCAAAAGGTGCGCTTTCCGGCCTGGCAGCCGCCGGCGCAGGTGGATCGCACGCCCCGCTTCGACGTGGGCAACGGCCCTTACATTCCGTTGCCGTTTTCGGTGCCCGAGCTCAAGCAACGGGCCCTGGGCCGGCTGGAAGCAGTCCGCGGCCAGGCCGTCGCCTGCGGATTGCACCGATTCGTAGATCACGGCAACCGGCAGCGCGGCGTCATCGCCTGGGGCCTGCCCTTCTTATCCCTGCTGGACGCCCTGGGCGATGTTCAGCCCAAGCCGGATATTTTGAAGCTGGGCATCGTCTATCCCCTGGATCACGGCCAGATCGCCGCTTTTCTCGATGAGCATCAAGAAGTACTGGTGCTGGAAGAGTTGGACGATTTGCTGGAAAAGGAGATCAAGGCCAAGGCCTACGACCTGGGGCTGCGCACCAAAATCGTCGGCAAGCTGGATGCCGGCGATTGGATCGGGGAGTACACGGCGGACAAGGTCAAAGGCATATTGCACAAGCTCTGGCCCGATCTGGTGCCCGCCCCGCCGGAAATAGCCCTCAATGTCGCAGTGCCCGACCGACCGCCCCAGATGTGCCCGGGTTGCGGCCATCGCAGCGCCTTTCACGCCATCAAACAGGCCCTGGCCGCAGACGACATCACCGTGGCCGACATCGGCTGCCACACCCTGGGGTACCTGCCGCCCTACGAGCTGGGCCAGTTGCTGATGTGCATGGGCGCCTCCCCGGGCATCGGGGCAGGCATGTCCCTGTTCAATACCAACCGCAGGGTGCTGGTTTTCATGGGCGACTCCACCTTCTACCATGCCGGCCTGCCGGGGACGATCAATGCCCTGCACAACCGGCACAACCTCACCATGATCGTCATGGAAAACGGCACCACGGCCATGACCGGCCACCAGGACCATGCCGGTTCGGGACGCAACATCAACGGCCCGGCCCCCAAGCTGCCCATCCGCAAGATTCTGGAGGGATTGGGCGTGGAAGCCATTTTCGAGACCGACACCTACCAGCAGCGGCAACTCACCGACCTGGTGCGAAAGGCCATGGCCGTGGAGGGTTTCAGCGTGGTGATCGCCCGCCACCCCTGCATGCTCAAGTTCACCCGGGAGGCACGCCGCAAGCCGGGCTTCGAACCCCGCCGGGTGGATATCGACCAGGAGACGTGCGAACGGATTCACGCCTGCGTGGCCGTGTTCGGCTGCCCGACCTTCACGCGCCTCCCGGATGGCCAAATCGAGATCAACCCGGATCTGTGCATCGGCGATGGGTCCTGCATCCAGACCTGCCCGACCCAGGCCATTACTAAACCCGCCAAAACAGGAGCATAGCCCTGCATGACGACCTTCAACATCTATATGACCGGGGTGGGCGGCCAGGGCATCGGGCTGCTCAGCGAAGTTCTGCTGCGCGCCGCCGACCATGCGGGGCTCATGGTCAAATCGGTGGATACCCATGGCCTGGCCCAGCGTGGCGGCATCGTCGTCTCCCAACTGCGCATCGGCCCGCAGGCCCATTCGCCCCTGATCCCGGCCCATGCGGCGGACCTGGTGGTGGCCCTGGAACGCCACGAAGCCCTGCGGGCGGCCCACGCCGCGCTTAAGGCCGGCGGCGTGCTGATCTATTACGATGCGCTGTGGCAGCCCCTGGCCGTGCGCCTGGGCCAGGCCCCGGCAGTTTCCGCCGAAGCGGTTGCGGAAAAGTGCGGCGCACTGGGGGCGCGCCTGATCCGGGTCCATCGCCCGAACCTGACCGACGCCCGCATGCAGAACATCGTGGTCCTGGCCCATATCCAGCGCCTGGGGCTGATTGCACACCTGGAGGCCGCCCACTACGAGCACGCCATGGAAGATCTCCTGAGAGGAAGCACGCTGGAAGAGAACCTGGCCCTGTTCGATGCCGAGCGGCAGCCCGCTTCATGAACGCGCATGGCATGGGAATATCATTGACCCTCCCCGACTGATCACTGAATGCACTCCAACCATGCATTGAATGCACCTGAATTAACGCTACCCTCCTCCGTCCACATCCCCTTCCTGCGTAGCAGACAATATAATATCAGTATGTTATCTGTAATTCGGCGGTTCGGCGTGTTTTTTGCTATTGTATCTCCGTAAAAGTGAACTTTGTTGAAAAAGTCACGAAAGGAGACCCAATGTTGAAACTCACAAAAACCATCATGTTGTTCATCGGCACCCTGTTGCTCGGCCTGACCGGTGCCGCACGGGCGGATTATGTCACCCTCGACGGCAAGCCGGTAACCCAGGGCCAGATGCTGATCGCCGATGCCGGCCTGGCGAAGCTCCAGGCATCGACCGCCGTGCCCACCCCCACGGACCAGTTTATTCTTCGCCAGACCGCGGCGGAAGTCGAGATCACCGGGGTCGTCGCCCGTGTCCGGTTGCGCCAGGTATTCGAGAACCCTTATGACGAGAGGCTCGAGACGATCTATGTGTTTCCCATGCCCGAGAACGCGGCCGTGGATGCGTACTCGTTTCGCATCGGAGAAAAGGTGATCAAAGGGGTGGTCAAGAAGAAAGAAGAGGCCCGCAAGGAATATGAACAGGCCAAGCAGGAGGGCCGCAAGGCCGGACTCCTGGAACAGGAAAGGCCCGACATCTTCACCCAGTCGCTGGTCAATATCCCTCCCCGGGCCACGGTGGTGGCCAACATCGAATACGTTCACACCCTGAAGATCGACGGCGCCCATTATCTCTTCAGCTTTCCCATGGTGGTGGCCCCGCGTTATATCCCGGGACAGCCGGTCGCCCGCGGCAACGTGGGGCGCGGATGGGCCAATGACACCGACCAGGTGCCGGACGCATCGAAGATTACGCCCCAGTATATCCCCCCCGGCATGCGCGCCGGGCACGACATCGACGTGACCGTCAAGATCGATGCCGGGCTGCCGATCCAAGCGATCACCGGCGTGACCCACGAACTGGCCATCCACAAGGGCTCGGAAACCACTGCAACGGTCAGCCTGAAAAACGGCCCCGTGATTCCGAACAAGGACTTCGTGCTGGAATATAAAGTCGGTGGCCAGAGCACGATGCTGGCCGCCATGACCCACAAGGGCGAGGGAGAGGACGGCTTCTTCAGCATCGTGATCCAGCCCAAGCACAGCGTCGAACGCCAGGAGGTGGCGCCGCGGGACATCGTTTTGCTGCTCGACATCAGCGGTTCCATGGACGGCACGCCGATCGGCCAGCTCCGGGGGTTTGCGGAGCATATCCTCGGCACGCTCAACCCCCAGGACCGATTCAACATCGTCGCCTTCAACAATGACCTCGATAGCTTTGCTTCCCAATACCTGCAAGCGACACCGGAGAACATCGCCAATGGCCAGGGCTTTATCCGGGCGCTGCGCTCATCCGGCGGCACCGAGATGTTGCCCGCCATCCGGCAGGTGTTGAAGCCGGCCTCGGAAGAAGAAAACAGGCACGCCTATGTGATCATCGTCACCGACGCCCTGGTGGGCAATGACGCGCCCATTTTAAACCACCTGAATCAGCCGCAATTCGGGCGTTTCAGGATCTACCCGGTGGCCATGGGGTCGGCCCCCAACGATTACTTGATCCAGAGGGCCGCGGAGATCGGCCGGGGCTTTTCCATGCGCATCGCCAACGAAGACAATGCCGTGGAAATCGCCAAGCGCTTTGCCGCCAAAATCTCCTATCCCATCATGACCGACCTGGCCATCGATTGGGGGCAATTGAAGGTCAAAGACCTTCTGCCCGAACCGCTGCCCGACCTGTATGCCGACCGGCCGCTGGTCCTCATCGGACGCTATGAAAAATCCGGCGCGGCCAAAGTGAAGCTGACCGGAAACATTTCGGGCCAAAAAGTGGTATCCGAGTTCGACCTCGACCTGCCGGCGAGCGAGACGGCTCACGACAGCCTGCCGGTGCTCTGGGCCCGGGCCCGCATCCGGCAATTGACCAACAAGGAGATCGGCAACATCTCCAACGCCACCCAGGAGAAGATCACGGCGCTGGGGCTGACCCATCAGATCGTCACCGACTATACGTCGTTCATCGCCGTGGAGCGGGATATCCCCGGCGATCTTTCCCGGAACCTGAGAACCGAACCGGTTCTGTTGGCCATCCCCGAAGGGATGGACCATCTCTTCAACGACACCACGCAAGCCCAAGGCCAGCCTATTTTTGCCCAAACCCCGCACAACGCCCCGGTCATGGCCCAGGCCGAAGCGCGCCCACAGGTCTCTGCGCCCCCGACCGCCGTCGGCACCCCAAGCCGAACGAATTCCGGCGGGTCGCGCGGATTGGGTGGCGGCGGGTCGGTGGGCGGGGTGTCGATCCTGCTGTCCGTCCTGCTGCTGGGCGTTCGGTCCGCGACCATCATCCTCAATAGAAAGAAGAAGTACAATTAATCCGTAACTAAAGGCGTGTTATCTCGCGGCGGCGGCCACCGCTGCCGCGAGTTTACGAATGGGTCCGCGAAGAATAAGGATTTAACATGAGTGCCGCAGCCTTCAAAGCCACCCTAAGCCAATTCAAGATCACCCTCCTGACGGCCCTGGTGTTATGCTTCTTCAATGCCGGATCTATTCTGGGAGACGGCCAGGCCCGATGGTTTCAAGCGCTTAATGCTCTCATGGAATACGATCGCGCCTTGATCCTGAAGGGAGAAATCTGGCGGCTGTTCACCGGCCACCTGGTGCACTGGAGCGCCGAACACTTCTACCTCGATGCCTTGGTATTTGTCGCCCAGGGGATCGTCTTCGAACCGAAGATCGGCCGCGCATATGCGCAGGTTTTGGGCATCGCGGGCGGCGCCATCGGCCTGGCCTTGCTGCTGTTGCAAAGCGATCTGGCCGCCTACCGCGGGATTTCAGGTTTGATCAACACGCAGTTGGTGCTTGGCACGGGGCTGTTTGTCTTCGACCCCAACCTGAAAAGAAGCATCAAGGGGTTCTACATGGCCGTTTTAAGCGTTCATATGTTTAAGATCGCCTATGAAACGGTTTTCAAGGTCCCGTTCTTTGTCACCGATGCCCTCGGCGACATGGGGCTCTTCACTCCCCTGGCCCATCTGGGCGGCGTTATGGTGGGGTTGTATTATCTATTGGGTTCGATACGGACGGAGGCCAAGGCCCGTCCGCGGATTGAAATGCCGAAATGCGGATTCACCCCACCGGGGCCATCCAGGGATTGACCACCTTCAGCCCCTCGTTCTCGGAAAAGTCTTTGGCATTGCGCGTGGCCAATTCGAGACCCGCCGTTTTCGCGATAGCCGCGATCGGCGCGCCCTCAACGCTGATTGGCCGGCCTTGCGGCATCCTCCGGGCAACAATCAGGGTATACTCCCCGGCAGCATGGCAATCGAATGGCAGACACCACTCGGTAAAATCCTCCTGAAACATTCGCTTGGCCAGATTCAACAATAGCGTTTTGCGCTTGCCTCCCAACCCGGGTGAACGCCAGGGACGAATCGTACAAAATTAAATATAGGATATTCCTTGCACATTATTAGGGATAACCAGATTGCCGACACATGGCATATGTTTTATACATAAAAAGCACATTTCAATCTTATGTTATATTTATAAGAATAATTCCACTATTTCGCATTCGGGACTTCCTGATATCCGTCTGGCAAGGCGAAAAATTCCAGCAAAGGACAAAAATCGGACTGCCTTCATCTGCAAGTGCATGGAAAGGAGGTGACATTCACCAGGGAAAGTGAAGGGGTTCACATCTGAATTGGGCAAAAACTCGCTCGGGCTTTCATGAAGCGCCGGATTTCGGGCGCTGATCAATCACCAAGGCAATAACAAAAGAGAAGGAGGGGGGATTTATGAAAGGAAGAAAGAGATTTGTATCGATCCTGGCCTGTTTGCTGTCGATCGGTGCACTGGTGCTGGTTTTCGGCTGTGACAGCGGCAGTTCCAGCGGTGGCTGCAATCCGACACCGACACCGACGCCAGGCCCCACGCCGCCACCGGGCGATTCGGCATGCCTGCAAGGCATCACCAATTTCACCAGCCCAGGACCTTTCAGCTACAGCACCAGGACTTCCGGAGATGTCAAAATGTGGGTTCCCGCGGTTCCTTCAGGCTGCAAAGTACCGATCGTCCATCACGCAAACGGCACAGGAGCGACCTGCAGCACCTACGCCGGCATGCTCCAGCGCCTGGCCAGCCATGGCTTTTTGGCCATCTGCTACGAAAACACCGACACAGGACAGGGAACCCAGGCCATCACGGCGGTCAACGCCGCCGTAGCCCAATACCCGAACCTCGCCGACGGCACAAGGCTCGGTTTTACCGGCCACTCCCAAGGCGGTGGCGGGGCCATCATGGGTGTCTACCGCGCCGAGCAAACTTGGGGCACCTCACGGAGATACGCCGGGCACGCTATCGAACCGGCCAGCGGCTTTGGCGATTCGCCGTCCAATTGGGAATCGCTCTATGCCCAGATTAAATCGCCGATTTTCATGTTTAACGGCTCTAACGACAGCCTGGTCAGTGAATCCTGGGTCGGGCAAGCCTTCGATGCCCTGAGCGACTCCGTCGAGAAAGTGTGGTACGAGGCGGTGGGCGCTTCTCACATGACGCCGCTTCCGACAGATTATGCCAACGAATCTCACATCACCTGGTTCCGTTGGAAGCTGCTGGGAGACTCGGCCGCATGCCAGGCCTTCAAGAATTTGCCCAATACAAGCAAATGGAACCCGCAGGATCAAGCGAACGTCAGACCCTGCAATTAAGCCCATTTTGTAGTTGATCCGCATCTGCCTGTCTGTTCCAAACAAGCTCCCTCAGCCCCGCCGCGCCACCATGGCGCACGGAGTAGAGGGAGCTTTCATTTTTGCACCGGTAAAAGGTGCGTTCACCGGATACGCTCGAACAGCGCCTCGATGCGGGTCTTGAGCTGCTCCGTATCGCCGTCGGAGTAATCGGTCTCCACCTTCATGAAGGGCATCCCATGGTTTTCCTGCACGTGCTTGCCCACTTTGTAGGATTCCACATTGTAGCCGTGGCAGGCTTGCAGCACGAAATCGATCACTACATCCGGCTTGAAGCGCTCGATCAGGGCGGTGAGATGGGACAAGCGCCCATCGTTGGGCGTCATGCAGGCGCAGGGAAGCTTCAGGTAGCGCGCGGCCAGGGCGCCGACCGGATCGCCTGTGTTTTCCGCGAAGAGATTCATGAAAGGCTTCAGGCCGGTACAGGAATCGGGGGCCACCACCACGCCGCCGACCGCCTCGATCACATTGAAGATCTTGGTGGCATCGCCGCCGATGGGGCAACCGGTCACCAGCACCCGGGGCGCAACTGCCGGGGCGACATAGGCACCCTCCTGAACGCGCCGTTCCAACTTTTGCAGTAGATCCTCCAGGATCGGCCGCATCTCCTCGTACGTGGAAGGCAGGGCCAGGAAGCAGACGTCGTACATCTCCTTCCAATGCAGGACCGACGGGGTCAGGGCCGCATAGTCGAAGATCTTTTGCACCAGGACGTTCTTGCGGTTGGAGGCTTGCAGGGCGGCCTCGATCTGCCCTGAATCGGCATGACGATCGAAGCTCTTTTCCAAAAAGCCTTGCAGTTCGAGAATCATCTGCTTCCAGTGGCGCTGGGCCTCCTGCTGGTCGGGCATCTGGGGCAGATCCATTACGTGGGTGGGTTTGATCTCGGCGATCAGCTCGAACATCTTCTTCTTTCCGTCGCAGGTGGTCTCGGCAATAACCGCCTGGGACATGGCGTAGAAGGGGCAGGTGCCCTCGATGATGAAGCCATAGCTCGATTTGATCAGCGGACACAGGTTGGCCGGCAGCACGGTCTCGGCCGCGGCAATGGGCACCCTGGAAAAGGCGCACAGCACGGCCGGCACCAGGCCCAGGGCCTGGATCAGCTCGATGGGCGCATAGCCGCAGTAGATGCCCACGATGGGGTCGCCCTTTTGCTTGTGACCCTGCATGTAGTTCAATACTCTTTTTGAAGGCTCACCGGCATACCCATCTTTCATTAAAGGCGGAATGTCCATAAACTTCTTCTCCTTGTTGAATATTTATTCGTTTATCTGTTTCTGGGCGTACTCGGTTACATTCAGCATGAGTTATACTCCTTTTCCTAAACGATATTATCGTACGCGTACTCGTACTCAGCGCAGCGGTACTCGTACTCGATATTTCTTCGAGTACGAGTAAGATTTTATTAGATCTTCCGTGCTCAATAGGTTTCTCCCACCAATCCGCAAAACACCCTGCGCAAATCCCGTTCGGAAATCTGCGTAAACGGGTCGTACTCCTCTTCATCAATAACGCTTTCAAGTTCGGCGCTTTCAACGGCGGCCTTGGCCCCGCGGATAGGCAGGGCCATGCAGCGCGCCTGGATCTGGATCACCGTCAGTTCCCGGTTATTCTCGATCCAACGGGTGCAATCGTCGTGAGTCCCGACGTAGAGCAGAAACAGACAGTGGGCGTGCTTGAAGGTGACCAATCGATACCCGCTGCCCAGGTCGTACTTCATGACGCCTTTGATGCGCTGCTCGCCATGCTTGGTCAGCGTGCCTAACCGGTCAGGCGTTAAACGGCTGTCGTGCAAGTGCTCGATGATCTTCTCGACTTGAGTCGCAGCTATGGCTGCTTTCTTCCCGGAACGCCGCAACATTTCAAGGCACTTGGCTATTCTATTGTCCTGATAAAGAATCACATTCCCTCCCCCAAAAGGATGCGCTGGGACATCCGGGAAGATCCTTTCGCGCGTAGGCCGATTCTAATTTGCATGATCAAGCGGGCTGCGCGGAGCGGGGCTCGGACCAGTTGCGCCTGTTGATAGGCATCCACCGATTAACAAACTGGACCCGGATACGGTACGAACTCACTGATGAAAAGGACTCAGAAGACGGGCACCGATCCTCGGACGAAACCTGCGCATGCCGGCCCGGGCTGCGAACAGCCGCTTGCTCAGGTAAAGCCTATGAATCGGTGTGTGTGGGACATACTCATCTATGGCGATATCGACTTTTTTACGTTAAGAATCAAAGTCAGCTTTTAGGAAGGCGGCGACGAAATGTCAAAGTGATTTATCCGATGGACCATGGCTGTTGCCATTTGGATATTGAATAATGGGCGAGCCTTACCGAACGAGAACCATTCAATGAGCGAAAGAAATGAATGCCGACCGGACCCCGAAATCCTGCTCGCGCTGGCCAGGATGCGCATGCCGTTTGGCCGGTACAAAGACCGGCTTTTGATCGATCTGCCGGAGCCCTATGTCGTCTGGTTCTCCCAGAAAGGCTTTCCGGATGGGTCGCTGGGCGAGATGCTGCGCATGGTGTATGAGATCAAGGTCAACGGCCTGGAATACCTTTTCGATCCTCTCCGGAACCTGTAACCAAATCGGATCGGACCCCCTATACTATTCCTCGGGATGATCGAACACATACCCCACCGAACGCAGGCTCTTGAAATAGATGGGGCGCTTGGGGTCCGCTTCGAAATACTTGCGAAACCGAACGATGAAATTATCCACGGTGCGGGTCTGGGTGCGCCGGTCGTAGCCCCAGCCGATCTCGAGCAGTTGGCCGCGGGAAATGGGCCGGCCGCGGTGGGTCACAAACAGTTTGAGCAGTTTGACTTCCAGTTCGGTGAGCTCGACTCTGCCCCACCGGCCATGGGCCGTGGCCGTGGTGAAGTCGATGCGATTATCCCCAAAGGTGTACGCCTGTGTTGGGGCGGTGCGCCCGCCGCTGTCGGCAACACCCGGGCGCGGCGCCCTGAACAGCAGCCGCTCGACCCGCAGCAAAAACTCTTCCAGATGGAACGGTTTGGCCAGGTAATCGTCCACGCCGAAAGCAAAGCCTTTGACCTTGTCTTCCAAATCGCTTTTGGCCGACAGGATCAGGACCGGCAACCGCTCGTCTTCCAGACGGATGTTGCGCAGCACGGACAGGCCGTCGATCCCGGGCAGCATGATATCCAGCACGATCAGGTCCGGCTGCCACGCCTTCCAAGCCTGGAGGCCTTCCATGCCGCTTACGGCCGTGCGCGTGGCATGGCCTTTCAAGGTCAGGTTCAAGGCCAGTCCTTCGGCGATGTGCTTTTCATCTTCGATGATCAGAATGCGCTTCTTCTCGGAGGTATCCATGCGTTCCTCCTATCGGATCGCGTTTTCACGGGCCGGCCAGGGCAGGATCACCGTGAAGACCGATCCTTGCCCACTGCCCTTGCTCTGGGCGCGGATGCGGCCTTGATGCAAACGCGCGATGCTGTCCGCCAGATACAAACCCAATCCGCTGCCCTTGGCGGTCATGTTTTCCGACCGGCCGACCTGGTAGAATTTGCTAAAGATCTTCTTCAGCTCGCTCCGCGGCAGTCCGATACCGTTGTCTTCGAAGTGGATATGCAATAGTCGGCCTTGGGGAACGAAGGTGATATCCACCCGCGGCACCGGGGAATCGTTGTACTTGACGGCGTTGGCAATCAAGTTGGTCAGCAGCATTTCAAACAGGAAGAGATCCACCGCAAAATAAAATGGTTGGCCGGATGGATTGTGAATATGGATCGTATCGTCGCCGAAAAGGTGGCTGCTCTTCTGGCGAAACTGCTCCGAAAGCGCCACCAGATCCTGTCTCCGGAAATCGGCCTGGTAGGTTTTGCTTTCGATGCGGGCCAGGCTCAAAATGCGGTTGACGTGATCGGCCAGACGGTCGGCATCGTGGAGCATATAGCCGATGTACTTGAGCTGATCTTCCCGGCTCAGGTCGTGCTTTTCCAGTGTCTGCAAATACAGCTTCAGGGAAGTGACCGGCGTTTTCAACTCATGGGTAAAATTGTTGATGAAATTACGCTGCAGGCGCAGGAGTTGAAATGTCTTCTGGTTGTAAACAAAGATGATGAAGATGCCCACCATGATGATGCCCACCAAAATCGAGAGCACCAGAATGACCACCCAAGTCTGGGCGGCCAGCACCTGCTTGGGATCGAGGTTGGCTTTCTGGATAACCGCATGGAGGCCCGTGCTGACTTCCACATACCAGTAGATATACAAGGCCAGGGAGGCGGCCACAGCCACTATGGAGAAGATAAAGATCGCAATCGGATGCAGGAACCATTTGGTTCGATACATGGGCTTGGCCTCACCCCGAGGCTTGATTTTCGCTCTGCTGCCCGTCTTCTTTCTGCTTCGATCGGCGCGTTTAGGCGAAAGCACCCGACCCCGGGATTTGTAAAACTTTTGTAATAGCCCCTATCGTTCTTTCATTCTACAGCCGAGTCTATTAGCTTGGGTACATGAATACAACCGTTAAAGACGCACGTGCCCATGGGCACGTTTGTTTTATGGTTCACGTCTAAAGCAGGCCACAGGAGCTTTTGCATGAAATCGACACCCGTTCATCCGCTCGGCACCCGAGCCAAAATTTTGCTCAGCAGCGTCTTCGGTCCTTATGCCCAGGATGATGCATATGGCAGCCGAACCGTCAATCCCATGGAGCTCTATCAAAACCAGGTCACGCGCACCCAAGGCGCGCTCTCGCTGCGCATGTTTCACCGCTCGTTCGGCTTGATGCTGCTGCAAGCCAATATCGATGCACCCTGCACGCTGTTGGATTTTCCCTCGCGCGAGCGCTTTATCCAGGAGATCCAGGAGCAGCCCTACGACGTCATCGGCATCGGGGCCATCCTGCCCAATACGGCCAAGGTGGTGGAGATGTGCGCGCTGGTGCGCCGTTTCCAACCCAGGGCCACCCTCGTGATCGGCGGCCACATCGCCAACAAGGGCGATCTGGACCGGATCGTCGATGCCGACCACATCGTCAAAGGCGATGGCGTGCAGTGGTTCCGCAAGTTCCTGGGCCAGGACGAAAAGGCCCCGGTCCGGCATCCGGCGGTCCTGTCGGGATTCGGCACGCGCATCATGGGCACGCCCCTGCCCACGTCCCCCGGCAGCACGGCCGCCATCCTGATTCCTTCGGTGGGTTGCCCCATGGGCTGCAACTTCTGTTCGACCTCGGCCATGTTCGGCGGCAAGGGCAAGTTTGTCAGTTTTTACGAGACCGGTGATGAGCTGTTCGCCGTCATGCAGGGCATCGCCACCGAACTCCAGGTGCGCTCGTTTTTCGTGCTCGACGAAAATTTTCTCTTGCAGCGCAAACGGGCCCTGCGCCTGCTCGAACTGATGGAACAGCACCATAAGAGCTGGTCGCTGTACGTCTTCAGTTCCGCCCGGGTGCTGCAATCCTACAGCATGGAGCAATTGATCGGCCTGGGCATCTCCTGGGTCTGGATGGGACTGGAAGGCAAGCAGAGCCAATATGCCAAACTCAATGGTGTGGACACCCGGGCGTTGGTCAAAAGCCTGCAATCCCAAGGCATCCGGGTGCTGGGATCATCGATTATCGGCCTTGAGCATCACACGCCCGAGAACATCCACGCCATCATCGACGACGCCATCGCCCATGACAGCGATTTTCATCAATTCATGCTCTATACGCCCATTGCCGGCACGCCGCTGTATGCCCAACACCAGAGCCAGGGCACATTGATCCCCGAAAGCCAGTTGCCGCCGGCGGATGTGCACGGCCAATATCGCTTCAACTATCGCCATCCGCATATCCACGACGGCCGGGAGGAGCAATTCCTGCTCGATGCCTTCAATCGCGACCTGGCGGTGAACGGCCCGAGCCTGGCCCGCCTGATCCGCACCACCCTCGACGGCTGGCTACGATACAAAAAGAGTCCTGACCAGCGCGTCCGGGAGCGTTTTGCCCAAAGGGCCAAGGTGTTGCGCACCACCTATGCCGGCGCAGTGTGGGCCATGTCGCGATGGTACCGGGACGATGCCCGCATCGGCGGTCAAATGCGCGCGCTGCTGGCCAGGCTTTATCGGGAATTCGGCTGGTCCACGCGCATCGTGGCCGCGGTGGTCGGCCGCTACCTCTATCGGATGATGAAAAAAGAGGATCTGCGCCTGGCCCAGGGGTGGACCTACGAGCCGGCCTCCTTTTATGAGCATAACGCCGCGGCCCTGGCCCTGCCGCGCATGCTTCCCAAAGCCATCCGATCGCCACTTCCGAGGTTGGGCGCTATGCGAGAAAATGCCATGGGAAGATCGGTTTGATATCGCGGATGAACGCTGTGTGAAGAAACCTGCCCAGCAGCAGGACAAGAAGGGATGATGCCATCGGCATCAGACGAACAGATCGATCTCCAACCCTGCCACCGAAGCCTTGGTCAAGTTGCCGTCCGGCCCGTAGACGAGACCCTCATCCGCCGGCCGGGGCGCAACGCGATAGACGCGCGGTCGCCACTGCTGGCGTGCGGGGGTTCGCTGCTCCAGAAGGGTTCGAATGCCGGCCCCCATGCGCGTTGGGCTGAGGACGGGCAGATAGATGGGCTCCGCTAGCGCGGTCATCGCACGTATCTTCCTTTTAGCCGAATCACGTTCAATATCCCCCGGGACGAACCCGGGTGCGGCTTACGTGGCTGCGGTCCGCTTCGGTCGCGCACGATCTATTGGATGCTGCAGGTGGATGCTGCAGGTGCGTGCCGCGGGCCGGGCTGCACCGGGGCGGGGGCCCTTGCAGCGCCATGTCGCTGAAACATCCCCGTCGGGGGTGGCACTCGGGAAGGCTTCAACGCCGTAATTGCTCAACACACTAACACAGGTTGGGCCGCTTGTCGATGCGCGTTCCGGTGGGTTCTGCCGTCATTTGCGATTGGATGTTTGACATTTCAACGAAAACCCTTTTAAGCTGAGGCCTTAACCCACAGGAGCCACACCCCCCAATGAATTCCATCCGACGCACGTGCCGATTCTTTTTGGCCGCCCTTCTGGCAGTTCATCTGATCCTGCCGATAGCCCCCTGCCCGGCCGATATCTACCGCTGGCAGGACCAACAGGGGCATTGGCATTTTTCCGACAGCCCGCCCTCCAATGCGCCCATTAAAGAAGCGCCGATCCCGGATCGCGATACCCGCCGGCCTGCCCCATCGGAGGCGCCGCCCCGGACGCAAAGCGCATCCCCACCGGCCGCTCCGGCGCCTGGACCTTTGGCCGACCAGGCTTCCGGTACAGCCACTATCCAAGGGGGTCTGTTATGGCAGGTGTCCCAGAAAGGCGTCGCGCCCAGTCATCTGCTGGGCACCATCCACAGCGCGGACCCGCGCGTGGTCCGGTTGCGGCCGCCGGTTGCCCGGGCACTGGACCGGTCCGAGCGCTTTATCATGGAGATGGTACCGGATGGGGCGGTCATGGCGGAACTGGCCACCAGCATGCTGATCACCGATGGGCGGGATCTGGAAGCCTTGCTGGGCGACTCGCTATACCGCCAGGTGCAAAAAGCCGCAGCCGATTTGGGCCTGCCGGAGGCTGCGGTGCGCGCCATGAAACCCTGGGCGGTCATGACCTTGCTCAGCATGCCCAAGCCCAGTGCCGATCCCATTCTGGACCTGGTGCTGCACCAACGCGCCTCGGCGGCCGGCAAAAGCACCGCCGGACTGGAAACCGCCCAGGAGCAGTTGGCGGTCTTCGATGGAATTTCAATGTCGGACCAGATCGACCTGCTCAAAATGACCCTGGCCCAATTGCCGGAATTGCCGGGCTTCTTCGATCGGCTCATCCAGGCCTACGCGGCCGACGACCTGCGGACGATTGTCGATCTGAGCGAAACCTATCAGCGCCAAAACGACAGCGAGGCCGCCCGGCGGTTTTCGCGGCGCCTCAACGACGAACGCAACCACCGCATGCTCGCACGCATGACCGCCTACCTGCGCCAGGGCAACAGCTTTATCGCGGTGGGCGCGTTGCACCTTTCGGGTCCCAGCGGCCTGCTGCAACTGCTCCGGGAGAACGGATACACGGTGACGCCGATCCGATAGAAATCGATACAAGGAGAAACCATCGGTATGCCAACCTTTAAATCGATCTCGTTCTCGCCGACGCCCGACCACTCCGCCCTGCCCATGGAGGTTCATCCCCTGACGCTGACCTTCAGCGGGCCATGCGCCTTCCTGGAAGCACCTTTCCTGGACGACTTCGTGGACAAATCCATCGCCCAGATTCGGGTAGCGCTGCTGTTGAGCTTTTTCTTTTACGCCACATTCGGCATCCTGGACGCCATCGTGGCCCCGGAGATCAAAGAACGCCTCTGGGCCGTACGTTTCGGCATCGTCTGCCCGAGCTTTGTCCTGATCTACCTGTGCTCCTATTCCCGCCATGCCACGCGCTTTTTGCAGGTGCTCATGATGGCCATGGCGCTGATCGGCGGCCTGGCCATCGTTTATATGACGATGATCGGCAATGCCCTGGTGGCAAGCACCTATTATGCCGGCCTGATGCTGGTGCTGATGTTCATCTACAGCTTCGTATGGATGCGCTTCGTGCGCGCCACCCTGTGCGGCTGGACCATTATCATCGTCTATGTCGTCGCCGCCGCCTACAACGATGACATGCCCAGGGAGATTCTGATCAACAATCTTTTCTTCTGCATTTCGGCCAACCTGATCGGCATGGCCATGTGCTATGCCTTCGAATACTACAACCGCCGCGATTTTTATCTGCGCCGGCTTCTGAACCTGCAACACACGGAACTGGAGGCGGCCAAAACCGCCCTGGAAGAGCGGGTGAGCGAACGCACCCAAATGCTGGCCACGGCCAACGAAGAGCTGCGGCGCGAAATCGAAGCCCATCAACGCCTGGCCTGGGAAAAGCAGGTGCTGGAAGGCCAGTTGCGCCACGCCCAGAAGATGGAGGCCATCGGCACGCTGGCCGGCGGCATCGCCCACGACTTCAATAATATTCTGGCCGCCATCATGGGGCACAGCGAACTGGCCCTGATGCAGATGGCCAATCGCAAGGAAGCCGAAGCCAGCCTGATGGAGGTCCTCAGCGCCAGCCACCGGGCCAAGGATCTGGTGGGTCAGATTCTCTCGTTCAGCCGCCAGAGCGAAAGCGAACTCAAACCGATCCAGATCAGCCGGATCGTCATGGAGGCCATGCGCCTGCTCAAGGCCACGCTGCCGGCCACCCTGACCATCCGGCAGAACATTCAGGCTGCCCAGAGCATCGTGGTGGCCGACGCCACCCAGATACACCAGATCGTCATCAATCTGTGTACGAATGCGGCCCATGCCATGGAGCCCGAAGGCGGCACGCTGACCGTGGCCCTGGAAGAGATCGACATCCAGCCCCAGGCATCCCCGGAAAGCACGCACCCCAGCCAATTGGAAGCAGGCAAATACGTTTGCTTGGGCGTCACCGATACCGGCCACGGCATCCCTGAACATCTGCTGGAACGCATCTTCGATCCCTACTTCACCACCAAGGCCAAGGGTGTGGGCACGGGGCTGGGCCTGGCGGTGGTGCGGGGCATCGTTCAGAATCACGGCGGTATCATCGATGTGAAGAGCCGGCCGGGCCAGGGGACTGAATTCAAGGTTTATCTGCCGCGGGTCGAAGGCCGGGAGATCGCCAATGGGCATCAGCTTCAGTTGCTGAGCCTGGGCAATGAACGCATCATGCTGGTGGACGACGAGGTGGGCCTGGCCGATTTGGGCGCCAAGCTGCTGACCGCCCTGGGGTACCGCGCCGCCTCGTATACATCGCCTGAAAAAGCGCTGGCGGAGCTGCGTGAACGCACCGGCGCGTTCGATCTGGTCATCACCGACATGATCATGCCGGTCATGAGCGGTGAAGCGTTGGCCCGGGAGATTCTGGCCCTGCGGCCGGACATGCCCATCATTGTCTACACCGGATTCAGCAATATGATTTCGGCCGATCGCATCCGGCAGCTCGGCGTCAAGGCCGTGCTGCGCAAGCCGGTGACCATCTTCAGCCTCTCCCAGGCCATCCGCAAGGTGCTCATGGAGCGGGCCGCCGGGCCACCACAAATAGATTGACCCCCTGGGTTTCGGAGATAATTTCAACCTGCCGGCCAAAGGGCGTGTCGCCGAAAAGATCGCGCAACTGCTCCGGGTCGCGGTGGATCAAACGCCAGTAGAGCAGGTGATCCATGATAGGCCGGTCGGGGTTGACCGGCGAAAAATTGCCGAGAATCAATACGCCCCCGGCCTTCAGATGGTCATGGCAGCGTTTGATGAGCGCTTTGAACAGCCGCGCGTCCAGATAGTCGCACAGCCCCGACGAGTAGATGATATCCTGGGGACCGAAATCCTGCTTGACCCGGCCCAGGGCCCATTTGATCACATTCTCGTTCATGAAGCGCACTGTGGCCCGATGCTCGAAGATGTTCACCTTCTGGTCGGCGAATTGGAGTGCTTCGGCGTCGATGTCCACGCACAGGGCATCGATGCGTTCGTCATATTCTCTCTGGGCAATGACATCGAACAGCTCCCGGCACGGCCCGCAGGCCAGATTGAGAATCCGGATCGGCCCCGGGCCGTCGAGCCGCTCCCGGCACAGCCGGTCCAGGGTCTGGCGCAGCAATTGGCGCCGGCCGCGCACGGCCTTGGCCGCAATCTGCTCCAGAAACAATCCGTCCAGCAAGCGGCCCAGCTTACCGTCGCCCTCGGCCTGGTTGCGGTAGATCATTTCGATCATGTAGAAATCGCCGGCATACCCTTTGGGTTTGTAGTAGGCGCGCTCGAAAAAACGGCTGCGCATCAGGTAGGGGAACGCCTCCTTGAAGACGTAGCCCCAGATGAGGTCGGCACTCTCCCGGGCATGGATAACGGCGTCGGTATCCCGCACCTTCTGGAAAAATTCGTTGACGATCGCTTCTCCCTCGGCCTGGTGGCGGGGGGCGATATCGGGCCCTGGATCGGCCTGGAGTTTATACCCCAGGTCGAACATGCGCGCCTTGAAGCCCTCGAGTTCCGCGTTCACCTGTTGCCAGACGGGCGAGGCCAGAAGATCCATGGGCAGGGGCTGCACGCCGGCAAAATGCTCCCGGCCGGTGGAAAGGCTGGCGGCATAGGCCATCAACGGCCCGCGGTCGGAGAGGATTTGGCGGAAGCGTCCGCACACCATGCGCAGCACACACTCCAGAAAGCGGGCGTACAGCAACGAATCGTCGGCCCGCATGCGGTCCATGGCGTCGCGGTCGAAGAGGCGCAGATGCGCCTCTTCCGAGGCCTGGATGTTGCGCGTGCGCGTCTGCTGGTCGAAGAAACCGATCTCGCCGAAGAACGTTCCCGGCCCGATCAAGGCCACCACGATGGGGGTGCGATGGGCGGCATAGGAAACCTCCAGGGTTCCTTGCTCCACGTAGTAGAAGCACTCCGAGGGTTCGCCCATGGCGATCAGATCGGTCCCCTGGCCGAAGGTGCGCTTTTGACCGTAAGGCAGAACGGTTTTTAAAAGCGCTTCTTCCATATTAAAGGCTGAAGGGCTGTCGACGGCATCGGATTTGGTCATGGTCCATCCTCTCTTCGGCAGCGATTGCGGCGGGTCGATCATGTCACTGTAGTCAAAAAGGGATCGATTGACAACCCTCAGCCCAATCTGGAACGCCGTCTTCGCCTTCGACGTCGGCCGGCGCAAGAAAAGATTACTTGCGCACCACATACCAGTTGTTCTGGATGTCGTGGGCCAGCCGGTGGGTTTCGATGGACCCGAAACCGGCGCGGGTGAGGTAGTCGCGGGTCTTCTCTTCACCCCACATGGCGCCGAGGCCTTCCCCGCCCTGGGCCAGCGAAACCGTCATGCAGTGCATGGTGGAGATGGCGTAGAGAAAGGTGCCCAGGGGATGACCGACGTTTTGGTAGACATGGCTGGAGCCGCGGATATCCTGCATCAGGTAGAGACCATCCTTTTTCAGGGTACGGCAAATACCCATCAGAACGTTCATCGGTTGGGCCTGGTCGTGGATGGCATCGAAGGTCGTCACCAAGTCAAAACTCTCCGGTTGCGCCGACACATGGAAGTTGCTCAAATCGCGGACCGAAAAATCCACATTGAGCAGCCCTTTGTCGCACGCTTCGCGCTGGGCGTTGAGAATCGCTTCGGAAGATAGATCGATCCCCAGGAATTGGCTGGCCGGATAGAGCTCGGCCATCCGGCACATGATGCGCCCGCTGCCGCAGCCCAGATCCAGGACGCGGATGCCGGCCGCGAGCCGGTCGGTCAGTCCCGGCACCAGGGGCAAAATGTGGGACTCCAGGGAAGAAAGCACCGATTGGCCGCTGTCTTCGGCCATCACGGCATGAAAGCGCCGGAACTTCTCATAAGGAACGCCGCCGCCGTTGCGAAAGCAGGCGATGATTTCGTCTTCGACGCCGCCCAACAGTCCGATGTACTGGGTGAAGACGGCGAAATTATCGGCCGCGGCGGCCCGGGTCAGGAAAGCGGCATGTTCCGCCGGCAGCCGGTAGCGCGTGCTGGTCGGGTCCACTTCGATGATGCCGGCGGTTACCATGGCGCCGAGCCACTCCACCACGTAGCGCTCGTTGAGACCGGCTTTCTGGGCGATCTCGACGGCCGTGGCAGGTGCCGCAATCTCTCGCATGACATCGAAAATGCCGGTGCGGTGCCCGATGGAGGTCATCAGGCAGAGGGCGCCGTAATTGAGTGACCTGAGCATGGTGTCGGCAAAGGCGTCGGCCTTGGCCGAATCGAATGGGTTTATATGTGTATTCATAGGTTGCTCCTCTTCGGGGGGTGCTGGGATTTGGCATGATCCTGAGTCGCGCCGCGAAAGCGGCCCTGCATCGCTGCGGATCGTGAGTTGGCCCTGCGGTATTGAAGGGATAAGCACCTTCGCCGGAAATTCAAACCAGCGGCCCGCCCCTCTTTTTTTCACAATTCAAATCGGCTATAGTGCGCCTCCACGATACGGCCAGCCATTCTGCAATGCCACATCGGAAGCGGCCTCCAGTAGTTCGGTCCGCTTTTATTCATTTTAAATCAAAGCCGAAGAACACCGGGAGAAGGAGCGCATGCAAACAAAAAAGTGGGTTTATCTATTCAATGAGCTCGATCAGGCCATGCAGTACGTCAAGGACGATTGGGATGCCGTGCGCGGCTTGTTCGGCGGCAAGGGCGCCAACCTGGCCGACATGCACCGCATCGGCGTGCCGGTTCCACCGGGGTTTACCGTGACCACCGAGGCGTGCAACGCCTACCTGGCCGGCGGCGGCGTTTTCCCGAACGGCATGTGGGATCAGGAGCTGCAAGCCTTGATGGCCATCGAAACCGCCACGGGCAAAATCTTCGGCGATCCGGATTACCCCTTGCTGGTTTCCTGCCGCTCGGGCGCCAAGTTCTCCATGCCCGGCATGATGGACACGGTGTTGAACATCGGGCTGAACGATGAAACCGCCCGGGGATTGATCGCCCAGACCCGCGACCCGCGCTTTGTCTATGACGCCTACCGCCGCCTCATCCAGATGTTCGGATCGGTGGTCATGGGCATCGCGGACGAAGCCTTCGAAAAGGCCATCGAGCAGGCCAAGCGGCAGGCGGGTGTCACCAGCGATGCCGATCTGACCGCCGCCCATTGGGAAGCGCTTACCAGCCAGTTCAAAACCATTTTCCGCAGCCATACCCAGGTGGATTTTCCCCAGGACCCGGTAGAGCAGCTCAAGATGGCCACCGAGGCGGTCTTCAAGAGCTGGAACGGCAAGCGCGCCGTGGATTACCGCAACGCCGCCGGCATCGCCCACGACTTGGGCACGGCCGTAAACATCGTCACCATGGTCTTCGGCAACATGGGCGAGGACAGCGCCACGGGCGTGGCCATGACGCGCGACGGCGCCACCGGCGAGCCCAAGCTGGAAGGTGACTACCTGATCAACGCCCAGGGCGAGGACGTGGTGGCCGGCATCCGCATGACCAAGAGCATCGAGCAGATGGCCGTGGAGATGCCCGAAGATTATGTGGAATTGCAAAAAATCGCCAAAACCCTGGAACAGCACTACCGCGACATGCAGGACATGGAGTTTACCATCGAGAAAGGCAAACTCTGGATGCTGCAGACCCGCGACGGCAAACGCACGGCCCAGGCCGCCGTGCGCATCGCCGTGGACATGCAGTCCGAAGGGTTGATCACCAAGGAGCAGGCCGTGGCGCGGGTCAGTCCCGGCCAGATCGATTTTTTTCTGCATCCCCAATTCGACAACAAGGCCGTGGCCCAGGCCCGGGCCGAGGACAAGGTGCTGGCCCGCGGGCTCAATGTCTCCCCTGGCGCGGCCTACGGCGTGGTGGCCTTCGACGCCGACATCGCCGAGTTATGGGCCAAAGAGCAGGGCAAGCAGGTGATCATGGTGCGGCCCGAGACCAAGCCCGACGACGTGCACGGCATGCTGGCCGCCAAGGGCATTCTCACCAGCCGGGGCGGCCGCACCAGTCACGCGGCCCTGGTGGCGCGCCAGTTCGGCAAACCCGCGGTGGTCGGTGTGGCCGCCTTGCAGATCGACCTGCACAAGCGCCGCATGAGCGTGGGCGACAAGGTGATCCTGGAAGGGGACTGGATCAGCATCGACGGCAACAGCGGCGAGGTGTTCATCGGTCAGCTTCAAACCAAGGTGCCGGATATCAAGGACCCCTGGCTGATCAAGCTGCTCGGCTGGGCCGATGAGATCCGCACCCTGGGTGTGTGGGCCAATGCCGATTATCCCATCGATGCCCGCCGTGCCCGGGAGTATGGCGCCCAGGGCATCGGGCTGTGCCGCTCGGAGCACATGTTCTTCGAAAGCGAACGGCTGCCCCATGTGCAGAAAATGATCATGGCCACCTTGCCCATCGAACGGCGCGAAGCCCTCAAGGCGCTGCTGCCCTTTCAGCGCGAGGATTTCGCCGGCCTGTTCCGGGTCATGGACGGCCTGCCGGTGATCATCCGTCTTATCGATCCGCCCCTGCACGAATTTATGCCCGACCTGGTGGAGCTGATCAACGATCTGGCCGACTTGAAGCTGCGCGTGGGCCACGCCCCCAACTTGGCCGAGATCGATCAACTGCTCCAGCAGATCCGTCTCAAGGAACGCATCCGGCGCCAGGCCGAGCAGCTTCGCGAACAAAACCCCATGCTGGGGTTACGCGGCGTACGCCTGGGCATCATGATCCCCGAACTGACCATTATGCAAGTGCGGGCCATCTTCGAGGCGGCCTGCGAAGTCACCCGGGAGGGCATCAAGGTGTTGCCCAAGGTGATGATCCCGCTTACCAGCCACGTCAACGAACTCAAGGTGCAGCAAGAGGCCCTGGAAGGCGAAGCTAAAAAAGTCATGCGTGAACAGGGCATCCAGATCGAATACAAATTCGGCACCATGATCGAACTGCCGCGCGCCGCCATGACCGCCGACCAGATCGCCGGCTATGCCCAATTTTTCTCCTTCGGCACCAACGACCTGACCCAGACCACCTTCGGCATCTCCCGGGACGACGCCGAGGCAGGTTTTCTCATGGCCTACCTGAACCAGGGCATTCTGTCGGACAACCCCTTCGCCACCCTGGATCGCGATGGCGTGGGCGAACTGATGCGCATCGCCGTAACCAAGGGTCGCAAGGCCAGGCCGGAGCTGGAGTGCGGCATCTGCGGCGAGCATGGCGGGGACCCGGCCTCCATTGCCCTGTGCCACGAGCTGGGGCTCAATTATGTTTCCTGTTCTCCGTTCCGCGTGCCCATCGCCCGGCTGGCCGCGGCCCACGCGGCACTGAAGCTCAAGAAGAATTAGCCGAAAGGAATCAAACTCGATTTATGGATCAAGGGGCGGCTTCGGTCGCCCCTTGCAATTGAAGCGCCTTTGATAATGTTTCTTGCCTTGGCAAAAACGCTACCATGCCAATTGACTTGGGTCTCTTTTTTACATTATAGTTTTGCAAGCTGCACGTTCCGGTTCCAGAATCGACCATCCATCACCACCCACGCGTTATCAGTCGTTCTGTTTTGAGTGGTACGGCATTTTTTGCGACTGCCCCATGTGCTTAGTACCAGGATATTTCTCCGACGCTCGCATTTAGTTGGCCGGCAAATAGACCTCCGCACCTGACGGCGCCGAAAAGGGCAAAGCAGGTTTTCGCTCTATTCGCTTTTTTAGAGGAGGGATAGCACATGACTACCAAGCGCAATGCCATATCGGCCTATGCACCCTGTGCCAGAGTCGCTATCTACCCCCGGGGGGCCTCTGGTCCAAGAGAAGACGACGGAGCGGTGTCTGCACGACACCCCGTTTCACCCGATGGCGCACCGAGCCACCAGCGCCGGCGACGATCGGATACCGAACTGGCCTGCCTTTACCGGCTGGGGCAACACATAAACCAGAGCCTGGAGCTGGATGAAGTGGCCGCCATCTCCCTGCAAATCGTCATGGAGGCGGTTCAACCCGATGTGGCCCTGCTCTTCATCCAAAACGGCGATCGCCTGATCCTTAAAAAGCAGTCCCCCCGCCATGGCGGGGGACGGGCGGTCAGCGTCCGCCTGCACCATGTCGGGCAATGCCTGTGCGGCCTGGCCATCGAGAAACGCCAGCCGGTCTACTCCAAGGATATTTGTGACGATCCGCGCTGCACCATGGAGGAGTGCCTGCGGGCAGGTGTCATCTCCTGCGTGGCCTTGCCCCTTTGCTGCGAAAATCGCTCCTTAGGAGTGCTGACCCTGGCCTCCCAGAACCAGGCACGGGATTTCAGCGCCCAGTCGCGCTTTCTCGAAACCATGGCCGCCCAGATTGCATCGGCCCTGCACAATGCCCAGTTGCATGGAGAGGTGCGCCAGCGCAACCTTGCCCTGACGCAGACCGTGGCGCACCTGGAGCGCGAAATCACCGAGCACAAATGCGCCATGGACCAAATCCGGCAGCTCAATGCCGAACTGGAACAGCGGGTGGCCGAGATTGTATCCAAAAATCAGAACGAAGTCTGAGCCTTGATGCATCAATAGGGCGAGGATTTGTCCGCCGGGTAACTGCCCAAACACTTGACAGCAATGCCCATCCGCTCCAGTTCTTGGAAGACCCGCGCCACGTGGGCATCGCCCATGTCGCCTTCAAAGTCGAGGAAAAAGCTGTAGTTGCCCGGATCGGAGCGCAAGGGCATGGAGGCGATGCGCGTCAGGTTGATGTTGGCCTCGGCGAACAGGCGCAGCACATTGAAGAGCCGGCCGGCCTGGTGGGCGGTGGCGAAGATGATGGAGGTTTTGTCCCCGCGCCCAGGGTAGGGCTGCCGGGAGAGCAGCAAAAAACGCGTGGAATTGGCGGCGCCGTCGGCAATGCCCTGGGCCACGATCTCCATATCGTACAGTTCGGCGCATAAGGGGCTGGCAATGGCGGCCGCCGCGCGAGGGTTCTCCCGGGCCAGCATCTTGGCCGCGCCGGCTGTATCGTAATACGGACGCGCCTCGAGCTTGTTGCGGATCAAGAACCGCTGACACTGGGCCAAGGCCTGGGGGTGGGAGTAGACCACCCGCAGATCGCTCACATCCACGGCCTCGGTGGCCAGCAGGCAGTGATTCACAGCCACGCGCGCCTCGCCGATCACCTTCAAATCGGTGGTGGTCAACAGATCGTTCACCTGGGTCACCGCCCCTTCCAGGGAATTTTCCACCGGCACGACCCCCAGATCCAGATACCCCTCTTGCACCCCTTCGAACACATGCACGAACTCCATGCACGGAATGAAGGCATGGCCGGGCACCAGGCGCCGGCAGGCCACTTCGCTGTAAGCGCCGGGCTCGCCCTGGAAGGCCACCAGGCTGCGGTCTTCCTGCTGCAAGCGCCGGCTCTCTTCGATGATGGTGCCCAGCAACTGCCGGGCAAAGGAGCTTTGCACCAGGGCCAGGTTCATGCGCTCGGCCCGGGAGAGCACCACCTCTTCCCGGCCTGGATCGACCACCGTGCTCTTGAATTTCTTGGAGCGGATGGCCAGGCTCATGCGCTCCTGCAGCAGCACCAGCAGTTCGCGATCGATCTTGTCTATTCTGTGGCGGATTTCATCCAATTTCATGATGGTTTTCCTTCGACGGCCATGGAGGGTGTTGAGCGATCATGCCTAGTGCAGCCCTATACAAGAACCCACCCGCGGAAGCAATGGAGGATATCCGGGCCGTCGGGTTTGAGGCAACCCCTTACCGCCTTGCCAGGGGCATCCCTTTTGCAGTAAGTGAAAGACAAGCGTCTACCTTCATCTTAAGGAATGCATGCCACTGTCGCGTTCCCACAAATGGATTCTGCTCCTCGCCGGGTTCGTGTTCTGCCTGGGCGGACTCCTGGTCTTTGCTCATTTTCTACCCGTCTATCTCGAAACGCGCCTGTTGCCGCGCTGGGCCAAGGAAGCCGGCTTGGACCCGCAAATGATCCGACTGCGGCGCATCGGGTGGCGCGGCACGGACACCGGTCCCATCCGCTTGAACCTGGGCGCTCTTTCCTCCGGCCAGGTGGATGCCATCCAGATCGATTACTCGCCGGCCTCGCTTGCGGCCGGGCGGATCAACACCGTCGTTCTCAGCGGCCTGAACCTTTCCCTGACCCTCAATGAGGCCGGCAACGCCCTCGCCGGCTGGAAGCCGCCCGGCACGGAAAAGTCGGACCACCCGGCGATGTCAATCGCCGATCTACCCCGAAAATTACCCGTCGGGCTCAAACGCCTGACGCTGCGCAACGCCCTGGTCAGGGTGCATTGGCGCGGCCGCTCCCTGGAGATTCCCCTGGAGATGGATCTGGATACCAGCCGACTGGATCGGGGGCGCCTGCAAGGCACGGCCCTGCTGTCGCCCCGGGGCAGCCCCATTCATCTCATGGGCGATCTGGAGACCAACGCCAACACCCTGGCCCTGACCATGACCGCCCAGGATCTGCGGATCGAACGCTTCGCCGATCTCCTGGGGCTGTTCATCGAGCTGCCGATAGGGGGCCGAGTGGATTTGGAGGGCCAGGCCCGCGCCCGGCTGCAACCGTTGGCCCTAACCTCGATGGCGGGCGAAATCCGCCTCACGGCCCTGAATCTTGCCCTGGCCTCCGGCCGCGTGGTCCCGCGCCCCAGCCCCGGGGCCGAAGCGATGCCCATCGTCTTGCGCTGCAAGTCCGATGACGGCCGAAGCTTTCTCTGGTCGCTGGGGCCGTTCGGCTTCCAGGGACCGGCCACGCTCCAGGTGGAGGGCGTGGAAGGCCGATTTGCCCTGGAAGCACAGGCATGGCACACCGAAGCCCTGGCACGCGTAGTACTACCGGGTCAAGCGTATGCGCTCGCACCCGCCAACACCTTTGCCTTGATTCAACCCTTGGCCCTCGACCTGTCGCTTTCAGGCCGGCAAGAGAAGGGCCGGGCGCTCCAATGGGAAGTGCGTTCACCGGAAGTCATGGCCAAAACCGAGAATCGGTTCTGCCTGCGACAGGGCTCGTGGCAGGTGGAGAGCCCGCCGCCGCGCATCGAGGCGGCCGGCGAAGTCACCCCGCAGGGCATGACCGGACGCTTTCTAGTGAGCATTGCCGAACTCTCCGCGCAGCACCCCGCGGTCACCGTAAAGCTGCCGCTCGTGACGCTGGACGGAACATTCCAGAATTCTCCCGAACAGGCCACCCAATCCACCGCGGATCTCACCGGCCCCCACGGAAGCATCGGCGCGGAATTGACGATCGCCGATGGTCACGCGCAGTACACCGCCCAGGATGTGCAGGTGCGCCAGATCGCGGTGCGACTGCCAGTGCGCTACCCCTTCACCGCCCAGGCGCCGGCGGGCGATCTATCCGTGGGCCAAATGCTGTGGCAATCGCGTGCCCTGGGGACCCTGCAAGGCAAGATCGGTCTGGGCGCGGCCGGCTTCTGGGCCGAGCTGCGGCATGCCAATCGACTCGTTCCGGGGATGAACGTGCGGATGCGCACCGAAGTGGGCAGCGACGGGGTCTTTGCTACCCTTTCGATCCCGGCGTTTAGGTCCGCCTCGGCCGTGGATCTGGGGAACTTCATGCCGGCCGCGGAAGGTCTTCTCTTCCAAGGCAGGCTGGAGGCCCAGGCCGAGGCGCGCGTCAAGGCAGATGCCATCCAAAGCCTGGGGCGGATTCGCGTGGATCAGGGCAGCCTGCGCCATGCTTCCATGAAATTGGACTTGGCAGGCATTGCCTGTGTCTTGGACCTGGAAGATCTGATCCGCCTGCGCAGCCGGCCCCGGCAGCAGTTGCTGGTGGCCAACCTATCCATGGGCAAACTCAAGGCCCAGGCGCTCAGCATCGATTTTCAGTTGGAATCCGACACGACCCTGTTCATCGAAAAGGCCGGCATCCAGTGGTGCAAGGGAAGCATGCAGACCCAGGCCTTCCGCCTCATGCCCGGCAAGAACGAAGTCGAAGTCACCGTGTATGGCGACCGGCTCAACCTGGCCATGCTGCTGGATCAGCTCGGGGTTGCCCAGGGCAGTGGGGAGGGTGCCGTCAACGGCCGCATCCCCCTGCTCTGGAAGAATGGAGAACTGCGTTTCGATAACGGCTTTCTCTACTCTACGCCCGGACAAACCGGCACCATCAGGCTCAGCGGCACTCAGACCTTGCTCGATGGCCTGGCGTCCGGCACGCCCCAGTATACCCAGTTGGATATTGCCAGCGAAGCCTTGAAAGACTATAGCTACAATTGGGCCCGGGTGGATCTGCGCAGTGAAGCCGACCTCTTGCTGGTGAGCCTGAAGCTGAACGGCAAGCCCAACCGCCGGCTGCCGTTTGCTTACGACCCGCAATCGGGCGCGTTCAAACGCTTCAGCGGCGAGGGCCAGGCCGAATTTCAAGGGATCAACCTCGATCTGAATTTCAAAACGCCTTTGCGCGAGATCTTGCATTACCGGCAAATGATGGCACCGAAGCACAAATAGGGATTCCCATCCCAACCTTTTATGAAGGAGCCGCGCATGAAGAAAAGAATTCCATGGATCATGCTGATGGCAGCACTCACGGGACTGCTTTCAAGCTGCCAGACACAGCACAAGGTGGAAAGTGTGCATCGGGTTGAAGTGGCGCCCATGCACATCACCATCGATGTCAATGTTCGGGTGGATCGCGCCTTGGACGATTTTTTCGACGATCTGGACCAGGCCGAGGAAAAAATCCAGCCCAAAGGCAACTAGAAGCAAATAAGCGGCCCAAGGCAGCCGCAAATTAAAGGAGTGACACCCATGCATGTAAGAGCAAAGCAAATCATACTCACCGTGTTGTTCATAGTGGCCGCGGTCACCTTGGCGGGCACCGGCTGGTCCGAGGACGTGAAGGCGCGCATGCGCGAGCGCCTGCCGATTCTGGTCGACCTGAAGGCCCGGGGGGTGGTGGGCGAAAACAATCAAGGCTTCCTGGAGCTGCTCAAGGGGCAGACCGAAAAGCAGAATGTGGTGGCCGCCGAAAACCAGGACCGCAAGACCATCTATGCCCAGATCGCGCAGCAAACCGGGACGGACATCCAGGTGGTCGGTCAGCGCCGGGCCATCCAGATTGCCGAAAAGGCTGCCCCCGGGGAGTGGCTCCAGGACGGCTCGGGAAAATGGCGCCAGAAGTAATACGGCAAAAAAAAGAGAGGCAACGCCCTGTGAGTAGACGTTGCCTCTTTATCTTTACCT
Source organism: Desulfobacterales bacterium (assembly GCA_016218685.1). Classification (GTDB taxonomy): domain Bacteria; phylum Desulfobacterota; class Desulfobacteria; order Desulfobacterales; family Desulfosarcinaceae; genus Desulfatitalea. Next base: position 55,376 of record JACRDD010000017.1, on the reverse strand, counting down.
ATCTGCTTTTAACCGCGCCGCCGTAATTTTAACCTGACCCCAATTGATCCATTTCAGGGCCTGTCTTTACTTCGGTGAAGGGTCGCTTGGTTGTTGGCCCTGCGGGTTAGTTAACGGCGTCTTTGAGCGCTTTTCCAGCGATGAATTTGGGTACCTTGCGGGCCGGGATGTTGATGGAAGCGCCGCTCTGGGGATTTCGGCCCGTGCGGGCCTTGCGTTCGCTCACCTTGAAGCTGCCGAAACCGGCGATTTGAACCGTGTCACTATCGGCCATGGCTTTGGTAATCGCGTCCAGCACGCAATCGACCGCTTCCTTGGCCATCTTTTGAGTACCCACCACCGTGGCGACTTTAGCAATCAGATCGGTTTTGTTCATCGATGTTCCTCCTTCTTTGGTACGTGCGTTTGGGTGTTCTTGAGGGCAATGGTCGAATCCGCAATCGGCCATGCCGTTTAGGGCGCACACCGCTTTTCAAAGGGGCGTGCAAACCATTTCAGTGGCAAGATAAGGCGCCCCTCATGGACCAGGGCGATAGGCAAAGCGAGTAAACCATAACCGGGCCGTTCAAAATATACAAGCCCAAAACTTTTGCTGAAACCTTTAAAAATGGGACCAATTGGCCCGTACCGCCGACAGCGTGGCGCCCTGCTTTGAAAAAATTGCTTTGCGTCTTGGGCATTTAAGCGGACAAGCCGGAACGCCGGGCAGCAGGCAGACGCCCAAATCGTTCAATACCGGCCCATTTCCCTTTTGACAGCGGCAGATTTTCCAACTATAGGCGCATATCGTCGTTTTCTGGACATCAGGGCACATCTTCATGGCAGTACTGGCGCAGATCTCTGCCGCCAAGGGTCGACCCACTCCATGGAAAAGGTGATGACAGCTCTCAGCCAACACCTGGAAAATTTGAGTCGCGCATGGCTCGCGCAAGGGCTTCCCTCGCGGGAGCAGGTTGTTCGCAGCGGCCGGGATTTGATCCGCTGGAAGCAAGAGAGCGGCAATCAGGGCCTCTGGTCTAAAAGTCCGCGCCTGCTGACCGCCACGCTGGATGACGGCATCGGCCAAGGGATCGAGATCATCCACCTGTTTGCCGAGGTGATGGGCATGCAGATCATACCGGTGGGGTTGGTTCGGCCGGCCGAAGCCATCGTGGCCGCTTGCCTCGAGCACCGCCCCGAATATGTAGGGCTGACGGTCCTGCAACTCGATTCCGAGGAAGAACTGGCACGCGTGGGACATCGCCTGCCGGCCGGCACGTGCCTGATCGCGGGCGGACCGGCCTTTCGCCATGACCCGGATATGGCCCACCGATGCGGTGTGCATTATGTCGCTGCGAATGTGGCCTATTTTATAGACTATGTATTGAAAAGGGCTGTTCCGCAGGGGGATGAGGAAATAACCGCTACCTGAATTGAACGTCGTCTGCATTCCGTTATTTTCCACCACCATGAGTCCGATCCACCCCGAGTTACGGTTCCATACCGAAACGCAATAATCCGTTTGAACCATCGAAACGGTGATGAATAACCGCGAGCCGGTTCTGCCGGCACGGAACGTGGGATATCTGCATGGTCAAGGAACTTCGCCGCACCGGACAGTCCGAACGCACGGCCGCAAGCCGCAGGGGACACCTCGAACAGGAGCGCATCAACCTGCTTCACAAACAATCCTGGGTCGGTATCCTGGCATCGGTCGTCAACGCTTTTCTTCTGGCTTATTTGCTGCGCGCTCAGATCGCTCCGGAGCTGCTGGCCGCATGGCTGGCGGCGGTGATTCTGCTTTCGACCGCCCGGGCGCTGTTGGTATACTACTTTCCCCGCCATCGATTTTCCTTGGACGGTGCGCGGCGCTGGGCGCACTGGAACATCGCGTCCCTGGCGATCTCCGGCATCTTGTGGGGCGCCGGCGCCTGGCTGCTCTTTCCGATCCACTCCGTGCTGCATCAGGTATTTCTCATCGTGGTGCTGTACGGCATGGTGGCCGGTGCGGCCATGGCTTTTGCCGCCATGCTGCGGGCTTTTTTTGCCTATTCGATTCCAACCACGCTGGCGCTGTGCCTGCGCCTGCTCACCCTTCCGGACGCGGGGGAGGTCCATTTTTTCATCAGCCTGATCTCCCTGCTTTTCTGGGGCTTGACCTTTCTGGTTGCCGGTAACTATCGCCGGACCCGCCTGAAGCTGCTGCAAATGAAAGAGCATCTGGCCGATCGCGTCGTCCAACGCACCGCCGAGCTGGAAAAGACCAATGCCCGGCTCAAGGCCGAAAATCGCCACCGCATCCGCATGGAAGAACAGTTGCGCCAGGAGCGGGACCGCCTGGAGACCATCACCGGCAACATCGGCGCCGGCCTGGCCGTTATTTCCCTCGATTACAAGATCCTGTGGGCCAACCGGGTTCTAAAAGCGATCTTCGGGGAAGTGGAAGGCCGCTCGTGTTTCGACACCGTCTATAAGGATATCGCGCCGGAAAGCTGCAACGCCCGCCAGGTGCTCGCCGATGGATACGAAAAAGCCATCCAGGAGCACGCCGGCCATGACGCCCAAGGCAATCCCATCTGGTCCCAGACCATCACCACGCCCATCCGGGACGGCGGCGGACGGGTCACGGCAGCCTTGGAGCTGGTGCTGCCAATCACCGACCTGAAAAAAGCCCAGGAGGAGAAACAGTCGGCGGCCCTGCAACTGGAAGAGGCGCGCAAATTGGAGGCGGTGGCCACCCTGGCCGGCGGCATGGCCCATCAGTTCAACAACGCGCTGGCGGTCATCATGGGCAACGCCGAACTGCTGCGATATGAAGGCAATCACACCGAGCGCATCCTGCGGTTCGTCGATCCCATCCTGCAAGCCGCGACCCAAATGACCAAAATGACCGGGCAACTTCTGGCCTATGCCAAAGGCGGCAAATACAAAGCCAAACCGACCCCTTTGCACGCTTTCGTAGCCGAGACGCTGGCGCTGCTGGAGCACACCATCCCGGCCAACGTCTCGGTGGCCTCGGCCCTGGCGTGCGGCCAACCGTTTGTCAAAATGGATGTCACCCAAATGCAAATGGTGCTTTCGGCCATCATGGCCAATGCCGTGGAAGCCCTGACCCAGGGCGGTCGCATTCTGGTCGCCTGCCGGCCCCACAAGATCGAGGCGTCCCAAAGCGCTTTCTATGGCGGTGTGGTGCCGGGCGCTTACGTGGCCCTGTCCGTCAGCGATGAAGGCATCGGCATGGACGCCCAGACGTTGCAGCGGATCTTCGAGCCCTTTTTCACCACCAAGTTCCAGGGCCGGGGCCTTGGCATGGCGGCCGTATACGGCATCGTGCGCAACCACGGCGGCCATGTGGCCATTGCGTCGCAGCCCGGACAGGGCACCCAGGTGACCCTCTATCTACCGGAAACGGAGGCGCCGCGGGCCGCCGCGGCCGCAAAACCACAAGCGCCGCCCAAAGCCAACGGCACGGTTCTGTTGGTCGAAGACGAGCCCCTGGTTCTGGAAGTGAACGAGCGCATTTTAAAACGCCTGGGCTACCAAGTCGTCACGGCCTGCAACGGCCGGGAAGCCCTGGACCACCTCGGCAACAGCCGCACCGCCATCGACGCCGTCTTGTTGGACATCAAGCTGCCGGACATGGATGGCGCCGCCCTCTATCCCGCCAGCCGGGAGCGACGCCCGGACGCCAAGGTGATCGTTTGCAGCGGCTACGCCCTGGACGGTCCCACCCAAGCCTTGATGGATGCCGGCGCCGACGGCTTCCTACAAAAGCCTTTTTCGCTGGATGACCTGGCCCGGAAACTCAGCGCGGTGCTGCCGCGGCACTAGAATCGTCGCTTTGCGCTCAAGGAATTTGCTTGAAATACATGGCCACGCCCGGCGAGGCGGCCTGACGCTCGGCGTACTCGGGCCGGCGGCACGGCTCGAACCCCAGGGTTTGGTACAAATGCTCCAGGTTGGGATTCTTGGTCAGGGAGATAAAATGGGTGAAGCCTTGCTTGCGCATGGTCTCCATGAACGCCTGGACCGTGAATACGCCCACGCGCTGATTGCGGAATTTGGTGGAGATGGCCAGGGCGGCGATCTCCACCGTGCGGGCATCGATGCTCTTTTTTTCCACGCACCCCACCACAATGTCGTCGATCAGGGTGACGAAAAACTGGTTACGCTTCTCCATCAGATAGGCCTGGGTTCGCGGTTTGAGGAAACCTTCGGCCTTGTATAGATTGAGAATGCCCTCGATGATGCGCACATCGTTCTCGCTGGAAACCTGTTGGAAACGCTCTACAAAGTTATTGGCGATAAGGGTGCCGAAACCTTCGATGGTGAACAGTTCGTATTTGATGGCATCCTTGCCGGCCTGCAAGATATGCACGCGGTCGTAGTAGCCGCTGTCGATGCGGGCGCAAATACGTTCCATCACGCCCTTGAAATTGGTGTTGGCGATCAGATCGCCCCAGGCGCCGATGCTCTGGCGCACATACTGGGTGGTGACGGCGTTGATCTTCTGGCCGAGTTGATCGATGAGGGCTTTGCGCTCCAGAAAGATCAGCTTGTGGACCTTTTCCTCATGATCGAGCACGAAGGTGTAAAAATCCACGTCCGGCTGCACGCGTACGATGCGCGTCTCGGGCAGCCGCTCGGTGAGCAGCCGGAAATATTTCTGATTGGCGAAGCGGTTGGCGATGTTGTGGTAGAGGGCGGTCTTGATTTTAAGCCGGTTGAGCAGCTTGATATCGTCGATCACGGCCTTGAAATTGTCGCGCAGGATCCCCTCGCGGCATGCGATGCAAACCGTTTTGCCCGTGAGCGCGCGGGTATACTCTTCGATAAAGAGCCGTGGCATCGCTGTTCCTGCATAACCCCTTTAGCGGACGATGGGACCATGAAACGAAACGCCGGCAGCCCAGCCGCCGGCAACTGGCCGCAAATAGCACAAAAAGGACTGGCATTGCAAGGCGTTACATCGAACCTGCGCAGATTTCGCCCAAGGCCCTCGACTCGCGAACGATATCCGCGTGTTAACGATAGACGCGCAGCAGTTCAGCCAGATCCAGGTTGAACTGCTGAAGCTCGCGCAAAATCGGGTCCAGGGCCGCCGTGCCGGTCGGATGCGCGCCGCAAGCGCAGCCCGCCCCGTCACCTCCAGGTGTCGATGAGGCCATTGGCGGATTGCTGGTGGCCTTTGATTCCGTACTTGCCATGACGGCTCGGCTATTTATCTTTGCAACCATCGTTAACATCCGTAATCGGAGCAACATGACGACATTAAAGCAAGGCGGCTCGGTCCGCAATCGTTTAATGGAATATGCCGCACGGCTGCGATTCCCCAAACTGGTGCTGTTGACGGCCATTTTGTTTGGCATCGATCTGCTCGTGCCGGACGCTATCCCCTTTGCCGATGAGATCCTGCTCGGATTGACCACCATGATTCTGAGTTCGTTCAAGAACAAAAGGATACCGCCCAAACCCTGATCCGGCCGCGATTTTCCGGCGGGCGGGCGACTTTACAGGCGCCCGTCGATGGGCTATAGGCCCATAAGCTGAGATAAATCATCAGATAAACCAAAGGCTAAGCGCTGACGGCACCCTCCCCTTCACCCATCAGCCTTGAGCCCAATCCAGCTCCCAGAAAGGTTCATCCATGGCAGACAGAAAACGCATCCTCATCGTCGGCGGCGTGGCCGGTGGCGCTTCTTGCGCGGCCCGGGCCCGGCGCCTGTCCGAATCGGCCGATATCGTCATCTTCGACCGCGGGCCGTATGTCTCCTTTGCCAACTGCGGCCTGCCCTACTACGTGGGCAATGTCATCAAAAAAGAGGAAGATCTGCTGGTCGCCACCCCCGATCTGTTCCGCCAGCGCTTCAACATCGACGTACGCCTGCGCAGCAACGTCAAGTCCATCGATTGCGCCAACCGCCGCATCCAGGTCAACGACCTGGAACGGGGCACCACGTATACCGAAGATTATGACGCCCTGGTGCTCTCCCCCGGCGCGCGGCCCATTCGGCCGGAGCTGCCGGGCATCGACCTGCCCGGCATCTTCTCCCTGCGCACCATTCCCGACAGCCGCGAGATCGTGCAGTGGATCGAACAGTACCAGGCGCGCCAGGCGGTGGTGGTGGGCGGCGGCTACATCGGCATGGAGATGACCGAAAACCTGCATGCCCGGGGCATCCAGGTGACCGTGGTGGAACGGCTGCCCCAGGTCATGCCCCTGCTCGACCCGGAGATGGTGGCCCCCATCCACGACACCCTGATCAAGCACGGCATCGACCTCTATTTAAACAACGGCGTGGCGCGCTTCGAAAAAGGCGAGGGCCACCGCCTGCGGGTGACCCTCAACGACGGCAAGCACGTCGAAACCGACCTGGTGATCCTGTGCATCGGGGTCAAACCCCACATCAGCCTGGCCCAGAATGCCGGACTGACCATCGGCCAGGGCGGCGGCATCCAGGTGGATGCCCGCATGCGCACCAGCGACCCTTACATCTGGGCCGTGGGCGATGCCGTCGAGGTGGAAGACGTGATCACCGGCCAGCGCGGGGCCGTGCCCCTGGCTGGGCCGGCCAACCGCCAGGGCCGCATCGCCGCCGACACCATCATGGGCCGCGACAGCTCTTTCCGCGGGGTCCAGGGCACCTCGGTGGTAGGGGTGCTGGATCACGTGGTGGCTTTCACCGGCGCCAGCGAAAAAACATTAAGGCGTTTAGGCATGTGGGAGCAGATGGAGAAGGTCTACCTGCACCCCGGCCACCACGCCGGCTACTACCCCGGCGCCGAACCGATCAGTTTCAAATTGATCTTCGCCAGGGCCGACGGGCGCATCGTGGGCGCCCAGGCCGTGGGCCAGAAGGGGGTGGAAAAGCGCATCGACGTCATCGCCATGGCCATCCAGAAGCAGGCCACGGTCTTCGACCTGGAAGAGACCGAGCTGTGCTACGCACCCCAGTTCGGCTCGGCCAAGGACCCCATCAACATGGCGGGCATGATCGCCGCCAATGTACTGCGCGGCGACGTGAAGGTGGCCCACTGGGAGGAGGTGGAGCAGAGCGACGCCTTCCTGCTGGATGTGCGCGACCCCATGGAGTTCAACCAGGATCATCTGGAGGAGGCGGTCAACATCCCCCTGGACGAGCTGCGCCGCCGCATGAACGAACTGCCCAACGACCGGGAGATCTGGACCTATTGCTACGTGGGCCAGCGCGCTTATTTCGCGGCCCGGGCCCTCTCCCAATATGGGTTCGAGGTCAAGAACATCAGCGGCGGATTCAAAAGCTTTTTACTGCACGAAGGCCACAAGTACTTATAAAAGGAGACCCCATGTCCAAAGTCATGATCCATCCGGCCACCTATGCCGATGTGCGCCCCGCGGTGGAACGCGCCTTCGAACTCTTCCCCCTGGATCTCAAGGGCAAAAAAGTACTGCTCAAACCCAACCTGCTCCGGGGGTCCCGGGCCGAAGAAGGGGTGGTGACCCATCCGGCCGTGCTGCGCGCCGTGGTGGAGAAGGTTGAAACCATGGGGCCGGCGCAAATCGTCGTGGGCGACAACCCCGGGCTCTTCGGCTACGGCGCCAACGAACAGTGCTTCCAGCAGACCGGCCTGATGGAGGCGGCCAAGGGCTACTACCGCAACATCGGCAACGATGGCCGCGGCATGGCCTTCAATCCGGATTTTGTGCCCCAGGTGAGCATCTCCCAGGCCGTGCTCGACGCCGATGTGGTGATCAGCCTGCCCAAGTTCAAGACCCATGGACTGACGGTGATCACCGGCGCCATCAAGAACAGCTATGGCATGCTGCCGGGAGCCCAGAAGGCCATGATCCACAAGGCCGCCGGCAACCCGCGGCGCTTTCAGGAAGCCGTAGTGGAAGTATTTCGCCTGCGCGTGCCGGACCTGTTCATCATGGATGCGGTGGTGGGCATGGAGGGCAACGGCCCGGCTTCGCCCGACTTGCGCGACATCGGCGTCATCATGGCCGCCGACAACGCCGTGGCCATGGACGCGGTCATGGCCCACATGATGGGCTGCCCGCCGGAGCGCCTGCCGTTCCTGCAAAAGGCCAAAGCCCTGGGGTTGGGCGATTACGACCTGGCCGCAATCGAGATCGACGGCGAGCTGCGCCAGATCCCCAATTTCAAGCTGCCTTCCCTGGGCGGCGAAGCCATCGCCAGCAACGCCACCATCCAAGCCTTTCTGCACAGCAAGACCGTGCTGCGGCCCAAGGCTGATCCCGAACTGTGCACAGGCTGCGGCACCTGCGTGGCCCAGTGCCCGGCCCAGGCCCTGTCCATCCCCGAAGAGCTGCCCCGGGTGGACGCTGACAAGTGCATCGTGTGCTTTTGCTGCCAGGAGATCTGCCCGGAAAAGGCGATTACGTTGCAGTAGAAAAGCGGCCCGCCAGCTTGCGCCAGAGCGCGCGGGCCTCTTCGATCTTAAACAGCCAGGTGGCCCCGGCCATCAGCAGTAAGAAGAGCAGGGTTTGGATGGCGATCAGCACAAGCGCTGCCCACAGCGACCGGCCGCCGATCCAGGCGAGCAAAAAGCGCTGGCTCGCCAGCAACACCCCGGCCACCGGCAGGGAAATCAACAGGCTCTTGAAGTAAAAACGATAGACCGCGCCGCTGCCCGTGTTGCGACTACGCCGGTTCCAGACCGCGTAGAGCACCCCTACCTGGGCCAGGGCCGAAGCCGAGATGGCCAGGCCGATACCCAGCACCCCCAGGGCTTTGAGCCCGAGCCAGTAAAGCGGCAGGCTCAAAAGCACGGCCAGCGATCCATAAACCGTCGGCAGCAACGTGTTTTGCAGGGCGTAAAAACCCCGGTTGACCACGGTCTGGGCCGAGAAGGCCACGGCCCCCACGGTCATGCCCGCCAGGGCCAGGGCCGTGGCCTGGGTGTCGGCAGCGGTAAAGTCCCAACGCTGGAAGAGCACGGCCACGATCTCGCGGCGCACCACGAACACCAGCAGCGACACCGGAATCACCAGGGCCAGGTAGCGCAAGGTATTGTTGAACAAACGGTTCATCTCGTCCAGGCGCTGCTCGGCGGCCAGGCGCGCCAGAAAGGGATAGGCCGCCACCCCCACCGCCTGGCCGAAAAAGCCCACCAACATCAGGATGATACGCCAGGCGAAATCGATATGGGTGATGGCGCCGGCCGGCAGATAGCTTCCGAAGAATTTGGAGAAGATCTCGGTGGAAAAGGTCATGGTCAGGCCCAGCATCAACGGCAGGGTCAGCAGCAGGTAGCGCCGCACATCGGGGTGGCGCCAATCGAAGGCCGGACGAAAGCGCATGCCCTGCCGGCCGCCGCCCAGGATCTGCACGACGAAATGGCCGATAAAGGCGCCGCCCAGTGCCCCCCAGGCAAAGCCTTCCACGCCCAGGGGCTTGACCAGCGCCACGCCGCCCACGATGATGCCCAGGTTGTAAATCAGCGGCGCCAGGGCCGGCTTGAAGAACTGCGCCCGGGCATACTGGGTGGCCATCAGGATGCCGCCCACGAAGAAGAAGAGTTGGGCCGGCAGCAGGATACGGGTCATGCGCACGGCCATGGCCTGGAAGAGCGGGTCGGGCCGGCCCGGGGTCAACAGGGCCATCAATTCAGGGGTCAGCAGCATGGCCGCCGCGATCAGCAGGCCCAGCGCCAGGCCGAAGATGCTCAGGATGATGGAGAAGATGCGCCAGGCGCCGGCCTCGTCTTTTTGAGCCAGGTATTTGGAAAAGATGGGAATGAAGGTGATGGCGAAAAAGCCGCTGGCCGTGATGTGATTGAGGATTTCGGGCAGCACGAAGGCCGCCTTATAGGCGTCCACCGCGGTGCCGGCGCCGCACAGGGCTGCCAGGACCGACTCGCGCAGAACGCCCAGCACGCGGCTCAGAAAGATGGAGGCCATCATGATGGCCGCCGCCACACCCACTTTTCGATAGAGACTGCCGCCCATGGATCTCACCGCTAACGGGTTATCGATAAGGGCGTTATGTAGCCTGAATCCAGACACTTAGGCAAGGAGAATAAAATTTGCGTGCGTTGCGGCCCATTCTTGGTTAAAAGACCGGAATGCAAACCACATTCGAAATCCAGGGCGAATACATCGAACTGAGCAAGCTGCTCAAAGCCACCGGCCTCTGTCCCACCGGCGGCACGGCCAAGATCCTGATTGCCGAAGGCCGCGTGACCGTGGACGGCCAGGTGGAGCGACGCCGGCAGTGTAAACTCAGAAAGGGCCAAGTGGTCGTTCTGGAAGGCAATACCATTGAAGTCGCTTAAGCCAATATGAAGGCCATACGATGACCGAACCCATCGAATTCGAGGAACTCTCCCCCAATTTCAAAAAGGCTTTGATCGCAAAGGCGCACACCGCCCACCCCTTCTGGACCCTGTTGGGCATGCGCCTTTCGGACATTAAAAAAGGATGGGCCGTGGTCCAACTGCCCTTCGATCCCAAATTGACCCAGGCCGACGGCATCGCCCATGGCGGCGCGACCTTCTCGGCCGCCGACGCCGCCGTGGCCATGGCCCTGGTCGGCCTGATCGGCCGCGACGAAACCCTGGTCACCCTGGAGATGAAGCTCAACTACCTCAAGCCTTTCACCGGCGGCACCTTGCGGGCCGAAGCACGCGTCGTCCAGAAGGGCGCCCGCGCGGCCCTGGGCGAGGTGCGCGTCACCACCGACACCAACGGCCTGATCGCCATGGGGCTGGCCACCTACATGATCATCCCCAAGAAGTAACCGGCCAATGTAGAACGCTAGTACACCCACCCCAGAAACCCCAGGCAAACGATGTTCGCCATGGCTGCAATAGCATACAGGCTGGCCACGGCAACGATCCGGGCACGCAGGGTTTTGAGTCCCAGCACAAGAATGATGGCCACGTAGAAGTGAAAGTAGCCGAAGAGGAAGATGAGCCAGACGCCGCCCAAGGTGCGCGTCCACCAGGGGTACTCCCAGACGAGCAGGCCGCCCATGTTGAGAAGGCACTCGATGAAAACACAGAAGATCGAATAGCCGATGGCCCAGAACCAGCGGTCGGGCAGGCCCAGGATCTTGGCGCCGGGGGTTTCGGACAGGGAGTTGTAAAAGATGATGCCGGCGATGGCGAACATGAACATGATCTCGATGTTCCAGCCGATCATGGTGCGCAGGGCCGAGGGACCCGGCGCGGTCCAGAAGGCCGAGTGCTGCGTCCAGTGAAAGACCCAACCGTTCCAGGTCTCGTTGATGAAATCCATGCCGAACAGGGTCAGACCGGCGATGATGGCGTCCCAGTTGCCGCTGGCGCGCGCCTTCCTGATCTCGGCGGTGTAGATGTAGAAGACCACGGCGAGCATGGGGATGACATACCATTGAAGGTTGGACAGGTCGCGCAGTCCGTCCAGTGCGCGTTGGGAAGCGGCGGTAGGCATTTTCTGCTCCTTGGCGTTTGAGGGTCCGACCGATGGAGGTAATTTAGCAGGTCCATGGCGAGGGTTGCAATCAAAAGCCTGGCTCACGGATTCGAGTTGCCGGTTGACAGCCTGCACCAAAGGTGATCTATCTTGTAGCACGTTCTCCGGCCAATACCGCCGAATCTCCCTTGCACCGACCCGAAGCCACTCTCCGTATCTGTATGGGTTGTCGCTGCTATTGAACCGCCGCTGATGCTTTTTCGGAAGTGATACGTATCTTGAAAACCGGTTGTGCCTGTCTATCCGGACAACCATTCGAAGCCAACGCCACCCACAACCAAAGGAGGAGCTTATGCCCGACAGTGTCTACAAAGTGATCGAAGTCATCGGAACCAGCCCCAAGTCCTGGGAAGATGCCGCCCGCAATGCGGTGACCACTGCCAGCAAGAGCCTCAGGGACCTGCGCATCGCTGAGATAGGACTCTTGGATATGAAGGTGGAGGAGGGCAAGGTGGTCGCCTTCCGCGCGCGGGTCAAACTTTCATTTAAATATGCCAACGACTGACGCACGCACCTTGCCGTCATCGGCAAGACATTGCTGCAATCAAACAGGCGGTTCCAAGCTGGAACCGCCTGTTTTCTTTGGGCCGGCAGCGGCTTGACACCACCTCGAGCCCGTGAAATAGTGCGCCCGTTGCAATCATCGCCCTTTAGCCTTTCAAAGCGCGGCGTTCACCCATCAAAGATCAGCAAGGAGGTTCGGCATGCAGTACAAGAACATCATCGTGGCCACCCAGGATTATGTCACCACCATCACCCTCAACCGGCCCCCGACAAATTCGGTGAACCTCGGCATCCGGGAAGAGCTGGACCACGCCATCACCGAGATCGAAAAGAGCCGCGAGACCCGCGCCGTCATCATCACCGGCGCCGGTGAAAAAGGCTTCTGCGCGGGCATGGATGTGTCGGACCTGGCCAACATCGCCAAAGGCCCCAACGGCAACGACGTGTTCAACCGCATCGAGCGCCTGTCCAAGCCGGTCATCGCCGCCATCAACGGCTATGCTCTGGGCGGCGGCTGCGAACTGGCCCTGGTGTGCCACTTCCGCCTGATTGCCGATACGCCCCGCACCATCATGGGATTGCCCGAGGTGAACCTGGGCATCACCCCCGGCTGGGGCGGCATCCAGCGCCTGCCCCGGGTGATCGGCAAGTCCAAGGCCCTGGACATGATCCTTTTCAGCAAACGCTTGCAACCCCAGGAGGCCCTGGCCATCGGCCTGGTGGATCGTGTGGTGCCCGCGGCCGATCTGATGAAGGAGGCCATGGCCATGGCCGTGGCCCTGAGCAAGCGGCCACCCCTGGCCGTGCGCGCCGTGCTGGAGGGCATGAGCACCGGATTGGAAAAAGGCCTGATGGAAGGCTTGAAGGTCGATCGCGAGTGGTCCACCAAGCTGGGCGCCAGCAAGGACGCCGTGGAGGGCATGACCGCCTTCTTCGAAAAACGCGAGCCGGTGTTCAAGGGCGAATAGCTGTATTTTCTCCAGGGATGGGGCTGCCACGGCGGATTGTAAACATTTCACAATCCGCCTTCGTCCCAAGTTGGCAAGACCGCATGGGGAGCAGTATAAGGAGATTCATCCGCGAAGCCCATGAATCGATGCGGTACCCCGCGGCCTTTTGGAGAAAAAACCGATGAAAACCCGATTGTTCCTATCCGCCCTGACGGTGGCGCTCTTGTCCGGCTGCGCCACTTTGCCCGCCGGCCCCAGCGTCATGGCCTGGCCCGGGCCGGGCCAGGCCTTCGATACCTTCCAGCAAGACGATGGTGTTTGCCGTCAATGGGCTGAAGGTCAGGCCGGCGCATCGCCGGACGAAGCGGCCAACGAGACCCTGGGCACCGGCATGGCCGTCGGCGCGGTGGCCGGCGCGGCCGTGGGCGCCATGGTCGGCGCCGCATCGGGGAATGTGGGCGCCGGTGCCGCCATCGGCGCCGGCACCGGCCTGGTGGGCGGCGCGGCCGTGGCCAGCGGACCGGCCAATGCGGCCGGCACCGAGGCCCAGCGCCGCTACGACATGGCCTACGAGCAGTGCATGTACGCCAAGGGCCATGATACTCAAAACCTGCGCCATGCGACGGCACCTGCCGCCAGTGTCCATATGCGCAGACCGCCACCACCGCCCCCGGCTTCCGCGCCATGGCCGTATCCACCACCGCCGCCCGGCGCTGAGCGGCCGGCGCAATCACTGCCGCCGCCACCACCGCCGCCGCCGCAAGAAGCCAAGAATTAACGCACTGGATTGTAATTAAGGAGGAATGGCCATGCGCGCCAAATCTTTTATCCTGTTGGGATTGATTTTGACCTTAATTTTGGGCGTATCCCCTGCCATCTCGGAAGAGATCGGGCGCACGCCGCCCCGCTTGAGCTTCGCGGACGGCCAGGTATCGTTCTATCGACCCGGCGCTCCGGATTGGGTCGAGGCCCAGGTCAACACCCCCCTGGCCCCGGGAGACCAGCTTTACACCGGTTCGCCCGGCAATATCGAGCTGCAGATCGGCGCCCGCGCCTTTGTGCGCGGATGGGCCAACACTCAAATTGGATTGGAAAATCACGACCCCGATTTTCTGCAGTTCAAGGTGACCTCGGGCTATGCGGCCTTCGACCTGCGCGATCTGCCCGCGGGCAACACCGTGGAGGTGGATACGCCCAACGCGGCCTTTACCATCAACAATCCGGGCTACTATCGGGTGAATGTGGATGGCGAGCGCACCACGTTCATCACCCGCAAGGGCGGATCTGCCGTGGCCACGCCCGTGGGCGGCCGAAGCCTGACCATCGCGCCCAGCGAGGAGGTGGTGCTGGACGGCACCAACGATCCATCCATCAGCGCCTATGCGGCCCCGGAGCCAGATGTGTGGGATCAATGGAACTACGATCGCACCAATGACCTCATCGAGGCCGTCAGCGCCCGCTATGTTTCTCCCCAGGCCTACGGCACCGATGATTTGGACCGGCACGGCGCCTGGCGGGTGGTGCCCACCTACGGGTCGGTATGGTTTCCGGGCGGCGTGGCGGCCGGCTGGGCCCCCTACAGCGACGGCACCTGGATTATGGACCCTTACTATGGTTGGACCTGGGTGGACCGGGCCCCCTGGGGCTGGGCGCCTTACCACTATGGCCGCTGGGTTAGTGTCAGCGGATACTGGGCCTGGGCGCCGGGACCGGTGGTGGTCCGACCGGTCTATGCGCCTGCCCTGGTGGCCTTCGTGGGCGGCCCGGGATTAAGCGTCAGCATGAGCTTCGGCAGCGCCCCCACCGTGGGCTGGGTGGCCCTGGGATGGGGCGAGCCCTGCGTTCCCTGGTGGGGCCGGCCGGGATTCATTCATCGGCCCTGGTGGGGTGGCTGGGGCGGGCCGCATTATGTCAACGATGTGGTCGTTCATCACCATCATGTGGTGCATGTGGATGACATCCATCACTACCATCATATGAAGCAAGGCCGCGGCGTCATGGCCGTGCATGAAAAAAATTTCGGCCGCGGCCCGATGCATCCGATGCATGTGGACCGTGTCGATAGCAAACAACTGAGGCTGCATCAGGCGGTTTCCAGCAAGCATGCCACGCCGGCCAGCTTCGTGCCCCATGACAAAAAGGGCCAACGGCCGCCCCAGGAATCCTTCCACCGTCCGGTGGTGGCCACACGCCGGCCGCATGTGGAACCCAAGCAATATACCCACATGCAGGAGCCCCGCCAGAGCGGGCGGGAACGCATCGAGCAGCCCATGACCCGTCTGGTGTCGGCGCCCAAAAAAGGAGGGGTGCCCTCGGCGGTGAGGCGCCCGGCCATAGGCCAGGGGGAGGATGACCGTCCCATACCCCAGCGGCGGTCGAATACGCCTCCGGGCACGGAGCAACGCAATCACCAACGGGAAGTGGGGGGCGACAAACCGGCCACAGCCATAACCGGTGAACGCCGCGACGGCAAGGAGAACTTGCCGGGCAGACTCCAGCCACAGGAACGCGACGCCGGGCAGGAGGCCCGACCGACGACCGCCCTGCCGGGCAGACCGGCCAATGCCCTGTCGCCCAGGGAGCGGGAGCGGTTGCAACCATCGCGCGTCACCCCGTCCGATCCATCACCCGAACGCAGGTCGCTGGACGATGCGCGCAGGGAGAACAATGGAAACAAGGGGCCGGAACGCTTTTTCCAACAGCGCATCGAGCAGGCGCCGCGCACCGCGCCGGCGCGTCCGACGCAGAATGCGCCGGCAAGTCCCAGGAGCAGTCAGCCGCGCATCCAACAGGCTCCCCAGCGTCAGGCCCCAAGCGGCGGCGATGGACAACAGCAGCGCTTTTTCCAGCAACGCATCGAGCAGGTGCCCCGGGTAGCGCCCAGCCGCCCGACCCAAAATGTTCCAGGCAACGGCGGCGGACAGCAGCAGGTCATCCAGCCGCGCCAGGAGCAACAGCGCATCGCGCCACCCCCGCAAAACGCGCCGGGCAACGGCGGCGGGGGCCAGCAGCGCATCTACCAGCAGCAGCAACAGGCGCCCGGGGGCAATCGCTCCTTCCAGCGCAACGAATTCCGTCCGGAAGGCCGGCCCAGCGGCCGCGCTTTCCGGGAGTTATAGCACAGCAAAAAAGCCCGGCATCCCATGAGATGCCGGGCTTTTCATCCCAAAGCGTTCATCCCCCGACCCGGCGCACCGCCAAATAGACATTGGCTCCCAGAATCAGAAAGGCGCCGATCCAGCCGGCCGGCGTCAACGCCGGATCGCCCACCATATAGGGTCCCAGCAGCGCGGCCATGAGGATGCGCGCGCAGGAGACAATGCTGCCCTCCACGGCCGACACATAGCGAAAACCGATGGTCAGAAGATATTGACCGATCACCCCGAGTCCGGCGCACAGCGTCAGGTAGAAGATCTCCGTGGGGTTGGGCCAGAAGATGTGGCGGTGGTAAACGGCGTAGATCGCGATGGCGCCGATGCCGAACATGAAGAAGAGAATGGTGTTGGTGTCGTGGTCGCGCCGGCTCAGGTTGAGGTAGAGAATCGCCGCG
Organism: Desulfobacterales bacterium; assembly: GCA_016218685.1. GTDB lineage: Bacteria > Desulfobacterota > Desulfobacteria > Desulfobacterales > Desulfosarcinaceae > Desulfatitalea. The sequence continues at coordinate 38,935 of JACRDD010000017.1, read as the reverse complement.
GCGGCGGTGACCCCCGATGCCAGGCCCCACAAACTGCCGGATTTAAAATGGGTCAAATCGGGCGCCAGTACTATCCAGACCCCCACGAAGGCCACCACCACCATGAGGCTGGCCATCGCTTCGCGCTGCTTTTTCAGAAAAAGCCACGAGAACACAGCCACGAACAAGGGAAAGGTCATGTTGAGGATATTGCCTTCGGCCACCGTGGTCAGGGCCACCGCTTTGTAGAAGCAATAGACCGCGATGGTGTTGAAGACGGCCCGGCCGATCAGCAGGTGGTAGCTGCGCACCCTGAGGCCGGTGCGGCCGACGGCCATGACCGCCATGACGGTCACGATCCCAAAGAGAAACCGGGCAAAGACATAGTAGGCCGCGTCGATCTCCACACGGCCCGCGCCCCAGCGCACCACGGCCGTGGAGAGATAAAAGAAAAAGGCCGAGGCGAAAATAGACAGATCGCCCCACCATCTGGTTTTTTGGCTGTGCGCCGGGCCCATTCGTTCACCGATACATCAGATCGGGCAAAAAGAGGACCAGTTGGGGAAACAGCGTGATCAGGACGATGCCCACGATGACGGCCAGCAGAAACGGCATGATGCCCTTGAAGATCGACTCCAGGGTGATATTCTGCTTCAGGCTCAAGGCCACCCCGTAGACCACGTAGACATTGATTCCCACCGGCGGGGTGATGACCCCCATCTCGGTCACCATGACGATGATCACGCCGAACCAGATGGGATCGTAGCCCAGGCTGGTAATCAAAGGATAGAAAATCGGTACGGTGAGCATCACCAGGGCCAGCGAATCCATGAAGCAGCCGCCGATGAAATAGACCAGCACCACCAACCCCAGGATCACCACCGGGGCCATGTTCAGGCTTTCGATCCAACCGGCGATGTTGAAGGGGATGCGCGTCACGGCCAGGAATTTGCCGAAGACCACGGCGCCGCCGATGAGCATCATCACCATGCATGACGTACGCAATGTCTCGTACAAAGAGGAGACGAAGCGTTTCCAGCTCAACTGCCGCCGGATCAGCGACACGGCCAAGACGCCGAAAACGCCCACGGCGGCGGCCTCGGTGGGCGTGAACCAGCCGAAGAACAGGCCGCTCATCACCAGCAGAAACACTGCCATGGTTTCGCCCAGATCGCGCAACGAAACCAACCGGGCGCGCCAGGAGAAGGTCTCGCCCCGGGGTCCCTGTTCCGGAGCCAGCGTGCACCACACCAGAACCGTGGCGCAGAAGAGAATCGTGACCAGAATGGCCGGGATGATCCCGGCCACGAAGAGTTTGCCGATGGATTGTTCGGTGAGCACCCCATAGACCAGCAGCACCACACTGGGCGGCATAATCATGCCCAGGCCGCCGCCCGAGGCCACGGCGCCGGCCGCCAGTTCGTCGGCATACTTGAAACGGCGCATCTCGGGAAGCCCCACCGTGGCCATGGTGGCCGCCGTGGCCGGGCTGGAGCCGCACACCGCGCCGAAGGCCGTGCAGGCCGACACCGTGGCAATGGCCAGCCCGCCCCGGGTGCTGCCCAGGTATTTGTAGGCCGTATCGTAAAGCCGGCGGCTGATGCCGCTGTTGAAGGCCAATTGGCCCATGAGGATGAACATGGGAATCGTGGTCAGGTCGTAGGAGGAGAAGACCGCATACAGGTCCTTGGCCAGCAGGTTGAGGCCGCCCTGAAACGAGGCCACCACACCGAAGCCTAGAAAACCCATGAGCGCCATGACGTACGAAACCGGCATGCGGGTCAGGAACATCAGGACCATGAGGACGATACCGAGGATACCGATCAGCGTGGGATTCATTTGTTTTCCGAGGGACCGAACCGGTCGATGACGCCCTTGAGGATGACGGCGGCCAGCACCAGGCAGCAGCCGGCCACCACCCATACGACTAAGTATTCAGGCAGTTGCAGGTTGATGGAGACCTCTCCCGCTTGCTTCAGTCCGTGGGCATGCATCCCCATGCGCCAGGCCACCAGGGCGAAAAGCACGAACCCCAGCAGCCCGGTGATCGCCTCCACGATCTTCTGCGTCCGGGACGAAAAGCGGCGCATCAGGATTTCCACGCCGATGTGGCCGTTGGTCTCATGGGTGAACGGCAGGGAAAAGGCCAATGCCAGCACGCCCATGAAACCCACCAGTTCCACCGACCCGAACAACGGGTGCTTGAAAAAGCGCCCGACCACATCCACGCAGGTCAGGGCGCTCATAATCACCAGACAGGCCGCCGCGGCGGACTTCATCATCCGCGACAGGAATGCCGTCGCTTTCCACAAATGGTTCATCTCTTAACGGTTCCCTTGGATTATTTGGCGCCTTTGGCCAGTTCTTTGCGGATGGCCGTCACGACCTCCGTACCCTTGAGCCCATCCTGATCCAGCTTCTGGGCATAGGCTTGGATCATGGGGGCCGCGGCCGCCGACCAGCGAGCCATCTCCTGGGGGGTGAGCTCGACGACCGTCTTGCCGTTCTCCTTGAACGCCTTCAGGCCATCGGCGTCGCTGCTGTCCCAGGCCTGGCCGTGCTTGACCGAAAATTCCTTATTGAGGGCCGCGATGGCCGCCTGGTCCTTGGCCTCCAGGGCGTTCCACTTGGCCTTGTTCATGACCACGAAGAAGCTCGTGGTGTAAGCCACGGAGTTGGCCATGGTGACATAATCCACCACCTCGGCCAGCTTCCAGCCCTTGTTGGTTTCCAGGGGATGCACGCTGCCGTCCACCACCCCCTTCTGAAGGCTCTGGTAGGATTCGGGCATGGGCATGGGCACGGGCGAGCCGCCCAGGGCCGTAATCAACTCGGCGCTGATGCCGGTGGAGCGTATTTTCAGGCCCTTGAGCTCTTCCAGGGTGCGCACGGCATTCTTGCGGGTATGCAGCAAACCGGGACCATGGGCGTGCAGGTACATCACCTGGGTGTCGCCCAGCTCCTTGGCGGCATAGCCCTCGAAGATCCGATTGGCCACGGCGGTGGCGGTCACGCCGTCTGGGTAGCCCATGGGCATGTCCACGGCGCCCATCACCGGAAAGCGGCCCCGGGTATAAGCAAAGGCCGACATGCCGACGTCGGCGATGCCGTTGACCACGCTGTCGTACGTCTGGTTGGCCTTGGTTAGGGTCTGGCCGGCGAAGTATTGCACCTTGACGCGACCTTCGGTGCGCTTCTCGACCTCCTGGCACCAGCTTTCGGCCAGTTGACTCTGAATGTGGGTTGGTGGAAAGAAATTGCTGTAGGTCAGGGTCACATTGCCCGCCGCGGCAGGAGCCGTGTTGGTCATGGCCAATCCCAAGCCCATGCCTAAAAACACCAGTACCATTGCAAAACGCAGCAAACCTCTTTTCATGCTCTCTCTCCTCCATCATAGTAGAATGTGAGATCCATATCGGTTCCCGGGTCCATGGACGACCTTGGAGCAGTATCCCGGAGGCGGAACCTACCTTGCAGGGTTACGCCTTGTCAACCAAGAGCGAATGTGGGGTGCAATTTAATGGGAATTGAATGGGTCGGACCGCCGGCTACGCGGAAGGTTCGGAGGAGCATTTGGCGATATCGACGATGCCGCCGCCCTGAAGGTAGGTGATGGTGTCAACCATTGCGCAAAGAGGCCAGCAGCGTCCCCAGGGCGGTCTGGCGCCGGCTGGTGTCGGCGTTGGCGACCGCCATGGCCAGGGCCTTGCGGGTGCCCACCAGCACGGCCAGCTTACGCGCTCGGGTCAGGCCGGTGTAGATCAGGTTGCGGAAGAGCATTTTGAAATGCTGGCTCAGCACGGGGATGATCACGGCCGCGAATTCGCTGCCCTGGGATTTGTGGATGGTGATGGCATAGGCCAGCTCCAACTCCACGATATCCTCCCGCTGGTAGAGCACCTGGCGGCCGTCGGGAAAGCAGACCACCGCCGTCAGATCCACCGTGTCGATCCGGTCGATGACGCCGATATCGCCGTTGAACACCCCCAGATCGTAGTTGTTGCGGCGGTGGATCACCCGGTCGCCGTCCCGGAAGATCCGTTCGCCCACGGCCAACTGATGCCGGCCCTCGGCCGGCGGATTGGCCTGGGCCTGGATCAGGGTGTTGAGGCCGGCTGTGCCCAGGGTGCCGCGCACCATGGGGGCCAGAATCTGGATCTCGCACCCCTTGCCCAGGTACTTGGGAATCCACTCCAGGTAAAGCTTGCTAACAATGTCCACCGCCGAAAGGCCATAGTGCAGCGATGACCAGGGATGCACCTGCTTGACCACGGCCAGCAGCTCTTCCACCTGAGTCTGGGAGTGGTGCACCTGGCCCAGATCCACGTGGGCGAACTTTTTGGGAATGGTCAACTCGCTGCCGTAGCGCATCAGGGGCTCGCCCACCCGGAAAGCATACGGATCGAGCCCTTCGTCCCCGTCGGCATAGGCGGCCGCCGATCCGTAAAAGCGCTTGACCCGGGCGACGAAGCCGAGCTGCTCCTGGGTGGCCTCGTCCGAATCCATGAAGAGGCAGTCGGCCCCCGACTGCCAGATACCGGGCTTCTTAAAGGGCGAATCGATGGCCGGCAATTGGCCGGCATTGATCTGGTGGGCGTAGCGCACGATGAGCGACTGCTCGGCCTGGCGGAAGACCTGGGTCAGCCGGAAGCAGGGCACGACGCCCGAGGCGATGATATCCCGGAGCACGTTGCCGGCGCCCACCGACGGCAACTGATCGGCATCGCCGATGAACAGCACCTGGGCATCCTCGGGCACCGCCTTGAGCAGATCGGCGGTCAGGCCGATATCCAGCATGGAGCATTCGTCCACGATCAGAAAATCCACCTTCAGGGGGTTCTCTTCGTTCTTCTTAAACCCGTTCTGCTGCCACTCGAGCAACCGGTGGATGGTCTTGGCCTCCTGGCCGATCACATCCAGCATGCGCTGGGCCGCCCGACCGGTGGGCGCGGCCAGCAGCACCCGGCGGCCCATGGCCGCAAGCAGCCGCACCAGGATGCGCGTGGCCGTGGTCTTGCCGCACCCCGGACCGCCGGTGAGCACGGCAAAGCAATGGCCCACGATCCCCTGGATGGCGGCGGCCTGCTCGGCGCTCAACTGGATCGCCTGGGCCTTGCAGTAGAGGGCGATCCAGCGCTCCGCCCGCACCGGGTCCGCGGCCGGCGCCGGCCCCATGGCCGCGATGCGCCGGGCCACGTACAGCTCGTCGTAGTACAGGGACTTGGCATAGTAGCAGCTCTCTTCCACATCGGACGGCCCGGCCAGGCGCCGCACCATCACCTGCCCCTCCGCCACCATGCCCGCCAGCAGCGGCCCCAGGCGCTCGCCCAGCGTCAGGCCCAGCAATTCATCCACCTGGGACTGGATCTGGGCGGCGGTGAGGTAACAGTGGCCGAACTGCCGGCTGGCGGCCAGCACATGCTTGATGCCGGCCGTGATGCGCTGGGGACTGTCCACGGCCAGACCGAAACTCAGGGCCACCTTGTCGGCCGAAAAAAAACCAATCCCATAGATATCGGCGGCCAGACGGTAGGGATCTTCGGAGACAATGGCGATGGCCTGATCGCCGTAGGCCTTGTAGATGCGCACGGCAAACAGGGTGCTGATGCCGTGGGATTGCAGGAACATCATCACATCCCGGATAGCGCGATGCGCCTGCCAGGCCAGTTGGATGGCCGCAAGCTTTTTCTCGGCGATGCCCGGCACCTCAACGAGCCGATCCATGGCCCCTTCGAACACCGCCAGCGTATCGGCGCCGAAGTGCCGCACGATCTTGGCGGCTGTCTTGGGCCCCACGCCCTTGATCAGACCCGAGCCCAGATAGCGCTCCAGGGCCGCCTGGGTGGCCGGCTTTTTCTCCACCGCCCGCGTGGCATTGAACTGCCGGCCGTGGCGCGGGTGCACCGTCCAGTTACCGTGGAACTCCATGGTGGCGCCCGCGAACACCCGGGTCTGATGCACCACCACCGTCTCCTGCTGATGGGGCGTGTCGAAAGGGATTACGCGCAGCACCGACCAGCCGTTGTCGGGATTGTGGTAGGTGACCCGATCCACGATCCCGCGCACCGTTTCGGTAATGGCGCCGGGGGTTTGAAGGACAGGCGGTTGCATAGCGGAGCGACTATTTCACGGCTGCCGGTTCAAAATCAACTGGGATATATCTAAATTAGCACGGAATGAGGCAAATCCGGCCACAGGCCTGTGGCCGGATTTGCCGGCGAGCACCGATTGGGATATTGATTTCCCCAAACGATTATCACATATTAGAGCTCAATTGCGCTTCATCGGGCAAGCATCCCAGCCCACGACAACCAAAAACCAAAAGTGACGCCATGTTCAAACGAGCCATCTTCCCAGCGATCCTCATTCTACTCTGCCTGATCGGGTTAATCGCCAGCTTTACCCTGGCCGAGGAGTATTACTACCTCGATCTTCCCAAGGTAGACGAAGCCAGCCCGGCCATCTTCCACCGCCTCAGCGCCCAGGCCTGCGGCGACCAAAACGCCTTCTTCAGTTGCGCCACCGTCGCCAAATCCCGCTACGCCGCCCTGTTCGGGGTGCCCCTGGCCATCTACGGCCTCTTTTTCTACCTGGTCGTCCTCTGGCTGGCCTGCGCCCTGGCTTTTACCCCCGACCGCCTGCGCCCAACGGCCGCTGTCCCGCTCTTCTGGGTAACGCTGCTGGGTGTGCTCGAGGCACTCGTGCTGCTGGCCATCACCCTGGGCGCTGTCAAGGCCATGTGCCCCCTGTGCCTGTTGACCTACATCCTCAACCTGCTGCTCTTCGCCGCCATCGTCCGTTTTCTCTTCCGCGCCCGCATCCACCCGCTCCGGCCCTTGGCCCCGGGCAATCCCCAAAACACGCCGACGGCTCGCCGCGTTCCCGCCGCGGCCACCCTGGCCCTCCTGATCGTCGTGCTGGCCGCCGCCGGAGTGGCCCGGGAGGCCAACGCCTACCTGAAGCAAAGCAAAACCCGGTTTGTCGCCGAGCACAAAGAGAAAGAGGTTCGGCGCGCCGTGGAAGCCTTTGCCCGCCAGAAGCCCGAGCAGGTCGCCTTCACTACCCTGCATGTCCACGGACCGGCCGACGCGCCGGTGACCGTCATCGAAATCTCCGACTTTCTCTGCCCTTATTGCGGCCATACCGCCGATCTCATGGATCAACTGGCCGCAGCCAACCCAGGCAAGATCAACATCCGCTTCGTAAACCTGCCCCTGGACATGGCCTGCAACCGCTTCATGCAGAACCCCATGCACCGGGGAGCCTGCGATCTGGCCATCGGGGCCATCTGCGCCGCCGAGCAGGACGGACTGGATGCCTACCAGAAGGAAGCCTTCGCCTTGCGCAAACCCCAACCGACCCCCGAGGATTTCCGCTCGGTGGTGCTCCGGGCCGGATTGTCCGAAGAAGCATTCATCCAATGCCTGCAACGGCCCGAAACGGTCCGCACACTCCAGGACCAGATCGAACAGACCCACCGCTACGGCATCACCAGTACGCCCACGGTGTTCATCAATCGGAAAAAATTCCAGGGGCGCCTGAGTCTGGAAGCGCTCCAGAAGATCGTCGATATGGAAACCCAATCCGCGGAGGCAAAAAAGCCATGAGCGACGCGATCCAAAGAAGGTTCGACCTGAGGGAGTTCAAGGCCATCAGCCGCGCCATCTCCACCTACGAGGACCTGAACATCCTCATGAACCACATGGTGGAAGGCATCGCCCGCACCTTCAAAATCAAGGGGGCGAGCATCATGCTCTACGATGAAACCGAACGGCAGCTCTTCCGCGTGGCCAGCTACGGCCTCAGCGAGAGCTACCTGAAGAAGGGGCCGCTGCTGCTGGGCGAGCAGGACAACGCCTTTGTCAAGGGCGAGCCCTTCCTCGTCCCAGACATGCAGAGCGATCCGCGCATCCAGTACCCCGAAGCCGCCCGGGCCGAAAAGATCCGTTCCATGTACTCCTTTCCCATCAAGAGCCGCAACGCGGTGGTGGGGGTGCTGCGCATCTATCACGCAGAGACCATCGCCCTGCACCCCGACGATGCGGATTCCATCTCGGTGATGTCGCTGCACCTCGGGCTGGTGATCGAAGGCAACGGCCTGCGCAACTTCTTGATGACAGTCAGCGGCGCCATGGCCAACCTGCCGTCGCGCATGCGCCAGGGCGGATGATGGACCATGGAACCCACCGGACGCATCTTCACCGATACCAGCGACTACTACGACATCGGCCCCGGCGATGAAATCCAGTTGGGCGGCCGCAGTTTTCTGGTGACCGGCGAAGAGCGCGAGTATCGTTTCGGCATCGAAGATCCCAAGTTCTGGGTCAAAAAGGCCGTGGACCAGCAGACCCGGGAGCGCAAGATCCTCAAGCTCTCGTTTGCCGAATCGTTCATGACCAATCTAGGCAACGTGCCGGTGCACTGCTTCCGCGATCCGGCCAAGGAGGCCGCCATTCTGAAACTGGTGGCGGGACGCCCGGAGTTCATGCAAGGCAGGGCCTATACCGACAGCCGGGGCAATATCGTGCGCGTGCTGGACATCGTGCGCGGGGTCAATTTCCTCATCCATGTGGTGGAGAACTTCCGCATGCCCCACGAAATCTACTTCCAGACCGCCCTGCCGGATATCCTGCGGCGCCTGATCCCGGCCATCAAGGCCATCGGTTTTTTGCACCAGCACGGATTCCGCCATGGCGACCTGCGCAACGACCATGTCTACGTGACCTACGACGACGGACGCTATGTGTGGATCGATTTCGACTATGACTTCGAGCTCAAGGAGAATCCTTTCGGGCTGGACATCATCGGACTGGGCAATCTGCTGATCTACTCCATCGGCAAAGGGTTTCACGATCAGTACATGCTCGCCACCGACCACTACACCTACGGCGATCTCATCCACCAACTGACGGACGAGGATTTCTCCATTTTGCATAAGGCGCGCCTGGTGAACCTGCGCAAACTCTACCCCTACATCCCGCCGATGCTCAACAACGTGCTGCTCCATTTCGCCAGGGGAGCCGATGTCTTTTATGAAAACGCCCAGGAAATCGTCGAAGACCTGGAAGGGTATCTTGACTCGCTATGAGGTCAAGGGGAGGCGTGACATGAAATGCTCGATTTTAATGGCCTTTAACGACTCCGATAGCTCCAACGCAGCCTTGGATTGCCTGATGCGCATGTCCGCCTGCCCCGAGCAGAGCGCCATCACCTTGCTGCACATCTTCCGCAAACCCACCGGCAGCGAGGAGATGATGGGCAAGAAATTCATGCAGACGGCGCCGACCCGCATCCGCGAAGCGATGGAGAAGGCGCGCCAGCAGCTCATCGCGGCCGGGTTCGGGCCGGACCAGGTCTTGCTTACGATCGTCGACACCCCCTACCCCACCGTGGCCGACGGCATCATCGATCAAGTCCGCAAAGGGAACTACAATCTGGTGGTCCTGGGCCGCAAACGCATGTCCAAGGCCGAAGAGTTCGTGCTGGGCGACACCAGCATCCGCCTGGTGCGGGCGTTGGAGGGAACCGCCGTTCTGGTGGTCAAGCAGTGACGATGGCCGCGGCAACCAGATCCCAACGAACCGTGAATATGGGTTGCTCCACAGAGCATGTTGCTGATAAAGTTTTAAATAAATATCCGCATGCCGGGCCTCTCCCAAATTGGAGCACTTATGCGGAACCGCCCCCATCACACAACTCTGCGTACACTGCTGTTGCTGATCGCAATACCGATCCTCCATGGATGCCCGTCCGGCGAAAAGCGCCCACCCCAAAGCCCGCCCATCAAGCTTTCCCTGGCCGTGCACCCGGCCCCTTACTCGGGGCTCATCGCCATCGCCCATGATCAGGGCCATTTCAAGGCAGCGGGCTTGGCCGTGTCCATGGATCCTTATCCTTCCGGACGGGATGCCATGGAAGCGGTGTTGCGCGGGCAAGCCCAGGCGGCCACGGTGTCGGATGCCTCATTCGCCGTGAAAGCCCTTGGAGAACCCTCCCTGCGAGTCTTGGCTTCCATCGGCTCGACCACCGTGAGCCAGATCGTGGCCCGCAAAGACCGCGGCATTCGGACCCCCTCGGACCTTAAAGGCAAGCGCGTGGGATTCAGCGCTGGCACCACAACCGACTATTTCCTCTACGCTTTTCTAATCATGGAAAATATAGCGCCCGCAGAGATCATGGCCGTAAATATTCCCGCGGCACGGCAAGCCGAGGCCGTGGTGAGTGGCGAGGTGGACGCAGTTTGCGCATTTGCCCGCGATGCCTTCACCGCCAGAAAACGCCTGGGAGCAAACGCCACCTTGTGGGATCCCCAAAACAACCTCGCCTATCATTGCCTTCTGGCCGCCAGGCAAGCGCCCGCCGGCGCCTCCGAACCGTTGCGAAGGCTCATGGAGGCGCTCATCGAGGCCGAAACGTTTGCCGTGGCCAACGAGGCGGGGGCACAAGCGATCCTTGCCCGCCATTGGGGCTTGGACCCCGCATTCTTGAGAGAAACCTGGCCGGGAACCCGCATCAGCGTATCCTTCGGCCAGTCCATTGTCATTTCCCTGGACAATTTTTTCCAGTGGCACCTGCGCAAAACGGGCGGGAACCCAAATTCGGTCGATGTATTGGCGTTCCTGGATACGGGCGCGCTGGAGGCGGCAGCACCCCAATTGATCACCCTCTTCAGGTAGGCCCATGCGAACGGAAACCAAACTCGCGCTGAACGTTATCATCCCCCTCATGGTTTCCATGGCGGTTATCGCTGTTGTCTTCATGGTCCTCCAGCATCTGGATCGTGAAGCCGCGCGCGGCCGCACCTATCAGGAGATTGAAAACAAGATCCATGCCCTTCATGTTACCGCCACCAGGGTTCAAATCAGGTCGGATGCAACCGCCATTCACCAGATCAAGGCGCTGAGCGTTTCCTTGGATGCCCTGCTTCAAGGGATGACGTTCACGGACGCCCGCGAAGAGTATTTTGTGCGCCAGATCAGAAAAAATGCGCAGGATCTTGCAACCTCGCTCCAGAAACTGATCACCAGCGCCCTGGACCCGTCGGTGTCCACCGAGATGCGCGCCGAGCGGCATGCGGTTTTCGTCTCCCAGCTGTGGATGAAGACCCAATTCATCTCCGACGATACCCAGCAGCTCATCGGTATCAGCCGGGCCCGCGTCGCCGATGCACGGCGCCAGGCCCTCGCATTGGCACTGATATTGGTCTTCGCGCTGCTTGCCAGCAACGCCGCCATCTCGTATTTCACCGGTAGAAATCTGCTTCGCACGCAAGAAGGCCTGCGCCAGGCGCTGGCCGAGGCCGAAAAGGGCGACCGGCTGCTCTCGGCGCTGATGGAGCATGTTCCGGAAGGCATCACCATCGCGGACAAAGCGCTGAAGGTGATGCGCATCAGCCGATACGGTCAATCGTTGCGCGGCGCTGCCTATGCGCCCCGCTCCATCGAAGAGGCCACCGCGCAATGGGAGGTGTTCCAGACCGACGGCCAAACCCCCTTGCCGTTCGAGCAACTGCCGCTGGTGCGGGCCATTCGGCATGGCGAGGTAATCAAGGACGTCGAAATCGTTCGGCTCAACGCGCGCGGCGAAAGCCTGCCGTTACTCTGTTCGGCCGGGCCGATCCGCGACGGCGCAGGCGACATCATCGGCGGGATCGTCACCTGGCGCGACATTACCGCACGCAAGCAGGCGGAAGAACAACTGCGGCAAGCGCGCAAGATGGAATCCATCGGCCGCCTGGCCGGCGGCGTGGCCCACGATTTTAACAACAAGCTGAGCATCATCCTGGGCAACGCCGAATTGGCCCTGGCCGGCGGGGAACTGCCGCCATCCGCGCGCCACTTTTTAAAAGAGATCCAGCAGGCCGCCCAGCTCTCCGCCGACCTAACCAGTCAGTTGCTCTCTTTTGCCCGCAAACAGATGATCGTGCCCCAGGTGCTGGACTTGAACGAGGCCGTGGAAGGCATGCTCAACATGCTGCGGCGCCTCATCGGCGAGCAGATTCAGTTGATCTGGCTGCCGGGCATGAACATCTGGCCGGTCCATATGGACCCTTCCCAGGTGGATCAGATTTTGACCAACCTGTGCGCCAATGCCAGGGATGCCATCGAGGGGGTCGGCACCGTCACCATCAAAACCGGCAATGCGACGGTCGACGCGGAGAATAGCTGCCCCCCCGAAGGCGCCATTCCCGGCGATTATGTCGTGCTTACTGTCAGCGATAATGGCTGCGGCATGACTGAGCAGACCAAGAATCTCCTTTTCGAGCCCTTCTTCACCACCAAGGGCGTCAACAAAGGCACGGGCATGGGGTTGCCTATGATCTACGGCATCATCAAACAGAACCGCGGCCACATCGATGTCGCCAGCGAGCCGGGAAAAGGCGCCACCTTCACCATTTACCTGCCGCGCCACGGCAGCAAAAAAGCCCAACCCCCGAAGGAAGAACCGAACGCCTCGATCCCCGGCGGCCACGAGACCTTGCTGGTGGTGGAAGACGAGCCGTCCTTGCTGACACTGGACCAAAGGATGCTCGAAAAGCTCGGTTATCGCGTGCTGGCAGCGACCATGCCGGGGGAGGCCCTGCGCCTGGCCGCGGCCCAGGCCGGAACGATCGACCTGCTCATCACAGACGTGATCATGCCCGAAATGAACGGCCGTGAGCTGGCCCAGCGCTTACGGTCGATCTATCCCCACATCGGCGTCGTGTTTATCTCCGGCTACACCGCCAACGTCATTGCCCATCACGGGGTCCTGGCCCCGGGCGTCCACTTCCTGCACAAACCGTTCATGATCAAAGCCCTGGCCGCAAAGGTGCGCGAGGCGCTGGACTCATGCCGGAGGTGAATCGCCGCACCGCCGCGGTCCTGCCCCCCCTGTGACACGGCACACGAACGTGCCACAAGCTGGATGTGCCATGACACACCCCTCATAGGCTTCGATCTTCAGAATCTTCACGTAGCCTTGGGACAGGGGCCATTCTGTTTCAAGGCATATTCCTTGCTTAGATTGAAGGGACTCACCCGGAGGTAGTTCCCCTAAAACGGATTGGATTCAAGGTGAAAGGTGCGCGAGGGTGCGCCGTCCGACTTTGGCTCGGAGGGCAATCGCACCGCATTCTACCGATGACGCTGAAAAGGAGAGATGAGGATGAAATCAAAACAATTTTGGATTTTGGGAATGGTTTTTTTGGCAATGATGTTGGCGTGTTTTGGCTGTCATCCGGCCGACTCCAAGCTGGTCGCGGCGGGTATCGGCGTCAGCGATCTGGAGAAGTCCACCGACTTCTACACCCGGGTCATGGGCATGAAAGTAAAAACCTGCGTGCGGCAAAAGGGCCTGGAACAGGTGGTGCTGGAATTTGTCGACAGCAAGGGCTCGGATGTGGTCCTGCTGCACTATACCGACGATAGCCATCCCAACTACACCAACAATCCCGACAAACTGGTGTTCTACGTACCGGACGCGTACGCCCTGGCCGCGGCCATTGCCGCCGAGGGACTGCGGATCGTATCCCCACCCAAAGCCCAGCCCACCATGGGCAATGTCGTGGTCGGCATCGCCACGGACCCCGATGGCTATTGGATCGAAATGGTGCAGGACCCCACGCTGACCGTCGCTTATCTGGGCGCCGTGGGGATCGGCGTCAACGACCTGGAAGCATCGGCCGATTTCTACACGCGCGTGATGGGCATGACCGAGCAGTATCGCTTGAAGATCCCCTATCTCATGGATGAGATCATCCTACAGTACGCCCATGAAGGCGGCGGTTCGGCCGTGGTGCTGATGCACTACCTGGCGCCCAAGAATTATGCCGACCTGCCGCTCAAACTGACCTTTGCGATGAACGATCCCAGAGCCACGCTCGGCGCCATTGAAGAAGAAGGCCTGGAGATCCTGGTCGCCCCCAAAGGCAAGGCCAATTTCACCCCCGCGACCTATGGATTGGCCAAGGACATCGACGGCTACTTGTTGGAAATCCTGCAATCCACGCAAATGCCTCCGCAGGCGAACCGATAGTTTTTAATGTTCTTGCGCCAGCGCCTCCCGGATCTTGACGGCCAGGTCCCTTTTCGTGAACGGTTTGGGAATGAAGCACACGTCTTCGTCCAGTACTTCCCGGTGGGCGATGACATCGGCGGTGTAACCGGACATGAAGAGGGTTTTAAGACCCGGGCGGCGGCTGTGCAACTGCTTGGACAGATCCCGACCGTTCATTTCGGGCATGATCACGTCGGTGACGAGCAATTCGATGGGGCCGCCGTGCATTTCGGCCACGCGCAGCACTCCAGCCGGGGTTTTCGCCGAAAGGACCGTGTAGCCCAACTCCTTGAGCATCCTTTCGCACAGGTTCAGCAGAGAGGCATCGTCTTCGGCCAGCAGGATCGTTTCGCCCTGACTCAACGGCATCTCCTGGGCGCTCTCCGGGAGGAGCTCTGTCGGTTGAGCGGCGTGCCGGGGCAGGTAGATCTTAAAGTCCGTCCCCTTGCCCGGTTCGCTGCCGACTTCGATAAAGCCGTTGTTCTGTTGGACGATGCCGTAGACCGTGGATAATCCCAGCCCCGTGCCCTGACCCACGCCTTTGGTCGTAAAGAACGGCTCGAAGATGTTGGCCAACATCTGCGCGTCCATGCCGTGGCCGTTGTCGCTCACGCTCAACAGGACGAAATCGCCGGGCCGGAATCCGGCACGATCGGCGCAATCGGTTTCATCCAAGGTTGCCTTGTTGGTCTCGATGGTGATCCGGCCGACGTCCTTGATGGCATCGCGCGCGTTGACGCACAGATTGGCCAGCACCTGGTCGATCTGGGATGGGTCCATCTTCACGAACAAGCGGGCCCTACCCGGTTTCCACTGCAGTTCAATATCTTCGCCGATGAGCCGTCGCAGCATTTTGAGCATGCCTTCGATGGTCTCGTTCAGGTCGATGACCAGAGGGGCGATGGTTTGCTTGCGGGCAAAGGCCAGCAACTGCCGAGTGACGGCCGAGGAGCGATTCGCGGCCTTGTAGATTTCCATCAGGTCGGCATGCATCGGTTCGGACGGCGCCAAATTCTCCAGCGCCATTTCGGTATAGCCCAGGATGACGCTGAGCATGTTGTTGAAATCGTGCGCCACGCCGCCCGCCAGGCGACCGACCGACTCCATTTTCTGGGCTTGCAGGAACTGGGCCTGCATTTTCTCCCGCTCGATCTCTTCCCGCTTGCGCTCGGTAATGTCGCTGATAATATGCACCGTGCCGGTATATCGGCCCTCCGCGTCCAGGATGGGGTCGGAGGTCACGGAGAACCAACTGGCGCCGTGTTTAAGCTCCAGGGTTTCGCGGGTCAGGCTCTGCTTGGCTTGCCGCGTCGGACATTCGTGGATCGCCTGATTGGTGCCGTGCATGATTTCCCAGCAATGCCTGCCAAGCATCTGCTCCTTGGATAGCCCGAAGAGTCGCTCGGCGGCCTGGTTGGAACGCAGCACCCGGTGGTCGCGATCCAGGACCCAAATGGCATCCTTGGTCGCATCGAAAGTTGTCTGCCACTCCCGCGCCGCCTGAACGGCAGCCTTTTCAGCCTGATTTCGATCGGTGATGTCCCTGGCCGTGGAGAGCGCGCCGGTCACCGTGCCCGCCTTGTCCTTGAGCACGCGGCACCACCAGGCCAGCAGGCGCGTTGCGCCATCCTTGCGCCGTTGCCAACTCTCGACATAGATCACGCTTTCATCGCCACCGAAGAGGCGATCCACCCGTTCATAGGTCTCCTGTTCACCGATGAAGTAGTCGGCCGCCTCCTTGCCGACGACATCTTCGCCGAAGAAGTCCAACCCGGCCTGGTTGGCCCAGGTATAAATTTTATTCCCATCGACCTCCATGATGATGTCCGGAACCGCAGCGAGAATCGCCAGGTGCCGGTTGGAAACGCTGGCCAGTTCCAGCGTCCGCCGCCCCACCTCCTTGCGCAGGGACCAGGACCACAGGGAGAAACCCAAGAGCAGCAAGAGCAGGGGGCCGGCGACGAGGGCCAGATACCGGAAAATAACCATGAAGCCGGGGGAGGTCTCCTCGTAGACGCCCATCCACTTTTCGTAGATGCGCCGGTATTCGCCGTTCCCGTCGAGCACCTTCAACCCTTCGGCGAGTTGGGCCAGAAGGGCTTTGTGGTTCTGCGGAACGGCATAGCAGTATTCGGAGGAGAGCAACGGCTGCTTGCCGACCGTTAAATTCTTCCAACCGTTCTTTTCGATCCAGTAAAGGGCCGTAAGCCGCGACACGAGCGCGCAATCGTACCGACCAGCGGCCAGTTCCGCCAGAGCGCCTTCCTGGGTCCTGGCCACCGCAAGCCGCTCTGAAAGGCCTTGCGCCACCGCAAAATCGTGCATGATATCGCCCTGCTCCACGATCAGGCGCTTGCCGGCCAGCTCGGCCAGAGTCGCCGGGGGAGGACCTTCACCCTGGCGCACCACGCTGACGTTGTGGTTGACCACATGCGGCGCCGTAAAGTCGAAGGTCAAATCGCGTTCAGCCGAGTAAAACATGCCTTGCAGGGCATCGATCTCACCACGGGCCAGCGCATCCCGGATCTCATGCCAGGGTCCGAGGCGGATCTCGATGTCCAAGCCGACTTGCGCGGCGATGGCCCGCGTCAGATCGACGTTGTAACCGGCCGGCCGGCCATCCTCATCAAGATATTCATAAGGGGGATAGTTTTGGTCACCGCCGATCACGATGCGGCGATTGGGCGGTTCCAGGGCGGCGAACCACTTGGCATACAGGTAGCGGTAGGTCCCGTCCGCAATGACCAGGGCGAGCCCTTCGTTGAGCAAGGCCAGCGTTTCCCTGTCTCCTTCGCGCACGGCAAAGCAGAAATCCTGGCGGAAGCCTTCGATGGGCTGGTTGAGGATCTGCAGGTTGGAGAGCCCGCTCTCCTGAATCAGCCGCAAGGCCACGAGCCGCTGAATAACTACGGCATCATGGCGGCCCTGGGAAAGCTCGCGCAACGCCTCTTGGAAGGTGGCGGTGGTATGAATCTCGATGCCGCGATCTTCGCGCCGTAAAAACTCTTCGGCATTGTCGTTCTCCATGACCGCCACCCGGCGCCCGTTCAGATCGTCCAGGCTCCGGATGTCGGCCGTCTCTTTGCGCACGACGATGGCGCCGTGCAGCGTCATATAAGGCACCGTGAAGTCGAAAACCGCCTCCCGTTCTGGGGTGCGGCCGACCAGGGGCAGGGCTTGGATCTCGCCGCGCGCCAGCCAGCTTTTGACCTCGGCCCAGGGGCCGGTGCGGAAGGTGACCGGGCGCCCCATGGCGGCCAGGGCGGCGCGCATCAGTTCCACCGAAAAGCCGCTGGCGCGGCCATCCGCATCCACGATGCAAAAAGGCGGGTAATCGATCTCGGCGGCCGAGCTTATGGTCAAGTTGGGGGTTGCCGCATTCTCGCTAGCGCCGGCATCCGGCGCAACCGCAGCCATTGCGAGAAAGATTAAAAACAAAAAAAGGCCCCTGAAGGTCATCGTCGCGATACCTCATGAAAGCGGTTCGATGCAAAACCTTAACGTGGCCCGGGGAAAAAAATCAACCATAAGAATTTAAAAAACTTACCCTTTCTTGACGCCACGGGGGGCCACGGCGATAGCGTTGACTTAAGAAAGCGGCCGGTACGCCCGATGCGCGTCGAAGCGGCTATCGGACGAAAAGTTCCGCTAGTTTTTGAACGATGCTTTTCTTGCCTTGGGCTAAAGCCGCGACGTAGGTGGACATATGGTGATTCTTTTCGATGTCGTTTTCCTGGATCGTGAATACCACGGGAGTATCGATATGAGAAAAATAGGCTCCCAAGAATCCCGCGAAAGTAGTAGGAAACGGAACCTCGGTGACCATATCCGAAGTATTCAGGATTCGAAATGACTTGTGCGAGAAGGCCGTATTAAAGGCCGCCACAAACTCTTTGTCGCCGATTCTCGGCGATCCATAGGTATAAAGGGCGTTGATCTTGATTCCCAAGGTTTTTTCGATATCGCAAGCGGCGAAGGCCGCAAAGCTTGCACCAAGACTATGCCCCGCGACATATATTTTTTTTACTTCTTCGAATTCTTTCACAAGGTCTAGAATTTGGCTTCTGACATTGAGATATATGCCGAGGAAGCCATCGTGAACATTGCCAAAGCCGGCAACGAAGAAGGGCGCCAGCTTTGCATTTAAATTGTTGATCCATTCCGTCGGCGTTTGCGTCCCCCTGAAAACGATGAATGCTTCTTTGCCTTTCTGGGCAATGAAGCCTATGGGAATTGCCGCTATTTTTCTTCCCTTGAGAAAAGGCAGCTTCAGGATGTAGTTGCCGATTATATTGTCCTCATCGATGATCCCCGTTCCGATCGAGGCGTATTTTATCTCTTTGATGAGCCGATAGTCCGCCGGCAGGCACCACTCTCTATTCGTTTCAAAGGCATCGAACTGTTCATAGGCCTGTTCGATCAATTTGCCGAGTTGAATCGAAAGATCGAGATTGAACCGGCTGGGAAAATACATACGTCTATCCTTGCTTTACCCCCACATGGGCCACGGCGATGCCGTCCGTGAAGGCGCGGTAAGTCACGTCCCTGAACCCGATTTGCGCCAGCATGGTCGCCAGCTCGTCGGGCAGGGGAAACATGCGGATGGTCTCGGGCAGGCAGGCGTAGGATTCGGCCGATCCGGCGAGCAGTTGGCCCAGGAAGGGCATGATGTTGAACGAGTAGAAATCGTAAAGCGTTCGAAACCAGGCGTGGGCCGGCCGGGAGAATTCCAGGCACAGCAAGCGGCCGCCGGGCTTGAGCACCCGGTGCATCTCGGCAAAGCCGCGCTGGAGATGGGTCAGGTTGCGGATGCCGAAGCCCACCATGGCGGCATCGAAGCTGTGGTCCGGGAAGCTGATCTGCTCGGCGTCGCCCTGGACATAGGCGATGTGGGCCAGATCCGGAAAAGGATCGATCTTGGGACGGCCCGCGGCGATCATGGCCCAGTTGATGTCGTAGATGACCACGCGGCCAGCCGGCCCGGTGCGTTGGGCCGCCAGGATGGCCAGGTCGCCGGTGCCGCCGCACACATCCAGGACCTTCGCGCCCGGCTGCAATCCAAGCATGCGGATAGCGGCCCGCTTCCAGACGTGCTGGATGCCCAGGCTGAGCAGTGAGTTCATGAAGTCGTATTTGGGCGCCACCCGGTTGAAGTGGCGCATCACGGCCTGGACCTTTTCGTTTTCCTGAAACGTGCGGAGCCCGAAGCGGGCCTTGCCGGTCTTTACGATATGATCGTCCAACTGCTCCTGCCGCCGTCCGGCGTCGAACCAGTCTGGATTTTGCCATAACGCCATGTGAACCGTTCTCCTCTTCTCCCTCGGATACTATTCGTGCTCGTAAGCGTACAAGTACGATTGTGGCTACGTGATAACCTCTATTCTATCCTTTTTAAAATGAATCATATAATTCATCGTCACGCTCCGGCACAAACGCGCATGCCCCACAAACGGCAGATAGCGCAACCCTGTAAGGCCGGCCACGCTCAAGCTGGCGGCGGCGCCCCAGGCGATCAACTCTTCGGGCCGCACGAACTTTGCGTAGCGGTGGGTGCCCTTGCGCACGATGCCCAGCACATACTCGGCCACGCCGATCACCAGCAGGCCGGCCAGGGGCGTGCGATTGACGGTGGCAAAGAAGATGTCGCCGCCGGGCCTTGCCAACCGGGCGCAGGCCGCCACCAGGGAGGCCGGATCGGGCACATGCTCGACCAGCTCCATGCAGGTGACCACATCGTAAGCCGCCGGGTGGGCCTGCGCCCATTCCTCCGCGCTGCCCTCCTGGTAATCCAGGCGCACATCTTCCAAGGCCGCGTGCCGGCGGGCCACGGCCAGGGCCGCGGGCACCATGTCGATGCCGGTCACCTTCGCCGACTGGCGAGCCATGGCTTCGGCCAGCAGGCCGCCGCCGCAACCCACATCGAGCACCCTGCGGCGGGCCAGTCCGGCGGCCCGGCCCGCCACGTAGGCCAGACGCACCGGGTTGATTTCATGCAGGGCCTTGAACTCCCCTTCGGGCCGCCACCACAAATCGGCCATGGCGGCGAACTTGGCCACCTCTTGGGGATCGACATTGGGTTGGGTGGATGGATTCATGCGTCGCCCTGTTTGCGCACCAGCAAGGAGGCGTTGGGGATCACAGCCCAGGGGCCGCCGGCCACAAATTCTTGGCGCGCCTGGTCCACGGAAATCTTCTCGCAGCCCATGGCGCGCACCGCGGCCTCGTCCAGGTCGGTCGCCAGGGCGATGCGGATGCGCCGGGTTTTCTCCATCATGGCCAGGGCCGTGCCGCCGTTGCCCACATACCCCTGGGCCAGGCGGTCGAAGGCCACCTGGAAACCGCCCAGACCGAACCAGGGCAGGAAGGTGGCCGAGCCGATGCCGTCCGGGCAACGGGCCAGGACGATGAGGCGGCCGCCGTCGGCCACGAAGGCCGCGGCGTTGTGCACCGCCTTGTGGCTCTGGATGAAGTTGATGTCCTTGGGCGCGCCGCCGCAGGAGGCAATCACCTGCGCAAAGGGCCCGCCGCCCGCCTCGCAGTGGGATGCGTGCCGCCGGCAGGCCGCCTCGAAATGGGTTTGGCCCCGGCCCACCGTCAAATCGCACACCCGGCCATGGCTGTCCAGAATGGCATGCACGGCCATGTCGGCCGGCTTGAAGCGTTCCACCTCGGCCAGATCCTCGGCCAGGGGGTTGCCCGCAACTTGACCGGGCCGGCAGCCGGCCGCAAGCGCGCGGCGCGCGCGGTCCAGGAAAAGGCCGTGATTGGCGTAGATGGCGTCCCGTTCGCCCAAGCCGGGAAAGACCAGCTTGCGCCCGCCGCCGAAGCCGGCGAAATAGTGGTGGGAGATCGCGCCGAAGGTGATCAGGCAACTGGCCTCTAGAATATCGGCCCGCAGCCGCACCGGCGTTCCCCGGCCGGTGTGCCCCATCTGCACAAAGAGCGCGCGGTCTTCGCACCCGTGGTGCACCCAGCGGAAACGCTCATAGGCTTCGCCGTAGGCCGAGCGGCTTTCCACCTCGCTCTGGCGGCCGTGGGTGCCGTAGGCGATGAACAGGGTCAGCCCATCGTCCGGGGCCCCCCGTTCCAGCAACGCCTCCAACAGCACCGGCAGAAAGCTGGCGTAGCCGCACAGGCGCGTTTTGTCGGCCACCACCACGGCCGGTCGCTTCAGGTCCAGCCGCGCCGCGTCCAGGAAGGCGCACACCCGCCGGCGAAACAGGGGTGCATCCACCGCAGGGGCCGGATCGCTCACGCGCAGTATTTCCGGCGGCGCGGTGCAGGTAAAGGGTACGGTTTCACGGCCATAGGCCAGGTCGAAGGTATAAAGCATGGGCATCCATAACCGTAATCCACCGAAACATCAACACCCGCTCTGCTGCCCTTGATTCCCATAAGGGAAGGCCTTATAGTCGCACACCGGGCCGGACGTCGACCCCGCAGCAGCATGCCCGCCCCATCCCGATATTAAAGGAGTCCCCATGATCGTCGCCAATGAAAAAGAGCTCGCCGCCATCCACATCGACAACCCCATGGTCAAGGCCGCGGCCATCAAGGTGCTCGTCGGCCCCCAGCAAGGTTGGAACGACTACGTGATGCGTGTCATCGAGCTGGATGCCGACGGCTATTCGCCGGCCCATGCCCACCCCTGGCCCCACATCAACTACATGCTCGAAGGCCAGGGCACCCTGACCATCGAGGGACAGCCCCATGCCGTGCAGGCCGGCGGCTACGCCTACGTGCCGGCCGGCAGCCACCACCAGTTCAAAAATACCGGACCGGGCAAGTTCCGTTTCATCTGCATCGTGCCCAAGGAAGGCCATCAATAGAAGGAGCAGCGATATGACCGAAGTAAAAAAGAAAGTTAACAAGGCGGAAGAAAAAACGCCCCCCAAAGCAGCCGAACCCCTGGACCAATGCACGCTTTCCAGCACCCCCGAGCACGTCCGCGCAGACGACCTGGACGAGCCGTGCGACGACGGCCGCGCCGGATAGCGGCGGTCTTCCGGGAATCGCCATCGGAACGTTTGCCTTGACAAGCGATGGACCCGTTTGTATGAACGGTGTGATTTACGCGATGGCGATTCACCTTCTTCCCCTGCCCCCATGGCTTCCCATTCCCCTGCCGGGATAAGGGTCGATCCCCTCGCACCTGCCTCTTCCCAAATACTACTGAAGGTTTCAAAACTTCCTGGAAGGATCGCTGCCATGGGAAGCTTTATGCGCTACTCCCTGCAATCCACCATGGTACTGGACGACGGCCTTTGCGAATACTTCGTCCAGCACCGGGCCTGGTGCCACGAGGAGATCCTGGACGTGGAATGGGTCGCGTTCCTCATGGAAGAGGATGCAGAGCAGTGGCTGCTGCAATGCATGGCGTACGAAGCAAACAGGACGTGCAGTCTGTTGCGATCGTTTCTCGCCGACGATTGCACCGGCTACCATAGAATCTTCCGTATGGACGACCGGACCGTGATCCGGGCCGTGGCCCTGGAGCTGGTCCGGTGGTCGTACAAGGTGGTCATTATGCCCCGGCTCGGCTGGGCCGTGGCCCTGGACGACGGCGACAGCCGGCCTGCCATCCCCGTCAGCGTAGCGCCTCCGGCCGATGTGGACGGTCTGCTGGACGGCCTGACGTTGGAACTGGCGAACCTGGTGCCGGCCCAAGGCGCGCCGAACGCCGTGGCGGCTGCGGCCAAGACCTTCCCGGGATTTTCGCCGGGCCTGGTCAAGAGCCTGCCCACCATCGGCCAGGGCTTTACCCAGCCTCATTACCTCGCCGCTTGCACCCAGGAGCCCTTAATCCCCGAGCTCAACCGCATGGCGCGATCCGTAACGACGGACCCCATGCGGGCCGACCAATACAAATCCATGCTCCTGGCGATGATGGCCGACCGCGACACCATGGAGGGCCTCCAGGATTTCGCCCGCCACTACCAGAAAGCCGTTCCCAGGGCCGAACTATCTCGACTGGGTGTCTCCTCGACCGGCGATGTCATCACACTGCTGATGCTGGCTCTCCTGGCCGTGCACGGCGGCATGGCCGTCCACGCCGCGGCCGTCACCCCTGCCCTGGCCGGCGCGGCTGAACGATCCCAGAAGCTTTCCGCCGAGTTGAAGCGCGTGGGCGAGCGCCACCGGTCGTACAAGCGCCCGGCCGAGACGCAAACCTCCGATTCCCAGGCCCCGGCCCGCATCAAACCGATCTACGATCTTCTGGCCAGCTTCTTGCGCAAAACGGCTGAGGCCGAGCGCACGCTTGCTTTGCCCATGGCCTACCAGTTGGCCGGTCCCGAGCTTAAAACGGGGGCGCAAACCGACCCTCAAGTAAGTCATCGCGATATCGCGCCGGGAAGCTACATGTTCAATCTGCTCAAGCCGGTTATCGAAGACCGGATCTTGAAATAGTCAGGAAAAGAAATGAGCGCCACCCGCACCCACCGCGTCGAAGTCCAATGGCAGGATCTGTTCAAGCCGATCCAGGGGCTCAAAACCGGCCCCCGGGAAGATCCGCTGACCAACGAGGTCGTCGTCATCCCCGAAATCGTGCCCATCATCTTCGTACCGGGGATCATGGGCAGCCGGCTCAGATACACCGCCAAGGATGGCAAGGCCTGGGACCCGGATGCCGTCGGCTTCATGGGCTTTAGGTTCGGCCTGCGCTGCCCGCCGGAAAAGCGCAAATCCCTGCTCGTGGGAGACAAAGCCCATCGCATCGACTATCTCGAGGTGGACCAGAACAGCAAGAAGGTACCGGAGAACAAGAAGAACCTCGGCTGGGACGGCGTGGCCTGGGGCTTTTACGGCAACATCCTCAAAACCCTGGCCGGCCAGCCCTGGCCCAGCCCCATCGAGCTGTGCTTCGACCTGCCGGTGTATGCCTTCGGTTACAACTGGACCTGTTCCAACCACGACTCCGGCCGGGAGTTGAGCAAATTCATCGACGCGGTCATCGAGGAGAACAACACCTGGACCGTGTGCCGCCAGGTCATTCTGGTCACCCACTCCATGGGCGGCCTGGTGGCGCGCTCGGCCTGCAAGCTGCACAGTGCCGAAGGCAAGGTGCTGGGGGTGGTGCATGGCGCCCAGCCGGCCTATGGCGCACCGGCCGCCTACCAGCGCATGAAGCACGGGTTCCGGGATCTCAACGGCTCCATGTGGGATTGGCTCGTCAAGCCGGTGGACAAGATCGCCCAGCGGGTGCTGGGCAACAACGGCAAGGCGGTCACCATCCTGCTGGCCAACATGCCCGGCGGCCTGGAACTGCTGCCCAACCAGCTCTACACCACCAATGACGGCTCGGCCCAGTGGCTGCATTGCACCGACCATCGCGGCGCTCAAGTGACGTTGCCCCGAAGCGATCCTTACAGCGAAATCTATAAAGAGCAAAACGCAGCTTGGCGCTTGGTCAATCCAAAATGGTTGGTTGTGAAAAAGGGAAATGGGTATGATGAGGAGTCTTATGCTTCATGGGAAGCATACATCAAAAATCTAGAACAAGCGAAAAATTTCCATCATAAGCTCGCAGGCTATGGCCATAAGGAAATGTACCAATTCTATGCAACCGGTATCCATACTTCCGACCAGGTAACCATTACTTGTCGCAAGCATCCTGGGCAACACCTGCCCTATATGGAAAGGGCCGAAGGCAAAATCTATTTCGACCTGCGGGACGACAATAACCAGCCAATCGATTGGGACGAAGACCCCTGGCCGAAAGATCCCATGATGGCCGAAAGATCAAAGTATGCCGATAAAACCGTCTATGCCTACAGCGTCACGCCACCCACGGGCTTGGGTGACGGCACAGTACCCGACAATTCGGGACGGGCGCTTACGGCTAAGCCCCAAAGCTACACCAAGGGACCGGATGGCACGGTAGAAATAAATGATGGCGATGAAAAAGCGGCTGCCCGGGGCCATGACAAGATTTACAACACCCGCACGGCCCAGCAAATAACCCTGAGAGCGATCGAGAACCTATGCAAATTCAAAATCAAAAAAGAGACCGGCATATAAGGGCCCACCAATGGGTCATCATCGTACTGTTCACAATCCTCATCCCGGCCGCGGGATGCACTCAGAACATGGAGAAGAAAGCCATGCCCAACAGCACCGAGCACTACATCACCTACGGCGCGGGCCGTTTTGTTACCGAAATTCCCGCCAGCATGGGATTTAGCGGTGGGTATAGCATGCGGAATCGAAACCTAAAAGAAGTTGTCTGGTCTGAAGGTGACCCCCAAAAGCCCTCAAAAACTTCATGGGAAGAGCGCCTTACTGAAATACAACAGATGAAACCCCCTGAAGGTAAAGAGAAAGCGCTCATTGAGGTGCGCGATCTGAATGGTCTATCCAAATGGTCTAAGGCGGCTTTCTACTATGGCGATCCCAACGACATAGAAATTGATGGAATCCCTTTAAAAGGCTATTTGGATATTCTGAGGCACACCGGATCATGTGATCTATGGATAACAAGCTTCGGCAAAGTTACGGGTAAAGACTTTATGTACAATAAATCTACCGATCTGGCCCGAGCTTACCGCCCCCCCACCCAGCCCAACGGCCGGGCCGAAGTTATTCCGGGCAAGGATGCCTTTTACCTGCGCTATGGGGCCATCGATCTGCCCTTCGAGTACGAAGAGAGCGTGGATATCGTCTTCAAGGGGCACCCGCTGGACGAGGAACTGTTAATCACCGTGGAAACCAAGGTAGTGGAAGAGGTGTACAAGGTCGGGCTGATGGAAAGGCTGGGCGAAATGCTCGCCAGCACGGCCGGGATGGGATTCAAGGCCGAAAAGTTTCGAACCCGCAAGCGCACCGTGGCCGGCCTCAAGGGTGAAGAGGTGGTTTACCGCGGCAAGGAGGAGGACGGCGAGCAGGCACTCTACTTCATGTGGGACTTTCCCGGCGAAAAGAATTCGGCCCACGCCCCCAACATGATCATCACCATGATGGGCCGGGACGGCCATCTGGAAGAGAAGCTGGCTATCTGGGATGCCTTGCTGGACTCCATGCGGCCGGCGAGGCGCTGAGCGTTCCGGCGGTCAGGTCCTGAACTTCTCCGCCCGGATGCCGTAGCGCCGCATGATCTGCTGCAACGCCTGGCGCTCCAGGCCGCAGAAGCGGGCGGCCTGGGAGACGTTGCCCTGATACTGGGTCAGGACGTGGCCGATGTAGGCGTGGTTGAAGTGCTGTAAGTTCTTCTCCTTGGCGGCCTTGTAGGCGAGGCCTTTGAGGCCGGTCTCCAGGATCGCGGCCCTTGCCTGTTCCGCATGCCAGCCCACGTCCCGGGGCTGGATCGTCTCTTCCGGAGAGAAGAGAATGCCCTGCACGATGACGTTTTCCAGTTCGCGGATGTTGCCCTCCCAGTAGCGCTCCTGAAAAATCCCCATCAACTCGGCGGAGATGGACTTGCGCGGCTTGTTCAGCTCCCGGCAGTGCTTTTCCAGCAGATGATCGGCCAGCAGCGGGATGTCTTGCACACGCTCGCGCAGCGGCGGCAGGTGGATGGGCAGCACGTTGAGGCGGTAGAAGAAATCTTCGCGGAACTCCTGGCGCCGGATCTTGGCTTTCAAATCCTGATTGGTGGAGGCCACGATGCGCACATCCACCTGGATCGAATGCACATCGCCCAGGGGCTTGATCTCCTTTTCCTGCAACACGCGCAGCAGCTTGGTTTGAATGCTCGGGCTGATGTCGCCGATCTCGTCCAGGAAGATCGTGCCGCCGTGGGCTTCCTGGAAAAGTCCGGTACGGTTCTGGGTGGCGTGGGTGAAGGCGCCCTTCTTGTAGCCGAACAGCTCGCTTTCCAGGATGTTTTCCGGCACCGTGGGGCAGTTGACGGCCACGAAGGGTCCCTTCTGCCGGTGGCTCAGCCGGTGCACGGCCCGGGCGGTGAGATCCTTGCCGGTGCCCGATTCGCCGGTGATGAGCACAGTGAGATCGTTTTTGGCCACCATCTGGACGGTTTCGAACACCCGCTGCATGGCCGGGCTTTTGCCGATCATGCGCTGGAAACTCTCCTCGCCGCCGTTGCATTGGCGCTGCAGGCGCTGGTTCTCCTGGATCAGGCGCTGGCGTTCCAGGGCTTTTTCCAGACGCAGCACCAGGGTGTCGTGCTCGAAGGGCTTGGTGATGAAGTCGTAGGCCCCGGCGCGCATGGCCTCCACGGCCAAGTCGATGTGGCCGTAAGCGGTCATCATTACCACGGTCAGCCCGGGGTGGTTGCGCCGGATCACTTCCAGCAGCGCCAGACCGTCCATGCCGGGCATCTTGATGTCGGCCAGCACCAGATCGAAGGAAGTATTGGCCAGCAGGTGCAGCGCGGATTCGCCCGAATCGGCCGTGCACACCTCGCAGTGCAGATCGGGCTCCAGGCTGCGTTTGAGCAGTTGGAGCATATCCGGTTCGTCGTCCACGATCAGAAGGGTGGGGGGCATGGCTTATCTCCCGCGCTGATCCGCCGGCAAGGGCAGAACGATGATGAAGGTGGCGCCCTGGCCCGGAATACTTTCGGCCCAGATCTCGCCGCCGTGATTTTTGATGATCCCGTAACTCACCGACAGCCCCAGGCCGGTGCCCTGGCCCGTGGGCTTGGTGGTAAAGAAGGGATCAAAGATGCGCGACAGATTCTTGGGTTCTATGCCCGGGCCGCTGTCGCGCACCTTGATACAGGCTTGCTGCCCGTTGGGCAAAAGTTCGGTGGCGGTGGCGATCGCGCCTTCCCGCCCCACGGCGTAGTGGGCGTTCATCAGCAGATTGAGCAGGACCTGCTTGATCTTCTTTTCGTCCAGCAGCAGCCGGCAGATGCGGCCATCGTAGTTGGTGTCGATGCGGATGCTTTCCAGCTTGGCGTGCTGCCGGAAGAAATGGAGCACATCCTCGATGACCGCGTGGACATCGCACAGCTCCTTCTTGGGCGCCGAGGTGCGGGCGAAGTTGAGCAGATCTTCCACGATGGATTTGCAGTGGCGCACCTGTTTTTCGATGGTCTTCAAGTCGGCCGCGCGGGCGGACGCCTTTTCTTCGTTGCGCAGCATCAACTGGGTATACCCCAGAATGATCCCCAGGGGGTTGTTGATCTCGTGGGCGATGCCCGAAGAAAAGGCGCCGATGCTGGCCAGCTTGTCGGCCTGGGCCATCTGCTCGCGGGCGATGTGCTGCTGCTCGATATCCTTGACCAGAAAGTGCAGCGTATCGGGCTCGCCCTCGCCGGCCACCAGGCCGCCGCTGAGCAGCACGCGTCGCCGTCCGCCGTCGCCGGTCTTCAGATCCATTTCGGCGCTGGAAATAAAGCCCTGGGCGGCGATGCTGCGCGTGATGGTCTGCCAATCCTCCAGGCTTAGGAACTCGGCAAAGCACACCGCCGAGGGATTCCGAGATCCGATGGCCTCCAGGCCCAACAGCATCCGGCCGGCCGGATTGAGATCCTGGATGCGGCCCTGGCGGTCGGTGACCAGCAGCATGTCCTTGGACTCCTGGAAGATGCGCTGGTACTTGTGCTCGCTGCGCGCCAGGGCCTTGCTGCGCTCATCCACCAGCCGTTCCAGGTTCTGGTTCAAATGGGACAACTCGCCGTGGGCCACCTCCAGGGCCGCGCGGCCCTGGACGATGCTCTCGTAAAGCGTCCAGGTGCGCTCGAAGAAGAGGGTCACGGCCCCCACCATGACGAAGGCAAAGGAGTTGATGGCGCCGCTGTAGGGTTTGATCAGGGCCCAGGTGGCCTGGTGGCCGCTGATGATCAGCATCTGCTTGACGATGTGGCCCACCGAACGCGATACCGCAAACAGGGCCAGGGCCAGGCAGACCCAAAGCATGTAGGCCCAGACGATATTTTCGGTATCGCGCCGCCGCAGCCGCCGGACATAGCGCACGCAGACGAAGGCCAGCACGATCATCAGCACCGAGCCGCCCACGTCCACGATCCAGATAGGTAGAAAAGTGACGTTCATGAGGGCTCCCGCAGCAGCCGACGCAGCCCCAGAAAGAGGCAAAGCATGGCCGGCACGCACAGCAGGTGATCCAGCTTGACCAGATAGTACACCGGGGCCAGCCACTCAAAGCCCTGGGCCATGTTCAGGCTGATGTGCATCAGGCCGATGCGCTGGCTGTCCATCAGCCCCGACTGCTCTTCCAGCCAATGGCCCAGGAAGGCATCGCCGTTCCAGGCGATGAACCAGAGAGCGGCATACTGGATATAACGCCACCCCTTCAGGGAAACCAGACGCCGCCGGCGCAGCCAGTAGATGAGCAACCCCATGGAGAAGGCGAAAAAGAGGTGGGCCATCTGGTGGACATAGACCCCTTCCACGCCGCCATGAGCCTGAATGGCCCAGGCTGCTGACGGCCGGCACAACAGTGCCATCATGAGGCTGATCAGCAGTAACTTCACGACCAACGTTGCTCCTTTATGGGCGAGCGTTCAGGACTGTTCGTCTAATCGGCGCTGCACCCCTTTGAAATAGGGCAGCCAGCGGCGCAGGTGCCCGAAGAGAATGCGGGCCAGGATATACATCGGTATGAAGATGAAGGGATACCCCACGGTCTGGCCGACGACCAACGACAGGGGCCAGGCCAGCTCGAAGGCGACCTCCGCGAAGCGGCTGTGCAGCCAAGCCAGGGCAAAGGGCACCGGCCAGAGCATGCCCGCCGAGTAGGCCGCCATGGTGAAGAAATGGCGGCCCCAGGCATCGTTGGCCTGCTTGTTGAGCGCCCTGTACCCGTCGCGGTCGCCGAATTCGTAAGCCTGCATGCTGAGCCGCTCGTGCTGGGAGATCTCGGTCCTCAGGTTCTGCAAGTGCTTTTGATTGAAGCGGATGGCGACCGAAAGCATCAATTCGCCCAGCACCACACAGAGCATGGCCAGGCAGAAAGCGCCGAGCAAAAACCCGAACAAGGCATCCTGGGGCAGCCGGAAGGGCGCGATCAGCAGCGCGTCGGCCGCCTGCTTGAATTGGACGATCATTTGGTCCATCAACTTTATATTTCCCTGGCGTACCTGGTTCGGAACGGCCGGGCCCGCCGAAACAGGGGCCCGGCCGTTGCATGGGGACTATCCGCCGATGAGCGTGATATTGAAAAAGCCCTTCAACGTGTAATCCAGACCGACGTAGCAGGCCAAGGCGATGAAGAACCATTTCAGGCCCTTTTCCGGGATGTACTTGCCGGTGCGCGGCCCGATCATGGAGCCGATGAAGATGCCCACCAGTTCGACACCGATGAAGATCCAGTACACGGTGACGCCCTTGATCATGAAGTTGAAGATCGACAGAATCATGCTGATCAACACCGCCAGGGCCGAGGTGCCGGCGGCCACGAACATGGGCAGGCCCACCACGCTGGTCAGGAAGGGCACGTACAGGAAGCCGCCGCCCACGCCGATGAACGAAGAGATGGCGCTGATGAAGAAACCGCCCACAAAAGCCCAGATAGGGTTGAAGGTGAAGGTCTGGCCGAAAAAGGAGATCTCGGCATGGGTCAGGGTGAACTTGTTGGTCTTGACGCCCTGCTGGGTAATGTCGCCCTTTTGCTTGACGGCGGCTTCGAACGCCTTGACCGCCTCCTTGGACTTTTTCTTGGAGGCCTGGCCCCGGGGGGTCATTTCATAAATCATGAAACCGCCGATGATGAAGACGATCAGGCCGAACCAGCCCTGGTACTCGGAAAATTTGACCTTGCCCATGGTGGTGTAGACCACCAGGAAGGCGGCCAAAAGGGAGCCCAGGCCCAGCGAAAGACCCAAGGGCACGATCAGCCGTTTTTGCTTGCCGTAGTTGACGCTGGAGACCAGGGCCGACAAACCCACCAGCCACTGGTTGGAGACGCGGACGCTGTCGGTGATGAACTTATTGAGCTCCGGCGCGGTGTCCTTGAAAGTCTTGGCATAGGCCCCCAGGCCGAAGACCGAGATGTGGCCGACACCAGCCATGACGCCGCCGAAGGCGCCCACGGTGGAAAAAACCCAGCCCACCCACAGAGCCCAGAAGAAGGCCAGCACCAGGTTGACCTGCTTGCCACCGGGAATGCCGAGATAGCCGGCTGGTGCCGCAGGGTCGATCTGACCCTTGCCCGTCCCCTGGGGCGCTTTGGCAATGGCCTCTTCCAGCTTGCCCGCCTGAACCGGTGTGGCCGCACCCCAGGCGCCGACCAGGACGCCCGCCAGCAGAAGCATGATGAGACAGAACGTAAATTTACGGGACATATTCATCCTCCAAAAAGTTAGTAAGTGAGGCCGCCGCTGGGACACCGCGCAAGGCACTTGCCCATGGTCGGCTTTCAAACCGATGCGGGATACACAGCAATCGGTATGCCAAGGGGCCTTAAAATCAGAGCCAAGTGGTCTCCACGCCTGCCACCGAATTATTACTCATAGTTCCAATAGGTTGCCTGACAGAAGCGCTTCGCGTGGAGCGGTTCCCCGCCCTTAGGGCCGGCCAGCGCATCAAAGCGGCGGCGCAATTAAAATATGGCACATGGCGGCACTATGGCAAAAAGGATTTGATTCCGCAAGGATGCAAATAAGCTGGTTTTTGATGGCATGCAAATTTATTATTGCATCCGGTCCCGGCCCGGAGGGTTCCGCTGGAGGCCCATCTTTTCCATCTCCTTGGAAATATTGGATGCTCTTGACCGGTTCGCCAGAATTTCAGCTATCCAGCCGTCCCTTTGGATGGTATGGATATTGCTAAATCATCGCGGATCGCAACAGAACCAGGCAACCGGTCCGCGATGTGAAGAGCCAGGCCGGCCTGGGCGGCCATGGCAACCGTTCCGGCATGCATGCCTAACCGGGGGAGGATTCGAGTGAAAAAAACTCTTTATACGATGTGTTTCATGTGCTCCGTGCGCTGCCCCATCCAGGTGGAAGTGGAGAACGGCCAGGTCCGGTGGGTCCAGGGCAATCCCCACGTGCCCGGCATGGAGGGCAGCCTGTGCCCCAAAGGCGCGGCCGGCACCTCGTTTTTGTATGACGAGCAACGCTTGCAAACCCCGCTGATCCGGGTGGGCGAACGCGGCGCCGGCCAGTGGCGCAAGGCTTCCTGGGACGAAGCCCTGGATTATATAGCCGAGGGGCTCAAAAAAGTCGTGGACACCCATGGCGGCCGCAGCGTGGCCCTCATGGAGCGCGCCAACCTGGCCACCCATGTGAGCAAAACCTTTTTAAAGGCCATCGGTTCGCCCAACCATGTGACCCACGACGCCCTGTGCAAGGGCTCGGTCAACACCGCCTGCCGCAGCCTGTTCGGCTATACCGACGCCGACATGGGCATGCAGTACGACAAAACCAAGCACATCATTTTATATGGGCGCAACATCTTCGAGGCCGTGGCCGTGCGCGAAGTGAACAACCTGATGACCGCCCTGTCCAACGGCGCCAAGATGACCTACATCGATCCGCGGGTCACGGTCACGGCCACCAAAGCCCACCGCTACTGGATGATCCGGCCGGGCACCGACCTGGCGCTCAACTACGCTTTGATGCACGTGATTCTGGAAGAGCGGCTCTACGACGCGGCCTTCGTGGAGCGCTGGGTAGAGGGCCTGCCCGAACTGCGCGATTTCGTGCGGCCCTATACCCCCGCGTGGGCCGAAGCCGAAACCGGCATCCGGGCCGCGGAGATCACCGCCCTGGCCCGGGAAGTGAGCCGGGACAAACCCTCGGTGATCTTTCATTTCGGCTACCGAGGCGCCCATCATGTCAACGAAATCTACCTGCGCCGCTCCCTGCTGATCCTCAACATCCTCATGGGGTCCATCGAAGCCCCCGGCGGGCTCTTTTTCAAAAAAGGCCCCGGCGCCGTCGATCGCAAGCCGGCGCGCAAGCTCACCGACCAGGAGCTGCCCAAGGTCAGCGAACCGCGCGCCGACCAGGTGGGCACGGCCAAGCTGCCCCTGCCCGATCCGGCCCATGGGGTGCCCCAGAGCCTGGTGGATGCCATCCTGACGCAAACGCCCTACCCGCTGAAGGCCCTGTTCATCAACCGCTTCGACGCGCTCAAATCGATCCCCGACACCCACCGCACCAAGCAGGCCTTCGCAAAGCTCGACCTGATCGTGGCCATCGACGTTAACTTCAGCGACTCGGCCTGGTATGCCGACGTGGTGCTGCCCGAATCCACCTTCTTCGAACGCACCGACTGCGTGCAGCAGGCCAATGGCTTGAAGCCCCAGATCTTCCTGCGGCCCCAGGCCATCCCGCCGATTCACGACACGCGCGAGTACGCCATCATCATGCGCCAGTTGGCTGAGCGCATGGGCATCGAAAAGTACTTCCCCTATACCACCATGGACGAACTGGTGGACTGGCAGCTCGAACCCACCGGGTTCACGCGCCAGGATTTCGACGCCAAGGGGTTCGTGGCCTATGCCAAGGAGCAGCTCTTCTGGAACCGCCTGGACGGCCTGAAGCTCAAGACCCCCTCGGGCAAGATCGAGCTGCGCTCCTCCCTGCTGGAAAAAGCCGGCTTTGCCTCGTTCCCGCCCTACGCGGCCATGCAACGGCCCGAGGGGGACCGCTTCCGGCTGGTGGTGGGGCGGGTGGCGGCCCACACCCATGTCTCCACGCAGAACAATCCCTATCTGAACGAGCTGTACCCTGAAAACCTCTTGTGGATTCACACCCGGCGGGCCGCGGCCCTGGGGATCAAGGACGGGCAGACGGTTTTGGTCACCTCGGCCCAGGGCCAGGGCCAGATCAAGGCCTTTGTCACCGACCTGATTCATCCCGAAGCGGTCTTCATGGTGCACGGTTTCGGCCACGAGGCCCGCCTGGCCGCGCGCACCTTCAACCGCGGCGTTTCCGACAGCGTGCTGCAGGCCTGCCTCACCGACCCGGTGGGCGGCAGCCCGGCCCTGCACGACACCTTTGTCACCGTAGCGCCCGCCAAAGCCGATGAAGCGCCGCCGGCAGCCAAGAAAAAACACGCCGCCAAGCGCTCGTAAAGGAGAATCGCATGAGCCAATACTACCTCTTCCAAGATACGCGCAAATGCATCGGCTGCCAGGCCTGCGAAGTACAATGTAAAGCCAACAAGAAT
This sequence comes from Desulfobacterales bacterium, assembly GCA_016218685.1. Lineage (GTDB taxonomy): Bacteria > Desulfobacterota > Desulfobacteria > Desulfobacterales > Desulfosarcinaceae > Desulfatitalea. The sequence goes on along the minus strand of JACRDD010000017.1, from coordinate 4,880 downwards.
CTGCCGCCCGGGCCCAAGCCGTGCAAAATCGTCCAGGTGGGTCCCAAAATGGTCGGCGGCCTGCCGCGCAGCGCGTTTATCTTCATGCCCTGTTTTCACTGCGAAAAGCCCTGGTGCGTGGAGGCCTGCCCCACCGGCGCCATGCAGAAGCGCGAAAAGGACGGCATCGTCTTCGTGCAGAGCGATCTGTGCGTGGGCTGCAAAACCTGTATTCGGGCCTGCCCCTGGAGCGCGCCCCAATGGAATCCCCAGAGCAAGAAAGTGGTCAAGTGCGATTACTGCATGGAGCGCGTCGACCAGGGCCTGAAGCCCGCCTGCGTCACCACCTGCATCACCCACTGCCTGCAGTTCGGGAACGCCGATCAGATGCCGGAAGTAAAGCGGGAACGGCACGCCCAGGCAGTAGCGTCGCTGGAGCACAGCGCCTTTTAGGAGCGCCCATGACCTTGACTCAATGCCCGGTGGACCAGACCCTGGCCTTGCTTTGCGGGGCCATGGAAGAAAACCGCCTGCAGCACCCACGCAGCCGGCGCATCGCGGGCCAGTTGATCGCCATGATCGAAGACGTGGCCAGCGGCCGGGCGGGGTCCGAGCATCTGCCCACCCTGGAGCGCCTGGCCGACGAGCTGGCCGGCTTTGCGGCCGAAGCGACCGGCATGGCCCTGGGAACCGAGGTGCGCCTTTCGCTGACGGCGAACCACGAAGTGTTTGCCAGCCACATCGAGACCCAGAACTGCGCCGCCGGCGCCTGCGACCGCCTGGCGCCCTCCCCCTGCCAGATGGCCTGCCCGGCGGGCATCGACATTCCCACCTATGTGGCCCTGATCGGCGAAGGCCGCGATGCCGAAGCCATCGAAACCATCCGGCGGGACAATCCTTTCCCCTGGGTGTGCGGCCTGGTGTGCACCCGGCCCTGCGAGTTCATGTGCGTGCGCGGCCGCATCGACCAGCCGGTCGCGATCAAGACCCTCAAGGCCTTTGCCGCCGAGCGCGCCCTCTCCCTGGGCCACTACGTCAACCCGCCCCAGGCGCCGCCCAAGCACCGCAAGGTGTGCGTCGTCGGCGCCGGCCCGGGCGGCATGAGCGCAGCCTACTACCTGGCCCTCAACGGCTACACCGTGCGCGTCCTCGAGGCTTTGCCCATGGCCGGCGGCATGATGATGGTGGGCATTCCCCGCTACCGCCTGCCCCGGGAAGTGATCGACCGCGAAGTGGCCATGATCGAGGCCCTGGGTGTAGAGTTTTGCTTCAACACCCGCCTGGGAACGGATGTCACCTTCGAACAACTGCGCGCCGAGGGTTTCGAAGCCTTTTTCCTGGCCATCGGCGCCCATGCCTCCTTCAGGCTCAACATCCCGGGCGAAAACGACTTTCCCCAGGTGACCCAGGCCGTCGACTTCTTGAAACGCGTGGCCCTGGGCGACCGTCGTCTGCCGGGCCAGGAAGTGATCGTCATCGGCGGCGGCAACGTGGCCGTCGATGCCGCCCGCACCTGCCTGCGCCTGGGCTGCGCCAGCGTCACCATGGCCTACCGCCGCACCCTGTCGGAGATGCCGGCCGACGTGGAAGAGATCGAGCAGGCCGAAGAAGAGGGCGTGCAGTTCTCCTTTTTGACCATTCCCGTGGCCGTGGAAGGCGAGCAGGGCCGGGTCATCGGCCTGCGCAGTCTCAAGGCCCAGATGATCGCCCAGGCCGGTTCCAAACGCATGGTGCCCGAACCCATCAAGGGCAGCGAATTTATCCTGCGCGCCGACGCCGTCATCAGCGCCATCGGCCAGCGGGTAGAAAAAAAGGGTCTGGAAGAACTCCAGACCCTGGCCTGGACCCGGCGCGACACGATCCAGGTACACACCGCCACCATGGCCACCGACCTGCCCGGCATCTTCGCGGCCGGCGACGCCGTGACCGGCCCGGCCACCGTGGTAGAAGCCATCGGCGGCGGCAAGCGCGCCGCGGCGGCCATCGACCGCTATCTCAACGGCCTGCCCCAGCCGAGCATGCCGCCCGTGCCCGTGCGCCACCACCGGGCCGCCTGGACCGAGGTGCCGGCGGCCACGAAAATGGCCCTCAAGCGCCAGCCCATGCCGCTGCTCAACATGGACCGCCGGCGCACCACCTTTCAACAAGTGGAATTGGGCTTATCGGAGAACATGGTGCGCGAAGAGGCGCGCCGCTGCCTGCGCTGCGACATCTGCCGGCGCTGCGGCCTGTGCGTCACCATCTGCCGCGACAAGATGAAGGTCGACGCCCTGCGCCTGGGCTACCTGGATTTCGATCACCCCGGACCCACCGACTTCCGCTGGACCCAGGAGCACTGCATTGCCTGCGGCGCCTGCGCGGCCAACTGCCCCAACGACGCCATGCAGATGGAAGATCGCAAGGGCGAGCGCATCGTGCACCTGTGCGGCACGATCCTCTCCCGCCAGCCCGTGCGCTACTGCGACGGCTGCGGCCAGGCCATCGGCACCGACCGGTACAACGCATTCGTGCGCCAGCGCACCCAACGCATCGCGCCGGTCACCGGCAACCGCGTTTACTGCGAGGCCTGCGGCCGCCGCCAGTCGATCCTCGACGCCCATGACGTCCATCCGATGGACTGAAACCGTAAAAGGAGATCCCATGGCCCTTCGCAAAGGACAAAAAGTAGAAGTCTTCCGCCGCAGCGGCGATGAATCCTGGGAACCTTACATGGACAAATTCATCGGCCGTCACGGCATCATCACCGACCCGGATACTTCCATCAACGACCCTGAGTCCCTGGTGGAAGTCAGCCTGGACGGCATGGGCACCCACCGCCTGCCCCAGGACTGCCTGCGGGTGCTGGAGGCCTGATGGTCCGAACCTTCATCGTAATCGGCGCGCTCAGCGCCGCCGCGGCCATCGGCCTGGGCGCCTTCGGGGCCCACGCCCTGCGCGCCACGCTGGCGCCCCGCATGCTCGAGATCTACCACACCGCCGTCTTCTACCACCTGACGCACAGCCTCGGGCTCTTCGCGGCGGCCTTCGTCTGCTCGCTCAAACCCCACTCCCGCCTGGCCCGGGCCGCCGGCTTGACCATGCTCGCCGGCCTGCTGCTCTTCTCCGGTTCGCTCTACCTGCTCGCCATCTCCAGCCTCACGGCCCTGGGTGCCGTCACCCCCCTGGGCGGCACGGCCCTAATCGTCGCCTGGCTGATGCTGGCCCTCGCCGCGTCCGGGAAATAGTTCTTCGATCCCGCCGGAACAAAATAGCCGCTAATTCTTATCCAATGGACTGCGCACCCCCAGCACATTCTTCTTCGCCACATGGGTGTAGATCATCGTGGTCTCCAGATCGACATGCCCCAGCAACTGCTGGATGGTGCGGATGTCGGTGCCGCTTTCCAATAGGTGCGTTGCAAACGAATGCCGTAAGGTGTGGGTCGTCGCCCGCTTGTCCAAGCCGGCGGCCAGCACTGCCCGGCGCATGGCCTTGCGCAGCATGTCCGCCGACGCATGGTGCCGGCGCACCACATTCGCCCGCGGGTCAAGCGACACCTTCTCCGAAGGGAAAACCCAGTACCAAATCCACTCCGTGGGCGCCTTGGGATACTTCCGATCCAGGGCGTTGGGCAGATACACGCCGGCAAGTCCGGCCTTGCGATCACCCTCGTACAGCCGCCGCACCTTCTCCAGATGCGCCCGCATCTCCTCGGCCACCGATACCGGAAAGAGGGTCTGGCGATCCTTATCCCCTTTGCCCGCTCGGATCGTGATCGTATATCTTTCGAAGTCCAGATCTTGAACTCGCAAACGCAGGCACTCATCGCGGCGCAAACCGCCGCCATAGATCACTTTGGCCATCAAGGCATGCACGCCATCGAGCTTTTCGATCAGTCTCAATACTTCTCCCTGACCGAGCACGGTGGGAAGGCGCATCTTCGGTTTGGACCTGACGGCACCCTGTATATCCCCGACCTGCTTCTCGAGAACATGGCGATAAAAGAAAAGGATCGCGTTGAATGCCACATTCTGGGTGGATTTGGCCACGCGCCGCTCCACGGCCAGATAAGAGAGAAAATCGACAATCTGCCGGTCCGTCAACTCGGCAGGCGAAAGCTGCCGGGCATGAAGGTAGAATTGTCTCAGCCATGTCATGTAGCTTTGCTCGGTGCGGTAGGATCTTTGCTTCAATCTGAGCATGCGTGCCATGCCCTCGCCCGCGCTTTTCCAATCCTCGACGCTCACCCGGACTTGATCGTCCGCCGCCTTTCCCGCCATATTGACAAAATAGCAGTAGAGCCGGACCGCCTCCTTGGCCTGGTCAACCTGCCACTGCTCGCGGCGCCGGCCGAACGCCTGCAAGAAGGGATCGATGCGCTTTTCAGGTTCGGAATGCCCTCCGTGAGTCTCGCAGAACCGGACAAACGCCTCCACCCAGCGAATGTAAAAGGAACGATGCTTTTTGGGCACATTTTTACAAGTTTCCAAATAGTTACCGAATTCCAACAAAACCATGCATAATTCCTTTCCCGAATTATGCGGACGTCCGCATAACACCGATAATTACCGGAAAACCCGGACCAGAGAATGGGGCAGATTTTAATACAAGCCGGATGCGGCAGCGGCCGAAGCGTAAGCAAAGCATTGGAAATGAGTTTGATTTAAATACGAATTTGTGCTGTAAGGACAGAAACGAACCTGCCGAATGCATCGCCTATTAACAAAACGAGTTGCCAATTGTCCAGATCTATTTCGATGGCGCGGCGGATTCGATTATATTTAGAGGTTCCTGAATAACAATTAACATCTTGATATAACGAGTTTAAAGTGTTATGGGATTCGTCGTAAACGCAAGCAAATCAAGCTTTTTCCATTAAAAACCTTGCACCTTCCGACGAGAAAATTATGTACAGACACTCC
>JACRDD010000018.1 GCA_016218685.1 Desulfobacterales bacterium | reverse complement strand
CGAACTGCTGCCCCTGACCTACATCCGGGGCATGAACATCGAAAACGCCGTGGTGATCATCGACGAGATCCAGAACATGACCCGCGGCGAGTGCCGCACCCTGCTGTCGCGCATGGGCGAGGGGGTCAAGTGCTTCTGCCTTGGCGACACGCACCAGGTGGACCATCCGTACCTCAACGCCGAAAACAACGGCCTCAACTGGCTGGTCAACAAATTCAAGGGCAACCGGATCTACGCCCACCTGGTGCTCAAGGGCGATCGCTCCCGGGGGCCGATCACCGACCTGGTGATCAAGTCGGGGTTGTGATACAAGCCATGGCAAAGGATAGAGGAGGCGCTTTCCCATGATGCGTGTGGTAGCGATCAGCACGAGCAAGAAGAAGGGCACGCGCAAGACGGCGGTGACCGAAACGCGGTTGATCGCCGGCCACGGCCTGGAGCACGACGCCCATGCCGGCGATTGGCACCGCCAGGTGAGCTTCCTGGCATCGGAAAGCATCGCGCGCGCGGCCCAGAGCGGTCTTTCGGTAAGCTTCGGCGATTTTGCCGAAAACATCGCCACCGTGGGCATCGACTGGCTGACCGTTCCGGTGGGCACCCGTCTGCGCATCGGTGACCAGGCCGTGGCGGAGATCACCCAGATCGGCAAGGAGTGCCACCACAAATGCGCCATTTATTATGCCGCCGGCGACTGCATCATGCCCCGGGAGGGGATCTTTGCCAGGGTATTGACGGGCGGCACGGTGCGGGTAAACGACCCCATCGAGATCCTGGAACCCCCGGAACCGTGAATCCAATGGGTTTTGGCATCCGCAACGAACATCGAAATATTAGATTGGAATAATCCATGAGCTCCCGGAGCGACGATCTGGAAGAAAGGCTGCTGGCCTTTTCGGTACAGATCCTGAAAATTGTCGAACAACTGCCCAGCACCCGAACCGGCGATCATGTGGCCGGCCAGTTGCTGCGGTCGGTCACCGCCACTTATCCCGACCATGGCGACGTCGAGAGCGCGGATTCCCGGCAAGAGCTGATCCATACGCTGAGGGAACTGCGGCAAACCCAGCGGTGCTTGAAGCTCATCCAAAGGGTACCGCTGGTTCACCGCGCCGAAGATCTGATCGCCATTTTGCAGGAAACCGACGCGCTGATCGCGCTTTTCGCCGCTGAGAAGAAATAGGACCCCATCGGAAAACGACATGCCGCCCATCGTCTCCATCGTCAGCAAGAAGAACTCCGGCAAGACCACCTTGCTGGAGAAGTTGATTCCCGAGCTGTGCCGCCGCGGATACCGCGTGGGCACGGTCAAGCACGACCACCATGGCTTCGACATCGACCGCGAGGGCAAGGACACCTGGCGCCACAAGCAGGCCGGGGCCGCCACCGTGGTGATCTCTTCTCCCAAAAAGATCGCGCTGGTCAAGGACCTGGAAGCCGAGATGGATCTGGACGAGATCGTTTCGCGCTTCTTCAGCGACATGGACCTGGTGATCACCGAAGGTTACAAGCGCGGCGGCAAGCCCCAGATCGAAGTCTTTCGCCGGGCAGCCCATGAGTCCCCCCTGCACACCAGGCAGAATCCCGGCACCCTGGTCGCCGTGGCCTCGGATGTCGATGTGGATTTAGGCGTACCGCGCCTGGACGTCAACGACGTGCGCGCCATCGCCGACTTCATCGCGAAGCGATTTCTGACCCGCTAACCCGCCCACGCTTCATTTTTTAAGCGCCTGGTATGCTTCCGGCGTATTGACGTTGAGAAACGAGCGCAGCTCGGGATCGACCGCCCTGAGCTGCGCTTCACCGATGGTTTTGACCCGGATGTGGCGGAAGAAGCCTTTGATCTGAAATTCTTCCCGTTCGAGCTGGGCCGCGATGGGCGCCAGGCAATTCTTGGCGTAGACGGCGCACAACGGTTCGTAGTAGGCGCCGATGCGCGGCACCACGGCATCCACTTCCGGTGCGATTTCGGACAGCAGCAATCGAACCAGCGCGGGCTGGATGAAGGGCGCATCGCAAGGGCAGACGAAAACCCAGGGGGCCTGGGCGTGGGTCAGGGCCGCATGCAAACCGGTGAGCGAAGCGCGCGCCTGGAAGATATCTTCCACGATGCGGATGGCGCGGCTGGCGTAAAGCTCCGGCTGGCGCGTGACCAGCATGATCTCGGGGAAAAGCGGGGCGAGGGTCTCGATGAGCCGGTCCAGGATGGTCCGGCCGTCGATGGTAAGAAAAGCTTTGTTGCGGCCCTCCATGCGGGTGTTGCGGCCGCCGGCCAGGATCGCGGCGCAGCAGTTCGGTGCGCTCGGGCGTTCCACGGCGCTCAGCCTCCGATGTCCGTCATTTTGGTACGCAGTTGGCAATTGCCGCCGAAACTGAGGCGGTGTTCCCCTTGCTTCATGGCCAGGGCCTTGGCGAATATGGCGGCAATCTCTTCATCGCCGGCGCCTGCCCGTAATGCGCCCATCACATCCACTTGCTCGTCGGCCAACAGGCAGGGCCGCAGGTGACCGTCGGCGGTCAGGCGGATGCGGTTGCAGCGGCTGCAGAAATGCTCGCTCATGGAGCTGATGAACCCCAGTTCGCCGGGTGCATCCTGGAAGCGAAAGCGCCGGGCCGGGCCATCGCCGTTCTTCGAAGGCAGAGGAATCAAGGCCCCCAGCTTCTCGAGACGCTGCTGGACATCGGCCATGGGCACGAAGCGGCTCTTGGCGGAATGGGGGTCCACGGCGATGGGCATGTACTCGATGAAACGGACATGAAAAGGCTGACTGCGGGTCAGTTCGGCCAACGGCACGATCTGATCTTCATTGCTGCCGCGCATCACCACGCAATTGATCTTTATGGGATTAAAGCCCGCCGCCGCGGCCTGGACGATACCCTGCCACACTGTATCGAGGAGGTTCAATCCGGTGATGTTGAAAAAACCGGCGGCGTCCATGGTATCCAGGCTGATGTTGATCCGCCTCAGACCCGCTTCCTTTAGAGCCGCCGCCTTTTGAGCCAGCAGGGTGCCGTTGGTGGTCAGGGTCAAGTCCTGGAGGCCGTTTAACTTGCTCAGTCGGGCGATCAGATCGACGATGCCCTTGCGGCAGAGCGGCTCGCCGCCGGTCAGGCGCACCTTGGTGATGCCCAGCCCCACGCCGATGCCCACCAGGCGCTCGATCTCTTCCAACGTCAGGATGGCGCCCTTGGGCAGCCAGCGGGTGTGGCTGGTCATGCAGTAGCGGCAGCGCAGGTTGCAGCGGTCGGTCACCGAGACCCGCAGATAATTGACGGTGCGTTGAAACGCATCCACGAGATGGTTGTGAGAATTCATCGTCCTGCTTTCTCAATTCAACAACTGGGCCCGCACCAACGTGCCGGCCGTCAACCGCGCCTGGCCCTCGGGAATGGCCACCACGGCCGCGGCGCCGGCCATGTCCGCCAAGCGGCTGGCTCCCCGCAACGGCACGAAATCGGGCGATTCGGATGGGCCCGCCAGGCTGCCAAAAACAAACTGGGTCCATTCCAACTGGCGGCCGGTCAAATCTTGGGTCAAGCGTACCTGGGTCGTGGGCAATCCCGCAGAAGGACTGGCCGCCAAACGCAGCAGGCCCGGCAGCGCGATCTGCAAGAAGGCCATGAGATTGGAGGGCGGCCCACCGGGCAGGATGAAGACCGGCTTGCCTGCCAGCAGGCCGAATCCCACGGCCTTGCCCGGTCCCATGCGCACCCGGTGAAACACGCGCTGCCAGCCGAGTTGGGCGAGCACCTGGGCCACCAGGTCGCGCTCGCTGCCCCAGGCCCCGCCGCTGGTGACGAGGGCGTCGGCCTCGGCCAGCATGGTCTGCAGGCCCCGGCGGATCGCCTCGCCCTCGTCGGCGATGACGGCCGTGCGGGCGATCATGCCCAGGCGCCGGCACCAGGCGGTCAGCATGAACAGGTTGCTCGCATAGAGCTTGCCTTCGGCGAGCGGCCGGCCGGGGGCCACGACTTCATCGCCGGTGGCGGCGATGGCCACCACGGGCCGGCGCACCACCGCCACCCGGTCGTACCCGGCGGCCGCCAAAAGCCCTATGCGACCGGGTGTCAGGCGCTCTCCGGCCCGGACCACCCGGTTGCCCGCGGTCACATCGCTGCCCCTGGCCATCACGTTGCGGCCGGGCTCGGCGACATTGGTGACGCGCACCATTGGTCCGTCCGGAGTGGCGAACTCTTCGGCCACCACGGCGTCGGCCCCCGCGGGCAAGCGCGCGCCAGTGAGCACCCGCACGGTGGTGCCGGGGGCCACTTGGGGCGCGTTATCCGCGCCCGCGGCGGCGCTGCCGGCAAGCGTCAAACACACCGGATGCAGGCTTGAGGCGGCGGCCACTTCCAGCGAGCGCACGGCGTAGCCATCCTTGAGCGAAGCGTGAACGGAAGGGGAATCCGCGCGCGCGCGCAGATCTTCGGCCGCCACGCGGTCCACGGCCCGATCCAGGTCTATGCTTTCCGGGGGCAACGGCCCGATGTGGCGCAGGGTGAGCGCCAGGGCTTCGTCCAGCCCTATGGCCGGCTGTTTCGACATGGTTTGTTATGGCACGCCGAAGGGGCTATTTCAATGCTGTTTTGCGGTTACCGGAAGATCGAAAAACGAAGGCGGCCGGGGTTACCGGCCGCCTTCGGGATGAGAACCGAATTAGAAGATCGTGCCGAGCGACACGATGAAACACCCCCCGCCGCCTCCGCCACCGCCGCTGCCCGAAACGGCCGAAGAGCCGTCGCTGTTGGCGATGGTGACGCTAACGCTATCCGCGGCCCAGGCGCGATTGAGATCATCGGCCCGCAGCTGGAAGACCAGGGTGGTCTGGGCGTGCACGTTGGGCACGGTGAAGGTCGGTGTCGGCGAGGTGGCGTCCGATAGGGTGACGGTCGTGCCGCTGGTCTGGGTCCAGCGATAGGTCAGGCCCACGCCTTCCGGATCGGTGGCGCTTCCGGAAAGCTGCACCGCGGAGGCCTCGGCCACGCTTTGGTCGTCACCGGCGCTCACCACGGGCGGGTCGTTGTCGGGCTGGATGCCGATGACGAAATTATGGTTGGCGGCTTCCCATTCAAAATCGCCGGTTTCAAAGTTGGCGCTGAAATTGTAATACCCATCGTAGCTCGCTTCCCAGCCAAAATTGATGTGCACCATATTTTCGCTGTCGGAGGTCAGGTAGCCGTCCACGACCACTTCGTGCCCGGAGTCGTCCGTCGCGAAGATGGAAAGGATCGCCGGTCGCGGGGGGTCCGCATCCAATTCGGCCTTCAGCAGGGCGAATCGTTCGCTGCTGGTGAGATCCGCAAGTTCCGCCGGCCCATAATAGGTCATGCCGCTCTGATATTTGAAATAGGTATCCAGCACACCGTCCGCCCAGGCGCCGCTGCTGGATATTTCGCACCCGTAGGCCATCTCCGCCGCCACGCCCACATGGTACATGAGCAGGGAAACGGCATCCTGTTGGGCCTCGCTGCTGCCGGCCATGCTGTCGGGCATGTTGTCCCAGTCATATGGATCGGCTGCGTCGAGATCCACGCTCAGGGTGTGTTCATCGGTATTGCTGTCGGTCCAGATGTAGCTGGGGTTGCCGGTGCCCGCGATGGGCCAGCGCCAGTAGCGCATGAGCTGGGCCCAGGCCGTGGCCACGCAGCCGGTGAGGGTATGACCGCTCCCGCAGCTATCGTCGGGGGTTTGCAAATTGTAGGGATCGTCCTGGCCCCAGGTGGTGGTCAACAGCGGTCCCAGCGTGGCGCCCCGAACCGGGGCTGCTGCCTCCAGGATCACACCGCGCGTAGCAGCATCGCCCGGTGCAGCCGTATAATCGCCCCAGGCCTTGGCGATGCGCCGGCCGGCCGCATTTCCGGTCGCGGCGGCGCGGGATAGCGTACCGGAGGCGGCCCTTTCCCTGACATGGCGCACATGGCGATGGACTTCGGGCACGATCCACGATTCGATGGACTGGGGCCGGTCGGCCCGGGAAGCATCGAAGGTCGAACGGGTCGAGTAGAGCAGCACCGGACTGATGCGATCGTCCACGGCCACCAGCACATGGCCGCTGGGCTGCACGGAAAAATTGTATGCCACGCGGCTGTCGTTAAAGACGATGGCCTCTCCCGAACCCACCTCCGGCGCGGCCGTGCCGTTCCAGTCACCGTAAAGCGCCACATGCCGGCGCAGGGTGTTTTCGGCCACGCGCCGGGCCGTCTCTTGTGCCACCGGCGCGGCCAGGGCCAAAGAAACCCACAGGGCCATCAACAGGCCGCAGAGCGGCAGGGCAACCCAACGTTGCATGCTCGATTTACTTTGTTTTGAATGTAATTTGCTGTGCATCATCGATCTCCACCTTTACACCGGTCTTGCAATCGCCGGACACGGGCATTTTGATGGCCGCCAGGCGGCCTTGCACCACGATTTCATCCCCGGGACGTTGGGCCAGTTTTTCGAAGATCGGCCGGTTGTCCCGGGCGAGGGCCCAGATTTCCACCGCATGGCCCCGGCCATCGATCAAGCGGAACTTTTCATAAGGCAGTTGGGGATAGCTCTTTTTGTCAAACGTGTTGTGCGGGTCCAGGCGGCCCCAGACCGACACGGTTTTGCCTTCCCAGGCCACGGGGCTGTTGCAGGCCAGGGGCAACCCGCAAAATTGATGCAGCCCCTCCAGGGAGAGCGGCGCCGAAGCAGCCTTGTTCGATCCCATGCCCAGCGTTCCCAGCGAGAGCATGAGCACCGCACAGGCGAGCAAAGGATATTTCCGAGTCATGAGCCTCCTCCGCATCCGTGTTACCGGAGTGTTTCGCTAAATTTGGTATCGGTCGGTGAGCGCCGATCTTGAGATGCTTGTGAGGGCAGGGCAGAAAAATCTGGAAGGAATCCGATGCACCAAAAGGAACGGGGCGGCTTGCCGCAGCCGCCCCGCCGGCTAAAGGAAGATATATTGTGCATATATCTTAGAGGCTCCCCCGCGAAGCCTCTGACACATACTATCGGCCGGCGGGGGGGAGGACTTTAGGTCGGGAATGCTAAACTTTTTGGGGATTTTTTCATCTATCTGTTTTTGCAGATAATACGAATCATCTGGGAGGCCACCCGGGTCTCTTCGGGCAGCAGCACCCCGGCGGAGATCCAGCGTTCGATGGCTTCCTTGGGCACGTCCAGCCCGCGCACGTAGGACTCCAGATCCGCCTGGTGCGAAAAGGCGATCTCCTCGGCCCGTTCGGCCACCGGAGCCCGCAGTTCGGTTCCCACCGCCGGCGGCGGCCCCAGTGCGCTACGGGTGCCGGCAGGTGGCGCTTCCGACACCACCCGCACATATTCATAGCTTCGGGATGCTTGGGGTTTTGACAAAATTTTGCGTATGGTTTGGATCAGCTTCATGGAAAATCAACCTCCGGAAATATTTGCTCGGCTCCGACCAACCGGCCTTTTTAAAGCATTTCGGACTCAGTGGCCATCTCTTTTTCGGAAATCCAACGCTGGGGCCGGAGCCGGCGGTGACCGCCGCATTTCCTATCGGCTGCTTTCCTTAAAAGTTGAGTGACAAAATCAAGCGCCCATCACGACGCCCACATATCCGACGAAACTATCGCCGGGGCTTTTTTCATAACTGGTGGCATAGGCCACCGACCTGGCCCGGGTGGCGCCCAGTTGTTTGGCGGCGGCCATGGCCGTGGCGGCTGCCCCGGCGCAACAGGCATTCTGACGCTCCAGGCCCTGGCGGATCACCGCCTCGGGCGTCATGGCCAGCATGGCATCGATGACCTGCCGATCGTTCTGGTCGCGCACCCACGCCAGCGCCTGGCTACCGCGGCCCTGGGGTGAGAAGCCGTAGTTGGTGCCGTAATGGGTCAGGTCGGTGGAGCCGACGATTTTCAAGCGCTTGTTGTTTTCCCGGGCCCAATCGGCCACGGCCCGCCCGATCTCCAGGGATCGCTGGGTGGGCGGCACGCCCACGGCCAGAAATTCCACCGGATCGAGAAATTTTTTGATGAAGGGCAGTTGCAGTTCCACGGTGTTGTCCTGGCTGAAGCGGCGCGCCGTCTCCACCTGGAAATCGAAACGGGCTCGCAGGGCCTGGGCCAGCGATTCGGCCACCGGCAGATCGCCGAAGGGCGTTTCCCAGGCCCCGCTGGCCATCAGGTAGTTGGCCGAACCGGGGTGCAGGTGCATGCCGAAGACCACCACCAGGTCGATGGGTTCCGGCTCCTTGAGCAGATGGATCACCTGACAGGCGATGCGTCCGCTGTAGTACCAGCCCGCATGGGGCACGATGCCGGCCAGCCAGCGGCGGCCGGGTTCGTCCGAAAGGGGTTGCGGCCCTTCCAGGAATTGGGCGATCTGCTTGTCGCAATCGCCGGCCCGGTCTGGATACCAACTGCCGGCAAATACCGCTTTACGGCGCTCCATGGTGCCACCTCCTTTCGCTGATGGTTCAACATATTGCTTAAGACCCTGCTGTCAAACCGCAGGGTCGGTTCAGGATTTCAAAAAAACGGCAACCCCGGGCGCGCGGCTTTGCATCTTTTAATTCATGCTTATTATGCCGCTACCTTTGCAGAACAGCGAAACCTCCAGGAGGAAACCATGTGGGAATATACGGATAAGGTCAAGGATCACTTCCTCAACCCGCGCAATGTGGGCGAAGTCGAAAATGCCGATGGCGTGGGCGAAGTCGGCTCCATGGCCTGCGGCGACGCCCTGAAGCTCAGCTTTAAAGTCGGCGACGACGGACGCATCGTGGACGCCAAATTCAAAACCTTCGGCTGCGCCAGCGCCATCGCCTCGGCCTCGGCCCTCACCGAACTGCTGATCGGCAAGACCATCGAAGAGGCCGAAAAGCTCACCAACGACCACATCGCCGATCACCTGGGCGGCTTGCCCAAAGAGAAGATGCACTGCTCGGTGATGGGCCACGAGGCCCTTGAAAAGGCCATTGCCTGCTACCGCGGGCAGCCCGATAAAGTCCAGGAAGGCAACCTGGTGTGCGAATGCTTCGGGGTCACCGACGTGCAGATCGAGCGCGCGGCCACCGACAACCGGCTCAAGACCATCGAAGAGATCACCAACTACATCAAGGCCGGCGGCGGCTGCGGCAAGTGCCACGACAACATTCAACTGATTCTGGACCGGGTGCACGGATCGCTCAAGGAACGGCCGCCCCAGCCCAAGCCCCTGACCAACATCCAGAAGATCAAGCTCATCGAAGAGACCCTGGAACGCGAGATCAAGCCGGCCCTCATGCAGGACGGGGGCGACATTCAATTGGTGGATGTGGACGGCAGCCGCGTGCTGGTCAAGCTCAAGGGCCGCTGCGCGGCCTGCGCCATGAGCCAGATCACCTTGAAAGATTACGTGGAGTCCAAGCTTAAGGAGCTGGTGGCCAAGGATCTGGTGGTGGAGGAGGTGAGCGCATGAAACCGGTCTATCTGGACAACAACGCCACCACCCAGGTTGCCCCCCCGGTGGTGGAAGAGATGCTGCCCTACTTCTCCCAGTTCTACGGCAACCCCTCGAGCATGCACACCTTCGGCGGCAACGTGGGCAAGAAGGTGCGCGAGGCGCGCGCCAAGCTTGCCGAACTGGTCGGCGCCCAGCCCGAAGAGATCGTCTACACTTCCTGCGGCACCGAGAGCGACAGCACGGCCATCTGGGCCACGCTGCGCTCCTATCCCGAAAAACGCCACATCATCACTTCCAAGGTCGAGCACCCGGCCGTAAAAAACCTGGGCGAATACCTGGGCCGCAACGGCTACCGCGTCACCTTCGTGCCGGTGGACAAAGCGGGCCGCCTGGACCTGGATTATCTCTACAAGCACCTGAGCGACGATACGGCCATCGTCAGCCTCATGTGGGCCAACAACGAAACCGGTGTGATCTTCCCGGTGGAAGAGATCGCGGCCCAGGTCCACAAGCGCGGCGCGGTGTTCCACACCGACGCGGTGCAGGCCGTGGGCAAGGTGCCCATCCACATGGCCGACAACCAGATCGATCTGCTCTCCCTGTCGGGCCACAAGCTGCACGCCCCCAAGGGCATCGGCGCCCTCTACGTGCGCAAGGGCACCAAATACGCACCCTTCTTGCTGGGCGGCCACCAGGAGCACGGCCGCCGTGGCGGCACCGAGAACGTGGCCGCCATCGTCGGATTGGGCAAAGCCGCCGAACTGGCCGCCTCCCAGTTGGAAGAAGAGAACACGCGGGTCAAGGCCCTGCGCGACCGGCTGGAGAGCGAACTGATCCGGCGTATCCCCAACGCCATCGTCAATGGCGATCCGGCCCACCGCCTGCCCAACACATCGAGCATCGCCTTCGAGTTCGTGGAGGGCGAATCGATCCTGCTCATGCTCGACGAATTCAACATCTGCGCCTCGTCGGGCTCGGCCTGCACCTCCGGCTCGCTCGAACCCTCCCACGTGCTGCGCGCCATGGACGTGCCCTTCACCGCGGCCCACGGCTCGATCCGCTTCAGCCTGAGCGTCTACAACACGGCCGCGGAGATCGACCTGGTGATCGAAAAGCTGCCGCCGATCATCGACCGGCTGCGCAAGATGTCGCCCTTCTGGGGCCAGAAAGAGAAGGCCTGCCAGATCATCAGCTAAAGCTGTAACACATCCAGGCTGGGGGCTGCTCTATTCTCGAAATCGTTCCACGACTTGGAGATCGCGCCCCCCAATCTCCATTTTTTTTCCGCACGGCATAACCTGCTCGAGTTCTTCCGGGAAGCCTTTTTTGGCCTTTAGGTATTTTTAGCCCTTCCGGCGCCGGACGCCGGGGTCGCTGCCTCAACAATCTGTTTACAGATCCGCGTAATATAAGATAGCGTTACGCAAAGGGCGATCGGGACGGCTGGATCGCTGGGCAAATCATCACAACGAAGGAGGAACGCGCGATGAAAGTCGAAGCAAAACGTTTTCTTTTCGTGGCCCTGGCTCTAAGCTTGACCGTCGGGATGGGGTGGGCCCCCGGGGCCTCGGCCGAGGAGGTGCTGAAAATCGGGTGGGTGGCCGACATGTCCGGCATCGGCGCCACCTTTTACAAGTCCCAGAAAGCCGCCGTCGACCTGTTTGTCGAAGAGACCAACGCCGCCGGCGGGTTTCTGGGAAAAAAGATCGAAGTGATCGCCCGCGATGCCGCCCTCAAACCCGATGTGGGCGCCAACCTGGCGCGCGAGCTGATCCTGAGCGAAAAGTGCGAATTTCTGATCGGCGGGACCTCCAGCGCCGTGGCCCTGGCCGTGACCAAGGTTTCCAAGGAGTTCAAGAAAATCGTCTTTTTTCACACCTCCAACGCCGAATCCATCACCACCACCGATTTCCAGCCGTACATGTTTCAAGTCGTGCCCAATACCGGCATCGAGGGCCGGGGCTATATCCTGTACCTTTCCCAGAAGCCCTACACCAAGTATGGCTACATCGGCTATGATTACGCCTACGGTCACACCCAGTTCGATGCGGCCAAAGCGCTGCTGAACAAGCTCAACCCCAAGGCCGAGATCATTGTGGAGCTCTGGCCCAAGGCCGGCGAAACCAATTACTCCTCCTTTATCCCCACGCTGATGTCCAAAAACCCGGAAGTCATTTTCTCCAGCCTGTGGGGCGGGGGCCTGGCCAGCTTCATCAAGCAGGGCGTGCCGTACGGCTTGTTCAAGAAATCCACCCTGACCGCCCTGTACGATCTGGATCTGCTGCGCGCCACCGGTCTGGAGATGCCCGAGGGCCAGTTGGGCTATGCGCGCTGTCCCTTCTATGGCGTCGACACCCCGCAGATGGCGGCCTTCGTGAAAAAGTACACCGAAAAGTACAACGAGGAACCGGCCGACTGGGCCATCATGATCTATGACGGTCTGCTGGTCCTCAAAAAAGCCATCGAAACCGCCAAAACCTTCGACGCCGACATCCTGGTCAAGACGCTGGAGGGCATGAAGTGGAACTCCCTGCGCGGCGAGCGCTACATTCGCGCCGAAGACCATATGGCCAATGTCGGCATCTATGTCGGCACCACGGCCAAGGACCCCCGCTTCAAGAATTTCCTGATCCTCAAGGACGTCACCGAAGTGCCGGCCGAAAAAGCCTGGCTGTCGGTGGAAGAAGTCAAAAAGCTCCAACCCAAATAACCATTCTTCGATGGGCCGCTGCCCCGCCGTGCGCGGGGTTGCGGCCTTGCCGCTGTTGAAGCGCGGTGGTGGAGCCGGGGCCATGACACTCGATTTTATTCTCTTTCTATCGATCAACGGCGTCGCCCAGGGCATGCTCCTGTTCATTATCGCTTCCGGCCTGTCCCTGGTCTTCGGCGTGCTGCGGGTCATCAACTTCGCCCATGGTTCCCTGTACATGATCGGCGCCTTCCTGGCCTGCTCGCTGAGCGCGCTGCTGGCCGGCACCTCGCTGCTGCATTTTCTCCTGCTCCTGGTGCTGGTGCCGCCGGCAGTCGCCCTGCTGGGATTCGTGGTGGAAGTCACTTTGTTTCGCCGCATCTACCGCCGGGAGCATCTGATGCAACTGCTGCTCACCTATGCCCTGGTGCTCATCTTCGACGACCTGGCGCGGGTCGTCTGGGGAGGGGATCTGCGCAACGTCGCCCGGCCGGAGCTGCTGGCCGGCTCGGTCGAGGTTTTCGGGCTCTTCTTGCCGAGCTACAATGTGTTTATCCTGATTTTGGGGCCGATCATCGGCCTGGGCCTCTGGTTGCTGCTGTACCGCACCCGCAGCGGCAAGCTGATCCGGGCCGCGGTCTCCTATCCCCAGATGCTCTCGGCACTGGGGGTCAACGTCTCGGCCTTGATGACCGCCACCTTCATGCTGGGCTGCTGGCTGGCCGGATTCGGCGGCGTCCTGATGAGCGGGCTGGCCAACATCGACCTTGGGATCGGCATGGAGAAGATCATCGAATGCTTTGCGGTGGTGGTCATCGGCGGATTGGGCAGCGTGGGCGGAACCATGCTCGGCGCCATCATCATCGGCGTGGGCAGTTCCTTCATCCAGGTCCCGCTGAGCCGCCTGGCCACCATGTTTCCCTACATCGTCATGGCCCTGGTCCTGATCATCCGGCCCTGGGGGCTGTTCGGCAAACCCGAGCGCTAAAGGAAAACCATGCCCGGCAATGCTTCTGGAAAAATGCAGCGGACCGCCGTGGCCGCCGTTCTGACGGCCTTGTTTGTCCTGCCCTTTGTGCTGGCGCAGCTCGGACGCACCGGCGAGTTCTGGATCTGGGTGATCACGGAAATGGTCATCATGGCGCTGTTCGCCACCAGCTTGAACCTGATCCTGGGTTTCGGCGGAATGGTCAGTTTCGGTCACGCCGCTTTTTTCGGCACGGGCGCCTACACCGTGGCCCTGTTGATGAAAAAGGCCGGCTTCGGCTTCGTGCCGGCCATGATCCTGGCCCCGCTGGCCGGCGCCCTGGCCGCCGCCATCATCGGCTGGTTCTGCGTGCGCCGCATCGGCCTGTACTTCTCCATTCTCACGCTGGCCTTCGGCCAGTTGCTGTACATGATCGTATTCCAGGCCTATGCCTTCACGGGCGGCGACGATGGGATCCACGGCATCCCCAAACCCGAAATCTTTACACCCCTTACTTACTACCTGTTGTGCCTGATCCTTTTTCTGCTCTGCTTTGTATCGATGCGCACGCTGACCAACTCCTCGTTCGGCCTGACCATTCGCGCCATCCGTGAAAACCCGGAGCGCGCCCGCTTTTTAGGGGTCAACGACCGGCGCTATCAACTGCTCAATTTCATCATTGCCGGCGGCTTTGCCGGATTGGCCGGCGGACTGTTCACGGAATTGAACCGCTTCGCCCAGACCGAATTTCTGCACTGGAGCAAGTCGGCCGAACCCCTGCTGGCCAGCCTGGTGGGCGGCATGTATTCGCTGGTCGGTCCGGCCATCGGCTCCACGGTCCTGATTTTCCTTAAAATCATCCTCCAGCAGATCCACAAGGATCTGGTCACGGTGTGGGCCATCATCCTGGGGGTGATCCTGCTGGCCGTGGTGTTGTTCGCGCCCGAGGGCCTCGTGGGGCTTTACCGAAAGTTCCGGGAAAAGCGCACTCAAAACTGAAGCCCGGCTTTGTGCTGGCGGCGTGGCGCGTCGATGTGTGGTGAATCTACAGGTTGTTAAACCCAGATCGTGCGAGGCAGGCATGGCGCATAGCATTCTCGAGGTCAAGGACCTGCACAAGTCCTTTGGCGGCAACCAGGTCCTCAGCGGGGTCAATTTTGTGGTCGAGGAGGGCGAACTCAGTTCCATCATCGGACCCAACGGGGCCGGCAAGACCACCTTGTTCAACCTGATCACGGGGTTGCACGTGCCCACCCGCGGGGCGGTTTACTTTCAAGGCAAAAACATCGCCGGCTGTCAGCCCTATGAAGTGGTCCGGCGGGGCATCGCCAAAGCGTTTCAGATCACCAGCATTTTTCCGCGCCTGTCCGTTCTCGAGAATGTGACGGTGGCCATCGTGTCGCAGCAAAAGCGCAATGCCAATCTCGTGACGCCGGTGGCCAAGCTCAAAGAGGTCCACGCGCAAGCCCGGCTCCTTCTGGAAAGCGTCGGCTTGGCCGATAAGGCCGACCAGCAAAGCGGCACCCTGGCCCATGGCAACCAGAAACGGCTGGACATCGCGCTGGCCCTGGCCTTGAAACCCAAGCTGCTCATGCTCGACGAACCCACGGCCGGCATGAGCCCGGAGGAGCGCCGCGCAACGGTCGAGCTGGTGCAGCGCCTGTGGGAGCAACTCAAGATCAGCATGCTGTTCATCGAGCACGATATGGACATCGTTTTCGGTATATCTCAAAAAGTGCGGGTGCTTTGTTACGGAACGCTGATCGCCGAGGGGCCGCCCGCGGAGATTTCCAAAAACAAGAAGGTCATCGAAGTCTATCTCGGGGAAGAACTCTAATGGAACTGGTGGTCGAAAACATCAACACTTATTACGGCCTGAGCCACATTCTCTTCGATGTCTCCTTGAAGGTGAATCAAGGCGAAGTGGTGGTGCTGCTCGGCCGCAACGGCGCCGGCAAGACCACCACGATGCTCAGCATCATGGGGCTCAATGCGCCCAAAAGCGGCCGGGTGGTCTATAGAGGGCAGGACATTACCGGCTGGGAGCCCTACAAAATCGCGCGCCTGGGCATCGGTTACGTGCCCGAAGACCGCAAGATTTTTCCGGATCTGACCGTGCTCGACAACCTGGAGGCGGGCCGCAAGGTGCCCAGGGGCAAGGCCGCGAGCTGGACCGTCGAGCGCATCTATGGCCTGTTCCCCATTCTCAAGGACTTCTCGCACCGGGCCGGCGGCACCTTGAGCGGCGGCCAGCGCCAGATGCTGACCATCGCCCGCACCCTGATGGGCAACCCCGAGTTTCTCCTGCTGGATGAGCCTACCGAAGGACTCGCCCCGCTGGTGGTCAAAATGCTCGGCGAATTTTTAGAGGTGATCAAAAAGGAGGGGGTGACGGTGCTGCTCTCGGAGCAAAACCTCAAGTTCGCCCTCAAGCACGCCGATCGGGCCTATATCGTCGACAACGGCATCATCAAGTATCAGGGCGGCATCGAAGAGCTTGGCCGCAACGAAGAGGTCAAGAAGAAATACCTGGCGGTGTAACATGCTCAAAAAAGCGGCAGACTACGCTGCGGTGTATGACTCTTTTGCCTGGAAAATTCCCGAATTCTACAACATCGGGGTCGACATCTGCGACAAATGGGCCGGCCAGCGCTATCGTCTGGCGCTGATCTACGAAAACGACCAGGGCCGGACCGAGCAATACTCCTTCTGGGACCTCAAACGCCTTTCCAATCAACTGGCCAATGCCTTGAGGGCGCACGGCTTCGGCCGGGGCGACCGGCTGGGCATTCTGCTGCCCCAGTGCCCCGAAACTGCCGTTGCGCACATCGCTGCCTACAAGCTGGGGGCTGTGGCCGTACCCTTGTTCACCCTGTTCGGGCCCGATGCGCTGGCCTACCGCCTGGCCAACTGCGGCGCCGCCGCGGTCATCACCGATGCAGCCAATCTGGAGAAAATCGTTCAGATCCGGGATCGACTGCCCGATCTGCGCCTGGTGATCAGCACCGCGGCGCAAGCGGCGCCGCCGGTGGTCACTTTGCGCCATCTGCTGCACAATGCTTCCGATCACTTCAAGCCGGTCCGCACCCGCGCCGACGAGCCGGCCTTGATCATCTACACCTCCGGAACCACCGGCCCGCCCAAAGGGGCGCTGCACGCCCACCGGGTGCTGCTGGGCCATCTGCCCGGGGTGGAGTTTTTCCACAATTTCTTCCCGCGCAAGGGCGATTGCTACTGGACGCCGGCCGACTGGGCCTGGATCGGCGGCCTGATCGATGTACTGCTGCCCAGTTGGCACCACGGGGTGCCCGTGGTGGCCCATCGCTTCAAGAAATTCGATCCGGAGGAGGCCTTTTTCTTTCTCGCCAAATACGGGGTGCGCAATGCCTTCATGCCGCCGACGGCGCTCAAGCTGATGCGCCAGGTGCAGCATCCCCGGCAACGGCACCAGTACGCCCTGCGCACCATCGGGTCGGGTGGCGAGACCCTGGGCGAGGCGCTGCTCGCCTGGGGACGGGAGGTATTCGGCCTCACGATCAATGAATTCTACGGCCAAACCGAAGTCAACCTGGTGGTCGGCAACTGCAGCCAGATCATGGAGGCCAGACCGGGTTCGATGGGCCGGCCCATCCCCGGCCACACCCTGGCCATCGTCGATGCCGAAGGCCGGGAACTGCCGGCCGGCGAGGTCGGCGAGGTGGCCGTCCGGCGCCCGGACCCGGTGATGTTCCTGGAGTACTGGCGCAATCCCCAAGCCACCCGGGCCAAATTTGTCGGCGACTGGTGCCTGACCGGCGATTTCGGCCGCAAAGACGAGCAGGGTTATCTATGGTATGTGGGCCGCCGGGACGATCTGATCACCAGCGCCGGTTACCGCATGGGACCGGGCGAAATCGAAGAGTGCCTGCTCAAGCACCCGGCGGTTGCCATGGCCGCGGTGATCGGCGTGCCGGACGAGGTGCGCGGGGAGATCGTCAAGGCCTTCGTCGTTTTGCTGCCTGGCTTCACGGGCGACCGCGCGCTTAAGGAGGAGATCCAGCAATTCGTCCGCACGCGTCTGGCCGCCCACGAATATCCCCGCGAAATTGACTTTTTGCCGGAACTGCCCATGACGGCCACCGGCAAGATCATTCGCCGAAACCTGCGGCAGATAAAGACCCCGCCTTAGAAACGGGCGCGACCCACGCCTATTTCAGGGCGAATCCCGATTGCAGCCGATGGTGCGGGTCGTAACTCCTTTTCAACTGCACCAGGCGCTCGTAAGCTTCGGGGGCATAGCCATCTCTGATCCGCTGCCGCGCCTCTTCTCCCTCCAGAAAGTTCAGATACACCCCGCCGGTCAGGTGGGGCCGCAACTGCTCCTTGATCGATTGGGTCTGGCGCACCAGGGCCTCGCGGGCCTCGGGGGTCGGCGTCAGCCCCAGCAGCAGAAGCAGCAGCGGGGCCTCGCGGTTTCCAAAAGCCGCGGCGTGGGGCGGCACCCGGCTGATCGCGCCGCCGGCATGGCGCACTTCGGCAAACAGCACCGGGCTCGGGCCTTGGACGCAGTGGCGGATCAGCGGTTCGGCGGCGGCGTCGGGCAGGGCGTTCATCCAGGCGCCGGTGGTGAAGACCGGTAGCGGGTCCACCGGTTCGTCGCTGATGGCGCCGACCTGGCTGAAGGGCATCTCTTTGAATTCGTCGATGAGCGGGGTACGCCACGCGCGCCAAGGCTGGACCAGGGCCCGGCCCTGTTCGATGGGACCGCACCAGCAGCCGCGGACCATCACGAAGGATTGGCCGCGCAGATTTTCCGGCACCAGGGGAATGGGTGGAAAATTCATCAGCACGATGCTCGAGGTGAGTTCGTCCGGCGCCGCCACGATCCAGTCGCGATAGCGGGCAAAGACCTCTCCGGCCGCCTGGACCGGATAGAAGAGTGTGCCGCCGTACACCGTGGTTACCGGGTAGAGCCGGATCTCCATGCCGGTCACGATGCCCAGGCTGCCGCCGCCGCCGCGCAACCCCCAGAAAAGGTCGCTGTTTTCGTCGGCGCTGGCGTACACTAGCTGCCCATTGGCGGTCACCAGCTCAAAACGGAGCACGCTGTCGGCGGCCAACCCATATTTGCGGCCCAGCCAGCCCAGGCCGCCGCCCAGGGTATAGCCGACCACCCCTACGTCCGGCGAGGAGCCCAAAAGCGGCGCCAGGCCGACCGCCTGGGTTTTTGCCAATACTTCGCCCCATTTGGCGCCGGCGCCGATCCAGGCCGTCCGGGCCTCGCGGTCAATCCGGATCGTCTTCATTCTGGAAGTGACAATCAACAGGCTGCCTTCGGCCGACCGGTAAACGCCGTGGCCGGTGGATTGCACCGCGAGTTCCAGATGGGCTTGGCCGGCATACCGGGCGGCTTCCGCCACATCGGCGGTGTTCTGGGCCATGACGATCATGGCCGGGCGCGGGTCGGCCGACAGGTTCCAGCTCTGGCGGCTCGGGTCGTAGGCGGGATCGCCGGGCAGGATCACCCGCCCCTGAAGGCGGGCCTGCAAAGGGCTGTGGGGTAAAGGACTAACAGTGCGGGAGGTTTGTATGAATTCTTTTTCCATGGGAAATTCTCCTTAATCGTCGGGTGCGTTCCAACGCCCCTTAAGAACGGGGCGCCAAAACGACAAAACCGGACCTGCAATCGCGACATGCAGTGGTCCGGCCTGTTTTGTTGATGTGTTACGTATGCGGGGCGGGCGCTCCGGAGAGCCTGGCTCACCTAAGGCAGCAGGGGTGCCCGGTTCCCAAAAACCTCAATCTCAGTGAAAATGTTTTTGATGCACGACCTCATATCCGTATGCCGCTTTCGACCCACACGGCGGCTGCCTCGGATCATCAGCACAAGTCAATGTTGATGTGCATGATAAGACCCCATCCGGGATTTGCAAATCGTGCTCGCTAAGATTCCGGTTCTGGGCTCTGCTACACTTTCTGCGTAATAGCATTGAGGATTTTATGCTTATCCGGAAACTTGAGCTGATCCTTTCTTTCGACCAGCTCACCACCCACCCAAACGGTGAATTCTCCTATTTTTCCCGTCGAATCGAGTTCAACCTCGATTCCAGATTCATTTTTGACGAATGCCGCCACCCGGGCAGCAAAAAATCGATTATGAAGTCAAATTTTACAGAAACGTATGGATACCTTTTTCAATGGATTACCTTGCCTTTCATATTATTTTCCTCTTTTCATCTTGATACCGTCAAGGTGAACGCGTTTCGCTTCCTCTTTTCGTTCCTTTTCCTTTTTGCGACAGCTCCTGCATCTAATAGCTGTGCTGAAATAGTAGCCCCCAACCTCCTCATACCACCACTTTTGTTGCTCAGCTAACCAGGTTTCATTCGATCCGCAGTCAACGCATGTGAAATCAATATCTCGGTAGCAATCTGGAGGTGCTTCGTATGAATTCCCTAAGTTCAATTTGCTTTTATCAACTGGTACGAGTCTGCTTTTGTATGCCTCAGCCCTTGCTGAATCAAGCTTGCGCTTTTGATTTTCTTTTTCTACTTTTTTGAATTTGCGCTTATTCAAGGTTTGCCCCTTACCGCGATGCTCTCAACTCCTCGCGAACGACACGGCGCAGAACCTCTTCGAGAGGCTGCTCCTGGCGTTCCATGTGTGCGCGAAGGGCATCGTTAAGCATCGACTGATAATTACCGCCACCTTGTTCCTCCACTTTGGAGCGGAACCAATCGACAATATCACGGTCGAGTCTAATGGTAATCCGCACTTTGTTCCCTGGTAAGGGGAGTACGGCACCGCGCTGGCCATTGCTAAAGTCATATTTCGCTTTCATATTGCCTCACCTCGCTCCGCATGGCCTTGCGTACGGAAATAATCCGAATGTCTTCCCCTCGCCATGTATAGACCACCATTAATAATGCGGCCAAAGGCGTCCATTCCGATAGTGGCATGGCGTTGCTCATTGGAACTGAAATCCTCAAGTGTAACGGCGTTTGGATCTTCGAAAACCGCAAACGTGTCAGCGAAAGATATGCCGTGTTTCAGTTTATTCTCTTTGGCCTTCGATTTGTCCCATTCAAACATAGCAGCCTGTTTATATGCACACCTGTATGTACGCGTCAAGTTTTTATAGGGTCTGAAAAATTGTGTGGGACGGGGGACATTTATCGGGGCAACACGCTTCGGCCACGCGCGCATTGACACAACCTGACCGGTTCTATATGCTCGCCGGCGTTGTTTGCGGATACCGATCCTTGGGGCGTGACCATGCCCCGGAGCGGGCGTGAAGAGCGGCGGCGACCTCCATGATCGAAGGGAAAAGCAATGAGTAGAGAAGTTGTTGTTATCGGCGCGGGATTACATCGGTATGGCTCTTTCCCCGAAGTATCGGTTCCCACTCTGGGCACCGTGGCGATTCGCAGCGCTCTCAAGGATGCGAACATGAAGTGGGAAGATATCCAGGAAGCCTACTGCGGTTCGATGGGCAAGGCGGTCTACTTTCCCGGGCACCAGATCTGCGGCGCCATGGGGCGCACGGGGGTGGCCATCACCAACGTGGAGAACGCTTCGGCCAGCGGATCGTCGGCCTTCCGGGAGGCTTACCTGGCCATCGCCTCCGGCTCGTGCGACGTGGCCCTGGCCATGGGCGTGGACAAAAAAGCCCTCGCGCCGCCCAAGGAGGGCGAAAAGGCGGACGACCAACCGGCCCAGGGCAAGCCCTTGCGCTTCTCGCCGGTAATGCTCTTTGCCCAGATGGCCAAGAACCACATGCAAAAATACGGCACCACCGTGGATCAGTTGGCCAAGGTCTCGGTCAAGAGCCACTTCAACGCCAGCCACAACCCCTACGCCCAGTTCCAGAAAGCCGTCACCCTGGAAGAGGTCCACGCCGCCCGCATGGTCTCCGACCCTTTGACCGTGCTACATTGCTGCCCCATCGGCGATGGCGCCGCGGCCGCCATCCTGTGCGCCAAAAAGGTGGCCGGCAAGTATACGGACAAGCTCTGCCCCACCGTCATCGGCTCGCTTTTAAGAAGCGTGCTGCCCGACGGCGACCCCACGTTCGCCCTGACGCAACACACGGCCAAGCTGCTCTACGAAAAAACCGGCACCGGCCCGGAAGATCTGGATTTGATTGAACTGCACGACGCCTTTACCATCGAAGAGATCCTCTACCTGGAAGCCCTCGGGTTGTGCGAACCGGGCCAGGGCGGCCGCTTGATCGACGAAGGCGTGACCTCCCTGACGGGCAAGCACCCCATCAACAGCAGCGGCGGCCTGCTCTCCATGGGCCATCCCATCGGCCCCACGGGCGTGGGGCAGATCGCCGAGATCCTGTGGCAGATGCGACGGGAGTGCGGAAAAAGACAAGTGGAAAAGGAAGTCAACCTGGCCATGGCCCACATGGTGGGAGCCGGCGGGGTGTGCGCCCTTCATTTGCTAAAGAAGTAAAGAGCCTGCTTGGCGGTTTCGGTCCAAAAAAGCCTCATCGCACTTCGTCCAGATTCTCATCCGGCAGCACCCGCCCGCCTTGGCGTTTTGCGTAATGACCAGGGGATGCGCGAACGCTGGATTTCATGGCGCATCTGTGAAACTGGTTTTATAAGCCTTACTATCCTGTCCGATGCTAACGAAATTTTAACATTGCGCTCACGCGGCGTTAGCGGTTCGATCCGATCTTCGTCGGAACAAATTGAAAACACGACCATCGGATTGGTTTAACCGCTCAAAAACAGAATTAAAGGAAACACATATGCAAAACTCAGCGCCTTTGAAATCGATCATACCGCAGATCCGGCTCAGGGAATCCAACGGCATACTGGATGACCACATCGACCACCTGATGACGCTGGCAGGAATTATCCAGAGGCCCGCCCTGGTTCGAGGCATGATTCTGACGGCGTTGAAAGCCGGCACGGAAGACTGCCAGGGCGTCGATTTAAAGATTATGAACACGACGTTGAAAGAGATGCGCTACACGGCCAAGGTCTTCTCATCCTACCCGAACAAACGCAAGGTGACGGTTTTCGGCTCCGCGCGAACCCCAGCCCACAACCCGGAGTACCAACTCGCCAAAGCGTTCGGAAAAAGCTTAGCCGAATCGGGCTACATGGTCATTACCGGCGGCGGCCCGGGCATCATGCAAGCCGTCAACGAGGGCGCGGGCAGCGATCACTCGTTCGGCGTCAATATCCGCCTGCCTTGGGAAGATGCGCCCAATGATGTGGTCAAAGGCAATCCCAGAAGCATCAACTACAAGTATTTTTTCAACCGCAAACTGGCGTTTCTGAAAGAAGCCCATGCGGTGGCCATATTTCCGGGAGGTTTCGGCACCCATGACGAAGCCATGGAGACCTTGACCCTGCTTCAGACCGGCAAACTGCCGCCGCTGCCCCTGCTTTTGATGGACAGGCCCGGCGGGACCTACTGGATGCGCTGGCACGCCTTCGTAACCGAAGCTCTCCTGGCGGACGGCTACATTTCGGATACCGATCTCTCCTTTTTCAAGATGGCCGCCGACCCAGACGAGGCCCTCGACCACATCACGCGCTTTTACAAAAACTATCACAGCCTGCGGTATGTCCAGAAGCGGCTGGTGCTCCGGCTGAACAGGGAGTTGACGCCCGATCATGTTCAGCGGCTCCGGCAAGCGTTCGCGGATATCCTTCTGCCGGGCGGGACCATCGTGCCCTCTGCGGCGCTTCCCGAAGAGTGCAATGAGACCGAGATTCTGGCGTATCCCCGGCTGCTCGTCGATTTCGATCTGAAGAATTTTTCGCGTCTGAGAATGCTGATCGATCAGATCAACGCTTGAGGAGGGGCGAAAGCGGCGAAAAAAAGGCCCTTGCATCCAAAGTCCGATGGCGCTCCTTAAAAGCCATCAAATGACCCTTCTACTCTTCAATCAAAGATCCTGAGCTTCGAGTGCTTGGCAATATGGTCGAAGTCGCGGTCATTGTGAAGCAGGCGGATATCGTACTCAATGGCAACCGAAGCAATCATGCAAGCGACCGGTTTCCGAATTGTAATACCCTTCTTTCGTAGGGACCTGTAAATCTCCGCGGATCGCAAAAATGTGGCCTGCCGCATGGGCAGGAAAATAAGATCGCAAAGATATTCCTTTGTTTTGATAAAGTCTTTGTCATATCGGATTCCCTGGAGCACCTCCGCCAGGATGATGCCGCAGAGAGATAAATCCTCTTCATTCTCGATCAACTCCTGGAGCGTCGCCGCGTGCGGCTCGTTACGGTTGGAGAAAAAGTCGATCCAGACGGTTGTATCGACAAGCACCATCAATCGCGCGCCTCCCGCCATTCGGTAAGGTCTCCCTCCCATTTGATGGTGCCCTTCAATTCAAGCAAGCGCTTCTGACGTCCACGGCGGCGTACCTCATGCAGCGCGTAGTCAATGAGAGCACGCCGTGTCCGGATTCCGGTCAGTTTCTGACATTCATTGACCAGATCATCGTTAATCACCACGTTTGTCCTTCCCATGCGATCACCTCCAATCATATATATACACACAATAAGTGATGTTTTTGTGTATTTCAAGGAATTATAATGGAGGATGCCAACGCGCCGCTTGAGGGGCTTTTGCGAAGCGGCTATGCGGGATGCCAACTACGAATTCACCAGTCGCATCGGTGCTCCGATGAACTACAAACTTTCGCCCAATTGTCGATCGGAAATTACCCGGTCGTTTTTGATATCTTCCATGCCTTTGTGGACAGCATCGACAAAACCAGACTGTCCCTTAGTCGCTATCGATCTGGATACCAGGCACGCCGATAAGACTGCTATCAATTCGGTTTTGCCGTCAGAACCCGAATCGGTAGCTTCGGATTCAGAAGTATGGTCTTTTCGCATAGATCTACCTGAACCCATTAGATTTTACGCTTGCCTTCGACTTGTGTCCTGAGCCAGGCCAGCCACGCCTCGAACCCCTCGCCCGTCTTGGCCGAGATCTGGAAAACCGGCATGCCAGGGTGGATCTGGGCCACGCTGGAAAGGGTGGTCTGGACGTCGTACTCCAGGTGGGGCAAAAGGTCGATCTTGTTGAGCAGCATGGCGTCGCACTGGCGGAACATGAGCGGGTATTTGGCCGGTTTGTCTTCGCCTTCGGTCACCGAGAGAACGACCACGCGCTTGTCTTCGCCGATG